>NZ_BOPB01000016.1 GCF_016863535.1 Micromonospora lutea
CCGCCAACACGGGACCGCCCGCCAACACGGGACCGCCCGCCAACACGGGACCGCCCGCCAACACGGGACCGCCCGCCAACACGGGACCGCCCGTCGGTACGGGATCGCCCGTCGGTACGGGATCGTCCACCGGCACGGGACCGCCCGCCAACACGGGACCGACCGCCGATGTGCCGCCGTCCGCCGTCACGCCGCCTGCGGTGGCGGCGGTGCTGCGTCGGGCCACCGCGACCCGTCCGGACGACAGGTACCCGGACGCTCAGGCGTTCCGCACGGCCCTGCTGGCGGCGGTGCGGCAGACCAGCGATCCGGCCGACTCCGGTGCACGGCCCGCGTCGGTGCCCACCTCCCGTACCACCGGCAGCCCGGGACCGACTTTGGTCTCGGCGGATTCGGGTGCGTCGACCGGGGCGAGGGTGGGTACCGCCCGCAAGCCCTGGTCACGCGCGGTCGCGCTGACGGTGGTCCTGGTCGCGGCGACGGGCGCGGTGGCGGCCGACTCGGCGACGCGCAGCGGTACGGCGGCGAGTGGCCCGCTGACTGTCGTGCTGCCTGACGGTTGGCGGGCCGCCGGATCCGGGTGGGCCGGACGGTACGACGAGTCCGGCCGACTCGAACCGGCGTTCGTGATCTCACCGGAGCCGCGTCGGTGGGCCACCGATCCGAGGGTGCCGGGCGCCTTCGTCGGATTGTCGGCGACCGCGCGCCACACCGATCCGGCGGCGTTCGTCGCCGCCGCGCCCCACGCCGACTGCGTCGCCGCACCGGCACGGCAGGTACGGCGGGGTGGCCTGGACTGGGTGGTCGCCCGCTTCGACTGCCCGCAGGGACGTCCGGTCCTGGTGGAGGCCGCCGCCCGGGTCAGCGCCGGCATGCTGTACGCGCAGGTCGTACCCCCGCCCGGGGCCGGTGACGAGTTCGTCGACGCGTTGCTCGACGGGGTACGGGTACGCCGACCGGTCATCGCACGACCACCGTGATCACCTCGGTGCTCGCCGTGCGGGGGACGGACACCTCCACCGTGCCGGCCCGGACGAAGCGGAGGTCGACCACGCCGGCCGCGTACTGGCTCTCCACCAGATCCTCGCGGTCGACGGTGACCTCACCCGGGCCGATGCCCTGAAGCCGCAGCACCCCGCCGGTGGCGAAACAGAGCGACGAGGGCAACGGCCCGGGATCGGACAGCGGCAGTTCGTAGCGGACCGCGCCGAGACAGACCTCGGACGTGGTCGCGCTGGGCGACGGACTGTGGGTGCTGCGCTGCGAGGTGGGGGCCCGACGCGTCGGAGGCGGTGGCGCGGGAGCGGTCGTCACGACAGTCGGCGGCGGAACTGTGCTGCTCGGCGGGGAGGGGGTTGCCGGCGACGCCGAGATGGTGGTGCCGGGCGGGCGTACCGGCAGCGGCGCGACAGGCTCGTCGGCGCAACCGGCGGCACCTGCGAGGAGCACGACGGCCATGGCCAGCACCGCCGTCCGGCCGACCTGGGCCAGCGCCGCCGGCCGACGCCGGCCGGGCAGGCCCAGCGCCGCGTGACGACACCGGCCGGGCAGGCCCAGCGCCGCGTGACGACGCCGGCCGGGCAGGTCAGTCGGCATCGGAGAGCCGCAGCCGGACCTGCCGGCGGGCCTCGTGGATGCGGGACTTGACCGTGCCCTCGGGCACGTCGAGCAACCCGGCGATCTCGCGGTAGTCGAGTTCGAGCACGTCACGCAGGGTCAACGCCTCGGCCAGTTCGGGGCGGATCGCGTCGAGGGCCTCCAGCAGGTCCAGTCGGGTGCCGGCGACCACGCTGGTGCGGCGCGGGTCGGGCCGCTCCGGCAGCGCTTCCCCGGCGGCCTCCATCAGCCACCGTCGGCGCAGCGCCCGGTAGGTCGAGCGGGCCCGGTTGGCGGTCAGCCGGTACAGCCAGGTACGCAACGACGAGCGCCCCTCGAAGCGGTGGATGCCCTGCGCCACCGCGAGCAGCGCGTCCTGGCAGGCCTCCTCCGCGTCCTCCCGGTTCGGCAGCAGCCGGCCACACAGCCGCAGCACCTCCGGGCGGATCGCCGTCAGCAGGGCCTCCAGGGCCGCCCGGTCGCCGCGCGCCGCGGCACCGGCCAGGTCGTCGATCCCGTCCGCGAGGGTCATCGCGCCGTCCCGTGCTCGCCCGGTGTTGCGGTGGGCGTTCAGGCTACGCCGGGTCAGCCGCCGTGTCCGCTCCGTGTCCACCAGTCGACACCGCACCCGGCGTCGTACGGGGGCCGCGCGGCGTGCGGAGATCCCCGGCGTCGACGGGGTTAGGGTTAGCCCGACCGACTCGATCATTTGACCCGGGGGCGCCACGCATGGGCGATTCGTTTGCGCATCTGCATGTGCACACTGAGTACTCCATGCTCGATGGTGCGGCCCGGCTCAAGGACCTGTTCGCCGAGGTCAAGCGGCAGGGCATGCCGGCGGTGGCGATGACCGACCACGGCAACATGCACGGCGCGAACGACTTCTACAAGCAGGCGATGGCCGCCGGGGTGACCCCGATCCTGGGCATCGAGGCGTACGTGGCGCCGGAGTCCCGGTTCCACAAGCAGCGGGTGCGCTGGGGTCGGCCGGAGCAGAAGAGCGACGACGTCTCGGGTAGCGGTGGGTACACCCACAAGACGATCTGGGCGCGTAACCGGACCGGTCTGCACAACCTGTTCGCGCTGACCTCGCGCTCGTACACCGAGGGTTACTTCGTCAAGTGGCCCCGGATGGACACCGAACTGCTGGCCGAGTACGCCGACGGCCTGATGGCCACCACCGGTTGTCCGTCCGGCGAGGTGCAGACCCGGCTGCGGCTCGGCCACGACGCGCAGGCTCTCGAAGCCGCCGCCAAGTACCAGGACATCTTCGGCAAGGAGAACTACTTCCTGGAGCTGATGGACCACGGCCTGGACATCGAGAAGCGGGTCCGTGACGGGCTGCTGGAGATCGGCCGCAAGCTCGGCATCCCACCGGTGGTCACCAACGACTCGCACTACACGCACGAGGCGCAGTCCGAGGCGCACGACGTGCTGCTGTGCGTGCAGACCGGCAGCAACGTCGCCGACCCGAACCGGTTCAAGTTCGGCGGCAGCGGCTACTACATCAAGTCGGCCGACGAGATGCGCGGTGTGGACGGCTCCGACGCCTGGTTGGAGGGGTGCCGCAACACGCTGCTGGTGGCGGAGCGGGTCGATCCGAGCGGGATGTTCGAGTTCCACAACCTGATGCCGCGTTTCCCGGTGCCCGAGGGCGAGACCGAGGAGTCCTGGTTCCGCAAGGAGACCTTCGCCGGGCTGGCCCGCCGCTACCCGGAGGGCATTCCCGAGGGGCACGTGGTGCAGGCCGAGTACGAGCTGGGCGTCATCATCCAGATGGGCTTCCCGTCGTACTTCCTCGTGGTGGCCGACTTCATCCAGTGGGCCAAGGCGCAGGGCATCGCCGTCGGCCCCGGCCGTGGTTCCGCGGCCGGTTCCCTGGTCGCGTACGCCCTGGGCATCACCGACCTGGACCCGATCCCGCACGGGCTGATCTTCGAACGGTTCCTGAACCCCGAGCGGGTCTCCATGCCGGATGTCGACATCGACTTCGACGAGCGTCGGCGCGGTGAGGTGATCAAGTACGTCACCGACAAGTGGGGTGAGGACAAGGTCGCCCAGATCGCCACCTTCGGCACGATCAAGGCGAAGGCCGCGATCAAGGACTCGGCCCGGGTGCTCGGCTACCCGTACGCGGTCGGCGACCGGATCACCAAGGCGATGCCGCCGGCGGTGATGGGCAAGGACATCCCACTCACCGGCATCTTCGACCCGAAGCACCCGCGGTACGCCGAGGCCGGCGAGATCCGCGGCCTGTACGAGTCGGACCCCGACGTCCGCAAGGTGATCGACACCGCCAAGGGCATCGAGGGTCTGATCCGGCAGACCGGGGTGCACGCCGCGGGCGTCATCATGTCCGCCGAGCCGATCATCGAGCACATTCCGCTGATGCGCCGCGACGCCGACGGGGCGATCATCACCCAGTTCGACTACCCGACCTGCGAGTCGCTCGGGTTGTTGAAGATGGACTTCCTCGGCCTGCGCAACCTGACCATCATCGACGACGCGCTGAAGAACATCGAACTCAACCACGGCCGCAAGGTGGACCTGCTCAAGCTGCCGCTTGACGACAAACCGACGTACGAGTTGTTGGCCCGGGGCGACACCCTCGGCGTGTTCCAGCTCGACGGCGGGCCGATGCGGTCGTTGCTGCGGCTGATGAAGCCGGACAACTTCGAGGACATCTCCGCCGTCCTGGCGCTGTACCGACCCGGTCCGATGGGCGCCAACTCGCACACGAACTACGCGTTGCGCAAGAACGGGCTCCAGGAGATCACCCCGATCCATCCGGAGCTGGCCGAGCCGCTGGAGGAGATCCTCGGCCCGACCTACGGCCTGATCGTCTACCAGGAGCAGGTACAGCGCGCCGCCCAGGTGCTTGCCGGCTACAGCCTCGGCAAGGCCGACCTGCTGCGCCGGGCGATGGGCAAGAAGAAGAAGGAGGTCCTCGACAAGGAGTTCATCCCGTTCCGCGACGGGATGCGCAGCAACGGCTACTCCGACGAGGCCATCAAGACCCTGTGGGACATCCTCGTCCCGTTCGCCGACTACGCCTTCAACAAGGCGCACACCGCCGGCTACGGGCTGGTGTCGTACTGGACCGGCTACCTCAAGGCCAACTACCCGGCCGAGTACATGGCCGCGTTGCTGACCTCCGTCGGTGACGACAAGGACAAGATGGCCATGTACCTGTCGGAGTGCCGGCGGATGGGCATCCAGGTGCTGCCACCGGACGTGAACACCTCGGCCGGCCCGTTCACCCCGGTCGGTCGGGAGATCCGCTTCGGTCTCGGCGCGATCCGCAACGTCGGCGCGAACGTGGTCGCCGCGATCATGCGCTGTCGCGAGGAGAAGGGCGAGTACACCGACTTCTACGACTTCCTGTCCAAGGTGGACGCGGTGGTCTGCAACAAGAAGACCATCGAATCCCTGATCAAGGCGGGGGCGTTCGACTCGCTGAAGCATCCCCGCAAGTCCCTGCTCGCCGTGCACGCCGACGCCATCGACGCGTACGCGGACGTCAAGCGCAAGGAGGCCGTCGGGCAGTACGACCTGTTCGGCGCGGGCTTCGGCGACGCCGATGCGGCGACGACCACCACGGTCATGCCGACCATCGCCGAGGGGGAGTGGGACAAGCGCGACAAGCTCGCCTTCGAGCGCGAGATGCTCGGTCTGTACGTCTCCGATCATCCACTGTTCGGCCTCGAACACATCCTCGGCGCGGCGGCCGACACCACCATCGCGGCCCTCTCCGAGGAGGGCACCGTGCCTGACGGCGCGGTGGTCACCCTCGCCGGCATCCTCTCCGGCGTGCAGCGCCGGGTCACCAAGCAGGGGCGGGCGTGGGCCTCGGCGACCCTGGAGGATCTCGCCGGCGGCGTGGAGACGCTGTTCTTCCCGAACACCTACGAGGTGATCGGGCAGTACATCGCCGAGGACGCGATCGTGGTGGTCAAGGGTCGGGTCGACCGGCGCGACGACACCCCGCGCATCATGGCGATGGACATGTCCCTGCCGGACGTCAGCAACAGCACCGCGAACAAGCCGGTCACCCTCACCATCCCGGTGACCCGGTGCACCCCTCCGCTGGTGGAACGGCTCAAGGAAACCCTGGTGCTGCACCCCGGCGACGCCGAGGTGCACGTCAAACTCCTCAACGGCACCCGCGCCACCACCCTGCGCCTGAGCCCGGTCCGAGTAGCCGCCACCACCGCCCTCATGGCCGACCTAAAAAGCGTCCTAGGCCCCGCCAACGTCACCTAACAGCCCCCCACCCCCACCCCCACCCCCACCCCACCTCCCCGGATCTCTCCGTTGATCATGAGGTTATTGCCGTGGGTAATCGCTCTCTCGGGTAACAACCTCATGATCAACGGGGTGAGGCGGGGGCAGGGTGGGCCACGGAGGTGGGATTGGCGCTCTGGGGGACGGGGCGGGGCGGTTAGCGTCGGGGCGTGGAACTGGAGCAGGCGCAGAAGCTGTGGCAACCGCAGCCGGGCTGGTTGAACACCGCCAGCTACGGGCTGCCGCCCGATCCGGGCTGGGACGCGTTGCAGGGCGCGCTCGCCGACTGGCGGGCGGGTCGGGGGCCGTGGGAGACGTGGAGCGAGGCGACCGACCGGTGCCGGGCAGCGTTCGCCCAGCTGGTCGCGGTGCCGGTGGCCGACGTCGCGGTCGGGGTCACCGTGTCCCAACTGTTGGCGCCGGTCGCCGCCGCGCTGCCCGCCGGCGCCCGGGTGGTCGTGCCCGAGATCGAGTTCACCTCCAACCTCTTCCCCTGGCTCGTCCAGACCGACCGGGGCGTGCAGGTACGCACCGTGCCGCTGGACGACCTGGCCGCCTCGGTCGACGCCGACACCGACCTGGTGGCGTTCAGCCTGGTGCAGTCCGCCGATGGCACGGTGGTCGCGTACGACGAGATCGTCGCGGCGGCCCGGGCCCACGGCGCGCTCGTCGCGGTCGACGCCACCCAGGCTTGCGGCTGGCTGCCGTTCGACGCGAGCCGCGCGGACGTCGTGGTGGCCGGCGGGTACAAGTGGCTGATGGGACCCCGGGGCACCGGGTTCGCCTACCTGGCTCCCGAGGTGCGCGACCGGCTGCGGCCCGACGCCGCCGGCTGGTACGCGGGCCGCGACCCGCACGCCTCCTACTACGGGCCGCCGCTGCGGCTGGCCGAGGACGCCCGCCGGTTCGACATCTCGCCGGCCTGGTTCAGCTGGGTGGGTGCCGCCCCATCGCTGGAACTGCTGCTGGAGATCGGGGTCGAGCAGGTGCGGGCGCACGATGTGGCGCTGGCCAACCGGTTCCTCACCGGGCTGGGGCAGCCGCCCGGGGACAGCGCGATCGTCACCGTCGAGGTGCCCGGCGCGCAGGAGAAGCTGGAACGGGCCGGGGTACGCGCGGCGGTGCGGGCCGGCCGGATCCGTGCCTCCTTCCACCTCTACTCCACCACCGAGGACGTCGACCTGGCGCTGGACGCCCTTACCTCCTGACCGCGCCGTCCCGTCGCGCCGTCCCGTCGCGCCGTCCCGCCGTCCCGCCGTCCCGCCGTCCCGTCGCGCCGTCCCGCCGTGCCGGTGCGGCGGGCGGCACGTCCGGCACGACGGGCGGGCGGTTCACTTTCCGGTGATGATGCCCGGGTTGATGCAGAGGCCGGGGGAGCTGCCGTGCTTGTCCGCGATCTCCAGGCAGCGGGTCACCTTGTCCACCGTCGCGTTGGTCTCGGTGACCTGCTTCTGGATCTCGGCGTTGAGGCGGTCCTGTTCGAGGTTGCGGGTCTGGGCGAGCTTGTCCTGAAACGCCTTGATGTTGCCCTCGGTCTTGTCGTCGTGGTTGACCCGGGTGATGGTGACCGACAGGATCTCGACGTCATCGGCCAGCCGCTCTTCGGCGTTGGCCTTGATGCTCGCCGCGAAGGGCTTGAGGTCCACGTTCAGGTTGCCGGTCTTCGCGTCGATACGCTCCAACGGGTTGTAGACGGCGAAGGCGTCGTTCACCGCGCTGTCGAGCTGGACACCGACCCGCTGCCCCCGGAAGCTCTGGAAGTCGCCCTTGTAGTCCATGAACTGCTTCGGCGCGTTCTCGGGCTGAACCTGCCACTCGACCAGCACCTCCACGCACGCGTCGGCCAGCGTGCCGGTACGGACCCGGACGCACTGATCGTTGCCGATGTGGTCGTACTTCTGTCGCCCGGCGTCCCACTCACCGACCCGCTGCCACGGGGTGACCCACTTCAGGCCGGAGCCGGTGACCTCACCGGTCGGTTTGCCGAAGCTGGTGACGATGCCGACCGAACGGATCGGCACCGAGTGGGCGCTCGATGCGGCGAGCAGACCCAGCGCCACGAGCAGGGCGCTCAGCGCCACCATGGCGCTGGTCCGTCGTACGGTCTGCACCGCCCCGATGCGGGCGACGACGGCGGCGACCGCCGCGACGATCGCGGCGATGATGGCGAGGGTGAAACCGATGGGCATGTACTCGGCACCTTTCCGGCAGGGGTGTGGATCAAGGTAGCCGAGCACGGCAAACCCGTGTCGGGGCCGGGTGCGGCAAGGGTCCGCCCCGGGCCAGCTGACCCGGGGCGGACGCCGTGGCGAGCGACTGCGACGCGTGCTACGACCGCTGGGTTGCCTGCCGCGCGTCGTCGCGTACGTGCCGGGCCTGCTCGGTGCCCGTGTCGCGCACCGCGGCGGCCCCCTGCGAGGCCGTCGACCTGACCGCCTGCGACGCCTCCTGCACAGGTTCGCGCAGGTTGTCCTGGACCTGGTGCATCATGTCGCCGGCCTTCTGCTTGAACTGGTCGGCATGCTCCATGGCCTCGTGCCTGGCGCGCCCGGCGAGCTGCTGCTCCTTACTGCTGGGTGGCAGCAGGGCGGAGGCGAGCACGCCCACCCCGAAGGCGATCAACCCGGCGGCCAGCGGGTTGCCCTCGGCCCGTTCCTTCGACGCATGGGTGACTGACTTGGCGCGCTGCCCAGCCGCTCCGACGGCGTCCGAGGTCTGGTGGGCCGCGTTCGCCACGGCGCCGGTCGTCTGGTGCGCCGCGTGCGCCACCGCGTTCGACGTCTGGTGCGCGGTGTCCGAGACGCGGTGGCCGACTTCGTGGGCCTGGTGCATCGTGGCGTCCCGGGTGTCTCTCGCGGTCCCCATCACCCGGTCGACGATGCGGCTCAGCCGGCTGCGCGCCCGTGTCACCGGGACGCTCGCGATGCGGCGCGGGTTCACCTTGTAGGACAGCGCGTCGACGTCGCTGCTCAGCTCGGCTCGGGTCTGCTCAATGTCGTGCCGGATCTGGTCCGGATCGCTGGACATGATGGCTCCCTTCGGCTCAGCGGCCCCTCACTGCGTCGGGTATCTCCTGTGCCGTCTGTCTGGTGCGCGGGAGGGGTTTGATGGTGCCTAGCTGTTTGCGGGCCCGGGACGCGAGCACGGTGCCGATGACGGCCCAGATCACGGCGACGATGAGAGCGGCCCATCCCTGGTCCATCACGTTGGACAGACCCCACCAGAGGGCGTGCGACACGAAGATCAGGGTGAGCAGCCCGGCGACCGCGGCCGCGGCGAACATTCCCGCCACGGTGCCGACGCTGCGCGCCTCCTGGCGCAGCTCGGCCTTGGCCAGGTCGACCTCTTTGCGCAAGAGGGTGGAGAAGTTGCGGCTGGCATCCGCCAGCAGTTCACCGATGGATGCCTGGGTCCGGTCGGCGCCACCGCCCGCCGGGGCGCTCACGGCCCCACCTCCCGCCCGGTCGGTCCGTGGCGTACGGGCGCGACCTGGCCGGCCGGCGACAGGTGCGGCTGCTGCGACGTGGGTGGCATCAGCGGACCCTGCGGCACGGTACGCCCGGTCGACCGGCGCTGGTCGCCGCCGTCCTGCTCGGCGGTGCCCTGCTGGCCGTGGTCCTCCTGACCGCCGGTGAGGGCGCGGCCGAACCGACCCGCGAGCAGACCGGCGATCGCTGCCCCGGCGAGGAACGTGCCGGGATGCCGCCGGGCGTAGTCACGCACCTCGCGTACCAGGTCGCCGGGTTCCCGTTCGTCCAGCCAGCCGGCCGCCTGCTGGGCCGCGTCGGCACCTCGCCGGGCGACCTCGGCGGCCATGCCGTTCTGATCACCGGAGTCGGCCATGGTGCGAAGTTGGTCCCCGAGCGTACGGAGGCTCTCCGCTGCGCGATTCTGCTGCTCCTGAGCCTGGGTACGCGCCTGTACGGAAACCTCCTTGACCAGGTTGCGTGCCTGGTGGCGGGTTTCCGCGGCCACCTGTTTACCCTGCTCGACCGTCTCGTGGGCGAGTTGCCCGCCGGCCTGCGCCGTCTCCCGGCCGACCTGCGTGGCCTCCTGCCGGATCTTGCCGGCTCCGTCACCGCCCGACCTGTCAGGCGGGGAGCCGCGTTCTCCCAACCGTTGTCATTCGATCTCCCCTCTTCGGGCCCGCCAGCGACGAGCACGGGGGCGCTTACCCTCCCGGTCCCGAAGTACTCGTCCGCCTGCGGGCAGCCCCAGGTCGGCGGGGGGAAGCGGAGTCCGTGCTCGGCCCCGCAGATCGGCAGGGACGATGCTGGCGTGACGCCATTACGGGGAAAACTCGTCGATCACCTTGCCCGGCGACGCCGATAGGCCGCGAGACCGAGCGCTGCCGCGGCGGCACCGGCGGCGGTGAGGATCGGCACCGGTCTGGCGCGAACCGAGGCGCGGATGCGGGTTGCCGCGCTGCGGGCCGACGTCAGTACGGCTTTCCGTTGGCTGGACACCGTCGAGCCGGTCGTGTCAGCCGAGCGGCGGACCGTCCGGGTGAGGGCGTTGGCCCATGCGGAGGGTTTCCGACTCACTTCACGGGTCGCCCAGGTCATGGTGCTCTTCGCCACCGGCCCGGCCTCCTCGGCCTGCTGTCGGAGTCCGTCGGCGACCCCGTCGGCCTTCGCGCGGAGGCGACCCTTGACGTCGGACTTGGCGGCCAGCGCGGCGACGGTGTCCCCGAGTTGCTCACGTGTCTGCTGAATGTCCTGGCGGACCTGCTCCGGATCGTCGTTGACCGCGCTCATGATCGCCTCCGGCTCGCCGCGTTGCGGATGGTCTCTGCGTCGGCACGCACGCTGTCCCTGGTGGCGCTCGGGGTGGCCGGCATGGCCTCGGTGACCTGCTGCTTGCCGCGGCGGGCCGCGATCGCGGCGGCGACGAGCAGGACGACCCCGACGATGAGCGCGGCGAGCGCGTCCGGCATGAACGCACCCAGCACCAGGACCACGGCGGCGACGAGCGTGCCGCCGGCGTAGAGGCCAAGCATGGCGCCGCCGCCGAGCATCCCGGCACCGGAACCGGCACGTCTGCCCTTCGCCGCCATCTCCGCGCGGGCCAGCGTCAACTCGTCGCGTACGAGGCGGGTCATCTGCTCGGCGGCTCGTTGCACCAACTCGGTGACGGGTGTCTCCGGGGAGGCGGCACCCGGACCGCCACTCATTCTGTCGGCCATGTCGTCGCTACCCTTCGCCCCCGCAGAATCCAGGCGAAAACCGCTGGCCTGGCCGATGCGCAAGTGGCGTCCACTGCTCAACCCTGTTCGACCGCTACCGGTGCCCCGACCGGGGTCGGTGCGGCACGGTCGAGGCGTTCGTCGAAGCCGGCGGGGCTGGTGCCATCGGCGAATGCGGTGATCTCGTCCGCGAAGCTGGCACCGTGCCGGCCGCGACGTCGCAGCGTCAGGGCACCGGCCGCGCCGGCCAGCGTGCCTACTGCGAAAGCCAGGACCAGAGCAGGTCGCGTGTTCGGTGTTCTTCTGCGTGCCATGATCGCTCCTTGGGGCTGAAATAATCTTCTAGTCCCAATTGTCCAGTCCGCGCGGCGGGATTGCCGGGCTAATCGGCACACGTGCATGACAGGGTGAGATGCGGAGCGGCTGCCCATGCCGACCTCCGGCGCGTGCCGCAGTGGATCAGCTCGGCCCTGCCGGGCCGCGGCTGGTCGCGGCAACCAACGATCGCCTTCGGCCGTAGACTACGGGCGTCCCGAGCCCTGTGGTGGCTCGCCACTCGCACCGGAGGTCCATCGTGTCGACGCCTGTCACCACCCTGGCTCTCGGACCTGACTGGCTCTCCCCGGAACACCTGATCTCGACGTTCGGCCTGCTCGGCATCCTGGCCATCGTCTTCGCCGAATCCGGCCTGCTGATCGGGTTCTTCCTGCCGGGTGACTCGCTGCTGTTCACCGCCGGGCTGCTCGTCGCCGACGGACGCTACATCACCTATCCATTGTGGTTGGTGTGCCTGCTCATCACCATCGCTGCGATCGTCGGTGACCAGGTGGGTTACCTGTTCGGCCGAAAGGTCGGCCCGGCGCTGTTCCGCCGCCCGAACTCGCGTCTGTTCAAACAGGAGAACCTGCTCAAGGCACACGACTTCTTCGAGAAGTACGGCGCCCGCTCGGTCGTGCTGGCCCGTTTCGTGCCGATCGTGCGGACGTTCACCCCGATCGTCGCCGGGGTCAGCCGGATGAACTACCGCACCTTCGTCACCTACAACATCGTCGGCGGCATCCTCTGGGGCACCGGAGTGACGGTCCTCGGCTACTTCCTCGGTCAGGTCCCGTTCGTCAAGGCGAACATCGAGTTCATCCTGATCGGCATCGTGGGGCTCTCGGTCCTGCCGATCGCCGTGGAGTTGCTCCGGGCCTGGCTGGCCGCCAAGCGGGGGGTCACGCCGCAGGAGCGCGCGGCGGCCGAGGCGGCGATCCGCGAGACCCGCGAGCACTACGGCAAGCACTGAGCGAGCCGTACCGCTCAGCCGTCGGCGGTACGGAGTCGGTGCAGGCGCAGCGCGAGTTGCACCTCCAGGGCGCGGTCGGGACGTTGCCAGTCCGCGCCGAGCAACTGCCCGACCCGCTCCAGGCGCTGCGTCACCGTGTTGACGTGCACGTGCAGCTGTTCGGCGGCCCGGGCGAGGCTGCCACCCACGCCGAAGTACGCCTCCAGGGTCCGCACCAGCGCGGTACCTCGCCGAGCGTCATAGTCGACCACCGGTCCGATGGTCGCGGTGAGGAACCGGCTCACGTCGGCGTCGCCGCCGTCGTCGACGGCGCCCAGCAGCAGCCCGACGAAACCCAGCTCGGCGCTGCTCGCCCCCTGCCCGGCCCGGCCCAGCGCGCCGAGCGCGGTCAGGCAACGGTCCGCCTCCCGAAAGGCGGCGGCCAGCGACGAGGGATTGGTCGACGGACCGCTCGCCCCGGCGGTCACCGGCCGACCGGTGATCCGGGACAGGTCCCGGGCCACCGCCCGGGCGCTGCCACCCGCGTCCTGCCCGGGCAGCATCAGCGCCACCCGGCCGTCCCGCGCCGCGGCCAGCCCGCCCCGCGTCGAGGCGTACGTGGTGGCCCAGGAGAGCACCCGCAGCCGGGCGGAGCCGGTCGCCGCGATGGCGTCGTCGCCGACGGCCACCAGCACGTGCGGTGCGTCCAGGTCCACGCCCAACCGGCGGGCTCGACCGCGCAGCGCGTCGGGGTCGCGCAGCGGCCGGGCGATCAGGTCGTCGAGCAACTCGCCCCGGACCCGTCCCTCCGCCTCGGCGACGGTACGCCGGAACAACAGCAGCAGGGCGGTCACCAAGGCCGCCCGCTCCAGGATGCGTTGGTCGGCGTCGGCCGGCTCACCCTCGGGGCGCAGCACCAGCACGCCCAGGTTCTCCGCGCCGGCCACCACGGCGGCGTACCACAAGGCGCCCCGGCGTACGCTGCGTCCCTCGGTCCGCGACGCCGTGACCGCCTCGACGATCTCCGCTCGGTCCGGCTCGTCGATCTCACCGACCTGGGCCAGCCGCCGTCCCTCGGCGTCGAGCACCAGCAGCGCCCCACCGAGCACGTCGGAGACCGCCGCGGCGACGTCCTCCACCCCGCCGCCGCGCAGCACCAGGGCGGTCATCCGGTCGTGGGCTGCCGCGGCCCGCTCCACCGAACTGCTGTGCGCCCGGATGGTGGTGTTCGCCGAGGAGAGTTCCTCCAGCGCCGATCGCGTCTCGGCCAGCAGCCGGGCGGTGTCGATCGCCACCGCGGCGTGGGCCGCCAACGAGAGCAGCAGCGCCACCTCCTCGCGGGCGAACGGCCGCGCCGTGCGGTTGGCCGCGTAGAGCACTCCGATGCTGGTCGAACCGAGCCGCAGCGGCACGCCGAGGATGGCCACCAGCCCTTCCTCACGCACCCCGGCGTCGATCTCCCGAGTGTGGTGGAACCGCTCGTCCGCCGGATAGTTCGCGGTGACGTAGGGGGCGCCGGACTGGGCCACCAGGCCGCCGAGCCCGGCACCCATGGGCAGCCGCAGCTGCTGGAACTGGGCGGAGACCGAGCCGTCGGTCACCCGCATGTAGGTGTCGCCGCGCTCGGCGTCGTTGAGCGTCATGTAGGCGACGTCCGCGCCGAGCAGGTGCCGGGCACGGTGCACGATCGCCCGCAGCACCTCGTCCAGGTCGCGCAGCCCGGCCAGGTCGCGGACCGTGTCGTACAGGCCGGAGAGTTCGCTCTCCCGGCGGCGTCGGCGTTCCAGCAGCGCCCGGACCCGCAGCGCCACCGTCTTGGCCTGTTCCAATTCGGCGAGGCGCTCGGCGGGCAGCCCGGCGGCGCGGGCGGCGACCAGCGGTCCCTCGAACTCGACCGTGGCCGCCTCCCGGGCGAGCAGTTCCAGGAACTCCACCGGTGACGACATGACCGACATTCTGCTGGTGGCTGCCGCTAATTCGCCGTCCAGCCCCCGTCGAGGGCGATCGAGGCACCGGTGAGGAACCCCGCCGGGGGTGAGCAGAGGTAGGCCAGCAACTCCGCCACCTCCTCGGGTTCGATCAGCCGCTTGATCGCCGCACGGGCCAGCATGACCTTCTCGATCACCTCGGACTCGGGGATGCCGTGGGCGGCCGACTGGTCGGCGATCTGGCTCTCCACCAGCGCGGTCCGCACGTACGCCGGGTTGATGCAGTTGGCCGTCACCCCGTGCGCCGCACCTTCCAGCGCGACCACCTTCGACAGCCCCTCCAACGCGTGCTTCGCCGAGACGTAGGCCGCCTTGTACGGCGAGGCACGCAACCCGTGCACCGAGGAGATGTTCACGATCCGACCCCAGCCGCGCGCGTACATGTGCGGCAGCGCCCGCCGGATCAGCAGGAACGGCGCCTCCACCATCACCCGCTGGATGTACTCGAAGCGCTCGACCGGGAACTCCTGGAGAGGCGCCACGTGTTGCAGGCCGGCGTTGTTGACGACGATGTCGACGTCGGGGTCGAGCGCGTCCACCGTCGCCGGGTCGGCGAGATCGACCCCCTCGGCCCGGCCGCCGGCCTCGGCGGCCACCAGCTTGGCCGCCTCGACGTTGCGGTCGACCACCACGACCGTGGCGCCGGCCGCGGCCAGCCGCAGGGCACAGGCCCGGCCGATGCCGCCGCCCCCACCCGTCACGAGGGCGGTACGACCGGTCAGGTCGACGTTCACGACGTGGGGGACCGCCATGGGTTCTGCCGTCATGGCGCATGAAGTTACGAGCTGTGTGGTCGGGCGCACATGGGGTTGTGACACATACTCCGATCGCACACTGTGGTCGGCCCCTACACTGCTGTCCCGCCTGCCACGTCGGGCGTGTCCCGTAGCGCGGCGTGGCGGCGGCATCGGTAGGGTGTCGAACACACGTACTGCCCCGGCGGCTGGAGGGAGGCGGCGTGCGGGTGCTCGGCGTCGACCCGGGGTTGACCCGGTGTGGAGTCGGCGTGGTGGAGGGGGTGCCCGGACGGCCCTGCACGCTGATCGCCTACTACGTCGTCCACACCGACCCGGCCGACGAGTTGCCCACCCGCCTGCTGCACCTGGACCGCTCGCTGACCGACCTGGTCGCCGAGCACCGGCCGGACAGCGTGGCGGTGGAGCGGGTGTTCAGCCAGCACAATGTGCGTACGGTGATGGGCACCGCCCAGGCCAGCGGGATCGCCGTGCTGGCCGGGGCGCGCGCCGGGTTGCCGGTGCAGACGTACACCCCGAGCGAGGTGAAGGCGGCGGTGACCGGGTCCGGCCAGGCGGACAAGGCCCAGATGACCGCGATGGTCACCCGGCTGCTGCGGTTGTCGGAGCCGCCCCGGCCGGCGGACGCCGCGGATGCCCTCGCGTTGGCCATCTGCCACGTGTGGCGCGGCGGCACCCGGTCGAAGCTGGCCGCCGCGGCGGACCGGGCCAGACGAGGAGGAGCGAGATGATCGCCAGTGTGCGAGGCGTGGTGACCGCCGCCGGACCAGACCACGCGGTGATCGAGGTCGGCGGGGTCGGCCTGGCCGTGCAGTGCGCCCCCGGCACCCTCGCCGACCTGCGGGTCGGTCAGCCGGCCCGGCTGGCCACCAGCCTGGTCGTCCGGGAGGACTCGCTCACCCTCTACGGTTTCGCCGACGACGACGCCAAGGCGCTGTTCGAGCTGTTGCAGACCGCCAGCGGGGTCGGCCCGCGCCTGGCCCAGGCGGTGCTCGCCGTGCACACCCCGGACGCGGTACGCAAGGCCATCGCCAACGCCGACACGGGGGCGCTGACCCGGGTCCCCGGCATCGGCAAGAAGGGCGCCGAACGGCTGGTACTGGAGTTGCGCGACCGGATCGGCCCGGTCCCGGTGGGTGTCGACGGCGCGGCTGGGGTGACCGGTGGCGGCTGGCCCGAACAGGTCCGCCAGGCGTTGATCGGGCTCGGCTGGACGGCCGGGCAGGCCGACCAGGCCGTCACCGCCGTGGCCGAGACCATCGACGGTCCCACCCCGCCGGTGCCGGTGCTGTTGAAGCAGGCCATCCGGCTGCTGGGTCGTACCCGATGAGCGCGAGGAGTGAGCCGGGTCTGCGAGCCCCGCAGTCGCGACTGAAGGACATCCCGAGGAGCGCGAGGAGTGAGCCGGGTCTGCGAGCCCCGCAGTCGCGACTGAAGGACATCCCGTGACCGGCCCCGACGGCGGACTGGTCTCGGCGTACGTCGACGACGCGGAACGGGACGCGGAGGCCAGTGTCCGGCCGAAGCGCCTCGCCGAGTTCATCGCGCAGGATCGGGTCCGCGATCAGCTCGACCTGCTGCTCCAGGGCGCCATGCGGCGCGGCTCGCCGCCCGACCACATCCTGCTCTCGGGCCCACCGGGCCTGGGGAAGACCAGCCTGGCCAACATCGTGGCCGCCGAGTTGGGCGCCGGCATCCGGGTGACCAGCGGGCCGGCGATCGAACGCTCCGGGGACCTGGCGGCGATCCTGACCAGCCTGGCCGAGGGGGACGTGCTCTTCATCGACGAGATCCACCGGATCGCCAAGCCGGCGGAGGAGTTGCTCTACAGCGCGATGGAGGACTTCCGGGTCGACGTGGTGGTCGGCAAGGGGCCGGGCGCCACCGCCATTCCGCTCGACGTGGAGCCGTTCACGCTGGTCGGCGCGACCACCAGATCGGGTCTGCTCACCGGTCCGATGCGGGACCGGTTCGGCTTCGTGGCACACCTGGACTTCTACGCACCGGCCGACCTGGAGACGCTGCTGCACCGCTCGGCGCGGATCCTCGGGGTGCCGATCACCGAGGAGGGAGCGGCGGAGATCGCCGGTCGGTCCCGGGGCACGCCACGGATCGCCAACCGGCTGCTGCGCCGGGTGCGGGACTTCGCCGAGGTACGCGCCGACGGTGTGGTCACCATCGAGACCGCCCAGGCCGCGCTGACCGTGTACGACGTGGACGCCCTCGGCCTGGACCGGCTCGACCGGGCGGTGCTGACCGCACTTGTGGATTCCTTCAAGGGTGGTCCGGTCGGCCTGTCGACGCTGGCCGTGGCGGTCGGGGAGCAGCCGGACACGGTCGAGGAGGTCTGCGAGCCCTTCCTGGTCCGGGCCGGGCTGCTGGCGCGTACGCCCCGGGGGCGGGTGGCCACCGAGGCGGCCTGGCGCCATCTGGGTCGTACGCCACCGAATGGTACATTTGCGGCAGAAGCTACTCCTGCACCCGATCTGTTCTCGGTGGACATCGGTGAGCCGTGATCTGTTCGTGATCTGTGTGGCATTCGGCGTTCCCAGACAGAGCGACTAGACTCGCCGCGGTCTGTACAGGACGTGCAAATCCGCCTCCGCTCCGGTGCCAACGCGCCGGCCCGGCGGCCAATGGGAAGGTCGACAACCGTGCAATACGCAGCAGATGGCGGCGGAGCGGGAGGCTTCACGCCGATCCTCATGATCGCTCTGCTCTTCGGCGTCATGTACTTCATGATGATCCGTCCGCAGCAGAAGCGCCGCCGCGAGGCCGAATCGATGCAGGCCAACCTCTCCGCGGGCGACGAGGTGGTCACCATCGGCGGGCTCTACGGCACGGTCACCGGTGTCGAGGACGACAGCGTCCTGCTGGAGGTCGCTCCCGGAGTGCAGACCCGCTACGCCCGGCCGGCGATCGCCCGGGTGGTCACCCCGGCGGAGCGGCCGGTCGAGGCGACCCCCGAGGAAACCGACTCGGTCAAGGACTGACGTCGAGTCCCGTCCGGGTCGCCGGCCCACCGGCAGCTCGGACGGGGCATCCGCCCGCGTCCCCGGGTGGGTGTCATCCTCGAACTGCGCATTGAGATAATTGGATAGCAGGCCGCCGGCTCGTACCCGGTCTACGCGCCCGCGCCGACCACCCGAGGCGGCGGCACCAGCCCGGGCACCGTCGGGAGGCAGGCCGTCGGCCCGGGGATTCCGGCCGACCCGCCGCCGCGCCCGCGGCGGCGTGACCACAGGGAGACAGGACAGCCGTGGCACCACCTCAGGGACAGATGCGCCCGGGACGGCAGTTGGCCGTACTCGGGGCCATCTTCGTCGTCCTTTATCTTTTGGTGTTTTTCTCGGGCGGTGCCAGCGGTAGCTGGAAAGATCGGCTCGAACCCCGCCTCGGTCTTGACCTGGTCGGTGGCACCCGGCTGACGCTGGAGGCCACCAACACCCTGGACGGCCGGGCTCCGACGGCCGACAACCTGGAGCGCGCCCGCCAGATCATCGAGAGCCGGGTCAACGCGTACGGCGTGGCCGAGGCCGAGGTGGTCACCGAGGGCGACCGCAACATCGTCGTCTCCCTGCCCGGCGAGAACCGCGAGCTCAACGAGGTCGGGAACGCGGCCGAGCTGCGGTTCCGCAAAGTGCTGAAGATCGTCGATGGCAGCGGGTCGATCCCGTCACCGGCGCCGACCGAGAGCCCCGAGGCGACCCCGTCGGGCACCGCGAGCCCGCAGGCCACGCCATCAGGCACCGCGAGCCCCACGCCCGATGCCGAGGCCAGTTCGTCCCCGTCAGCCAGCGCCGGTGGTCAGGGCGGTGGCGCCCCGACGCCGACGCCCTCGGAGAGCCCGTCGCCCACCCCGTCGGCCACGGCGAGCGAAGAGGTGACGCAGAGCGTCGAGGAGCAGCGCCGCGCCGTCGAGCAGAAGGTCGGTGCGGAGGCGTGGGCCGCCGCGAGCGGTTTGCAGGCGCCGGCCGACCTGAGCGCCGACCCGTCGCTGGCCGAGAAGCTCAAGCCGTTCGGTGAGCTGAGCGGGCGCGAGGTCGCGGTGCTGCCGGCGCTGATGCAGTTCAACGTGCCGACGATCAGCTGTGTTCAGCTCGACGACCGGCCTCCGGCGTCCATCTCCGACCCGGACCAGCAGGTCGTCGCCTGCGAGGGTGGCTACGCCAAGAACCTGTTGGACGTGGCCAAGGTGCTCGGCACCGACGTCTCCGACGCCAACGCGGTGCGTGACCAGACCAGCCAGTGGGTGGTCAGCCTGAACTTCACCAGCTCCGGCCAGCAGAACTGGACCGCGCTGACCCGCGAGGCGTTCAACAACGAGGGCCAGGCCTGTGACGCCTCCGCGCTCGGCGACGAGGGCAAGTGCCGGGTCGCCGTGGTGCTGGACAACGAGATCATCTCGTCGCCGCAGATCCAGGGTGTGCTCACCGGCAACTCCCAGATCACCGGTAACTTCAACAACGCTGAGGCCAGCGAGCTGGCCGGTTACCTGAGCTACGGTGCCCTGCCGGTCACCTTCGAGGCGCAGGAGCAGCAGAACGTCACCGCCACCCTGGGCGCCAGCCACCTGCGGGCCGGTCTGCTCGCGGCCGGTATCGGCATGCTGCTGGTCATCATCTACTCGTTCTTCTACTACCGACTGCTGGGCTCGGTGATCTTCCTGAGCCTGATCCTGTCGGCGCTGCTGCTCTTCGGCGCCCTGGTGGTGCTCGGCCGGCAGATCGGCTTCACGCTCACCCTCGCCGGCATCGCCGGCATCATCGTCTCGCTCGGTGTGGCGGCGGACTCGTTCGTCATCTACTTCGAACGACTCAAGGACGAGATCCGGGAGGGGCGCAGCCCGCGCAGCGCGGTACCCCGGGCCTGGATCCGGGCCCGCCGCACGATCATCTCCGCCAACGCGATCACGATCATGTCGGCCGTGGTGCTCTACGTCGTCTCGGTCGGCACGGTGAAGGGCTTCGCCTTCGCCCTGGGCCTGGCGACGGTGCTCGACCTGCTCGTGGTCTTCCTCTTCCGGCATCCCATCATGACGATGTTCGCCCGAACCAAGGCGTTCCTGTCCCCACGGGTCAGCGGCCTGGGCCGGGCTCTTCCCGCCCGCCCGTCGGAGCAGGCTCAGCCCCGCAACCAGCGTGTCAAGGAGGCCTGAGATGGCTGAGACTGGTCTGGCAGCCCGCCTCTACCGAGGTGAGGCCGGCCTCAACATCGTCGGCCGACGCAAGGTGTGGTTCACCATCGCCGCCGTGCTGGTGGCGGTCGCGCTCGGCAGCGTCATCTTCCGCGGCTTCAGCCTCGGTATCGAGTTCGCCGGCGGCAACTCGTTCCAGGTCCCGACCAGCGTCGGCACCCTGGAGCAGGTGGAGCAGCGCGCGGGCGAGGTGATGGCCAGCACCGTCGAGGGCGGCAAGGTGGTCACCACCCAGCAGGTCGGCGGGGGCGGTGGCGAGTTCTACGAGCTGCGCACCACCGAGCTCGACTCCGAGCAGGCCGAGGCGGTCCGGCTCGAGTTGGGGCGGGTGTTCAACGTCGACCCGGCGGAGATCGCGAGCAACCGGGTCAGCGAGGCCTGGGGCAGCCAGGTGACCAACCGGGCACTGCTCGGTCTGGTGATCTTCCTTGCGCTGGTGACCGTATACCTGGTGCTGCGCTTCGAGTGGCAGATGGCCGCGGCGGCCGTCTTCTCGCTGGTGATGAACCTGTTCCTCACCGCCGGCCTCTACTCGATCGTCGGGTTCGAGGTGACCCCGTCGACGATCATCGGATTCCTCACCATCCTGGGCTTCGCCCTGTATGACGTGGTGGTGGTCTTCGACAAGGTGCAGGAGAACACCCGAGGGATCACCGCGAACAACAACCAGACGTACGGTGAGGCCGCCAACCTGGCGGTCAACCAGAGCCTGATGCGGTCGATCAACACCTCGGTCGTCGCGCTGCTCCCGGTCGGTGGCATCCTGTTCATCGGTGCCGGCCTGCTCGGCGCGGGCACCCTGAAGGACCTCGGTTTGGTGCTCTTCGTCGGTATGGCGATGGCCTTCATCACCTCGATCACGCTGGCCACCCCGCTGCTGGTGGTGCTGAAGAACCGCGACCCGCGGTTCATGGCGCACAACAAGCGGGTGCAGGCCCGGCGGGCCACGGTTGGCCGGGGTGAGACTCCGGCCAAGGCGGCTGACACCCCCAGCCCGGCCGAGCGTGCGGAGGAACCGGTCACTGCGGAGGCCGGCGCCCTCGCCGGTGCCGCCGCGCCCAAGGTGGGCGCACGACCGGCGGGTAAGCGTTCCGGCGGCGCCCGGGGCGGGCGTCCTGGCGGCAACCGTCCGGGCGGCGGAAAGCGACGCTGAGGACGCCGGGGACCACCTGGTAGGAACAGGTATCGGCGGCGTCCTGCATGCTGTGCGAGCAGTGTGCGGGACGCCGCCGTCGTGTGGAAGGGAAGCGGAACTGCCGTGACGGAGACCCACAGCATCGGGGTACGCGGAGACAGCGGGCCGGAGGTGGCCCGGCTGGTCGCCAGCCGGGTGCTCGACGTGCCCGATTTCCCCAAGCCCGGCGTCATGTTCAAGGACCTGATGCCGTTGTTCGCCGACGGTGACGTCTTCCGGGACGTGATCGACGGGATCGTCGCGTACCACGGGCGGGAGTCCTTCGACACCGTGGTCGGCATCGAGGCGCGGGGGTTCGTGGTCGCCGCCGCGATCGCGTACGCCACGGGAGTCGGGGTGGTGCCGGTGCGTAAGGCCGGCAAGTTGCCCCGGCCGGCCTACGCCGCCTCCTACGAACTGGAGTACGGCGAGGCCACCCTCGAGGTGCACCAGGACGCCTTCACGGCGGGTCACCGGGTGCTGGTGGTCGACGACGTGCTCGCCACCGGTGGCACGGCGGCGGCGACGCTGGACCTGGTGGAGCAGGCGGGTGGCACGGTGACAGGCTTCACTGTGTTGCTGGAGTTGTCGTTCCTCGGCGGGCGTGACCGACTGGCTCCGCGTCCCGTGCATGCCCTGTTGACCGTTTGAGTCGATGGTGGCTCCGGACGGGCCCGGCACGGTCCGTCCGGCGGAGCGGCACGGCACCCCCGGTGGGGGTAGCATTGCCCATTGCTGACCGGGCGGTGACCCGCCTGTGCGGCGTCAGACCAGACCGGCCGACGCACGGTCGGTTCGTCCCGGCGAGCGGTGAGGAGGCCGGTGTCCCACGAGGTCGTCCCTCCGGTGGAGGGCACGGTGCATCCGACAGGTGACGCGGAGGGCTCGTTGACCGGCCGTAACGGCGCCGCACCGGCGTCGGGTGGCGGGTCCGGCACGGCGCAGCCGACCGGTGAGAGCCTTCCTCCGGCCGTCGGTGCCGGCGATACTGGTGATTCCTCGGCGGCCGGTGGATTCGCCCTGTCTCACGCGCCCACCGGGCGGCGGGTCCGGGCACGGCTCGCCCGGTTCAACGCGCCATGGCAGTCGTCGCAGGTCAGCGAGGTGCTGGAGCCGCTGATCGCGTCGCATCGGGAAAATCACCCCAAGGCTGACGCGCGGTTGTTGCAGCGGGCCTTCGACACGGCGGCGCGTTGGCACTCCGGCCAGTACCGCAAGTCCGGCGACCCCTACATCACCCACCCGCTCGCGGTGGCGACCATCCTGGCGAACCTGGGCATGGACACCACCACCCTGGTCGCCGCGCTGCTGCACGACACCATCGAGGACACGGAGTACTCCCTCGACCAGATGCGTGCCGACTTCGGTGGCGAGGTCGCCCTGCTGGTCGACGGCGTCACCAAGCTCGACAAGGTCAAGCTCGGTGATGCCGCCAAGGCGGAGACCATCCGCAAGATGGTCGTCGCCATGGCCAAGGACCCGCGCGTCCTGGTGATCAAGCTGGCCGACCGGCTGCACAACATGCGTACCCTGACCTTCCTGCCCCGACCGAAGCAGGAGCAGAAGGCGAAGGAGACGCTGGAGATCCTCGCCCCGCTCGCGCATCGCCTCGGTATGAACACCATCAAGTGGGAGCTGGAGGATCTGGCCTTCGGCACCCTGTTCCCGAAGCGGTTCGAGGAGATCAATCGGCTGATCGGGGAGCACCAGCCGCAGCGGGAGGCGTTGCTGCGCCAGGTGACCCAGAAGGTGCAGACCGACCTGAAGGCCGCCAAGATCAAGGCGGAGACGACCGGGCGGCCGAAGCACCTCTACTCGATCTACCAGAAAATGATCGTGCGGGGGCGGGACTTCAACGACATCTACGACCTGGTGGGTGTGCGGATTCTGGTCGACACGGTGCGGGACTGCTACGCGGCGCTGGGGGTGATCCACGCCAACTGGCAGCCGGTGCCGGGCCGGTTCAAGGACTACATCGCGATGCCGAAGTTCAACATGTACCAGTCGCTGCACACCACGGTGATCGGGCCGACCGGCAAGCCGGTGGAGATGCAGATCCGCACGTACGCGATGCACCGCACGGCGGAGTTCGGTATCGCGGCGCACTGGAAGTACAAGGAGCACAAGGGCACCCAGATCGTCGGCCCGCCGGCGCACATCGACGAGATGACCTGGCTGCGGCAACTGCTGGACTGGCAGCGGGAGGCGGCGGACCCGAGCGAGTTCCTGGACGCGCTGCGCTTCGACCTGTCCAGCCAGGAGGTGTATGTCTTCACCCCGAAGGGCGACGTGATCCCGTTGCCGACGGGGTCGACGCCGGTGGACTTCGCGTACGCGGTGCACACCGAGGTGGGGCACAAGTGCATCGGGGCGCGGGTCAACGGCAAGCTGGTGCCGTTGGAGTCGACGCTGTCCAACGGTGACGTGATCGAGATCTTCACCTCGAAGTCCGACACGGCCGGCCCGACGCAGGACTGGCTCGGCTTCGTGAAGAGCCCCCGGGCGCGGACGAAGATCCGGCAGTACTTCAACAAGGAGCGCCGCGAGGAGGCGATCGAGGAGGGCAAGGACGCGATCGTCAAGGCGATGCGGAAGCAGGGCATGCCGTTGCAGCGGATGCTCACCTCCGACAACCTGATGGCGATCGCCCGGGATCTGCATCTGCCCGACGTGGCGTCGCTGTACGCCGCGGTCGGCGACAGTCAGGTCTCCGCCCAGTCGGTGGTGCAGAAGCTGATGGCTTCCTACGGCGGTGAGGAGGGCGCGGCGGAGGACATCGCCGAGACCGCCGTGGCCACCCGGCCGCCGCGCAGCCGCTCCTCCAGCCACGACCCGGGTGTGGTCGTCCGTGGCGTCAGCGATGTGTGGATCAAGCTGGCCCGCTGCTGCACTCCGGTCCCGCCGGACTCGGTCTTCGGTTTCGTCACCCGCTCCGGCGGGGTGAGCGTGCACCGTGACGACTGCGCCAACGCGGAGGACCTGCGCGCCCAGGGCGAGCGGGTGGTCGAGGTGAACTGGAAGCTCACCTCCGCCTCGACGTTCCTGGTGGCGATCCAGGTGGAGGCGCTCGACCGGCACAAGCTGCTCGCGGACGTCACCCGGGTGCTCTCCGAGGAGCGGGTCAACATCCTCTCCGCCACCGTCACCACCACCCGCGACCGGGTGGCGGTCAGCCGGTTCAGCTTCGAGATGGCCGACCCCAAACACCTGGGCCACCTCCTCGCCGCCGTCCGCAAGGTCGACGGCGTCTTCGACGCCTACCGCGTAACCTCCGGCGCCTAACCCCACCCCCCTGCTCCCCCTGTCCCCCCCTCCCACCCCCCTGTCCGGGTTGATCATGAGGTTGTTGTCGCGGCACCGGCGTGTCGCGGGCAATAACCTCATGATCGACGGCTTCAGGGGGGAGGGGGGAGGAGGGGGGAGGGGGAAGGGGAAGCGCCCGCCGGGGTGGTCGGCGGGCGCTTCGGGTGGTGCGGGGGTTAGGCCTCGGTCATGGTGAGGTCGGTGATGATGACCTCCTTTTTCGGGTGGCCGCCGCCGGCCTGCTGGGCGAACGCGGCGTCGTCGCCGGCCTCCGCGACCTGCTTGACGATGTCCATGCCGCCGGTGATGGTGCCGAGGACCGTGTAGTTCGGGTCCAGCGGCGAGTCGCCGTACACGATGAAGAACTGGCTGCCGCTGCTGGACGCCTGGCCGGAGTTGGCCATCGCGATGACGCCCTCCGGGTACGGCGGCCGCTTGTCGGTCGGCAGGTTCTCCTCGGCCATCCGGTAGCTCGGGCCGCCGGTGCCGTCGGTCTCGCGCCAACCCTCGCCGGTGGCGCTCGGATCGCCGCACTGGAGCACCTTGATGCCCTCGGTCACCAGCCGGTGGCACTTGGTGTTGTCGAAGAAGTCCTTCTCGGCCAGGTGCGTGAAGCTGCCCGCCGTGCACGGCACCGCGGACCTGTCAATCCGGGCGGTGATCGGGCCGAGGTTCGTGGTGATCGTCATGGTCTGGACGCCGACCTTGCTCTGCTCGGTCGGCGGCAGCCCGACGTCCTTGACCTGCGGGGTCCGTTCGGCCCCGGCCAGCTCCACCCAGTCGCACTGCACTGAGTTCGCGCCCTGGGCCGTGTTGTCGCTGCCGCTGTCGTCGCCGAGCATGTTGCTGGCCAGCCAGGCCGTGCCGGCGACCACCAGCAGCAGGGCCACGCCGACCCCGACGACCGCCTGCGTCTGGCGGCGCTTACGGGCCCGAGCGGCCCGCTCGGCCATCTCCTTCTCGAGCCGGGCGCGGGCCGCCGCGCGCTGCCGCTCTCTGGTGGACGTCACGCCTCGATCCTCCTGGACTGTATGTGGTTGCCGCTGTGGTGGGGTGGGCCCGGCCATCCGGTGGTCAGCCGGCGCTGGCGCTGGCCTCGGGCGCGCCGGAGGCTTCCGGACTCGGCGTGCCCGAGGGAGCCGGATCGGCGGTCGACGCCGGGTCCAGCACTGGTTCGCCGACGGTCAGGCTCTGGATGACCACGTCGTCGTCCTCCGGCTTGACCTTCTCCCCGGCCCCATTGTCCACGGTCGGCAGGGCACCGATCTTCTCGACGACGTCGAGGCCCTCGGTGACCCGGCCGATGATCGGGAACTTCGGCTCGGCGGTGGTGAAGTCCTTGAAGAAGATCAGGAACTGGCTGCCGTTGGCGCCCGGCGGGTTCGCGATCATCGCGACCGTGCCCTTCGGGTACGTCGGTGGCTCATCCGGTGACGGACTCGCCTCCGGCGACGGGCTGGCCTCCGGTGACGCGCTCGCCTCCGGTGCGGTGGGCACGTTCTCGTCGTAGAACGAGTAGGCCGGGCCGCCCATACCGGTGCCGCTGGGGTCGCCACAGCGCACCGCGCCGTCGGCGGTGATCTCGTGGCACTTGGTGTTGTCGTAGAACGACTGGCTGGCCAGGTGGGCGATGCTCGCCGCGGCGCACGGGGCGCTCGCGAGATCCAGCTCCACGGAGATCGGCGAGCCCTGGTTGGTGGTGATCGACATCGGCCGGACGCCGGTGACCGGGAGCCCGGTGGTGGGGGGCTCGCCGACATCCTTGAGGTTGCTGTTGCCCTCGGTGTTCTGCGGGGTCCAGAGGCAGACCTCGTTGGTCGCGGTGTCCTCCACCGGTTCACTGTCGAACGCGCCGAGTGCCCACGCCGAGCCGGCGACGACCAGCGCGAGGATCAGGACGGAGCCGACGCCGGCCTGGATCCGTCGGCGACGACGGAGGGCGGCGGCCCGCCGGGCCATCTGCCGGTCGAGCTTGGCCCGCGCCAGTTTGCGCTGCCGGTCCCTGCTGGAAGCCACCCGTGCTCCCCTTCCTCTACCCTGGTCGTGACCCGGTGGTCGTGTACCTGTCGGGCGGCAGGTGCGCCACGCCACACGCCCGCCAGAGTGTACGGGTACCGACTGGGAAAGTGGTGTACGAGGTCGGTGCCCATCTTCATCGGGATTCGTCAGTGCCTCACCCGGTGCCGGTGGGTCGGGCGGTCCGCGGCGTGACGCCGGTAGGCTGCCCGGTGAGGATGCCTCGACGGAAAGGGGAGCGGACGTGCTCGTGGCCGGCTTTCCCGCGGACGCCTTCGGCACCAACTGCTACGTGGTCGCCGCCGGGCCGGGGGAACAGTGCGTGGTGGTCGACCCCGGCATCGGGGTCATCGACCGGCTCGACGCGCTGCTCGCCGAGCATCGTCTGCACCCGGCCGCAGTGCTGCTGACCCACGGCCACCTCGACCACACCTTCTCGGTGGCACCGGTCTGCGGGGCGCGGGGGATCACCGCCTACGTGCACCCCGATGACCGGGAGTTGCTGGCGGATCCGACGAAGGCGTTGTCGATGGACCTCACGCAGCTCTTCGGCGGGCGGCTGCCGTACGCCGAGCCCGAGGACGTGGCCGAGCTGACCGACGGTACGACGCTCGCCCTCGCCGGGCTGGAGATCACCGTCGACCACGCGCCCGGCCATACCGGCGGGTCGGTGCTCTTCCGGCTGCCCGGCGCGGGCTCGCCCTGGGAGGCGGAGCAGATCTGCCTCTCCGGTGACGTGCTCTTCGCCGGCTCGATCGGCCGCACCGACCTGCCGGGCGGCAGCATGCCGACGATGCTCACCAGCCTGCGGGACAAGATCCTTCCGCTGGCCGACGACACCGTCGTACTGCCCGGCCACGGCCCCGAGACCACCATCGGCCGTGAGCGCGCCACCAACCCGTACCTCGCCGAGGTGGCGGGGATGGGCGGCGCGCGACCGGCGGCACCCACCCGCGGCCTGTAGCGGTCGCGTACCGAAAACTCACCGCGCCCGATCGCGCGGGATCGCCACCAGACCCTGCCGCGCCGCGACGCGGCTGCCGAGGGAGTACGCCATGAGCAAGCCCACGCCCATCTCCGGTTTCCCGGAGTGGACGCCCGCCCAGCGGATGATCGAGCAGTTCGTGCTCGACCGGATCCGCGCCACCTTCGAGCTGTACGGATTCGCGCCGCTGGAGACCCGGGCCGTCGAGCCGTTGGACCAGCTGCTGCGCAAGGGGGAGACCTCCAAGGAGGTCTACGTGGTCCGGCGACTGCACGGCGACCCGGACGGCCCGGCCGGGGACGACACCCTCGGCCTGCACTTCGACCTGACCGTGCCGTTCGCCCGGTACGTGCTGGAGAACGCCGGCACGCTCAACTTCCCGTTCCGCCGCTACCAGATCCAGAAGGTCTGGCGCGGCGAGCGACCGCAGGAGGGGCGCTACCGCGAGTTCCTCCAGGCCGACATCGACATCGTCGACCGGGACACCCTCGCGCCGCAGCACGAGGCGGAGATGCCGCTGGTCATCGGCGACGCGCTGCGTTCGTTGCCGATCCCGCCGGTACGCATCCAGGTCAACACCCGCAAGATCTGCGAGGGCTTCTACCGGGGTATCGGGCTGACCGATCCGGAGGCGGCGCTGCGGGCGGTCGACAAGCTCGACAAGATCGGCCCGGCCGGGGTGGCGGAGCTGCTGACGACCACGGCGGGGGCGAGTGAGGCGCAGGCCAAGGCGTGCCTGGCGCTGGCCGAGATCTCCGCGCCGGACGCCTCCTTCGCCGACGCGGTACGGGCGCTCGGGGTGAGTCACCCGCTGCTCGACGAGGGCGTCGAGGAGTTGGTCCGGGTGGTGGAGACCGCAGCGGCGCACTCGCCCGGCCTCTGCGTGGCGGACCTGCGCATCGCTCGCGGTCTGGACTACTACACCGGCACCGTCTACGAGACGCAGATGATCGGGTACGAGCGGTTCGGCTCGATCTGCTCCGGCGGGCGGTACGACAACCTGGCCAGCGCCGGAAACGTCCGCTTTCCCGGGGTAGGCATCTCGATCGGGGTGACCCGGCTGCTCGGTCTGCTCTTCAACGCGGGCGCGCTGTCGGTGTCGCGGGAGGTGCCGACCTGTGTGCTGGTCGCGGTGACCAACGAGGATCTGAGGACGGCCAGCAACTCGGTTGCCGAGGCGCTGCGTTCCCGGGGCATCCCGACCGAGGTGTCGCCGAGCGCGGCCAAGTTCGGCAAGCAGATTCGGTACGCGGAGCGCCGGGGCATCCCGTACGTCTGGTTCCCGGGTGTGGACGGCGCCGCGGACGAGGTCAAGGACATCCGTTCCGGCGAGCAGGTCCCCGCCTCGGCGGGGGAGTGGAACCCTCCCCGCGAGGACCTCAAGCCACTGGTGAGCTGAGTCCGTGCCCCCGCGATCTCGCCCGTCGTCGGCCGCCGTGGGGGTACGGCGGCGTGACGCGACGCAGGCGGCGAGATCGCGGGGGTGACCGGGCGGGCTACCAGGCGAAGCCGGCGGGGTAGGAGACGCTGGCCAGGACCTGCTGGCCGGTGGTGTTGGGGTGGAAGTAGTCCCAGCCGGAGAGCTGGGCGAGGGTGAACGGGTAACCGAAGACCGCGTTGCCGTCGTACCGGCAGTTCGACCCGTACGCGGCGCAGGCCGCCGCGAGCTGACCGTTGAAGTCGATCACCCGCTGGCGGACCCGGTTGCGCCGGTCGACGTCCGCCTGGGCGGTGGAGGTCGGGTTGACCAGGATGGACTGGCAGATGCCAAAGACCGACCAGGCGGTACGGGCGCTGGCGCTGCCCTTGCCGACCGACCAGAGCCGGTGCACGTCCGGGATGCTGATCACGAAGATCTTGGCGTTCGGCAGGCCCGTCTTCAGCCGGTTCAACGCTGAGTCGATGTTGGCGCGGAAGGTCGCCGGTGAGGTCATCGTCGACTCCGAGCCGGTGCAGGCGTCGTTCGCGCCGATCAGGATCGTCACGTAGCCGACGCCCTGGCTGATCGCGGTGCCGGCCTGGCCGTACAGGTCGGCCGACTTCGCGCCGGTGCGGGCGGCGTTGTGGTTGCGTCCGTTGATGGCCGGGGCGATCCGGCGGATACGCAGGTAGTGACCGTTGACGGTGGCGTCGTCGCCGGTGCTGAACGAACGGCTGGTGCAGTCGACGTACCACCCGCAGGCGTTGAAGCCACGGGTGATGGAGTCGCCGAGGCTGGCCATCGAGGTGGGCGGTGGGCCGGGGTCGGCCGTCGCGGGGCTGGTGACGAGCAGGACGAGGGCGGTGACGCCGGCGAGGGTGGCCAGCGTACGTCGGACGAGGGTCATGGTGGCCTCCGGTTCACGGGTGCCGGACAGCGGCGGTTACCGGAGCGTATAGATGACTTTCTGTGTCCACAATGTTGCGCTGGAGTTACCTGGGGCCGGCGGGTGAATTCGGGCAAACAGGGGTCTTGCTTACGATCTTAAATATGTGAATACTTTCCCTCGCTTGGCCATTTCCCCAGGTGGCCGAGTTGCCCCCGCTCCTGTCGGCATGACAGGGCCCTCAACCCCCAAACGGGAGGCTGTTACATGCGACCCACAAGGTCAATGCTGCGTCGAGTCGTCACCGTCGCTGCGGCCGGAACCCTGGTCGGCGGCCTGCTGGCCGGCGCGCCCGCGCAGGCGGCACCCGGATCCGCCTCACCCGACGCCGCCGCCGCTCTCGCCGAGCGTCTCGGTGACCGCGCCGCCGGTGCCTACGCCGACGCCGCCGGCAAGATGGTCGTCGCCGTCACCGACGCCGTCGCCGCCCGCCAGGTGGCCGCCGCCGGTGCCACCCCCAAGGTGGTCAAGCGCGGCGCCAAGGAGCTGAACCGCGCCACCGCCGAGCTGGACCGCTCGGCCGCTGTCCCCGGCACCGCGTGGTGGGTCGACCCGGCCACCAACCAGGTCGTCGTCTCCGTGGACAGCACGGTGACCGGCGCCAAGCTGGAGCGGGTCAAGGCCGCTGCCGCGCGCACCAACGGCGCGGTGCGCATCGAGGCCGAGGCCGGGGTGCTGAGCACCCGCATCTCGGGTGGCCAGGCCATCTACGCCCAGGGCGGCGGGCGCTGCTCGCTCGGCTTCAACGTCCGGGCCGGCAGCACCTACTACTTCGTCACCGCCGGGCACTGCACCAACATCGCCGCGAACTGGTACAGCAACTCGGGCCAGACCTCGCTGCTCGGCTCCCGTACCGGCAGCGTCTTCCCGGGCAGCGACTACGGCATCGTGCGCTACAGCAACCAGAGCACCGTGCAGCCGGGCAACGTCTCCCTCTACAACGGCAGCTTCCGCGACATCACCGGCGCCGCCAACGCGTACGTCGGACAGTCGGCGCAGCGCTCGGGCAGCACGACCGGTCTGCGCAGCGGCTCGGTGACCGCGCTCAACGCCACCGTCAACTACGCCGAGGGCCAGGTGCGCGGCCTGATCCGCACCAACATCTGCGCCCAGCCCGGTGACAGCGGCGGCTCGCTGTTCAGCGGCGGCACCGCGCTCGGCCTGACCTCCGGCGGCAGCGGCAACTGCTCCACCGGTGGCACCACCTACTTCCAGCCGATCATGCCGGTGCTGAGCCGCTACGGCGTCAGCGTGTACTGATCCCTGCGTACGGGAGAGTTTTCTCTGCCCGCGGGCCGCCGGATTCCTCCTCCGGCGGCCCGCACTCTGTTCGGCTTCGGTGCCATCACGTACGGTCATTCAATGGTCGTACGATTCCTGGCGCAGCTGCGCCCGCTGGTCGTCGTGGCTGGACAGCTGTTCACGTGGCTGCTGCTCGTCGTGGACGCGCGTCGCGAGTGGAGCCCCTCCTGGTTCGTCGGGCTGCTCCTGCTGCTCGGCGCGCTCGCGGCGATACCAGCGGCAGTGGTCGGCGAGCCTGAGTTCCGGCTGATCGCCCTGGTCACCTACGCCATCGGCGCCGGTATCGTGGCTCTGGCCCTGTACGACACGGCGGACAAGCGGGCGCTGTGGGTGTACGCCCTGACCGCCCTCGGCGCGGTGGCCCTGCCGACGAGTCGACCGGCGATCGGTCGGGCGACCGTGACCGGTGTGGCGGTGGCCCTCCTGCTCACCATCGGCGTATCGGCTCCAGCCCTGGCCTGGAGTGGTGGGTCGCCCGAGGTGACGGTCTGCGTGGCGTCGGAGGAGGCCCTCGACGAGCTGGTGCGCGAGGGCCGCCGCTTCGACCCCCGGCACGCGATCGCTGGCTTCGGACTGACCGAGTCGGGTCCGCCCTGCTTCGAGGTGCTCTTCGATCCCGGTGCCACCGCTGGTGACGCCGACGACGTGGCACGCCGCTACTCCGTGGACCCGATGGTCGTCTCCGTGAGCCGTACCCGCTGACGGACGGACTGACGCCCGAGGTGGGGCGCTCGCCGGTCCTGCTCAACCGCTCCCGCAAACGTCAGCCCGACCTGGTGTTAGGAAGGGCCCCTTCCTCTACCGCAGGCGTTAACAAGGGGCCCTTCCTTACACCCGGGGAACGGGGCGGGGCAGAATGCGGGAGCACAGACGTTGAGCAGACGAGGGAGACGCACGTCGTGATCCGTACCCATGACGCCGGCAGCCTGCGCGCGACGGACGCCGGCACCACGGTGACGTTGGCCGGGTGGGTGGCCCGCCGGCGCGACCACGGCGGTGTCATCTTCGTCGACCTGCGCGACAGCTCGGGCGTGGTGCAGGTGGTCCTCCGCGAGGAGGACGCGCACGCGCTGCGTAACGAGTATTGCGTCACCGTGGTCGGTGAGGTCACCCGGCGGCCCGAGGGCAACGAGAACCCGGAGCTGCCCACCGGTGAGATCGAGGTGACGGCGGCGCAGCTGGAGGTGCTCTCCGAGGCCGCGCCACTGCCGTTGCCGGTCGACGACCAGGTGGTGGCGGGCGACGACGTCCGGCTCAAGTACCGCTACCTCGACCTGCGTCGCGGCGGCCCGGCCCGGGCGATGCGGCTGCGGTCGCGGGCCAACCAGTTGGCCCGCTCGGTGCTGCACGAGCGGGACTTCCTGGAGATCGAAACCCCGACGCTGACCCGGTCCACGCCGGAGGGGGCACGCGACTTCCTGGTCCCGGTGCGCCTGCAACCGGGCAGCTGGTACGCGCTGCCGCAGTCGCCGCAGCTGTTCAAGCAGCTGCTGATGGTCGGCGGTATGGAGCGTTACTACCAGATCGCCCGCTGCTACCGCGACGAGGACTTCCGCGCCGACCGGCAGCCGGAGTTCACCCAGCTCGACATCGAGATGTCCTTCGTCACCGAGGACGACGTGATCGATCTCGGTGAGGCGATCGTCGCCGCCCTCTGGTCCGATCTGGCCGGCTACCAGATCCCCCGGCCGATCCCGCGCATCACCTGGCACGACGCGATGGCCCGGTACGGTTCGGACAAGCCGGACCTGCGCTACGGCGTCGAGCTGACCGAGCTGACCGACTACCTGCGCGGCACCCAGTTCCGGGTCTTCGCCGCAGCGATCGACGCGGGCGGCTACGTCGGCGCCGTGGTGATGCCCGGTGGCGCGTCGCAGAGCCGCAAGGAACTGGACGGCTGGCAGGACTGGGCCAAGGCGCGTGGCGCCAAGGGCCTGGCGTACGTGGTGCTCGACGCGGAGACCGGCGAGGCGCGTGGGCCGGTGGCGAAGAACCTGTCGGCCGAGCATCTGTCCGGACTGGCCGACGCGGTCGGCGCGAAGCCGGGCGACGCGATCTTCTTCGCCGCCAGCGGGCAGACCCGTGAGGCACAGGAGCTGCTCGGTGCGGCCCGGATCGAGATCGCGCGGCGGGCCGGCCTGATCGACGAGAACGCCTGGGCGTTCTGCTGGGTGGTCGACGCGCCGATGTTCGAGAAGACGGACGAGGGTGGGTGGACCGCCGTGCACCACCCGTTCACCTCGCCGAACTCCGAGTGGGTGGACCGGTTCGAGGAGGCCCCGGACCGGGCCTTGGCGTACGCGTACGACATCGTCTGCAACGGCAACGAGATCGGCGGCGGCTCGATCCGTATCCACCGGCGTGACGTGCAGCAGCGGGTCTTCGACCTGCTCGGCATCACGCCCGAGGAGGCGCAGGACAAGTTCGGCTTCCTGCTGGAGGCGTTCAGCTACGGCCCGCCGCCGCACGGCGGTATCGCGTTCGGTTGGGACCGGGTCTGCATGCTGCTCGCCGGCGCCGACTCGATCCGCGAGGTGATCGCCTTCCCGAAGACCCGGGGTGGCTTCGACCCGTTGACCGGTGCCCCCACCCCGATCACCGCCCAGCAGCGCACCGAGGCCGGCATCGACGCCAAGCCCAAGCCCCAGGCGGCCCCCCACACCGGCACCGCCGGCCCCGCCGCCCCGGTAGCCGACCCCACCTGACCCACCCGGCCGACCCGCCCTCCGCGTTGATCAAGAAGTTTGCGTCGTGATCGGGGTCTTTCGGTGACGCGAACTTCTTGGTCAACTCTGCGGAACGTGGACGTGGGGGAGGCGGACTGTGCGGGTGTTGGTGGTGGGTGGGAGTGGATTTCTGGGGCGGGAAGTCTGCCGGCAGGGGGTTGCCGCCGGATGGCCGGTGGTGGGGACGTGCCATTCGGGTGACGTCCCGGTGCCGGGCGTCGAGGTGCGTCGGCTGGACGTGACCGATCGGTCCGCGGTGGTGCATCTGGTCGCGGAGGTACGCCCGGACGCCGTGGTCGCCACCTCCTACCGGTACGGCGACTGGGCGGTCACCGCCGACGGGGCGGCCCACGTCGCGCATGCCGCCGCCCGGGTGGGGGCGCGCCTGGTGCACATCTCCAGCGATGCGCTGCACGCCGGGCGACCCGAGGCGTACGCCGACGACGACCCGCCCACGCCGATCTTCCCGTACGGCGCGGCGAAGGCCGCCGCCGAGACGGCGGTGCGGGGGATCGATCCGACCGCCGTGCTGGTGCGTACCTCGCTGATCCTGGGGGAGGGGAGCAAACAGATCCAGCTCTGCCGGGACGCCCTGGCCGGTCGGGCGACCCTGTTCACCGATGAGCGGCGCTGCCCGATCGACGTCGGCGACCTCGCCGCCGCCGTGCTGGAACTGGTGGACTCCGATGTCGCCGGGCCGCTCAACGTGGCGGGTCCCGACGCGGTCAGCCGGGCGGAGCTGGGTCTGCTGGTGGCCCGGCGGGAGGGCATCGACCCGGTAGGCCTGAAGATCACCACCGGGGCCGCCGCCGGTGTGGTGCGCCCCACCGAGGTACGCCTCGACTCCTCCCGTGCTGCCGACCTGCTCCGCATCCGGCTGCGCGGCGTCTCCGAGCTGTTCGCCTGAGTTCACCCGGAGCACCAACCATGCACAGAACTTGTGCAAACAAACTGTGCATAGATATTGTGTATCCATGGAGTCCGCCAGAGCGAAGCCGAGCGTCGTCAACGTCAACGCGGCGCAGATCCGGGCGCTGGCCCATCCGCTGCGCGCTCGGCTGCTCGGTGCGCTCCGCGTGAGCGGGCCGGCCACCGCGACCGACCTCGCCGCCGAGCTGGACACCAACACCGGGGCGACGAGTTACCACCTGCGGCAGCTCGCCGAGGTGGGTTTGGTCGTCGAGGAGCCGGCCGAGGGTGGCGGACGGCGGCGGTTCTGGCGTGCCGCTCATGACGTCAGTTCATGGCAGACGACGGACTTCGAGGACGACCCGGAGGCCCGTGCCGCATCGGACTGGGTGCAGGGCAATCACCTACGACTCATGGCCGAGTTCGCCCAGCGGTGGATCGCCGTGCAGCACGAGCGGCCACGCGAGTGGCGCGAGGCGGTCGACTTCAGCGACGCGCTGCTGACCCTGTCGCCCGCCCAGTTGCGGGCCCTCCACGACGAGCTGTGGGCGGTGCTGAAGCGGTACCGCGACTCCGACGCACCCGCCGAGCCCGACGCCGAGCAGGTCATCCTGTTCATCGCCGGCTTCCCGTACGTGGCGACCGCCCGATGAGTGCCCTCACCGTACGCCAGATCCGGCGTCGGTTCCTGGTCCTGCACGGTCTGCGCTGGCTGCCGACCGGCCTGCTGATCCCGGTGTTCATCCTGCTCATGCAGGAGCGGGGCCTGACGTTGACCCAGATCGGCCTGGCCGTGGCCGCCCAGGGCGTGGTGGTGCTCGCCCTGGAGCTGCCGACCGGTGGGTTCGCCGACGCGTTGGGCCGCAGGCCGGTGCTGGTGGTGGCCAGTGTGATCGGCCTCGCCTCGCTGGCCCTGCTGGTGGTGGCGGACTCGTTCGCCCTGCTGGCGGCGGTCTGGGCCTTGCAGGGTGTGTTCCGTGCCCTGGACAGCGGCCCCCTCGAATCCTGGTACGTCGACAGCACTCTCGCCGTCGACCCGGACGCCGCGTACGAGACGGGGCTCGGTCAGGGCGGCACCGTGCTCGGCCTGAGTATCGCGGCCGGCGCCCTGCTCAGCGGTGGCCTGGTCGCGCTCGGTCCGCTGGGTCCGCTCAGTGCCCTGACCCTGCCGGTGGTGGCCGCCGTGGGCCTACAGGCAGTCGCGCTGGTGGGCCTGCTGACCCTGATGGTGGAACGGCGACCGGCCAACGGGCCTGGTGCGGTGCGGGCGTCGGTCCGCAACGCTCCGCGCATGGTCGGCGAGGCGTTCGGCCTGCTGCGTCGCTCCCGGGTGCTGCTCGCCCTGGTCGCGGTCGAGTTGTTCTGGGGCTTCGGCATGGTCACCTTCGAGAGCCTGCTGCCGGTCCGGCTGGCCGAGGTGATCGGCGACGCCGACCGGGCCGCCGCCCTGCTCGGCCCGGCCAGCACGGTGGCCTGGCTCGCCTCGGCCGGCGGCGCGGCGTTGACCCCGCTGCTCATCCGGTGGCTCGGTGCCGCGCCCGGCGCCGCGCTGCTGCGGATCGTGCAGGGTGTCACCGTGGTCGGGATGGCGTTGCTGGCCGGCCCGGTCGGGGTGCTGATCGCCTTCTTCGCCTGTTACGCCGTACACGGCGCGTCGAATCCGCTGCACATGGGGCTGCTGCACCGGCAGGTCGACGGCCCGTACCGCACCAGCGTGATCTCGGTGAACTCGATGGTCGCCCTGCCGGCCGGCGCGCTCGGCGGCGTGCTGCTCGGCCTCATCGGTGACCGGGCCGGGGTGAGCACGGCGATGCTGGTCGGCGCGGTCGCGCTGGCGGTCGCCGCGCCGCTCTACCTGCCCGCCTGGCGGGCCGACCGGGCCGCCGGTTCGGTCGCCACCGATCAGGCAGGCCGGGCAGGGAGCACCCCGTCCACCGATCGGGCAGAGGGCGGCCCGACCGCGGATCAGTCAGGCCGGGCAGGGAGCGGGCCGTCCGCGGATCAGGCGAAGCGGACCGAGGTGAGCGGGAACATGCCGGTGTAGCCGAGCCGCCGGTAGAGCCGGGCCGCCGCGGTGTTGCTGGGGTAGACGCCCAGCGCGACCATGTCGTACCGGGTCAGCAACGCCCGCGTCATGCCGGCGGTGAGCGCCGCACCCAGACCACGACCCCGGTGCCGCGGCGCCACCGTCAGCCCGGCGAGGAAACCGACCTCGCCCCGGGTCCGGTCGGCGCCGCAGGCGATCAGCTCGTCGCCGTCGCGGATGCCGTACCAGTCGAGCACCTGCGGGTTACCGGGGCGGGCGGTGCTGGTCGGAAACGCCTCGTCGATCAGTGCGTCGAGGGCCGGATGGTCCGCCTCGGTCAGCCGGACCACGCGCTCCTGGCCGGGCTGCCTCGGCGGCGCGCCGGTCGCCCAGAGAAAGTCCCAGTCCTCGTGCTCGGCCACGGCCGGCCAGATCGGCGCGGGATCGGTGCGGGGCAGGTGAACCCAGCGTCCGGCGGCGAACCGCCGCTGCGCTGCCAACTCGCTGACCAGGTCGATCGCCGTGGCCGGCGCTCCGATCACGCCACCGATCGGCCCGATCTCGCCGGCGAGGAGCCAACACACGGCGTCGGCACGTCGCCAGCCCCGCGCCGGCTCATGACGGGGCAGCGAGTGCCGGACGAACGGGTGGTGGCCCGTGGCGGCCAGGACGGCGTCCCGCCCGTCAAGGACCTCGTCGGCGATGATCATGTCATCAGCGTAGGCCCTGCCCTGTGGATCACGCCGGTGGTCGCCGCAGCCGATGAGGGTCGACAGAACCGGGCCCCGGGCAGGCCAGGTGATCCACCGTGGAGATTGGCGAGCCGACCGATCGGGTACATCCCGCGCCGACCTACTGGCACCCCCACCGGAGGAACGTCATGCTCGCCATCGCCGCAGCCGTGGTTTTCGGCTTCGCCCTCTTGCTCGACCTGCTGGACACCAAACTCGGTGCCCCGGATCTCTTCAACTGGAACACCCTGGTTCTGATCGGTCTGCTGCTGCTCTCGCTCTACCTGGCCGGTGTCGGCCGTGGCCCGGGCGGCGGAGGTGGTCGCTGGTACCGGGGCCGTCGGCCGGGACGTGGCTGACCGGAAACGATCATCCCGGGCTCGGCTGGCGGCGCGATTCCGGCCTTGCCAGCCGAGCCCGGTACTGTTCTCGTGATGGAGTCCGACGCCCTCTTCACCCTCGGTGAACCCGCCGCAGCACCCCGTGCGCAGGCGGGTTCCGGTGGTGTCGGCGGCTTCACCCCGGTCGGGTCGGACGCGCCGCTGCCGGTCCGGATGCGCCCGGCCGATCTGGACGAGTTGGTCGGTCAGGAGCACCTGCTCAGCCCGGGTGCGCCCCTGCGGCAGCTGGTGGTCGGCAACGCGCCGATGTCGGTCATCCTGTGGGGGCCGCCGGGCAGTGGCAAGACCACGATCGCCCATCTCGTCGCCGCCGCCACGGACCGACGGTTCGTCGCCATGTCCGCGCTGACCGCCGGGGTGAAGGACGTCCGTGCGGTGATCGACACGGCCCGGCGACAGCGACGCTCGGGTGGCCCGCCCACGGTGCTCTTCATCGACGAGGTGCACAGGTTCAGCAAGACCCAGCAGGACTCGCTGCTCGCCGCCGTGGAGGACCGCACGGTCACGCTGCTGGCGGCCACCACCGAGAACCCGTACTTCTCGGTCATCTCCCCGCTGCTCTCCCGTTGTGTGCTGCTCACTCTGCGACCCCTCGACGACGAGGCGGTGCGCGGGTTGTTGCGCCGCGCGCTGGTCGACGAGCGTGGCCTGGCCGGGGCGCTCACCCTCGCGTCCGAGGCCGAGGAGCACCTGGTCCGGTTGGCCGGCGGGGACGTCCGCAAGGCGCTGACGGCGTTGGAGGCGGCGGCCGCCTCGACGACCGCGCTGGGCAAGGACCAGATCGACCTGGCCACCGCCGAACGTGCGGTGGACACCGCGGCCGTCCGCTACGACCGGGCGGGGGACGCCCACTACGACGTCACCAGTGCCTTCATCAAGAGCATGCGTGGTTCCGACGTGGACGCCGCGCTGCACTGGCTGGCCCGGATGCTGGTCGCTGGTGAGGACGCCAGATTCATCGCCCGGCGGTTGGTCATCTTCGCCAGCGAGGACGTCGGCATGGCCGACCCGGGCGCGCTCGGTGTGGCGACCGCTGCGGCTCACGCCGTGGAGTACGTCGGCTTGCCCGAGGCGCAGCTCAATCTGGCCCAGGCCGTGATCCACCTGGCCACCGCGCCCAAGTCCAACTCGGCGACCACCGCCATCGGGGCGGCGATCGCCGACGTGCGGGCCGGACGGGGTGGGGCGGTGCCCCGGGGTCTGCGCGATGCCCACTACTCCGGTGCCCGGGGCCTCGGGCACGGCATCGGCTACCGCTACCCGCACGACGACCAGCGGGGCGTGGTCACCCAGCAGTACGTGCCCGACGACCTGGTCGGCACCGACTACTACCGGCCGAGCCAGCACGGTGCGGAGCGATCGGTGGCCGGCCGGCTGCCGTTGCTGCGCCGGATCGTCCGCGGGCTGCCCACCCCTGCCCGCACGGACGAGCCGGCGAAGGGCGGTCGGCCGGACACGCCGACATCGTCCGGGGGAGACGACGGAGACCGTCGTACGGCCCCGGACGCCCAGGTGGCCGAAGAGGTCGGCGCGAGCGCCGACGGGAGGGGTCAACAGTGAATTCGTCGGACCGACCGGACGAAGGCCCGGACGCGCGACGCGGCAAGGGCCGGCGCTGGGGTCGGGGCAGATCCGAGCCCGCCCCGGAGGAACCGGGTGCCGGCGAGGATCTCGGCTGGATCGACGACCTGCGGTCGGCCAAGCAGCAACGTGGCGAGCTGGGCCCCGACGGCGTGGCCGTCGAGCCGCCCGCCGGAGCGCGGAGCGGGCCGGTGCGTCCCGGTCAGGAGCCGCCTGTACGACCCGGTCCAGTACCGGGCAGTCTTCCCGGGCCGGACGGGCCGGTACCGCCCGGACGCGGACCGGCCGAACCGCCACGAACGCGTCCGGTCGGCGGTCCCTGGCCGGGCACCCCGGTTACCCGGCCGCCTGCCGGCCCGCCACCCGTCGGACGGGAACGACCACCGACGCCCCCGCCGTCGCCGGCCAGTGGCCGCCACGAGCCCGGTGCGCCGAACAACCCGCCGGCAGGCTGGCCACCGCAGCCCGGTGTCGCCGGGCCGACCGCCCGGCGACCACATCCCGGTGAGCCGGTTCCGGGTGGCCCGACCGGACCAGTTCCGGAGGCCGGCCCGGTATCCGGTGCGCCGAACGGCCCCGGTCGGCCGGTGTCAGGTGCGCCCGTAGGGCCCGGATCGGGCCCACCCGGGCAGCGTCGAATCCCCGGGCTGGGCCGACCTCGGGTGGCCGACGCTCCGGTAGGAGCACCCCCACCCGGTGGTCCGGACCCGACGCCCCCGCTGGCCGCCCGACGCGCCGCACCGGATCCCGTCGGTCCGCGGGGTTCCGAGCGGCCCGGACCGGCCACCACCCCCGGTTCGGGGGCGCCAGGCATGATGCCCGCCGCCGGTCGGCCGGGCGCCGCTCCGGCCGATGGTCAGCGCGCCGGTCGGCGGCGGGCCGCCGAGCCGGAGCAGCAGCGGCCCGTGGTGCCGCTGTCCGGCAACGCGCCACCGATCCCCGGCGTACCCTCCGGCCCCCCGACCGCTGGACCCACTCGTACCGCACCCACCGGGCGGAGCGAGCCGGTCGTTCCGACGGCTGCGGACCGGGATCGCCGGGTCGCGTCCGGTCCTGCCGGTCCGGACGCAACCGCCGACGCGACGTCCGGTCGTCGAACGGTCCCCGCACCGCCGCCGTTCGGTCAGCGGCCCGCGGACGGGCCGGTCGAGCCGCCGCGGGGACGCCGCACGGCCGATGCGGACGACGCACCACCTCGGGGCCGGCGTCCCGCAGACGAGGAGCCGTCCGGACGGCACGGGGTGGCCGGTGCCGGCACCCAGACGCCTCCCGCCGGTCGGCCGGGCGAGGGCAGGGCCGGACGGCCGGAGCGGCCGGCCGACTGGCTCCGGCAGGCCGGACGGCCGCACCACACGGACCCGGCGTTGCCGACGATCAGCAAGCGACCCGCCGCACCGCCCGGCGCGCCGTCCGGACGTGTGGTCGGCACTGCCTCCGGCGGTACGCCGACGGTCGGCGAGCGACGTGGCGTGGACGCCGCCGGCCCGCCCGGTCGGGCGGGAGTCGCACCGACCGACGGACGCGGTGTCGAGCCGGGCCCGGAACGTCCGGGCGTCGGCCCCGCCCGCCGCGCCGACGGGCCACCCACCGGCCGTGGCCGTACCACTCCCATACCGGGCCAGGCACCCGTGGCGGGTGGACCCGAGCCGACCGGACGGGCCGGCGCCCTGCCGCGGATCGGCGGCACCGGTCCGGTCGCCCGACCCGACGGCCCACCCGGTGGCCCGCCGCGTGGTGCGGCGCGGCCTGACGGTGTGCCTGCGGTGCCGCCGCGTGGTGCGGCGCGGCCTGACGGTGTGCCTGCGGTGCCGCCGCGTGGTGCGGCGCGGCCTGACGGCGCGCCCGCTCGTCCGGGTGGACCGCCGCCGGGACCTGCCCGTGGCGCGGTCCGGCCGGACGCTGGCCCACAGCGGCCGGACGCCGGCCCGCCCGCCGACATCGCCCGGGGCGTCCCCACCGGACCAGCCGGTTCGCCGGTCACGGCTCGGGCGGGCGCGCCGGTGCGTCCGGAGGACCGGCTCACCGGCCGGGCGGCCCCGCCGCATCGGAACCCGGCGCGCCCGGAACCCTCCGGTGTGCCACCGGTGCCCGCGACGCCGGCCGGCGAGGCTCCGGCGGTGGCCCGCGCGGCTGCCGTGGCACCGGTCGACCGGGCCGGGCCGAGGCCCGGGGAGCCGGTGGTGCGACGTCCCGACGCCCCGGGCCTCGGCGAGGTCGACCGTTCCGAAGGCGACCTGTCCGGCGACGGCGAGCCGCGCCGGCAGACGCCGGACAACGTGCGCCTGCGCACCGCCGTCCTGGTCCTGGCCAGCGTGCTTCTGCTCGGTGTGCTCCCGGCGATCTTCGGGGTGCAGACCATGAACCGGGACCCGGTCTTCGCCTCGCTGGACAAACTGGAGGTGCCGTCCTGGGCCTCGGTCGACCCGGTCGATGACGTCAGCGGCAGCCAGTGGTGCCTGCTCGACTGCCGGTTGCGGGAACGCACCGCCACTTCCGACCGCTCGCCGGACGAGACCGCCCAGGCGTACGAGGCCGCGCTGAGCCGCGACGGTTGGCAGCGGTGGACGCCCAACTACTGCCCGGAGCAGGAGGAAAAGGGCAGTTACACCTGCTGGCGGCTGGACGAACTCACCCTCGACCTGTGGGTACGGGAACGGACCTGCGTGCCGCCACCCGTGGACGGCGAACCCGCGGTGGTACCGGCTCCCGACCCGTCCACCGCAGCAGAGGCCTGCCCCGGTTCGTTGGTGTCGGTGAAGGTGCGCAACGCCATCGACGACGAGCGGACGCGGCCACAGCCGAGCACCGATCCGTCGCTGACCGGCGAGGATCCCTTCCCGACACTCACCGAGGACCCGTTGGGTGACCTGACGCCGTCACCACCGTCCTGAGCCGATCGTCATCACGGACGGTAGGGTCAGGTGCTGGTGGTGACCGGTCGTCGGCCGGGCACTCGACGTTGGCGTGGGCGAGACGGTCGTGCGGCTCGGGGACCTTGCGCCCCGAAAACACTGTTCGAGGAGGACTGGCGTGGGCTTTTTGGAGGTCGCGGCACTGATCGCGGCGATCGCGTTCGCGATGCTGGTGCTGATCCTGATGCTGCCCATCCTGCGGCTGCGGCATACCGTGGACGCCGCCACCCGCATGATCAATGACATCAACGACCGGACGGGGCCCCTGCTTGGCGACGTCAACACCACGGTCCGCAACGTCAACGTGACGTTGGAGCAGGTGCAGACCTCCCTCGACGGTGTGAACCTCCAACTGGCCAAGGTCGACACCATGACCAGCCACGCGCAGAACATCAGCGCCAACGTCGCCAACCTGGTCACCGTGGTTTCCGCGGCCGCGGCCAACCCGCTGGTCAAGGTGGCCGCGTTCGGCTACGGCGTGCGCAAGGCCGCCGCCACCCGCCGGCACGCCGAGACTGAGCGCGAGGTGCGGGACACCATCAAGGCTCAGCGACGCGCCGCCCGGCGCGGGAACCGCTGAACCCGACGGCACCGGGAGGTACGAGCATGAGGCGCCTTTTCTGGCTGGGGATCGGACTGGCTGTCGGTGTCGTGGTGGTACGCAAGGCGACCCGCGCCGCGCACGCGTACACCCCGGCCGGTATCGCCGACAACCTGTCGCAATCCGCTGGCGGGCTGGTCGAGGAACTGCGTAGCTTCGTGGCGGACGTACGTGCCGGGATGGCCGAGCGGGAGCACGAGATCCACGAGGCGTTCGCCCAGGGCGAGGCGTTCGACGACCAGTTCGCCGAGCTGCGGGAGGACCCGCGGATCGGTGACCGAGAGATCTTTCCGGAGGAACACCAGCGATGAAGACGGCGGAGATCAAGCGGCGGTATCTCGCCCATTTCGAGGCGAACGGTCACACCGTGGTGCCGTCCGCTCCGCTGCCCGCCATCAGCGACCCGAACCTGCTGTTCGTCAACGCCGGCATGGTGCAGTTCGTTCCCTACTTCCTGGGTCAGCAGACGCCGCCCTACCGGCGCGCGGTCAGTGTGCAGAAGTGCATCCGGACGCCGGACATCGACGAGGTCGGCAAGACCAGCCGGCACGGGACGTTCTTCCAGATGAACGGGAACTTCTCGTTCGGTGACTACTTCAAGGACAACGCGATCCCGCTCGCCTGGGACCTGGCCACCAAGTCCGTGGACGCCGGCGGGTTCGGGCTGGACCCGGAGCGGATCTGGGCGACGGTCTACCTCGACGACGACGAGGCGTACGAGATCTGGCGTCGTACCGGGGTGCCCGAGGAGCGCATCGTGCGCCGGGGCAAGAAGGACAACTTCTGGTCCATGGGCATTCCCGGCCCGTGTGGCCCGTGCTCGGAGCTGTACTACGACCGGGGTCCGGCCTACGGCGCCGAGGGCGGCCCGGAGGTCGACGAGGACCGGTACCTGGAGTTCTGGAACCTCGTGTTCATGCAGTACGAGCGGGGTCCGGGCACCGACAAGGAGAACTTCCCGATCCTGGGTGAGCTGCCGGCGAAGAACATCGACACCGGCATGGGCCTGGAGCGGATGGCGTCGATCCTGCAGGGGGTCGACAATCTCTACGAGATCGACGAGGTCCGGCCGATCCTGGACCGGGCGGCGGAGTTGACCGGCAAGCGGTACGGCGCGCAGTCCGGTCAGGCCGCCAACCAGTCCCACCCGGACGACGTGCGGTTGCGGGTGATCGCCGACCACGTGCGTACCGCGTTGATGCTCATCGGTGACGGGGTGACCCCGTCCAACGAGGGCCGTGGGTACGTGCTGCGGCGGATCATGCGCCGGGCGATCCGGGCGGTGCGGCTGCTCGGCTGGCAGGAGCGGGCCCTGCCCGAGTTGCTTCCGGTGGCGCGGGACTGCATGGCCCCGTCGTACCCGGAGTTGGCGGCGGACTTCGACCGCATCTCGGCGTACGCGTACGCCGAGGAGGACGCCTTCCTGGCCACGTTGCGGGCCGGCACCACGATCCTGGACACCGCGATCACCGAGACGAAGTCGGCGGGCAAGCCGGCGCTCTCCGGTGACAAGGCGTTCCAGTTGCACGACACCTACGGCTTCCCGATCGACCTGACCCTGGAGATCGCCGCCGAGCAGGGGCTGAAGGTCGACCAGGAGGGTTTTCGCCGGTTGATGGCCGACCAGCGGGCCCGCGCCAAGGCCGACGCGCAGGCGCGCAAGACCGGGCACACCGACCTGTCGGCGTACCGGTCGGTGCTCGACGCGGGCGGTCCGGTGACGTTCACCGGCTACACCGAGGTGGCCCGGGAGTCGACGGTTCGCGCGGTGCTCGGCACCGACGGCCCACGGACGGCGGCGGTCGAGGGCGACACGATCGAGCTGGTGCTCGACACCACCCCGTTCTACGCGGAGGGCGGTGGCCAGCAGCCCGACCTAGGCATGATCACTGTCGGTGGGGGGCAGGTCGAGGTCCTCGACGTGCAGCAGCCGGTCCCCGGCCTGATCGTGCACCGGGCCCGGGTGCTGCGGGGCGAGGTGCGGGCGGGAGAGACCGGTTACGCCGAGATCGACACCAGCCGGCGGCGGGCCATCTCCCGATCCCACACCGCGACCCACCTGGTGCACCAGACGATGCGCAACTTCCTCGGCGAGTCCGCCACCCAGGCCGGCTCGCTGAACGCCCCGGGTCGGCTCCGGTTCGACTTCAACACCGCCACCGGCGTCGCTCCGAGCGTGCTGCGGGACGTGGAGCAGCAGGTCAACGAGGTGCTCCTGGCTGACCTGGAGGTGCACGCCTTCGTCACCTCGCTGGACGAGGCACGACGGATCGGCGCCATGGCGCTCTTCGGCGAGAAGTACGGCGAGCAGGTCCGGGTGGTCGAGGTCGGTGACTACGCCCGCGAACTCTGCGGCGGCACCCACGTGGCCCGCTCCGGCCAGCTCGGCCTGGTAAAGATCCTTTCCGAGTCGTCCATCGGGTCCGGCGTACGCCGGGTCGAGGCGCTCGTCGGCATGGACGCGTTCAACTTCCTGGCCCGCGAGCACCTGCTGGTGGCCCGCCTCGCCGAGCTGTACCGGGTCCCCTCCGAGCAGGTCGCCGATCGGGTCGAGCAGACCGTCACCCAGCTGCGCGACGCGGAGAAGGAGCTGGAGAAGCTGCGTGCGCAGCTGGTGCTCGGTGGTGCGGCGGCGCTCGCCGCTCAGGCCAAGGACGTGCGTGGCGTCGCCTACGTGGGCACCGAGGCGCCCGAGGGCGCGGCCGGCAACGACGTACGCACCCTCGCCCAGGAGATCCGGGGCCGGATCGACGCGTCGCGGCCGGGAGTGGTCGCGGTGGCCGCCCGGGCCAACGGCAAGGCGTCGCTGGTGGTAGCGGTGAACCCGGCCGCCCGCAGTCGTGGCATCGCCGCGAACGACCTGGTCAGAGCCGCGTTCTCCGGTCGGGGCGGCGGTAGCCCGGAGCTGGCCCAGGGCGGCGGGCTGCCCGAGTCGGAGGTGCCGCGACTGCTGCTCACGGTCGAGAAGGCGCTCGCCGACGCGTGAGTCGTCAGCGCAGCGGATCAGGGCGGGCCGGGGCGGCCCGCCCTGCGGCGTCTGTCGGGGGAGGTGACACGGCGTGAGTGAGCTGACCCGGGGAGTACGCCTGGGAGTGGACGTCGGGCAGGTCCGGATCGGGGTCTCCCGGTCCGATCCGCACGGCATCCTGGCCACCCCGCTGGTCACCCTCGCGCGGGAACAAAAGCCCAGGCCAGGGGCGGTACCGTCGGATCTCACCGAACTCACCGCGCTGGTCGCCGAACACGAGGCCGTCGAGGTGGTGGTGGGCCTGCCGGTGAACCTCGCCGGCAAACTTGGCCCCGCAGCCGAACAGGTGAAGGCGTACGCTCAACTACTGGCCGACGTGATAAGTCCTGTCCCGGTGACGCTCACCGACGAGAGGATGTCCACGGTCGTGGCGAGTCGTAGGCTTGCCGAGCGAGGTGTCCGGGGGAGAAGACAACGTGCGGTGGTCGACCAGGCCGCCGCGGTGGAAATTCTGCAGAGCTGGCTGGATGCGCAGCGGAGGCGGACGTAATGATGGACGATCTGGACCTCGGGTTCGATGAGCAGGAGCGGGGGGAGAAGGGCAAACACCGCCGGGGGCGCCGCAAGGGTGGTCGGTCCGGTGGCGGACGGGGCAAGACCGTCCTGGCCCTGCTGCTCGCCGTGGTGCTGCTCGGCGGCATCGGCGGGGGCGCCTTCTACGGCTTCGACCGGATCCAGAGCTACTTCGTCACGCCCGACTACGACGGCGGGGGCACCGAGGACGTGACCGTCCAGATCCCGCAGGGCGCGTTCCTCGCCGACATGGCCGTGGCGCTCTACGACGCCGGTGTGGTCAAGAGCACCAAGGCGTTCATCGAGGCGGCCAACGACAACTCCCGCAGCCGCAACATCCAACCCGGCACCTACAAGCTGCGTAAGCAGATGAGCGGCGAGCTGGCCCTGAACGCGATGCTGGACCCGCAGAACCGGGTCGTCAACGGGCTCACCATCCCCGAGGGGCGCACCGCGAAGAGCATCTTCAAGCTGCTCAGCGATCACACCGAGATTCCGGTCAAGGAGTTCGAGGCCGCCGCGAAGAACCCGGAGAAGCTCGGCGTGCCGGACTGGTGGTTCAAGCGCACCGACGGCAAGAAGCCCAAGAAGTCGATCGAGGGCTTCCTCTTTCCGGACACCTACGAGATCCCGCCGGACGCCACCGCCAAGGAGATCCTTGAGCAGATGGTCGACCACTTCCTCACCGTCACCGGTGAGATGGAGTTCGCCGACCGGGTGCAGAAGGAACGCGGCGGGATCAGCCCGTACGAGGCGCTGATCGTGGCGTCGCTCGCCCAGGCCGAGGCCGGCACCAAGAAGGATCTCGGCAAGGTCGCCCGGGTCGCCTACAACCGGGCCTACTCCGGCACCTTCGACTGCGGCTGCCTGGAGATGGACGTCACGGTCAACTACTACCTGGAGTTGACCGGGCAGAAGACGAAGACGTCGGCCGAGATGACCCGGGACGAGCTGCTCGACACCAAGAACCCGTACAGCCGCAAGCTGCGCGGCATGATCCCCACCCCGATCAACAACCCCGGCAAGGACGCCCTCGAGGGGGCCATGGATCCGCCGAACGGAGACTGGCTCTTCTTCGTGGCGATCGACAAGGAAGGCAACTCCGCCTTCGCCGAGACCTACCAGGATCACCTGAAGAACGAGGCCAAGGCCCGGGAGGCCGGCATCATCTGACCGGTTACGGCACTCCCGGGCCCGGGTCGGGTCAGGCCAGGTCGACCGTCGCGGTGGGGTTGGCGGCGTCGATGGTGAAGCGCGCGGTGCGGTCGCCGGCGGTGACGGTGTAGTCGCCGAGGAAACCCGCGACGGTGACGGTGCCGTCCGCGTCGGTGCGCAGCTCCGTCGGCGGCAGCCACCACTCGCCCTTGACGAGCGCTTTCAGGGCGTCGTACGACGGCTTGGGGCTGCCGTCCGCGCGGACCAGCCCGGCGGGCGCGCCGAGCCACGCTCCGTGGTCGGTGATCCCCCAGTAGTTGATGGCCTGGACCGACGGGTGGGCGAGCAGCAGCCGGTAGTGCCGCTCGATCTCCTCGGCCTGCCGGGCCTCACCCTCCGGGGTGCTCGGCCAGTGCGGGATCTGGTAGTCGTTGAGATCCACGATCTCGGGCGGCATGAGGTGACCGGAGACCAGCGTCGTCTCGGTCAGGTGCAGCGGCAGCCCGTACCTGGCGAACCGGTCGAGCATCTGCTGCATGTACTCCTCGCCGCGGTAGCCCTGGTGCATGTGGGTCTGCAGGCCGATCGCGTCGATGCGTACGCCCGCTTCGAGGACCCCCTCGATCAGGCACTCGTAGGCCGAGCTGAGGTCGAAGTCGTTGAGCACCAGGGTGGCCGCCGGGTTGGCCGCCCGGGCCTCCTCGAACGCCAGCCGCACCATGTGGATGCGCCCCCGCGCCCGGGCCAGCGGCGTGATCGCGTTGTCGCCGTTGTCGAAGACGGGCATGATGACGGCCTCGTTGATCGCGTCCCAGGTGTCGATGAGGCCGGCGAACCCGCCGACCAGGTCGCGGATCCGGGCCCGCAGCAGTCGCTCGACCTCGTCGAGATCCTCCTCAAGCAGCCACGAGGGCTGCACGGTGTGCCAGACCAGCGGGTGTCCCTTGACGGTGACGCCGCGCTCGGCCAGCCAGCGCGCGGTGGCGGTGAGCCGTTCGGTGTCGGGTGCGCCGCGTCGCGGCTCGTAGCGGCCCCAGTAGAACGGCAGGGTGGCGGTGTTGAACACGTCCAGCCACAGCTCACCGAGCCGGTCCAGGTCCAGACGATCGGTGCCACCGAAGCTCTCGACATCGGTGCTGCCCTCCGGGCCGGGGCCCCCGACCAGGTCGACGAAGTCGAAGCCGATGTTGCCGAAGGCGAAGGCGTGCCGGTCCTGGGCGACCGTCACCACCTGGTCGGTGAGCGGCTGCCGGTCGGGGCCCTGGACGGTGAGGGTGATCTCGCCCTTGCGGTGCCGCAGACTGCTGTCAGACATTGTTGGATGTTAGGCGACGGATCTGTCTGCTGGTGAGGAGCGACGTTGACCGGGTCAGTACGTGAGGGGTCGGTGCAGCGGGCGGCGGTGCTGGGTAAGCCGATCGCGCATTCGCTCTCGCCGGTGATCCACAACGCGGGTTACGCCGCCGCCGGCCTGACCGGGTGGTCGTACACCCGGATCGAGTGCGCGGCGGCGGAGCTGCCGGCCCTGGTGGCCGGCCTGGGCCCGGAGTGGGCGGGGTTGTCGGTGACCATGCCGGGCAAGGAGGCGGCGCTCACGGTGGCCGCCGAGGTCTCGCCGGTCGCCGCCGCCGTGGGCGCGGCCAACACGTTGGTACGCCGTCCGGACGGCTCCTGGTACGCCGACAACACCGACGTCACCGGCATGGTCGAGGTGCTGACCGAGGCGGGCGTACGCCCCGGTGCCACCGTCACCGTGCTCGGCGCGGGCGGTACCGCGCGGGCGGCCCTCGCGGCGGCGGCCCGGCTGGACGCGGCCGGGGTGACCGTCATCGCCCGTCGCCCGGCGGCGCTCGCCGAACTGGAACCGGTCGCAGCCGCGCTCGGCGTGACGATGACCAGCGTGCCGTGGCCGCAGGCGTCTGCGCGGTTCGAGTTGTCGCCACTGGCCGGCACCGACGTGGTGGTCAGCACGGTGCCGAAGGGCGCCGCCGACGAGGTGGCCGACAGCGTGCGCTGGCGAGCGGGAACGGTGGTCTTCGACGCCATCTACGACCCGTGGCCGACTCCGCTTGCCGCTTCAGCCGCGGCTGCCGGTTGCCTAATCGTCTCCGGCCTGGACCTGCTTCTCGCCCAGGCGATCGGCCAGTTCGAGCAGTTCACCGGCGTTCCCGCTCCCCGGCCGGCGATGTCCGCCGCCCTCGCCGCCGCCTGCGCGGGCGGCTGAGCGGAGGTCGAGCGCCCGATGGGCCTCGCGGTCCCGCAGCGTGACAAGCGGCGGGCGTCACGCCGGTCGCCATCCCTGGCGGGTTCGTCGGGCCCGGTTGAGCAGAACGAGCGCTACACCGGTGATGCCGACCGCACCGGCGATGCCGAGCAGCAGCGGCAGGTGTGAGCTGATCGTGGCGGGCAAGCCCCAGGCTCCCTGGTTGTCGGGGAACGTCAAGGTGCCGGTGAAGGTACGCCGGATGCGTCCGCTGGTGAGGGTGAGTTTGGCGTGCCACGGCCCGTTGGACAGCTGTTCGTCGATTTCGACGATCACCTGGCCGACCCCGCCGGGCATGAGCGTGGCTCGCTGCCGCACCTCGAAGGGGCCGGCGTTGATCTTGCCCTTCGTGTCGGAAAGCCACAACTGGCCGTCGATGTCGAGGGCCCGCTCTCCGGTGTTGCGCACGTCCGCTCGGACGATCGGGTGTCCGTCTTCGGTTCGGCCGGGGACAAGCCGCTCGATCATGAAGTCGGACGGGGGGTCGCCACCAGGTCCGACATCGAGATAGATCCGAACGCCGACACCGTTGACGATCTGCACATTGCCGGCGGTGCCGGGAGTGGGTGAAGCGATCGAGGCGACGAGGACGCCATAGCGCTCGCCTCGGGGAGCGGCCGAGGGCACGGCGATGGTGGCGGTGAGTTCGACGCGGCTGTGTGGCGGGATGACCAGGTCGGGTCGATCGACGGTGATCCAGGTGGGCAGTTCGTTGGCATCGGGGTCCGCCGACGGCACGAAGGTGTTGTCCCGGATTTCCGCTGTCGAGACCCGTAGGAGCACCTTCTGTGTGGCGCGCGAGTTGTTGGACACCGCGAAGCGGCGGGTGATTGTCGTGCCCGGGTTGACATGGTCGACTATGTACAACTGGGCGCGGGGATCATCGCGGCGGTTCGACGAGACCTCGAGCAGTCTGATGCCGAGGGTGTCGTTGTCCGCCCGGTGGCCCGGACGCGACGCGTCCGGGCCACCTGCCGCCGCCGCGGTTCCGACGAGCGCGGTGATGAGAAGGAGCGCTGTGAGCCCGGCGCGGCGGGCCAGACCGGATCGTGCTGCCATGCGTCAGGCGACGGTGTGGCTGATGGTCCCGGTGTAGGTACCTGCCACCTTGCTCAGGCCGATCTCGGCGGTCAACGACGGCTCCCAGGTGGCGGAGTTGTTGCCGCTGCCACCGGTGTGGCTGAACGCCGTGGGTGTGCCGTCGATGGTGGTGCCGGCTGCCGGTGGCGGTGGCGCGAAGACACCGGGTTGCCCGGGGGTGAAGGTTCCGTCACCTTCGGTCGTGGTGGCGTTGCCGGAGAAGTAGTAGATGTCGCCGGTGGAAATGGTCTCCGGTGCGGTCGCGCCGCCGGTGGTGAAGTCAGCGCCGGCGACGGTCACCGTCCAGGTGGGGGTGAGTGAGGCCCGGGCGTCCGTGACTGTCACGGCGCCGAGGGAGCCGTAGGCGTAACCACCGGGAGTTCCATCGTTGGCGAGATCCGCGGTGTCCGGAACAGTGATCTCCAGATCGCCTGCCGTCACGTCGAAGGTGGTGGTGGTCTCGCAGGCGGTGTCCTCGGGGCAGGTGTCCGCCTGCGCGGGTGCCGCGTTCAGCAACCCCGCTGCCAGGGCCACCGTACCGACGAGTGCGATGCTGAGCTTCTTTGTCACCTGACAACCTCCCAAGTGCCGTGAACGATGTCAACTCAGGGTAATTGTCGGTTATGTCGCATTACTGCATGTCTGGCACCTTGTTCCCCTTTTGGGGGAGGTGGATCGCCTCGTGCCGCTGCCGCCGCCCAGTGGCGAGCCTCAACGTCGGCTTAGCCGAGTTTTAAGACGCGCTTAGGTCCGGTTGTCATCCGCACGCTCTGTTGTGTACGCGGATACGCTGCTCAGCGTTGTTGCCGTAGACACGAGGAGTATCCGTGGCCAGTCGCGGACTGCACCGCATGATCCCGCACCGCCGCCCACGGCGTAAGGCCATGGTGCTCGGCGTCATCGGCACCACGGTGGTGCTGGGGCTCGGCGCGACCATGGTGCCGCTGCTCGCCGATGACGACCTGTCGATTCCGGTGGTGGCCGACACCACCGCCACGATGGTGCCGCAGGACGGCGACAACAGCGTCAAGACGACGCTCGCGACCTGTCCCGCGCCCTGCGACGGCAACCCGCGTGGCGCCCGGGAGGCGGTGCTCACCTTCCTGGTCACCACGCTGCCGGCGAACGCGGTGAACGTACGGGCCACGCTGCGGGTGCACGCCTGGCAGAAGTTCGACGCGACGGTGACCGCGCACGAGTCCCGGCTGGACGCCCGGGCGGCCCGTCCGGCGCCCTCGCCGCTGGGCGCGGCGCTGGACACGGTCACCGGCGTCGCCAAGGGATTCAACGAGTGGGACGTCTCGGGGCTGGTCACCGGTAACGGCATCTGGACCCTGTCGCTGGCGCAGGCCGGGCTGGGCAGCCGCATCTACTGGGCCTCAGGTGAGAACCGCAGCGCCGACCTGCGTCCGCGCCTCGCGCTCAGCTACGGCGTGGGTGCCCGTCCACCGTCGTCCGCCTCGCCCAGCGTCTCGCCGACGCCGTCGGCCTCGCCCAGCCGCCCTCCGGCCTCGCCGAGTGTTTCGCCCAGCGTGAGCCCGTCATCCGCCCGGCCCAGCCCCACGTCCCCGCCGCCGCCGGTGTCGGACAAGTGTGGAACGGTCTCGGCGAAGCTGGTCCCGGCCTGCGGGGCATGGTGGGGGATGTACTCGCCGTCCAGCGCGTCCACCGGGTGGGACCACGGTAAGTCGATCACTGATGTGGAGAAACAGGTCGGTCGACAGTTCGACATCGTCCACCGCTACCACGACTTCTCGAACACCGGCAGCAACGGCGCCTTCCCCGACGCCTTCCAGCAGCAGCAGATGCGCGACGGGCGGCTCATGTTCTTCGCCTGGGAGAGCCGGATCTTCTCGTCCGGCACCGTGCTGACCTGGAAGGACGTCTACAGCGGGCGGTACGACTCGACGATCGACGCGGTTGCCGGCCGGATCCGTGCGATCGGTCAACCGGTCTTCATCGGGTTCGACCACGAGCCGGAGGACGAGCCGGCCAAGGGTAGCGACGCGGAATTCGTCCGGGCCTGGCGGTACATCCACGACCGGTTCGCCAACGCCAAGGCCGACAACGCGGTCTGGGTGTGGACGATGATGGGCTGGTCCGGTCACTACGACCGGTACGCCGGGCTCTACCCCGGTGACAGCTACGTCGACTGGGTGGCGTGGGATCCGTACAACTTCCACGTCTGCAACGGCAGCACCCTGTGGAAGAGTCCCAGCACCACCATCGGCTCCTTCTACCGGTGGCTCGACGAGAACGGCATCGGCACCGGCAAGCCACGCATGCTTGCCGAGTTCGGCACCAACATGGACGCCTCCGACCCGAACGCGAAGCGGCGCTGGTTCGAGGAGTTCCCGGCGGCACTGAAGGCCCACCCAAAGATCAAGGCAGCGATCTACTTCAACTCGGCGGGAATGACGAAAACGACGAACACCTGCAACATGATGATGAATCAGGATGCGGCCTCGGTGGCCGGATTCGCTGCGGCGGGACGCGACAGCTACCTACGGCAGCCGACCGGAGGGAGCCGCTGAACGGGGTGAGCCGAGCCACAGAAACGGGCCCCCGCAACGGCTGTCGGAAATCCGACTCTCACTGAGGTTGTCCGTTTCCTGATCCACCCTCCGCCCAATCGGCGGATGCCGCCCTCCAGCGTGGAGCGGGCACGCTACGTGCATTCTCGTCCACTCTGGAGGCGCAGCGTGCCCAGATTCTCCTTGTCGTGGCGTTCCATCCGTCGGCATCGAAGCGGGGCCGCGACGGTCGCGATGGTGACCGTCGCGGCCGTACTGGCGGTGCCCACCGCGGCGTCCGCAGCCGTGGTCCCGGTGCCCGAGCCGGCGACCCTGGTCTCGGCCAACCCGGCTGACCAGACCCCACATGCCCGTGATGGCGAGGCTCGCGCCTTCGCCGAGATCGGAAACACGGTCTTCGTCGGGGGCAGTTTCACGCAGATTCGTCAGACGGCCAGCTCGGCCTGGACCGCCCGCAGCTACCTCTTCGCGTACGACCGGACCAGCGGGACGATCTCCACGGCGTTCCTGCCGGTGCTCGACGGCGCGGTCAACTCGCTCATCGCCGGCCCCGGCGGAACCCTGATCGTCGGCGGGGCCTTCAAGAACGTCAACGGTGTGTCGCGCCGCAACCTGGTGGCACTCGAACCCTCAACCGGCATGATCATCGACAGCTGGGTCGGTCGTTCCGACGGCGGCACGGTGCGTGACATGGTGCTGCACGGCAACTGGCTCTACGTGGCCGGAGCGTTCAACTGGCTCAACGGCACCGCGCACGCGGGGCTCGGCCGGTTGAACGCCACGACCGGAGCCATCGACCCGAGCTTCAACATCAACACCAGCGTCGGCCGGCACGGCACCAGCATGTACGTCTGGGCCATCGACGTCTCCCCGGACGGCGGCACCCTCGTCGTCGGCGGCAACTTCCTCTACGTCAACGACCTGTCGCGCAACCAGATGGCGCTGGTCGACCTCACCGGCACGCCGAGCGTCATCGACTGGAGCACCGAGCGGTTCGTGCCGCCCTGCGCCAGCCCGGCGACGTTCGTGCACTACGTGCAGGATGTCCGGTTCGGCGGTGACGGCACCTGGTTCGTCGTCGGCACCAACGGCGGCTCCGGTTGGCCGAGCGCCTACTGCGACGCCCTGGTGCGCTTCGAGACCGCCGCCCGGGGCCCCAACCAGGTCGCCACCTGGGTCAACTTCACCGGCAACGACACCATCACCTCGGTCGAGGTCGCCGACAACATCATCTACCTCGGCGGGCACTTCCGCTGGTTGAACAATCCGAACGCCAGCGACCGGGCCGGCAACGGCGCCATCGACCGGCTGGGCATCGGCGCGGTCACCCCGGCCACCGGAATGCCGGTGAACTGGAACCCGCGCCGCAGCGGCGGTTCCGCCCTGCCCTCGGGGGCCAGTTCCTGGGGGTCGTCGGTGCCGGTGCTGTGGCGGGGCACGCACGGCCTCTACTTCGGTCACAACTCCGACGGCATGGGCAACGAGTACCATGGCCGGCTCGGCGTGTTCCCGCTCAACGGCGGGCGCACGATCACGCCGAAGAACCCGCCCACGGGCAGCAGCGGCCACCTCCACCTGAACGTCGGCTCCGGCGAGGTGGCTCGGGTGCCGTTCGACGGCACCGCGCTGGACGCCGCCAACGCCACAGTGGTCAGCCAGGCCAACTACACGGACGCGGGCGCGACCTGGCTGGTCGACGACCGGATCTACTGGTCCCACACGGTCTCCGGCACGCCGACCGGCAGCCGGATCGACATCTCGCTGTTCAACGGCACCACGATCGGCGGGCCGTGGGAGGCCTCCGGCTACAACGACTGGTACAACCCCGCTCTGTTGACCGGCGCGTTCTACCTGGACGGCCGGCTGTACTACACCCGCAGCGGGGCCAACAACCTCTACTACCGCTACTTCGAGATCGACGGCAGCTACCTGGGCGCCACCGAGTTCGTCCTGCCGACCACCGGCGTGACCTGGTCCGCCGTGCGTGGCATGGCCTGGGTGGACGGGAAGATCGTCTACGGGGCGACCAACGGGTCGCTGCGCAGCGTGCCGTTCGATCCGACCCTGGCTCCCGCCGCGGCGGTCACCGGCGCCGAGTCGACGCTCATCGCGGAGGCGACGCCGGAGCTGAGCTGGTCGACCGCCTCGATGTTCTTTTCAGTTCCCTAGCGTTCACCGTTCGTAACGAAACCTCGGTAGTTTGTTCACCTCGGGTCGGCGCGCGGTATCCCGCCGCCGGCCCGAGGAAAGTGGGGAGGCTCGTTGACCGGCATTCGGCGTGGATTCGTCGTGCGTACCGTCTTCGCGGTCAAGCGTGGCTGGTACCGGTTGCGCTATCCGCGACTGCAACTGGGCGCGGGGGTGGAGATCCGGGGTCGGATCCGGCTGCGGCGTGGCGTACGGGTCAGCATCGGCGCGCACACCCGACTGAACAAACTGGTCCGCTTCGCCGGGCCCGGGGAGGTGCGCGTCGGCGCCAACTGTCTGCTCAACGCGACCTGGATCGGCAGTTGGACCTCGGTGACCATCGGCGACCGGTGCCTGCTGTCGGACTGCGAGTTCCTCGACAACGACTTCCACAACCTTGCCCCCGACCGCCGGCACGACCCGCCCGGCCCCGCCACCCGGGCGCCGATAACCGTCGAGGACAACGTCTGGATCGGCGCGCACGCGCTGGTCATGAAGGGGGTGCGGATCGGCCGGGACAGCGTCGTTGGTGCTGCGGCGGTGGTCCGTACGGACGTGCCGCCCGGGGTCGTGGTGATCGGCAATCCACAACAGATAGCGAAGAAGTTTCATGACTGATGCCGCGCCCAGCCCCTGGACCGGTGACGGCTCCACCGCCGCCCCGCCCCGCAGTGTCACGATCACCGACATGGTGCGGGTTCCGCTGCACCGGATCCGGCTCGTCGCGGCGGTGGCCCTCTGTGGACTGCTCGCCGCGGTCGGCTACGTGCTGGTGGCGCCGGGCACGGTGACGGCGAACGCCGTGGTGGCGGTCCGACCGGTGGTCACCGACGCCTTCACACCCAGTGGCGCCGCCGCCGACCGGGCGGTGAACATGAACGTGGAGAGCGGGATCGCCACCGGCACCGAAGTCGTCGCGAAGCTGGCCGCCACGTTCGATTCGGATCAGCGCACGGTACGCGACAGCCTTGAGGTCGAGGTGCCCGCCGGTGGCCAGATCCTGCGCTTCATCTACCAGGCCGCTGACGCCGAGGAGGCCGTGGCGGGTGCCAACCTGGCCGCGCAGAGCTACCTCGACGTCCGGCGCGGCATGTACGAGAAGCAGCGCGAGGAGATGCTGCGGTCGTACGACGAGAGCATCGAGAAGATCATCGCCCAGCGGAACACCGTGCAGCGCAGGATCAACAACGCCCGGGACACCGCCGCCACCAACGCCGCGGTCGCCGAACTCGGCGGAATCAACAACCAACTCACCCAGCTCAGCTCCGCCCGGACGGAGATCGCCGCGGTCGACGTGAACCCGGGCTGGGTCACCCGGAGCGCCGAGCGGACGCTGGCCACCGCAGCCGGCAACTCGTCGCTGCTGCTGGCCGGCGGACTCCTCGGTGGGACCGTGGTCGGGTTGGTTCTCGCCTTCCTGTGGGAGTCGGTGGACCGACGTATCCGCAGCGTGGCCGATGCCCGGGACAGCACCGGCCTGCCGCTGCTGGGCACCGTCCGCCGGTCCGGGCTGCGCGGTCGGGCGGTCGACGCCGACGTCCGTTACGTCGCGATGGCCGTCGCCGAACGGGTCCGCCAACCCGCCCGGGTCGCCGTGCTGACCGCCCGGGAGGACGCCACCGTGATCACCGCCGGGCTCGCGGTCGCCCTCGCCGTGGCCGGGCGGGAGGTCTTCGTCGCCGACGACAGCGGCCGGGTCGACCGGCTGCGGGCCGCGGTGCTCACCGACCGGGACCGGTTGCCGGCGGGCCTCGACCCGACCCGACCCGTCGTACCCAAGCCCCGCACCGCACCGACCGACGTCGACGACGGTCCCACCGAGGTCATCACCCGACGCCCCTCACCACATCCGATCGGCGCGCGACCGTCGACCGATCCGGAGGCGACGCTCACCCTGCCCCGTGTCGCCAAGACCGCCGGCCGTACCGAGAACGGACGGGCCGCCGGCGACGAGCAGGTGGTGGTGGGTGCCGGCACGGTGCGGTTCGGCACCTGGCGGCAGGGCGCCGACCACCGCCTCGTGCTGTACAACGCCCCGCCGGCCGAGGCCGACGAGCGGGGCGTGGCGATGGCCCGACAGGGCACCGCCGTGGTCGTGGTCGAACGCGACCGCACCCGTCAGGCCGACCTGCGCCGACTCGCGGAGCGGCTGCGGGCGGCCGGGGTCAACCCGCTGGGGTTCGTCCTGTGCCGCAGCGGGCGGAGTTGAGGCGTGCCGGTCACCCGCGCCCCGGCGACCACCGAGCCGCCCCTCCCGGCCAGTGCCGCCACGCCACCTGCGCCGGCGGTGCCGCCCCGACTGCCGCTGTGGCCGTTGGCGGCGATGTTCGGGCTCGTCCCGCTCTGGTGGGTGGCCGGCAGCTTCTACCTCGGCTGGCCGCTGCTGGGCGCCCTGCTCTTCACGTTGCTGGCCACGCGGGGCCGCGTGCCGCTGCCACCGGCCACCGGGATCTGGCTGCTCTTCCTGGCCATCGTGGTGGCCAGCGCGAGCCGGCTGACGTCGCCCACCTCGCTGCCGACCTTCGTGCTGCGGCTGGCGTTCTACCTCACCGCGCTGGTCGTCGCGGTCTACGTCTACACCGTCGCCCGGGAACGCCCCGACCAGGCCGTCGTGCTGGTGCCGCTGTGCGCGTTCTGGTTCGGACTGGTCGCCCTGGGCTGGCTCGGCGTGCTGACACCGCGTTTCGAGATGAGCACTCCGGTCGAGGCGCTGCTGCCGTCGGGCGTGTCGGGGGTGCCGTTCATCAGCGACATGGTCCACCTGAACACCGCCGAATACAGTGCCCGGTCGCTCAACCCGATCTACCGGCCGGCGGCACCGTACGCGTACACCAACAACTACGGCAGCGCGTACGCGATGACCCTGCCGTGCGTGGTCGCGTACACGATGCTGCGCCGACGGGGCCTGCTGCGGTGGGTGTTGCTGGCGTCGTTGCCGGTGTCGCTGGTTCCGGCGTTCTTCACGCTCAACCGGGCGATGTTCCTCAGCCTCGGCGTCGGCCTGGCCGTGCTCGGGGTGCGGGCGGCGGTACGCGGCAACACCCGGGTGGCCGCCTCCATCGCCGGAATGGTGGTGCTCGGCGGGGTCGCCACCCTGTTCATCCCGGTCGCCGACATGATCGGCAATCGGGTCGAGTCCAGCGACACCAACACCGACCGGCTCTCGCTCTACTCCGAGGTCCTGAGTCGGGTGGGTGACTCGCCCTGGCTGGGCTACGGCGCGCCGATGGAGGTGGACACCGTCTCCGCAGATGCGCCGATCGGCACCCAGGGGCAGCTCTGGATGGTGTTGTTCAGTCACGGCGTACCGGCGTTGCTGTGCTTCCTGGCCTGGTTCGTCGCCGCCGCGTTGATCTGCGCCCGGGCCCGCTCGGCGGCCGGGCAGTGGCTCTCCGTGGTCCCGGTGATCTGCCTGGTGCAGGTGCCTTTCTACGGGATGGCCAATCAGAACCTCGCGGTGGCCTTCTTCGCGGTGGCCTTCTCGATCGCTCTCTCCGAACGGGAACGCCGCATTTCACCGGGCGGGGGGCCACGGCAGGCGGCGGTGGTGCCGGCATGACGGCCACCACCAGCCCCCCGGCGGGGGAGGGGTCCGGCCGTACGTCGAGTGCGCCCGGCGCCGCGACGGCGGTGGACGGCGCGGCCGAGACCCGACGCAGTACCCGCAGCGGAGTGGCCGGTCTGCTCGGCGCGGCGACCAGCGGCCTGTTCGGCTTCGTGCTCGCGGTGGTCATCACCCGCGGCTACGGCACCACCGGAGCGGGCTCGTTCTTCGCCGCGATCGGCGTGGTCACCGTCGCCGCCGCGATCTGCACCCTCGGTGCGGAGACCGGCCTGATCTGGGCGCTGCCCCGGCGACGCACCGGCGTGTCCGGCGACGGTGCTCGGGTGCTGCCGGTCGCCCTGATCCCGCCGTTGCTGGTCGCCGTGCTGGTAGCGGTGGGCGGGGCGTTGGTCGCCGGGCCGCTCGCCGGCCGGCTGCTGGGTCCGGCGGGCGGGCCACTGCTGGTGGTGACCTTCGCGGCGGTACCCGTGGTGGTCGCGATGAACCTGCTGCTGGCCGTCGTGCGCTGCGTACGACCGATGCGGGCCTACGTCTCGGTGCAGTTCCTGCTGCTGCCGGTCGCCCGGCCGCTGCTGGTCGGTGCGGCGGTGCTCACCGGTGGTGGACTGCTGGCGGGAATGGGTGGCTGGCTGGTGCCCGCCGCCCTGGCGCTGCTGGTGTGCCTGATCCTGGTCGCCGGGCCACTCGGCATCGGCGCTGGTGCCCAGCTACGCCCGGAGCCCGGCGACTGGCCCACGTTCTGGCGGTTCGCGTTGCCCCGCGCCGCCTCGGCGGCGATCGACGCGGGCAGCATGTGGATCGGAGTGCTGCTCACCTCGGCCCTGGCGGGCCCGGCCGACGCCGGTGTCTTCGGCGCGGTCGGCCGCTACGTCCTCGCCGGTCAACTCGCCATGCAGGGGCTGCGAGTGGCCGTCTCCCCGCAGCTGTCGCGGCTGCTCGGCCGGGGGGAGCGGGCCGCCGCCGCAGCGGTGCACCGGCAGCTGACCAGTTGGGGTCTGGTGCTCTCCTGGCCGGTGTACCTGCTGCTCGCCGTCTTCGCGCCGGCCTTCCTGGCGCTGTTCGGCCCGGAATTCACCACCGGCGCCGCCGCGATGACGGTGCTCGCCGTGGCGATGCTGGTCAACACCGGGGTCGGCAATGTGCAGAGCCTGCTGCTGATGGGCGGGCGCAGCGGCCTGCACCTGGTCGCGGCGCTGGCCGGGCTGCTGGTCACCGTCGGCGGTGGACTGGCGCTGATCCCCGCCCACGGGGCGACCGGCGCGGCGGTGGCCTGGGCCGCTGGCATCGTGACCGAGAACCTGGGCGCGGCCACCTTCGCCCGGCTGGTGGTGCGCCAACCCCTGGTGGACGCCCGGATGCTGACCGCGGCGGCGGCCACCGTGGCGGGGGTCGGGCTGGCGGCGGTGGCCGGCCTGGCGGTGGCGGGACGCGGCATCGCGGGGCTGATGTTCGCGGTGGTCACCCTCGCCACCGTCTGCGTCGGCTTGTTGACGTTGCCCCGGGTGCGGCGCGGCATCCGGGTGACCATGGTGCAGATCCGTGGCGGGTCGCCGGCCGGCGACCCGCCACGGACGTTGAAGGGCAGGTGAGTTCGTCGTGTCGTCCATTCGGGACCGGGTGAAGCAGTTGGTGCCGACCCAGGTGACGAACCGGGTACGGGAAAGCCTCGTCGACTACGGGGTACGCACCAGCGACCGCCGGCCACTGCCGGACTTTCTCATCATCGGCACGAAACGCGGCGGCACCACCTCGCTGTGGAACTACCTGATCCAGCATCCGCTGGTGCCTCGGCTCTTTCCCGCCTGGAACACGAAGTCCTCGCACTACTTCGAGGAGCACTGGCGTCGCGGCGAGGCGTGGTACCGGTCGCACTTCCCGACCGTGCGGCACCGGGAGGCGCTGGAGAACCGCCACGGTGGTCCGGTTCGGGTCGGCGAGGCCGCCCCGCTGTACATGTTCCACCCGCTGGCCGCCGAGCGGGTGTCCGCGTTGATGCCCTCGGTGCGGCTGATCGTGCTGCTGCGCGACCCGGTGGAGCGGGCCTACTCGCATTGGAAGGAACGGCGGACCAACGGCGTGGAGCCGCTCGACTTCGCGGCCGCGCTGGCCGCCGAGCCGGAGCGCACGGCAGGGGAGCGGGAGCGGCTGATCGCCGAGCCGGAGTACTTCAGCGAGCCCTACGACTGGTACACCTACCGGGCCCGCGGCCGGTACCTGGAGCACCTGCACCCGTGGCTGGAGCGCTTCGACCGGGAGCAGATCCTCTTCCTGCCCAGCGAGGAGCTGTACCGGGACGCGCGGGCTACCTACCGGCGGACCCTGGAGTTCCTCGGCCTGCCCTCGTTCGACCTGCCCGACTTCAAGGTCTACAACGATCGGCGTTCCGCGCCCCTGGAGCCGACGTTGCGCGCCGAGTTGACGGAGTATTACCGCCCGCACAACGAGGCCCTGCGGCAGCGGCTGGGGTTGCGCCTCGACTGGCCGGACCGCGTCGCGTGACCGCCTCGGCCACGACCGCGGGCGACCCCCGTTGCCGCGATGACGGGCTGGGCTGGGTCACCCGGGCGGTCTTCTCCGACTCCCGGGTCGCGGTGACCGTGGACGCCGATCCGCCGGCCGGGCACACCGTCGTGGCCCGGTACGCGGTGGTGCCGTCGGTGGCCCGGGCGCGTTTCCTGCTGCCCTTGGGCTCACCCCGGGTCGCCGCGGCGGCACTGCTGTCGTACAACGCCCTTCGACCGGCGAAGCTGCGGGCGGCGCGGGCGGTGCTCGGCGTGGCGGCCCGGGTCGGTGCGGTGGACCGGGCACCCTTTCCGGCGCTGACCGTGGCGCTGCCCACCGGGCTCGACCCGGCGGAGGTGCTGCTCGCCGAGCGGGTCGGTGCCGAACTCGGCGCGCCCGTCCACGCGGCCTGCGGGGTGCGTCCACCGGACCCGAACCACAAGCCGACGTTGCAACTGTTCGACGGCCGAGGTGAACCACGTGGGTACGCGAAGATCGGCTGGAACGACGCCACGCGGGCGCTGGTCACCGCCGAGGCCGCAGCGCTACGGGACGTGGCCGGGCTGGCCGGGACGGCCGGACACCCCGGCACGCCACGCCTGCTCACCGAGTTCGCGTGGGCCGGGCAGGCGGTGGCGGTGGTCGAGCCGTTGCCGGCGCGGATCCGGGGCGTACCCGTCGACACGGCACCCGATGTCGCGGCGCTGCTCGCGGTGGCCCGGCGGGGTCGTCCACCGGCGCAGGCCCGGCCGCTGGCCGGCTCACCGTTCCTCGCCCGGCTGACCGCCGAGGCACGAGGTGCCGTCGACACCGTCGGTGACCGAGCGTCGGCGGCCGTCGCCGACCTGGCCCGCCGGCACGCGGACGTCGCCGTCGAGTTCGGCCACTGGCACGGCGACTGGGTGCCGTGGAACCTCGGCCGGGACGGCGGGGAACTCATCGCCTGGGACTGGGAGCACAGCGGGCCGGACGTGCCCCTCGGCTTCGACCTGGCCCACGACGCGTTCCAGCGCGCGTTGGTGGTACGCGGTGAACCGGCCGCCGAGGCGGCGCGACAGGTCGACACGTGGCTGCTGCGGCACGGCGAGGCGCTGGGACTCGACCGGGCACGGCAGCGACTGGTGGCCGACGCCTACCTGCTGGAGATGTGGCTGCGGACCTGGCGGCTGGCGAACGCCGGCGCCGGCTGGAACCCGGCGCTGCATCCCGCCCTGCTGGACACCATCCAGACACGACACAACTGACCGATACGTCAAGCGGACTTGTGGGGAGTCACGTGGACAACACCATCATGGGAGCCGATCAACAGCCGGTGCTGTTGCTGGTCGGTTCGAGTGGAGGGCACCTGGCGCAGTTGCTCGCGCTGCGGCCCTGGTACGAGACCTGGCGACGATGCTGGGTCACCTTCGACACACCGGAGGCGCTGTCGCTGCTCGCCGGGGAGGACGTCGTACCGGCGTACCATCCCACCACCCGCCACCTGGGCAACCTGCTGCGCAACGCGTGGTTGGCCGTCCGGGTGCTGCGTCGGCGACGGGTCGCTGCGGTGGTCACCACCGGCGCGGGTGTGGCGGTGCCGTTCGTGGTGCTCGCCCGGCTGCGTCGCATTCCGACCGTCTACATCGAGGTCTACGACCGGATCGACACACCGACGCTCACCGCCCGGCTGTGCCGTCCGTTCCTGTCGGCGATGCTCGTGCAGTGGGAGGAGCAGCGCCGGCAGTACCCGGAGGCCACGGTCGTGGGGACGCTGCTGTGAGCGGCGACGCGGCCGGTGACGGACACCGGAGCACGCCGGTGCGGCCCCGCCCGGCCCAGGACGAGCCGACGGTACGCGTACCGGAGCAACGCGATCCGGCCCGGGACGGCCGACCGCAGGTGCTGGTGGCCGTCGGCACCGACAAACATCCGTTCGACCGGCTGGTCACCTGGTTGGCCCAGTGGCACAGCACGGTCGGCGGTACGGTGGGGCTGACCGTGCAGCACGGACACACCCGGGCCGACGACCTGCCCGACGCGGTGCCGTTCCTCGGCCACGCCGAGTTGCAGGCGGCGATGGCCGGGGCCGACCTGGTGGTCTGTCACGGCGGCCCGGCCACCATCCTGGAGGCCCGCCGGCACGGGCACCTGCCGATCGTGGTGCCCCGCGACCCGAACCGCGGTGAGCACGTCGACGACCACCAGCTGCTGTTCGCCCGCCGGCTCGGCGCCGCCGGCCTGGTCGCGCTCTGTGAGTCCCGGCAGGAGCTGCTGGACACGCTGGCCACCGGCCTGGCGGACCGCTCCCGGTTCACCGTCGCCGTGGACGCCGACGCGGCCGACGGGCGACGTGCCGCGGTGCGGCGGGTGGGATTGATCGTCGAGGACCTGGTGGCCGCCGCGCAGCGGCACCACCGACCCTGGTGGCGGCCGTGGCGCGGACCCGGCCCGAACGGAAGGCGGAAGCTGTGAGCGCGTACCCGAGCGTGAGTGCCATCGTGCCCACCCGCAACCGACCGGAGCTGCTGCGGGCCGCGGTACGGGCGATCGTCGCGCAGGACTACCCGGGTCCGGTCGAGGTGGTCGTGGTGTACGACCAGTCCGAACCGGACCGGTCGTTGACCGAGTTGTCCGCCCCGGACCGACCGGTGCGGGTGGTCACCAACTCCCGCACCCCGGGTCTGGCTGGTGCCCGCAACACCGGCACCCTGGCCGCCACCGGTGAGCTGGTCGCCTTCTGCGACGACGACGACGAGTGGCTGCCCGGCAAGCTGCGCGCCCAGGCCGAGGCGTTGGCCCGGGTGCCCGGTGCCGAGTTCGTCAGCTGCGGCATCCGGGTCAGCTACGACGGACACACCGTCGAGCGGGTGCTGGACCGCGACTCGATCGGCCTGGCCGAGCTGCTGCGCGACCGGATGACCGAGCTGCACCCGTCGACCTTCCTCATCCGGGCGGCGGCGCTGCGTGACGGGTTCGGGCTCGTCGACGAGGAGATCCCGGGCAGTTACGCCGAGGACTACGAGTTCCTGCTCCGGGCCGCCCGCAGCGCCCCGCTGGTCAACCTGCGCACCCCGTACGTGGTGGTGCGGTGGCACAAACGGTCGTATTTCGCCCAGCGGTGGGACACCATCTCCGAGGCGTTGCAGTGGCTGCTGGACCGCTATCCCGAGTTCGCCAGCCAGCCCGCCGGACAGGCCCGGGTGACCGGCCAGATCGCCTTCGCCCGCGCCGCGTCGGGTGACTCCCGGGGCGCGGTGCGCTGGGCTCGGCGGACCATCCGGCGCAACCCGCGCGAGCCCCGGGCCTACCTGGCCCTGGCGGTCGCCGGGCGGGTCGTCCGCGCCGACACGGTGCTGCGCACCCTGCACCGACGCGGTCGGGGCATCTGACCGTCCGCTCCCGCGCCGTGCTGACGCGTCCGTAGGGCGGGACGCGGCGGGCGGCGCGGGGTGGCGGACACCGGGCGTGACAGACTCATGGCTGTGTTGCGCTGGTTGACCGCAGGGGAATCACACGGGCCCGCTCTCGTCGCGTTGCTGGAGGGGGTGCCGGCCGGTGTCGAGGTGACCTCCACCGACATCGCCGGGGAGTTGGCCCGCCGCCGACTCGGCTACGGCCGGGGCGCCCGGATGGCGTTCGAGCAGGACGAGATTGAGATCATCGGTGGCCTGCGGCACGGGGTGACCCTGGGCAGCCCGGTCGCCGTGCGGGTCGGCAACTCCGAGTGGCCCAAGTGGCGCACCGTGATGGCCGCCGACCCGGTCGACCCCGACGAGTTGGCGCAGCAGGCCCGCAACGCTCCATTGACCCGTCCCCGGCCCGGCCACGCCGACCTGGCCGGCATGCAGAAGTACGGTCACACCGACGCCCGGCCGATCCTGGAACGGGCCAGCGCGCGGGAGACCGCCGCCCGGGTCGCCGTCGGCACGGTGGCCAAGGCGCTGGTGAAGCAGGCCCTCGGCATCGAGATCGTCTCGCATGTGGTGGAGCTTGGCCCGGTCGCCGTCAAACCGGGTCTGCGGCCCCAGCCGGAGGACGCCGAGCGCATCGACGCCGACCCGCTGCGGTGCCTCGACCCGGAGGCCAGCGCCCGGATGGTCGCCGAGGTCGACGCCGCGAAGAAGGCCGCCGACACGCTCGGTGGCGTGGTCGAGGTGCTGGCGTACGGCGTACCCCCGGGCCTGGGCAGCCACGTCCAGTGGGATCGCAAGCTCGACGCCCGGCTGGCCACCGCGTTGATGTCGATCCAGGCGATCAAGGGTGTGGAGATCGGCGACGGCTGGCAGCAGGCCCGGTCCCGCGGCTCCGAGGCACACGACGAGATCATGCCCACCGCCACCGGCGTTCGCCGGGTCACCGACCGGGCCGGCGGCCTGGAGGGTGGCATCACCACCGGTGAGCCGCTGCGGGTGAAGGCGGCGATGAAGCCGATCTCCTCGTTGAACCGGGCACTGGCCACGGTGGACATCACCACCGGCGAGCCGGCCACCGCCATCAATCAGCGTTCCGACGTCTGCGCGGTGCCGGCTGCGGCCGTGGTCGCCGAGGCGATGGTGGCGCTGGTGCTGGCCGAGGCGGCGGTGGAGAAGTTCGGCGGCGACTCGGTCGCCGAGATGCGCCGCAACCTGGCCGGTTACCTCGACGCGCTGGTGATCCGGTGACCGGTACGATCCGGCCGGTCTGTGTGCTGGTCGGCGCGCCCGGCTCCGGCAAGACCACCGTCGGGCAGGGTCTCGCGGAAGCGCTCGGCGTCGAGTTTCGGGACACCGACGCCGACATCGAACGGGTGGCGGGCAAGCCGATTCCGGAGATCTTCGTCGACGAGGGCGAGGCGCACTTCCGTACCCTCGAACGGGCGGCGGTGGCTGCGGCGCTGGTCTCCTGCTCCGGGGTGCTCGCCCTCGGGGGCGGCGCGGTGCTGGCCGAGGAGAACCGGGCCGCGTTGGTCGGGCACCGGGTGGTGCACCTCTCCGTCGAGCTGCCGGACGCGGTCAAGCGGGTCGGCCTCGGCGCCGGGCGGCCGCTGCTGGCGATCAACCCCCGGGCCACCCTCAAGCACCTGATGGACCAGCGTCGGCCGCTGTACGCCGAGGTCGCCACCGTCACCGTGGTCACCGACGGGCGCACCCCCGAGGAGATCGTCGCCGAACTCGTCCCCCTGCTGAAGTCGTAAGGAAGGGCACCTTATTAACGCCTGCGGTAGAGGAAGGGGCCCTTCCTAACATCCGGCTGCCGGTGCCGGATGCCCGCGGCGGCAACCTCCGTTCCACCCCTCGGGCACCCGGCGGCGGAGCGGGTCACCGCGACGGCCGGTGGGCTAGGCTCCCGGACGATGAACGAGGTGACCCGGATCCCGGTCGGCGGCGAGCGGCCGTACGACGTGCTGGTCGGGCGCGACCTGCTCGGTGCGCTGCCCGGCCTGCTGCCCGACGCCACTCGGGTGGCGGTGCTGCACTCGCCGCCCCTCAAGGAGCAGGCCGAGGCGGTCGGCGACGGTTTGGCGGCGGCCGGCATGACCCCCCTGCCGATCGAGGTGCCCGACGCCGAGGCAGGCAAGCATGTCGAGGTGGCGGCGCAGTGCTGGGACCGGCTGGGTGAGGCGGGTTTCACCCGTACCGACGCGGTGGTGGGTCTCGGTGGCGGTGCGGTCACCGACCTGGCCGGCTTCGTGGCGGCCTGCTGGCTGCGTGGGGTGCGGTGGGTGCCGGTGGCCACCTCGTTGCTCGGCATGGTCGACGCGGCGGTGGGCGGCAAGACCGGGATCAACACCGCTGCCGGCAAGAACCTCGTCGGTGCCTTCCACCCGCCGGCCGGCGTGCTCGCCGACCTCGCCGCGCTGGACAGTCTCTCCGCCGTGGACCTGACCGCCGGCCTGGCCGAGGTGGTCAAGTGCGGGTTCATCGCCGATCCGATCATCCTCGACCTGATCGAAAAGGACCCGGCCGCCGCGACCGACCCGGCCGCGCCGGTCACCCGGGAACTGATCGAACGCGCCATCCGGGTCAAGGCCGACGTGGTCGGGGGAGATCTGCGTGAGTCAGGCGTACGGGAGGTGCTCAACTACGGACACACCCTGGCCCACGCGATCGAGAAGGTCGAGGGCTACCGGTGGCGGCACGGCCACGCGGTCTCGGTCGGCCTGGTGTACGCCGGTGAGCTGGCCCGCCTCGCGGGCCGGTTGGATGCGGCCACCGCGTCCCGGCATCGTGCGGTGGTGACGGCACTCGATCTCCCGACGGCGTACGACGCCGACGCGTGGCCGCACCTGCTGGCCGCCATGCGGGTCGACAAGAAGACCCGGGGCAGCCGACTGCGCTTCGTGGTGCTCGACGGGCTGGCCCGACCGGCGATCCTCGAGGGCCCGGACGACGACCTGCTCCACGCCGCCTACGCTGCGGTGTCCCGGTGACCATGAAGGTCCATGTCCTCAACGGGCCGAACCTGGGCCGGCTGGGCACCCGCCAGGTCGACGTCTACGGGGTGACCAGCTACGCCGACCTGGTGGAACTCTGCGAGACGACCGGGCGGGAGCTGGGCCTGGACGTCATCGTGCGGCAGACCGACGCCGAGCACGAGTTGCTCGGCTGGCTGCACGCCGCCGCCGACGAGGGCGCCGCCGTGATACTCAACCCGGCGGCCTGGTCGCACTATTCGATCGCGGTGCGGGATGCCTGCGCCATGCTGCGCGGCCCGTTGGTGGAGGTGCACATCTCCAACATCCACGCGCGGGAGGAGTTCCGTCACCACTCGGTGGTCTCGGCAGTGGCGACCGGCGTGATCTGCGGGCTCGGCGTGGACGGTTACCGTCTCGCCCTGCACCACCTGCACCACCTGCACCACCTGCACCACCTGGCCAACCGCCGCGACCACTCCGCCTGACGCCCACCCCACCTCAGGCCCACCCCACCCGGGGTGCCCGCGCGGCCCCGCCGACGCCATTACGTACGGTGATGTTCACTATCTGTGGAGTTGCCCGCTCCTTGCCCTGTACCCCTTTCCATCCTTTGCTCTGCTTCAACTGACGCACTGGTGGCTGACCAGCGTCGTTGCAGCCGGGGGGAGGAACCATTGCGACGAATTAGTGACACATAGTGACTGATGCGTGGGTTGAAGCAGAGCAAAGGGAGTGCGGGTGGGACAGGGGTTGGGATCGTTTGTCACTGACGGTGCGGGTCAGGGCGGGTGATGGGCGTCCGAGCCGGGTGGTGGCTGGCGGCGGTCGGTGGGTCGCACGGCGGCTAGTAGACTTGGCAGGTCTGTCCGCCAATTGATGATCAAGGCAGGAAATGGCCACCACCAACGACCTGAAGAACGGCATGGTACTCAACCTCGACGGGGAGCTCTGGGCCGTCGTTGAGTTCCAGCACGTCAAGCCCGGTAAGGGTGGTGCGTTCGTGCGTACCACGCTGAAGAACGTGCTCTCCGGCAAGGTGGTCGACAAGACCTTCAACGCGGGCACCAAGGTGGAGACGGCGACCGTCGACAAGCGCACGATGCAGTATCTCTACGCCGACGGCGAGGACTTCGTCTTCATGGACATGGAGACGTACGACCAGATCACGGTGCTGGGCGGGACGGTCGGTGAGGCGGCCAACTACCTGCTGCCCGAGGCCGAGGCGATCGTGGCCACCCACGAGGGCGTACCGCTCTACATCGAGTTGCCGACCTCCGTGGTGTTGGAGGTCACCTACACCGAGCCCGGCCTGCAGGGTGACCGCTCGACCGGTGGCAACAAGCCGGCGACGGTGGAGACGGGCGCGACCGTCCAGGTCCCGCTCTTCGTGACCACCGGTGAGAAGATCAAGGTCGACACCCGCGACGGCCGTTACCTCGGCCGCGCCTGATGGCCGAGGGTCCGAAGCAGCAGATGCCGGCGCGCCGCAAGGCGCGCAAACGGGCGTTGGACGTGCTCTTCGAGGCCGACCTGCGTGATCGTCCGCCGGTCGAGGTGCTGGCGGGCTACGTCGAACGGATCGAGAAGCCGCGCCCGGAACACCTGGGGTACGCGGTCGGCCTGGTCGAGGGGGTGGCCGGGCACCTGGACCGGATCGATGAGCTGATCTCCAGCTACGCCGAGGGTTGGACGCTGGACCGGATGCCGGTGGTCGACCGCAACCTGGCCCGGATCGCCGTCTACGAGCTGTTGTACCTCGACGAGATCGACGACGCGGTGGCGATCAGCGAGGCGGTGGAGTTGGCGCGGCAGATGTCGACCGATGACTCCCCCCGCTTCCTCAACGGTCTGCTCGGCCGGATCGCCGAGTACGCCACTCGCTGAGGCGGGCGTAGGCCACCGGGGCGCTGCGACGAAAGGGCCCGTGCCGGACGGCACGGGCCCTTTCGAGAGCTGGACTCAGGAGGCGAAGAACGCCCGCGGGTCGGCGACCAGCACGCCGTGCTCGGTCAGCCGCTCGATCAGGCCGGACGGCGAGGCGTCGTAGACGATGGCGAGGGCGCGCAGGTCGTCGGCGCGGATCGACAGCACCCGGCCGTTGTAGTCGCCGCGCTGCTGCTGGATAGCGCGCGCGTAGCGGGCCACGTAGGCGAGATCCTCGCTGGCCTCGTCGTAGAGGCGCTCCAGATCCAGAACGATCTTGCTGGTGGGCTCGTGCCGTACCCCGCTGCCGTCGGGCAGCAACTCCGAGACCGGCACGCGGTAGAACTCGGCCAGCTCGGCCAGACGGGACACCGTGACGGCCCGGTCGCCACGCTCGTACGAGCCGACCACAACCGCCTTCCAACGCCCGTTCGACTTCTCCTCCACTCCCTGCAGGGACAGACCCTGCTGCTGGCGGATGGAGCGCAGGCGGGCGCCCAGAGACTTGGCGTATTCAGAGGGCATTCGGACACTCCAGTGCTGCTCGGTTCTCCCAGCGGTCGCTACGGAGCGTGACGGTACGGGGATTCGTACACGTGGTCAAGTGGTCGTGACCTTCCCGTTGAACACCCCGGGTGACTTGTCCCGTTTCGCCAGACTGATTCGACAGTCAGCGAATGCCGACCGGTGACGCCGTCGTCCTGGTGCCCGCGCGTCGAGGCGGCGACCACCACTGGTAACGTTGCCGCAGCCCCTCCGCCGGCCCGGTTCGGCCGGCCGGGAGGATCCGACGTCCTTTAACGACCCGTCCCGTGAGGCGGGGAAGGAGGTCCGCCGTGGCCTACCCACCGGCTGCCCAGTCGTCGCCACCGCGACAACCCTCGGTGAAGGTGATTTTGACCAGCGCCGACGTGCAACGCGTCGTCGACCGCATCGCTCACCAGATCCTCGAGAAGACCCAGGGCGCTGCCGACACCGTGCTGCTCGGCATCCCTACCCGGGGTGCCCCCCTCGCCCGTCGCCTCGCAGCCCGGATCAGCGCCTTCGAAGACATTTCCGTGCCGGTCGGCGTGCTCGACATCACCCTCTACCGCGACGACCTGCGCCGACACGCCACCCGGGCGGTCGGTCCCACCCAGCTGCCGGCCGGTGGCATCGACGGCATGCGGGTGGTCCTCGTCGACGATGTCCTCTTCTCCGGCCGTACTGTCCGGGCCGCCCTCGACGCCCTCGGTGACCTGGGCCGTCCCGCCTCGGTGCAGCTCGCCGTGCTGGTCGACCGGGGGCACCGGCAGTTGCCGATCCGAGCCGACTATGTCGGCAAGAACATCCCGACCGCCCTGGCCGAGAGCGTCAAGGTGACGCTGGCCGAGACCGACGGCGTGGACGAGGTCCGGCTCTACGGCGAGGAAGCCGGCCGGTGAGCGCGAGGAGCGAAGCGCAGCGTGACCTCGCAGTCGTGAACGAAAGGCGGGCATCATGATCAGGCACCTGCTCTCCGGCGCCGACCTTGACGCCGACACCGCCACCCAGATCCTGGACACTGCCGAAGAAATGGCGGCGGTGGCCGGGCGCGAGGTCAAGAAGCTGCCGGCGCTGCGGGGCCGGACCGTCGTCAACCTCTTCTACGAGGATTCGACGCGTACCCGGATCTCGTTCGAGGCGGCCGCCAAACGGCTCAGCGCCGACGTGATCAACTTTTCGGCGAAGGGCTCCAGCGTCGCCAAGGGCGAGAGCCTGAAGGACACCGCGTTGACCCTGCAGGCGATGGGCGCCGATGCGGTGGTGGTCCGCCATCCCGCCTCAGGTGCCCCGCACCGCCTCGCCGACTGGGTCGACGGTTCGGTGGTCAACGCGGGCGACGGCACCCATGAGCACCCCACCCAGGCGCTGCTCGACGCGTACACGATGCGGTCCCGGCTGGGTCGGCTGGCCGGACTGTCGGTCGCCGTGGTCGGTGACGTGCTGCACTCCCGGGTGGCCCGCTCCAACGTGCTGCTGCTGTCCACCCTCGGGGCCAAGGTGACCCTGGTCGGGCCGCCGACGCTCATCCCGGTCGACATCGCCGCCGCCCTCGCGCCCGGCACCGGCGTCTGCTACGACCTCGACACGGTGCTGCCCTCGTCGGACGTGGTGATGATGCTGCGGGTGCAGCGGGAGCGGATGAGCGACTCCTACTTCCCGTCCGCCCGCGAGTACGCCCGCCGCTACGGCCTGGACGGTCCGCGCATGGCTCGGCTGCCGGAGCACGCCATCGTCATGCACCCGGGTCCGATGAACCGGGGCATGGAGATCACACCGGAGGTCGCGGACTCGTCCCGCTCCACCATCGTCGAACAGGTCGCCAACGGTGTCTCCGTCCGGATGGCCGTCCTCTACCTGCTGCTCGGGGGGAACAACCGGTGAACTCGTACCTGCTCAGGAACGTGAGCGTCCTCGGCGCCGCGCCGACCGACCTGCTGATCCGCGACGGCGTCGTCGCCGAGACCGGTGCGGGGCTGTCCGCGTCGGACGCCACGGTGATCGACGCCGCCGGGTTGGTCGCTCTGCCCGGCCTGGTCGACCTGCACACCCACCTGCGGGAGCCCGGCCGGGAGGACGCCGAGACCGTCGAGACCGGGTCCCGGGCGGCGGCGCTCGGCGGCTACACCGCGGTATGCGCGATGGCGAACACCTCCCCGGTGGCCGACACCGCCGGCGTGGTGGAGCAGGTGTGGCGGCTCGGCCGCGAGGCCGGGCTGGTCGACGTGCAGCCGATCGGCGCGGTCACCGTCGGCCTGGCCGGCGAGCGTTTGGCCGAACTCGGCGCGATGGCCGAGTCGGCGGCCCGGGTGCGGATCTTCTCCGACGACGGGCACTGTGTCGCCGACCCCCGGCTGATGCGCCGTGCCCTGGAGTACGTGAAGGCCTTCGACGGCATCATCGCCCAGCACGCGGAGGAGCCCCGGCTCACCGAGGGCGCGCAGATGCATGAGGGCGAGGTCTCCACCCGGCTGGGCCTGACCGGTTGGCCGGCGGTGGCCGAGGAGGCGATCATCGCGCGGGACGTGCTGCTGGCCGAGCACGTCGGCAGCCGACTGCACGTCTGCCACGTCTCCACCGCCGGTAGCGTCGAGGTGCTGCGCCAGGCCAAGGCCCGGGGGGTACGCGTCACCGCCGAGGTGACCCCGCACCACCTGCTGCTCACCGACACCAGCGCGGAAACCTACGACCCGGTCTTCAAGGTCAACCCGCCGCTGCGTACCGCCAGCGACATCGCCGCGCTGCGGGCCGCGCTGGTCGACGGGGTGATCGACATCATCGCCACCGACCACGCCCCGCACGCGGTGGAGGACAAGGAGTGCGAGTGGGCGTACGCCCGGCCGGGCATGCTCGGGCTGGAGACGGCGCTGTCCATCGCGCTCGACGTGCTGGGGCCGGAGTGGGACCTGATCGCCGAGCGGATGTCGCGCGCACCGGCCCGGATCGCCGGCCTGACCGAACACGGTCATGACCCGGCCCCCGGCGTGCCGGCAAACCTCACCCTGGTCGACCCGGCGGCCCGCCGGGTCATCGAGCCTGCGGAGCTGGCCAGCCGCAGCCGCAACACCCCGTACGCCCGGATGACGCTGCCGGGTCGCATCGTGGCGACCTTCCTGCGTGGCGAGGCGACGGTCCTGGACGGAAAGGCTGTGAAGTGAAGCGCAGGTCGGCGATTCTCGTCCTTGAGGACGGGCGCACGTTCCACGGCGAGGCGTACGGAAGTGTCGGCGAGACCTTCGGCGAGGCGGTCTTCAACACCGGGATGACCGGTTACCAGGAGACCCTCACCGACCCGTCGTACCACCGTCAGGTGGTGGTGCAGACCGCTCCGCACATCGGCAACACCGGCGTCAACGCCGACGACGACGAGTCACGCCGGATCTGGGTGGCCGGTTACGTGGTCCGTGACCCGGCCCGGGTCAGCTCCAACTGGCGGGCCACCGGCGGCCTGGAGGACCGGCTGGCCACCGAGGGAGTGGTCGGCATCAGCGGAGTGGACACCCGGGCGCTCACCCGTCATCTGCGCGAACGTGGCGCGATGCGGGTGGGTGTCAGCAGTGTCGAGGGTGACCCTCAGGCGCTGCTGGAACGGGTCCGCCAGTCGCCGCAGATGGTCGGCGCGAACCTCTCCGCCGAGGTGACCACCCCGACGCCGTACGTGGTCGACGCCGAGGGTGAGCACCGGTTCACGGTGGCCGCGCTGGACCTGGGCATCAAGCGCAACGTGCCGCGCCGGCTCGCCGCGCGTGGCGTGACCACCCACGTGCTGCCGGCCGGCTCGACCATCGAGGAGCTGCTGGCCATCGATGCCGACGCGGTCTTCTTCTCGCCGGGTCCCGGTGACCCGGCGACCGCCGACGCCGCGGTGGGGCTGGCCCGGGAGGTGCTGCGTCGCAAGGTGCCGCTGTTCGGTATCTGCTTCGGCAGCCAGATCCTCGGCCGGGCGCTCGGCTTCGGCACCTACAAGCTCGACTACGGCCATCGGGGCATCAACCAGCCGGTGCTGGACCGGATCACCGGCAAGGTCGAGGTGACCAGCCACAACCACGGCTTCGCGGTGGGGGTGCCCGGGGTACGGCCGGGCGCGGTGGTGCCGGACCAGGTGATCGAGACCGAGTTCGGTGGCGTCGAAGTGTCGCACGTCTGCCTCAATGACAACGTGGTCGAGGGGCTGCGGGCACGCGACGTGCCCGCTTTCACCGTCCAGTACCACCCGGAGGCGGCGGCCGGCCCGCACGACGCGGACTATCTCTTCGACCGCTTCGCCGAGCTGATCGACGGCCGGGCTCTCAGTGGGGGGCGTACCAATGCCTAAGCGGACCGATCTCAAGCACATCCTGGTGATCGGGTCGGGACCGATCGTCATCGGACAGGCCTGCGAGTTCGACTACTCCGGCACTCAGGCGTGCCGGGTGCTGCGCGCCGAGGGGATCCGGGTCAGCCTGGTCAACTCCAACCCGGCGACGATCATGACCGACCCGGAGTTCGCCGACGCCACCTACGTCGAGCCGATCACCCCGGAGTTCGTCGAGCTGGTGATCGCGAAGGAACGTCCCGACGCGGTGCTGCCCACGCTGGGCGGGCAGACCGCCCTGAACACCGCCGTGGCGTTGCACGAGGCCGGCGTGCTGGAGAAGTACGGCGTCGAGCTGATCGGTGCGAACATCGACGCGATCCGGCGCGGCGAGGACCGGCAGTTGTTCAAGGAGATCGTGGCGAAGGCCGGCGTACGCCTCGGGGTGGCTGACCCGTCGGCGCTGGTGCCGCGTTCGCGGGTCTGCCACTCGATGGATGAGGTCCGCGAGACCGTGGCCGAGCTGGGCCTGCCGGTGGTGATCCGGCCGTCGTTCACCATGGGTGGCCTCGGCTCGGGCATGGCGCACACCGACGCCGACCTGGAGCGCATCGCGGGTGCGGGGCTGGCCGCCAGCCCGGTGCACGAGGTGCTCATCGAGGAGAGCGTGCTCGGCTGGAAGGAGTACGAGCTCGAACTCATGCGGGACCGGCACGACAACGTGGTGGTGGTCTGCTCGATCGAGAACCTCGACCCGATGGGTGTGCACACCGGGGACAGCGTGACCGTGGCACCGGCCATGACCCTGACCGACCGGGAGTACCAGCACCTGCGCGACCTCGGTATCGCGGTGCTGCGTGAGGTCGGCGTCGACACCGGTGGCTGCAACATCCAGTTCGCGGTGAACCCGGCCGACGGCCGTATCGTCGTCATCGAGATGAACCCGCGGGTCTCCCGCTCCTCGGCGCTGGCGTCGAAGGCGACCGGCTTCCCGATCGCGAAGATCGCCGCGAAGCTGGCCATCGGCTACACCCTCGACGAGATCCCCAACGACATCACCCGCAAGACGCCGGCCGCGTTTGAGCCGACGCTCGACTACGTGGTGGTGAAGATTCCCCGCTTCGCGTTCGAGAAGTTCCCCGGTGCGGACCCGGAGCTGACCACCACGATGAAATCGGTCGGCGAGGCGATGAGTCTCGGGCGGAACTTCAGCGAGGCGCTGAACAAGGCGATGCGCTCGATGGAAACCAGATCAGCGGGTTTCTGGACCCAGCCTGATCCGGCGGGCGCGACCAAGGAGAACACCCTCGCCGCCCTGGCCACCCCGCACGACGGGCGGCTCTACACCGTCGAGCGGGCGCTGCGGCTCGGTGCCTCGATCGCCGAGGTCAGCGCCGCTTCCGGCGGCATCGACCCGTGGTTCCTGGACCAGATCGCGGCTCTGGTCGAGTTGCGTGCCGAGATCGTGGCGGCCCCGGTGCTGGACGCGGAGCTGCTGCATCGGGCGAAGCGGGCCGGCCTGTCCGACGGGCAGCTGGCCGCGCTCCGCCCCGAACTGGCTGCCGAGGACGGGGTGCGTACGCTGCGGCACCGCCTCGACATCCGGCCGGTCTACAAGACGGTGGACACCTGCGCCGCCGAGTTCGAGGCCACCACCCCGTACCACTACTCCTCCTACGACGCGGAGACCGAGGTGGTCGGCTCGGCGCGGCCGAAGGTGATGATCCTGGGCTCGGGACCGAACCGGATCGGGCAGGGCATCGAGTTCGACTACTCCTGTGTGCACGCGGTACAGGCGCTGCGGGGCACCTACGAGACCGTCATGGTCAACTGCAACCCGGAGACGGTCTCCACCGACTACGACACCGCCGACCGGCTCTACTTCGAGCCGCTGACCTTCGAGGACGTGCTGGAGGTCTGGCACGCGGAGGACTCCTCCGGCCGGGCGGCCGGCGGCCCGGGCGTGGTCGGTGTGATCGTGCAGTTGGGCGGGCAGACTCCGCTCGGGCTGGCCCAGCGGCTCAAGGACGCCGGGGTGCCGGTGGTGGGTACCTCTCCGGAGTCGATTCACCTGGCCGAGGAGCGGGGTGCCTTCGGGTCGCTGCTGGCCCGGGCCGGTCTGCGCGCGCCGGCGCACGGCACTGCCACCTCGTACGAGGAGGCGAAGGAGATCGCCGACGAGATCGGCTACCCGGTGCTGGTCCGACCGTCGTACGTGCTCGGTGGACGTGGCATGGAGATCGTCTATGACGACGCCACGCTGCGCGACTACATCGGTCGGGCCACCGACATCTCGCCGAACCATCCGGTGCTGGTGGACCGGTTCCTCGACGACGCCATCGAAATCGACGTGGACGCGCTCTGCGACGGCGACGGCGAGGTCTACCTCGGCGGCATCATGGAGCACATCGAGGAGGCGGGCATCCACTCCGGTGACTCCTCCTGCGCCCTGCCCCCGATCACCCTGGCAAGTTCGCACGTGGCCCAGGTGCGTCGGTACACCGAGGCGATCGCGCGGGGCATCGGCGTACGCGGACTGCTCAACGTTCAGTACGCGCTGAAGGACGATGTGCTGTACGTGCTGGAGGCCAACCCGCGCGCCTCGCGTACCGTGCCGTTCGTCTCCAAGGCCACGGCAGTGCCGCTGGCGAAGGCGGCGGCGCGGATCGCCCTGGGCGCGACCCTGGCCGAGCTGCGTGCCGAGGGCATGTTGCCGGCGACCGGGGACGGCGGTTCCCTGCCGCCGGACGCCCCGATCGCGGTGAAGGAGGCGGTGCTGCCGTTCAAGCGGTTCCGTACGCCGGCTGGCAAGGGCGTGGATTCGCTGCTCGGTCCGGAGATGAAGTCGACCGGCGAGGTGATGGGGATCGACATCGCCTTCGGGCATGCCTTCGCCAAGTCACAGTCGGCGGCGTACGGGTCGCTGCCGACCGAGGGCAAGATCTTCGTCTCGGTGGCCAACCGCGACAAGCGCGGCATGGTCTTCCCGATCAAGCGCCTGGCCGACCTCGGCTTCGAGATCGTCGCGACCAGCGGTACGGCGGAGGTGCTGCGTCGGCACGGCATCGCCTGCGAGCAGGTCCCGAAGCACTACGAGGCCGATTCGGAGGTCAATGCCGTGTCGCTGATCCTCGATGGTCATGTCGCCCTGGTCGTCAACACGCCGCAGGGCTCCGGGGCCAGCGCCCGCTCGGACGGGTACGAGATCCGCAGCGCGGCTGTCACGGCCGACATCCCCTGCGTCACCACCGTTCCCGGTGCCGCCGCCGCGGTCATGGGCATCGAGGCCCGCATCCGCGGCGACATGCAGGTACGCCCGCTGCAGGCCCTCCACGCCACCCTCCGGCCCGCCCAGTGACCCCCCGCCTCCCGTCGAGCATGCCCAGCCTGCCGGCGACCGCAACATGCGCGTCGATCATGAGGTTGTTGCCCGCCGGCGCGCCGTGTCGGGACAACAACCTCATGATCGACATAAGGCTCGGGGAGGGCAGGGCGTGATATTTGAGGGGACGGTGCGGCGGGGGCTGTTTCGGGTCGGGGGTGGGGACGCGGAGGCGGCGCACGAGTTCACCCTGCGGCGGTTGGCCGCGCTGTCCCGGATGCCGGTGGCGTTGGCGGCGGTGCGGGCCCGGTACGCGGTGGCGGCGCCGCGCACGGTGTTCGGGGTGCGGTTTCCGAACCCGGTCGGGCTGGCCGCCGGCATGGACAAGGACGGGGTGGCGTTGCCGGCGTGGCCGGCGCTGGGCTTCGGTTTCGTCGAGGTCGGCACGGTGACGGCGCGCCCGCAGCCGGGCAACCCGCGGCCCCGGCTGTTCCGGCTGGCCGACAGCGAGGCCGTGATCAACAGAATGGGCTTCAACAACGCCGGGGCACAGGCGTTGGCGGACCGGCTGGCGGCGTTGCCACGACCACTCGGCGTACCGCTGGGAATCTCGCTGGGCAAGTCGAAGGTGACCGCCCTGGAGGACGCGGTGGAGGACTACCGCGAGTCGTACCGCGCGCTACGCGACCACGGGGACTACTTCGCGGTCAACGTCTCCTCGCCGAACACTCCCGGGCTGCGCGCGTTGCAGGACCGGGGGCACCTGGACGCGCTGTTGGCGGCGTTGGTGGGGGAGAAGCCGGTCCTGGTGAAGATCGCCCCTGATCTCACCGAGCCGGCCATCGCCGAGTTGCTGGAGGTGTGCCTGGCCCGGGGCGCCGCCGGGGTGATCGCCACGAACACGACGCTCGGCCGGGACGGGTTGGCCCCAGCCGATCGGGGCCGCTCCGGCGAGGCGGGTGGGTTGTCCGGTCGTCCCCTGGCCGATCGGGCACGGCAGGTGGTCGCCTTCGTGCACGCCGAGACGGCCGGGCGGCTGCCGGTCATCGGCGTGGGCGGGATCGTCGATCCCGACGACGCGACCCGGATGTTCGACGCCGGTGCCAGCCTGGTGCAGCTCTACACCGGGTTCATCTACCGTGGCCCGGCGCTGCCTCGCGCCGTCGCCCGCGCGGCGGCGGGTGCCGAGAGTCCGGCCAGGACCGGAGCCTGACGAACACCACCTACTCACCACCGGCTTTGCTCTGCTTCACCGGACGCACGGGATCTGTGCCGACACCGCCGCGCGGGTTGAAGCAGAGCAAAGGAGGCGCAAGGAGGACCGATGACCCCGGAGGAGGTTCTCGCCGCCGACGCGGCGCACGTCTGGCATCCGTACGCCGCGTTGCCGCCCGCGGTGGCGCCGTACCTGGTGGAGAGCGCCGCGGGGGTGCGGCTACGGCTGGCCGACGGTCGTGAGCTGGTCGACGGGATGTCCTCCTGGTGGGCAGCGATTCACGGTTACCGGCATCCGGTGCTGGATGCGGCGGTGACCGACCAACTGGGGCGGATGAGCCATGTCATGTTCGGCGGCCTCACCCACGCCCCGGCCGTGGAACTGGCCCGCACCCTGGTCGAGCTGACGCCCGACGGGTTGGAGCACGTGTTCCTGGCCGACTCCGGTTCGGTCAGCGTCGAGGTCGCGGTGAAGATGTGCCTGCAGTACCAGCGGGCCACCGGTCGGCCGCAGCGGCACCGGTTGGGCACCTGGCGGGGCGGATACCACGGCGACACCTTCCACCCGATGAGCGTCTGTGACCCCGACGGCGGCATGCACCACCTCTGGGGGGACGTGCTGCCACGCCAGGTCTTCGCCCCGATACCGCCCGGCGGCTTCGACAGCCCGCCGGATCCGGCGTACGAGGCGGCGCTGATCGACGCGGTCGAGCGGCACGCCCACGAACTGGCCGCGGTCATCGTGGAGCCGGTGGTGCAGGGTGCGGGCGGGATGCGTTTCCACCACCCGCACTATCTGCGGGTGTTGCGCGAGGTGACCCGGGCGCACGGGGTGCTGTTGATTTTCGACGAGATCGCAACCGGGTTCGGTCGTACCGGGACGATGTTCGCCGCCGAGCACGCCGGGGTGACCCCGGACGTGCTGTGTGTCGGCAAGGCGCTCACCGGCGGCTACCTCACCCTGGCCGCGGCCCTCTGCACGGCGGAGGTCGCGAGGGGCATCCGGGCCGGCGGTGTCCTCGCGCACGGTCCCACGTTCATGGGCAACCCGCTGGCCTGCGCGGTCGCGAACGCGTCGCTGGGCCTGCTGCGGGCCGGTGACTGGGCCGGGGAGGTGGCGAGGATCGAACGTGGCCTGCGATCCGGACTGGAGCCGTTACGCGGTGCGCCGGGTGTGGCGGACGTACGGGTGCTCGGCGGGATCGGTGTGGTCCAGCTGGACCACGAGGTGGATCTCGGCGCGGCCACGGCCGCCGCGGTGGCGCGGGGGGTGTGGCTGCGTCCGTTCCGGGATCTGGTCTACACGATGCCGCCGTACGTCACCACGGACGCCGACCTGGCGCTCGTGGTCTCGGGCATCGCGGCAGCGGTCGCGGCGGGCTGAGTAGGCGAGTTTCGACAGTCGGCTTGATTTGAGTAGGTGTGCTCGGCAGCCGACGCGAAATGGAGTAACCCGGTATCGCGCCCACCCGCGCCCGCTGAGTAGGCGGCGAAGGGGGAATGCGGACCGGCGAAGGACAAGAGAGGAAGGCATTGGCCTAATGGAGAGCTTCGGCGCCCGGCTGCACCGGGCCATGGCGGAGCGCGGTCCGCTCTGCGTGGGAATCGACCCGCACCCGGAGTTGCTGGCCCGGTGGGGCCTCCGGGACGACGTGGGCGGCCTGGACCGCTTCGCCGGCATGTTCGTGGACGCCCTCGGTGACCGGGTTGCGGTGGTCAAGCCCCAGTCAGCATTTTTCGAACGATTCGGATCTCAAGGAATGGCCGTCCTTGAGTCAACTATCCGACAGTTACGAAATCTCGGCTCGATCGTTCTGCTCGACGTCAAGCGCGGTGACATCGGTTCGACGGTTCGCGCGTACGCGTCCGCCTACCTTGATCCATCCAGCCCCGTGTATGTCGACGCGGTGACCGCGAGCCCTTTCCTGGGGGTCGGCTCACTGGCTCCGATGTTCGAGCTGGCCGCCGAGCACGGCGGTGGAGTGTTCGTCCTGGCGCTCACCTCCAACCCCGAGGGCGCCTCGGTGCAGCGGGCGCGCGGTGCCGACGGGCGCACCGTCGCACAGACTGTTATCGACGAGATTTCCCAGCTCAACGCGGGTGCGGAGCCGCTCGGGAGCATCGGCGCCGTGATCGGTGCGACGGTCGGCGAGACGGGCTGCGACCTGTCGAGGGTGCACGGCCCGCTGCTCGCCCCGGGGCTCGGGGCGCAGGGCGCCACGGCGGCGGATCTGCGGACCGTCTTCGGTTCCGCGTTGCCTGCCGTGCTGCCCGCGTACTCCCGTGAGGTGCTGGGCGCCGGACCGGATCCGGAGGCGTTGCGGGCCGCCGCGGACCGGATCGTGGCTGAGTGCCGGGCGGTTCTGGAGATGTCCTGACTGACTGATGACTCGGTCACTCTGCGGTGATCACCGCGTGCCCACGTTGCCGAAAGCTCCGTTGACCGCTAGTTTTCCCCGCGCTGGGAACCCCTTGGTTCACAGCGACACCACGTTTCACAGATGCGGCGGTGCGTCCCGCCCGTCGCGATAGGGACCTGAGGAGAACTGGTGCCGCTCCCGTCACTGACCCCTGAGCAGCGCGCAGCAGCGCTGGAGAAGGCTGCGGAGATCCGCAAAGCCCGTGCCGAGCTGAAGGAGCAGCTCAAGCAGGGCAAGACCACCCTCGGAGCCGTCCTTGAGCGGGCCGAGTCCGACGATGTCGTCGGCAAGCTCAAGGTGTCGGCCGTGCTGCAGGCCATGCCGGGCATCGGCAAGATCCGGGCTACTCAGATCATGGAGAAGCTCAAGATCGCCGACAGCCGTCGTCTGCGTGGCCTCGGCGAGCAGCAGCGCAAGGCTCTGCTTGGGGAGTTCGCCGCCAACTGAGCGAAAACTGCGTGTAGAAACAAGCAGTGAGCTTGGATGACGAGGCGCGCCCGGCGGCTCGGCTCACTGTCCTGGCTGGCCCATCCGGCGCCGGCAGGGAGAGTGTCGTCGAGCTGATCCGGGCGCGTTCCCCGTCAGTGTGGACGCCGATCGCGGTCACCACCCGGCCCCGCCGGGGCAGCGAATCCGACGGCGTCCACCGACACTTCGTCACGCCATCGGAGTTCGACCGCCGGCTCGCCGCCGGCGAACTGCTGGAGTGGAGCCGGTTCGGCGGGTACCGGCGGGGCACGGAGATCAACCCATTGCGCCGCCGGCTTGCGGCCGGGCAGCCGGTCCTGCTCCCGCTGGATCTCGACGGGGCGCTACTGGTCCGGGCCGGGTGGCCGCGAGCGCGACTCGTCCTGCTCCACCCGCCCGGTTGGCTGCCAGGTCCGTCCGTCGCGGCGGCCTTCGACCTCAGGGTGTCGTACGACCGCATCGAGCGGGTCGTGGACGAACTGGTAGGATTCATCGGTTCTTCCTTCCTGGCTCCGGCCCGGCCGCGTCCGCGCGGTTGAGCGCCGGCGCCGCGCTCACGCGCGGTCCGTGCGAAAGACGCAGAGGTTTATCCGTGGGATCCATCGCCAACCCCGAAGGCATCACCAACCCGCCGATCGACGAGCTCCTGGAGAAGACGACGTCGAAGTACGCGCTGGTCATCTTCGCGGCCAAGCGCGCCCGCCAGGTCAACGCCTACTACAGCCAGCTCGGTGAGGGTCTGCTGGAGTACGTTGGCCCGCTGGTCGAGACCACCCCCCAGGAGAAGCCGCTCTCCATCGCGATGCGCGAGATCAACGCGGGCCTGCTCACCGCTGAGCCGACCGACCAGCCGTAACCCCCGCGCGTCGATGAGCGCTCGGATCATCCTCGGCGTCGGTGGCGGGATCGCCGCGTACAAGGCGTGCGAGCTGCTGCGCCTGTTCACCGAGTCGGGCCACCAGGTCCGGGTGGTGCCGACCGCGGCCGCGTTGCGCTTCGTCGGCGCACCGACCTGGGCGGCGCTGTCCGGGCAACCTGTCGCCGAGGACGTCTGGTCCGACGTGCACGAGGTGCCGCACGTGCGACTCGGCCAGCAGGCCGACCTGGTGGTGGTCGCGCCCACCACCGCCGATCTGCTGGCCCGAACCGCTCACGGCCTCGCCGATGACCTACTCAGCAACACCCTGCTCACCGCTCGCTGTCCGGTGCTGCTGGCACCGGCCATGCACACCGAGATGTGGGAGCATCCCGCCACCGTCGCCAACGTCGCGACGCTGCGGGCCCGAGGGGTCCGGGTCATCGAGCCGGCGGTGGGGCGACTCACCGGCGTCGACACCGGCAAGGGCCGCTTGCCGGAGCCGGCCGCGATCTTCGCGGTCGCCCGCCGGATCCTGGCTCGCGGCGTCGACGCGCCAGCCGACCTGACCGGTCGCCGGGTGGTGGTCACCGCCGGTGGCACCCGGGAGCCCCTGGACCCGGTGCGTTTCCTGGGTAACCGGTCCTCCGGCAAGCAGGGCTACGCGTTCGCCCGTGCCGCGCTCGCCCGTGGTGCCCGGGTCACGCTGATCTCGGCCAACGTCACGCTGCCCGACCCGGCTGGCGCGGACGTGGTCCGGGTGGGCACCACCGGGGACCTGCGGGAGGCCACGCTGAAGGCGGCGGTGGACGCCGACGTGGTGGTGATGGCGGCGGCTCCGGCCGATTTCCGACCGGCGACGTACGCGCCTGGCAAAATCAAGAAGTCGGACGACGGCACGGCGCCCACCATCGAACTCGTGACCAACCCGGACATCGCCGCCGAGCTGGGTCAGCGTCGTCGACCGGAGCAGGTGCTGGTGGTGTTCGCCGCCGAGACCGGCGACGCCGAGGCCAACGGACGGGCCAAGCTGGCCCGTAAACGGGCCGACCTCATCGTCATCAACGAGGTCGGGACGGACAAGGTCTTCGGCGCCGACACCAACGCGGCCACGGTCATCAGCGTGGACGGGTCGGTCACCCGGATGCCCGAGCGGTCCAAGGAGGATCTGGCCGACGGAGTGTGGGACCTGGTGGTCGCCAGACTGGCCGGTGACTCCTCCTGACGGCTGGACGCAAGACGACCGTCGACGGCGCTGTGGACGGTCGGTGACTACACTGCCGCGGAACGACGTCCAAGAACTTAGGAGTACCGTGACACGCCGCCTCTTCACGTCCGAATCGGTCACGGAAGGCCACCCGGACAAGATCGCTGACCAGATCAGTGACGGCATCCTCGATGCCCTCTTGACGCAGGATCCGCACAGCCGGGTCGCTGTGGAGACCCTGATCACCACCGGTCAGGTCCACGTCGCCGGTGAGGTGACCACCAAGGCGTACGCCGACATCCCGACGATCGTGCGGGAGACGATCCTGGATATCGGGTACGACTCGTCGAAGAAGGGGTTCGACGGGGCGTCGTGCGGGGTCAGCGTCTCGATCGGTGCGCAGTCGCCGGACATCGCGCAGGGCGTGGACAACGCGTTCGAGTTGCGGACCGGGGCATCGGAGAGCGCGCTCGACGCGCAGGGCGCCGGTGACCAGGGCATGATGTTCGGGTTCGCCTGCTCCGAGACGCCCGAGTTGATGCCGCTGCCGATCGCGCTCGCGCACCGGCTCGCCCGCCGGCTCGCCGCGGTACGCAAGGACGGCACGGTGCCCTACCTGCGTCCGGACGGCAAGACGCAGGTCACCATCGAGTACGACGGGCTGCGGCCGGTACGCCTGAACACGGTGGTGGTGTCCAGCCAGCACGCCGCGGACATCTCGCTGGAGTCGCTGCTCACCCCGGACGTGCGGGACCACGTCATCGCTCCCGAACTGGAGAGCCTGGGCCTGGACACCGAGGGCTACCGGCTGCTGGTCAATCCGACCGGCCGGTTCGAGATCGGTGGTCCGATGGGTGACGCGGGCCTGACCGGGCGAAAGATCATCGTCGACACCTACGGCGGCTACGCCCGCCACGGTGGTGGGGCGTTCTCCGGCAAGGACCCGTCGAAGGTCGACCGGTCGGCCGCGTACGCGATGCGGTGGGTGGCCAAGAACGTGGTGGCCGCCGGTCTCGCGGAGCGGTGCGAGGTGCAGGTGGCGTACGCGATCGGCAAGGCGCATCCGGTGAGCCTGTTCGTCGAGACGTTCGGCACCGAGACGGTGCCGGTGGCCTCGATCGAGAAGGCGGTCGGCGAGATCTTCGACCTGCGCCCGGCCGCCATCATCCGGGATCTGCACCTGCTGCGGCCGATCTACGCCCAGACCGCCGCCTACGGCCACTTCGGCCGTGAACTGCCCGAACTGACCTGGGAGTCGACCGACCGCGCCGCGGACCTCAAGTCGGCTGCCGGAGCCTGACAACCAACCGGCGTGACGACCGGCGACCCGCTGACGGGTCGCCGGTCGCCCGCGTCTGCGTCGACATTCCGCTGGCCCATCTGGACCGCCCCTTCGACTACCTGGTTCCGCAGGCGCTCGCCACCGACGCGGTGCCCGGCGTACGGGTGAAGGTGCGCTTCGCCGGCCAACTCGTCGACGGATGGCTGCTGGAACGGGCCGAGCGATCCGACCATCCCCGGCTCGCGTACCTGGAGAAGGTCGTCTCCCCGGTGCCGGTCCTCGCTCCGGAGGTCGCCCGGCTGGCCCGGGTCGTCGCCGACCGGTACGCCGGCAGCCTGGCCGACGTGCTGCGGCTGGCGGTTCCACCCCGGCACGCGCGGGTGGAGAAGGAGATCATCAGCCAGGCTCCGGCGGCCGACGCGACACGGGCCGACGCGACACCGGCCGCCGCGACACCGGTCGACCCCCCGCCGGGACCGGCCGCGCCGACGCCCCCGGCTGATCAGCCGGTGCCGGAGCCCGAAGGCTGGCGCGACTACCCGGCCGGGCCGGCGCTGCTGCGGGCACTGGCCGCCGGGCGTTCCCCCCGGGCGGTCTGGTCGGCGCTGCCGGGCGAGGACTGGGCGGCCCGCTACGCGAGCGCCGTCGCCGCCACCGTGGCCGCCGGCCGAGGTGCACTGGTGGTGGTCGCCGACGGGCGGGACCTGGACCGACTCGACGCCGCGCTGACCGCGCGACTCGGCGCGGGCCGGCACGTGTGCCTCTCGGCCGCGCTCGGTCCGGCGCGGCGGTACCGGGCCTTCCTGACCGCCCGGCGCGGCGACGCCCCGGTGGTGATCGGCACCCGGGCGGCCATGTTCGCTCCGGTCGACCGGTTGGGACTGGTGGCCATTTGGGACGACGGTGACGACCTGCACGCCGAACCGCGAGCCCCCTACCCGCATGCCCGTGAGGTGCTGCTCACCCGCGCCCAGTTGGCGGACGCGGGCGCACTGGTCGGTGGCTACGCCCGGACCGCCGAGGCACAGCTGCTGGTGGAGACCGGCTGGGCCCGCGAGGTGATCCCCGACCGGGCGGTGCTGCGGGCGCGTACCCCCACGGTCGTGCCGACCGGTGACGACCCGCAACTGGCCCGCGATCCCGGCGCGGCGACCGCCCGGCTGCCGAGCCTGGCCTGGACCGCCGCCCGGGACGCGCTGCGCGCCGAGCTGCCGGTCCTGGTCCAGGTGCCCCGGCGCGGCTATCTGCCCTCGGTGGCCTGCGCCGAATGCCGGACCCCGGCCCGCTGTCCGCACTGCGCCGGCCCGCTCGCGTTGCCGTCGGCAGGTGGGTCGCCGGCGTGCCGCTGGTGTGCCCGGATCGCCGCCGCGTACGCCTGCCCGCAGTGTGGTGGGCGGCGGCTGCGGGCCTCCGTCACCGGTGCCCGGCGCACCGCCGAGGAGCTGGGTCGGGCCTTCCCGGGAGTGCCGGTGCGCACCTCCGGGCGGGAGGAGGTGCTGACCGAGGTTCCCGGCGGCGCGGGCCTGGTGATCGCGACCCCGGGTGCCGAGCCGGCGGCGGCCGGCGGCTACGGCGCGGTGCTGCTGCTGGACACCTGGGCGTTGCTCACCCGGGCCGACCTGCGAGCGGGGGAGGAGGCGCTGCGCCGGTGGACGGCCGCCGCGGCGCTGGCCCGGCCGGCGGCCGACGGGGGGCGGGTGGTGGTGGTCGCCGACGGCGCGCTGGCACCGGTGCAGGCGCTGCTGCGGTGGGACACCGGCTGGTTCGCGGCGCGGGAACTGGCCGAGCGGCGGGAACTGGGCTTCCCGCCGGCGATGCGGATGGCCAGCGTGACCGGCCCGCCGGCCGCGGTGGCTGACCTGTTGGGGCAGGCGCGCCTGCCCGACGGGGCCGAGCTGCTCGGTCCGGTGCCGGCTGACGGCGAGCGGGAGCGGATGCTGGTGCGGGTGCCGAGGGCGCGGGCCGCCGCCATGGCCGATGCGCTGCACGCGGCAGCCGGGATCCGTAGCGCCCGCAAGGCGACCGATCCGGTACGCCTCCAGGTCGACCCGCTCGCGTTGTTCTGACCGGTTTGGTCACGGTGGGTGCTGGTCGATGCCGCAATCGATACGATTTGTCACCTGATCTTGACGCTGAGTGTCGGCGCGCCCGCTCGGGGTTGCGTCCTCGGGAGGGGCCCGCGAGAGGTGGTAGCATCGCCCGTCATGCCGGTGCGTACGGCGACTCCAGGTCGAGCTGGAGGTGTCCGAGGGCGGCGCGACGACGGCGGAACCGCGTCGGCCCGGCGCGGAATTCGATGATCAATCAGCCGGTGATCAGGGGTGGACCAGTCGTGACCGTTCGTCAGTCGATCGTCTTCAACGGTGACCTCGGCAGCGGCAAGAGCACTGTCTCGGTCGAGATCGCCAAGCGGCTCGACCTGCGTCGGGTCAGCGTCGGGGACCTCTATCGCAAGATGGCCCAGGACCGGCAGATGACCGCGCTCCAGCTGAACCTGCACGCGGAGCTCGACCAGGCCGTCGACGGCTACGTCGACCAGCTCCAGCGGGACATCGCCGCCTCCGGTGAGAGCCTGGTCATGGACTCCCGGCTGGCCTGGCACTTCTTCACCGACGCGCTCAAGGTGCACATGATCACCGAGCCGGGCGAGGCCGCCCGGCGCGTCCTGCTGCGTCCCTCCGGACCGGCCGAGAGCTACACCTCACTGGATGAGGCGAAGGCCAAACTCAGGGAACGCAGCGAGAGCGAGCGCAGCCGGTTCCTGGTCCGGTACGGGGTGGACAAGGCCAGGCTGCGCAACTACGACCTGATCTGCGACACCACCCGGGCACCCGCCGACGAGGTGATCGAGCGCATCATCGACGCGTACGAGGGGCGGCTCGCGCCCGAGGTGCTGCGCGGCGCCCCGCCGCTGCTGCTGCTCGACCCGGGGCGCGTCTACCCGACCGAGGACATCGCCGGCTTGCGCGGCCTGTGGGACTCGACCTTCGCCAGCGAGGTCGTCGCCGCCGGTGAGACCGGCCTGGAGCCACTGGACATCGGATACACCGGCGAGTACTTCTTCGTGATCAACGGGCACCGCCGGCTCAGCGCCGCGCTGCGCAACGGCTTCCGGCTGGTGCCGGGCCGGCTGGTCGCCGAGGTCGAGGAGCCGGTGGTCGGTGGGGTGAGCGCGATCGACTACTTCGCCGCCCAGACCCGCCCCAGTCTGATCCACGACTGGGCGGCGGCCCACGACATCCACCTGCCGCTGCCGGAGCACGCCCTGCTCGGCGGCGACGCGGTGCTCGCCGGAGAGAGCGGCTAGGCCGCGGGTCTGCGGCTGGGCCGGGGTGCGCGGCTCGCCGGGGCTCGCGGGGCCCGCCGGACGCCGCCGCGATGGCGTCGTCCGGGCATGATGGAGCCTCCGGAGGACCGAGGAGGCCGGATGGATGTCGCTGAGGCGTTTGCGTCGCTGATGTCACCCGACGGGCGCGTGGACCCCTATCCGGCGTACGAGCGGCTGCGTGCCCACGGGCCGATCGTGCAGACCGGTCCGGGGGTGTACGCGGTGACCGGCCACGCCGAGGCCGACGAACTGCTCCGGGACGCCCGGGTCCGGGTGCTCGACGAGCATCTGCGCGACGGCGTCCTGCCCAACTGGCGGGAGAGTCCGGCGGTGTCGTCGATCGCCCGGTCCATGTTGCGGACCAATCCGCCCGACCACAGCCGGTTGCGGCGGCTCGCCGCCGGCGCCTTCACCCCACGCCGGATCAACGCCATGCGCGAGGTGATCGAGGCGCAGACGGACGAGCTGATCGACGCGATGACCACGGCCGGCCGGGGCGGGGCTCCGGTGGACTTCATGGCCGAGTTCGCCTACCCGCTACCGGTCGGGGTGATCTGCGAACTGCTCGGCGTGCCGGCCGACGACCGTACGCTGTTCCGGCGGTGGACCGCTGACCTGACCGGGATCCTGGAACCCGAGATCACCGCGGCGGAGCTGGCCGTGGCCGACGCCGGCGCCGCCGAGCTGCGTGCCTACTTCACCGAACTGGTGGCCACCCGTCGCCGTCGGCCGACCGACGACCTGACCACCGCCCTGGTGCAGGCACACGAGGCCGGTGACCGGCTCTCCGGCGACGAGCTGCTGGCGAACCTGGTGATCCTGCTCGTCGCGGGCTTCGAGACCACCACCAACCTGCTCGGCAACGGGCTGGCGGTGCTGCTGGCCCATCCCCGGGCCGCCGACGTGCTGCGTCAACACCCGCAGCACGCCCCGGCGTACGTGGACGAACTGCTCCGGTTCGACTCACCGGTGCAGCTGACCACCCGGCTCAACGCCGAGAGCGTACGCCTCGGCGGGGTCGAGGTGCCCGCCGGCAGCTGGATCCTGCTGCTGCTCGGCGCGGCCAACCGCGACCCCCGGCGGTACCCGCGACCGGAGCAGTTCGATCCGTGGCGGGCGCAACTGAACCCGCTCTCCTTCGGCGCCGGGCCGCACTACTGCCTGGGCGCGGCACTGGCCCGGCTGGAGGCGCAGGTCGCCTTCCCGGCTCTGCTGCGCCGGCTGCCCGCGCTGGCGCTGGGCGGGCAGCTCCGGCGGCGGATCCGGTTGACCCTGCGCGGGTACGACCACCTGCCGGTCACCGTGGGTGAGCCGCTGCCGGCCGAGCAGGACGGTACGCCGGCCGGCGCGGCAACCGGCAGTCCGTAGACTGGTACGCATTGCCGTCCCGCCGTGAAGGAGCCAATCCGCGTGACCGTCCAGCCCATCCGTTTGTTCGGGGATCCGGTGCTGCGCACGCCGGCCGATCCGGTGGTCGACTTCGACGTCGAGCTGCGAAAGCTCATCGAGGATCTGACCGACACCATGCGTGAGCAGAGCGGTGCCGGTCTCGCCGCGCCGCAGCTGGGCGTCGGCCTGCGGGTGTTCACCTTCGACGTCGACGACGTGCTCGGCCACCTGGTGAACCCGGTGCTGGAGTTCCCCGACGAGGAGGAGCAGGACGGCCCGGAGGGGTGCCTGTCCATCCCCGGGCTCTACTTCGACACCAAGCGCCGGCAGAACGTCATCGCCAAGGGCTTCAACGGCTACGGTGACCCGATGCAGATCGTCGGCACCGGGTTGATGGCACGCTGCGTGCAGCACGAGACCGACCACCTCGACGGGGTGCTCTTCGTCGACCGGCTGGATTCGGCCGGCCGCAAGGAGGCGATGAAGGCGATCCGCCAGGCCGAATGGTACGACCCCGCCGCCCCACCGACGGTCAAACTGAGCCCGCACCCCGCCGGCAACCCCTTCGGTCTGGGGCGGTGACCCGATGCGTGTGATCTTCGCCGGCACCCCGGCCGTCGCTGTTCCGGCGCTGGCTGCGGTGGCCGCCTCCCGGCACGACCTGGTCGCCGTGGTCACCCGCCCGGACGCGCCCGCCGGGCGTGGTCGGGGCCTGGTCCGTTCCCCGGTCGGCGCCTGGGCCGACGAGCGGGGCATCGAGGTGCTGACACCGGCACGTCCGCGTGAGCCGGAGTTCCTGGACCGGCTGCGCGAGCTGGCCCCGGACTGCGCGCCGGTGGTCGCCTACGGCGCGCTGGTGCCGCCGGTCGCGCTGGAGATTCCCCGGCACGGCTGGGTGAACCTGCACTTCTCGCTGCTGCCGGCGTGGCGTGGCGCCGCGCCCGTGCAGCACGCCGTGCTGCACGGCGACGAGCTGACCGGCGCCAGCGTCTTCCAACTGGAGGAGGGGCTGGACACCGGCCCGGTCTACGGCACGCTCACCGACGAGATCCGGCCCGCGGACACCTCCGGTGACCTGTTGGAGCGGTTGGCGCACAGCGGTGCCGGGCTGCTGGTGGCGGTGCTCGACGCGCTGGAGGACGGCACCGCGAGGGCCGAGCCGCAGCCCGCCGACGGCGTCTCGCTGGCCCCGAAGTTGACCGTCGAGGACGCCCGGGTGCGCTGGGGCGACCCCGCCTTCGCGGTGGACCGGCGGATCCGGGCCTGCACCCCGGCCCCCGGGCCGTGGACGACCTTCCGGGGCGATCGGGTGAAGCTCGGCCCGGTCACCCCGGCACCGGACGCGCCCGACCTCAAGCCCGGTGAGCTGCTCGTGGAAAAGGCGCGGGTACTGGCCGGCACGGCCACCGTCCCGGTCCGGCTCGGCGAGGTGCGCGCGGCCGGCAAGCGGGCCATGCCGGCGACCGACTGGGCGCGCGGTGTCCGGGTCGGCGCCGGCGAGGAGTTCGCGTGAGGGACACCGCCGCCCGTGGCGGTGCGGAGCGTCGCGGATCCCGTCCCAGCCGGCCGGTCGTCGACCGGGCCCGTTACGCGGCGTACGAGGCGGTCGCGGCGGTGCACCGCGACGACGCGTACGCCAACCTGGTGTTGCCGGCGATCCTCACCGACGCGGGACTGTTCGGCCGGGACGCCGCCTTCGCCACCGAACTGACCTACGGCACCCTGCGCCATCTGGGCACCCTCGACGCGATCCTCACCGCCGCGGCCGGTCGGGACGTGCAGCGGATCGACCCGCCGGTCCGCGACGCGCTGCGCATCGGCGCGTACCAACTGCTGCACACCCGGGTGCCGGCGCACGCGGCGGTCTCCTCCACCGTCGACCTGGTGCGGGCGGTGGGCCAGGGGGCCACCGGATTCGCCAACGCGGTGCTGCGCGAGGTCGCCACCCACGATGTCGACGGGTGGGTGTCCCGGCTGGCGCCGCCGATGGGGGAGGACCCGATCGGTCACCTCTCGCTGGCCTACAGCCATCCACAGTGGATTGTTCGGGCGTTCAACGAGGCGCTCGACGGTGACCTCAGCGAGACCACCCGCCTGCTGATCGAGGACAATGAGCGCCCTCCGGTGCACCTGGTCGCCCGGCCCGGCCTGGTCGACCCGGTCGACCTCGCCGACGAGGTCGGCGGGGTGCCCGGCGCCTTCTCGCCGTACGCGGTCTACCTGGCCGGTGGCGCACCGGGCGACCTGGCGGCGGTGGCGGACGGCCGGGCTCACGTCCAGGACGAGGGTTCCCAACTGGTGGCGGACGCGCTCGCGCAGGCACCGGTGGACGGTCCGGACGGCCGGTGGCTCGACCTGTGCGCCGGGCCGGGCGGCAAGTCGGGACTGCTCGGGGCCCTCGCCGCGCAGCGGGACGCGCGGGTGACCGCAGTGGAGGTGGCCGAACACCGGGCCCGGCTGGTCGCGAACGCCACCCGAGGGCTGCCGGTGACCGTGCTGAACACCGACGGTCGGCTGGTGGGCACCGAGACGAAGCTGCCGGCGGAACACTTCGACCGGGTGCTGGTCGACGCGCCGTGTACCGGACTCGGTTCGCTGCGCCGTCGGCCGGAGTCGCGCTGGCGACGCCAGCCGTCCGACCTGTCGGCCCTGACCCGGTTGCAGCGCGAACTGCTCGCCGCCGGGCTGCGGGCGGCCCGCCCGGGTGGGTTGGTGGCCTACGTGACCTGCTCACCGCACACGGTGGAGACCCATGTGACGGTGACCGAGGCGGCTCGCCGCAGCGGCGTGCCTGTCGACTTCGTCGACGCGCGTACGGTGCTGCCGGCCGGGATGCCGGGCCTGGGGGAGGGGCCGACAGTGCAGCTCTGGCCGCACCGGCACGGCACCGACGCCATGTTCCTCGCGCTGCTGCGCCGCACCTGACCACCTCTCGGCTGGCCGGCGCGGGATGGTCAGCCGATCGGCAGGGCCCGGGTGCCGGCGCCCTTCACCGACCGGGTGAGGGTGCGGTCGCTGATCCAGAGAAAGCACTGGACCGACCGGTTGCCACTGCGCCACTCGCCTTCCGAAGGGTGGTAGAAGATGGTGCCGACCCGGTACTGCAGGTTGCCGTCGTCGGGCACCTTGGCGTAACGGGCGACGGCGCTGCGGCAACCGCTGTGGGCCCGTGCCGGCTTGGCCAGGAACTCCGACCAACTGCTCTTCGGCGCTCGCCACAGACCCACGAACTCGGCGCGGTGCCGCGCGGTGCATCGGACGGCGATCATCTCGATCACCTCGTCGCCCTCGGTGCGGGCGTTGAAGCAGCCGTGCCGCAGCGGTGACGAGCCGTCGAGTTCACCGGCCAGGCTGGCGGTGCGCCGTACCGGTACCGGGGTGTCGAGTGTGCGCAGCTCGTGGACATCACACCGGAACCAGCGGGCACCGCCGGTCCACGCCTGCGGCGAGGGCAGCACGACGGTCAACCCGATCCGCGCACCGCGCCAGTCGCCGCCCAACGTCGTCCGGGCCTGGCGGTCACACTCGCCGAACGCGGTGCGCATCGCCTTGCTGCCGACCGCCGGAGGTCGGGCCCCGGTCGCGTCGGTGAGGGCACCGACGTGCAGGGTTTCCGCCCGGTGCGGCTGGGCACAGTCCACCGGGGCGTACGCGCTGAGGTAGCCGACCTCCTGCGGCTGCCCGTGGCAGACGCCGGAGTCGGGGGTGAAGACCGCCGGGGCCGCCATCGACGCCCAGTCGTCGACCAGATCGCCGTCGGTGCCGGCCGGCCTGGTGCAGCCGGTCGCCGCCAGCGCCACCACGACGCCCAGTGCGACCCCGGTCAGCCATCGCCGTCTCACCGTCGACCTCCCGCTCGCGCCGTCGAAGCGGCAGCATACGACACCGCGCGCGGCAATCTGTCCGGGACGGTTGTCGTACCGCGCTCAGGTGACGGGCAGTCCCTGCGGGCCCACGCCCCGCATCGACCCGGTCAGCTTGCGGTCGTCACTCCACAGGATGCACCGCACGCCCCGGTCACCTTCCTCCCACTCCCGCTGCGACGGCGGGTAGAAGATGGAACCGGCGCGGTAGGGCAGTTCGGCGTTGTTCGGCACGTCGGCGAAGGCGGCGATCAGCTCCATGCAGCGCTTGTGTGCCTGCCCGGCGGAAGCGACGAACTTCTCCCAGCTCATGTTCCGCTCGATGTAGACCCCGACGAACTCGGCGCCGTGCGGCTCGCTGCAGAGCACCGGAGCCATGTAGTTCAGGCTGTCGCCGATGAGCTTCGGGTCGAAGCAGCGGTGCACCAGCGGTGAGTCGCCGATCAGGGCGCCCCGCAGGCTCCCGGTGCGGTTGACCGGCCGGGTGTTGTCGATGCTGTCGGTCTCGCTGAGGTCGCAGCGGAACCAGCGGGCACCGCTGTTCCACGCCGGCACCGATGGCAGGGAGATGTTGAGTGTCAACCGGGCGGTGTGCCAGTCGCCGCCGAGCACCAGCCGGGCCCGCTGGTCGCACTCGGCGCGGGCGGTGCGCAGTGCCGCCGACCCTGGTTCCGGGCGTTCACCCTTGGCGGCGGTGTCGGTGAACGTGCCGACGTGGACCGTCTCGGCGAGGTGGTTGCGGGCGCAGTCCACGGTCTCGTAGGTGCTCGCCAGCACCACCGACGTGATCCGGGGCAGGCAGGCATCGGTGGCCGGCACGAACATGGTCGGCGCCCGCAGTTCCTGCCAGTCGTTGGTGAGGTCGCCGTCGGTTCCGCCCGGCCGCACGCAGCCGCTGAGCATCAGCGCAGCCGTACTGGCCAGCGCCAGTGCCGCGAGCCACCGTCGCATCGTCCGCCCTTTCCGGGAGCTGCCGCCCGGCTGCCGACCCCCGCGCCCACCGGCCTGCACGATACCGTCACCGTCCCCGATGGAGTGTTGCCGCGAATCGGTCGTCTGGCCAGCCGAAGCCGAGCTTCGTTCCGTATCACCGGTCCGAAGGGGGTCATTCTGCACCATTGGTCACCTCTGGGTCACGGGGTGTCCGGTTGCTGGCGTGACGCCATGGCTGCTGGCCGCGTTCGTACACTGGCCCTGTGACCGTACCGCCGCCCATCATCGCGCCCAGCATCCTCGCCGCCGATTTTTCCCGTCTCGCCGAGGAGGTCCGCGCCGTCGAGGACGCTGCGGACTGGCTGCACGTCGACGTCATGGACAACCACTTCGTGCCGAACCTGACCATCGGGCTGCCCGTGGTGCAGAGTTTGCGGGCCGCCACCAAGCTGCCCTTCGACGTACACCTGATGATCACCGACCCGCATCGTTGGGCGCCCGGCTACGCCGACGCGGGAGCGTACAACGTCACCTTCCACGCCGAGGCCTGCGACGACCCGGTGGCGTTGGCCCGGGACCTGCGGGCGGCCGGCGCCCGGGCGGGACTGGCGATCGACCGGGACACCCCGATCGAGCCGTACCTTGACCTGCTGCCGAGCTTCGACACCTTGCTGGTCATGACCATCAAGGCCGGGTTCGGCGGGCAGCGGTTCCTGCCGCAGCTGCTGGACAAGGTCCGCGCCGCGCGTCGCCACGTCAACGCCGGCCACCTGGAACTCCGCATCGAGGTCGACGGTGGGATCGCCGCCGACACCATCGAGCAGGCGGCCGCGGCGGGCGCCGACGCCTTCGTGGCCGGCACCGCCGTCTACGGCGCCGACGACCCGGCCGAGGCGGTACGCCGGCTGCGAGGGCTGGCCGAACGCGCGGCTGCCGGGGCCTGAGGTGGAAGCCTCCGACGATCGTAAGGACGTGATCCTCGTCGTCGACGACGACGAGGACATCGCCCGCTTCGTCGAGTTCAACCTGCGGCTACAGGGCTTCGACGTGATCCTCGCCGCGGACGGCCAGGAAGCGCTGGAGCTGATCGAGCGGGAGCGGCCCGACCTGGCCGTGGTCGACCTGATGATGCCGCGGGTGGACGGGCTGGAACTGACCCGTCGGCTACGTGCCGACCCGATGACCGCAGCGCTGCCGGTGATCATGCTGACGGCCAAGGGGATGACCCAGGACAAGGTTCACGGGCTCAACGCCGGTGCCGACGACTACCTGGTCAAGCCCTTCGACAACGCCGAGTTGGTCGCCCGGGTCAGCTCCACCCTGCGGCGCAACAAGGAGTTCCGGGAGGTCTCCCCGCTGACCGGGCTGCCCGGCAACAGCCGAATCCGCCGGGAGATCGCCGAGCGGGTCCGCAACGGCGCGGACTACGCCGTCGGCTACATCGACATCGACCGGTTCAAGAGCGTCAACGACCGGTACGGGTTCGTCCGGGGCGACGGCTTCATCTCCGCGCTGGCCCGCAGCCTGCACCGGGCGGTGGTCGCGGTCGCCCTGCCGCCGGCCTTCCTCGGTCACGTCGGCGGTGACGACTTCGTCTTCGTGTGCGCGCCCGAGCAGGTGCGGCCGCTCACGTTGCGGGTTTCGGTGGACTTCGAGAAGGCCGCGGACGCCCTCTACGACGCCACTGACCGGGAACGCGGATACGTCGAGTTGAAGGACCGGCGGGGCAACATTCGCCGGGCCGCGCTGGTCACCCTCTCCATCGGTGTCGCGATCTCCGACGCGGAGAAGCGCATCACGAATCCGTTGGAGGCGATGACCATCGCCTCCGAGATGAAGACCGTGGCGAAGAGCCAACCCGGCTCGTACGTGGCGGTGGATCGTCGGCGCGGCGTCGCCGACTCCGGTCACCGTCATGTGAAGTAGCTCGCCCGGGTGGCCCGGCGCCTCGCCGGGCGTGTAAGACTTTGCTCAGTACCCACCACGCGCTGGCGGGACTCGGTGTAATTCCGAACCGGCGGTGATCCACGGTCCGACCGTGGTAAGCCCGCGACCCGGGAGCGGTTCGTCCGCCCGGTGGACCTGGTGAGAATCCGGGGCCGACGGTTGGGGGCGGCTCGTCCGCGCCCAGACAGTCCGGATGGGAGACAGCGCGCGGGACGGAAGGGGGCCGTGTGGCTCGCCGGGCTCCGGCGTGCGCACGTCCCGGCCGGGGCGGCTGTGCCGTACCCGGATTCCGATGCCTGCCCGTGGCCGCCCGGCCCAGCTCCCTGCCTGCGCGTACGAGCGAGAGGGGCAACGGCAGGCGATGGCGAGCGTCTCCGTGGACGAGGCGATGCGTCGTGCGATCGAACTCGCGGCGCGTGGGCTCGGCACCACCAGTCCCAATCCCGTCGTCGGCTGCGTGCTGCTCGACGTCGACGGCGAGGTCGTCGGCGAGGGCTTCCACGCGTACGCCGGGGGACCACACGCCGAGATCGTCGCGCTGGCCCAGGCCGGGCAGCGGGCCAAGGGCGGCACAGCGGTGGTCACCCTGGAACCCTGTAACCACGTGGGGCGCACCAGTCCCTGCAGCGCCGCGCTGGTCCAGGCGGGGGTGGCCCGGGTCGTCATCGCGGTACCGGATCCCAACCCGGTCGCCACCGGCGGCGCCGCCACCCTGCGGTCCGCCGGCGTCCGCGTCGACCTGGGGGTACGCCGCGCCGAGGCGGAGAGCGGCAACGTGGCCTGGCTGACCGCGATGCGCCGGGGCTGGCCGTACGTGATCTGGAAGTACGCGGCGACCATGGACGGCCGCTCGGCGGCGGCCGACGGCACCAGCATGTGGATCACGTCCGAGGCCGCCCGGATGGACGTGCACGCGCTGCGTGCCACCGTCGACGCGGTCCTCGTCGGTGTCGGCACCGTACTCGCCGACGATCCCCGGCTCACCGTGCGCAACCTGCGCGACGGCAGCCTGGCCATCCAGCAGCCGCTGCGCGTGGTGGTCGACTCGACCGGACGTACCCCGGACGACGCCCGGGTCCGCGACGGCGCCGCCCGCACCTGGGTGGCCACCGCCGACGAGGTGGGCGCCGGCCCGGACGGCGGCGTCGACCTGCCGGCGCTGCTCGCCGCCCTGCACGCCCGCGGGGTACGGGCCGTGCTGCTGGAGGGCGGTCCCCGGCTCGCCGGGGCGTTCCTCGCCGCCGGCCTGGTCGACCGGGTGGTCGGCTACCTTGCGCCCCGGCTGCTCGGGGCCGGTCCCGCCGCGCTGGTCGACGCGGGTGTGACCACCATCGCCGAGGCCATCGACCTGGAACTCACCGACGTTACGCAGATCGGTCCCGACCTGCGGATCACCGCGCTGCCCCGAAAGAGGGAGGGCTAGGCATGTTCACCGGCATCGTCGAGGAATTGGGCGAGGTCGTCGGAGTGACCCCGACGGCAGATGACTCGACCCTGGTCGCGGTCCGTGGCCCACTGGTCACCTCGGACGCGCGACACGGCGACTCGATCGCGGTCAACGGGGTCTGCCTGACCGTGGTCGACGTCGACGGCGGGGTGTTCACCGCCGACGTGATGGGCGAGACGCTGCGCCGTTCGGCGCTGGGCGCGCTGCGTACCGGCGACCGGGTGAACCTGGAACGCGCCGCCACGCTGGGCAGCCGTCTCGGTGGTCACCTGGTGCAGGGGCACGTCGACGGGGTGAGCGAGGTGCTTTCCCGCGAGCCGGCGCCGCAGTGGGAGACGGTCCGGTTCCGGTTGCCCGCCGCGCTGTCCCGGTACGTGGTGGAGAAGGGCTCGATCACCGTCGACGGGGTCTCGCTGACCGTGGCCGAGGTCGCCGCCGACTGGTTCGCCGTCGGCCTGATCCCCACCACCCTGTCGGCGACCACCCTCGGCACCCGGTCCGTGGGTGACCAGGTCAACCTGGAGGTCGATGTGCTGGCCAAGTACGTCGAGCGGCTGCTGGGTGGTCGCTCGGTCGATGAGGCGGGGGTGCCGGCATGACCTTCGCCGACATCGAGCAGGCCCTGGTGGAGATCGCCGCCGGCCGTCCGGTCGTGGTGGTGGACGACGCCGACCGGGAGAACGAGGGTGACCTGATCTTCGCGGCCGAGCTGGCCACCCCGGAACTGCTGGCCTTCATGGTGCGGCACACCTCGGGCTTCATCTGCGTACCGCTCACCGAGAGCGAGTGCGACCGCCTCGACCTGCCGCCCATGCACCACACCAACCAGGACCGGCGGCAGACCGCCTACACGGTGACCGTCGACGCCCGGGAGGGGGTGACCACCGGGATCTCGGCGGCCGATCGGGCGCACACCATCCGGCTGCTCGCCGACCCGGCCACCGGCCCGACGGACCTGGCCCGCCCAGGGCACGTGGTGCCGCTGCGGGCCCGCTCCGGCGGGGTGCTGCGCCGTCCCGGGCACACCGAGGCGGCCGTCGACCTGACCCGGCTGGCCGGTCTGCGCCCGGCCGGCGTGCTCTGCGAGCTGGTCAACGACGACGGCACCATGATGCGCCTGCCGGACCTGGAGAAGTTCTGCGCCGAGCACTCGCTGACCCTGGTCACCATCGCGGATCTGATCGCGTACCGGCGGCGCAATGAGAAGCAGGTCGAGCTGGTCGCCGACGCCCGGATGCCCACCGAGCACGGGGTGTTCCGGGCCCTGGGCTACCGCAGCGAGTACGACTCGGCCGAGCACGTGGCGTTGGTGATGGGTGACCTCGGCGACGGCCGGGACGTGCTGGTGCGGGTGCACTCGGAGTGCCTGACCGGTGACGTCTTCTCGTCGGTGCGCTGTGACTGCGGGCCCCAGCTCAACGCCGCCCTGGACCGGGTGGCCCGGGAAGGGCGGGGCGTGGTCCTCTACGTACGCGGCCACGAGGGACGCGGCATCGGGCTGCTGCACAAGCTCCAGGCGTACCAGTTGCAGGACCAGGGCCGCGACACGGTCGACGCGAACCTCGATCTCGGCCTGCCGGCCGACGCGCGTGACTACGGCACGGGCGCGCAGATCCTCTACGACCTCGGGGTCCGCTCGATGCGGTTGTTGACCAACAACCCGGCCAAACGGGCCGGGCTGGAGGGCTACGGCCTGACCATCACCGGCCGGGAGGGGCTGCCGGTGCGTCCGCACCCGGAGAACGTCCGTTACCTGCGGACCAAGCGGGACCGGATGGGGCACCTGATCGACCAGCTAGACGAGGTGTCCGAGGCGCCGATGGGACGTCCGGTGCCCGGCAGAGAGATCGGAGCGTAGGAGAGATGGCGGGTTTCGGGGAGCCGGGATCGGCTCCGGTCGACGCGGCCGGGATGACCGTCGGTGTGGTCGCCGCGCGCTGGCACGGTGACCTGACCGACCACATGCTCGAGCGGGCGGTGGCCGCCGCGCAGGCGTGCGGTGCGCGGGCGGTGGTGACCCGGGTGGCCGGCTCGGTGGAGCTGCCCGTGGTGGCGCAGGCGCTGGCGCGACGCTGTGACGTGGTGGTCGCCCTGGGTGTGGTGGTCCGTGGCGCCACCGCCCACTTCGACTACGTGTGCCGCTCGGTCACCGACGGGTTGACCCGGGTCGCCCTGGACGAGGGCAAGCCGGTCGCCCACGGGGTGCTCACCGTGGACACCATCGAGCAGGCCCGTGACCGTGCCGGCCTGCCCGACTCCGCCGAGGACAAGGGCTGGACGTCGACGGTCGCCGCCCTCGACGCCGCCCTCGCCATCCGCCAGGTCGCCGCAGCCGTCACCCACCCCCTGGGGTTCACCCCCGCATGACCGACCGGGGGCACGGCAGGCTGCGATGATGTGGGCCAGGACGCCACGGGTGCGCTCTCTGCTCAGCCGAGTTCGCGCGTTCCGGCCTCCTGGACGAGCCACTGCTCCTCCAGCCGCTTGAGCGCGCCATCGCTGGCGAGGCGTCCGACCGCCGCGCTGACGCAGCCGGCGATCGGTGAGTCCTTCTCCAGCAACAGCCCGAACGCCGCCGGGCTGCCGACCTGGGGCAGCTGCCCGACGATCACCGCGTCGTCGATCTCGGTGCTGGTGAGCTCGAACGCGGTGGGCAGATCCACCACCAGGCCGTCGATCCGGCCGTCGCGCAGCGCCTTCCTGGCGTCCTTGGCGCTGTCGTAGACCCGTGGCTCGGTCTTCGGCCGCACCAACTCGGTGACGGCCTGGTGGCCGGCGGTGTCGGCCTGGGCGCCGAGCCGGGCGTCGCGCAGGTCGGCCAGCGTGGCGCTGCCGGCGATCTTCGAGGACCGCAACGCGACGACGCTCTGCCGTACGAGGTAGTACGGCGCGGAGAAGTCGACCGCCTGCTTGCGCTCCTCGGTCATCGAGACCTGGTCGATGCCGAAGTCGAAGTTCTTCGCTCCGGGTGCCACGGCGGAATCGCGCGGCACCCGAGTCCAGGTGACGTCGTCGCGGGTGTAGCCGAGCTGCTCCGCCACCGCGTAGGCCACGGCGGACTCGAAGCCCTTGCCGTTGTCCGGTTTGTCGTCGACGAACCACGGCTGGCGGGCCGGCTCGTCGGTGGCGATGGTGAGCTTGCCCGCAGTTTCGGTGGACAGGCTGTCCTTGGTGCATGCCGACGCGGTCGGCATGGGGGTGGGCTGGACCTGCGGCGTGCAGGCGCTGGCCGCGAGCAGGACGGCCGCTGCGGTGGCGAACGCGAAGGTACGCGGGGTGGTGACCATGGCGGACAGCGTACGACCAACATCGGTGGGGATCGAAGGGTCGTCCCACCGCGCCGGTAGGGATTGGCGGTCCCGTCCACCGGTCACCACCGACCCGGTGCGCGTGGCGACCCAGGGCGACTGCGAGAATCCGTCTCCGTGAAGACGTTCGAGGAGTTGTTCGCGGAGTTGCAGGCCAAGGCAGCGGCCGGCACCCCCGGCTCGGGCACGGTCGCCGCACTGGAAAAGGGCGTGCACTTCATCGGCAAGAAGGTCGTCGAGGAGGCGGCCGAGTCGTGGATGGCCGCCGAGCACGAGGGGCCCGAGCGCACCGCCGAGGAGATCTCTCAGCTGCTCTACCAGGTCCAGGTGCTGATGCTCGCCAGCGGTCTCGACCTGAAGGACGTCTACCGACATCTGTGAGTGCCCCCACCGTCGACCCGAACCGATCGAAGGAGCACTCCGTCATGCTGCGTGTCGCCGTACCCAACAAGGGCGCCCTGGCCGATTCGGCCGCCCAGATGCTGCGTGAGGCGGGTTACCGTCAGCGCACCGACAGCAAGGACCTGATCTGCCGCGACCAGGCCAACGACATCGAATTCTTCTACCTGCGGCCGAAGGACATCGCCACCTACGTCGGCTCCGGTGACCTGGACGTCGGCATCACCGGCCGCGACCTGCTGATCGACTCCGGCGCGCCGGCCGAGGAGGTCGTCGACCTGAACTTCGGGCGGGCCACCTTCCGGTTCGCGGCCCGACCGGACGACGTCGACGACGTACGGGAGCTGGGCGGGCACCGGATCGCCACCGCGTACCCGGGGCTGGTGGAGCGGCACCTCTCCGACCTGGGCGTCAAGGCCGAGGTGATCCGCCTCGACGGCGCGGTGGAGAACGCCATCCGGCTGGGTGTCGCCGACGTGGTCGCCGACGTGGTCGAAACCGGGGCGACCCTGCGCCAGGCCGGCCTGGTGGTCTTCGGTGAGCCCCTGCTGCAATCCTCGGCGGTGCTGGTACGCCGCATCGACGCCGCCCCGCACCCGCAGGCCGCGCAACTGCTGCGCCGGCTGCACGGGGTGCTGGTGGCCCGGCGTTACGTGATGCTCGCCTACGACGTGCCGGCCGGACTGCTGGACCGGGCCAGTGCGCTCACCCCGGGCATGGAGTCGCCGACGGTCTCTCCGCTGCACCGGGAGGGCTGGGTGGCCGTGCAGGCCATGGTGCTCCGCGAGGACGTCCACCGGATCATGGACGAGCTCTACGAACTCGGCGCCCGCGCGATCCTGGTCACCAACATCCACGCCTGTCGGCTGTGAGACGGCCGCCGGTCGCGGTCGCCCTCACGCTGGTCGCCCTCGGCGGCGCCGCCTCGGCAGCACAGGGTGCGGTCAACGCGGAACTGGGGCAGCGCGTCGGCAATGCCTCCCTGGGCGCGGTCGTCAACAACCTCGGCGGCTGCCTGCTGGTCCTGCTCGGGCTGCTGGTGATGCCGTCGATGCGCACCGGGCTGGTCGCCCTGCGGCGCTCCGGCCTGCCCTGGTGGTCGTACCTGGGTGGGCTGGGCGGGGCGGCCATCGTGGTGCTGGCCGCGTACGCGGTCCCGGTGCTCGGGGTCGCGGTCTTCACCATCGCCCAGGTCGCCGGGGGCAGCCTCGGCGGGCTGGCCTCGGACCGGGTCGGGCTGGCCCCGGTGGGGCGGCTGCCGCTGACCACGCCCCGGGTCGCCGGGGCGTTGCTCGGGGTGGCCGCGGTGGCCCTGGCCCAGGCCGGCCAGCCCGTCGGTGACCTGGCTGTCGGGGTGCTCCTGCTCGCGGTGGCCGGCGGCGTCGGGGTGGCCCTGCAGGCCGCGCTCAACGGCCGGATCTCGGCGGCCGGATCGGCCGCCGCCGGGGTCGCGGTCAACTTCGTCGTCAGTACGCCGGTGGTGCTGCTCGTCGCGGCGTTGGCCGGCGCGTTCACCGGTCCGCCGATCCGCTGGCCCGAGGGCTGGCACCTCTACACCGGCGGGCTGCTCGGGGTCGGCATCGTCGCCAGCCTGGTCGTGGGGGTACGCGCGGCGGGCGTGTTGCGCACCGGTTTGGCGTTGGTGGGCGGGCAACTCGCCGGTGCCGTGCTGTTGGACCTGCTGCTGCCACAGGGCCCCGGCGTCCGGGTGCCGGTGCTGGCGGGCACCCTGCTCACCGTGCTCGCGGTGCTGGTCGCCGGGCGCGGACCACGCACCCTTGCCGGCGCCGCCCCGGCTGCCGGCGGGTCACCCGGGACCGACGTCAGTGTGGCGGCGGACGGCCCACCGGAACCGGATGGCAGACTTGTGCCATGAACGAGCGGAGGGACGCCACGCAGCCCAGTGCCGGTACGAGCGAGCACGAGCGGGCGACCGGCACCGAGCTGATCTGTCTGCGGCCGCGACGGATCCGGCTGGTCTGCTGGGTGTCGGCCATCCTGCTGGTCGTGGTCTTCTCGTTGATCGCCACCACGTTGACCGGGCCCACCGGTAGCGGATACGGCACCTTCCAGCGAGGTGACCAGGTTGCCATGATCGGGCTCGGGATCATGTTCGCCCTCGGCGCTCTGCTGTTCACCCGGCCCCGGGTCGAGGCGGACGTGCGGGGCGTGCGGGTGCGCAACATCATCGGCTCGTACGAGCTGCCGTGGGAGGTCGTCCGGGGGGTCCGGTTCGACCGGGGCGCCCCGTGGGCGGCCCTGGAGCTGTACGACGACGACCTGCTGCCGGTGGTTGCCCTCCAGGCGGCCGACAAGCAGCTCGCCGTCGACGGCGTCCGGGCGCTGCGCCGCCTGCACCAGGCGCACCTGACCGCCGTCACCGAGCGCGCGGCCCGCTGATCCGACCGGTTTGAGGTCCCTGTTCCCGAGGGTGTAGTGTTATCAAGTCGACCAGGCTGTCCTAACCATTAGGACAGCCTTGAAAGCGGAGCGCCTGCTCCCACCCGAGTCGCCGCCTGTGGCGTCCGGGTCCGGTCACCGGTTCCGGGAGTTTCCCGGCGCCGGATGCGCGATCCTGTGATCGTGCCGACCGGTCGAGCGGGCCCTGGCATACGCCGGGGCCTTCTACTTTCCGGGCCGGTTCCACCGGGAGCCGCAGGGTCGGCCACGCATGAAGATCCGACTCGAGGAGGCCCCATCAGCGTCGAACCACGCGTGAACGATCAGATCCGGGCACGTGAGGTCCGACTGGTCGGCCCCGAGGGTGAGCAGGTGGGCATCGTCCCGCTGGAGCGCGCCCTTCAGCTGGCCGCGGACGTCGATCTGGACCTGGTCGAGGTTGCGCCGATGGCGCGCCCGCCGGTGTGCAAGCTCATGGACTTCGGCAAGTTCAAGTACGAGAGCGCACTGAAGGCGCGCGAAGCGCGGCGTAACCAGCAGCAGACCGTCATCAAGGAAATGAAGCTCCGGCCGAAGATCGATCCGCACGACTACGAGACCAAGAAGGGTCACGTGGTGCGGTTCCTCAAGGCCGGCGACAAGGTCAAGGTGACGATCATGTTCCGCGGTCGCGAGCAGAGCCGCCCGGAGCTGGGTTACCGGCTCCTGCGCCGGCTCGAGTCCGAGATCACGGAACTGGGATATGTCGAGTCCGCTCCTAAGCAGGACGGCCGAAACATGATCATGGTTCTCGCTCCGCACCGGGCCGTGAAGGCCTCCGCGGTCGCCGCCACGGCGTCCCGTGGTGGACCCCGGGAGCGGACCGCGGAGGAGCCCGCCACCGGGGTGGCCGCCGAACCTGCGGTGACCAGTGAGAGCGCAGCAGCCGGTGAGACCGGCACGACCGCTGACACCAGCGGTCAGTAACAGGGGAGAGACGTTCCGCATGCCGAAGATGAAGAGCCACACGGGGACGGGTAAGCGCGTCCGCGTGACCGGCAAGGGCAAGATCATGAAGCAGCAGGCCGGTCTGCGGCACAACCTGGAGAAGAAGCCCTCCACCCGTACCCGCCGGCTGACCGGCGTGGTCGAGGCCGCCAAGTCCGACGTCAAGCGCCTCAAGAAGCTGCTCGGCCGCTGACGCGCGCCACCTGAATCCAAGAAGGAGTTGAGATGGCACGCGTCAAGCGGGCTGTGAACGCCCAGAAGAAGCGCCGTACCCTGCTGGAGACCGCGAGCGGTTACCGTGGTCAGCGCTCCCGGCTGTACCGCAAGGCCAAGGAGCAGGTGCTGCACTCGATGCAGTACGCCTACCGGGACCGTCGTGACCGCAAGGGCGACTTCCGGCAGCTGTGGATCCAGCGGATCAACGCGGGTGCCCGCGCCAACGGGATGACCTACAACCGGCTGATCCAGGGCCTGCGCCTGGCCGGCATCGAGGTCGACCGCAAGATCCTGGCCGACCTGGCCGTCAACGACGCCGCCGCGTTCGCGGCGATCGTCGAGCTGGCCCGGGCCGCGGTGCAGGCCGAGGGCACCGGCGGCGCGCCGGCCCAGGCTGCCTGAGTCTCACCAGCGCAGCGAGGCGCCCCTCGGCAACCGGGGGGCGCCTCGCGCGGGTGGCGGAGAACATCATGCTCTTCACACCGCGTACGCCCCGGGTGGTGGCCGCGCGCCGACTTCAGCGTCGCCGTGAGCGGGACGCCACCGGCCGGTTCCTGGCCGAGGGACCACAGGCGGTCCGGGAGGCGCTGAGCCGTCCTCGCACCGTGCTGGAGCTGTTCGGCACCCCCGCCGCCCTCGATCGGTACGCCGAGCTGGCGACGGCCGCCGCCAGCAACGACATCCCCGTCTCCGAGGTGACCGACGACGCCCTCGCCGGGCTCGCCGAGACCGTCGCCCCGCAGGGGCTGGTCGCCGTCTGCCAGCACCTTGACGTCTCGTCGGCGGTGGCGTTGTCCCGAAGCCCCCGGCTGGTGGCCGTGCTGGCCGGGATCCGTGATCCGGGCAACGCCGGGACGGTGTTGCGTACCGCCGACGCGGCCGGTGCCACCGCGGTGATCTTCGCTGGTGACACCGTCGACCCGTACAACGGCAAGTGCGTCAGGTCGTCGGCGGGCAGCCTGTTCCACGTCGACGTGGTCCGGGAACCCGACCCGGTCGCGGTGCTCAGCGCGGCGCGGGCCGCCGGGCTGACCGTGCTCGCGGCCACCGGGCACGGCGAGGACGACCTGGACGCGTTGGTCGACGCCGGCCGACTGGCCGCACCGACCGCCTGGTTGTTCGGTTCCGAGGCGCACGGCCTGCCCGTCGAGCTGGCGGAGGCCGCCGACGCCCGGGTCCGGGTGCCGCTGCACGGGCGAGCCGAGAGCCTGAACCTGGCTGCGGCGGCGGCCGTCTGCCTGTACGCTTCGGCCAGAGCGCAGCGCTGACCCTCAGGTCATGTGCGCACGACAAGGGAGATGCGGCCCCGATGGTCAACGCACCACGGCGTTCGTTTAGCCAGCCCGCCGGTGTCGGCGGGCGGCGGGCCTGACCTGCTCTCCACGCGACTCCCACCGGCGGGCTGCGGCACAGCCGCGCGTCCGTAGACTCGCCTAGCCGCCCGCGAGGGCTGGCGCCGTCGTGAGGGAGTGCCCGTACGCCATGACTTACCGCAACGATCCGTACGACCCGAAGCAGGTAGCCCTGCTCGATCCGGCCGTCCTGGCCGAGGCCGTGACCGAGGCCGAGAAGGCGTTCGCCGCCGCCGGTGACCCCGACGCGCTGGCCGCCGTGCGTCCGGCGCATCTGGGGGACCGGGCCCCGGTCTCGCTGGCCCGCCGCGAGATCGGCGCGCTGCCACCGGCGGCCAAGGCCGACGCCGGTAAGCGGGTCAACGAGGCCCGCCGCACCATCGAGCAGGCGTACGCCGCCCGTGCCGAGGTGCTGGAGCGGGAGCAGGCCGAGCGGGTTCTGGTCGCCGAACGAGTCGACGTGACGCTGCCGTACGACCGGCATCCGCGTGGCTCCCGACACCCGATCACCGTGCTGATGGAGCAGATCAGCGACCTGTTCATCGGGATGGGCTACGAGGTGGCCGAGGGGCCCGAGGTCGAGCTGGAGTGGACCAACTTCGACGCGCTGAACATCCCCGCCGACCATCCTGCTCGCGGGCTGATGGACACCTTCCACATCGCGCCGGAGGGCTCCGGCCTGGTGCTGCGTACCCACACCTCGCCGGTGCAGGCGCGCACGATGCTCACCCGCACCCCACCGATCTATGTGGTCGTCCCCGGCCGGGTCTACCGCACCGACGAGCTGGACGCCACCCACTCGCCGGTCTTCTACCAGGTGGAGGGCCTGGTGGTGGACAAGGGCATCACGATGGCACACCTGCGCGGCACCCTCGACCACTTCGCCCGGGCCATGTTCGGCGCGGGCGCGAAGACCCGGTTCCGGCCGCACTACTTCCCGTTCACCGAGCCGTCGGCCGAGTTCGACGTGTGGTTCCCGGAGCATCGCAAGGGGCCGCAGTGGGTCGAGTGGGGAGGCTGCGGCATGGTCAACCCACGGGTGCTGCGGGCGTGCGGCATCGACCCGGAGGTCTACTCCGGCTTCGCCTTCGGCATGGGCATCGACCGCACCGTGATGTTCCGGCACGGGGTGGGCGACATGCGGGACCTGGTCGAGGGCGACGTCCGGTTCACCCGGGCGTTCGGCCACGGGGCTTAGTGCGGGCGCGAGTTACGGAGACGGTGGTTACAAGTCATGCGAGTTTCTCTCAGTTGGCTGCGGGAGTACGTCGACCTTCCCGACCTGGCCGTTGACGAGCTGGAGCGGGCCCTGGTGGACCTCGGCATCGAGGTCGAGTCCATCGTGGACCTTTCCGGCACGGTGACCGGGCAGTTGGTGGTCGGCGAGGTCCTGGAGATCGAGGAGCTGACCGGCTTCAAGAAGCCGATCCGGTTCTGCCGGGTGAACGTGGGCACCGCCAACGGCACCGGCGAACCGCAGGAGATCGTCTGCGGTGCCCGCAACTTCGCCCCCGGCGACCGCGTCGTGGTGATCCTGCCCGGCGGGGTGCTGCCCGGTGGCTTCGCCATCGGGGCGCGCAGGACGTACGGGCGCAACTCCAACGGCATGATCTGCTCGGCGAAGGAACTGGGTCTGGGTGACGACCACTCCGGCATCCTGGTGCTGCCCGAGCACGTGGTGGCCGAGCCCGGCGACGAGGCCCGCCCGGTGATCGGCCTCAACGACATCATCATCGAGGTCGAGATCACCCCGGACCGGGGCTACCAGATGTCGCTGCGCGGGCTCGCCCGCGAGCTGGCGCACGCCCTCGGTCTCGACTACTCCGACCGGGGCCGGGTGCCCGCGACGCCCGGCACGGCCGAGCCCGCGTACCCCGTCGAGGTGCGGGACCCGGTCGGCTGCGACCGGTTCGCGGCCCGGATGGTGCGCGGCGTCGATCCGGCGGCACAGACCCCGGACTGGATGCGGCAGCGGCTCACCGTCGCCGGCATCCGCAGCATCTCGCTGCCGGTCGACATCACCAACTACGTGATGCTCGAACTCGGTCAGCCGATGCACGCCTTCGACGCCGACCGGATCGCCGGCCCGCTGGTGGTGCGCCGGGCGGTACCGGGGGAGAAGCTGACCACGCTCGACGGGGTGACCCGTGCGCTCGCACCCGAGGACATGGTCATCTGCGATGCCGGGCTGCCGAACCCGCTCGCCGCCGAGGGTGACGGCATGCCGATCTCGCTCGCTGCCGTGATGGGCGGGGAGACCAGCGAGGTCCTGCCGGGCACCGTCAACGTGCTGTTCGAGGCCGCGCACTGGGATCCGGCGATGGTCGGCCGCACCGCGCGCCGCCACAAGCTGTTCAGCGAGGCGGCGAAGCGGTGGGAGCGGGGCGTGGATCCGGCGCTGCCGCTGGTCGCCCTGGACCGGGCCGTCGGGCTGCTCACCTCGTACGCGGGCGGCACGGTGAGCGACGAGGTGCTGGACATCGACCACGTCCGGCCGCGTACCCCGGTCACCCTGCCGGTCGACCTGCCCAGCCGGCGGGTCGGGGTGGACTACCCGCCGGCCCGGGTGGTCGCCCTGCTGGAGCAGGTCGGCTGCACCGTGACACGCGGCGCCGACCGGCTGGCCGAGGATCCGGGCGAGACGGCGGTGGCCGCCGGTGGCAGTGAGACGCTCAGCGTCACCCCGCCGACCTGGCGGCCCGACCTGACCGACCCGGCGGACCTGATCGAGGAGGTGGTCCGCCTCGACGGGTACGACAAGGTGCCGTCGGTGCTGCCGACCGCGCCGCCCGGCCGGGGCCTGACCTGGCAGCAGCGCCGCAACCGGTCGGTGTCCCGCTCACTGGCCGAGCGCGGCTTCGTCGAGGTGCTGGCGCATCCGTTCGTCGCCACGGACCTGGCCGACCACCTCGGCCTGGCCGCCGACGACCCGCGCCGCCGGACGGTGCGGGTGGCCAACCCGCTGTCGGAGGAGGAGCCGCTGCTGCGCACCACGCTGCTCGGCCCACTGCTCGGTATCGTCCGGCGCAACCTCGGCCGTGGGCTACGGGATCTGTCCCTCTACGAGATCGGCACGGTCTTCCACCCCCGGCCGGACGCCGGCAGCCCGCCCGCGATGGGCGTGGACCGGCGTCCCACCGACGCGGAGTTCGCCGCCGCCGACGCGGTGGTTCCGCATCAGCCCCGGCACGTCGCCGTCGTGCTGACCGGCGACATCGAACCGGCCGGCTGGTGGGGGGACGGGCGGCCAGCGGGCTGGGCCGACGCCGTCGAGGCGGGCCGCGCGGTGCTCGCCGCCGCCGGGATACCCGACGAGCGGGTCGAGGTGCGGTCCACCGAGTACGCCCCCTGGCATCCGGGTCGCTGCGCGGAGCTGCTGGTCGACGGCACGGTGGTCGGTCACGCCGGTGAACTGCACCCGCAGGTCGTGGCGACGCTGGAACTGCCGAAGCGCACCTGCGCCATGGAACTGGACCTGGACGTTCTGCCGTCGGCCCCGCCGGTGGGCGCGCCGACGGTGTCGACGTTCCCGCCGGCGCTGATCGACGTGGCGCTCGTGGTGGCCGATTCGGTGCCGGCGGCGCAGGTGCGCCAGGCGCTCGTCGAGGGCGCCGGTGAGCTGCTGGAGTCGGCCCGCCTGTTCGACGTGTACGCCTCGGAGCAACTCGGTGCCGGCCGCAGGTCGCTGGCCTACAAGCTCACCTTCCGCGCCCCGGACCGGACGCTGACGGTCGAGGAGGCGGTGGCCGCCCGTGACGCCGCCGTCGCCCGCGCCGCCGACCGCTTCGGCGCCACCCTCCGCGGCGCCTGACGTGTAAGGAAGGGCGCCTTCTTAACGCCTGCTGTATAGGAAGGGCCCCCTGCTATCGCCTGAGGTAGAGGAGGGGGCCCTTCCTTCATGTCGTACGGGTGGGGGCGTAAAGGGTGGGCGTCGGGACGGGCGGCGTGCTGACGGTGGCGGTGTCGATGCGGTAGGTGGTGGGTCGGCCGAAAGGTCAGGACCGATGGCTGTTTGGTTACCCGCGAGTTACCTCTGAGCGGTTAGCCTGCTTGGATTCCGAGTGCCGTCACCCTCACCCCGCCACCCCCACGGGAGTCCCCCTCATGTCCGATGACCCACCTGCCTCGGTCGACGTCTGCATAGTCGGTGGTTGTGGCCGGGTGGGCCTGCCACTGGGCATCGCCTTTGCCACCCGCGGGCTGTCCGTCGTGTTGTACGACATCAACGCCGATGCCGTCGCGGGTGTCAACGCGGCGACCCTGCCCTTCGCCGAGCCCGGCGCGGCCGCTCCGCTGGCCGAGGCGGTGGCCGCCGGGCGGCTGCGCGCCACCACCGACCCGGCCTCCGTCGGTGCCTCGGAACATCTGATCGTCGTGGTCGGTACGCCGGTCGACGAGCACCTCAACCCGGATCTCGGTGCGGTGCCCCGCGCGTTGGAACGCTGCGCGGAGCACCTTCGTGACGGTCAACTGATCGTGCTGCGCAGCACCGTCTATCCCGGGGTCACCGCGCTGACCGAGAAACTGCTGGCCGGCAAGGGCCTGCGTACGGACGTGGCATTCTGCCCGGAACGGATCGCCGAGGGCCGGGCGATGACCGAGTTGTTCACGTTGCCGCAGATCGTCGCCGCCCGGACCCCGGAGGCGCTGACGCGGGCGGAGAAGTTGTTCCGGCACCTGACCGACCAGATCGTCCCGCTCGAACCCGAGGAGGCCGAGCTGGCGAAGCTGTTCACCAACACCTGGCGGTACATCAAGTTCGCCACCGCGAACCAGTTCTGGATGATGGCCAACGACTTCGGGTTGGACTTCGCCCGGATCCGGCACGCCGTGGCGTACGACTACCCGCGCGCCGCGGACCTGCCGATGCCGGGTTTCGCGGCCGGGCCGTGCCTGTTCAAGGACACCATGCAGCTGGCCGCGTTCAACCGGAACAACTTCGTGCTCGGGCACTCGGCGATGCTGATCAACGAAGGGTTGCCGCTGTACCTGGTGTCCCGCCTGGAGGACCGGTTCGACCTGGCCGACTCGACGGTGGGGATTCTCGGCATGGCCTTCAAGGGCGGCAGCGACGACCCCCGGGAGAGCCTGGCGTACAAGCTCCGCAAGATCCTGGCGTTGAAGACGCGGGAGACGTTGTGCACCGACCCGTACGTGCCCGACGAGCGTCTCGTCGACCTCGATGAGGTGCTGCGTCGGGCGGATCTGCTGGTCATCGCCGCACCGCACGAGCAGTACGCCCGCCTCGACACCGACAAACCGGTGATCGACATGTGGGGGCTGACTGGGCAGGGGGTGCGGGTGTGAACCCCCGGGTCTCGGTGATCGTGCCGGTCTACAACGAGGGCGAGGCGATCGTCCGCTGCCTGGAGCGGATGCTGCGCGAGATGCTGCTGCCCGCCGAGGTGCTGATCGTGCACGACATGCCGGAGGACACCACGGTCCCGTACGTCGAACGGATCGCGCGTACCGATCCGAGGGTCCGGGCGGTGCTCAACACCTACGGCCGGGGTCCGGCCAACGCGATCCGGTTCGGCATCGACGCGGCGCTGGCACCGGTCGCGGTGGTGACGATGGCCGACGGATGTGACGATCCCCGCCAGATCGACGAACTGGCCCGGTTGGTGGACCGGGGGGTGGTGGTCGCCGCGGCCTCCCGCTACATGCCGGGTGGCCAGCAGGTCGGCGGGCCGAGGCTGAAGCGGATGATGTCGCGCTGGGCGGGCCGCAGCCTCTACACCTTCGCCCGGGTGGGTACCCGCGACGCCACCAACAGCTTCAAGGCGTACGACACGGCTTTCGTCCGGGAGGTCGGCATCGAGTCCCGGACGGGCTTCGAGATCGGGCTGGAACTGACCGCGAAGGCTACCCGGCTGCGCCTGCCGGTGGCCGAGATCCCGACCATCTGGCTGGACCGGCCGCTCGGCGAGTCCCACTTCGACCTGGGCCGCTTCCTCCCCGGCTACCTGCGCTGGTACCTGTTCGCCTACGGTCGACGGCTGAGCCGGGAGAAGCTGACCGCCCGGGTGCGGACGCCGGCCGTGCCGGTTCCGCGTGGCACCGAGTACGAGAAGACGGCATAGGAGCGTACGTGGCGAAGGTCCTGGTAACTGGTTCGGCCGGCTTCATCGGCGGCTATGTCGTCGCGGAGTTGCTGGAGCGGGGCCACGAGGTGGTGGGTGTCGACAACTTCTCGAAGTACGGCCCGGTCTCCCACAGCCACGAGGGGCACCCCCGGTTCCGGTTCGTCGAGGGCGACGCCCGCGACACCGATCTGCTGACCGAACTGCTCGACGGCTGCGACCACCTGGTCGCCGGTGCCGCGATGATCGGGGGGATCTCCTACTTCCACGCGTACGCCTACGACCTGCTCGCCACCAATGAGCGGATCATGGCGGCGACCTGCGACGCGGCGATCCGGGCGCACCGCGACGGTCGACTGTCCAAGGTCACCTATCTCTCCTCCTCGATGGTGTTCGAGTCGACCGAGCACTGGCCCAGTCGGGAGGGCGACGAGCGGCGTGTCCCGCCGCCGCTGTCCTCGTACGGTTTCCAGAAGCTGGCCGTGGAGTACTACGCCCGGGCGGCCTGGGACCAGTACGGGCTGCCCTACACGATCGTGCGGCCGTTCAACTGCGTCGGTGTGGGGGAGGGGCGGGCGCTGGGTCAGGCCGAGGTGCTCTCCGGCAACGTCAAGCTGGCCATGTCGCACGTGGTGCCCGACCTGGTGCAGAAGATCGTCAAGGGGCAGGATCCGCTGCACATCCTCGGCGAGGGTGACCAGGTGCGGCACTACACCTACGGCGGCGACCTGGCCCGGGGCATCGCGCTGGCCATCGAGCACCCGGCGGCCCGCAACGAGGACTTCAACCTCTCCACCGCCGAGTCGACCACCGTGCTGGAGCTGGCGGAGCTGATCTGGCGCAAGATCAAGGGACCGGACGTGCCGTTCCGGCATGTCAGCGACGAACCCTTCCAGTACGACGTCCGCAAGCGCGTACCGGACACCACCAAGGCCGCCGAGGTGCTCGGCTTCACCGCCACCACGTCCCTGGACGAGATGCTCGACGAGGTCATTCCCTGGGTGACCCGAGCGGTCGCCGAGGGCCGCCTCTAGGGCGATCCCGATCGGATTCATTAACATACGGCTTGCTGTATGAACTTGCAGATCGAGGTGTGTGCCTGTTAGCCTTCTCTGCATAGTCATGCGGAGGTGGGTATGGGGATTCGGGCTGCGGTTGCCGGGGCGAGTGGATACGCCGGTGGCGAACTGCTCCGCCTGCTCGCCGGACATCCCGAGTTCGACCTGGTCGTCGCCACCGCGCACAGCCAGGCCGGGCAACGGCTCGACGCCGTCCACCCGCACCTGACCGGCCTGGACGTGACCTTCGGTGAGACCAGGCCGGAGGTGCTGGCCGAGGCCGATCTGGTCTTCCTCGCCCTGCCGCACGGCGAGTCGGCGGCCATCGCCGCGCAGCTGCCCGCCGGTGTGCGGATCGTGGACCTGGGGGCGGACCACCGGCTCGCCGACGCCGACGCCTGGGCCCGCTACTACGGCGGCCGGCACGCCGGCACGTGGACCTACGGCCTGCCCGAACTGCCCGGCCAGCGCGAGCGGATCGCCGCCGCCGACCGGGTGGCCAACACCGGCTGCTACGCGGCGACGATCACGCTCGCGCTGGCCCCGCTGATCGCCGCCGGCGTCGCCCAGCCCGACGACGTGGTGGTCGTCGCCGCGTCCGGCACCTCGGGCGCGGGCCGGGGCGCCAAGGCCCACCTGCTGGCCAGCGAGGTGATGGGCGACCTGTCGCCCTACAAGGTGGGCGCGCACCAGCACGTACCGGAGATCAAGCAGGCCACCGGGGCGACCGGGCTGTCGTTCACTCCGGTGCTGGCGCCGATGCCGCGCGGCATCCTGGCCACGGTCACCGCGCTGCCGACCGGCGCGGCCGACCCGCGTGCGGTGCTGGCCCAGGCGTACGCGGACGCACCGTTCGTGCATCTGCTGCCCGAGGGGCGGTGGCCGCACACGGCAGCCACGCTGGGCGGCAACTCCTGCCACCTGCAGGCCGGCGTCGATGTCGACTCCGGTCGGCTGATCGTGGTCGCCGCGCTGGACAACCTCGGCAAGGGCGCCGCCGGTCAGGCGGTGCAGAACGCCAACCTGATGTTCGGTCTGCCCGAAACCACGGGCCTGTCCGTGTGGGGGACCGCGCCATGACCGTCACCACACCCCAGGGGTTCCGAGCGGCCGGGGTGGCCGCCGGCCTCAAGAGCAGCGGCGCCTCGGATGTGGCACTGGTGGTCAACGACGGCCCCGACGCCGGTGTCGCCGGGGTCTTCACCACCAACCGGGTCAAAGCCGCGCCGGTGCTCTGGACCGAGCAGGTCGTCCGTGGCGGCATCGTGCGGGCGGTGGTGCTCAACTCCGGTGGCGCGAACGCCTGCACCGGCCCGGCCGGCTTCCAGGACACCCACGCCACCGCCGAGCGCACCGCCGCCGAGCTGAACTCGGTCAACCCGTACCAGATCGGTGCGGGTGAGGTGGCGGTCTGCTCCACCGGCCTGATCGGCGTGCGGCTGCCGATGCCCGCTCTGCTCGCCGGTGTGGGCGCTGCCGCGCGGGAGCTCTCCGGGGAGGGCGGGCCGGCCGCCGCCGAGGCGATCATGACGACGGACACCCGGCCGAAGACCACCGTCGTCTCCGGTGCCGGCTGGAGCGTCGGCGGCATGGCCAAGGGCGCCGGCATGCTGGCCCCGGGCATGGCGACCATGCTCTCGGTCCTGACCACCGATGCGGTGGCCGGGCCGGAGACCCTCGACGCGGCGCTGCGAGCGGCCACCCGGGTCACCTTCGACCGGGTCGACTCCGACGGTTGCATGTCGACGAACGACACGGTGCTGCTGCTGGCCAGCGGTGCCTCGGGAGTCGCGCCGAGTGCGGCGGAGCTGGCCTCGGCGGTCACCGCCGCCTGCCACGACCTGGCCCAGCAGCTGATCGCCGACGCCGAGGGCGCCACCAAGCAGGTCGCCATCGAGGTCGTCGGCAGCGCCGACGAGGACGAGGCGGTCGAGGTCGGTCGGGCGGTGGCCCGCAACAACCTGGTCAAGACCGCGCTGTTCGGCAACGATCCGAACTGGGGTCGGATCCTCGCCGCGGTCGGTACCACCTCCGCAGCGTTCGAGCCGGACGCCGTCGACGTGGCGGTCAACGGCATCTGGGTCTGCCGGGCCGGCGCGGCCGCCGAGGACCGCTCAAAGGTGGATCTCTCCGGCCGGGACGTCACCATCCGGATCGACCTGCATGCCGGCGTCGCCCAGGCGACGGTCTGGACCAACGACCTGTCGCACGGCTACGTGCACGAGAACTCGGCCTACTCGACATGACATCCGACGTCACCAGCGCCCAGGCCAAGGCCGCCACGCTGATCGAGGCACTGCCGTGGCTGGCCCGCTTCTCCGGCTCGACCGTGGTGATCAAGTACGGCGGTAATGCCATGGTCGACCCGGAGTTGCAGCGGGCCTTCGCCGCCGACATGGTGTTCATGCGCTACGTCGGACTCAAGCCGGTGGTGGTGCACGGCGGCGGACCGCAGATCTCGGCCATGCTCGGCCGGCTGGGCATCGACAGCGAGTTCCGGGGCGGCCTTCGGGTGACCACCCCGGAGGCGATGGACGTGGTCCGGATGGTGCTGGTCGGTCAGGTCGGTCGGGAGCTGGTCGGGCTGATCAACGCACACGGCCCGTTCGCGGTCGGTCTCTCCGGGGAGGACGCCGGGCTGTTCACGGCGGTGCGGCGGCCCGCGTACGTCGACGGGCAGCCGGTCGACGTCGGTCAGGTCGGCGACGTCGAGTCGGTGGATGTCTCGGCGGTGGACGACCTGATCGCGGCCGGCCGGATCCCGGTGATCTCCACCGTGGCGCCGGACGCGGACGGGGTGCTGCACAACCTGAACGCCGACACCGCCGCCGCAGCGCTCGCGGTCGCCCTGCGGGCCCGCAAGCTGGTCGTGCTCACCGACGTGCCCGGCCTGTACGCCGACTGGCCCGACCGGTCCAGCCTGGTCAGCGAGATCAACACCGACGGGTTGGCGAAGCTGCTGCCGTCACTGGAATCCGGCATGGTGCCGAAAATGGAGGCGTGCCTGCGAGCCGTCACCGGTGGGGTGCCGGCCGCGCACGTCGTGGACGGTCGGGTCGCCCATTCCACCCTGCTGGAAGTGTTCACCTCGGAAGGCTTCGGAACGATGGTGGTCCCCTCATGAGCGCTCTGGTCAGCCGGTGGCGGCAGGCGATGATGGACAACTACGGCACGCCGACGCTGGCGTTGGTGTCCGGTGCCGGCGCCGTCGTGGTCGACGAGGCCGGCCGGGAGTACGTCGACCTGCTCGGTGGCATCGCGGTCAACTCTCTCGGCCATGCCCACCCGGCGGTGGTGGCGGCCGTGTCGAAGCAGGTCGCCACCCTCGGCCACGTCTCCAATCTGTACATTTCCGAACCGCCGGTGGCGCTGGCCGAGTTGCTGCTGGCGCTCGCCGGTCGGCCGGGGCGGGTGTTCTTCGCGAACTCCGGCGCCGAGGCCAACGAGGCGGCGTTCAAACTCTCCCGGTGCACCGGCCGAACCCAGGTGGTCTCCACGGTCGGCGGCTTCCACGGCCGCACCATGGGCGCACTGGCGCTGACCGGGCAACCGAGCAAGGCCGACCCGTTCCGTCCCCTGCCGGGCGAGGTCACCCACGTCCCGTACGGTGACGTCGCCGCCCTGGCCGATGCGGTGACCGACGCCACCGCCATGGTGATCCTGGAGCCGATCCAGGGTGAGAACGGCGTGGTGGTCCCACCCGCCGGCTACCTCGCCGAGGCCCGGCGGATCACCGCCCGGCACGGTGCCCTGCTCGTGCTCGACGAGGTGCAGACCGGGGTCGGCCGGACCGGGCACTGGTTCGCCCATCAGGCCGACGGCATCGAACCGGACGTGGTGACCCTGGCCAAAGGGCTCGGCGGTGGGCTGCCCATCGGTGCCACCCTGGCCTTCGGGCCGGCCGCCGACCTGCTCGGCCCCGGCTCGCACGGCAGCACCTTCGGCGGCAACCCGATCAGCTGCGCGGCGGCCCTGGCGGTGATCTCCACCATCGCCAGCGAAGGGCTGCTCGACCACGTCAAACGGATCGGGGAGCGGCTGCGTCGGGGGATCGAGTCGCTCGGTCACCCCCTGGTCGGCGAGGTACGCGGCGCGGGCCTGCTGCTCGGCATCACCCTGACCGCACCGGTCTCCGCCGCCCTCGCCGGGGTGCTGCGCGACGCCGGCTTCCTGGTCAACCCGATCCAGCCCGACGTGATCCGCCTGGCGCCACCGCTGATCCTCACCACCAACCAGGCCGACGCCTTCCTGGCGGCGCTGCCAGCCGCCCTGACCGCGTCGACGAACGCCCCTGATCCTGTTGTCCAGGAAGCGCCGTCGCCCAGCACGATCCCGACCCCCGCTCCGACGCCGACGGAGGCTTCCGCATGACCCGGCACTTCCTGCGCGACGACGACCTGTCACCGGCCGAGCAGGCCGCAGTGCTGGACCTGGCCCTCCGGATGAAGGCGGACCGTTTCGCGTTCACCCCGCTGGCCGGACCCCGCTCGGTGGCGGTGCTCTTCGACAAGCAGAGCCTGCGTACCCGGATCTCCTTCGACGCCGGCATCGCCGAACTCGGTGGTCACCCACTGGTGGTGGACACCCAGGTGACCCACTTCGGCCGGGGCGAGTCGCTCGGCGACGCCGGCCGGGTGCTGTCCCGGTACGTGGCCGCGATCGTGTTGCGTACCCACGGCGACGACCGCATCGCGGAGGTGGCCGCCGGCGCGACCGTGCCGGTGATCAACGCGTTGACCGACGGGTACCACCCCTGCCAGTTGCTCGCCGACCTGCTCACCGTCCGTCAGTGGTGCGGCGGCACCGAGGGACGGACGCTGGCCTACGTCGGGGACGCGGCGAACAACATGTCCCACTCGTACCTGCTGGCCGGCGCGACCGCCGGGATGCACGTGCGGGTCGCCGGTCCGGCCGGCTTCCTTCCCGACCCGGACGTGGTGGCCCGCGCCGAGGCGATCGCCGCCGGCACCGGCGGTTCGGTCCGGGCGCTCACCGACCCGGTCGCCGCCGTCCGCGACGCCGACGTGGTCGCCACCGACACCTGGACGTCGATGGGGCAGGAGGACGACGGGCTGGACCGCACCACCCCGTTCCTGCCGTACCAGGTCAACAAGGCGCTGCTGGAGCATGCCGGGCCGGCGGCCATCGTGTTGCACTGCCTGCCGGCGCATCGCGGCGAGGAGATCACCGACGAGGTGCTCGACGGCCCGCGCAGCGCCGTGTTCGACCAGGCGGAGAATCGGCTGCACGCCCAGAAGGCGCTGCTCACCTTCCTCCTGACGGAGGAGGAGAAGCGGTGAGCGCGACGAACGCAGCGCGGCGGCGTCCCACGGCCGGGAACGTTAGGTTGGCTCCGTGACCGCACCACTGACCCGTAGCGCCCGGCACGCCCGCATCGTCGAGTTGATCCGCGAGCGGGCGGTCCGCTCGCAGACCGAACTGGCCGAGCTGCTCGGCGACGAGGGTGTCCAGGTCACCCAGGCCACCCTGTCCCGGGACCTCAAGGAACTCGGCGCGGTCACCGCCCGGGGTGGTGACGGCCGGGCCGTCTACGTCATTCCCGAGGACGGCCACCGCCCGCTGCGCGACGCCGAGGCGGCACCGGCGCGACTGGTGCGGTTGCTGCGTGAGCTGCTCAACGAGGTCGACTCCAGCGGCAACATCGCGGTCCTGCGCACCCCGCCGGGCGCCGCACAGTACCTGGCCAGCGCGTTGGATCGGGCGGGCCTGTCGGAGGTCGTCGGCACCATCGCCGGCGACGACACCATTTTCGTCGTGGCGCGCGCCGCTGACGGTGGCGCCGCGCTCGGTGAACGGCTCGCCGGCTGGGCCCGCCGGGACGACAGCGTCGAAGGGAGCGGTACGCCGTGAGCGAGCTTGTGTCAGACCCGGGTGCCCGGTTGGGGGACGGCTGATCGTGGGGACCACAATTGACCGGGTGGACGACAAGAGCCTGACCGAGAACAGCGCAGCGGCCAATCGGACGAGCCTGTGGGGAGGCCGGTTCGCCGGTGGCCCGTCGGAGGCGCTCGCCCGGCTGTCGGTGAGCGTGCAGTTCGACTGGCGGCTGGCCCCGTACGACATCGCCGGATCGCGGGCGCACGCCCGGGTCCTGGCCGGCGCCGGCCTGCTCGACCCGGAGGAACTGGGCCGTATCCTCGCCGCCCTCGACGACCTGGAGGCCGCCTGCGCCTCGGGGGCGTTCCGCCCCACCGTCGACGACGAGGACGTGCACACCGCGCTGGAGCGGGGTCTGCTGGAGCGGCTCGGCAGCCTCGGCGGCAAGCTGCGCGCCGGCCGGTCCCGCAACGACCAGGTCGCCACCGACCTGCGGCTCTACCTGCGCGACCACGCGCGGGGGGTGGCCGCCCGGCTGGTCGAGCTGGCCGAGGCGCTGGTCGAGCAGGCCGGACGGCACGTGGACACCGCCGCACCCGGCATGACGCACCTGCAACACGCCCAACCGGTGACCTTCGGGCACTGGCTGCTCGCCCACGTACAGCCACTGCTGCGGGACCTGGAGCGGCTGCGCGACTGGGACCACCGCACCGCGGTCAGCCCGCTCGGCGCGGGGGCGCTGGCCGGTTCGGGCCTGCCGCTGGACCCGGTGGCGGTCTCGAAGGAACTCGGCTTCCGGACGTCCTTCGCCAACTCGATGGACGCGGTCGCCGACCGGGACTTCGTCGCCGAGTTCCTCTTCGTCACCGCGATGATCGGGGTGCACCTGTCCCGCCTCGGTGAGGAGGTGGTCCTCTGGACGTCGCAGGAGTTCGGCTGGGTCGAACTGGACGACGCCTTCGCCACCGGTTCGTCGATCATGCCGCAGAAGAAGAACGCGGACATCGCCGAGCTGGCCCGGGGCAAGTCCGGCCGGCTGGTCGGTGGGTTGGTCGCGGTGCTGACCATGCTCAAGGGCCTGCCGATGACGTACGACCGGGACATGCAGGAGGACAAGGAACCGGCCTTCGACGCGGTCGACACCCTGGAACTGCTGCTGCCGGCGCTCGCCGGGATGATCTCCACGATGACGGTACGCGTCGACCGCCTGGTCGCCGCCGCGCCGGTGGGCTTCTCGCTGGCCACCGAGGTGGCGGACTGGCTGGTCCGCAAGGGTGTGCCGTTCCGCGACGCGCACGAGATCACCGGCAAGCTGGTGGCGCTCTGCGCGGCCCGGGACTGCGCCCTCGACGAGGTCTCCGATGACGACCTGGCCGCCGTCAGTGAGCACCTCGACCCGGGCGTACGCGATGTGCTGTCGGTCCGCTCCGCCCTCGCCGCTCGGATCACCCCCGGCTCCACCGGCCCGGGTCCCGTCGCCGACCAACTCGCCACCGCCGCCGACCGGCTGGTCACCTGGCGCGAATGGGCCGCGGAGCAGGTAGTCCCCCGCTGAGCAGCCTCCTCGCCGCGTGGGCTCTTCCGCCCTCCCTCCGCGTCCCTTCCCTGCGCGTCGCAAGATCTGTGCAACTTCGGGGAAACTGCTGCCTGGCGGCACCTGGATACAGCAGTTTCCCCGAAGTTGCTGCCGGGGTGCGGGGGTGGCGCAGTGGTGGGGTTCAGGTGGGGGCGGGGGAGGTGCGGGTGGTGAGGCGGTCGGAGCGTTGCTTGGCGGCCTGAGCGCTGCCCAGGCCGAGCCCCTGGCCGATCGCCTGCCAGGTCAACCCCCGGCTGCGGGCCAGGCGGAACAGACCCGCCTCCATCGCGTCGATCTCGGCGCGCAGGTGCGGGAAGAGGGTCAGCGCGGCGAGCAGATCGGCCTCGTCCACCGGCTCCTCACCCGGCACCGGTTCAGCGGCCCCGGCGGCCAACGCCAGGAGCACGGCGATCGCCTCGTACGGGTCGGCGGCGTACGGGTTGGTGTGCCGGTGCCGCTGCTGCTCGGTGGCCGCATGCCGCTCAGTGAGTCGCTGGAGCGCCGCGTAGCTGCGGTGCGCTCGGGTCCGGTTGGCCTCGCGCGCCGCGACTGATTCGAAGGTCATACCGACCATCCCAGCGCCTCAACGAGAAGTTGTCAACGATCTGTTGAAGGATGGCGCTCGGCCTGTTGAAGGATGGCGCTCGGCGCTCGGCGCGGTTAAGGCGGCACAGCCGAAGCCGTCTGATGCCTCACAGCCTGCGGGGTAAATCTGATCGCCCGCCGCCGTTACGATAAGGCGTCAGTCTATGTCTGCTTTCGAGGAGAAGTGTGGCTCAGCCCAGCCTTGATCCACCTCGACCCGAGCTGGCGGTCACACCGGCTGACTTCGTCGCCGCACTTCGCGTACTGCGAATATGGTCCAATCTGACGTACCGGCAGTTGACGGCCAAAGCGAGGGCATCGGGTGATCACCTCGCGGTAAGCACACTGGCGTCCATGCTGAACCGGTCCACACTGCCGAGACGCGAGGTCGTGGCGGGCTTCGTCCGCGCCTGCGGGCTTGACGAGCAGGCGGTGGCCGCCTGGGTGGCCGTTCGTGACGGGTTGTCCGTCCGATCCGATCAACCCAACGAGCGGGCGGCCCTCGCAGCGGTGCACCAGCCGCCGACACACATCGAACCGTCTGCACGTCCGGCCCCCAGCATGTTGCCGCCCGCCATCCGGGACTTCACCGGCCGCGTCACCGAGCTGAAGGCGTTGCGGGACGTGCTGGCCCGGCAGTTCACCGGGGAAGCCCATCCTGAGGTCCAGGTGACTGCGGCCATTTCCGGCATGGGGGGAACCGGCAAGACGACGCTCGCGCTGCATGCGGCACACGCATTGGACCAGGTGTTCCCGGACGGCCAACTCTGGGTCGACCTACGCGACGCCGAAGGATCACCGCTGGAGCCGGGTGACGTGTTGGCCCGCTTCCTCCGGGCGCTCGGGGTCGACCCTCGGGCGATCCCCGACGGTCAGGGCGAACGCGCGGAGGTCTACCGCATGCTGCTGGCGTACCGCAGGGTACTGGTGGTCCTGGACAACGCGAGTTCGGAGCGACAGATCCGTCCGCTGCTGCCGGGCACGGCGACGTGCGCGGTGTTGGTCACCAGCCGACTGCGGATGACTGGTATCGAGGGTGCCTGGCATCTCGAGCTGGGGCAGTTCACCACGGACGAGGCGGTTCAATTGCTCGCCCGGATCACCAACGAGGAGCGGGTACTGCCGGACATCGAAAAGGCCACCGAGATCGCGGAGTACTGCGGTGGTCTACCCCTCGCGGTACGGATCGCGGGGGCACGCCTGGCGGCCCGTCCGGCCTGGCGGCTCGGTCACCTGGCGGCGCTGCTCGGCGATGAGCGGCGCCGACTGGATCGGCTGGCTACCGGCGATCTCGCCGTGCGCGCATCACTGGCATTGAGCTACCGCGAACTCGATGGGCAGGCCCGCCGGCTGTTCCGCCTGCTCTCGCAATTCGACGTCCCCGACTTTCCGGTCTGGCTGGCCGCAGCGGTGCTGGAATGCCCGTTCGAGCAGGCTGCCGAGCACTTGGAGACGCTTGTCGACGCTCAGCTGCTCGCCGTCGGTGGCACTGATAATGCCGGCCAGATCCGCTTCCTCTATCACGACCTGGTCCGGCTCTTCGCGGCCGAGTGCGCCGTGGCGGAAGAGTCGGAGGAAGCCACCGCGCAGGCCCTCGTCCGTGGGCTCGGCACCTGGGTCACGCTCGCGGAACGGATGGCGCCGGCGATCCCGGGCCCGTGTTTCGCCCTCATCGCCAGTCCAGTGCCGCGGCCACCCGTCGACTGGGCGGACGAGTACCTGGGGGACATCGACCCGCTGAGTTGGTTCGACGCAGAACGCGCCGCGATGGTCTCCGCCACCCGGCAAGCGTGCCGGCTCATGCTGGATGATCTCGCCTTCGACCTCGCCGGGCGGTTGGAGAAGTATTTCGACCTGCGCGGCATGTACGTGGACTGGGCGAGCCTCAACACCGAGGTGTTGGCCCTCTGCCGCCGGACCGGCAACCTCCTCGGCGAGGCCGTCATGCTGCGCGGCCTGCTCGACGTCAGGACCTGGGCCGCCGGCCCGGGCGACGGTGCCGCGATGGCCCAGCTGCACGGCGAGGCGGTCCGGCTGCTGGCGAGATTCGAGGCCCTCGGCAATGAGCCGGGCAGCGCGGACGCCGCCGTGATGTGTTCCTGGGCGCTGGCAGCGGCGGGTTCGTACCCGGAAGCCGTCGCCATGGGCGAGCGGGCGTTGCGGCTGGCCACCCGGTCGGGTCACCTGGGTGGTGAGGCGCGCGCCCACCTGGCGCTGGCGGTGGCCACCTTCGAACAGGGGCAGATCGAGGTGGCGACCACGCATACCGCTGCCGCTCTGGAACGGGCCCGCGAACTCGGCAATTCCCGGTGGGAGGCGACTGCCTTGCAGTTCTCCGGCATCGGCCACCGAGAGCTGGGAAACTTCGACGAGGCTCATCGGCTGCTCACCGAGTCCTTGCGGATCTCCCGCGCCGACCGAGACGACTACACCGCCACGTTGACCCTGCTGGCGCTGGCGCGACTGCAGGTCAAGCGCGGTGACCCGGAGGCGCGGGAGACCGCTGAGATGTCACTGGCGCTGGGCCGCGAATACCACATGACGCATCACCAGGCCGAGGCGCTGCTGTTGCTCGGAGAGATCGAACTGGCCGAGGATCGCCCCGCGCGGGCCGTGCCGTACCTGGAGAGGTCTGTCACGCTGTGGCGTACCCGGGGCTGGCCGTCGTTCCAGGCTGCGGCCTTGACCAGCCTGGGTCGGGCCCGACTGCACTCCGACCCGCAGGCCGCCCGGGGGGCGTTCGAGGAGGCACACGCGCTTTTCGTGCAGTTGGGCAACATGGACAAGGCAGCCGAGCTGACAGCGCTGATCGAATTTTCAGACGCCGCACGCCAGCGTCGTCGTTGAGGTCTTGGACGCGCCCGTCGCAGCGTTGTAGATCGCGCCCTTGAAGGTGTTGGTGCTCGTACCGGAGCACGTGTGGCTGGTGGATCGGCTCTTGTTGCCGCCGAAGCTGACGTAGTTCAGCAACCGCCAGCTAACCCCGTTCCAGACGTAGAGTTGCGTTTCCCAACTGGATGAGGCGCCGCAGCCTGAGGTGGTGCCCGTGGTGACCGCCTTGCCGCCGCTCTTGACCGGCGTTGAGATGGTCCAACTGCACGCTGCCTGAGCGGTCTGGACGATGGTCATTGAGGCTCCGATTCCCAGAGCACCCGCCATCGCTATGGAGGCCCACCGATGATGCCGTCTGCGCATGATGATCGTTTCCCTTCGGTTGTCGCTAACGAGGCGAGCAGGTGTGATCTCGTGAAGCGTTTTTAGAACTTCGCGCGGTTCAATGCCCTCTGGAGGGCGGCGACGGTGGCATAGCCCCAGATGCCGTCGATGGCCAAACCGCTGTTGACCATGGTGTTGAGGTGCCTTTGCAGGGCCTTGACCGAGCCTGGACCAAGTACGCCGTCGACAGTCAGGCTGGCGTTGCTCCAGGTGTTGAGATGGCGTTGCAGGGCGCGGATCGAGGCTGGGCCCCATTGGCCGTCCACCGTGGTGCCGATGGCCCGCTGGGTGGCCCGGATCGTCGCGGGCCCGAAGTCGCCGTCGACCGCGAGCAGAGCTCCTTCGTCGTGGTACGCCTGATAGGCAGCCTCCGTGCCGGGGCCCCACAGACCGTCAGCGGTGACGCCGAGTTGGTCCTGAAGCCACCGCACGCCGGCTGCCGTGTTCGGACCCCAGAAGCCGTCAGCCACCAGGGGCGGCGTGTAGCCAAGGCCGTTCACTGCCTGCTGTTGAGCGATGACCGATCGGATCGATGTCATGCCGCCCGCAGGCGCGCTGCCCTTGATCTTGGCGAGATACGCCGCTTCGGTGGCGGGTCCCCACAACCCGTCGACGGTGACCCCGAGACGGCCCTGAAGCCAGCGCACTCCGGCGTCCGTCTTGGGGCCCCAGAGACCATCCACGACCAGACCCGGTGTATAGCCAGCTTGGTTGACGGCCTGTTGTTGCGCGCCGATCGACCGTACCGACGTCATGCCGCCACCCATGCCGCCGCTGCTCGGAGGCGGATCGGTGACCGCAGGAACATTGTCGGAGTTCATGCCGTTCTGGACCCAGGTTCGCAGCTGCGAGCCGGGGCAGGGGGTCGAGTTGCCGGCGAGTCCGCCGTGCCAGGTCTTGGCCAGGGCCTTGCCGGTGAGTGCGTTCGCGCGGTTGTAGAGGGCACGCATCGACCGCAGCACGGCCGGTGTGACGTCGCCATCGGAGCCGATGAAGCAGGCTCCAAGGTGTGTGTCGTTGTGCCCGCTGGCGTGCGCGCCCATGACCTCCCAGCCGCGGCCCTCGTAGATCCGGCCGGCCGCGTCGACCAGAAAGTTGTATCCGACGTCCGACCAGCCGTTGCCGTCCATGTGGTAGTTCTGGATCTGACGTGGTGTCATCGCGGTTGGTCCGGCCGAGTAGTGGACGGTGAAACCGGTCCGGGCTGCGAGCGCGACCCGCGTGACCTCCACGGGTGGCCGGGCTCCCCACTGGCGGCGCGGGATGATGGCTACCGGCTGCGACGTGTCCGGCGGAGGTGCCGGCGGCTGGAGCGATCCATTCGTCACGTACGGGTACAGCGTGCCGGGGCAGTACGTGTCGAATACCTGCCGGTGTCCCAGGATCTGCGGTCCCGCTGACCCGTGTTGGCGTAGGTGCCCGATCAGGTTTCGGATGGCGGCCACCATGGCGCCGGTCGGCTGGTCGTCTGCGCCCCACGGTAACGATGTGGCGCCGACCAGACCCATGATGGCGTAGTATTTCTCGTTTGCTCCGGGGATCTTGGCGCCCTCGCCGGCGCCGTTGGCGGCAGACCGGAACGAGATGCCCCGGCCCTCGAAAATCACGCCGTGCTGGCAGACGACGAAGTTGTAGGCGATATCGGTGCCCTCTCCCGACATGCCCTCGTTCTGGATGTCGCGGACCTGCGCGGCGCAGTCATTGTGGTTCTCGGCCGGACTCCAGCGGTCGGTGCCTCCCTTGTGATGGATGACGACACCACCGTCCCACGGCTTCCAGCTGTACTGCGTGAGGTCTTCCTCCGGCGCTTTGGCCCCCCAGGCGGAGCGCGGGACGATCGGGACGTCGGCGGTCGCCTCGGCGCGCGCGCCGCTTCGCGCGCTCGCCGATGCCGACGGCACCAGTACGGTGACAACGGTCGCGGCGCCGCCGAGGAGTACGGCACGGCGGTTGATTGGAGGCGGCGAATCCCCTGAGGCTGCAGGCCATTCGTTCGTCATGGTCAGGTGCCCACGCTGATCCACTCGGAGCAGAAGCTCACGCTGTTGTTCGGGTAGTTGCCGGAGCACGCGCGGAAGACAATCGTCTTGAGGGTCACGCCCGGCTGATTTTCCGGGAACGACTTGTTCATGTACCGGGGGCCCGACGCAGAGCCGGCGGTGTGCCAGATCCGCCCTTTGCGCACGACCGCCCCGGTCGGACTCACCTCGTCGTCGAAGAACTTCCAGTCGATGACGACCGGGGCGCCATCGACCATGGTGTCTTCGATCCTGAACCATTCACCGTGAGGGGCGAAACAGCCACGGGCTCTAGCGGTTCCGTACGTGCAGTAGTAGGTCGGGCTACCCCCGGGGCCGACCGCATCCGTTGCGAGCTGCTTGCCGTCCGCGGCCTGGGCGGGTGCCGCGAAAGCGCCGGCGGCCAGAGCCGCACCGGCTACCACTCCTGCCATGACTGTGCGAATACGCATGTGTGCCTCCAAGGGTTGTGACGAAAAGTGGCCAAGCCCCTCTGCTGCCCGTGGCAGCAGAGGGATTCGTGACGCGTCAATGCGAGTGTCGCTGATCGCATTCTCTGAATTGTCAACAAATGCAAACTGCCTGGCCTTGTGGACTCGGTCAAGCATATCCACCGGTGCGCGTGCCGCAATTGTTCCCGGCTGTTCCGGACTGTTCCGAACGCGGCCGACTCTGGACCGTCCACTCGGCGAAATGCTGAAGTTGGGGAAAGCCGGTGCCGGTTGCAGTGGCCGCTGATCACTACTGTCAGTGGGCTACGCCCGGCAGGTCACCTTGGGAGGAACAATGCTCGTACGACGAGCTGCACTGTCAGTAGCCATCGGAATTATCGGCAGCGTGACGCTGGCGATACCGTCCACGGTCCAGGCCAGCCCGCCCGTTTCCCATGCAATCGCGGCGTCCTGCTCGTACAACGGCGGACACCCCACCATCAGGTTCGGAAGTTCGGGGTCAGCGGTCGCCCATGCCCAGTGTCTCCTTCGCGAGTTCTGGGGATACCGAATCACTGTCGACGGAAGCTTCGGGATGGCCACCTCCGTGGCCGTCAGAGACTTCCAGGTTCGCTGCGCCCCACCGGTCGATGGGATCATCGGGCCGGCTACGTGGAACGCCCTTCACCCAGATACCTCACCCTGCTGAGGAGCAGGAGCGTGTCAGGCTCCGGCAAAGTCGTGACGGCGCAGGGAGCGACAACGCTTGGAGCGAGTGGCCAAGGTTGAGTTCGGTGATCGATCGTCAGCGAACCGTATGTGCGCTCCCGTGTCGGGGTGCGCCGAGACCACGGAGCCGGCGAACAACAACGGAGGGGAGCCGTTTGGGCCGGCGTTCCCTCCGTTGCTGTCGTCAGTGGTGCGCCGTCTCCCGTTTCACATCTGCGACGAAGGCGATCCATGCGGCAGGACGGAGCGTCAGCAGCGGGCCACTCGGTCCTTGCTGTCGCGCAGCCCGATGATGCCGGGCAGGTTGTCGACGACCTCGACACAGTTACCGCCGTTGTTGCTGCGGCTGGACTTGCGCCAGTGTTGGACCCCCGCGGCGGTGCGAGGTTAGATCCGGCTGGCCAGAGCTGCCGCCTCGGTGAGGAGGGCGTCCAACTCCTCGTCAGAGACGGTGCCCGCGCCGAGGATGTGCAGGATGGTCAGACCTTGGACGCGGCCGGCAAGGTGCGGGTCGATATCAGTGTCGACGCTCGGATCGAGAGCAGCGCTGATCAACTCTTCCGCGCTGGTCGCATCGGTTCCGGGGCCACCGGTTGTGGTGAGGCGCATCTCGCTGACGAACCGGATCACCTCATCCGGGCTGGCACCGTCGGGAAACCGCCGGTTGACGGCAAAGTAGAAAACCGCACCAAGCAGAGTGCTGAAGCCCTCCCAACCTTGGTCATCGAGGCGTGCCTCGATGCGGTCGTTCTCCGCGTGCTCGCCCTTCACCATCGTCCGGATGTAGGCGACCAGCTGAGAGCTGCTGGTCATGTCACTTCTTTTTGATCGGTCGTTTGGCATGGGATCGTCCGAGCTACATGTATTCCGCAGCGGTCTGTTCCGCTTCGGTGACGAAGGCGTTGAGCTGCTCCGGTGTCGGATTGGCATCTTGCAGGATCTTGGTCAGGACGAACAGCTCTGCGCCGAGCGCCACGTCTGGGGAGATGTTGTCGGCCAGCTCTGCTTCGCCGAGGGCGGCACGGATAAGGCCTTCCGTCTCCAGCGCGGGGATGCTGTCTCCCTCCTCGTAGCCGGCTCGGGCCGAGGCCACGAATTGAGCGACATCGGCAGGCGTAGTGTCGGGCCCGAAGCGACCGTTGACGGCGATGGCGAAGACGGCCCCGATCACCTGGCGGCCCCGGTCCACTTGTCACGGTCAAGATCCGCTATGAGGGCATCGGTCTTCGTCCAGTCGCCCCGGGCCATGGACTGGATCAACTCACCCAGCTTTGTCACCACGCATTCCTGGAACGCCGCTGCAACGGGACCTGGGCGGCGTCCTGCGCCGCCTGAGCTGAGAGAGCCGAGATCAAAGCTCGACCCGGTATGCCTTCAGGGTCTTGACGCAGAGGCGGAGTTCGCCCGCGAGATCACGCAAGAGGTTGCGCGTGGCAGTCAGTTGTCCCTCTACGGTCGAGGTCACCTCAGGTCGTCCGCCGGCAAGAATAACGCTGATCTCGTCCTGGCTCGCCCACACCTTTCGGTGGATCGCATCGAGTTGCCGCGAAGTTCGGTCGAGTCGACCCCTCACATTGTCCAGTCCACCGATGACCTGGCCGACGATGCCCGCTGAGTCGCCGCGAGCCCTCGACCCGGGAGGGCTGCCACTTGAGTGCTGGTGTCGCCTTCGGCGACCCTCGACGGAGCTTGCCGCTGACCTTCGCTGGTCACGGCGTTCGCGGAGATGGTCGATGCCGGCTACGACAAACGCCTTGCCCTGAGAGCCCACCATGCCCCCGATGATCGCTCCGCTGGTCGACGCGACAGCAGGTGACACCGGCAGGCCCCACCTGGCGCCCGCGAGGCCGACCAGCATCCCCACGCCAGCACCACCCCATTCGACCAGCTTGCCGAGCCCTTCCTTGGCACTCTCGTACTTGAGCCGCCGCGCGAACGGTCGCTCAACCTGTTTCCTGCGACGGTTGTCCTTGCGCCAGCTCATCAGGCAGTTATCGGGTCCAGGTACGCGCAACTGACGGCGATTAGCAACGGCAGATGAACGGCGACATCTCGGGCTACCTCGTCAGAAGTGGCCCCTGACGGTTCGTCACCCTCTGCAACGTTCTCGGAATCATCTGCGTATAGATCGCATGACCGCCAGAGGTTGGGATCGCGCCACGAGAACGACCAGAGTCCGTAGACGTCGACCGGCACGGCGACTTTGGGTTGGCCGGCGTGGCCGATGCGGTGCAGGTGAGGTTCCTCGGGGGTGGAGCCGAGGCCCTCGCCGAGGGGAAGGAGTTTGTGGCGGCGGAAGACCGGTTCGAGGTCACCGTCGGTGTCGAACTCCACGAGTAGGCCGCGTGCGATCAGGCTGTCGACCAGCCGGGCTGCCTGGGGTTCAGGGTTCGGGGCGGTTTCCAGCAGCCGGATCAGCGAGTCGCGATTGACTTCGAGTTTGGCGTGTCGCTCGGCGTCCACGAAGGCCGCTGCCCAGACGGCGGCCTCGGTCTCGGTCAACTCGATGAGGTCGTCGCCGAGATGGATCTCGTAGCACTCGGGAATCGGGTCCGGTGGTCGGACGTAACGGTAGCGGGGTCCCATGGACAGGCCGACCGGGACGATGACGCGTGGCATGGAAGGCCTCTCGGGTGTCAGAAGCTGGCGGCGTATCGCTTGGTCGTCTCGACCGCGCCGCCCGCGAGCTGCGATGCCTCGTTGAGCTTCGCCTTGACCTGCTGGATCTGGCTGACCGCCTGGCTGACCGCCGGGTGGCTGCTGCCGGCGGTGACGGCCTGCAACAGCGCCAAGCTCTGCTCCAGCGAGTCGTGTACGGCGCGAAGCTGGAGGACGGTCTGCTGAGTCTGCTGGCCGAATCGGTTGATGCCGGCCTTGATCTCCTCAATCGACGCCACTGCGACTCCTCCCCGTGGGCATCGGACAATGTCCGCAGCGACCGTACCGGACCATGCACCGTCCGTCAGCCCTCGGTCGCAGATCGGTCAACATCGCCGAATCGTATGTGCGGTCCCGCGCCGGGTGGCCGAGACAATGAGTCGTGGAACCACCAGCGGAGGGAAGCCGTGCTTTCCGGCGTTCCCTCCGTTGCTGTCGTCAGTGGTGCAGCGTTTCCCGTTTCACCTCTGCGACGAAGACGATCCATGCGGCAGGACGGAACGTCAGCACCGGGCCACTCGGGTCCTTGCTGTCGCGCAGCCCGATGATGCCGGGCAGGTTGTCGACGACCTCGATACAGTTGCCGCCGTTGTTGCTGCGGCTGGACTTGCGCCAGAGGGCATCGGTCAGGTCAGGCACGGGAATACTCCTCTGCGACTTGCTGGACGAGGGGCACCGATACGCTCGACGGTCGCTTTCGCTTGATTGATCAAGTGAAAGAGTGCCGTCATGGAGGGTCGCCTTTATGTCGCCGACGCTCATGGTCAGCCCAGAACGCTGATGTACTGCCGGGCGGCCTGGGTGCTTCCCTGGAGAGTCGTGGCAGCTTCGATCAGCCGTTGCTTGCTCTGCTCTGCGCGGGCGATGGACTCGGCGAGGGCGGGGTGACCGGTGCCGGCGGCGACCATCCGCAGCAGGGTGAGCACCTGCTCGATACCGTCGACAGTCGCCCGGATCTGGTTCGTGGTGGTGTTGCTCTGCTCGGCTGCCTGGGCGAGCGCGGCCTTTACCTGCTCGATGCTGGCCATGCCGTCCTTCCCGAACTGACAGACGCACCGCAGAGTCCGGCGGGCGTCACTGATCAGTAGTCGGGCGAACACTATCCGACGTGGATGGCTGTTCGCAGCCCCGCGTTGGACGAGTAGGGGAACGCCATCATGCGTGGACGATTGACGTTCCCCGTTTCCTGCGCTCAGTAGCGCAGCGTTTCCCGTTTCAGACCAGAGACGAAGGTTGCCCACGCCGTTGGATTGAACGCGAGGACCGGGCCGTTGGGGTCCTTGCTGTCTCGTAGGCCCACCGAACCCGCGAAGTCGTTCGCGACCTCAACGCAGTTGCCGGATCCGTTGCTGCGCGTACTCTTCCGCCAGGTCACGCGGGCCGTGCTGACCTCGTCCACCCGCGCCGTCATCTCATGACTCGTCGTTGCTGGGCAGCGCCGCATCGTCATATTGCTCAGCTCGCCGATGTCTCGCGCTTCACCCCGGTGACGAAGGCGGTCCATGTTGCCGGGTTGAACGTCAGCACCGGGCCACTCGGGTCTTTGCTGTCGCGTAGCCCGATGATGCCGGGCAGGTTGTCGGCGACCTCAACGCAGTTGCCACCGGCGTTGCTGCGGCTGGATTTGCGCCAGACGGCACCGGTCAGGTCAGGCACGGGAATACTCCTCTGCAACTTGCTGGATCAGGCTCTTGGAGTGGGACTCGTTCAGAACCCGGCGCGTCATGTCGGCCCAGATGGAATCATAGACAGCCGTCTCATGAGGCTTGTCGAGATAGATCGCTCCCGTCGCGGCCTCCAGGTAGGCCACGGGTGGTTCGATCTCCCGGCCCTTGCTGTCGCGCGGAAAGTCCAGGATCGAGAAGGAACCAGCCGTCATCCCGGCGTGCAGTCCCGCAGAAAATTCCAGCACTCGGACAGTCACGTTCGGTAGTTCCGCTGCCTTCAAGACCTGGTGCAGTTGTTCGGCCATGATCTTGGCATTGCCGACTGGGCGGCGCACCACGGCCTCGTTGATTATCACGCTCAGTCGCGGGGCGGAGAACCGAGTGAGTAGTGCTTGCCGCTCGATCCGGAGCTGGATGGCGCGCTGCTGCTCTTCGTCATCCCCCGCGTTGATCGCGCCGTTGGGCAGCTTGAGTAGCTGCTCGGTGTAGGCGCGGGTCTGGAACAAGCCAGGGACCAGTTCGGCTTCATACTGCCTGATGTTGGACGCGGCATCTTCCAGCCCGATGTAAAGCTGGAACCAGCGCGGCAGGCCGGAACCGATGTAGTCGTGCCACCAGTTCTTGTTCTCCCGGGTAGCTGCCGTCATCGCGAGCAGCACTTCGCTGTCCTCGGCGGACGCACCGTAGAGGTCGAGCATCTGCTGCACGTCTGCCTGCCGGTAGCGGACGTGCTCGGCACCGTTCTCGATGCGGTGCAACGTGGCACGCGCCCGGTCCAGGCGTTCGGCGGCCTGCTCCATCGTCAGTCCTGCCGCCTTGCGCAAGGACTCGAACTTGCGCCCGATCTGCCGCCGCAGCATGGTCGAGCCGGTCACTGATTGTGACACTGCGTGCCCTCCGGCCTCTGTGAACCATCAACACCCGTGCGTTCAATTCAAGCGCCCTGCTGTTGCAAAAGCAATAGACACGTCACAGGTGGTGAATAGCTTCTGCAAGGCAACCGAAGGCGCGATCTTCCTGACACATTGCAATTGGCCTGACTCGGTGCTTGACTGCGTTGGCGGCCACTGTGGAAGTGCTGGTCAGGGGCCATGTCTGCCCCGCTGTCGTACCGCCAAGGAGGGCTGCGGTGGTGGGTGCGCGGCGGGTCCGTCGGTGCGCGGCGGGCCGATGGACCCGCCTTCCACATCGCTGACGCTGACGAGAGCGAGGTCTGTCATGCGCAACCCATTCCGGCGGCGAACCGCCGGGCCCACGGACACCAGGTACGCCGCGCGGCACGCCGAGCAGCGTGACGGCCTTCCACAGTCGGGGACCTGCTACCGGACGGGCAGTTACCGTCCGCTGCGGCCGTGGCAGGTGCGTCAGCAGCGGTTCCGGCTGGGGCGGCGCGGCTACGACCCGATCGAGGTCGCCAGGTTTCTCGACCAGGTCGCCGGTGACCTGGAGGCGGCGTACCGGCAGGTGGCCGATTCCCGCCGGGAAGCAGACCAGGTCAAGGCCGCGCTGCGGCGTTGGCGCTCCGAGCAGGTACGGGCGAACCAGGGGCACTACCGGTGAGCGGGCGGTACGTCGTGCATCTGCCGGTGGTGGCGTCCGACCTGCTCGGCGCGCAGCGGCTGGCCCGGGTGGTGGCCCGGTGGGCGTCGATGCTGCCGCAGGCGGACCCGGGGGAGACCACCGTGTCGTTCGAGGACGAGCAGGGCGTACGCCATCGGGTCTTCTGTGACCTGCGGCTGCCCGGCGGCGGGCGGTGCCTGCTGGGGGTCGACCACGACGGAGCGTGCGCCCGCCGGTTGGGTGGTCTTCGGCTATGACCACGGTGGTCGACTGTGACGAGTGTTCGGGGATGGGCTTTCTGGTGCGGCGGTGCTGCTGCACCGACGGCGGGGACCGGCTGGTGGTGGACGCGGGCGGGTACCGCGACGAGGCGTACGCCGGTTGTCGGGTCTGCGGCGGCGACGGCAGCGTGGCCGAGCAGTGTTATCGGTGCGGGCAGAGCGGGCGGCGGCGGGCGCAGCTCGTGGTGACGGTGGTCAACCTGGACAGCGGAGCGGCGGCGTCGCGGCGGCTGGTGGCCGGTCGGGTCGTGCCGCAGGTCGACGCGGAACGGGTGTGGCGGGCGCGGGAGCTGGTCGGTGAGCTGGCCGAGGCGGTCGGGGTGCGGGGGTTGCGCCCGCGCTGGGGGCGGCGGAGCCTGGACGACATCCTGGCCTGGTACCCGAAGTCGTGGCAGCCCGATCTGCCGGCGCGGCGGCGGTTAACGCTGGAGGCGGCGGCCCTGGCCCGGCAGGATTTCGACCCGTGGCGTGTCTACGTGGGTCGCAGCACCGAAACACCGTCACCTGCGGTCCCCGGCCACGAGCTGGCCCGGCTCTGCGGCATGGCCGATCTGCTCCATCTCGACCTGGTGGTGGAGGCTCGTCACCGGCACGGCTGGCTGCTCTGGCAGGTGCGCTACGACCTGCCCGGCTCGCCGGTGCCGGGGGAGCGGCAGGTCGTCGGTGCCGGCGATCTCGCCTCGGCGGTCGCCGGGACCAGCGCGGCCAGTGCGCTGCGTGGGCTGGGCGAGCGGGGACGGCACGCCCCCGCGTACACGGTGCGGCCGGTGCCGGCTGCCGGCGTACCCCGAGCGGTGGATCTTGATCGGCTCGCCCGGAAGGTCGTCGCGGACCTGGCCGGCGACGCGCCCGGGGCGCAGGCCATCTGGCGCGACGGACGCTGGTGGCACACGCCGCTGCACCCTGCCGGCAGGGTGGAGGAGCTGTACGAGCGGGAGACCGGCCAGGTCGTCCAGCGTGTCGAGCAGAAGCTGCGGCGGGCGACCGAGCCCCCCGATCCAGTCTGGTGGGGCGAGCCGATCGCGCAGCGGCCGTGCCCGGACTGCCGGCCCGGCACCCGGCTGCGTCGCTGCGACTGCCGGCGTACCACCGCCAGCCGGCCCGACCCGCACTGCCCGGACTGTGCCGGCGCCGGCTTCGCCCCCTCGGCGCTGCGCTGCTCGACCTGCCGGGACAGCGGGCGCATCCCGGCGGCGTTGACGGTGACCGTGACCGACCTGCATCGGGTCGGTCACGAAACCTGGCGACCGGTGCCGGGCGAGGCCGCGCCGGTGGTCGGCCACCAACCCAACGGCACCGCCGTGCACCAGCTTCCCGCCCACTGGCGGCTGGCCCGCCATGCCACCACCTTCGGGGTACGCCCGGCCGACCTGAGCCGTCTCGATGAGGACTGGCCGCTCGACCAGGACCTGCTCGACGGTACGGTGACCGCCTTCGACCCGGGCGTCGAGCCGGCCCGGCAGCACCTCGAACGCCTCGCCGCCGGGCTGCCCGGAGCGCGCCTGTTCGTGCTGGCCGCCGCGCCCGACGCACCGCCGCTGACCGACCTGCTGCGGCTTGCGCACGCCCTGGACCTGACCGCCGTGCTGACCTACTGCGATCACCGGCTCGACGCCGGTGACCCGACGAGGATCCAGGGGGAGCGGTGGCACGTGCGACTCGGGGTGCGGGACGCCGAGATCGGCGCGGAGCTGCCGCTGCACGCCACCGTCGAGCTGGCCGTCGCCCGGTGCCTCGCGCACCTGGACACGCACCTGCTCGCCACCGTGCCCCGGGACCCGGAGCAGCCGGTGCCCGCCCCGCAGGCCGCACCCTCCCCGTCGCCGCCGGACCCGACCGGGTTGATCCGCCGCCTCGGTCAGCACTACGCCGGCCAACCGCTCACGGTGTCGTTCGATCGTTTCGGCTGCCGGCTGTGGCTGGCCGAACAGGGCGTCCTCCACCCGCTTGCGCGAGCGACCACCCTCGGCGACGCCGTTGAGGCCCTGCGCCTGTGAGCCACCCACGACTCGGGTACCGGATCTCAGCCGCTGACGCTGCGGACCGCCTCGATGATGGTTTCGGCGACCTCGCCCGGTCGGGCCACGGCCATCGCGTGCGAGCCGCCGGGCAGCTCGCGCTGGCCCTGCGGTTTGGCCCGCTCCGCCATGAACCGGTGCGCGGCGACCGGGATGTTCATGTCGGCATCCCCGAACACGAACCAGCTGGGCAGGGAGCGCCAGGCGGGGGCGCCGGTGAGACTGTCGTTCAGGGCCTGCTCGGTGATCGGCCGTTGGGTCCGGGCCATGAGCGCGGCGAGATCACTGGGCGCATCCGCGGCGAACTGCCCGTGGAAGTCGTCCTGGCCGATCGCCACCTCGTTGCCGCCGGTCGACACCGGGTACTGCACCAGCGTGCCGGCGAGGGTGCTGCCGGGGAACTGCCCGGACAGCCCGAACGCGCTCTCGCCGGTCTCCGGCGCGAAGGCGTTGACGTACACGAGGGCACGCACCGTCGGGTTGTCGCCCGCCGCCTGGGTGATCACCATGCCGCCGTACGAGTGACCGACGAGGATGACCGGACCGCCGACGCCCCGGATCACGTCCGCCAGGTACGCCGCGTCGCCGGCCAGGCTCCGCAACGGATTGGCGGCGGCCAGCACGTTGTAGGTTCCCAGCCGTTCGATCACACCGTTCCAGCTCGCCGACTCGGCGAACGCGCCGTGCACGAGGACGATGGTGGGCTGCTGATCAGACACGATGTGCTCCCTCACTCGGAGATGCTGTTCACCTACCGACGGCGCTGGTCCGCCCGAATACCCGCTGGGTGATGGTCAAACGCGCTGGCGCGATTCGCTGCGGCAGGTGGGTGGGCGGGGGACCGGTTGCCGGCGGACCGGGACCGGGTTACCTGGACGGGTTTGCTCAGGCGTCCCGGCGTCGGAAGGCAGCCACCGCCCCACCCCCGGTGACAACGACCCAGCCGAGCAGCACGAGCAGGCCGGTGGTGGGAGTCAGGACCGGCGCCGGGTCGGGAAGGTAGAGCAGGCCCCCCGCCCGGCCCGGCAGATAACGGGCGTGTGGGGTGATGGCATCCAGCGCTGGCGAGACGACCAGAATCAGGCTGAGCGTGACGACGAGAGCGGGAACGACGGCCCGCGTGAGCGTGGCCAGAGCCACACCGAGCAGACCGATGAGTACGAGGTAGACCGCCGCCCCGACGATGTTCTCCGGAGGACCGTCGGTGACCACGGGAACGTCCCGTGTGGCCAGCGTGACGCGGGTCGTGAGCAGCCCGGTGGCGAGCGCCGCGACGGCGGTTCCGGTGGCCCAGGCCAGGTAGGCGAGGGTCTTGCCGGCCAGCACGGTCAGGCGGTCCGGTACGCACCTCAGGGTGGTGTGGATCTGCCCGTCGGTGTACTCGGTCCCGACCGCGAGGACGCCGAGGGAGATGGTGCCGGCCTGCAGGTACGGCACCGCCTGAAGGACGACTGCGACCGGCTCGTCCGCACCGACCGGAGAGACGGCCAATGCCCCGGTGATGACCATCGCTGCGCCGATCGTGCCGAGGACCGTGGCCAGCACCGCAGGAAGGCCGGACAGCTTGGCCAGCTCCGTGGCGGCGGCCCGGCCGTAGGCGCGGATCACGCGTCCCGCCACCGGAAGACCGCACCGGCCAGCGCGAGGAGCCCTGCCGTCCACGTTGCCATGACCACGCCGCCGGTGAGCGGGGCGAGCGCCTCGTCGAACGCCAACAGGTCACCGGCGAACATGCTCATGCCCGCGAGGTCGGGCAGGAACCTGGCGAGCGGGGTCAGGTGGGACAGCAGCACCGAGACCGAGACGAGCGAGCTGTTCACCACGAGCACGATGATCGGAGCGATCCCGTTGCGGGTGAAGACCGTGACCGCGAGGGCGGTCAGCGCCGTGAGCATCCAGTAGATCCCGGCACCGACCGAGCGGGACAGCACTCCGTCCGGGGTCGGAGGGGCGTCCCCGCCGATTATCCCGCCGGCCAGAGCCAACGAGGCGGGAATCGCCACCAGAGCCGCGACCGCGACGAGCAGGCCGACGGCGATTGCCTTGCCGGCCAGCACGCCGAGACGGCTGGGGGTGGCGGTGAGGGTCGTGGTGATCTGCCGTCCGCCGCCGATGTTCGCACGGTTCGCGGTGTACTCGCCGCTGACGGCGACGACGCCGAGGACCACCGCGCCGACCGTGCCGATCGGAACCGCGGAGAAGACCGCCTCGACCGGCGAAGTGTAGGCCGTCAGCTCGGGTCGTCCGCTGCGCAGCGCGGCGCGGACGCCGACGGCGTTGATCAGGGTGATCGCGACCGGACCGAGCACGGCGACAGTCAGGGCGACCATCGTCGCTGGCAGCGTCGCCGTCTTGCGTATCTCGGCGGCGACCGTGTTGGGGAAGGTCATCGCCCACCCGCCACCGGCTGGGTGAGGGCGAAGAAGGCATCCTCCAGGGTCGGGTAGCCGGCCGTGACCTCGCGGATCGGGCCGGCGGCGACGACCCGGCCGTGGGCGATGACGACCAGGTCGTCGGCGATCTGGTCGACCTCGCTGATCAGGTGGCTGGAGAGCAACACGGTGCCACCGGCGTCCGCGTGACCGCGCAGCAGTACTCGGATCCAGCGAATGCCCTCCGGATCGAGCCCGTTCACCGGCTCGTCGAGCACCAGCGCACGGGGTTCGCCGAGCAGCGCGGCGGCCAACCCGAGCCGCTGGCACATGCCGTACGAGAACCGGCCGACCCTGGTACCTCCGACGGCACCGAGCCCGACCTGGTCGAGCACCTCGGCCACCCGCCGGGTCGGGATGCCGTTGCTGCGCGCCATCCACGTGAGGTGGTTGCGGGCGGTACGGGAGCGGTGTGCGCCCGAGCCGTCCAGCATCGATCCGACCGTACGTAACGGCTGACGCAGGCGCCGGTACGGCTGACCGTCGACCAGGGCCGTGCCGGCGTCCGCCCGGTCCAGGCCCAGCAGGATGCGCAGGGTGGACGACTTGCCCGCACCGTTGGGCCCCAGTAGACCGGTCACCCGACCCGGTGCGGCTCGGAAGGTGACGTCGGTGAGGATCTCGCGGGAGCCGCGCCGCTTGACCAGACGCTCGACTGACAGCATGCGCACCATGTCAGCCCAGAGCGGTGGCCCGCGTCATCGGACCAGAGCCGGGACTTTCGCCGGTTCCCCCACCCCAGGTCGCTCCGACCCAGGTCCGATGTCACGGCACGGTCCGGATTCCTAGACTCGCGAGATGGCACCTGACGGGCGACCGACACGGCGATCCTGGCTGACCGCCGTCGCCGTCGCGGTGCCGGTGATCCTGCTCCTGTGCCTCGCCACGGCGGGTGCCGAGGGGCCAGCCGGGACACTCCTGCTGACACTGATCACCACGGCCGCTGTCACCGCGTCGTTCTGGGCGGTGATGCGCGTTCGACACGAACGGCGGGTGTACGAGGACCGGCTGACCGCGTGGGCCGCCGAGCGGGCTGCGGCGGCCGAACGATTGCGTATCGCCCGTGATCTGCATGATCTCGTCTCGCACGGCATCGGCCTGGTCACCATGCGTGCCGCCACGGCCGCTCGGATGACCGGGCCGACCGGTGCGGCCGAACGGGTGACTGCGCTGTCCGACATCGAGAGGATCGGTCGGGAGACCACCGCCGAACTGCGGCGGATGCTCGATGTGCTCCGCGCACCGGGCGGCGAACCCGCTCCCTTGCGACCGCCCGACACGCTCGACGCCCTACCGGAGATCGTGCGGTCCGCCGCCGCTGCCGGGATCACCGCCACCGTCGACGCGCGGAAGGTTGGTCAGGTGCCACCCGGTGTGCAACTCGCGGTGTGCGCGATCGTCCGCGAGGGCCTGAGCAACACCGCCCGGCACGCCGGTCCGACCCGCGTGCACGTCACCGTGGACCGCGACGGCGACGCGATCGTGGTGAGCGTACGCGACGACGGGCCCCGGCCCGGCTGGCGACCACGCCCTGGCGCCGGCCACGGCCTGAACGGTCTACGCGAGCGGGTGAGCATGCTCGATGGTGCCCTGCACGTCGGTCCGACCGGGCCGGGTTTCCACCTCACGGCGCGCCTGCCGGCCCGGTGCTGTCCATGACCACGGAGTCACCGGGTCGTTCCGTCAGCATCCGGGTGCTTGTCGCGGATGACCAGCCGCTCCTGCGGCACAGCCTCGCCCTCCTCATCGACGGCACCCCGGGCTTGACCGTCGTCGGTCAGGCCGCCACCGGAAACGAGGCGGTGTCGCTCACCCGCGAACGCCGCCCCGACGTCGTCCTGATGGACATCCGGATGCCCGACGGCGACGGCATCGAAGCGGCCGAACGCATCACCGCCGCCACCGACCTGGGCGGCACCAGGGTCGTCGTGCTCAGCATGTTCGCGCTCGACGAGTACGTGGCCGCCGCGCTGCGCGCCGGGGCGCACGGCTTCCTGCTCAAGGACGCCCACCCGGACCAACTCGTCGACGCCATTCGGCGGACCCACGCGGGCGAGTTCCTCTTCGCTCCCAGCATCCTCACCCGCTTCGTCGCGCACTACCTCGACCGGCCCGGCCCGCCGCAGGTCCGGAAGATCGACGGGCTGACCGGGCGCGAGACGGAGGTGCTGGCTCTCGTGGCGCGCGGCCTGTCCAACGACGAGATCGCGCGGTCACTCACCATCTCGATCAAGACCGTGAAGACCCACATCGGTAACCTGCTCACCAAGCTCGACGCCCGGGATCGGGCGCAGCTCGTCATCGCCGCCTACGAGAACGACCTGGTCGAGCGCCGGCCCTCGCGGTGAACACGCCTGACCTGCCGGATGTCACAGCTGTGGGATCACCGTGGGCAGCGCCGGGTTGCCGGTCGGATGCCGGGCCGGGTTATCTGGACGGGTGGACTATCCCTGGCTGAAAGCCCCTGCCGCCGAGGTCGCCGCAACCGCCCGCTCACTGCTCGGCTGGGAGATCTGTGCCAACGACGTCCGGGTCCGGCTGACCGAGGTCGAGGCGTACGCCGGCACCGGCGTGGATCCTGCCTCCCACGCCCACCGGGGTCGCACGGCCCGCAACGCGGTGATGTTCGGCCCGGCCGGCCACGCCTACGTCTACTTCACCTACGGCATGCACTGGTGCATGAACGTGGTGACCGGGCCGGAGGGGGAGGCGTCGGCGGTGCTGCTGCGCGCCGGCGAGGTGGTCGACGGCCTCGACGTGGCCCGGGCGCGGCGGCCGAGCGTACGCCGGGATGTGGATCTCGCGCGCGGGCCCGCCCGGCTCTGCGCGGCGCTGGGAATCGACAGGTCCGTCTACGGGCACTACCTGCTCGGTGACGGGCCGGTCCGGCTGCACCCGCCGTCGGCGCCGGTGCCGCCGGAGTTGGTGAGCGCCGGCCCCCGGGTCGGGGTGACCGGCGCGTACGACGTGCCGTGGCGGTTCTGGGTGACCGGCGACCCGACCGTGAGCAGCTACCGCCGTCACGTTCCGCGCCGGCGCACTTGAGCAAGGGCGGCCGGGCTGCCGTTTCGGAGGCGATAGTGAGCGTATGCGCGACCTGTCCGCCGGGGATCTCGGCATGCTGCTGTCGGTCCGGCCGCGACGGTGCGGGCAGCGACCACGGGCTGGACGACTGACGCCCGAGGATGGGTAAAGTCCGCTCAACCGGCAAACATGGTGGTGCCGCAGGCGGACCGCGCGAGGGATTGTCGCTGTTCCCGTCCCGGGTCCTGGCCGGCGGAATAGTTGACTCGTCAAGTATGTTGTGCGAGTCGTCCGGGCCAGCCGAGGTTCGGTCGCCACTTAGGGAGGGGCCTCATGCAGTTCGGAGTCTTCACCGTCGGTGACGTCACCGTCGATCCGACCAACGGGCGAGAGCCGACCGAGCGTGAGCGCATCAAGGCGATGGTGACCATCGCGCTCAAGGCCGAGGAGGTCGGTCTCGACGTCTTCGCCACCGGTGAGCACCACAACCCGCCGTTTGTGCCCTCGTCGCCCACCACCATGCTCGGGTGGATCGCCGCCCGCACCGAGCGGCTGCAGCTCTCCACCGCCACCACGTTGATCACCACCAACGACCCGGTCAAGATCGCCGAGGACTACGCGATGTTGCAGCACCTCGCCGACGGTCGGGTCGACCTGATGATGGGCCGGGGCAACACCGGGCCGGTCTACCCCTGGTTCGGCCAGGACATCCGCAACGGCATCCCGCTCGCCATCGAGAACTACGACCTGCTGCGCCGGTTGTGGCGCGAGGACGTGGTCGACTGGAAGGGCAAGTTCCGCACCCCGTTGCAGTCGTTCACCTCGACGCCACGCCCGCTCGACGGGGTGCCCCCGTTCGTGTGGCACGGCTCCATCCGCAGCCCGGAGATCGCCGAGCAGGCCGCCTACTACGGCGACGGCTTCTTCGCCAACCACATCTTCTGGCCCGCAGAGCACACCCAGCGGATGGTCGGCCTGTACCGGCAGCGCTTCGAACACTACGGACACGGTTCCGCCGACCAGGCGATCGTGGGTCTCGGCGGCCAGGTCTTCATGCGCCGCAACTCCCAGGACGCGGTGCGCGAGTTCCGCCCGTACTTCGACAACGCGCCGGTCTACGGACACGGCCCCTCGCTGGAGGAGTTCACCGCGCAGACCCCGCTGACCGTGGGCAGCCCGCAGCAGGTCATCGACCGTACCCTCAGCTTCCGCGACTACGTGGGCGACTACCAGCGGCAACTGTTCCTCATCGACCACGCCGGGCTGCCGCTGAAGACCGTCCTGGAGCAGCTCGACCTGCTCGGTGAAGAGGTCGTGCCGGTGCTGCGCAAGGAGTTCGAGTCGCTGCGTCCGGCGCACGTGCCGCTGGCACCGACCCACGCCTCGCTGCTGGCCGCCGCGGGTGGCGGCAGCGACAGCACCGTCCACGCCGTCGACGACGTCACCGGCCGGGCACCGGAGCAGACCCGATGACCCGGTCGGATGCCGGAGGCGGCGGGACGACCAGGCGTACCCTCGCCGTGGTCTCGGCCGGTCTCAGTCAGCCCTCGTCGACCCGCCTGCTGGCCGACCAGCTCGCCGCGGCCACCCGCGACGAGCTGGTCCGACATGGCGAGCAGGTCGACCTGCGCCTGATCGAGCTGCGCGAACACGCCCATGACATCGTCAACCACGTGCTCACCGGTTTCCCGTCGGAGTCGCTGCGGCAGGTACTGGACGACGTCACCGGCGCCGACGGGCTGATCGCGGTCAGCCCGATCTTCAACGCCTCGTACAGCGGGCTGTTCAAGTCGTTCTTCGACCTGGTCGACGCCGACGCGCTGGGTGGCCGTGCGGTGCTGATCGGCGCGACCGGCGGCACGGCACGGCACTCCCTGGCGCTGGAGCACGCGCTCCGGCCGATGTTCACCTACCTGCGGGCGGTGGTGGCACCGACCGCGGTCTTCGCCGCACCGGAGGACTGGGCCGGCGGCGCCGTCGACGGCGCGTTGCGCGCCCGGATCGATCGCGCCGGGCGGGAACTGGCCGAGCTGGTACGGCGCAGCGCACCGTCCAGCGGGCCCGCCGACCCGTTCGCCCTCACCACCAGCTTCGACCAACTGCTCGGCGGTCAGGACACCTGACAGGTCGACCGGGCCGGCCTCTAGACGGCGGCCCGGTCGACAAAGGGTCACTGCTCCGGCTGATGCGGATGGGCGATGAGCACCGGGCAGCGGGCGTGCTGCACCAGCGCCTGGCTGACCGAGCCGAGCAGCAGCCCGGCGAAGCCACCCCGGCCGCGCGATCCGGCCACCACGAGCGCCGCGTCCCCGGACGCCTCGATCAGCGCCTGGTCGGGCTTGGGCGCGGCGATCACCCGTTCCTCCACGGTCAGACCCGGGTGGCTGCCCCGCGCCGCTGCACCGGCGGTGGCGAGCAGGGCCGCCCCCTGCCCGTCGTCGTCCGCTTCGTTGGCGACGTGCACCAGCACCAGCGAGCTGCCGCGTCGACCGGCCTCCTCGGCGCCGTGCCCGACGGCGAGTTCGGCCGACTCCGACCCGTCCACAGCGACCAGCACCGGACCCTCCGTGGGAACCGGACGATCGGGCGGGCGGATCACCAGCACCGGGCAGTGACCGTGCGCGGCGACCTGGGTGCCGACCGAACCGAGCAGCAGTCCGGCGAAGCCACCCAGGCCCCGGCTGCCCACCACCACCAGCTCCGCCCGGCGGGACTCCTCGACCAGCGTCGCCCCCGGCCCGCCGGCCACCTGACGTACCTCGACCGTCAGCCCCGGCCACCGATCGACCAACTCCGTGGCAGTCTGTTCGAGCATCTTGCGGCCGTCCTCCGACGCCGCCGGCACGCCCACCTCGTACGGGTTGATCGGCACGCCGTAGCCGAGCGGGTGCAGATAGCCGTGTACCAGATGCAGCGGCCGGGACCGCCACACCGCGGCCTGTGCCGCGTGCTCCGCGGCAACCAGGCTCGGTGGCGATCCGTCCACCCCCACCACGACAGGTCGGTTCATCGTCTCTCCATGGGTCGGTCGGGTCAGGTCCCCTCGACCGTACGCAGCTTCCGGACGATCGCGAGCGGGGAGTGGGCGTGGTGCAGCACGGCGTGGCTGACCGAGCCGAGCAGCAGCCCGCCCAGTGCGCCGCGTCCCCGTGCCCCCACCACCACCAGTTGGGCGGTGCGGGACTGCTCCACCAGCGCCCGGCCCGGGGAACCACGCACCAACAGTCGCCGCACCGGTACCTCCGGGAAGCGCTCGGACCAGCCGGCCACCGCCTCGGCGAGGGTGCGCTCCTCTTCTTCCCGGAAGGCGTCCAGGTCGTAGACCAGCGGCAGGATGTCACCGGGACCGGCCGGCGTCGGATACAGCCAGGCGCGCACCGCGACCAGTTCGGTGCCGCGCCACGCCGCCTCCTCGAAGGCGTACCGGACAGCCTCCTGGGACAGTTCCGAACCGTCCACGCCCACCACCACCGGCCCGTCGGCGCGTGCTTCGCCGCGAACCACCAGCACCGGGCATTCGGCGTGGGCGCTGACCTGGACGGCCACCGAGCCGAGCAGCAGCCCGGCGAAGCCGCCCAGACCACGGTTGCCGAGGACGATCTCCACGGCGTGGCGGGCCTCGGCGACCAGGACGGCGGCCGGCGCTCCGTCCACCACCGCGCCGGTGACCGTCACCTCCGGGGCCACCTTGGCCGCCTCGGCGACCGCCTCGTCGACACAGCGCTCGGCCTGGTTGCGCAGTCCGCCGTCGGCGGGTGCACCCGGCGCCGGCCCCAGGGGCACCCTCATCATCGGCCAGATGAACGCGTGCACGATCCGCAACGGGCGCTGTCGGTACGCCGCCTCCCGCGCGGCGTACCGCACCGCGTGCAGGGCGATCTCGGAACCGTCCACACCCACCACGACCGGGGCGTCGGTGTCGCTGGCCATCACATCTCCTCCTCAGCTGCGCAGTCAGCCTGGTTCACTCCACGACGCCACGGTAGGCCGACGTCGGCCGCCGGCCGTCGCCGGGTCAGCCGCAGCACCAGACCGGGCAGGACGCTCACCACGGCACAGGCGAGCAGCTCCGCGACGCCGAGCGCCTCGGTGCCGAGCAGGTCCCGCAGCGGCGGCAGCAGCACCCCGGCCACCTGGAGCAGCGCGGAGACGGCGACCGCGAGCGGCAACGCCAGGTTCCCCCACCGTTGCCCGGCCGGTCGTGGCGCGCGGACCGCCAGGGCCACCCCGAGCTGGGCCAGGCCGAGAACCATGAAAATCACCGTCTGCCAGGGCCGGTCCCAGTGGGCGGCGAGCACACCCGCGCCCAGGGTCACCGCCGCGATCAGCGCGCCGCCGACCAGGATCTGCCGGCCCAGCCCCGCGCCGAGCACCGACTCCTGAGGTGAACGCGGCACCCGGCCCAGAGTGCCGGGCTCGGCCGGCTCGGCGCCCAGGGCCACCCCGGGCACCCCATGGGTGAGCAGGTTGATCCAGAGGATCTGCGCCGGCAACAGCGGTACGGGCAGCCCGAACAGCGGCCCGAGCAGCATCACCGCGATCTCGGCCACCCCGCCGGAGAGGGCGTAGCGCAGGAACCGGCGGATGTTGTCGTAGATCCGGCGGCCCTCACCGATCGCCGTGGCCACGGTGGACAAATCGTCGTCGACCAGCACCAGATCGGCTGCCTGCCGGGCCACCTCCGTACCGCCACCCATGGCCACGCCGATGTCGGCTCGGCGCAACGCCGGTGCGTCGTTGACCCCGTCGCCGGTCATCGCCACCACGTGCCCCCGGGCCTGCAACCCGGCGATGATGTCGAGCTTCTGTTCCGGCTGGGTACGCGCGAACACCCGCGCCCCGGCCGGCGCCGACGCGGGGTCGCCGTCGTCGCCGCGTACCACCGGGTCGCCCTCGGTCCACAGGCCCAACTGACCGGCGATGGCCGCGGCGGTCGCCGGATGGTCCCCGGTGACCAGCACGAGCCGAACCCCGGCGGCGGCGAAGCCGTCGGCGATGTCCGGCGCACCGGCACGCAGCGGGTCGCCGACGGCGACCAGACCCACCGGACGCAGCCCTTCGGGGTGGGCGGGGTCGGCGGGTGGGTGCTCCGCCAGGGCGGCGGCCACCGCCAGCACCCGCAGCCCGTCGCCGGCCAACCGGTGCGCGGCGGCGGTCAGGGCGGCCAACTCGTCGTCGGAGGCGTCGAGCAGCGGCGCGGTCAGCACACTCTCCGGGGCGCCCTTGCACACCACGAGGTAGCGGCGGTCGCAGGAGCGGTGCACCGTGGTCATCCGGCGGAGCTGCTGGTCGAAGGGGTGTTCCGCGACCCGGGGCCAGGCGTGGCGGGTGGTCTGCGGCTCCAGGCCGCAGCGGGCGGCGAAAGTCACCAGCGCCGCCTCCAGCGGATCACCCACGGCACCCCAGCGGGGCCGCTGCTCGGTCGGCGGGGCGAGGGTCGCGTCGTTGCACAACAGACCGGCCCGGGCCAGCTGGCGCAGCTCGTCCGACACGGCCACCGCCGCGCCGTCGCGGTGCACGGTGCCGTCCGGGGCGTACCCGCTGCCGGTGACACCGAACCGGGCACCGTCGCCGGTGACCGCCTGCTGCACGGCCATCCGCCCCTCGGTGAGGGTGCCGGTCTTGTCCGACGCGATCACGGTGACCGAGCCGAGCGTCTCCACCGCGTGCAGCCGGCGGGGGATCGCCCGAGCCGCGGCCATCCGGCGTGCCCCGAGCGCGAGGGCCAGCGTCACCACCGCGGGCAGCGACTCCGGCACCGCGGCGACCACCAGGCTCACCGCGGTGACCGCCATCTCCACCAGGGACCGACCGCTGAGCACACCGACGGCGAAGACCAGTGCGGACAGCGCCACGGCGGCGAGGCCGAGGAGCCGACCGAGCGAGGCGAGACGGCGCTGCAGCGGGGTCGCCGCCGGTCGGGTGGCCGCAGCCAGCGTGGCGATCCGCCCCAGCGCACTCGACGCGCCGGTGCGCACCACCGTGCCGACGGCCCGACCGGTGGTCACCACCGTGCCGGCGCTGGCCTCCTCATCCGCCGCCCGGGACACCGGAACCGACTCGCCGGTCAACGCCGACTCGTCCAGGTGCAACCGGCTGGCGTCGTGCAGCAGCAGGTCGGCCGGGACCACGTCGCCGGCCTCGACCCGGACCAGGTCACCCCGGACCAGTTCGGCGGCAGGCAGCACCGCGTCCCGGCCGTCGCGGACCACCCGGGCGGTCGGTGCGGCGAGCTGGTCGAGGGCGGCGATGGCCCGGTCGGCGCGTACCTCCTGCACCACCCCGATCGCCGTGTTGACCACCACCACGAGCAGGATCACGGCGGTGTCGGGGTAGTCCCGCAGCAGTGTGGTGACCACGGCGGCGGCGAGCAGCAGCGCGACCAGGGGATCGGTGAGCTGATGCGCGATCCGGGTAACCAGGTGCCGGCGGGGCGGTGCCGCGGCGGCGTTCGGTCCGTCCACCTGCAGCAGCCGGGCGGCCTCGGCCGAGCTGAGCCCGGTGGCGGGTGTCGCCGGCCCGGAATTCTCCCTGCGTACGTCCCCGTCCGCGACCTGGACCTGTCCGGTCACCGTCCGCTCCGCCCTGTGCCCCAGGCGTTCCCCAGCGGCACGCCCTCCGACCTCAGCTTCGCCCCGGGCGACGGTGTCCGGCAGGGGCGATCCGCCCGCACGGACCGGGACCAACGGCCCTGCCGGACGGCGCGATCCGAGCACCATCGGTGCTGGTGCCGCCTCCGTCCGATCCGAGGCAGCACCAGCACCGAACGTCTTCGCCGTGGCGCACCACCCGGCGTCACGTCAGCGTCGCACGACCAGCCGACGGGCCCGCAGCAGCCGGGCCCACCAGGGACGAGCGGCTATCGGGCGTCGGAGCCGGCGCAGTCGCGGGCCACCGCGGCCCGTCCAGCGGCCAACCGGGCGATCGGCACCCGGTACGGCGAGCAGGAGACGTAGTCGAGGCCGACCTCGGCGAAGAACTCCACCGACTCCGGGTCACCGCCGTGCTCACCGCAGACGCCCACGGTCAGCTCGGGTCGCGCGGCCCGGCCCTCGGCCACCGCCAAGCGGACCAGCCGGCCCACCCCGGCGACGTCGACGGTCTCGAACGGCGACGCCTCGACGATCCCCCGCTCCAGGTAGTCACCGAGGAACGAACCCTCCCCGTCGTCCCGGGAGAACGCCCAGGTGGTCTGGGTCAGATCGTTGGTGCCGAGGGAGAAGAACGCCGCCGCGCCCGCGATCGCGCCGGCGGTCAGCGCGGCACGCGGTGTCTCGACCATCGTGCCGACCGGGATGGGCGGCGCACCGGGCACGGTGGCCAGGACATCGGCCACCTCGGCGCGCACCACGGCCAGCTCGTGCGCGTCGACGACAAGCGGCACCATGATCTCCGGGCGCGGGTCGCCGCCCTCGGCCACCCGCCGTGCCGCCGCCTCCGCCACGGCCCGGACCTGCATCGCGAACAGGCCTGGCACCACCAGACCCAACCGGACCCCACGCAGGCCCAGCATCGGGTTGCTCTCCTGCATCCGGCGGACGGCGGCCAGCAGCACCGCGTCGTGGCCCGGGTCCAACCCGAGCGCCTCCGCCCGGGCCACCCGCGCCGCCAACTCGGGCAACGGAGGCAGGAACTCGTGCAGCGGCGGGTCGAGCAGCCGGATGGTGACCGGCAGGCCGTCCATCGCCGCGAGGATGGCGACGAAATCCTCCCGCTGCAACGGCAGCAGCTCTGACAGCGCGGCGTGCACCTCGTCGAGGCCCTCGGCCAGGATGAGCCGCTCCACGAGCGTCCGGCGGTCGCCGAGGAACATGTGCTCGGTACGGCACAACCCGACGCCTGCCGCGCCGAGCGCCCGCGCCCGCGCCGCGTCGGCGGGGGTGTCGGCGTTGGCGCGTACGCCGAGCCGTCGCACCGAGTCGGCGTGCCGCAGCAGCCGATCCACCGCCGAGACCAGCCGGTCTGACTCCGGGGCCAGCTCACCGGCGAGGTAGCGGGTCACCGGGGACGGACGCACCGGCACCTCACCGAGGTAGATCCGACCCGTGGTGCCGTCGATGGAGATCAGGTCACCGGCCCGGACCGTCCGTCCGTCGACCCGGAACTCACCGCGCTCCGGGTCGATCTCCAGCGCCTCCGCCCCGCACACACAGGTGCGTCCCATGCCCCGGGCGACCACTGCGGCGTGCGAGGTCTTGCCACCTCGGGCGGTCAGGATCCCGGCGGCGGCGATCATGCCGGGCAGGTCGTCCGGGTTGGTCTCCCGGCGGACCAGGATCACCGGTCCGTCCGCCGCGGTGGCCGCGGCGCTGTCGAAGACCACCCGGCCGGCGGCGGCACCGGGTGAGGCGCCCACGCCGGTGGCCAACGGTTCCGGCGTCGCCTCCGGGTCGAAGGTGGGGAACATCAGCTGGGCCAACTGCGCCCCGCTGACCCTGGTCAACGCCTCGTCCCAGCTGATCAGACCCTCGTCGGCCAGTTGCGCGGCGATCACGAACGCCGCCGCCGGGGTGCGCTTGCCGACCCGGGTCTGCAACATCCACAACCGGCCCCGCTCGATGGTGAACTCCACGTCGCACAGGTCCCGGTAGTGCCGCTCCAACGTCGTCATGATCCCGGTCAGCCGCCGGTAGCTGGCCGGATCGATGCGAGACAGCTCGTCCAGCCCCACCGTGTTGCGGATTCCGGCCACCACGTCCTCGCCCTGGGCGTCGGACAGGTAGTCGCCGTACACGCCGGGTGCGCCGGTGGCCGGATCACGGGTGAACGCCACCCCGGTACCCGAGTCCGGGCCCAGGTTGCCGAAGACCATCGCCATCACGTTCACCGCAGTGCCCAGGTCGTCGGGAATGTGCTCGCGGCGTCGGTAGAGCACCGCCCGGGACGCGTTCCACGACTCGAAGACCGCCCGGATCGCCAGGTACAACTGCTCGTGCGGGGCCTGCGGGAAGTCATGACCGACCCGGTCGGCGAACACCTTCTTGTACGTCTCGACAAGTCCGTGCAACTGCTCCGCCGTGGGGCCGTCCGGCCCGGCGGTGGCCCGCAACGCGTCCAGCTCCCGGTCGAACTCCACGGCCGGCACGCCGTGCACCGTCCGACCGAACATCTGGATCAGGCGCCGGTACGAGTCCCAGGCGAACCGCTCGTCGCCGCTGAGCCGGGCCAGCCCGGTCACCGTGGCGTCGTTGAGCCCGATGTCGAGGATCGTCTCCATCATCCCGGGCATCGAGTACCGCCCGCCGGAGCGGACGGCCAGCAGCAACGGCTCAACCGGGTCGCCGAGCCGCCGGCCCAACCGCACCTCGATCTCCCGCAGGTGGGCGTTGACCTCGTCGAACAGTCCGTCGGGCACCGCCCCGTCGGTGAGGTAGGCCCGGCACGCGTCGGTGCTGACGGTGAAGCCGGGCGGCACCGGCAACCCGAGCCGGGTCATCTCGGCGAGGTTGGCGCCCTTGCCGCCGAGCAGGTCGGCCTTGCCCCGGCCGCCCTCGATGAAGTCGTACACATAGCTGGTCATGACCCGGCCTCCACTTCGCTGTCGATGCCTCTGCCTCGTTGGTAGCAACGCCGCTGCCCGTGGGGGCAGGGCCGAAAGCTGATCCGGACCGGGCCAGTGGTCCTCAACCGGGCCGCGTATGGTCGGCCGGTGACCGATGACCTGCGGCTACGCCCGGTGCACGAGGACGACCTGGTGGAATTCTTCGTTCACCAGCTCGATCCCGAGGCCGGTCAGATGGCCGCCTTCGGCGCCGCGGACCCGACGGACCGCCGGGCGTTCGCCGCGCACTGGGTCCGCATCCTCACCGGTCCGGAGAATCTGGCCCGCACGGTGACCGTCGACGGCACGGTGGTCGGCCACGTGCTGGCCTTCCCGGTCGACGCCGGCATCGAGGTCAGCTACTGGATCGACCGGGCGCACTGGGGCCGTGGGTACGCCACCCGCGCGCTGGCCGCGCTGCTGCGGGAGGTCACCCGCCGGCCGCTGTACGCGCGGACGGCCACCGACAACGCCGCGTCGCTGACGGTGCTGCGCCGCTGCGGCTTCGTCGTCCGGGGCACCGAGCGGGCGTACGCGCCGGGACGCGGCCACGAGATCGACGAGTACGTCCTGGAACTGCCGGCGTGATCCGCCCTCGGCGGTTGTGGTCCGCTGCCCAGCCCGGCGTGACCCGACCCCTGACACCCGGGCTGACCTGGGCGGCGACTACCCTCGCGGGGTGAACTGGCTGGAACTGGTCGGCTGGGCCGGCTCCGCGTTGCTGGTGTGGTCGTTGCTGCAGACGCGCATCCTGCGGCTGCGCGCCCTCAACCTGGTCGGCTGCGCCGTCCTGATCGGCTACAACACCGCGATACAGGTCTGGCCCATGGTCGGACTGAACGTGGTGCTGGCTGTGATCAACATCTGGTACCTGCGGCGGCTGCTCACCACCCGCCACGACGAGCAGACCTACCAGGTGGTCGAGGTGGGCGCCGACGACGCGTTCCTGGCCCACACGCTGCGGGTGCACGCCGCCGACATCGCCCGGTTCAACCCCGGGTTCCATCCGGACCGGTTGGCCGGCCGATCGGCCTTCCTCGTCGTACGCGCCGACGAGGTCGTCGGTGTGGTGCTGGTGCGCGACGTCGGTGACGGGGTGGCCCAGGTCGACCTGGACTACGTCACCCCGCCGTTTCGGGACTTCACTCCCGGCGAGTTCGTCTACCGGCGGAGCAGCCTGTTCACCGATCGTGGATTCCGCCAGGTGGTGAGCCCGCCCGGCATGATCGCCCCGTACTACCACCGCCTCGGGTTCCGCCGGGCGGGGGAGTCGTACGTCCTGGATCTGCCCGCGCCCGCGCTGCCCCAGAGCTGACCGGGCCGGCGGTCCCCGCGGTGCGGCCGTCCCGGCAGGGCGATGATTCACCGTCGGAACGAGTGGGCATAGGCACCGCTACGCCGGTGGGGCCGCCACCGGTCGCGGTCCAGCGAGGGAGAACCGGGCGTGCAGAGCTACTGGAGCCAGCTGGCCCTGGTCGCAGTCCTGATCGTGCTGAACGCGATCTTCGCGGGCAGCGAGCTGGCGCTGGTGTCGTTGCGCGACAGCCAGGTCCAGCGGCTGGAACGCACCGGGCGTACCGGCCGGGTGCTGGCCCGGCTTGCCCGCGACCCCAACCGCTTCCTGGCCACCATCCAGATCGGCATCACGCTGGCCGGGTTCCTCGCCTCCGCCGCCGCTGCGGTGTCGCTGTCGCAGCCGCTGGTTCCGCTGCTGGACGGCGTCCTCGGCCGGGCCGCCGGCCCGGTGTCCGTGGTGCTGGTCACGTTGGTGCTGACCTTCGTCACCCTGGTCTTCGGCGAACTGGCCCCGAAACGGATCGCCATGCAGGTCCCGGAGCGGTGGGCGCTGCTCGTCGCCCGCCCACTGGATCTGCTCGCCACCCTCACCCGGCCGGTCGTCTGGGTGCTCGGTGCCACCAGTGACCTGGTGGTGCGGCTGTTCGGGCTGGACCCCAAGCCTGAGCGCGACGAGATCAGCCCGGACGAACTGCGGGACATCGTGGCCGGCCACCACGGCTTCACCAAGGAGCAGCAGACCATCATCGCCGGTGCCGTGGAGATCGCCGAGCGGCGGCTACGGGCGGTGCTGGTGCCGAGGTTGCAGGTCTTCTGTCTGGACAGCGGCACCACGGCAGAGGCCGCCCGCCTCGTGCTGGCCGCCTCCGGTCACTCCCGCGCGCCGGTGGTACGTCACGGCGGCCTGGACGACTCGGTCGGCGTCATCCACCTGCGGGACCTGGTCGGCGTCGGTGAGGACCAGCCGGTCGACGAGTACGCCCGCCCGCCGCTGCTGCTGCCGGACTCGGTGCCGGTGGTCGACGCGCTGCGCCGGTTCAAGGCGGAACGCCAGCACATGGCCCTGGTCGTCGACGAGCGCGGTGCTGTCGAGGGCATCGTCACCCTGGAAGACATCCTTGAGGAGATCGTCGGGGAGATCTACGACGAAACCGACCGGGACGTCGGTGAGGTACGCGCCGACGCCGACGGGTCGCTGCTGCTGCCGGGGACGTTTCCCATCCACGACCTGTCCGACATCGGCGTGGACCTGCCCGGGCGTCCGGACGGCGACTACACCACCGTGGCCGGGCTGGTCCTGGCCGGTCTCGGCCGGATACCCACCGCCGGGGAGCATCTCACCGTCGACGGCTGGCGACTGGAGGTGACCCTCGCCGACGACCGGGTGGTCTCCGGCGTACGGCTGCGCCGCGCGGCAGCGGCAGCCGAGGATCCGGACGCGCCCGAGGCAGCCGCTCCGGACGACGCCGACGCACCCGAGGCGCAGCCGGACGACCCGTCGGACACCCCGACCGACGCCCCGTCGCTGCTGGACGGCACCCGACGCTGAGTCAGCCCCCGGCGGCCCGGCCGGAGCCGGGCGGGCCGGGGCGTGGCGGACCCAACCGCACCCGGTGCAGCGGCACCTGCCTGGTGCTCCGACCGAGCATCCGGGCCAGCGCACGGATCGCCCACGGGCCCGACGGGTGTCGTTGCGGACCGATCAGCCGCCCACTCATCCGGCCGTACCAGTGCCGCGTGACGACCAGGTCGGTCAGCCGCAGCGGGCCGTCGACGGGGCCGCGCAGCACCAGGTCCACCACCCGACCCAACCGGCGGCCCTGATGGTCGTACGCGGTCCGGCCCAGCAGCTCACCCGCTCGCACGGTCGGCCCCCGGAATCCGGCCGATCAGGTTCCGGCGCAACCATTCCTCCACCGGCGAGGTGGGCAGCTCGTCGGCGCTCACCCGCAGCCACACCGCACTGTCGACCCGCATGACCAGGGCGTACGGGATGCGCAGCGGCGCCATCGGTCGATCCGTGACGAACCGCTCGGCGGTCAGCACCAGCATCCGCCCCAGCCGACCGCCGACCCGCTGTCCGAGCACACCTGGTCCGCTGAGCAGCGACCGCAGGTACGGCACCCCGTCCGCGTCGAACCCGAACTCCACGTCGTCGACCTTGCCGATCAACCGCCCGTCGCGGTCGACGAGTTGCCGGTCGAGTAGCTCCTGGCTGACCTGGATCCTCACTGGCCCATCCTCGTACCGATCGCCAGCGGCACGGCGACGATCGAGGCGGCGAGGATGACCACCAGCAGCACCGCGCCCAGCAGGTTGAGTGCGCGACCGTTGACCCGGTCGCCCAGGTAGGTGCGGTCGTTGGCGACCACCAGGATCGGCAGGTAGGTCAGCGGCAACGCCACCGCACTGATGATCAGCATGTACTCGGTGAGGGTCACCGGATCGACCGTGGTGAGCAGCAGGAGCACCCCGAGAAGCACACTGACCAGCAGCACCGTGTGGAAGCGGGCCGCCTCACGCGGGCTGACCCGTTTGCCCCACTGCCAGCCGAAATACTGCGCGGCAGCGTACGCGGCGGACAGGCCGGTCTCCAGCGCGGCGCCGAAGGTGACCGCGAAGAACGCCAATGCGGCCACCGCCAGGCCGACCCCACCGAAGGCCAGCACCACCGGATGCGCGACCTGGTCGAGACTGTCCACCGACAGCCCGGCGGGACGCAGCACCACGGCCGCCGTGGCGATCAGCGACAGGGCGAGGAAGCCGCCGATCGGAAAGCCGACCAGCACGCTGAAGCGGGCGTCGGCCAGGTCGTTGACGCTCCAGCGTTCCTCGACCCCGCCGGAGGAGAAGAAGAAGACCTCGTACGGGCTGACCGTCGAGGCGAACAACGCCACCGCGACGAACCAGTACGCCCCCCACCCCTGGCCGGAGTCGTCGGGTGCCACGGCGCCGCGGCCGAGCGCCGCCCAGTCGGTCGGCAACCAGAACAGGGCGACGGCGAAGACCACCAGAGCGAGCCCGGCCAGCCCGAAGACCCGCTCCATCACCGGGAACCGCATCCGCCACAGCACCAGCCAGACCGCGATCCCCGCCACCGGCACCCAGAGCAGGTAGGGCACCCCGGTGGCCAGCCGCAACGCCAACGCGACCCCGCCCAGTTCGGCGGCCAGGGTGATCACCGTCACCAGGTAGGACGCCACCAGGTTCACCAGTGCCATCCGCGCGCCGAGCCGCTCCCGGATCAGGTCGAACACCGCCCGGCCGGTCACCGCCGCGATGCGTCCGGCCATTTCCGCGTACGCGCAGATGGCGACGACCCCGAGCAGCAGCACCCAGGCGTGCGCCATGCCGAAGCGGGCACCAGCCTGGCCGGCGGCGACCAGGTCGCCGATGTCGACGAAGCCGCCGACCGCCGACAGGATGCCGAGCGTGGCGGCGAGGAGCTTCCTCACGTCGGCGGTGCGGGCTCGGTCATCGACGCGACGATAACGCCGCGAAAGCCGCTATCTACCCAAAACCGTCTCGGCTCCGGTCAGGCGACCCGCTCAGTCGACATCCGGATAGAGGTTCTGCAGGCGGACCTGGCCGCGGGCGACCAGTTGCGCGTCCGCATCCGTGATCTCCACCTGCCACAGCTGCTGGCTACGCCCCCGGTGCACCGGGGTGGCGACGGCGACCAGCTCACCCTCGCGTACGGCGCGCAGGAAGTCGGTCTGGTTGGACACGCCGACCACCTGCCCGCGCTCACCCAGCCAGACCCCGGCCCCCAGGCTCGCGGCCGTCTCCACCACCGAGCAGTGCACCCCGCCGTGCAGGATGCCGTACGGCTGGTGCAGCTCCGGGCGAGCCCGCCAGCGGATCGCGACCCGGTCCCCGCTGATCTCGTCCAACTCCAGCCCGAGCAGGGCGAAGAAGCCACGCGACATCATCGACACGTCCACGGTCACCTCCACGATCTTGGAACTGCCAGCCTAGTGCCGGCGTCTTCCGCCGGAACCCGGTAGGGCGGGAGCGGGTTGATGGGGGACAATCGGTGACCGTGACCGACAGCAACCTCCCGCCGGTCCGGCGGGACGCCCTCACGGATGACCTGCGCTGGCGGGGCCTGATTCAGGACTCCACCGACCCGGATGAGCTGCGCACGCTGCTCGACGGTCCGGGAGCCGTCTTCTATGTGGGCTTCGACCCGACCGCGCCGAGCCTGCACGCGGGCCACCTGATGCAGGTCATCACCGCCCGTCGCCTCCAACTCGCCGGGCACCGGCCGTTGCTGCTGGTCGGGGGCGCGACCGGGCAGATCGGCGACCCGAAGGAGAGCGCGGAGCGGACGCTCAATTCACCGGAGGTGGTGGCGAGCTGGGTTCAGCGGATCCGCGACCAGCTCGCACCCTTCGTGTCGTACACCGGGGATCACGCCGCCCGCCTGGTCAACAACCTGGACTGGACCGGCGAGATGTCGGTGGTGGAGTTCCTGCGCGACGTCGGCAAGCACTTCCCGGTCAACCGGATGCTGGCCCGCGAGGTGGTCCGGGCCCGGCTGGAGAGCGGGATCAGCTTCACCGAGTTCAGCTACCAACTGCTGCAGGCCAACGACTTCTTCGAGCTGCACCGGCGGTACGGCTGCCAGCTCCAGTTCGGTGGCTCGGACCAGTGGGGCAACATCACCGCCGGAGTCGACTACGTCCGGCGACGCGGCCAAGGGCCGGTGCAGGCGTTCACCACCCCGTTGGTGACCAAGGCGGACGGCTCGAAGTTCGGCAAGACCGAGGGTGGGGCGATCTGGCTTGACCCCGAGATGACCAGCCCGTACGCCTTCTACCAGTTCTGGATCAACGTCGACGATCGCGATGTGGGCCGCTACCTGCGCTACTTCAGCTTCCGTTCCCGCGAGGAGTTGGAGGAGTTGGAGAAGGAGGTCGCGGAGCGGCCGGCGTCCCGAGCGGCGCAACGCGCTCTCGCCGAGGAGCTGACCACCCTGGTGCATGGTGAGCGGGAGATGGCTCAGGTGGTCGCCGCCAGCCAGGCCCTGTTCGGCCGGGGATCGTTGGACGACCTGTCCGTGGTGACGCTGCGCGCCGCCCTCACCGAGGCCGGTCTGGTACGCCTCGACGAACTCCCGGAGGTGGCCGCCCTGTTCAAGGAGTCCGGCCTGGTGCCCAGCATGAAGGAGGCCCGGCGGGTGATTGCCGAAGGCGGCGCCTACGTCAACAACAGCCGGGTCGTCGCAGCGGACGCGGTGGTCTCGCCAGCGGACCTGCTGCATGACAGGTACCTCGTGCTGCGTCGGGGCAAGCGGTCCTTCGCCGGGGTGGAACTCACCTCCTGATCGCCGCGCGGCTGGTGTGACGCGCGACGCGTCCGGCGGATTTGACGATCAATCCGCCGGGCGCGTAACTTTCTCTCTGCCAGCGCGGAACGGACGAAACAGGTCGAAGACCTCAGGCCGGAGCGCAGGTAGACCTTCCGGGTCGGGTGGCTGTTGGTCACTGTGGTCCGGACCGGGCGGTGCCCCAGATTCGTCGGGAGGCGGATTTGGCGGGGCGAGACCGACCGAGTATGGTTGACGACCGGCAGGGCCCCAGGCGCGCTTGCGGGAGACCGCAGCGGCTGGCCTGCCAAAACCACGACCGGAACCGGCGCAAGTCGGCATGGTCATGGTGCCCGGAGAAATGGTAGAAGCGTGACAAAGCGGTACGAGCCGGTTTGACACGGTGGAAACCACCGGGTAACGTAGTAAAAGTGCCCGGTGCGGTTGTGGTCGGGTGTGGTGCCCCAAACGTGGTTTCCTTGGTGAGGCTGGGTTT
>NZ_BOPB01000017.1 GCF_016863535.1 Micromonospora lutea
CACGTCACAGTCGAGGGCCACCCGGAATCGGGTCGGCCCTCGACTGCGTTGCGTCGTTGATACGACGTACTCAGGAAGGATGTACCTGTGAGTTCAGCACCTCAGGGCGGAGACCGCCCCCGGGGCTACGAGGATCGCTCCGCGGATCGCGACGGCGGACCCCGTCGCGATGACCGCTCGTCGCGTTCGGACCGGGGAGAGGCACGAGGCTCTCGCGACGGCGGACGCGACGCCGGCGGCGACCGTGGCCGATCTGGGGGCTTCCGCCGGGATGGTGACCGTCGTGAGGGCGGCTTCCGCGACAGCGGCCGCTCGGGCGGTGGATTCCGGGGTGAACGCGGCGACCGTGGATTCGGCGGACGCGACGGTTCCGGCGAACGCGACCGTAGCAGTGGCGGCTTCCGTGCTGAGGGAGACCGCCGCGAGGGAGACCGCCGTGAGGGCGGGTTCCGGCGCGACGGCGGCGAGCGCTCCGGTGGCTTCCGGGGCGGCGACCGGGCATCTGGGGGCTTCCGCAGCGGTGAGCGTCGTGACGGTGGCTTCCGGGGCGGCGACCGCCGTGAGGGTGGCTTCCGCGATGGTGACCGTCGCGAGGGTGGTTTCCGTCGGGACGCGGGCGAGCGGGGCGGTGGCTTCCGTGGTGGTGACCGCCGTGAGGGCGGCGGTTTCCGCGACGGCGAACGCCGGGACGGCGGTTTCCGGGACCGTCGTGACGGCTTCGGCGGCGAGCGCCGCGACGGTGAGCGCCGTGAAGGTGGTTTCCGCGGTGGCGATCGTCGTGAGGGTGGCTTCCGCGGTGGCGACCGTCGTGAGGGCGGGTTCCGCGACGGTGAGCGCCGTGACGGTGGCTTCCGGGGCGGCGACCGCCGCGACGGTGGTTTCCGTGATGGTGACCGCCGTGAGGGTGGCTTCCGCGACGGTGAGCGCCGCGACGGTGGTTTCCGCGGTGGCGATCGT
>NZ_BOPB01000018.1 GCF_016863535.1 Micromonospora lutea
TGAGCGCCGTGACGGTGGCTTCCGGGGTGGTGACCGCCGTGAGGGCGGGTTCCGTGACGGTGAGCGCCGTGACGGTGGCTTCCGGGGTGGCGACCGTCGTGAGGGCGGGTTCCGTGACGGTGAGCGCCGTGAGGGCGGTTTCCGGGGCGGTGACCGCCGGGACGGTGGTTTCCGCGGCAACGATCGCCGCGACAGCGGTGAGCGCCGTGACGGTGGCTTCCGGGGTGGTGACCGTCGTGAGGGTGGCTTCCGCGGCAACGATCGGCGCGACAGCGGCGGTGAGCGCCGTGACGGTGGCTTCCGGGGTGGTGACCGTCGTGAGGGTGGCTTCCGCGACGGTGAGCGCCGGGACGGTGGGTTCCGGGACCGTCGTGAGGGCTCCGGTGGTGAGCGCCGTGAGGGCGGGTTCCGCGATGGCGACCGTCGTGAGGGCGGTTTCCGGGGCGGCGAGCGCCGGGACGGTGGCTTCCGTGGCGACCGGGGCGGCGAGCGTCGTTTCGAGCGGCGTGACGACCGGGACGGATCTGGTTCGGCCGAGGACCGGCGTACGGAGGCGCCGCCGCTTCCTGACGAGATCGTCGCGACCGACCTGGACAAGGAGGTCCGCGCCGAACTGCTGTCGCTGGCGAAGCCGGTCGCGGAGACCGTTGCCCGGCATCTCGTGGCGACCGGGCAGCTGATCGACGAGGACCCCGCCGGGGCGCTGGCGCACGCACTGGCCGCTCGCCGGCTCGCGTCGCGGATCTCCTCGGTTCGGGAAGCTGTCGGCTTGGCTGCCTACCACGCTGGGGAGTGGCAGACGGCCATCGCCGAGCTGCGGACGTACCACCGGATGAGCGGTACGCAGAGCCACCTCGCGGTGATCGCGGACAGCGAGCGGGCACTCGGTCGACCCGAGCGTGCCATCGACCTGTTCCGGGGCGCCGACCAGGAGAAGCTGGCCCCGGCTGTCGCGATCGAACTGCTGATCGTGGCCGCTGGCGCACGCGGCGACCTCGGACAGCGGGACGCGGCCGTGGCGATGCTCCAGGTTCCCGACCTGACCAGCGACGCCGTGCAGCCGTGGACGGCACGGCTGCGGTACGCGTACGCCGACGCTCTGCTGGCCGTGGGACGTCGCACCGAGGCGCGGGAGTGGTTCTCCCGCGCGGCGGAGGTGGACACCGAGTCCGAGACGGACGCGGCCGAGCGGCTGCTCGAACTCGACGGTGTGGTCATCGAGGGCGACGACGAGAACGAGGCGACCGAGGAACTGGCCGCCGGCCCGTCGACCACCGCCGACGGTGACGACCCGGCCGACGGCGAGCCGGCATCCGACGAGCCGGCATCCGACGAGCCGGCATCCGACGAGCCGGAGGACGACGCGGCGGAGGACGACGCGGCGGTCGCGGACGAGCACCTGATCGACGATCAGTCCACCGACGATCACCTGGGCGTCGCGGAGCCCACGGACCAGCACCCGCTGCCCGCTGACGGTGGGCAGGTAGCGGTCGACGGTGACGTGGCCGATGCTGTGGCATCGGACAGCGAGGCCGCCCCGGAGCTTGCCGAGCTCGACGCGGATCGTCGCGAGGCGAACGGGACCGACGAGCCGGAGGCCCGGCAGCGATGAGCGGGGACCGGCTGGTGGACGGTTACGCCCTGGTCGTCTTCGACCTGGACGGGGTGATCTACCTGATCGACCAGCCGATCCCCGGCGCGGTCGAGACGGTCGCCCGGCTGCACGGCGAGGGCCGAGCGATCGCGTACGCGACGAACAACGCCTCGCGCCGTGCCGCCGACGTGGCCGAACTGCTGACCGGGATGGGCGTGCCGGCGCGACCGGAGGAGGTGCTCACCAGCGCCGCCGCAGCGGCACAACTGCTGGGTGAGCGCCTACCCGCCGGTGCGCCGGTGCTCGTGGTGGGAGCCGAGGCGCTCCGGTCCGAGATCAGCGAGGTCGGGCTCAAGCCGGTCACCACGGCCGACGAGGCTCCGGTCGCGGTGATTCAGGGATACGGCCCGCAGGTGGGCTGGGCCGATCTGGCCGAGGCGGCGGTGGCGGTACGGGCCGGCGCGACCTGGGTGGCCACGAACACCGACCGGACCCTGCCCAGCGGACGGGGACCGTTGCCGGGCAATGGCGCACTGGTGGCCGCGCTGACCACCGCGCTCGGCCGGGACCCGGATGAGATCGTCGGTAAGCCGTCGCCGGAACTGTTCGCCACCGCCGCCCGCCGGGCGGACAGTGGTCGTGCGGTGGTCGTCGGCGATCGGCTGGACACCGACATCGAGGGCGCCAACCGGGCCGGCCTGGACAGCCTGCTGGTCCTCACCGGTGTCAGTGACGCCGCCGAGTTGCTCGCCACGCCCGCCGAGCGACGACCGACGTACGTCTCGTGGGACCTGACCGGGCTCTTCGACCCCGAGGGTGTGGTGCGGGTGCCGGCGACGGACGCCGAGCACGGCGGCTGGCAGGTGACCACCGGGAGCGACGGCTGGGAGCTCTCCGGCTCGGGGCGGGCGCTGGACGCGCTCGCCGCGCTCTGCGCGGTGGCGTGGCGTAGCCACCCGTCCGGCCCGGTCCGACCGACGTCGCCGGAGGCGGTGCGGGCGTTGGAGCAGCTCGGCCTGGCAGCCTGACCGTCAGAGCAGCTTGCGCAGCTTCATCAGGTCGAACGGGTTCGCCTTGATCGATACGCGGCGGTTGGCGACCGCGCGGGTGACGTCGAGGTCGCCGCGCACCAGGGCGAGCAGGTCGTCGCTGGTGGTGCTGATGGCGATCTTCGCCTTCGGGTCGTCGCCGTCGGCGAGTTCCACCAGCCGTCCGCCGGTGATCCGACCGTGGAAGGCGGTCTCCAGATCGGTGATCCGGCAGGCCAGGGTGCGATCCAGATCCACGCGGTCACGGACGGTCTCCGCGTTGCGTTCGAGCCGGGCGGCCAGATCCTGCAACGCCTGCCGACACTCGTCCACCGTGGCCACCGATCGCCTCCTCGCCACACCACGTCGTCTCCCGGCACCGTACCGCACAGGGCGGTTCCGGCGGCCCGGTAGCGTGACACCTGCACAGCCGTCGGGCGAAAGGACTCAGGCATGCAGGACGCGTGGCGCGCCTACCTCGAACTGGCCATGGGCCTGACGGAGGCGCCCCGGAAGAAGGCGCAGGAGGCGGTACGCCGGGCGATGGGATCGACGGGAGCGACCGCGGCCCAACTCCAGACCCTCGCCGAGGAGTTGCGGTCGACCGGCGCGGCGAACCGTGAGGCCCTGACCAAGTTGGTGCGGTTCGAGGTCGAGCGGGCGCTCGGCGCGGTCGGCCTGGCCACCGCCGAGGAGGTCGCCGAACTGGACCGCCGGGTGCGCGAGTTGGAACGCCAGCTCCGGTCCGCTGCCGGAATGTCCACCGGCGGGGCCGCGCCAGGCACCGTGACGACCGCGGAATCCGTCGACACCGGCTCCGTCGGCACGCCACCGACCGCCGCCGCAACTCCACCGACGAAGGCGGTCGCGAAGAAGGCAGTGGCCAAGAAGGCGGTGGCCAAGAAAGCAGTGGCCAAGAAGGCAGTCGCGAAGAAAGCGGTAGCCAGGAAGACACCCGGCACCGTGGCGCGTACCGAGGATGCTGCGCCGAGGCCACGTCCGGCGAAGGCCGCACCGCCGCGCCCGGGCGGTGACGCGTGACCCGGCGACGGGACGTGGCGGCATGACCGCCCCACGACCTGGACCGCCGCCGGGCCCGCGCCCCGGTCCACCGCCGCAGCGCTGGACCGGCGCGGACGGGGAGGACGACGGCCATCCGGCGGTGGACGCCGCAGTGCAGGCGATCGCCAACGCCGCGAGCCTCAATCCCGCCGACCAGATCGCCCAGTACGAGGCCGCGTACCAGACGCTGCGGGAGACGCTGACCACCATCGACCAGGCCTGAGGAGGCACGTCCGTCCATGGCACGGCGTAACCGGTTGGACGCCGAACTCGTCCGTCGCGGTCTGGCCCGCTCCCGCGAACAGGCGGTCGCGTTGGTGGAGGCCGGCCGCGTACAGCTGCGTGGGGTGCCGGCCCGCAAGGCCGCCGCGATGGTCGATCCCGCCGATCCGCTGCTCGTCAGCGGTGCCGACCCCTCCTCGGAGTACGTCTCCCGGGGCGGGCACAAGCTGGCCGGCGCGCTGGCCGCGTTCACCCCCGGTGGGCTGATGGTGCAGGGGCGACGCTGCCTCGACGCCGGCGCGTCCACCGGCGGCTTCACCGACGTGTTGCTGCGCGCCAACGCCGCCGAGGTGGTCGCCGTGGACGTCGGCTACGGCCAGTTGGCCTGGTCGCTGCGCACCGATGCCCGGGTACGGGTCTTCGAACGCACCAACGTCCGGACGCTGACCCCCGAGGTGATCGGCGGCCCGGTCGACCTGACCGTCGCCGACCTGTCGTTCATCTCGTTGCGACTGGTGCTGCCGGCCCTGGCGGCCTGCACCCGGGCTGACGGTGATCTCGCGCTGATGGTGAAGCCGCAGTTCGAGGTGGGTCGGGAGCGCGTCGGTGCCGGTGGTGTGGTGCGTGACCTGGAACTCCGTGCCCAGGCGGTGCTGGATGTCGCTGCGGCGGCCGCGACGCTGCGGCTGGGGCTGGCCGATCTCGCGGCCAGCCCGCTGCCGGGGCCGAGCGGCAACGTCGAGTTCTTCGTATGGTTACGCCGGGACGCACCACCGGCCGACCCGCACCGGGTGCGGGCCGTGGTGACGGCCGGGCCGGGCGGCCCGGTGACGTCCGGCGAGTCGGACGAGGCGACGAGGGAGGTGGCCGGGTGACCCGTACCGCCCTGCTGGTGACGCACACCGGCCGTCGACGCAGCACCGAACACGCCCGTACGGTCGCCGCGGATCTGATCGCCGCCGGGTTCGAGGTGCGGGTGGTGGCCGAGGAGGCCGAGGACCTCGACCTGCCGGGCGTGGTGCCGGTGACCGGGCCGGAGACGGCCGAGGGAGCCGAGATCGTCTTCGCGCTCGGTGGGGACGGCACGTTCCTGCGCGCCGCCGAACTGGCCCGCCCGGCGAAGGTGCCGCTGCTCGGCATCAACCTCGGGAAGGTGGGCTTCCTCGCCGAGGCGGAGATCGGCGACCTCGACGTGGCGGTCCGCGACGTGGTGAGCCGCAACTACAGCGTCCACGAGCGGCTCACCCTTGACGTGACGGCGGAGTTCGACGGCGGACCGACCATCGAGTCGTGGGCACTCAACGAAATCAGTGTCGAGAAGGGTGAGCGCGCCCAGATGCTGGAACTGCTCGTCGACGTCGACGGGCGGCCACTGTCCCGGTACGGCTGCGACGGCGTGGTCTGTGCCACCCCCACCGGTTCGACGGCGTACGCGTTCTCCGGCGGCGGGCCGGTGGTCTGGCCCGAGGTGGAGGCGTTGCTGCTGGTGCCGATCAGCGCGCACGCGTTGTTCAGCCGGCCGCTGGTGACGGCCCCCACCTCCACCATCTCGATAACCGTCGACCCGTTCACCACCCTGGCGGTGCTCTGCTGCGATGGGCGACGGGTCTACGACCTGCCGCCGGGCGCCCGGGTCACCGTGCGGCGAGGCACCCTGCCGGTGCGGATCGTCCGGCTGCGGGACCGATCGTTCACCGCGCGTCTGGTGGCCAAGTTCGACCTTCCGGTGCACGGCTGGCGGGGCAACCGTCGCTGACGTCGGCGGTCGCGCCGGCTGGTCAAGTGTCGGGCCACGCGTCTACTGTCGGTTGCTGTGCTGGAGGAGCTACGCATCACCGGACTGGGCGTCATCGAGGACACGACGTTGCCGCTGACCGGCGGCATGAACGTCATCACCGGGGAGACCGGGGCCGGTAAGACGATGGTGGTGACCGGGCTCGGCCTGCTCTTCGGTGGCCGGGCCGACGCCGGTCGGGTACGCGCCGAACCGGGTCGTGCGGTGGTCGAGGGTCGGCTGCGTCTCGGTGGTCGGGTGGCCGAGACGGTGCACGCCCGGATCACCGACGCCGGAGGTGAGCCCGACGAGGACGGTTGCGTGCTGTTGAGCCGTACCGTCACGGTGGAGGGTCGGTCCCGAGCCCACCTCGGTGGTCGCGGCATGCCGGTGTCGATGCTCGGTGAGGTCGGTGAGCAGGTGGTGGCGGTGCACGGCCAGTCCGACCAGTTGCGCCTGCTGCGCCCGGCCGAGCAGCGGGCCGCGCTGGACCGGTTTGCCGGCCCGGAGCACGAGAAGCTGCTCGACGCGACGCGGGACGCGTTCACCCGCTGGCGTCGGGTGGTCGACGACCTGGCCGACCGGCGGCGTAACGCGCGGGAACGTCACCAGGAGACCGACCTGTTGCGGCTGGGCCTTGACGAGATCACCCGGGTGGATCCGCAGCCGGGCGAGGACGACGAGTTGAAGGCGGAGGCGCAGCGGCTGGAGCACGCGGAGGGTCTGCGTACCGCGGCCCAGCTGGCTCATCAGTGTGTGGCCGGCGGGTTGGAGGCCACCGACGACACGCCGGACGCCTCGACGCTGCTGGGCACCGCCCGGCGCACGCTGGAGGCGCAGGCCGGCACCGACGCGGCGCTCGGCGAGTTGGCCGTCCGGCTGGAGGAGGCGGCCACGCTGGTCGCCGACGTCTCGGTGGAGCTGTCCACCTACCTCGCCGGCCTGGACGCCGACCCGGCCCGGTTGCAGGCCCTGTACGAGCGGCGGGCCGCGCTGCGCGCGTTGACCCGCAAGTACGCCGACGACGTCGACGGAGTGATCGCCTGGGCGGAGCGGGCGCGGACCCGACTGTCCGAGCTGGACACCTCCGACGAACTGCTCGACGAGTTGGATCGGGAGGCGTCCCGGCTGGCCGGCGAGGTGGCCGAGCTGGCCGGCCGGGTGTCGGTGTCCCGGCAGGAGGCGGCGGCGCGTTTCGCCGAGCAGGTCACCGTCGAGTTGGCCGGGTTGGCGATGCCGCACGCCCGGATCGAGGTGGCGGTGCTGCCCCGACCCGCTGGCCGGGCCGAACCGACGCTGCCGGTCAACGGGGTCGATGTGGGCGTCGGGCCCGACGGCGGCGACGAGGTCGAGTTGCGGCTGCTGGCGCACCCCGGTGCGCCGTCCCTGCCGCTGCAACGCGGTGCCTCCGGCGGTGAGCTGTCCCGGGTGATGCTCGCCATCGAGGTGGTCTTCGCCGGTTCCGGCGGCCCGCCGACGCTGGTCTTCGACGAGGTCGACGCGGGCGTGGGTGGTCAGGCGGCAGTGGAGATCGGCCGGCGGCTGGCCCGGCTGGCCCGCAGCCACCAGGTCCTGGTGGTGACCCATCTGCCCCAGGTCGCCGCCTTCGCCGACCGGCACCTGGTGGTGGCCAAGGACACCGGTGGCGCGGTCACCACCAGTGGGGTGCGGGTGGTGGAGGACACCGAGCGGGCCCGGGAACTCGCCCGGATGCTGGCGGGTTTGCCGGATTCGGATCTGGGTATCGCTCACGCGGAGGAACTCCTGGCCGTGGCGGCCAGAGAACGGCGGCCCTGAGGCCGCGATGTGAGCGGAGGCACACCGGCCTTCGCCCAGATGTGTTTCCCTGGGTAGGCGGCCCTGCTCAGGCATGTCGCGACAGATTCGCCTGCCTCACATGCCAGGATGGTCACGATGCGTCTACCCACGTTGCGCCGGGCCCGGAACGCGGAACCGGGACGAATTCTCGGCACCGCGCGCCTCGACCGCCGTACGAAAAGGCTGGTCGGCCGGCTCCGCCCCGGTGACATCGCGGTCATCGACCACGTCGACCTGGACCGGGTCGCCGCCGACTCGCTGGTCGCGGTCGGTGTCGGCGCGGTGCTCAACGCCAAGCCGTCGGTCTCCGGCCGGTACCCCAATCTCGGGCCGGAGGTGCTGATCTCGGCGGGCATTCCGCTGCTCGACGACCTCGGTGAGGGCATCTTCGAGCGGATCCGTGAGGGCGACACGGTGCGCATCGAGGGCAACACCGTCTACCTGGACGACGATCCGGTGGCGCACGGCAGTCTGCAGGACGCCGAGAGCGTGGCCAAGGCGATGACCGATGCCCGGGAGGGTCTGTCGGTGCAGTTGGAGGCCTTCGCCGCCAACACCATGGACTACCTCAAGCAGGAACGCGACCTGCTGCTCGACGGCGTCGGAGTGCCGGAGATCGCCACCGAGGTGCAGGGCCGGCACTGCCTGATCGTGGTCCGGGGCTACGACTACAAGGCCGACCTGGACGTGCTCCGTCCGTACATCCGCGAGTTCAAGCCGGTGCTGATCGGCGTCGACGGGGGCGCTGACGCCCTGGTCGAGGCGGGCTACACCCCCGATATGATCATCGGCGACATGGATTCGGTCACCGACGACGTGCTGCGGTGCGGCGCCGAGGTGATCGTGCACGCGTACCCGGACGGGCGGGCGCCGGGGCTGCCCCGGGTCAACGGTCTCGGGGTGCCGGCGGTGACCTTCCCCGCGGCCGCCACCAGCGAGGACCTCGCCATGCTGCTGGCCGACGAGAAGGGCGCCTCGCTGATCGTCGCGGTGGGTACCCACGCCACGCTCGTCGAGTTCCTCGACAAGGGGCGCGGTGGCATGGCGTCGACGTTCCTCACCCGGCTCAAGGTCGGTGGCAAACTGGTGGACGCCAAGGGCGTCAGCCGGTTGTATCGGCAGAGCATCTCCGGGTCGTCGCTGTTGCTGCTGGTGCTCTCGGCGCTGGCCGCCATGGCCTCAGCGGTGGCCGTCTCCACCATCGGCAAGGCTTACCTGGGTGTGGTCTCCGAGTGGTGGGACAATTTCGTGTTCCAGCTCGGCCAGCTCTTCTAGCTCCCGACCGATCAAGAGGCTTCAAGCGTGATCAACTTCCGGTACCACGTGGTGTCCCTGACCGCGGTCTTCCTCGCCCTGGCGATCGGTCTGGTCGTCGGCACAGCCGCACTCAACGGCCCGGTCGCGGACTCGCTCCGGGAGACCGTCAACCAGCTGCGCAAGGACAACCAGCAGATGCGCCAGGCGGTGCAGAGCATGCAACGGGAGCTGGAGCTGGAGGAGGAATTCGCCGCCGAGATCGCCCAGGTGATGCTGCCGGGCACGCTCAGCGGCAAGCGGGTGCTGCTGCTGAGCCTGCCCACCGGCCGTGACCACACCGAGGGCGTGCTCAAGATGCTCCAGCTGGCCGGTGCCGACATCACCGGGCGGATCGACCTGCAGGACAAGTTCATCAACCCGGAGAACAACAACGACCTGCTCGAACTGGCGGTCACCGCGGCCCGACCCACCAGCGCGCCGACCGCGGGCCTGCCCGGCAACGGCCACGGCGTCGAGACGTCCAGCGCCCTGCTGGCCACCGTGCTGCTGGACCAGCCGGCCGGCACCGAGCCGGTCACCGAGGCCGACCGGCGGGCGGTGCTGGCCGCGTACGGCAACGCCAACTACCTGACCACCTCCGAGCGGGTCACCAAGGCGGCGGAGGCCGTCGTGGTGGTCAGCGGGCAGCCGTACGTGGACAAGGACTCCGCCAAGAAGGACGAGTCCGTGGTCAAGATCGCCGAACAGTTCGACCGGACCGGGGGAGTCGTGGTGGCCGGGAACGGCTCGGCCGGCGGCAACCTGGTGGCCTTCGTCCGGGGCGACGCGGTGCTGACCCAGACCATTTCGACAATCGACAACGCCAACACCGTGCAGGGCCAACTGGTCACCACCCTGGCGCTGGTGCAGCAGCTCAGCGAGCGCAAGGCCGGTCAGTACGGCGTCGGTGACAAGGCCGGTTCGCTGGTGCCTAGACTGCCCCAGTGAGCCTGGGGCACCCCCGGTGCCCGTTTCCGACGATCTCCGCCGGCCGGCGGGAGGGGATGGCGCGAGTGAGCGGGACGGCGACGTGACGGTTCTCGGTCGACTCCTGGCGGCCGGCATAGGGGCGGTCGCCTCCCGGTACGCGGTGCGCCAGATCCGTACCTCACCGGCCGCGCCGGCCCTGGAACGCACCAACTTCCGGGGCCGTACCGTGACCCTGGCCGCCGGCCCGGCACTGGCGCTGGGCGCCTCGGGTGCGGCGGCGTGCGCGGCGGCGAGTGTGCCGGCCGGGGCGGCGACCCTGGTGGCCGGGCTCGGTGCCGGCGCCGTGGGCCTCTACGACGACGTGGTCGGCGCTCGCCCGGAGCAGAAAACCGCCAAAGGTTTCACCGGGCATCTGGCCGCACTGCGGCAGGGCCGGGTCACCGCCGGCCTCGTCAAGATCGTCGGGGTGGGTGCGGCCGGTCTGGGCGCGGCGATCCTGCTCTCCGCCGATCCGCGGGTGGCCGGGCACCGTCGCCGACAGCGACAGGCCACGCTGGGACGGGGCGTCGACGTGCTGCTCGGCGCGGGTGTGGTGGCCGGTGCGGCCAACCTGGTCAACCTGCTCGACCTGCGCCCCGGGCGGGCACTGAAGTCTGGTCTGCTGCTCGGTGCGCCGCTGAGCGTCGGCCGGCACGGCGGGATCGCCTCGGGGGCCGTCGGTGCCGCCTCGGGGTTGCTCTCCGCCGACCTCGCCGAGGACGTGATGCTCGGCGACAGCGGCGCAAACGCCCTCGGTGCGGTGCTCGGGGTGGCGATGGCCGCCCGCACCGGCCCGGTCGGGCGGGCCGGGCTGCTCGCCGTCCTCGCCGGGCTCACCGCCGCCAGCGAGAAGGTGAGCTTCACGAAGGTCATCGCGAGCACGCCGGGGCTGCGTGAACTCGACGCGCTGGGCCGACGCGTCGACTGACGTGACCAGACCGGCCCCCCTCGCCGGCGCCGGCCGGGTGGCCGGAGCGGCGGCCCTCATCGCCGTACTCACCGTTGTCAGCAGGCTGGCCGGGTTCGGGCGTACCGCCGTGTTCACCTGGGTGGTGCAGGACAGCGACCTGGGCGCGATGTACCTGCTCGCGAACACCATCCCGAACATCATCTTCGAGATCGTCGCGGGTGGGGCGCTGGCCAGTCTGGTCGTACCGCTGCTCGCCGGTGCGGTCGCGGCGGGTGACCGGCGGACGGTCGCGGCGACCACCGGTGCCCTGCTCACCTGGACGGTGACGCTGCTCGTGCCGTTGGCGTTGCTGGTGGCCCTGGCCGCCGGCCCGATCATCACCGCGCTCGGCGACGGCCGGTCGGCCGAGGAACTGGCCTCGGCGGCCCGGATGCTGCGGGTCTTCGCACCGCAACTGCCGCTGTACGGCATCGGCATCGTGCTCACCGGCGTGCTCCAGGCGCACCGGCGGTTCGCCTGGCCGGTCATCGCCCCGCTGCTGTCCAGCCTCACCGTGGTCGTCGTCTACCTGATCTTCGCCGGGGCGGCCGGCACGGGAGCGAGCGTGGCGCAGGCCGGTCGCGGCGGTGAGCTGATCCTGTCGGTCGGTACCACCCTCGGCGTGGTGGTGCTGTCCCTGTCGCTGCTGATCCCGCTGCGTCGGCTGCGGCTGGCGCTGCGCCCCGGGTACGCCTTCCCGGCCGACGCCCGGGCCCGGGTGCGCGGGCTGGCGGTGGCCGGCGTGGTGACGGTCACCGCCCAGCAGGTGGCGCTGGCGGTGATCCTCTACCGGCTCTCCAGCGGCCGCACCGAGGCGTTCCAGGTGTTCACCCTGGCACAGACGTTCTACCTGCTGCCCTGGGCGGTGCTGGCGGTGCCGCTGGCCACCGCCGCGTACCCCACCCTGGCCGCGACGGCGGGCGCGGACGAGCGGACCTACCGGAAGGTGCTGTCGGAGACGCTGCGGGGGGTGCTGCTGTGCAGCTTCCTCGGTGCCGCGGTACTGGTCGGTGCGGCCGGTCCGATCGGCCGGTTCTTCCCGCTCGACAGCGACGCGACCGCCGCGGCGATCGCCGGGTACGCTCCCGGGCTGCTCGGGTACGGGCTGTTCGCGGTGCTGTCGCGCGCCTTGTACGCCCGCGGCGCGACGCGGGCGGCGACCGCCACCATCACCGCCGGCTGGCTGGCGGTGCCGCTGGTGTTGCTTCCCCTGTCGGCGGTGCTTCCGGTGGCCGACCGGGTGCTGGCGGTGGCTTTGGCCAACTCGGCGGGGATGCTGCTGCTCGGCGCGTTGCTGCTGGTCGCGGTCGCCCGCTCGGCCGGACGGGAAGCGCTCGCCGGTGCCGGCCGGGCCGGCGGTGCCGGTCTGCTGGCCGGTGGCACGGCCGCCGTCGTCGCGGTGGCGATGCTGCGGCTGCTGGACGCCGGGGGCGACCCCCCGGCGCGGTGGACGGCACTGATGCAGGGCATGCTGTCCGGAGTCCTGGTCACTGCCGTGTTCCTCGCCGTGGTGTGGCTGGTGGACCGGCAGGACCTGCGGCCACTGCTGACCGGGCTGGGTCGACGCCTGCGCCGGGCCCGGCCAGACGACCGGAAGGAGGAGTCGGTCCGGTGAGTGCGACTGATGGGTCGGCGGCCGTTGCGGGCCGGCCGGGCACGGTGCTGCTGCTCCTGGCCTCCAGCACCGGCGGGGTCGGTCAACACGTCCGGTCGGTGGCGCGAGGGCTGGCCGCGGCCGGGCAGCCGGTGCTGGTCTGCGGGCCGGCGGCGACCCAGGACCAGTTCGACTTCGTGGCCGCCGGCGCCCGGTTCCAGCCGGTGGAGATCCCGGCGAACCCCACTCCCGCCGACGCCCGCGCGGTCAGCGTGCTGCGCCGGCTGCTCGTGGCCGAGCAGGTCAGCGTGGTGCACGCGCACGGGCTGCGCGCCGGGCTGGTGGCGGTGCTGGCCCGGCCGGCCGCCCCGCTCGTGGTGACCTGGCACAACGCGGTGCTGGCCGGCGGGTTGCGTGGCAGCCTGTCCCGGCTGGTGGAGCGGGTCGTGGCGCGGGGCGCCCGGGTCACTCTCGGCGCCTCCGCCGACCTGGTGGCGCGCGCCGTCGCGCTGGGTGCGGCGGATGCCCGGCTCGCCCCGGTCGCCGCTCCCGAACTCCCCGCGCCGCGCCGCCGCCGGGCCGCCGTGCGCGCCGAGTTCGCGGTCGCCGCCGACCAGCCGCTGATCCTGTCGGTGGGTCGGCTGCATCCGCAGAAGCGGTACGACGTGCTGGTGGATGCCGCCGCCCGGTGGCGGGAGCGCACTCCGTCGCCGGTTGTCGTCATCGCCGGCAGTGGGCCGGCGTACCTGCCGTTGGCCGCCCGGGTCAGTGCTGCCCGGGCACCGGTCATCCTGCTGGGGCACCGCACCGATGTGGCCGACCTGCTCACCGGCGCCGACCTCGCGGTGGTCACCAGCGACTGGGAGGCGCGTCAACTGTTCGCGCAGGAGGCGCTGCGGGCCGGCGTACCCCTGGTGGCGACCGCGGTGGGTGGGCTGCCGGACCTGGTCGGTGACGCGGCGGTGCTGGTGTCACCAGGTGATGTGGACGCGGTCGACGCGGCGGTACGTGCCCTGCTGGACGACGAGACCGGTCGCGCCGAGCTGGCGCGGCGCGGCGCGGCGCGGGCGTTGACCTGGCCGACCGAGGCGCAGACCCTGGCCCACCTGCACACGCTCTACGCCGAGTTGGCCCCCGGTCCGGCCGGACCGGCCACGCCGGACGCCGACGCACCGTCGACGGGACGCCGGTGATGCTGCGCCGTATCACTCCGATCCTGCTCACCCTGGTGGTGGTGGCGCTCGCGGTCACCGCGCTGGCGGCCCGCCCGCAGAGCCCACCGGCCCGACAGAGCGCCGACTACGTGGTCCTCGTCGGGGTGGCCGGGTTGCGCTGGGACGACGTGGACGCGCAGCGTACGCCGACGCTGTGGCGGCTGGCCCGTGAAGGTTCGATCGGGTCGCTGTCGGTGCGGTCCGCGCACCGCCCCACCTGCCCGGTCGACGGGTGGCTGACCCTCGGCGCGGGGAGCTTCGCCGCCTGGCCGGGTAGCCGTGGCGTGGACGGGCAGTGTCCGCCTGTCGACGTGACGCTGGAGCAGCCGGACGGTATCGGGGCGAACCTGCCGGAGCAGGAGAGCGTGGCCCTGCACAACCAGGAACGGTTGCCGTGGGGGACGGTGCCCGGTGCGCTGTCGGAGTCGGTGCGGTGTTCGGTGGCGGTCGGACCGGGCGCGGCGGTGGCCGCCGCCCGACCGTTCGGTCGGGTCGACCGGTACGCGCCGACCCTGCCCGCGGAGCCGGCCGGGCTGCTCGGTTCCTGTGTGCTCAGCATCGTCGACCTCGGCGCGGTGGAGGGTGCCGATCCGGCGGTGCGGGCGGCGGCGGCAGCAGCCGTGGACGCCCAACTGGCCCGGGTGCTCGACGCTCGCCCCCCGCGCTCGCTGGTGATCGTCGCCGGGGTTTCCGACACCGAGCGGCCTTCCCGACTGCACGTGGCGGTCGCGCACGGACCGGGCTGGGAGGAGGGCTGGCTGACCTCGCCCAGCACCGGTCGCCGGGGCTACCTGCAACTGATCGATCTGGCGCCGACCGCGCTGGTGGCGTTGGGACGTCCGATGCCGGACCGGGCGTTCCTGGGCCGACCCACCGAGTCCGTCGGTGGCCGGCCGGCCGACCTGTCCGCCGCGATCGCCGAACCCGCGGACGCGGACCGGGAGGCTGCCGCCCAACGGGAGGTGGCCGGCGGGTTCTTCGTCCTGCTCGCGGTGGTGCAGGTGGCGCTCGCCGTGGCGGTGCTGCCGCTGCTGCGCCGGGCCCGTCGGCACGCCGGTCCGTACGGGCCGAAACCGGTGCCGCGTCCGATGGTGGCGACGGTGGAGGTGCTGCTGATCGCCGCCGCGCTCGCGATACCGGCGGCGTTGCTCGCCGAAGCCGCGCCGTGGTGGCGCTTCGCGCATCCGGCGGCGTCGTTCGCCGGGCTGACGGCCGTGCTGCTGGCCGCCACGACGCTGCTGGTGCGGCTCGCTCCCGGTTACCGCACCACCCTGGGACCGCTCGGCGCGGTGGCCGGGTTGACCACGTTGGCCGTCGGCCTGGACGTCGTCACCGGTGCCCGGTTGCAGCTCAACGGGGTGGTGGGCTATTCCGCGCTGGAGGGTGGTCGCTACGCCGGGCTCGGTACCGTCGGGCTCGGCGTGTTCGTCGCCGCCGCGCTGCTCACCGCCGGCTGGCTCGCCCAGCGGGTACGCCGGGGTTGGCGACCGATCGTCATGGTGGTCGTGGGCGGGGCCGCCGTGGTGGTGGTCGGCAGCCCTTACCTGGGTGCCGACTCGATCGGCGCGATCGCCCTGACCGCCGGAGTCAGCGTGGCGGCGGCGATCAGCGCGGGTGGCTGGTTGACGTTGACCCGGCTCGCCTGGGCGACCATGGCCGGGCTGGCCGTGACGGTCGGGTTCGCGGTGGTGGATCTGGGCCGGGCCCCGGCGGAGCGGGGCAGCCTCGGCCGGTTCCTGGCCGCGCTCGGCGACGGCACCGCCGGGCTGACCGTGCAGCGCTCCGGTGCCGCCAGCTTCGAGACGCTGGTCAACAGTCCGTTGACGGTGTTGGCGTTGGCCGGTGCGCTGTTGGTCTGGTTCGCGCTGCTGCAACCCTGGGGCGGGCTCATGCGACTGTTCGGCATCTATCCGGCCATCCGGGCGGCGATGACGGGCACCGCGGTGGCGGCGGTGATCGGTGGGCTGCTGGGTGCCGCCGCGCTGGATGTGGTCGGTGCCGCGGCTGCCGTGGTGGTGCCGATGGCGGCGCTGTCCGCGCTGCGGGTGCTCGACCATTCGGCGGACCGGACCCGGCCGGCAGCGGACCGTCCCGCCGACGGGTCGACCGACGGCGGGCCGACCGGGTCCGGATCGACCGGGTCCGGGCCGACCGATGGCGGGCCGATAGGCGGCGGACCGACCGGGTCCGGGCCGACCGACGGGGGGTCGACTGCCGGTGGGCCGACCGACGGTGGGCCGGACACACGGTCGTCGGCCGAGGTCGCGAGCGGGTGACCCGGTGGTGCTACCTGGGTGCGGCACCGGCGTGCCATCGGGGAGGTGTTACCGTGGAGTCCCGTGGATCGCGTGATCACTTCGCTGATCGGCTCGGCGGTCTGCACGACCGCGACGGACGACACGGGAGCAGGCCTTGGCCCCTTCAGCACGGACGACCAGGCACATATTCGTCACCGGGGGCGTCGCCTCCTCGCTGGGTAAGGGGCTGACCGCCTCCAGCCTCGGCAACCTGCTCACCGCGCGCGGACTGCGCGTGGTGATGCAGAAGCTCGACCCGTACCTCAACGTCGACCCGGGCACGATGAACCCGTTCCAGCACGGTGAGGTCTTCGTGACCGAGGACGGCGCGGAGACGGATCTCGACGTCGGCCACTACGAGCGTTTCCTGGACCGGGCGCTCTCCGGCAAGGCCAACGTCACCACCGGCCAGATCTACTCGGACGTGATCGCCAAGGAGCGGCGCGGCGAGTACCTGGGCGACACGGTCCAGGTGATCCCGCACATCACCAACGAGATCAAGTCCCGGATCCTGGCCATGGCCGACCTGGACGACGACGGTCGTACCCCGGACGTGGTGATCACCGAGGTCGGCGGCACGGTCGGCGACATCGAGTCGCTGCCGTTTCTGGAGGCGATCCGTCAGGTGCGCCACGACCTGGGCCGGGACAACTGCTTCTACCTGCACGTCTCGCTGGTGCCCTACCTCGCCCCATCCGGGGAGCTGAAGACGAAGCCCACCCAGCACTCGGTGGCCCAGCTGCGCAGCATCGGTATACAGCCCGACGCCATCGTCTGTCGCTCCGACCGGGACATCCCGGACAAGCTCAAGCACAAACTGTCCCTCTACTGCGACGTCGACGCCGAGGCGGTGATCGCCGCGCCGGACGCGCCCAGCATCTACGACATCCCGAAGGTGCTGCACCGGGAAGGGCTCGACGCGTACGTGGTGCGTCGGCTCGGCCTCTCCTTCCGCGACGTGGACTGGGACGGCTGGGACGACCTGCTGCAGCGGGTGCACCAGCCGCGGCACACCATCACCGTCGCCCTGGTCGGCAAGTACGTCGACCTGCCCGACGCGTATCTGTCGGTCAGCGAGGCGATCCGGGCGGCCGGCTTCGGCCACCGGGCCCGGGTACAGCTGCGGTGGGTGCCCAGCGACGACTGCGTCACGCCGACCGGCGCGGCGGCGGCTCTGGCCGGGGTGGACGGCATCGTCATCCCCGGCGGGTTCGGCGTGCGCGGCATCGAAGGCAAGATCGGCACCGCCCGGTACGCCCGGGAGAACGGCATCCCGCTGCTCGGGCTCTGCCTGGGCCTGCAGTGCATGACCATCGAGGTGGCCCGGCACCTGGCCGGTCTGGACGGCGCCAACTCCCTGGAGTTCGACGCCGAGGCGGTGCACCCCGTGATCGCCACCATGGCCGACCAGCAGGACATCGTCGCCGGCAAGGGCGACCTGGGCGGCACGATGCGGCTGGGCGCGTACCCGGCCACGCTCACCGAGGGGTCGATCGTCGCCGAGGCGTACGGCAGCACCGAGGTCAGTGAACGGCACCGGCACCGGTACGAGGTGAACAACGCCTACCGTGACCAGCTCGTCAAGGCGGGGCTGCACATCTCGGGCACCTCACCGGACGGTCGGCTGGTCGAGTTCGTCGAGCTGGACCGTGACCTGCACCCGTTCTTCGTGGCCACCCAGGCGCATCCGGAACTCAAGAGCCGTCCCACCCGACCGCACCCGCTGTTCGCCGCCTTCGTCCACGCCGCGGTGACGTACTCACAGGCCGACCAGCTTCCGGTCGACCTGGACAGCGCCGCCGAGCGGGCCCACCACAACGGTGCCACCGCACCGGCGACGTCGGCGTCGTGAGCGCGGTCGAGCACCGCTACGAGGTGCGCTCGCGGGAGCTGCGCTATCGCGGCCGGATCTTCGAGGTGGTCTCCGAGGAGGTGACCATGCCCGGTGGTGGCACCGCCACCCGGGACCTGGTGCGGCATGTCGGTGCGGTGGCGGTGGTGGCGCTCGACGACGCCGGTCAGGTGGTGTTGATCCGGCAGTACCGCCAACCGGTGGGGCGGCGGCTGTGGGAACTGCCGGCCGGGCTGACCGATGTGACCGGGGAGGACCCGGCGGTCACCGCGGCCCGGGAGCTGGCCGAGGAGGTGGACCTGGTCGCCGGTCGCTTCGACGTCCTGGTCGATCTGCACAGCTCGCCCGGGTTCACCGATGAACTGGTCCGGGTCTTCCTGGCTCGCGACCTGGCCGACGTGCCGGCGGAGGAACGCCACGACCGGCACGACGAGGAGGCCGACCTGCAGATCGTCCGGATCGACCTGGACGAGGCGGTCGGTATGGCGCTGGCCGGTGAGATCACCAACGCGTCCTGTGTGGCCGGGCTGCTCGCCACCGCCCGGGCCCGCAACGCCGGCTGGTCGGCGCTGCGCCGGGCGGACGCACCGCTGCCGAGCTGAGACGGAGCACGCGACACGCAGGGGCCGGGCGAAAATCGCCCGGCCCCTGCGTGATGTCAGTGATCAGTCGCGCAACGGTCGCCCATGTGCGTCGACGCCACCGTTGACCAGGATCAGGATGCCGTCGATGAGGCCCCAGAGGCTGCCGATACCGCAGGTCACCAGGGTGACGATGAGCTGGATGACGCCCGTCTTGGTGTCGCCCATGTAGAACCGGCCGACGCCGAAGCCGCCCAGCAGGATCTGCAGCACACCCGCGACGATCTTGCTCTTGTCGGAAACGCCCTGGGGATACCCGGGCTGAGGGGGATAGGTCATGAGGCGACACAATAGTGATCCACGCGATGGCCTGCGTTACCGGCATGCCCGAAGTGGGACGATGACGCCGAACCCTGTCCTGACGGCTGAGGTGACACTCCACCGAGGGGCGCGCCTACACCTGACACTTCGTCAACGTCCACGACCAGCAGGTGTCACAGTGCAAGCTCCGGTGCCGGATCGGCCCGCTTAAACTGCCGCCCACGGGACGGTTGTCTGTGGCGGCAAAGGGGCCACCACACTCCGCATGGTCGGGGCAGCGGTCCGGCGGAGAGAGGTCTGCATCGTGAAGGTCGGCATCCCACGCGAGGTCAAGAACCACGAGTACCGGGTGGCGATCACGCCCGCAGGCGTCAACGAGTTCACCCGCAGTGGACACCAGGTCTTCATTGAGGCCGGCGCCGGGATCGGGTCGAGCATCACCGACGAGGAGTTCGCCGCCGCCGGAGCCAAGATCCTGGAGAGCGCCGACGAGGTCTGGGACGCCGCCGACCTGGTTCTCAAGGTCAAGGAGCCGGTGGCCGAGGAGTACCACCGGATGCGCGAGGGGCAGGTGCTCTTCACCTACCTGCACCTGGCCGCCTCCCGGGACTGCACCCAGGCGCTGCTCGACCGGAAGGTGACCGGCATCGCCTACGAGACCGTCGAGCTGCCGGACCGGTCGCTGCCGCTGCTCGCCCCGATGTCCGAGGTGGCCGGTCGACTCGCCCCGCAGGTCGGCGCCTTCCACCTGATGCGTACCGGTGGTGGCCGGGGGGTGCTGCCCGGCGGCGTCTCCGGCGTCTACGCGGCCAAGACCGTGGTCATCGGCGCGGGCGTCTCCGGCATGAACGCCGCCGCGATCGCCCTCGGCCTGCAGTCCGAGGTGCTGCTGCTGGACATGAACGTCGGCCGGTTGCGGCAGGCCGACGCCATCTACCGGGGGCACCTGCAGACCGTCGTCTCCAACGCGTACGAGATCGAGCGGGCGGTCCTGGACGCCGACCTGGTCATCGGCGCGGTGCTGGTGCCGGGTGCGAAGGCACCGAAGCTGATCTCGAACGAGCTGGTCTCCCGGATGAAGCCGGGCAGCGTGCTCGTCGACATCGCCATCGACCAGGGCGGCTGTTTCGAGGACTCGCGGCCCACCACCCACGCCGACCCGGTCTACCGGGTGCACGACTCGATCTTCTACTGCGTGGCGAACATGCCCGGCGCGGTGCCGAACACCAGCACCTACGCGCTGACCAACGTCACCCTGCCGTACGCCCTCGAACTGGCCAACCACGGCTGGCGCGAGGCGTCGCGCCGCGACCCGGCGCTGGCGTTGGGTCTGAACACCCACGACGGCCAGGTCGTCTATGGTCCGGTCGCCGACGCGCACGGCCTGTCCACCCAGCCGTTGGCCGAGGTGCTGGCCTGACCGACGAACGGCTGAACCCGGACGAGGCCGGCGGGGGCGACCAGCCCGCGCCGGCCCTGCGCCGTGCCGTCCGCGGCTATCTGGACCACCTCACCGTCGAACGTGGACTCGCCGCGAACACGCTGGCCTCCTACCGCCGGGACCTGGACCGCTACCTCGGTTCGTTGGCCGACGCCGGGGTGAGCGACCTGTCGGCGGTGTCCGCCGGCGAGATCGAACGCCACCTGGCCCGGCTGCGTGCCGGCGCCGACGGGCACCCGCCCCTCGCGGTCTCCTCGGCCGCCCGCGCCGCCAGCGCGGTACGCGGACTGCACCGGTTCGCGCTGCGCGAGGGCCTGGCCGCTGCCGACCCGAGCCGCGACGTGCGGCCCCCCGCCGCGCCCCGACGGTTGCCCCGGGCGCTGCCGGTCGACGACGTGGTCGCCCTGTTGGAGACCGCCGGAGCGGTCGACGCGGCCGGAGACGCCGCGCCGTTGACGCTGCGCAACCGGGCGCTGCTGGAATTCCTGTACGGCACCGGGGCACGCATCTCCGAGGCCGTCGGCACCGCCGTGGACGACGTGGACCTCGACGACGGGGTGGCGGTGCTGCGCGGCAAGGGCGGTCGGACCCGCCTGGTGCCGATCGGCGGGTACGCGCTGCGGGCACTCGGTGCGTACCTGGTGCGCGCCCGTCCGGGGCTGGCCGCCGCCGGCCGGGGCACCCCGGCGATCTTCCTCAACGCCCGGGGTGGCCCGCTGACCCGGCAGGGCGCCTGGACGATCCTGCGTCGCGCCGCCGAACGGGCCGGGCTGACCGTCGATGGCCCACAGGCCGTGTCCCCGCACACGTTGCGTCACTCGTACGCCACCCACCTGCTCGACGGCGGGGCCGACGTGCGGGTGGTGCAGGAACTGCTCGGGCACGCCTCGGTGACCACCACCCAGGTCTACACCCTGGTCACCGTCGAACGACTGCGCGAGATCTACGCCACCGCGCATCCGCGCGCCCGGAACTGACCGTCGACCGTCACCGGCCGTACCTGACCCGCCGGGTGACGGTTCGGTGACAACCTGATCCGGCCGGTGGGATGGCGGCATGACCTGGCAGTGGCCGTTGCCGCCGGCCGACACGCCGAGCGGGTCCGAACGGCCTGCTGGCCGGTGGCGTACAGTCGGCATCGGCGCGTCCTCGCGGAGGAATCGCCGGGGTGCCAGCGGCGCCGCAAGGACGCCGGCGGCTCCGACGCCGGATGGTCGTCGGAAGGGGGCAACGAAGGACATGGCTGGCAACGGTGACCGTGCCGAGACCTGGACGTCGGAGCTCCGCGAGCAGCAGAACGCCCTCGGCTCGGATCTGGGCCCGGCCGATCCGGCTGCCTACACCATGCGTAAGCCGATCCCCGAGCCGATGCCGACCGACCGGCACGGTCCGGCCCGCATCATCGCGATGGCCAACCAGAAAGGCGGGGTCGGTAAGACGACCACGACCATCAACCTCGGTGCCGCGCTCGCCGAGTACGGTCGCAAGGTGCTGCTGGTCGACTTCGACCCGCAGGGTGCCCTCTCCGTCGGGCTGGGGGTCAACCCGCACAACCTCGACCTGTCGGTCTACAACCTGCTGATGCAGGACGATGTCACCGCCGAGGACGTGCTCATCAAGACCGACGTGGCGGGGCTGCACCTGCTGCCGGCCAACATCGACCTCTCCGCCGCCGAGATTCAGCTGGTCAACGAGGTCGCCCGTGAGATGGCCCTGGCCCGGGTGCTCAAGAGCGTCCGCAAGGAGTACGACTACGTCCTGATCGACTGCCAGCCGTCGCTGGGTCTGCTGGCGATCAACGCGTTGACCGTTGCGCACGGAGTGCTCATCCCGCTGGAGTGCGAGTTCTTCAGTCTGCGTGGCGTGGCACTGCTGCTGGACACCATCGACAAGGTGCGCGAGCGGCTGAACTTCGACCTGGAACTCGAGGGCATTCTCGCCACCATGTACGACAGCCGCACCACGCACTGCCGTCAGGTGCTCCAGCGGGTGGTGGAGGCGTTCGGCGACAAGGTCTACCAGACGGTGATCACCAAGACGGTGAAGTTCCCCGAGTCCACCGTCGCCGGCTCGCCCATCACCACGCTCGACCCGGCCTCCTCGGGTGCCCGCAACTATCGTCAGCTGGCCCGCGAGGTGATCGCCGCGCAGGCCGAGCGGTAGGAGGCGCTGAAGCGAGGTGTCCCGACCGTGGACTACCGTCGTCGGCGTGAGCGCCCCGCCCCTCGACCCGACCGCCGCGGCGGATCCGCCGCCCGTGGTGGCTGACCCCTCCGCGTCGGTCTCCGCTGTCGAGCCGACGGGCAGCGCGGATCCGGTGGCCGACGTCGTGTCGGCGGAGGCGGCCGAGCCGACGGACGGCACCGGCTTCACCGTGCGGCTGGCCAACTTCACCGGCCCGTTCGATCTGCTGCTGCAGTTGATCGGCAAGCACAAGCTCGACGTCACCGAGGTCGCCCTGCACCAGGTGACCGACGAGTTCATCGCCTACATCCGGGCCATGGGCGACGACTGGGACCTGGACGAGGCCAGTGAGTTCCTGCTGATCGCCGCGACCCTGCTCGACCTGAAGGCCGCCCGGCTGCTGCCCGCCGCCGAGGTCGAGAACCCGGAGGATCTGGCCCTGCTGGAGGCGCGGGACCTGCTCTTCGCCCGACTGCTGCAGTACAAGGCGTACAAGGAGGCGGCGGCGCACATCGCCGCACTGGAGGAGGTCGGCGGGCGGCGCTACCCGCGCGCGGTGACACTCGAACCCCGCTACGCCGAGGCACTGCCCGACCTGGTACTCGGCATCGGTCCGCAACGGCTGCTGAAGCTGGCGGTTCGGGCGATGACCCCGAAGCCGGTGCCCGAGGTGTCCGTCGCCCACGTGCACATGGTCCGGGTCAGTGTCCGGGAACACGCCGGCATCATCGCCGAACGGCTGCGTCGGGCCGGCACCGCCAGCTTCACGCTGCTCTGCGCCGACTGCGAGGCCACCCTGGAGGTGGTCGCCCGGTTCCTCGCCCTGCTGGAGCTGTACCGGCAGGGTGTGGTGGCATTCGTCCAGGAACAGGCGTTGGAGGAGCTGACCGTCCGCTGGACCGGCCCGGCCGACGCCGGTCCGGCCCTGACCATCGACGAGTACGCCGGCACACCGCCCGAGCCGCCGGCGGACGGCAGTTCGACGCAGAGGAGTCCCGGCAGTGCCGGCACCGGTACCGACGCCGCTACGGCCGACGGTGCCGTCGGTGCCGGCGGTGGCGCTGCGGCCGAGGGTGCCGGCGGTGGCGCTGCGGCCGACGCTGCCGGCGGTGGCGCTGCGGTGCCCGTCGGTGCCGACGCTGGCGCTGCGGCCGGCGCTGGCGCTGCGGCCGAGGGTGCCGGCGGTGGCGCTGCGGTGCCCGTCGGTGCTGGTGCTGGTGCCGGTGTCGGTGTCGGTGTCGAGGCTGACGCGGTCGGTGCCGGTGCGGGTGTCGACGAGGCTGACCCGACGGGAACGATCGAGGAGCAAGCTGGATGAGCAACGACGAGCGGGCGGAGTCCCTGGCCGAGCAGGCCGCCGCCTGGGTCCCCCCATGGCAACGCCCCGTCCCCACCCCCACCGACTCCACAGACACCACCGCCCCCAACCCGACCGACCCCACCGCCCACACCCCCACCCCGACCGACTCCACCGATCCCAACCCGACCGACCCCACCGCCCTCACCCCCACCCCGACCATCCCCGCTGACTCCTCAACCGACTCCGCAGATCTTGGTGCGCGAGTGCCCCTCCAGGGGCCGCTTCCGTCCAAGATCGAGGCGGAGGCGGAAGCGGAAGCGGAAGCGGGGGCGGGGGCCGGGGCGGGGGAGAAGGTTGCGGGGGAGGGCGTTGCGGGGGAAAACGTCGCGGGAGCGGGAGCGGGAGCGGGAGCGGGGGAGGGCGCGGGAGCGGGGCGGGGGCGGGGTGGTGGGCGGGGGCGGGTGGCTCCGCAGCCGCCGCCGGAACTCGACGACGCGGAGTTGCGCGGCGCGCTGGAGGCGATCCTGCTGGTGGTCGACGAACCGGTGAGCGAGTTGGTCCTCGCCCAGGTGCTGGAGCAGCCCGCCGAGCGGATCGGCCCGATGCTGGACGAGATCGCCGCCGGGTTCACCTCGGCCGGCCACGGCTTCGAACTGCGCCGGGCGGCGGGCGGGTGGCGGCTGTACACCCGCCCGGAATACGCCAGCTACGTCGAACGGTTCGTTCTCGACGGGCAGTCGGTCCGGCTGACCCAGGCTGCGCTGGAGACCTTGGCCGTGGTGGCGTACAAGCAGCCGGTGACCCGGTCGCGTATCTCCGCCATCCGTGGTGTCAACTGTGACGGCGTGATCCGTACCCTGGTTTCTCGCGGCCTGATCGAAGAGTGCGGCACCGAGTCCGACAGCGGGGCCTACCTGTACCGAACGAGCATCATGTTCCTGGAGAAACTCGGCCTGAACAGCCTCGACGACCTGCCGCCCCTGGCCCCATTCCTCCCCGACGACGTAGAAGAGCTTGCCGATGCCGCGCGATAATCGCACCCCCCGCCCCGACGCCCCCGTCTACACCGGCCCGGAACGCCTCCAGAAGGTGCTCGCCGCCGCCGGTGTCGGCTCCCGGCGTGCCTGCGAGGACCTGATCTTCCGGCGGCGGGTGACGGTCAACGGGCGGGTGGCGCAGCTCGGCGACAAGGTCGACCCGACCACGGCGGTCATCCACGTCGACGGCGAGCGGCTGGCAGCCGACACCCGGCTGGTGTATCTGGCGATGAACAAGCCACGCGGAGTGGTGTCCACCATGGCGGACGAGAAGGGGCGTACCGCACTGGCCGACTTCCTCGGCAACCGGGTCGAGCAGCGCGTCTACCACGTCGGGCGGCTCGATGCGGACAGCGAGGGCCTGCTGCTGCTCACCAACGACGGCAACCTCGCGCACCGGCTGATGCACCCCTCCTTCGGGGTGCCGAAAACCTACCTGTGTGAGGTGTCCGGCCCGATCCCGCGCAATCTCGGCAAGCGGTTGGCGGCCGGGGTGGAGTTGGAGGACGGCCCGGTGACCGTCAACGCTTTCCGGGTGGTGGACAGTCTGGGGCGTACCGCCCAGGTCGAGCTGACCCTGCACGAAGGTCGCAAACACATCGTACGCCGGCTGCTCGCGGAGGTCGGCCACCCGGTGAGCCGGCTGGTGCGTACCTCCATCGGGCCGATCCGGCTCGGCGACCTGCGCGCCGGGCGGACCCGGAGGCTGACCAACGCGGAGGTCGCCGCCCTGTTCAAGGCCGTGGGTGACTGAGGCGGCAGCGGCGGGTACGGCTGAGGGTAGGCTGCCTGACGGCCCGGCCGGCGGTGCTCCACGACGCCGGGCATGATTGGACTTGGGTGGGTCAACCGCTCGCGGTCTGCGTTGACGGATCGTGAGGTACGGGCTGAGGAGGACAACGGTGGAGGAAAACGTGCCGGCCGGACGCTGCGTGGTCGCTGTGGACGGGCCGTCCGGTTCGGGTAAGTCCACCGTCTCCCGGCGGCTCGCCACGAGTCTGCGCGGGCGTTATCTCGACACCGGCGCCATGTACCGGGCGATCACCTGGGCGGTGCTGCGCTCCGGCGTCGACCTGACCGACGCGCAGGCGGTGGCGAAGGTCGCCGGCGAGGTGGATCTGCTCATCGGCACCGACCCCGCCGGGTACGGCGTGACGGTCGACGGGGTGAACGTCGAGACCGACATCCGTGGCCCGGAGGTGACCGCCGCCGTCTCGGCGGTGGCTGCCGTGCCGGCGGTCCGTGCGCTGCTGGTGGCTCGCCAGCGAGACATGATCGCCAAGGCGGACCGGATCGTGGTCGAGGGACGTGACATCGGTTCCGTGGTGGCGCCCGACGCCGACCTGAAGGTGTACCTGACCGCCTCGGCGGCGGCGCGCGCCGCGCGGCGCAGCGCCGAGAACGCCTCCGACGTGACGGCCACCGCCGCCGACCTGGCCCGGCGTGACCAACTGGACTCCACCCGCAAGGCCGACCCGTTGGCCCAGGCGCCCGACGCGGTGGTGCTCGACACCACCGGGCTGGGCATCGACGAGGTCGTGGCGCGTCTGCGGGCCCTGCTGGCCGAACGGTCAGTGGCGTGAACGTTCGTGCGCGCGATGTCGCCCGCCGACCAGTGAAGCGAGGCGTGGCGTGAGTGACGACGGCTGGATGGAACTGCGCGAGCCGGACCTGGACATTGAAGAGCAGACCGGCCCGCAGCCGGTGGTGGCGGTGGTCGGCCGCCCCAACGTGGGCAAGTCCACGCTGGTGAACCGCATCATCGGCCGTCGGCAGGCGGTCGTGGAGGATGTGCCGGGGGTGACCCGCGACCGGGTGCCCTACGATGCGCAGTGGTCCGGGCGGGCGTTCACCGTGGTGGACACCGGCGGCTGGGAACCGGACGCCAAGGACCGCGCCGCGGCGATCGCGGCCCAGGCCGAGACCGCCGTGTCGACCGCCGACGTGGTGGTCTTCGTGGTCGACGCGATGGTGGGTGCCACCGACGTCGACGAGGCGGCGGTGAAGATGCTGCGCCGCAGCGCCAAGCCGGTGATCCTGGTGGCCAACAAGGCCGACAACACCAACATCGAGCTGGAGGCCACCTCGCTGTGGTCACTCGGCCTCGGTGAACCGCACCCGGTGTCGGCACTGCACGGGCGAGGTTCCGGTGACCTGCTCGACGCCATCCTGGCGGCGCTGCCGGAAGCACCGAAGGTGGCGGAGTACCGCCCCCGAGGGCCGCGTCGGGTGGCGTTGGTGGGACGACCGAACGTCGGCAAGTCCAGCCTGCTGAACCGCTTCTCCGGCGAGGAACGGGCAGTGGTCGACGCGGTCGCCGGTACCACCGTCGACCCGGTGGACAGCCTGGTCACCATCGGTGGTGACACCTGGCATCTGGTGGACACGGCCGGGTTGCGCAAGCGGGTCGGCAGGGCCAGCGGCACCGAGTACTACGCCAGTCTGCGTACCGCCTCGGCCATCGAAGCGGCCGAGGTGGCGGTGGTGCTGCTCGACTCCAGCGAGCCGATCAGTGAGCAGGACCAGCGGATCCTGTCCATGGTCACCGAGTCCGGTCGGGCCCTGGTGATCGCCTTCAACAAGTGGGACCTGGTCGATGACGACCGCCGGTACTACCTGGACAAGGAGATCGAACGGGAGCTGCGCCGCATCCCGTGGGCGATCCGGCTGAACCTGTCGGCGAAGACCGGCCGGGCGGTCGACAAGCTCGCCGCCGCCCTGCATCGGGCGCTGACCAGCTGGGAGACGCGGATCCCCACCGCCCAGCTCAACGCGTGGCTGACCGCCCTGGTCCAGGCCACCCCGCACCCGGTGCGGGGCGGTCGGGCACCACGGGTCCTGTTCGCCACCCAGGCGGGGGTGGCCCCGCCACGCTTCGTGCTCTTCACCACCGGTCCGCTGGACGCCGGCTACCAGCGCTTCGTCGAGCGCAAGCTGCGCGAGGAGTTCGGCTTCGAGGGCAGCCCGATCGAGATTTCGGTACGCCCACGCAAGAAGCTCGGCCCCGGCGGCCGCGGTAAGGCCCACGGCTGACCCGACCCGCACCATCCTCCCTCACCAGCTCCACCACCCATCCTCCTAGGATGCTTTAGGGATGGTGGGTGGTCCCATTACCAGGCTCCCTACCGCCGCCGTGGGCCTCGACGGGATTACAGCGGCGGTCGACATCGTCGCCGCCCGCCGCCAGCGTCACCGGACATTCCCCGATCATGCCCGACGGACGACTTCGGCCGAGCCGGGAGCGTCAGGAGGGGTCGGTGCGAGCGGAACAGACCCTGCGCTAAGCTGTACCGGCTGTCGCGGGGAGACCCTGCGGTGGCATCGGGACGTGGCGCAGCTTGGTAGCGCACTTGACTGGGGGTCAAGGGGTCGTCGGTTCGAATCCGGCCGTCCCGACAGCGAGAGGGTTTCCGCAGGTCAGAGACTTGCGGGAGCCCTCTTTTCATTGCTCGGCATGGATGCCTGGTCTAGCACGCCGCTGTTGGACTCCTTGACTCGGGCAGGTTGTCATGCCACTACTGGATCTTCAGAAACTCACCGTCGGGCTCTCCCGGACCTGGGCCGGGTTCCTCCGCGACTGGGACCGGTCCCTGCGGGCCGGGAACTATCCGGAGACCACCCGCTACAACTACCTCCTCGCCGCCGCGCAGCTAGGCAGATATCTGGGGGAGCAGTCGCCGGATCCGGACGCCGGGGACGCGGCCGAGGATCCGTGTGCGGTGACGCGGGCGCATGTGGAGGCGTTCCAGGGTTGGATGATCGAGACCAGGTCCGCGTCGACGGCGGTGAACAAGCACAAGGGACTGCAGCAGTTCTTCAAGTGGCTGCTCCTCGACGAAGAGGCCATCGACCGGTCACCGATGCAGCGGGTGCGGCAGCCGAAGACACCCCGCAAGCTGATCCCGGTCATGCGCGACGAGGACACCAGCAAGCTTCTCGACGCCTGCAAGGGCAAAGGCTTCGCGAACCTGCGCGACGAGGCGTTGATCCGGGTGTACTGCAACACCGGCGCACGCCTGTCGGAGGTCGGCAACCTGCTAGTCGACGACGTCGACCTGAACACGGAATCGGTGCGTTTCCACGGCAAGGGCGCCAAGGACCGGCGAGTGCGGTTCGGGCCCAAGACGGCCCGGGCGTTGTCGCGGTATCTGCGGGCCCGGGACAAGCACAAGGGCGCCGCCCTGCCGAACCTGTGGCTGGCCGAACGAGGCGCCGCGGCGCTGACTCCGAACGGCATCAAGATCCTGCTCAAACGGTTGGGCACCGCGGCCGGGGTGGCGGACGTGCACGCGCACCGGTGGCGGCACAGCTTCGCCCACGAGTGGAAACGCGCCGGCGGCGACACCGGTGACCTGATGCTGCTGCTCGGATGGACCTCAGAGGACATGCCTCGCCACTACGGCGCCAGCGCCGCCGCCGAGCGGGCACAGGAGACGCAGGCGCGACTGGGTATCGGCGAGCGCGTATAGGCCGGGTCGGCAGGCGCGGTCACCCACGCGGGGCCGTGGGTGACCGCGCCGTCACCGGTAGGCTGCGGCGAGCTTTCGACGAAGGGGCGGCGATGACGTGGTACGCGGTCGACGAGAGCCGTAGCGAATTGATGGCGACCTGGGAAACCGGCTATGGGGCGCGTGAGAAGCTCGATGACACCAGCCGCAGCCGTCGTCTGCGTCGTCAGTCATCACCAGCGCCGCCGGCATGCACATCATCAAAGTGAGTGTCAGTCTCAGGAAGAATGTCCGGAGCGCCAGCTCGATCCTCCACTCTGGCCTGGACCCTGGTGAGCTCGCGGCGCGTGGACGCTGTCTCGATGTGGCAGGGCCCGAGAACGCGCAGCATGTCCTGGACCACCTCTTGAAGATCGCGGACCGCTTCGCGCGTCTCTCCGGCGCGTTCTCGCCAACAGGCCATTTCGCGGCGAGTGACCAGGGTGTCCGGATGATCGGGTCCAACGACCCGTAGCTGATCGCGCAGCAGCTCCGCGAGATCGGCGAAGGCGCCAGCAGGATCCCCGGTCGCACCTCGGCAGTTGGCGAAGTGGAGCCGGTTGGTGAGGGTGTGCGGGTGGTCCGCTCCGAGAATTCTCATCCGGTCGTCGAGTACTTCGGCGAGGGCACTCGTCGCGCCAGTCGGATTTCCCGCCCGGCTCTGGTAGTAGGCGAGCTGCTCGCGCGTGGCCAAAGTGTCGGTATGAGCTGGGCCCAGGATGCGCCGCACATCTGGCAACAGCCGCGTGAAGCCGTCGACGGCACCGCTTACGTCACCGCTCAGACCTTGAAAGCGAGCGAGGTTGCTGCGGGCGATCAGCGTCTTGGGATGGTCAGGGCCGAGAACCCGCAGGAAATCGGCGAGCAACTCGGCGAAGGCTTGAACGGCGCCGACGGTGTCTCCGGTCTGACCGCGTTGGTAGGCGAGGTTGTTGCGGGTGGTCAGGGTCTGCGAGTGGTCATCCCCGAGAAGCCGCGCATGGTCGGCGAGTAGCTCACTGAAAGCGGTCGCTGCGCCCGTCGCATCCCCTGCAGCGCCCCTCCAGACAGCGAGGTTGTTGCGGGTTACGAGGGTGAGTGGATCGTCAGGTCCAAGCACTCGCAGTTGGTCGGCGAGCAGGGCCGCATAGGCGTCGGCGGCGCCGGCTGCATCGCCAGCCCGGCCCAACCAGCGGGCCGCCTCTCGACGCAAAGTGAAAGTGTCGACGTGATCGCCGTCGAGGTGGTCGCTGGCGAGCTGGTACAGGCTGCGGAAGTAGTCAGTGGCTGCAGCAACAAGTCCCGTACCGCCGAGGCTGATGCCTGCGTGCACGAGTACGGGGTGGATGCGAGAGGTGTAAAGCAGGCTGTCCGTATGGTGATGGAGGGCCGTGACGTTGGCGCGCAGCGCGGCTGTGGTATCGCTTTCGCGTTCCGAATCCGGCCATGTCTGAAGCAGCGCGTCTGCTGCGGCGTTTCCGGCTCCCTGAATACGGTCCGCGTCGATGTTGTCGCGGGTAGCACGTTGAACCAGGGCGTGCATTCTGATCAGGCCGGCGACGACGTCAAACTCGATGAGGTGGTAGCGGTGCAGATGTTGCAGCGTCCGCCTGACCTGGTTCGGCGTCACCATCTCGCTACGAGCAGCAGCGCTGGTCAAGTAGGCAAGGGTCGCGTTGCTGGTGAAAAGATCCATGGGGATGGCGTGGGGGTCGAGGAGCGCGGCCAGATGCAGGATCGGTGTGGCAAGCCCGGCCGGCACTAGACGGTCGACGGCTTCGATGGAAAGCGACCACGTTGCGTCGAGGCGGGCGGCATGCTCGTCCGGTAGCGCCGTCGAGTCGGGCAGCAGCTCCCGTAGGCGGATGCGTCTGTCGGCGAGTTCTTGCCTGTAGCTTGCACAGCTGAGCCCTCGTTCTCGGATGTAGGCGGCAGCCTGCGCCAGGGCGATCGGTAGGTAGCCGAGGTCAGTCGCAAGCTCTGCTGCACCTTCGCGGCTCCCGGGATCGACGACCGCGCTGCGCAGATAGGCGATCGCCTCGTCCGGATGGAAGAGACCGACCGGGGTCACCGCTCGGATGTCACTGCCCCAAACATCCTCGTGGACCCGGCTGGTAACCACGGTGTAGCCGGTGGCGGACGCCGGCGGCCACCAACCGGTGGCGTCGGCCGGGTTGTCGAGGTTGTCCAACACGATCAGCCACCGTCGGTCGGTGTGCGCCAACCATGCCAACAAGCGGATGGCCGCATCGTTAGGAGAGACCCCGGCTTCAGCAAGGCCAAGAACGCTCGCGGCTTCGGCGTATCGGGTCACGATCGCGTCCTGGCTCGTCGCCGTCACCCACACCAGGACATGCAACCGCCGGCGCTCAACCAGATGGGGCACGAGCTGGGCAGCCAGCTGGGTTTTGCCCACCCCGCCCATTCCCGCTAGAACCCGCACCCCGACCTCGGTAGTGTCCGACTTCGCCGCCGTCCGCAGGTCGACGAACAGGCGCCGGTCTTGCCGCCAGGACGCCGCTGGCGGCAACCGTCCCACCTGTACGAGCTTCTTGAGCCTAGGTTGCGGACGGTCGGTCAGCCGGCTTGCACGCAACGCCATAACGGCGGCCGCCGCGCTGACCACGCCTAGCGCAGCGCTGACGATCCCAGCCACCCATCCAGCCTGTTCCACCGCCACCCAGCCGGGATGCTGCCGCAGCCAGCTCGAAGCGAGCCACCACACGATCATCACCAGCAGTGCCACGACCGTCAGTGCCGTCAGCGAGCCCCGGCGCCTCCGGCGCCAGACTCTCGGCAGACTGAATCCAGGAGCCATTTCACCATCATCGCGAATCGATGCGACGGGACAGTTGGCGCAGCTCATGAACTGGTGAATTGAGTGCATGAGCACCCATTCGGTGCATGGATGCGGCGCGTGGGGTTCAAGTCCCCCCTCGGACACAGATTTTCCGCATCGGTGCGCACTTTGAGTGCGCATGCGCTGATACTACAGTCTGCTGGCGGAGCGGCAGCGAGCGCGCCGATGGGTGTAAGCTTTGTCGCCATTTGGCTGGTCGTCGGCGAGTGCAGCGCGTGCGGCGTCGGTAGTCGTGGATCTCGATTTGGCGGGCCGGGTTCGATTCGATCAGGTCCTCGCGTACGGCCAGCTTCAACGCTGCGCGCAGCGTGGTCCGCAGATGGTTGAGCGCCGACGGCGACTGCGGTCGACCTTTCGCGTTCGTGGTGTGTGCGATCTCGGCGAACACTGCTCGCAGCAACGGTCCGTCGAGATCGGAGAGTCGGTAGTGGCCGAGTCGGGGAATCAGGACGAGTTCGACGTCGCGGGTGTAGGGGAGCCGAGTCGTCGGCCGGATCCGGGTGCGGGTGTCGAGTCAGTGGTGCAGCCACCGCTCGACCGTCCAGCCGTCACCTGAGCGGCGGGCGGCACTGTCGGCCAGGCAGTCCTCCCGCGCGGCGCGGGCGGCGGCCTGCGAGGTGAATCCGCCTCGGCGGATCCGCTCGGAGCGGCCGAACAGGTTCGGCGCCGAGCACTGGAAGTACCAGGATCCGTGCCCGCGCTCAACGAGTCGGGGCATGACTGCTCGAGCCGTCGCCGGCTGGCGTCGCGGCACCCGCACCGCTTGAAAATCACACCATTGCTCGACCGCATGACCGCCGCCTTTCGTCGATCCGTCCTGCGGCTCAGCATGGCGATGTTCGGAACAGCGGCTCATCACCCGAAAGAGCGACACCGACTCTGCCGCCGTGGCGGCAGAGTCGCGAGTGCAGGGCTTGGACCTGTTCGAAGCCCCGCAGGGCGCATTTCGATAGACGTCCGGTCGGCACCGGCGGCGGCGAAGTCCGGGTCGGTGGAGGCCTTCCACGGCCGGCGGCTCGGTGAGAATTTTGGGGTGAGTCGAGGAAGCGCCGATGGAGCGGACTACTCGTCGGTGAACGCGAGCCGGGTGCGGAGGCGGTTGAAGTGGCTGTACGGGATGGTCTTGTCGTGCTGGAGGCGGCCGACGACGATGCCGGGATGGACACCGGCTTCCTTCGCTAGAGCGACGGCCTGCGCTTGGGAACGGACGGTGGCCAGGCGGCTGTCGAACGATCGAGGTAGCAGGACCCGGCCAGCGAAGTCGTCTGCTTCGAGTTCCATGGCGTTGTCGGTGTCGGGGCGGTCGATGCCGTCAACGATGGTGAACCTTCTGCGGTCATGCAGAAGGACGTGTGCTGCCTCGTGGAAGAACGTAAACCAGAAGATGTCCGCCCAGCGGTGCCGGACGCTGAGCTGGATGAGTGGTCGTTCGCTGGGAAGCCAGCGAACGGCGCCGTTGATGCGGGCGCCCACGATCTCGCGTTCGACGACGAGTGCGACGCCGGCGTCAGCGCACAGGGATTCGAGTTGCGCCAGCCAGATCTGGGGGTCCTCGATGTTTGTGAGGGCGCGTATGCGGGGGAGGTGGTCACGGAACCGGCTGCGGTCGAATGGTGGTAGGTCGGCTCGGTCGGCCCGGATCTCGCCGATGCGCAGCCACGCGGCGAGCGCGCCGTAGTCGACGTCGAAGGCGCGGGACTGCCGATAGGCGGTCGGTACCGCCCAGACCTGGTGCCACGCGTCCGGTGAGGCGACCTTGAAGAAGGCAAGGACCTCGCGCAGCCGTTCGACCGGCGACGTGTCGCTGCGGACGAAGCCTCTGCGGATGAGTTCCGCGACCGGGAGCTGGTTCAGCCAGTCGACGTGCGCCTGCAGCCGGGTGGTTTCCTCCAGCCGGGTCTGCGCCACCTGGTAGGCCGCCTCCAGCCCGGTCCACACCTGCGCGGCCACGCCGGTGACCAGTTCAAGCCTCACGGCCGTCTCGGCGCTCAGCGTCGCCGTGCCGAGCACGATCTGGTTGATGTGCTTGGTGGACAACCCGGTCCGCCGCGCCAGGTCGGCCTGGCTCATGCCGCGTTCGGTGAGGACCTCGACCAGCGTCTCGCCGGGCGGGACCGCGTAGTCGGGCCGGAACCGCCGGGTGTTACCGGTGTTTGTCATCGGCGAATCCTTACCGCTGGTTGATCGCTGACGGAGAGCACCCGAACGGTGCCAGCGCCGTACGTCCGGTCGTCGAGGGCGAACCGGATGACTGCCACGTTGCCAACGTTGATCATCCACGTGTCGTCCGTCGCGTCGCGGCACAGGCCGCCCGGGAGCGCCCGCAGCGCCTCGACGGTCGGAGCGGCCTCGATCTGCAAGAGCCGGCGGCCGACCGCCATCCCGCCCGCCGCCCCCCAGCGCGCCGTCAGATTGGCTGCCCGGCTGCACAACTCGGCGGTCTCGTCGTCGCCGAACCAGATGTCCATTACCCCGGACTCTAGCGTTTCATGCACGGGTTGCCTCTACGCAACTGTTTCGTAGACCTATCCGGTGCATGAAACGGTCTGGCGGTGAAGTATCGTGAGGGCAAGGTCGACAACAGGCTCGGCCCGAGACGGAGGCACGCAGGTGGCGGAGCGGGTACGGCCAGTGAGCGGCGATCGGTTCCAGATCCTGTCGCTGGACGGGGGCGGGCTGCGAGGGATGTTCTCGGCCGCGGTGCTGGCGCGTCTCGAGGAAGACCTCGACATCCGCACCGTCGACCACTTCGACCTGATCGCCGGAACGTCGACCGGCGGGATCATCGCGCTGGGCTTGGGGTTGGGCCTCACCCCGCGGGAGATCCTGCAGTTCTACACCGACCACGGCTCGCGCATCTTCCGCGACCGCAGCCGGTTGCGCGGCGTGCGGCACCTCCTGCGCGCCAAGTACGCCGCCGAGCCGCTGCGCACCGCGCTGACCGAGGTCCTCGGCGAGCGCACCTTCGGGCAGAGCGCCAAGCGGCTGCTGATCACCTCGTACAACATCGGCGCGGACGACGTCTACCTGTTCCGCACCCCGCACCTGCCGACGCTGAAGCGGGACTGGCGTGAGCGCGCGGTCGACGTGGCCATGGCCACCGCCGCCGCGCCGACCTACCTGCCCGGCATGCCGCTGGGCGGTGCCCGGCTTGTCGACGGTGGTATCTGGGCTAACAACCCGGCGATGGTCGCGCTGACCGAAGCGGTCGGCCCGCTCGGCGTGCCGCTGGAGCAGATCCGGGTGTTCAGCCTCGGCACCACGACTGACCGGCGGCACCGCAGCCGCCGCCTCGACCGGGGCGGCCTGTTCCCCTGGGCGCGCGACGCGGTCGAAGTCCTCATGCGCGCCCAGAGCGAGAGCGCTGCCAAGCAGGTCCGCCACTTCCTGGGCAAGGACAACGTCCTGCGGCTCAACCCGACCGTGCCGACCGGCGCGCTCGCCCTGGACAAGGTCGACGCCGACGCCCTGATCGGCCTCGCCGGGCACCACAGCCGCGACGCGTCACCGGCCTTCACCCGCTGCTTCGCCGACCACACCGCGCCGGCGTACGTCCCGCACTACCCGGCCCGGAAGGACTGACCCGTGCACACCGTGGAACAGATGGACACCATGGAGGAGATGCTGTCGATGCTGCTCGACGGCGCCGTCGAAACCCTCGACATCTCCCCGCACCTGTACCAGCTCGCCGTCGACAAGTACGAGGAGGTCGGCACCTGGCTGGCCGAACACGGCACCCCGGACTGGCGGATCTACCCGCAGGGCTCGTTCCGGCTCGGTACCGTCGTGCGGCCGAACACCCCGACCGGGGAGTACGACATCGACCTGGTGTGCTGGCTGCCGATCGCCAAGGAGTCCACCACCCAGGCCGAACTCAAAGAGCGCGTCGGGCGCATGCTGCACGCCTTCGTGCGGTTCAAGCACCGCCAAGGCCACGGTGACGGCCCCGCCAGCTGCGAGTCGACCCGCCGCTGCTGGACCCTGAGCTACCCCGACGACGGCTTCCACCTCGACGTCCTGCCCACCATCCCGGACGCCGACCTGCCGCCCACCGGCATCCTGCTCACCGACAAGCAACTGCGGCTGTGGCAACACTCCAACCCGATCGGCTACGCCACCTGGTTCCAGCAGCAGTCGCAGCTCGATCGCCGCCTCGTCGAGGCGAAGCGGCACGCGAACGTCGCCGACGTGCCCGACTGGCAGGTGCGCAGCACCCTGCAGCGGGCCGTGCAGATCCTCAAGTGGCACGCCATGCTGTACTTCGCCGACGACACCGACCATCGGCCCCCGTCGATCCTCATCACCACCCTCGCCGCCCGCGCCTACCTCGGCGAGTCCGACCTCTTCACCGCCACCCGCGCCGTCATAGACCGGATGAACGCGTACGTCGAGAACCGCCACGGCCAGTTCTGGGTGCCCAACCCGGCGCACGAGAACGAGAACTTCGCCGACAAGTGGAACGAATATCCTGAGCGGCGCAAAGCCTTCCTCCGCTGGCACAACGACCTCGCCGTGCTGCTCGACGAACTCGTGCATCTGCAGCACAAGGGACTCCCGGCCCTCGCCGCCCGGATGTCGGAAAGCTTCACCGCCGACGCCGTGCAACGCTCCTTCCAGCGGCTCGCCGAGCGCCGGACCACCGAGGTCAAGACCGGCAAGTTGCACATGGCCACCGGCGGCCTGCTCACCACGGCCGCGTCCGGACCGCGCGTCCCACGACACACATTCCATGGTCAGCATCCCCACCCGCGCGGTTAACCTCACCCGGCAGCTCGTCGCGATCACCACCGTGCTACCTGACGCCGAAGGCGCCGTCCGCGGCGGCGAGCTCACCTGCACCGTCCGGCTCCAGCCGTCGCCGGCCAGCCGCACCTACACCGTGCACCTGACCTACCGGCACGGACTCCGTCCCAAGGTCACCGTCATCGACCCTCCCGTGCTCGAGTTACACCCAGACGCGGAGGCGCTCCCGCACGTCTACGCCGGCGATGAGCTGTGCTTGTACTACCCAGGTGAGTGGAAACACCACATGCTCCTGGTGACCACGATCCTGCCCTGGACCACCGAATGGCTCTTGTACTACGAGCTGTGGCTCATCATCGGGTATTGGGCGGGCGGCGGCGATACTCACGCGACCGGAGAGGCAGTGCACTACCGACCGAACCGTGGCGCCTGACCATCGACGTGTGGACAGGCCCGCCGGGCTCGGGCGACGCAACCACAACCCGCACTACGGATCAGAAGTCGGGTCGATGCCGGTGACGGCGGCGAAGCGCCGGACCCGATTGCGAACCGTGTTGGGGTGCACGAAGAGTCTCGCCGCGGCGAGGTCGACATCGCGGTCGCTCTCCAGCCAGGCGAGCACGGCGTGCGCCACCGATTCGGCAGTCGGTTCGAGTGTCGCCCAAGCGGGCGCGTAGCGGTCGAGTAGCACCGTTGCCAGGTCTGCCCGCTCGGTCAATGCCGCCAGCCAGGCCACGTCGGCAATGTGGATCAGTCCGGTGCGGTCGGTGGACTCGGCGGCGGTCAGGGCCGCGGTGGCGAGCCGTTGCACCGGTGCGAGTTTCTCCGGTTCGGCTGGACCGGCGAGCCCTGCCACGGCCCCGGTTCCCTTCAGGCGGGCGGACGGAGCCCGGGTCAGAACTCCGACCATCAGGTCGTCCACGGTTGCGTACAGCGCCGGCGGGTGCTCGCGCACGGCTCGTTCGATGCCGGCGGCGGTCTCCCCGGGCCGGGCGACGAGCACCCACAGGCCGTCGGTGACCGGAAGGCCGGCCTCGGCGGCTGCCAGCGTGGCCGCCGAACCGCCCTGGAGCAGCCGCCGCAGCAGTGCCGTGTCCCGGCGCCCGGGAAGCGGATCCGTGCTGGCTTATCGATGTTCGACCGGTACGTCGCCGACCTGCCCAGAGAGATCGCGGCTGGCCGGAATCGCCTCGCCCGGGGCGGACACACCTTCACCGCCGAGGAGACAGTGGTTTGAGCGCCCGAGACCCCCGCGGATTGCGTGTCCTCGTCACCGGTGCCTCCGGCACGTTCGGCCGGGCCATCTGTGCCCGGCTGGACGAACTCGGGGCCCAGGTCGTCGGGTTGGACCTGGCCCCCCGTGCCGATGACCCGGTCCGGCTCCTGGCCTGCGACATCACCGACGACGACGCGGTGCCGGCGGTGGTACGTGAAGCAATTGACCAGCTCGGTGGGCTCGACCTGCTGATCAACAACGCCGGGATCGGTGGGCCCGCCCCGGCCGAACTGGCGCCGGGCGCGGAAGTACGCCGCCAGCTCGACATCAACCTGCTGGGCACCTGGCGGGTCACCGCCGCATGTGTGGACGCGCTGGTCGCCTCTGGTGGCCGGATCGTCATGCTCAGCTCGCGGATGGCCGTCATGCAGTTGCCGCTGGCCGCTGCGTACGGTGCCTCCAAGCGTGACGTCGACGGTCCCGAACTCGACGGCGTGGTCGACCTCCATCGCCAGCAGCCGGTGGAAGATGTTCTGCCGTTGCCTCGGGTCCGGCACGAGCCATGCGGCGACCGGGTCGGATACGACGGCGTCGATGAGTAGCGCGGCGATGGTGGCCACGTCGCCGGGCTGCGCGGGTCGGATGGGTGGTGCGGTCGCTGCGGTGGTCTTCACGACAGCCCTCGGCGTGGTTTGGTTGGTGGGAACGGGGACCGGCCGCCGCTGGTGGGTGCGCCGCGCCACATGCGCCAGATCGTCGGCCCCTGTGCGGGAAGCACCATGGTGGGGCCGGCGGTGTAGCCGAGTCGTAGGTAGAGCTGCCGGTTACGCATGGTGGTGGCTTCCAGGTACGCCGGCAGGCCAAGGTCGTCGAGGCGACGGTGGTAGTCGGTGAGCAGCGCGGTGCCGAGACCGCGGTTCTGTCGGGTGGGGTCGACGGCGAGGTAGGCGAGGTAGTGGTGTGGCTCGTCGGGGTGGAAGGCGTCGAACATCTCTTCCAGCAGCACGAACTTCGGTGCGTACGCCCCGGCGATGCGCTCCAGCGTCTCCAGCCGCTGATGGGCGTCAGCGGGGATGGGTGCGAGGCGGGGATACCAGATGGCGACGGCGCACTGGTCGCCGGTGGTGTACACCGCGCCGTGCTCCAGGCCGTGGTGGAACGCGTCCCGGAAGTACCGGTAGTAGACGGCACCCCGATCGTCGGGGTCGGGGATGAGCCAGTCGGCGACGGGTCCTTCCCGGAACGCTTCAGCCAGGACCGCGATCAACGGGCCGGCATCCGTCGTGGTGGCGGGGCGGACAGTCAGGTTTTCGTTGGTGATCGTCACGGCAGCTCCCTGGTCAGGCGGGTTGGCGGGCGAGGGCGGAGGCGCGTAGGGGTCCGGTGTCGCTGTCCGCGCCCAAGCCGATGGCCGCGTACACATCGGGGTTAGTGGTGCGCAGGATCAGCGCCCAGGCGATGCCAAGCACTGCTGCGGCGGCGTAGGCGGTGGGAAACGCCCAGCGCAGGGGCGAGTCTGGTGCTACGCCGAGGAGGGTGGCGAACTCGCGCAGGGTGACGGTGAGGATGCCGCCGAGGGCAAGCGTGGCGGCTGCGGGTGCGATCACCGACCGCCATGGTCCTTCGGTGTGGGTGGTGCGGGTGAAGAAGCCGATGACGGCGGCGGAGGTGAGGGTCATGAGGATGAGGACGCCGAGTCCGCCGGTGACGGTGATCCAGAAGAACAGGTGCACGATCGGGTCCGCCCCCGCGAGCGCGTAGCCGACCAGCACGGCGAAGGCGAGTCCGCTCTGGACGAGGGAGCCGACCTTGGGCGCGCCGGTACGCCGACTGGTGCGACCGAACACGGCGGGCAGCACCCGTTCGCGGCCGAGGGCGAACAGGTAGCGGGCGACGGTGTGGTGAAAGGACAGCAGGGCGGCGAACAGGCTGGTGATGAACAGAACCCGGGCGACGGTGATGACACTCTGGCTCAGGTGCGGCGACACCAGGTTGAAGATGAGGTCAGTGCCGTCGGTGCGGGCCGCCTCCACGATGCGGTCGGGGCCGGTGGCCACGGACATCGCCCACGCGGACAGCCCGTACAGCAGACCGGTCACGGCCACGGCGATGTAGGTGGCGCGTGCGATCGTGCGGTGCGGGTCCTTGGTCTCCTCGGAGAACACGACGGTGCCTTCGAAGCCGACGAACCCGGTGATGGCGGTGACCAGGGCGGCGCCGATGCCGGCGGCGACCAGGTGCGTCGGGGCGAGGGTGTCGAAGCTGACGGTCCCGTCGGCGGGGTGGGTGAGCATGATGGCGTCGAAGGTCAACGCGACAACGCATTCGGCGACCAAGACGACGGCGAGGACGCGGCCGTTGAGGTCGATCCGCGCGACCCCGAGCACCGTGACGATGGCCCAGACGGCGAGGGCGCAGGTCCACCAGGTGAGCTGCCAGCCGTACCGGTCGTTGAGGAATGCGGCGGTGACCGCGCCGGCCCCGCCGTACAACCCGATCTGCATCGCGTTGTACGCGAGCAGCGCGACCATGGCGGCGCCGACGCCGGCGGGGCGGCCGAGTCCTCGGGTGACGTAGGTGTAGAAGGCGCCCGCGTTGACGATGCGGCGGGACATGGCCACGTATCCGACCGCGAACATCGCCAACACGGCCGCCACTAGGAGGTAGGCGACGGGGATGCCGGTGACGCCGGTGACCGCGTACCCGGTGGTCGCGCCACCGGCGATGACGGTGAGGGGTGCGGCGGCGGCGATGACGAAGAACACCACCGACGGGATACCGAGCCGCCCCCTGGCGAGGACGGCGGACACGGTGTCGGGTTTCGAGTGCAACATCGGCTCTCTCTCAGGGAAGACGGGGATCGATAGGGACGTGGCCGCAGTCAGGAGGTGCGGTGGCTCAACACGGCACCGCCGACGACGGCACCGAGGTCAGCGAGAAGATCGCGCAACGGCGGGTGCACCTGGTCGACCTGGTGACGCAGGAACGCACGGACAGCAAGGGGTGTGCCGTCGAGCAGGATCGGATCAAGCTGCGTATGCAGCGCCAGGCCCGCAAGGGTTTGGTCGAAGGCGGTCAGCGGGTGGTAGTTGCGCAGTTGGAAGGACAGGCGAGCCCAGGACCAGGCGGCCGTGTTCACGTCGGTGGGGACGTAGACGGTGCGCTGGCGCCACAGCCGACCGACCTGCTCCGGCCGCAGTAGCCCGAGCTGCCACATGCGGGTGATCACCTGCTCGCAGGCGGTGGTGGCGAGGAACGCCAACCACGTTCGGGTCGCGGTGTGACGTGGCTCGGCCACCAGCCGATCCAGGACGAGATGTTGCAGCCAGTCCTTCGGCGGGACCGTGTTGATCACCCGCACATGGCTGCCTTCGAAGGTGACCCGACCCTCCCGGTACAGCTCCGCCAGCAGTGCGGCGGCCAGGCCGTGCGCCGTTGCCGACTCGAACAGACGCGGACGTCCGGTCTGGTCGTCGTGGGCCAGGTAGAAGAATTCGTCGGCAAGACGCGTGGTGGTGTGGGCGGCGGCGCTGCCAACGGCGCGCACCGGCCGGGCCGGTTCTATTGGTGCCGGGTGTTCGTACAGGTGGGGTGCGTGGTCGTTGGATGCGCCGGAGGGTGGGGTGTTCACCGCGGCTGACCTTCCTCGGTCGATTCGTCAGAGGGGATGGGAAGCCCGAGCTGCCGGAGGAGCTTTAGGCCGCCGGGGTGGTGGGCGAGTTCCTCGATGGCCCAGGCGTGTTGCCCGCATCCGCCGGTCTGGCAGTGGAAGCAGGTGCCGCCGTCGCGGTGCTGGAGCACCGTGTTGCGCGCCGATTCGAAGCGATCGACGGGGCGGTCGCCGTCGTCGGTGCTGGTCATGGCCCGGGGATCTGGCGGTGCAGCGCGGTGACGGTGACCCGCACCTCCATGCATGGCGGGTGCCGGTCGACGTGCGGGTAGTCGCACTCGGGACGGTGGCCGAGGATCCAGATCCACTCGTCGCTGCGGTTCGGCAGGTCCCGAACTCCGGTGACGACGACGGCCACGGGGGTACCGGGGGTGAGGTCACGGCCGTAGGACCAGTCGTTGGCTTCAAGTTGGAGCAAAGTGCCCGGGGCGACGTCGGGGAGTGGGGGAGGGACTCGGTTCACGGCCGAGGTCTTCCTCTCTCCGAACGGTGGCGCAGGACGGTGCCTGGGGACCCCCGATCGTGTCTCGCTCCCAACGTGTGGTCGTTCCTGGGGAGATCCGCGTGCGATGTGGTGTTGGCGTCGCTGCACCGGGTGGCCGCGGATCCGTCGCGGTGGGAGAAGCGCACTGCAGCCCCCTGGCAGTCGATGCCGAAGGGTGTGAACGGCCTCTCTTCATCGCCGGGGAGGAACCACTTGACGCGCACTACCGTCACCTTTCTCAGCAATTCGAGATACGCGCAGCTCGAGCGTCCCCCGGAGACCGGCCGCACATTGGAACGGTTGGGGGGCGCGGGCGCCGCGTCCCGCTTCTCGTGTTGACGGGACGGGCCCCATAGGAAGTAGAGGTTGTCGGTCCCGAGGTAATAGGTTGCTCGATTTGGACGACTCGGTCGATATGAGAGATGCGGACACGTCTGTTGTCCGCATCGACGTGATCGCCACCAAGAGTGAATTCCACGACGGGGAGGGCCAACGCATCCAGCGCCAGCGACAGATCCGTAGGCGTAGAGTCGGCCGGGTCTGAGAGGACGTCGTGCCGGCAGAGTGGCATGGCAGCGTCCGCTGTGCCGGGGTGGTGTCGCGGAGACTGGTTGGCGAGCCGTAGTCACCCTGTCACGCGCGGAAGTTGCTCAAGGAGAGTCGTGAAGCTGGCAGACAGAATCGCTGAGGTCTCGACGAAGGACGCGGTCAAGGCCTCGGTGAGCTATGACCAGCTGCGTGCTGCGGATGGTGCGTTCTATTGGTTGGAGACTCGCCCCGACGCTGGCGGGGTTACGACGGTGACATGCTGGCGGCCCGCCGACGGCAGGCGTGACGTCAGCCCACAAGACTTCGACGTCTCCAGCGGCGTTCACGCGTACGGAGGCGGGTCGTTCGCTGTTGTCGACGGCATGTTGTGGTGTGTCGGCCGAGACGGGCTTTACCGGAGCCGCCGTAATGGTGGCGATCTCGAGTTGGTCAGTCGGGGAGCCTTCGGCGATCTGACGGTCGGCGACGGTGAGTTACTGGCGATGCGGGAATCGGAACATGGTGACGAGCTCATTGCGGTGTCGCTTACCGGTGCTCCGCAGATGCGGACTCTCGCCGAATCCCGCGGGTTTTTCGGCGCGCTGCGACCCGGTCAGGGTTTGTTGGCCTGGACCGCTTGGGGCGAGCAAAACATGCCCTGGGACGCATGTGAGGTGTGGCTCGCTTCCTACTCACCGCACGGTAGGCCAGAGAACCCGGTACGGCTCGCCGGCGGTCCGGATGAGTCGGCGGTGGAGCCGAAGTGGGGACCCGACGGGGCCTTGTACTTCGTATCCGACCGCAGTGGTTGGTGGAACTTATACCGGTGGAACGACAGCAAGGTCGAGGCGGTGGCACCGATCGCGGGCGAGTGCGCTGCCGAGCCGTGGGAGCTGGGCTACGCGTCGTACGAGTTCCTTGCCGATGGTCGGATCGTCATGGTGGTGCAGGAAGGGCCGCGGCACCGCCTCGTCGTCATCGAACCTGACGGCTCCATTCACCCGGTCGATCTTCCCTACACGTCGATCAAGCCCTACCTGGCGGCGCACGGTACGACAGCGGCGCTGATCGGATCAACACCGACCGCCGCTCCGCAGGTCGCGCTGGTGCACCTCGATGACGAGCCCCGGTTGGAAGTGCTCGCCAGGTCGGAGCACGCCGAACTGTCCACGGCGCGGGTGTCCGTACCGACGGAACTACGGATCGGTGTCCACGGTGACCGTGAGGTCGTTGCCCTGGTTTATCCCCCGACGGGTTCGGCGGCGGACTGGCGTGCACCGCTGATCGTTCGGGCGCATCCTGGGCCCACCGCCTCCTGCCTCCTGCGTCTGGACTGGCAGGCGCAGTTCTTCACCAGCCGCGGCTTCGCCGTGGTCGATGTCGACTATCTGGGCAGCACGGGGTACGGCCGCAGCTTCCGGGAGTCGCTGTACGGCCGGTGGGGCTTCTACGACGTGGATGACTGCGCGGCTGTCGCGAACCATCTGCTCAAGATGGGGCGGGCGGTGCCCGGCCAGGTCTTCATCCGTGGTGCCAGCGCGGGGGGATACACGGCACTACACGCGGTGTCGAAGGACGGTCCGTTTGCGGCGGCCACCGCGGTGTCTGCGATCGTCGATCCAGATCGGTGGGCGCAGACCGTGCCTCGGTTCCAGCGGGCGCACGCTCTGCGGCTGCGCGGCGGCGCGGGCCGGGTCCGTGCCGCCACTGTTCAGCGTCCTGTTCTGATCATTCATGGCACGGCTGACGAGGTAGCCGTGGTCGAGGACGTGCGGAAGCTCGCTGACGAGTTGTTAGCTCTCGGTGTGGGGCATGAGTTGCTGCTGCTTCCCGATGTCGGCCATTACGTGGCGACGTCCAGCCAGGCGGGTACCGCGTTGGAGGCAGAGCTGGCGCACTACCGATCGGTGATGGCGGCGGCAGCGTCTGTGCAGCCGGACTCACAGGACTGCCAGCGGTAGCTGCTGGCGGACGTAGTCGCCGAGTTCGCGAACCTCCGGTTCGCATCGGTAGGGCTCAAGGTCGGCTTGTACCTCAACAATGCGCTGCAAGCAGCGGTGCGAGGTGGTCCGCGCGGCGTGGTCCACCGCCGTTCGGGCGGCGGCGCACGCTTCGTCGATCTTGCCGGCGGCAGCCAGTGACGAGGCCAGGAGTGCGGTGTCGATGGCGAGTCGCCGGACGTGTGTGGGGCTCAACTCGGTGAGGGCTTCTTGTAGATGCCGCTGGGTCTGCTGCGGTCGGCCCAGGTCGTGGAAGCAGTGGGCGATCTCGTCGGCGAGATAAGCAGGGGTGAAGTACCGGATCCACGACGGCTCGTTCTCGGGTTTGCTGCGGGCGAGATGCCTGTCTGCGATGTCGAGGTGGGTCAGGCAGTCGCTCTCATGTCCGAGGCGGGCGTAGGCCCGCGCCACCACGGCGTGCAGGGCGGCGGTGACGCGTGGCGTCGCCTGCGGCTCACTTCCTCGCACTGCCGTGAGCGCCATCCGTAGCGCTGGCTCGGGGTGACCACAATGCAAGGCCAGGTGGCCGATGTTCACGGCGAGCAGGTAGCTGCCGAAGACACGGTCATCGCCGGCTTGTGTCAGCCGTAGTGCGCGTAGGTAGCGACGCTGCGCGAGACCGTGTGCGCCCGTGTCGACCGCCTGGTACCCGCACAGCTCGAAGAATCCCGCCGCCAGGGTGTAGAGGTGCCGACCGATCGCTTGCGAGGCGGGTGGGCTGGTCAGTAGCCGGTTCAGTTCGCGTTCGACGTACCGTTGCACCTGGGCGTGGAGTTGTCCGGCGCCGTGTGTGTGATCCAACTGCCGGAACATTGCCAGGGCGGTCTCAGCGGCGTCGAGATCCTCTTCGTGTACCTGATCAGGCGAATCGGCTCGGCCGGCCACGGACAGACGGGGTCCCGCTGGGGCGTTCAGCCAGTCCAATGCGGCGCGGTCAAGAACGCCGGGCTGGAAGGGAACACGAACGACCATGTCCGCCACCCCGGGTACCTGTGCCGGTTGGGCGGGCAGCAGGGTGCCGGTGTTGGTAGGACCGTTCGGGGAATCTGTCCGTATACCCGCGCGGTCACGGCTGCCCTCGAGAAGCGGTAGCAGACGAGTCAAGGCCCCTTCGGCCGCCAACGTCCTGTCGCAGGCTTCCACGAATTCCCGGGACGGAAAGCGGTCCGCTGTCTCGACTCGGCGTACCAGATCAGCGCTGAACCGGATCATCGCGCCGAGTCGCGCTTGAGAGAGGTTGGCCCGCTCCCGCAGCCGACGCAGCTCGGCGCCGAAGAAGTGGCGCTCGGACAGGGACGGCTGCAGCATTCGCGGGGTTTGACCCATGCACCGCCTCCTCAGGCTGCTCACGCCACCACGGTGATGAGCAGTGTGGATGTCGCGCACATAGGGTCACTCGTTGTTCAGCGCGGCGCAACCAAGAACACGCGAGATGCGTAGATGCGGCACAAGCTCATCCGCGTCGCCGATGCGGACAACCGCATCGTCCGCATGTTGTGCATTCACCCCACCGCCTCAACGGGTCAGTGTGGAGGCAGGGCGCTGCCTACTCGTCAGATCCGCCCTGACTCTGACCGGCACCACATCGATTTCTGACCTCCATGGGACTGGCGAGTCCAGCGGCTTGACGTCGTGTTGAGCCGAGAAGAGTGCAACGGCGGACCTCCGATCGGGAGGCCCTCAAGGAAGGGAGAGCACCCGAATGAGTGTCGACACGGCGAGCGGCGAGGACCTCCATGCCGCGATGGTCGATCAGCTCGTCGCTGATCAGGCAGACAAAGGGCTGATCATGCGGCCTGAGGTGGAGGCGGTGCTACGGTCCGTGCCACGCCATCTGTTCACACCGGATAGCGCGCTGCGGGAGGCATATCGGGCCGACCAGGCTGTGGTGACCAAGCGTGTGGGCGATGAGGCGGTCAGTTCGGTGTCGGCGCCGTGGCTCATCGCGGAGATGCTCGGGCAGGCAGCCGATGCCATCGACGGAGGATTGGCGGGCCGGCACGTCCTGGAGATCGGCTCCGGCGGGTACAACGCCGCGCTGCTGCGGGAGCTGGTAGGCCCGTCAGGTTCGGTCACGACCGTGGACATCGATCGCGAGGTGACCGACCGCGCCACCGCCTGCCTCGCCGCGGCGGGTTACGACGATGTGGCCGTGGTGTGCGCGGACGCCGAGCGGCCGCTCGACCCGGGCCGCTCATACGATCTGATCATCGTCACGGTCGGGGCGTGGGACATTTCCCCCGCCTGGACCGCGCAACTCGCCGAGAACGGCACGCTGGTCGTACCGCTGCGGACGTTCGGGATGACCCGCTCGTGGGCGATGCGTCGGACGGGGGATCGGCTGGTCAGCCACAGTCAGCGGTTGTGCGGGTTCGTGTCGATGCAGGGTGCCGGCGCGCATGAGGTGCGGTACGTCGACATCGCTGACGGTGTCCATCTGCGGCTGGACGAGGACCAGCAGGTCAACCAAGACGCGGTCGGCGAGCTGTTGGCGCAGCCACCGGTACAGGCATGGGCTGGGGTGAGCCTGCCCCCTCGTACCGTCTTGGCTGACCTCGACATGTGGCTGGCGAGCCGCATCATCGATGCGGGACAGCAGTTTGTTGTTCTCACAGCTCAGCAGGAGGCCGTCGACGCGGGCGTCGTCGCTCCGGCATGGCGTTTCGGTACACCGGCCGCCCTCCACAACGATGCGTTCTGCTACCGCTCGACGCTGCGCTGGACCGACGACGACATGTTCGACCTTGGTGCCCGTGCGCACGGACCCGATGCCACGGCGGCGGCCGGTCGGATGGTCGGACACATGCGCGCGTGGCTGTATGCGGGCAGCCCTTCACCGGTGCTGAACGTCCTGCCCGCTGGCACTCCCGACGGCGACCTGCCGGCCGGGACGGTGCTGGACAAGCGGCACAGCCGCCTCGTCCTCACCTTCACCCCCGCATAGAAGGGAACGCACGTGAACGAAACCGACGACTCGGAGTTCGCCCTGGACGTCAGCCTGGTGGACGTCGGCCCGACCGCGACCGGTTACGCCACCTCCACCAACGACGGGTGCGGCTCCGGCAACACCGGCTCCAACGCCTGCACCACGAAGTCCGACGGCGACAACTGACCCATCCGTTCCTCTTACGATCGGGCCCGGCGTCGAGCGCGCCGGGCCCGTCGATTCGGTGGTGCTCATGGTTCCCGCAGCTGGTGCGGCGCTGATCAGAATCGCCGCCTACCCCAAGGGCCTCGTTCTGCCTGCCTGGCCCGACATAGTCCACGGTCATCCGGATCAGTGGCGCGAGTGGCTGGACGAGACGTGGACGCTGCCCGGCTTCGCGGCTGCCGTCTCCTGCGCGGCGCCGCAGCTGGCCGACCAGATCCAAAACGCTCTGAGCGGGGAGCCGATGCCTCAGCAGCGACTGCGGCGCCTGGTGCAGTCAACGGTCCGATACCTGCTTCGCTGGACCACCCGTGCGACCCCGTTCGGCACATTCGCCGGCGTCGCCCCGGTCCAGTTCGGCACTCGGGCGATGGTCGTCCTGGGCGAGGCTCATCGCGCGGTCTCCCGCCCCGACGGCCAGTTCATCGCCGAGCAGACCGCGCGGGCCGAACACGACCTGGCCACCCTACGCACCGTCCCCGTCGTGACAAACTCGTTGGGATACCGGCGCGGCGACAGGTGGGTGCTGCCCTGTGCCCACGCCAGCGCCGATCGGCGGTGGGACATCGAGGTCCGCCTGACCGGCCCGATCCTGGCGGCGATCCAGGTTGCTCGGTCTCCGGTCAGGTTCGCCGACCTCGCCGCGACGGTCGCCGGACCCGCCAGCATCGCCGACGCCGAGCGGCTGCTAGCCGAACTGGTACACACCGGGGTGCTGCTGTCGGCCCTACGCCCACCCATGACCGCCACTGAACCGGCCTCCCACGTCGCCCGCCACTACGTCATTTCGGATCCGGGCAGCCGGACCGCTGTCGATCTACGCGCCGACATCGCCGTGACCCTCCCCCCGCCGGTACTGCACGAAGCGGAGCAGGCCGCGTCCACGCTCATGGCGGTAGCGCCGCCTCACGCCGCTGGATGGACCGAGTACCACAACGCGTTCATCGAGCGATGGGGCCCAGGAGCGGCCGTTCCCATCCGTGAGGTATTGAACATGCTGGGGTTTCCGGCCGGCTACAGGGCATCCACTCGCCGCGCCCCAGCGCTGTTCACTAGCCGCGACCGGCTGCTCGGACAGCTCGCGCAGCAGGCCGCACTCGACGGCTGCGCCGAAGTGGTGCTCGACGACGCACTGATAGACCGGCTGCGCGGGAATGACGACCGACCGCCGATCCCGCACACCGAACTGCGGTTCACCCTCGCTGCCGACACCCCGCACGATCTGGACCGCGGCGCGTTCACCCTGACGGTACTCAGCGGATCCCGCCATGCCGGCGTCGCCGCCGCCCGGTTCCTGCACCTGCTCACCCCCGCCGAGATCGCTGGATTCCAACAGGTCTACCGGCATTTGCCGACCGCCCTGTCCGGCGCGGCCCCGCTGCAACTTTCCGGACCTCCGCTGGACGCCGGGCTCACCGCAGTGGCTCGGACGCCCGAGCTGCTGCCCGTCCTTCCTGTCGGCGACTTCCACCCGACACCGCCGTACACGCTCGAGGACCTGGCGGTGACCGGCGACGGACGCCGCCTGTGGCTGGTGTCACTGGCCACCGGTCAGCCTGTCGAACCGCTGCTGTTCAACAGCGTGCTGCTGCCCACGCTGCAGCAGCCGCTGATGCGATTCCTGACCGAGATCTGGACCGCGTGGACGGCACCGTGCAGCCGGTTCGACTGGGGACACGCCAGCGGCCTGCCATTCCTACCCCGACTGCGGCGTGGACGCACCGTCGTGCACCCCGCCCGCTGGACCATCGACCACACCGCGCTTCCCGCTCAGGGCACCACGTGGCCGCAGTGGCGTGACGCCTGGCAGCGGCACCGCCACCAGCGGCACATCCCGCAGCAGATCCTGGTCGGCGACGACGACGTACGCCTACGCCTTGACCTGGACGACCAGGCCCACCTGACGGTCCTACGCGACCATTTCGACCGGCATCCCCGCACCGTGATCACCGAGGCTCCAGGGCCCGCGGGCTGGATCGACGACCGTCCCGCCGAACTCCTGCTCACCCTCACCCACCCCACACCGGCCGCCCGGAAAGCCCGAACAGCCCGAACCGCCACCACTGTTCAGCACTGGCCTGGACGGTCACGGTGGCTGGAGGCACACCTCCACGGTCGGCTCGACGACATCCTGACCGACCTCGCCCGCCGCCCCGCCGACCACCTCCCAGCCGGCTGGTGGTTCCTGCGGTATCCCCGCCCCGAGCCGCACCTGCGGCTACGCATCCCACTTCCGAACACCAGCCGGTTCGCCGAGACCGCCCACCATCTCGCCGGCTGGGTACAGCACCTACACGACGACGCCGTCGTGCACGACTACAGCCTGCACCCGTACCGCCCCGAAACCCGCCACGGTGCCGCAGCGACCCTCGCCGCCGCCGAGCAGGTGTTCGCCGCCGACTCCCGCGCCGCCCTGCACAGGCTCACCGGCGACCGACAAGCCGCCACCGCCGCCGGGATGATCGCCATCGCCGACGACTTCACAGGCGACGGACCGCACTGGCTCGCCACCCACGTCGCCCACCGGACCGGTCCCCGCCTCGACCCCGCCCAGCTCGAACATGCCCGGCTGCCGGTACATGACGAGCGACTCGCGGCAGCGCTGGCCGCCTACCGGTCGTCGGTCGTCGATGACGGACTCGACCCCGACGAGGTGCTGGGCGACCTGCTGCACCTTCACCACGCCCGCATGATCGGCGTCGACCCCACCTCCGAACGACACTGCCTGCGGCTGGCCCGAACCATCGCCCGCACCATCCTCGCGGGACGTAAGCCGTGACCGCAGGACAGTCCCTCGCCGAAGGCGCGGCCGGCATCGCCCTGCTGCACCTGGAAACCGGCAACAGGCCAGCAGCGTACGAGGCACTGCGCCACGCCACCGCCGGTGGCCTGAGCATCGCCGAGGGAGCCAGCCTCTTCTACGGCGCTCCCGCGCTCGCCTTCGTCCTCGCCACCACCGACCACCCGGGGCTCGCCCAGGCACGAGCGGCCACCGCCCACGGCACCGCCACCGTGACCCTCCGACGGCTCGACGCCGCCCACCACCGCCTCGACCAACACCAGCAACCGCACTACGCCGAGTACGACCTCATCCGCGGCCTGACCGGACTCGGCGTCGTTCTACGCCGGCTCGGCAATCACGACCTGCTCCGCCAGGTCCTGGACTACCTCGTCCGACTCACCGAACCGCGAGACGAGCTACCCGGCTGGTGGTGCTGGAACGCACCCGAACACCGCCAGCCACCTCCCGCCGGCGGCCACGCGAACTTCGGCATGGCCCACGGCATCACCGGCCCACTATCACTGCTCGCCCTCACCCTCCGCGACGGCATCACCGTCGCCGGACACACCACGGCGATCAACCGCATCAGCCGATGGCTGGACACCTGGCAACAGCACACCGACGGCACGATCTGGTGGCCGCAAACCATCACCCTCACCGACCTGCACCGCGCAACCCCAGCCCAACAAACCCCGCTGCGACCGTCCTGGTGCTACGGCACCCCCGGCATCGCCCGCGCCCAGCAACTCACCGGACAAGCCCTGCACGACACCACCCGCCAGCACCTCGCCGAGACCGCATTCACCACCTGCGTCACCGACCCCGGACAACTCCGGAGACTCACCGACCGAGGCCTGTGCCACGGCACCGCAGGACTGCTGGCCACCGCCCGCCGCATCACCTCCGACGCCGTCACCCCCATACCCCTCGACATCGTCGACGATCTCCACCGGCAGGCCACCCCCACCCCCCACGAGCCCGAAGGGCTTCTCGACGGGAAGACAGGCGCCGACCTCGTCACCGCCGCCGCTACCGCCTGGGACGCCTGTCTCCTCCTCACCTGAAAGAGCCATCCGTGGACCACACCACCTGGCACCAACTCAACATCACCTACCCCGGCCAGACCGCCCGGGAGCGCGAGAAACAGGCCGTCGCCCACCTCAGCCGAGTGCTTCCCGCCGCCGAGACCGCCGGCCTGATCACCTCCTGGTGGTTCATCCGCAAAGGCGCCTGGCGAATCCGCTACCTCCCCACACTCAGGCCAGACAGCGGAGACCAAGCCCGCCGGCTACTCACCGAAGGAGTCACCTGGACCAGCGACATCTACGAACCCGAAACCCACGCATTCGGCGGCCACGACGCCATGACCACCGCCCACACGCTGTTCCACCACGACACCCGCCACCTCCTCACCTACCTCCACCAGCACCCCACCACCCGACGCGAACACTCCCTCATCTTGTGCACCGCCCTGATGCGGGCAGCAGCACTGGACCTCAACGAACAAGGCGACGTATGGGCACAAGTCGTCGAGCACCGCGCAGTACACCTCAACCTCGCAACCGAGGTCCCCAGATGGGGGATCTTTACGGGAGACGTCCGGCGCCTGCTACTCGGCACGCCTCGCACCACCGGCGACTGGCACACCGCATTCGGAGACGCCGGCGCAGCCCTACATCGCCAACGGCAGAGGGGCAGCCTCACCCGTGGCCTACGAGCGGTGATCGCGTTGCACGTGATCTTCCACTGGAACAGGCTCGGACTACCTGCCACCACCCAGGCCACCCTCGCCCATGCGGCCCAGCAAGCCATCTTCGGCGTCCCCGATCCGAACTGGTCAGGCCGACGATGACGCACCAGCGACGGGAGAGAGGAGGTGATGCCCGGGAAGAGCTCGATCGCAGACTCGGTTACAGGCTCGAGCAGGACAACGAGGGCCTCGACTCGGGTCGCCCGGTCACGGAGGATTAGTGTTCGAGGCAACTGTACGGTTGGGCGCTACCAATGGAGCAGTAAGCCCGAGGCCAGGTCGCCCCTGGTGACTCTGGTCGGGCCTCTTACGTCAGCCGCTGAGGCGTGAAGTCCGCGCGAGCACCTGTTGATCTAGGAACCTGGAGTGACCTCGGAATCCCCGGGAGGTTCCGAACCGCAAAATATGGATGAGATGGGTGAATCGGACCGCCTATGGTTGTACGAGGCGTCATCGAATCGCTATTTTCGCTGTTCACGAACCGCTGCGCCCGGCCACCGCGCCGGGCGAGGATCGCAACTACACCCTGCCCGCGCCGCTGCTACGCGACCACCGCTGCGCCCGGCCACCGCGCCGGGCGAGGATCGCAACTCGCTTGACCCGGAAGACGGCGACGTCGAGTGGAACGAGCTGCGCCCGGCCACCGCGCCGGGCGAGGATCGCAACCACGTCGCGCAGTGGTCAAACTCGATGGGCCTCCTGGGCTGCGCCCGGCCACCGCGCCGGGCGAGGATCGCAACCCCGAGTACACCGTGGCGTACGTCGGCACCACCTCGGCGCTGCGCCCGGCCACCGCGCCGGGCGAGGATCGCAACGGTCCATGCCGCACCAGCCGTGCTCGGGCGGTATCGTGCTGCGCCCGGCCACCGCGCCGGGCGAGGATCGCAACTTCCCACCACACCACCGCGTATTTGCGGTCGGAGGATCCGAGCTGCGCCCGGCCACCGCGCCGGGCGAGGATCGCAACGCCCACCTGCCCGGCCCGAACTACTTCCCGGGGTCAGGCTGCGCCCGGCCACCGCGCCGGGCGAGGATCGCAACGCGGGGCAGGCATGTCACGACGGGGCCGCCTCCGGGCTGCGCCCGGCCACCGCGCCGGGCGAGGATCGCAACTACGCGCAGGTCGGCGGCGAGGTGGTGCAGGTGACGGCGCTGCGCCCGGCCACCGCGCCGGGCGAGGATCGCAACGCGGTGGTCCAGGGCAAGGCCGAGTCTCGGCTTGCGGCTGCGCCCGGCCACCGCGCCGGGCGAGGATCGCAACGAGGCACCGCTCGATCGTCTCGCGGTCGAGCCACGCCAACTGCGCCCGGCCACCGCGCCGGGCGAGGATCGCAACCAGCCCAACCCGGTGACGGCTTGGAGCTTCGCCGTGGCGCTGCGCCCGGCCACCGCGCCGGGCGAGGATCGCAACTGCGGGCAGACGGCCTACATCTGGATCGTCGGCGGGGGCTGCGCCCGGCCACCGCGCCGGGCGAGGATCGCAACAAGTCCCTCGCCTACCGCTATCCCGAGCGTCTCACCGTCGCTGCGCCCGGCCACCGCGCCGGGCGAGGATCGCAACCCCAACAACGGATCGCGGTACACCCTCAAGCCGAAGCTGCGCCCGGCCAACGCGCCGGGCGAGGATCGCAACGACGTACCGTACGACCCGGACGGCGCACCCGGCACCTGGCGCTGCGCCCGGCCACCGCGCCGGGCGAGGATCGCAACATCTGCGCGACGGTGTTGTTGTTGGCCTGGCACGCGGCGAGCTGCGCCCGACCACCGCGCCGGGCGAGGAACGCAACCTCGTCCATGCGCAGGCAGATGCGGATGCCCTGCACTGGCTGCGCCCGGCCACCGCGCCGGGCGAGGATCGCAACCCCCTCGCGCCACTGATTCTCATGCGACGCAGCCTGTCGCTACGCCCGGCCAGTGCGCTGGGCCTGGATCGCAGATTCGGCATGATCAGGCGTCGAAGGACTTCAGCTTACGCACGTAGGCTGCTGAAATCCGACACACGGATAACTTCCTGTCACTGTGACAGTAAGCCTATGGTCGATTCGTGTCTGACGATCGCTGGGTCCCGCCGACCGTTCTTGTTGCGGTGGATCTCGTCATCCTCACGTTGCGGAGCTCCCGCCTGTATGTGTTGTTGATCGAGCGCGGTATCGAGCCCTTTCAGGGTGCTTTGGCTCTGCCCGGCGGTTTCCTTAGCCACGAGAAGGAGGACCTGGTGGCAGCCGCCCATCGAGAGCTTGCCGAGGAGGCTGGTTTGGGGCCGGATCAATTGCACCTCGAACAACTTGGTTTCTACGGAGCGCCCGATCGTGACCCCCGAGGTCGGGTTGTCTCCGCGGCGTACCTGGCCATCGCCCCTCGGCTACCCGAGCCGGTTGCCGGCACCGACGCCTCCGGGGCTTGTTGGATCCCGGTGACGCAGGCGTTAGCCGGTGACGCGCAACTCGCCTTCGATCACGAGCAGATCCTGTCCGATGGTGTCGACCGGGCGCGGGAGAAGTTGGAGCGCTCGGCGCTCGCTACCGCCTTTTGTGGTCCGACTTTCACGATCGCGGAGCTTCAGGACGTCTACGAAGCAGTGTGGGGCATGCGGCTGGATCCGCGGAACTTCTACCGGAAAGTGCAGAGCGTGGAGGGGTTCATCGTCCCTGCTGGCCCGACTCGCAAGACCGAAGGGGGGCGTCCCGCCCGATTGTTCCGCCCCGGCCCCCGCGCGACTTTGCACCCTCCGATGATCCGACCCCGCGGCCAGGCAGACAAGGAGACAGCGTGAGCACGAACGGTGGTCTCGTCGTGATCCTCACGGCGCTGAACCTCGAGTACGAGGCGGTTCACGAACACCTGATCGACGTTCGGGTGCGCCGGCACCCCGCCGGCACCCGGTTCGAGGTCGGCCGGCTCGGGCAGAGTCACTGCCGGGTCGCGCTGGGGCTGGTCGGCAAAGGCAACCATCCGGCTGCGGTACTCGCAGAGCGGGCCATGGCCGAGTTCTCTCCGGCCGCAGTGCTGTTTGTGGGAGTCGCCGGTGGCCTGTGGCCCAACATTCGCCTCGGCGATGTCGTCGTCGCCAGCAAGATCTACGCGTACCACGGTGGCACCAGCGAGGACGACGGCCTGAAGGCCCGGCCGAAGGCGTGGGAGATCCCGCACGATGCTGACCAGATCGCTCAGCACGTCGCCAGGTCCACTGCGTGGCGTCGCGGTCTTCCCACGGATGCGGCGCCTCGCGTCCATTTCGGGCCGATTGCTGCGGGTGAGGTGGTCCAGGACTCGGGGATTTCCGAGCAGGCCGGCTGGATCCGTCAGCACTACAACGATGCCGTGGCGATCGAGATGGAAGCTGCCGGTGTGGCCCAGGCGGGGCATCTCAACCGTGCCCTGCCTGTCGTGATCGTACGAGGCATCAGCGACCACGCCGATGGCAGCAAGGCAGCAACCGACGGACAGAACTGGCAACCGAAGGCCGTACGTCACGCTGCGGCGTTCGCCGTCGCCTTGGCGCGAGAACTCATCATCGACGGGCCGGCCAGCCGAGGCGGCGCGGACCGGGACGGGAGCCACACGATGCCGATGACCAACCGCAACGTCGCCAGCGGGAACGCCCGTGTTGGGGTGCAGGCCGGGCAGATCTACGGCAACGTCACCGTCCGCGATGACGTGCAGCAACCGGTCGACCTGGCAGCGAGCATCGCGGAGCTACGAACTCATCTCAAGCAGGCCCATCTCGACGGAAGATTGGACGAAGAAACCTACGCCGCTGCGGAGTCGGAACTGGAGAAGGCAACGGACTGTGTTGCGGCGGACGCATCCCGCAAGAACAGTGGCCTGATGGTCGCGCTCAAGCGGCTACGCGGTCTGGTTGCCGACGTTTCTGAGCTGGCGGCGCGGATCGCGGCGATCATCGCCGTGGTGCGGGGCATGTCGTGACGACCTCGACGACAACGAACGTCGCTCTAGGAGATGCGCACGTTGACGTGCAGGCAGGCGTCGTACACGGTGACATCAACTTCTACCGGCTGCCGCCTGACCCTAGTCCACAGGAGCAGTTCGCCTTCGCGTTGAAGTATCTCGACGCGCGAGTTCGTGATCAGGCACGCAAGCTCATCGAGAAGGCGGTCGCCGGTGGGTATGCCACCACCGAGGTCCAGTTCTACCGGCTCATCGCCCTGTTGAGCGGACGTACCCTGCGTCAGCTAGCCCCCGAGGAGGTTGACCGCCTCATCGCTATCTGCGCCAGCCTGCCCCACCTCGACGACCATGACCAGTGGGCGGCGGGGGTGAGGGTGATCCGCCGCCTGCTGGAGCCGGTCCGCGCCGCCGAGACGGATCTCGTGGTCAAGGAAATCGACGCGCTGAGCCGGCGTCAACGCGACACGATATACGGCCACCTTGAGGCGCTGCTCGAAGGAGCGATGCAAGAAGAGCTATGGCGGAAGTCCGTCGCCTTAGCTGCTTCGCGGCGTACGGAGGGCGACCGGTTCAACCGGATTTGGAAGTTCTTCCATCCCAAACCCGCGCAGCCTCGGACCCTGCCGGTCCAACCGGCTGCTGTTGCGCTACGCGACTGGCTGCGCGCTGGCGCTGGCGCTGCCGTGTTCGTCCTCGCCGTGGTGCAGCTGCTCATCCTGGTAGCGGCACGCGGCATGCTCGGCCCGCTGCTCGGTTTGCTCGTCGGTCTGATCGGGCTCGGCGCCTTCTGCGTCGGCGGTGCGGACCGCCACTATCGCCGGGCGCGGCTGCGCGCGAAGGAGGCGCAGATTCGGCCACCCCAGCAGCGGCGGAGAGAAGGGACACCGAGGGGCTTCGCTCGTAAGGTCGACCGGCTTTTCGACCGCTACTTCAGCCGGTACGTCCCGCAGGACACCGACCGGGTCTACTGGCGGGCTCAGACCGCAGGGATCCAGCGGCACCTCCGCGACGAGGTGGTCGAGCTCTACCGCGAACAGCGCATAGGCGCCGACCGAGTCGCCTGGCTCGTCCGCTACCTGGTGGGCGACGTCCGGAGGCAGTGGGAAGAAGACACACTGACCGCATTCCGCCAGCGACTGCGAATCTCCACCAGAACCAGAATCCTCCACGTTGGAGGGCTGGTCCTCCTCATCGCCGGGATCCTTTCGACCGCACCAGGCGTCATGGCCAGCGCCCCCTTGCCCGGCACCGGGTGGCTGCTGCTCGCCGCCGTATCCGCGGTGCCAGCTGTGCGCTCCTCGTTCCGGATCATCGCCGAGTGGCGCAGAGTCACCGACGATCAGGCAGAGCGAGACGACAAGGACGCGGCCCGCTGGGAGGCGTACCACAGGTGGTGCCACAAGTTGTCCGACAAGCCGTCAGACACCGAGATGGCCGCCTGGCTAGAGAGCGACCGTAAAGTCCTGGTCGACCGGGCCATGCGACAGTACCGACTCCAACCCAGCCACGTTATCGCCCACGCCTTCATCGAGGCGCCAGCACCATCATGCAAGCGGGCCCGATATCCGCAGGGGCCATGGCGATACTCCCGCTACCGGCTCCTGCTGTTCCTGCTCACCGACGACGGCGTACGGCAAGCCAACATCGACCTCGACTTTGAGACCGCCACGAGTCACACCGCCCAGCGACTCAACTACCGCTTCGACGCCGTCGCCGCCGTCCGGATCGACGGCATCGCCACCGGACAGCCAACCTTCGAGCTGACGCTCTTCAACGGTGACCCCATCTCCATCCGAGTAAGCGAACCCGATCACGAAGCGCTCCAGCACGACGAAAATGCAACCAAGATCGCAGAGCTGTCGCTCGACGCCGCCGGGCTCAATCACACCCTCCACGTGCTTGAAGGCGTCGCCGCCGAAGGCAAAGAATGGATCAAACACCGCCGCCGCCGAGCCGACGAAAGACTCGCCAGCCTTACGGGCTCCCTGCGCGGGTTACTCGATTAGGCGGCCGGGGACGAACTACCGTCCCCTGCGTGGGTACTCGTACTAGGGGTGGGGGTGACCGCCGGAGCTGCGGTCCCCGGGTCGGTTTGCCTACGCGAACTTTGCTCCACTGCCTCGCTGAAGCCGCTCAACCGTAAGGGACACGAGAGCACTTGTTGATCTAGGAACCCGGAGTGACTGCGGAATCCCTGGGAGATTCCGAACTATGAAATGCGGATTGGATTGGCAAATCGGACCATCTGCGGCTGGAGCAAGCATCATCAAATCGCTATCTTTGCTGTTCACGAACCGCTGCGCCCGGCCACCGCGCCGGGCGAGGATCGCAACTACAAAGACCCCCACGCCCTGGACCCCGTACACCAGGCGCTGCGCCCGGCCACCGCGCCGGGCGAGGATCGCAACATGCTGAACCCGGACCGGCGTCGGCGGGAGTCGCAGCTGCGCCCGGCCACCGCGCCGGGCGAGGATCGCAACGTGGAGGCGGCCGACGACGTGACCGTGCTCCGGCCGGCTGCGCCCGGCCACCGTGCCGGGCGAGGATCGCAACTGCAGAACGGTCCGCGGTCGGTGCAACCTGCACCCGAGCTGCGCCCGGCCACCGCGCCGGGCGAGGATCGCAACGAGGGCGCGGAGGCCGACTACACGGTCCAGATGGCGGCTGCGCCCGGCCACCGCGTCGGGCGAGGATCGCAACATGCGCGAATGGGGCGCCGACGAGTATGGGCAGAAGGCTACGCCGGCTCAGCACGTGCAGGCGCGGATGGGGATCGGTGAACGTGTCTGACCGCGATGACGTCCGGCAGCCCGGAGCCGGGGGAGGGCAGCGGCCTGCTGGCCTGACGCCAGAGCAACGTCGCCGTCGAGCGCGCATCGCCGCGCACGTCTCCTGGGCCAACACCGCCGACCGCGCCGCCCGGACCGCAGCCGGCACCAGAGCCTTCCTTGACCGGTTCGAACGCCAGGTCGATCCCGACGGCACTCTTCCCGTTGAGGTCCGCAACACCATGGCCCAACACGCGCGGAAGGCGTACATGCTGCAGCTGGCTGAGCGATCAGCAGCAGCAAGGAGGCGCCGAGGTCAGGGGAGTGCTCGGACGAGCTGATTGCATTGCCGCAGAGCCGGCCGGCGAAGATCCACGAGTGGTCGCACGGCCGGGGCGGATACCGCTGGATGGTGTTGAGGCTGAACTGCTGCGGCGTAACCACGGCTGCGGTGCGGCCGAGAGGCGATGTCGGATAGGAGATTGCGGCCTTCTGTCGGAGACTGCGGCCGATCCACAGTTAATGATGTGGAAGATTTCGCGCTGCGGTTGGCACCAGGATCGGTCGTCGTCTTCGAAGGACTCGACCGTGCCGGCAAGAGCACCCAGTTGGCCATGCTGACACGGGTTGTCGAGCCGTCCTCTGTCGATCTGATTCACATGCCATCTGGCACGACACCGTTCACGCGGGGCGTCTACTCGCTGCTCGAGCAGGACGGACCCGTATCAGGGTTCGCTCGGCAGTTGGCACACCTGGCCTGCCACGCCGAGAACCACCGTGCGCTCGTCGCCGCCACCGAGGCCAGAGCGCTGGTGTTGGATCGCTGGTGGTGGTCGACCATGGCGTACGGCTGGTACGGCGGACCGGTGCGGCAATCCGGCCTGCCGGAGGCGGACTTTCGCCGACTGATCCAAGCCGTGTGGGCCCCGATCACCGCAGCCGTCGTCTTCGTGTTCCTAGAGCCCCACGAGGACGACAACAACAACTCCGATGCCGTTGCTTCCGGCTACCGGGCCTTGATGCGTCAGCACCCCGGCGTCGCGGTTGCTGTCCCTGATCTCAGTGTGCAACAGGTGCACAGCTTCATCACCGACGAGCTGGTCGCGCGCGGACTGGCCGTGCGCCGCTAAAGGCCGTGTGAGTGCTGCGGGCAACTACTTGATCCTGATTCTGAAGCGCAAGGGCGCGTCGGCAGCGAGTCGCTCCTATCCGGGCATAGCCTCAGTAACACGCCGCAAGGCGTCCCAAAGGACGCCGGGCTTGACGTCGTAGTGCAGCGCGGATCGAGGCCCGCTGTCGCGGGGCCGGGCTGTGAGCGTTCCGGCCGACTGCAGACGCAGCATCACCGGGCGCACGATGCTGTCGCCCAGGCCGGCGTGCCGGGCGACCATACGGGTGGTGACCCCCTGGTTGTCCATCTGGGTCAGCTCCACGATCGCGCGGATGACGTCCGCAGCGGCACGGTTACCGAAGATCGCAGCTGAAAGCGACCGCCGGTCATCCGCTGCCTCGATCTGCATACGAGTATGGTGCAACACGTAACGCGTATCGCGTCACGAGAGGCGGCAAGATGACTACCGCGACGGCGTCGGCCCGGCCTCGGCACGAGGAACCGCTCCGCTGTACTCCCGGAAGGGAGCAGGTCGGCGACGGCGAACCGCCGCCGCAGGTGACCATCGCGGGCCGGCGGCTGTCCCCAACAGTGGTGTTTGACACCTACTGGAGATTTGCGGCCACGAGGCAGGCGATCTACGAGGCGCGCATCGCTGGCCGGCCAGGGCCGTGGACGAACGATCCGATCTTGAGCCAGCACCGTTTCACGAACTGTTACCGGGCCGCTGACCGGGTAAGCCAGTACCTGATCTCCCGCGTGTCCTACGCCGGCGAGCAGGACATCGATGAGGTGTTCTTTCGGACACTGCTGTTCAAGACCTTCAACAAGATCTCGACATGGGAGCTGCTCACTGCAGCGGTCGGCACGCCTACCTGGAAGACCTACACCTTCGACGGGTACAACACTGTGCTCACCGAGGCGTTCGCCCGCAAACAGCGCTTGTACTCAGCCGCCTACGTGGTGCCGCCGCCGTCGCTGGGCGAAGTGCGCAAACACGGCAACCATCTGCGTCTGATCGAGATGCTGATGAGCACGGGAGCGCCCCATCGGGTGCGGGACGCCGGCTCCATGCGAGCCGCTTTCAACCTCCTGCGTGGTTACCCGGCTATCGGCGATTTCCTGGCCTACCAGTATCTGATCGACCTGAACTACTCAGCGTCCTACGGCTACGGCGAGATGGAGTTCGTCGTGCCCGGACCAGGAGCACGCGACGGCATCCGCAAATGCTTCGGGTCCGCGGCGATCGGTATCGAAGCCGACATCATCCACTACATGGCGGACCACCAGGACGAACACTTTCAGCGGCTGGGACTGCGGTTCCGCGGGCTGCACGGGCGGCCGCTGCAGCTCATCGACTGCCAAAACCTGTTCTGCGAAGTCGACAAATATGCGCGCGTCGCGCACCCGGACGTCGCCGGCGTCAGCGGCCGAACCCGGATCAAGCAGCGCTTCCAGGCCGTCGCTGACGCGATCCCGGCCTGGTTTCCGCCTAAGTGGGGCATCAACGGCCCCGCCCGGCTTGAACCCTGACCATGGTGGCCGGGTCCGGCGGTGAAAGTGGGCGGCGCTATGCCGCCAACATCGGCGTGGTCTCGGTCAGTAGCGGTCGCAACAGCCTGATGGCATCGCCATCGAGCTGGGCGTAGCCGGCGGTAACAGTCAGCGTGCCCGGTTCCAGGTCACTCTGCCGCGCCACATAGGCGAGCAGGTTTCCCAGGCCGAGGTAGTTGCCGTACGCCTTTTCCACCATGTAGTGGCTGCGGTACAGGGCGGCGAGGTGAAGCCGGCGGGTACGGTTGTCGAGCTGGAAGGAACAGTGGCTCAGGCACGGAAACTGCATGATGCCGTTGTCTCGTCCAGGTACCCGAATGGGCGCGGAGGCGGTCCAGGACTTGCCGTCCTTGGACGGGTCGGCAAGGTTGGCTTCGTAGCAGGCCGACTTGGGGTTGATCTTACCCTGCAGGCGCAGCTGGCGGATGATGCCACCGATCTGGTCCACGCCGCCGTCCTTGCCGGGGTAGTCGATTAGCCGGTGGAAGTAGGTCCCCAGCCGGTTGCTGCTGTGCATCCGCTTCAGCGCCGGATAGAGATTCCTGTACCGGCTGACGAGATCCTCGTGCGTAGCCGTGTTGGCCGCGAGGGCAGCCGGGAAGATGGTGTTAGCGACGGTGCGCACCGGCTGCATGCCCTTGACCGCGAGGATCCGGTCAAGCTCGGCCCGGACCACCGGATCGTCACGCTGCGGATCGAGGATGCGCACGACCGTGTGGAAGGCGCGGTGTGTGGGGACGTCGAGCAGCGCTCGGCAGGTCCGGACCCACGCAGTGGAGACGTCTAGCGCTTGGACGGTGAAGGTTTCCATGCCGGCTCCTTACTCCTGGTGGGCAGTTCGAGGGCGATCTGGCTCATTGGCGCAGCCCCAGGCATCGGCAGCACCAAGCCGGCGCACCGGTGCGACCACGGTGACGGAGATCAGGTCATGGCCGGGCACAAGGAAGGAGATCGCGGACGAGCGGCGGAAGCGCTCGGTGACTTCCACAGTCAGACCGGCGCGCCCGTCTGACTCAGGCACGCCGTTCACGGCGTTCTCTGCGGGGCGAGCATCCGAGTCCGCAGCAACCAGCCCGTCCGGCAGGTGTGTGATGCGGGCTCCGGGCGGTAACAGCAGCAGGTCGCCAGCGGCGACGTGGAGCACCGCTCCTCGGGCCGGCGGCCGGACCAGGAAAAGGTGCGACGCCGGCTTTTCCAGCGTGGGCCGGTGCAGGCGTGCCCGCAGGCGCTGCGGTGGGACGCGGGGCCACGAGGCGGCGGCCCTCGCATGGATCTTTTTCAGCCGGCCTAGGTGACGCACCGTTCCGGCATAGGATGTTCCGAGCCATCGGGCAACCTCATACGCCTCTTCCGGTTGCTGCACCTGCTCGATCCCGATGCGCCGCAGCGCGGCGTCGACCGCCGGTGGGGGCATGAGGAACCAGGCCGCGAAGCTCTCCGCCTGCATCTCGACCGCCGTCCACATCCGCCGTGGGTGCAGGCCGGCGATGTCTAGATCCGCATCGGCTCGGCTCCCGTGGTCGAAGGCGTGATGACCGAGCTCGTGGGCTGCGGTGTGGCGTAGACCGATCTCGTCGAGTGATGCGTTGAGCAGCACGGCGGGGCCGCTGTCGTCGGGTCCGAAGTAGAAGCCGAAAAGCTTCGGCATAGGACGCGTCAGGCAGTCGACCCCCGCAGCGCGCAGCGCGGCGAACACATCGACGTAGCCGGTTCGGTCGATGCCCAGGTCACGATGCACCTGGGGAGCGCGTAGCATCGCGGTCGCGTTTGCGGTCTGCCAATTCATGGTTGCCTACGACTCGCCGCCGTCGTCACCGGCGCTCTTCTCGGCGATGCGTTTGAAACGCAGGTACTTGGCGTACTCCATGACCTCGGCGACGTCGCCTTCGGTCAACCCGGCGAGTGCGCGCGGAAGACCGGCCAGCGCGTGCTCGCCGACATCGGCGTCGGCGTTCTCGTCGAGAAAGTAGGTGGTCGGCAGGCTGTACAGCCGAGCGATCTTCTTGAGTTCCAGGCTATCGACCCGCCGCATTCCGCGCTCGATGTCGCTTACCGCGCTCCGTGCGATGCCGGTGTTCTGGGACACATACTGCTGGGACATGCCGAGGTACTCTCTGGTTGCCTTCAGGCGTTCGCCCAACCGGCGGAGTTCAGGGTCGGTCGTGCGGGTGTCGTGCTGGTCCATGGCTATGAGCTTTCTGTGATGATGCAGTGAACAGTGTGGGCGAAGGTCAGCACCGAGCGGGCGGACCTCGCGACCTCGGCATTCGCCGAAACCTTTATCTGATACTTCGCCTCGATGTCAGTGAGGATTTCTGCGATGAAGATGGAGTCGATGGGCAACTCGTGACCTTCGGCAGCGAGTCTCGCCTCAAGATCTCGGGCGGGTTCCTTGAAGTGAACGGCAAGCGCGTCAATGATCGCGGACATCACGTCGCTCACCGTCACCCTGTCAGTGCTCGTTGTCCTCACCCCTCTTGCTGTCGGCAAATCCGACCCCTTGTGGCATCATACGACAGATGCCGTCGGGAAGCCAGACGGCGTGTCGGTTCATCAGGCAGGAGCGCTCGTGGAGTTCGGTCGGTATCAGAAAGCGGCGGTCAAGACATTGCAGGGCTCCGGGAACGAGCAGGACTCGGTCGTCGTTCCCCTGCTCGGCCTGCTCGGCGAGGCAGGCTCGGTCGCCACCGCATACAAGAAGCACCTGCGCGACGGTCCCGGCCGTCCGCTCGGCAAGCAACAGATCCGCGAAGAGCTGGGCGACGTCCTCTGGTACGCCGCCACGCTGGCCGACAGCTTCGACCTTGACCTCGACGACGTCGCCGCAGCCAGCTTGGAGAAGGCCAAGCAGCGGTGGCGCCCGTCCGATCTGGAAGAGCCGCTGCTGGACGAGCACTTCCCACCGGGCGAGCAGCTGCCCCGCCGGGCCGTCTTCACCTTCACCCCCACCGTCCGAGAGTCCGACGGGCGTACTGTGGTCATGCTTAGCCGCGACGGAGTACCGGTCGGTGATCCTCTCACCGATGCCTCCGCCGTCGATGACGACTACCGGTACCACGACGCCTTCCACCTGGCCCACGTTGCGGTACTCGGGTGGTCACCGGTCATGCGATCGCTGCTAAGGGTCAAGCGAAAGAGTGCTCCGGCCATCGACGAGGCAGAGGACGGCGGTCGTGCCATCGCCATCGAGGAAGGCATCTCCGCGCTCGTGTTCTCCTACGCCTCCCGACACGGCTTCTTCGACCACCTGCAGCACGTGGACAACGAACTGCTTCAAACCATCACGACCATGACCGCCCATCTCGAGGTCAGCAACTGCAGGCCCGCCGACTGGGAGCAGGCCATCCTGACCGGATACCGATGCTGGCGCACCCTGACGGCGCAGAACGGCGGCACGCTGGAGATCAACATGGAGGAACGAACCATGCGGGTACTACCTGCCGATTGATGCGGCGACGTCTACGAAAGCCCGGGCAGGGCACCCTTTGCGAGTCGGTGCCGACGGCCGACGATCGCGGGCGGCCGCGTCGGTGGCTCGAGGCTGGGGGAATCGATGGTGGCGGGGAGGGCACGACGAGTCGGTACACGACGCTAGCCTCGGTGATTCACGTTGATCGTCGATCATGGCCGTTCGTCGGCGTGTAGATAAGCGGAAGTACCTGCCCTGCAAGGGAAACTTGTGATTGCGACATCTACAGGTTTCTCTTCGAGGGAGGCACTTCCGAGGTGCAGCTTACGGCGTGGTCGAGGGATCTGCGGGTCACCGCGGGCGGGTCGGGTGTGGTGTCGCATGTCGGTGCGGCGTTGTTGCGGTTGCTGGCGGATCGGGCCGGGTTGACCGTGGCGTTGTCGGCGGGGCTGGCCCGGGCCGGCCGGTGGCCGGTGCATGATCGGGGTCGGGTGCTGGTCGACCTAGCGGTGATGATCGCTGACGGTGGGGAAGCGATCGCGGACATCGACGTGCTGCGTCACCAGCGGGAGGTGTTCGGGCCGGTGGCCTCGGACACCACGGTGTGGCGGGCCCTGGACGAGATCGGCGTGGTCCAGTTGCGGCGCATCGCCGAGGCCAGGGCGAAGGTGCGCGCCGGGATGTGGCAGCTGTTCGGCGGTCCGCCAGCGGCGCGGGCGGCGGGCCGGGGCGTCGGCGCCGGTGTGGTGGTGCTGGACGTGGACTCGACGATCGTGATCGCGCACAGCGACAAGGAAGGCGCTGCGGCCACCTACAAGCACAGCTTCGGGTTCCATCCGATCCTGGTGACCTGCGACAACACCGGGGAACTGCTCGCCATCACGCTGTGGCCGGGCAACGCCGGCGCGAACACGGCCGCCGATCACCTCGACGTGCTCGCCCAAGCGGTCGCGCAGGTCCCCGCACCGCACCGCCCGCACCTGCTCATCCGGGGCGACTCCGCGGCAGCCACCCACGCCGTGCTCGACTGGCTCACCGAACAGGACAGCAAGCGCGGCCGGCGGGTGGAGTACTCCCTCGGTTGGTCGATCGGCGAGACCGAACGCGCCGCCATCACCGGCCTGCCCGCCTCGGCCTGGTCGCCGGCGATCGACGCCGACGGCGGTGTGCGCGAAGGCGCCGCCGTGGCCGAACTGACCGGCCTGCTGCACCTGCCCGGCTGGCCGGCCGGGATGCGGGTCATCGTCCGGCGGGAACGCCCCCACCCCGGCGCCCAGCTGACGCTGTTCGAGGAACGCGACGGCTGGCGCTACACCGCCTTCGTCACCAACACCACCACCGGCGCCTTGCAGTGGCTGGAGGCCCGCCACCGGGCCCACGCCCGCGTCGAGGACCGGATCAGATGCGCCAAGGACACCGGCCTTCGCCGGTTACCCTCCCGCGAGTTCGCCATCAACGCCGCCTGGTGCACTGCAGCGGCGATGGCCGTCGACCTGATCGCGTGGCTGCAGCTCATCGGCCTCGACGGCGACCTGGCCAAGGCTGAACCGAAACGGCTGCGCTACCGGATCCTGCACACCGCCGCCCGACTCGTGCGCGGCCAACGCCGCCGCTGGCTGCGCATCCCGCCACCTGGCCCTGGGCCGAACACATCACCGCCGCGTTCAACCGGATCGCGGCCATCCCCGCCCCCGGCTGACCAGCTCAGCCGCTGTCCCAACAACCGGAGGACCCCCAGGAGACCACGCCCGCCGCCGCGACAGACGGCCCGCCACCACGCCCGGAACCAACAACACATCGATCAACAGCGAACAGATCTACCGGGCGGAAAGAGCCGGCGTCAGGCGCGAATCATCGAGGCTAGGTGCGCCTCGGGCGGCAGGAAAGGGCTTGATCGACGGGGGTTGGAAGACGTTCAGGTGCGTGTGACTGACCGATCTGGTGGAGCCGGAAGGATCATCATGTGGATGGTTCTGGTGGTCAGATGGCCTGACTGAGCTACATCGATCAGCTGTGCTTGCGGGGACGCCCGCGCTTCGATTTCAGTGGACGCCAAGCGCGTAGATCCTTCTCGGTGACATCCCACCGGACCATCAAGTCGTCTAGCAGTGTGCGGTGGCTCTCGTACTGCTGGTCGCTACACCATTGCTTTACCCACGGCAGCAACTCGAGCAGGCCGGCGAGCAGCGGTACGCCGTCCTCGCGAGTCGGCGCGGCCGACGCGAGGTTGGATAGCACCATCGCACGGTCCTCGACGGGCCAGCCGGCCCACCCCACCATGGCGTCCTTGATGGCGCCTCCCGAGCGTGCATAGGACACGAACCGTTCGCCAGGCACGTCGTACTTGCCACGGTGTCGCCAGTAGCTCACCTTTAGGAAGTCGGCGCTGCTGTACTTCGGTGGCATCGGGGTCGGCCCAGTAAGACCCAAGTCCTGTTCCCGTTGTAGCCGCCACGTCTCCTCCCACTCAGCGCGCTTTACGATGCCCGAGTCTCGATAACGTAGGGCGGCGAGGTGGGGGACGACCTCGTCCGCGAACAGGTCTCTTACGACGTCGACCAGCGGTTGGCCTGGTGCGTACAGTTCAGCGGCCTGGATGAACGCCGGGTCCTCGCCCAGCAGCTCGGCTAGCTCCACGATCGTTCGCGGTCGTGCACGTCTTGCGCCGTCTGCGATGTCGTACCAGAGCTCGGCCGTCTCACACCTGTCGAGCAACCAGGTGCGCAGCGCTCCGGCCGCCATGGCGTCCCAGCCAGGGGAGGCCCATCGTCGTTTGAACTCCGGCCGTTCGAGAGTCCGCAGCCGACTGTCCCGCTGCATCGCGTCGATGCGCCGCTCGACCACCTCACGGTAGGACGCTGGCCAGTGGGCGGGGAGGTCGGTGGTCGGGAGCGCGCCGTGCCGCACAAACCAAGCAGTGTCCAGCTCGCCGGCGACCATCTGTCGGGCCATGACGATCTCGAATGCTCGCTGGCCGAAGGCCAATGATGGAACGGCAGAGGCGGCGGCCACTAGGCCCGCTTCCTCGGTCAAGCCATACCGGAGATAGACCTCCCAGTCCAGTTCCTCCTGCAGGGCCACCATGCGGGCGCGGATAGCTTCCCACCGGGAACGAGCCGTGGAGAACCCTTCGCGGCTCGGGGACTGGTGGCTGAGGACCGCTGCGGGAGTGGCCTCAGACAGCTCCAGGGCGAGCCGATCCAACTCATCGGCGTACGTGGTGCGCAGCTTCTCGGGCAATGGGAGCTCGCGCAGCCGGGTGGCGGCGATCTCGTAGAAGGCGTCCCAGGGTTCGCCGGTACCAGTCTGGTCGACGCCAGGCCTGCCCTTGCTGTTGCTGCCCTGCTTTAGCCAGAAGCAGACCGAGGAACTGTTGAGCCATGCGGTCAGGTCGGTGCGGCGCTGTGCCGCGTCGGGGGAGAGCTCGATGATCGGTGCGGAGTGCAGTGGCACCTCATCCCTGTGCAGGGCGGCGAAGTGGTTGTGGGTGGCAACCCAGGAGTACGTGATCAGCCGGGCGTGGGTGCCCCTCCGACCAACGAACTGATGCCAGTCGTACCAAGGTCTTCCGCTCTTGTTGGCAGATCCGTCGAAACCGGATGGGCGGTTCCGCAGCACCAGACCGTACGGCCACAGCCGTCGTAGATGCGCGGGATGCTGGTCGATCGAGATGATATCGCCCGATGAATCGTACGGGCAAAAAGCGTAGCGGTCGGCCTGGGCGTTCCAGTCCCGGACTTTGGAGCCGGAGATAACGCCCACGAGGGCGTCGTCAGCAGGAATTCCGAGCGTCGCGAACGTGTGACGTGGTGCGGTGAAGATGTCGTCCGATCCCGTGTTAGCGAAGTATCCAATTCGCACCACGTAGTCGTTCAGCCGACGTGGCGCAGCGGCAATCTCCGCGAGGACCTCGTCCGCCTCGCTTGTCGCAATCGTCAGCGGAAACGAACGGAGTTGCTCTCGGCTGACGTAGCGAGACGCCGACCACGTGTCGGCGCGACCAGGACGCGCTGTCTGTCGCAGCAACGATCGCCAGACCGGCGCCCGAGCGGGATCGGACGGGACGGCCGGCTCGCCGCGCAGACCGGCCACGGTGAGCACCGGCACCGCATCACGAGGCGGCTCATTGCGGCCGATCAGTATCACTGTGGGCGTGCCGTGGCCTGGGATGAACGCGCCCGAAGTGTCGATGATGTGAGTGAGCGCGACCCGGTGCCCGAAGAACTCCTCGACGAGCCTTCGACCGAACTCGCGCTTCATGAACGAGTTGGACGTCAGTTGACCGACATGGCCGCCGGGCCGCGCCAACTGGAAAAGCCTCTGTGAGAAGGGGATCGTGAGGGCGTACCTGCCGACGCATGCGTCGTACCGGGCACGGTAGACCTCGTTGAGGACCTTGTCCCGCACCGTGGTGTAGGGCGGATTGCCTACCACCACGTCGTAGCCGCCACCGAAGGGGTCCTCGACCAGCGAATCGGCGACGGCTACCGAGAATCTCCAGTCGAACCGGGCAACCTCGCTGAGCTTCGTGGCACCAGACGCGCGCACTGCAGCCATGAGCAGGCGGAACCGGGTGATAGCCACGGCGAAAGGGTTGAGATCTACCCCGTGCACGGAGCGCAGCGCACGACCGACCAGATCCTCGACGGCAACCGTGGGAGCGGCCTGCTGCCAGACGGAAAACAGCCGCGTGAATGCCTCCAGGACAAAATGCCCCGACCCGCAGACCGGATCCATCAGGCGAAGGGCCTCATGCCCACGCTCCTGAAGTGCAGGTTCAAGCGTGAGATCCAAGATGAACTCGGTGACGAAGGCAGGCGTCTGCAGTAGGGCGTACTGCTTGCTGGCCTTCTCGTCGATGACCTGGTAAAGGTCGCCTAGGAAGCGGGTGTCCAAGTCCGCGGTGGCGAGGTCGTGGGCCATTCCGCCGTTCGTGTCGGGGCGGTTCCAGAAGGCAACCAGGTTGCCGGCCATCTGGTCCGAGACCGGCAGGTCGAAGATCGCGTTCTGACTGCGGTCGAACAGCCCGGTCCCCGGATCGACCGCCGCGAAGGACTCGAACCGGGAGAGGAGCCAGGGCAGCTGCTGGTCCGGCGCCGCAGGAGCCGACTGTCGATCGATGAGGCGGTTGTCTTCCGCGAACCGCACGAACAGGGTGCCCAGCACCCACCCGACCGCTGCTTGGGCGACCTGCGCGTCCGAGACGTCGTCGGCCCGGGAGGTGCGTAGGTCCTCTTGGACAAGCCGCACGAGCCGGCGCAGTTGGGTGGATAGCTCCGCGGTCGACACGTTGAGACTCGCCTCCTGAATTTTCTAGACGTGTTAGAACACTGCTACTCTACCCCCACAGCTTCCCCTCCGTCGCACGCCACTGACCTTCAACAGGCACGGACGTGCACCGGTGCCCGACAAGCATCCGGAAACAGCCGGAGGTCACGAAAGGACGGATCGGCAATGACTCCTCCGACGCGCCCCCTCTGGCTCGCGGTGATCATCGTCTTCAGCCTCATGGTGGGCGCGGCCGCCGGACTGCTGACGGGGATGAGCTCGCGAGATCCGGTCGCCGGGATCTTCACCGGGGCCGCCGGCTTCACCGGCACCGTGCTCCTCCTGCTGGCGATTGCGGCGTTCCTCACTTCCTCGCCCGACCGGTCCTGAGATTTCGTGTCCGCAGCCTGAGTCGCCCGCGAGCCGCTGGACCATGCCGGTCCAGCCGCGCTCGCGCGGTAGGCCCTTCGCGGATGTGCTGAGGCGCACGGCACTGGATTCGGACACGCACCGCTCCGCAGTCGACGTCCGTAAATCGCCCGTATGCGCCGACACCGTCCGAATTTGGGCACCCGGCTCTGCCGCCTGAGCAGGCTCTACGTCTTTAGGGCGTGGCTTGAGCCGGCCAGCGCTGGCCTGATCTACGACATGACCGGATGCGGGACCGCATTCGAGATCTTGCCCCGATCCGCCGACGGCGCCGACCCACCCGTTCGGGGTAGTCCCTGGCGGACTCGCCCTCGTCTACTGTGGCGCATGGGCGTGCCTCGGGGAGGGCTGGAATGGCGAAGACGTTCGAGAGTGGCGATGTTCCGCTGGCAGACCTGCTGAATCAAGCACGCCAGGGTGTACTCCAGCTTCCCGACTTCCAACGGGGATGGGTCTGGGACGATGAGCACATCCTGAGCCTGCTCGCCTCGGTCTCCCGCTCGTTTCCCATCGGCGCCGTGATGACGCTGGAGACCGGCAACGCCGAGGTTCGTTTCCGACCCCGGCCGCTCGAGGGAGTCCCGAGCGCCACGGCGACCACCAACCCGAAGTACCTACTGCTCGATGGCCAGCAACGGACCACCTCGCTCTACCTGGCACTGCGCTCCGGGGCTCCGGTCCGCACCCGGGATACCAGGAAGAAGGAGGTGGAGCGGTGGTACTTCGCCGACATCGACGCCTGCATCGACCCGGACGCCGACCGGACCGAGGCCATCCTGTCGCTCCCGGCTGACAAACGACGGACGACCTCCCGGGGCGAGGTGCTGCTCGATGCGTCCACGACCGACGCGCAGGTGCGAGCCGGCAAGGCGGGTCTCTTCCCGCTCGACATCGTCCTCGATCCGAATGCCACCCTCGACTGGCAGTACGCCTACCTGAAGGCGGGCCCGTCGATGGATCAGCAGCTCCATATCTGGAAGCAGTTCCAGGAGGCGCTGATCTCGCCTTTCCTGCATTACAGCGTCCCCCGGATCGCTCTCGACCAGAAGACGTCCAAGGAGGCTGTCTGTCAGGTCTTTGAGAAGGTGAACACCGGTGGTGTCGAGCTGACAGTCTTCGAGCTGCTGACGGCGACGTTCGCGGCGGAGAACTTCCGGTTGCGCGACGACTGGGAAGGGCGACAGGCGACCTGGGCTGACGAACCGCTACTTGCCGACCTGGACGCCACGACCTTCCTGCAGATCGTGACGCTGCTCTGGACGCGGAGTCGCTGGGAGCAGCGCACGCGGGAACGTGTTCGTGGTGACCGGGTGCCGGCAGTTTCCGCCAAACGGCGGGAAATGCTGTCGCTGCCCCTGAACGGATACCGGGACTGGGCTGACGCCGTCACCGGCACGCTGCAGCGGGTGGTGCGTTTTCTGCACGGCGAGCGCATCTTCCGTGCCCGTGATCTGCCGTACAGCACCCAACTGGTCCCGTTGACCGCGATCCTCACGTTACTCGGCGAGGACGCCTTCACGCCAGGGCCCCGCGCGAAGCTGCGGCAGTGGTACTGGTGCGGGGTGTTCGGAGAGCTGTATGGCGGCACCACCGACACCCGGTTTGCCAACGACATCCAAGACGTGCTCAGCTGGATCCAGGACGACGGCGAAGAGCCCCGCACCGTCCGCGAGTCTCAGTTCCAGGCCGAACGACTGCTGGGTCTCCGGACCCGGAACAGTGCCGCCTACAAGGGCCTCTACGCACTCGCCATGAAGCGCGGCGGCCGCGATTTCCGAACCGGCGACACGATCGACGCCAAGGCCTACGCGGCCGACTCAATCGACATCCGTCACGTCTTCCCGCAGAAGTGGTGCGCGGCGCACGGCATCGACAGCAGCTACGCCAACTGCATCGTCAACAAGACCGCCATCGACGGACAGACCTGGGGGTACATCGGCAACAACGCGCCAAGCCAGTACCTGGCCGCGATCGAAGCTGACCTACCGGTGAGCTCGCAGGACCTGGACGCGATCATCGCCAGTCACGACATCGACCCGCTCGCACTTCGGCAGGACGACTTCCGCGCTGTCTTCGACGCCCGCTACGAGCGGTTAATCCGACAGATCGAGGACGCGACGGGCCGGCCGGTGAACCGAGGAGACAGCCACGGCAGCCCCTTCGCCACGCACCAGGGCGGAGCAGCGCTCGCCCGTAGCATCCAGGCGCTCATCAAGGCCGGAGAGAGCAAGATCGTCGAGTTCAAGTCGACCGGACGGAAGAACCTGTCTACCGGCCAGAAGGACCGCGAGATCGAGTGGGCGGTCACCAAGACGATCGCTGGCTTCATGAACGGTCACGGCGGGACGCTGCTCGTCGGCATTGAGGACGACGGGAAGGTCATCGGCTTGGAGGAAGACCTCACAATTTTCACGAAGAAGAATACTGACGCCTGGGAACAGTGGCTCACTCATCTGCTCATCCAAGATTTCGGCAAGGCCCCGACGGCCAACGTGACCGTCAGGTTCGGCACCATCGAGGACCGGACGGTCGCCCGGGTCGATGTCGCGCCTGCCTCAGAGCCGGTGTACACACTTCGAACGAAGACCGGGACGAAAGGTGCAGTCTTCCTCGTGCGGCTCAACAACACGACGCAGGAGATCGATGGGCCCGAGGCTTACGCCTACCAGCACAACCGATGGTTCAAGTGAACGCGCCTTGCGTCACGCCGAGTGCGGATTGTCGGGGATGCTCGCGACCGAACATGGCAACGAGCAATCTCGGTAAGGTCGGGCAGCTAACAGCGATAGTCGATCATCATCTCACTACCGCCGGCGAGGGCTCTAACGCTCGTCAGCGAGGGTGAACAGGACAAGGCCGCAGTCCAGCTGCGCGGCGAGCCGGTGGATGCGTCGCAGGGGTGGGGCGTCAACGTCCCGTTCGCGACCGCGTCCCATCTGCCACGCACTCTCTAGCATCGCTTCCTCCAGCGCGCCCAAGCTGACGCGTTGACGATCTTGTTGTTGTCCGGCATTCCCCGCTCGATCGGCGGCGCGGCCCACGATGCCATCCCAAGAGACGCGGAAACGTGGGGGCCGAGGGTCGGACAAGACTCGGCTGTTGCCGTCCTCGGTGGTGACGTAGGAGTGGCGTCCATCGCCTTCGCCGAATTCACCTGGCGGCACGAGCGCTGAGCGGTGGAGGACCTGGCCGAAGGCGTAGTGACGGTCGAACTCCGCTTGCCGGTGGAAAATTGGTGCTGCGTAGTAGACGTCTCCGGCGCCATTGGTTTGCAGACGCTCTTGAAGCCGCAGTAGCGCCCTGTGCTGGTGTCCGTCGGTGTCGATGCTGAAGCGGTAGTGGCGCTTGTTGACGTGCACCCAGGTATGTGACTTCGGGTGACGGCGGCTGATGAACTGCGCCCGCTTGAACTGGAAAAATAGGGCGTATTCAACAAACGACAAGTGGGCATCCCAACCCAACTTCTCCTCTTGCAGCAGAGACGGCAAAACCGGCGCCTTGAGGGACCGGTAGATCTCTGCCAGGACCGACTCGGCTTCGCGGATCGAAGCGTAGCCGTAAGAAAACTCGGAGAACTCGCAGTCCACACAGTATTTTAGCTGATGCGATCAACCCGTCGGGACACGCCAACGAGCCGCTGCCGTGCTCGACGGTGGCAGATTCGCCCGGGCGCGGAAGGCCGCGATGCGGGTAGTTGCTTGTCGTGTGTGGGTATGCCCGATAGCCCGGGTGTTCGCGCCGGGTGCGCGGTGTCTCCGTGGTGGCTCGGGGTCGGCAGGTCGGCGGCGGTCGGGCCGTGGCGGCAAGGAAGTCGATGGCGGCGGGGGAGTGGTGCGATGACTCCTTTACTCGGCTGGTTTACACTTCACGCGACCTGGGAGAACGTGCCTGAGCACGCCGCTGGACCACCGGACTACTGGGGGTCAAGGGGTCGTCGGTTCGAATCCGGCCGTCCCGACAGCGAGAGGGTTTCCGCAGGTCAGAGACTTGCGGGAGCCCTCTTTTCATTGCTCGGCATGGATGCCTGGTCTAGCACGCCGCTGTCGGACTCCTTGACTCGGGCAGGTTGTCATGCCACTACTGGATCTTCAAAAACTCACCGACGGGATCTCCGGACCTGGGCCGGATTCCTCCCGCGACTGGGAGTCTCCTGGAGGCTGGGACGGCCGGATCCGCCGCGCCGTTCCACGCGGCCTCGGTGTCCCACCTCGCCCGATCACGACGGCGTCAGCAGTTCCGTGAGGAGCACATCGCGCAGGTCGTCGGGTGGATCGAGGAAGGTGAAATGCCCGCCGGGCAGCGTGACGAACCGGGTGTCACCGCACCGGTCCCAGCCCCCCATCTGCTCCGGCCGGACGTCCGTGTCGTTGGTCCAGGAGAGCGCGAGCACGCGACCAGGCAGCCGCGTCGGATCCGGTACGACGTACGCCGCGTTGGCAGCGACGTCGGTCGCCAGCGTGGTGACGGCGAGATCGAGTAGGTCTGGGACCGGCGTACCGCCGAGGTGCCGCACGATCGCAGCCATCTCGACGGTGAGTTCGGCCCGATTCATGCTCAGGAACCGACCATAGGGTCCGTCCTGGGGAGCGACCTCGGACGAGACGACCACGCACCGCGGTATCGGGCCGCCGGCGGCGACCAGTTGGGCGGCCACCTCGTATGCGGCGAGCGCCGAGCCACAGTGACCGAAGAAGCCGAACGGGCGGTCCAGGTGTGGACGCAGTGTGGGGATCAGTGCCCCGGCGAGGTCCTGGTACGTGGCGGGCGCAGGTTCCCGGATCCGATTCTCCCGCCCGGGCGGCTGCACCGGGCAAATCTCCAGATCACCGATAAACCGGGGCCACCGGTGGAACATGCTCGCTCCGCAGCCGGAGTACGGCAGGCAAAACAGCCGGGCAGCCGAGTCCGGAGACGGATCTCGCAGCAGCCAGCGAGGCGCCCGGCGGCGTCGGGTGGGCGACGTCACCGCGCCCCCCCGGCGCAGGCGGAAGTCCGGCGGGTCACCCGAACCGGCGCGTGAGTGAAACCGGCCGCGAAGGTCGACCGGATGTGCCGCACCCCGTCCACCGGTCGCACCTCCGCCACCCGGGCGAAGAACTCGTCGAAGACGGTGGTGAGCATCAGCCGGGCCAGCGCGTGCCCGATGCAGTAGTGCGCCCCGCCGCCCAGCGCGACGTGCCGGTTCGGCTGCCGGTCGGGTACGAAGACGTACGGGTCGGCGAAGACGCTCTCGTCGCGGTTGGCGGAGCCGAGCCAGACGACGACGGGTGCGCCAGCCGGCAGCTGGACCCCGCCGAGCACGGTCTCGCGAGTGGTGTGGCGCAGGAAGTGGTTCGCCGGTGATGCCCAGCGCAGCGCCTCCTCCACCAGCAGGTCGAGGCGTGGACCAGCGGCCGACAACCGGCCGTAGTCACCCGAGCGGGCCAGTTCGAGCAGGGCGGCCGTCGGCACGTTCGGCACGGTCACGGCCGCCCCGAGCAGCAGGCTGTAGCAGTTGGACAGCACGGCACCGGGATCGAGGGCGGCACCATCGACCTGTAAGGCCAGCAGGGTACCGATCAGGTCGTCCCCACCCCGCCGCTGTCGTTGCCGGACCTGGTCTTGGAAGTAGGCGAACAGCTCCCGGTGGGCCCGCTGCAACGTGGCGACGGGTCCACGGGGCAACTGCCACGTCTCGTCGTCGGGTGCGATCGCCATCATCGTCAGCCGGGTCAGCCGGTCCCAGTCGGCGTCCGGCAATCCCATGAGCGTGCTCAGCACCGCGACCGGCAACCGGTTGAAGATCCCCGCGAGGTCGACGACGCCCTCCTCGGGCAGGTCCGACAGCAGGGCGGTGACTCGCGCGCGGATCATCGGCGCGTGCCGGGCGACGGCGGCGGTGTCAAGTTGCCCGTGCAACGGTGCCCGCATCCGGGTGTGCCGGGGTGGATCGGTCGCGGCGAGTTGCCGGCCGCTGGCCGGGTCCGGCTTGCCCAGCAGGGTCAGCAGAGTCCCCCGCTCCGAGGTGAACGTCTGGTGGTCACGCAGCACGATCCGGACGTCAGCGTGCCGGGTGACCGACCAGAATCCGAGTTCCCCGGTGGGCTGCCAGGAGACCGGAGCGTGGGCCCGGGCCCAGCGCCAGACGGCGTGCGGGTCGTCGGTCGCGTGGATGGCCGGGTCGGCGAGATCGAGCGGAGCCGGTCGGTCGGGGCCGGGCGGGGCGGGGATCAGTCGCACGCGCCGCTCCCGGCACGACTTTCGTCGATCGCGGCGGCCAGGTCGGCCACGGTCGGATCAAGGTAGAGGACGGTGGCGGGTACCGTCACCCCGAACGTCTGCTCGATCTCGACGAGCAGCTCAGCCGCGAGCAGCGAGTGCCCGCCCAGCTCGAAGAAGTCGTCGTCGACCCCAATCCGGTCCAGGCCCAGGCGGACCTGCCACAACTCGGCGAGTTGTCCCTCCAATTCGGTCGTGGGGGCGCGGTACTCGCTGGACAGGTCGGGGTCACGTGGGCGTACGACAGGAGGGGTCACGCCCGCACCCACCGGGCCGGTCATACCAGCACTCCGGCCTGCCGGGCCGGCACCGGTCGACAGCTGATCGGCAGCTGGGTGACGCCGTTGATGAAGTTGGAGCGGAGGTGGACCACCGGCCCGGCCACCTCGAAGCCGTCGAGCTGCCCGATCATCTCCTCCAGGAGGATCCGCAGCACGGACTGGGCCGGCGGTGCGCCGATGCAGCGGTGCACGCCCACGCCGAACGCGAGATGGGGGTTGACGGCGCGGGCCGGGTCGAACCGGTAGGGATCGGTGAAGATCCGTTCGTCGCGGTTGGCCGCGCCGATCCAGGCGGCGACGAGTTCTCCCGGCCCCAGGTCGACCTCACCGAGCCGGACCGGGGCGAGAGTCCGGCGGAGCAGGTGGTTGGTCGGCGAGGCCCACCGCAGGGCTTCCTCGACGGCGCGCGGGACCAGGTCGGGCCGGGCGCGCACCGTGTGCCATGCCTCGGGCCGTTCGGCCAGCGCCAGCACCAGGTGGGCGGCGACCTGTGGGGTCGTGGTGACCGCCCCCATGACAAAGCTGTAGCAGTTCAGCAGCACCTCCTGCTGGTCGAGCCGGCGCCCGCCCACGTCGAGGCGGAGCAGCTCGGAGACGACATCGTCCTGCGGGCGGCGTCGACGGTCGCGGATCACCTCGTTCAGGACGGTGAAGAGCTCCAGGTGGGCGCGGTGCAGGGTCGCGCTCGCCGAACCCGTCGCGTACGCCGGGTCGTCCGGCGCGACCCCGGCCATCGCCCACCGGGACACGTCGGACCAGGCCGACTCGGGAATGCCGATGATATCGCCGGCGGCTGCCATCGGCAGGGCCAAGGTCAGCTCGGTCCAGTCGGTCACCCCGCCGCCCGCGAGCCGGTCGCGGACGATCCGGCGGATACGGTCGCGGACCCGGGGCGCGTGGCGACGGGCCGCGTGCATGGACATCAGCGGGATGGTGGGTTGGCGGACCCGGGTGTGGCGGGGTCGGTCCATCAGGTTGATGGTGCGGCCCCCGGCCGGGTCGCCGCCGGTGACGGCGAGGATGGTGCCGTGCTCGGAGCCGTAGTTCTCGTCGTCGAGGAGCACCGCCGTGACGTCGTCGTATCGGGTGACCGACCAGAAGGTGCTGCCGTCGGGGGTCTGCTGCGCCCACATCGGCGCCTGGTCGCGCAACAGCCGCCAGGCCCCGTGCTGCGAGGAGTCGACGTAGCGTTGGGGGTCGTACAGGTCGATGGTGTCGAGTGTGGGCGGCGGGGTGCTCGCCGGTTCCGCCATCCGCATGGCCAGCGCCTTCCTCAGTGCCGTGGGATGCCCTGCACGGGCATCGAGACGAGTCCGTTTATCCAGTTCGACTGAAGGTGGACCAGCGGTCCGACCCGGTCGAACCGGGTGTATGCGGCGGCCAGTTCCTCGAAGAGGATGGACAGGGCCAACCGCGACGACGGTGCTCCGATGCAGTAGTGCGGGCCGCCACCGAAGCCGAGGTGACGGTTCGGCGAGCGGTGGATGTCGAAGGTGAACGGGTCGGTGAAGACCGCCGAGTCCCGGTTGGCTGACGCGATCCATGCGACCACCCAGTCGCCCTTGGGGATCGACACGCCACCGATGCTGGTATCCGCGGTGACCCGACGGACCAGGTGGTGCGTCGGCGAGGTCCACCGGACGCCCTCCTCGACCAGTCCCGCGACGGCGGCGGGGTCGGTGGTGAGCTGCGCCCACACGTCGGGCCGGTCGACGAGCGCGAGCAGGGTGTGGCTGGCCACGTGGGGCGTGGTGGTGTTGGCGCCCAGGATGAAGCTGTAGCAGTTGAGCAGGATCCGCCAGTCCTGCACCGGCGCCTCCCGGTCGTCGAGGGCGTCGAGCGAGATCAGTACGGAGATCAGGTCCTGTCGCGGAGACCGTCGCCGGTCCTGGATTAGCTCGCGGAAGCACGCGAACAACTCGTGGTGGGCGATTCGCAGGGTCCGGGCCGGTGTCGACGCGAGCGCGTACTCCGGGTCGTCGGGCGCGATGCAGGCCGCCGCCCAGATGGCGATGTCGTCCCAGTAACGCTCGGGAACGCCCATCAGCTCCCCGGCGATGATCATCGGCAGTCGCCGCATCAACCGCGCGAAGTCCTGCTCACCGTCGTGACAGGGGGCGATGAGGTCGCGTACCCGCTCCCGGATCCGAGGGGCGCGATCCCGTACGACAGCGTGGCCGAGCGCCCGCATCGTCGGGCCACGGACCGTCCCGTGCCGCGGCGGGTCCATCAGGGTGATGGTCTGCCCGCCCGCCGCGTCGCCGACGCCGACCGAGGCGAGGATCGTCCCCTCCTGCGAGCTGAAGGTCTGATGGTCCTTGATGACGGTCTCGCAGTCCGCGTGCCGGGTGACGCACCAGAAGCCGGTCGCCCCCGGGCGGTCGTGGAACCACACCGGGGCGTTCTGCCGCAGGGTCCGCCAGGTCGCGTGCTGGTCGGCCGTCTGGTAGGCGGCCGGGTCGTACAGCTCGATGTCACCGAGCTCGACAAGCGCCCGGGGGGTGGCGCTCAGCTCCATCGTGCCGCCTCCGGTGTCCGTGCCGACCGGGTGCCGACCAGGTCGGCCAGGTCGCGTGGGGTCGGGCCGCCGAAGAACTCCCCCGCGCTGATCTCCACGCCGACGCTCCGGAGGCGCTCGAGGAGCCAGACGCTGCGCAGCGAGTCACCCCCGAGTTCGAAGAAGTCGTCGTCGACGCCGACCTGATCGAGTTCGAGAACCTCGGCGCAGACCTCGCAGAGCAGCCGTTGCAGGTCGGTGGCGGGCGCGCAGTAGTCCGGCAGGTTGGCCAGGTCGGCACGGGCGGTCCAGGGCGCGGGCAGCCGGGACCGGTCCGGCTTGCCGTTGGGGTCCAGCGGCGGGTCGTCGAGGAGAACCAGGGTCGCCGGCATCAGGTAGCCGGGCAGCCGCTCGCCGAGCCAGGCCCGCAGGGCGAAGGTGTTGACCTGCCGGCCCGGGTGGGGCACCGCGTAGGCGGCGATCCGCTTCTCCTCGGCACTGGTGCTGACCGCCACCGAGAGAGCATCGGCCAGGTCCGGGTGGCGCCGCAGCACCGCCTCGATCTCGCCCAGCTCGACCCGGAAGCCGCGGATCTTGACCTGCCGGTCGAGCCGTCCGTGGAAGTCGAGGGCACCGTCGGGACGGCGGGCGCCCCGGTCACCGGTGCGGTACATGCGCCGGCCGGGCTCGGGGCTGAACGGATCCGGCAGGAAATGCTCGGCGGTCAGCTCCGGCCGACCGTGGTAACCGCGGGCGACCCCGACGCCGCCGAGGAAGATCTCGCCGATCTCGCCGTCGGGGACCGGCCGCAGCTGCGGGTCGAGCACCCGCCAGTGCATGCCGGCCAGGGGGGTCCCGATCGGCACCCGGTCGCCTGGGGGCGCGGTGACGGCGTGCAGGGAGGCGAAGACGGTCGTCTCGGTCGGTCCGTAGGCGGCGTAGAGCCGGGTCCGGCCAGTGGCCTCGGCCACGTACTCCGGCGACAGCACGTCACCACCGGTGATCAGGCATCCGACGCTGTCCAGGGCGGCCGGGTCGTAGCGGACGATCAGGTGGAACAGGCCGGTGGTCAGGAAGAGCCAGTCGGGCCGCCAACGGCGTATCTGGGCGGCGAGCTCGGCGATACCCACGACGGTCGTGTCGAACAGCACCAGCGTCCCGCCCCGGCACAGCGCTCCCCAGATCTCAAAGGTCGAGGCATCGAATGAGGTCGGCGCGAGCTGGGCCACCACATCGCCCGGCGCGACGGCGATCCGTGGTTCGGCGGTGACCAGCTCGGTGACGCTGGCGTGGTCGACCACCACCCCCTTGGGGCGGCCGGTGGACCCGGAGGTGTAGATCAGGTACGCGGTGCCGTCCGGCGTCGCGTCGACCGGAGGCGTGCGCACGCCGTCGGCTGGGTCGTACGAGTCCTGGTCATCGATGCGGAGCACGGGTGGCGAGTCGGCGGGCAGCTTGTCGGCGTGGGCGGCGTCGGTGACCACCAGGGCGGCGTGGGAGTCGGTGAGGATGAACCGTTGCCGCTCGACGGGGTAGGCCGGATCCAGCGGCACGTAGTACCCGCCGGCCCGCAGCACCGCGAGCATCGTCACGACCAGCTCCGGGCCCCGGGGCAGCACGACCGCCACCGCCGTCTCGGGGCGTACCCCGTGCTCGGCCAGCAGCGCGGCGAGCTGGTCGGCGCGGGCGGACAGTTCGCCGTAGCGCATCTCGTCCGCCCCGTAGCGGATCGCGGGCGCGTCGGGGGCGACGTGCACCCAGTGCGCGACGAGCTGCGTGATGGTCGTCCGCAGATCAGGCCGGACGGGCTGGGGAAGCAAGCTGGTCACGATTCACCGCCAAGGGGTCGTGGGGCACCGGGCAGAGTGTCGGCGAGGGGCAGGCGGGGGACGGATGCCGGGTCACCATTGCCGGGTCACCGCGGCCAGGGTCTGGACGGCCGGCCCGATGGCACCGGTGACGTCGTCGGGCATCGGTGCGTCGAGGGCAGCCGACGGCAACTGCGCGCTCTGGGCCAGCAGCCGTACCCGCAGCGGGGAATCGGTCGGGACGTCGAGCTGGACCTCGGTGCCCTCGACGGGCGCGCCGACGACGGTGAACCCCCACTGCCAGCCGACGTCAGACGGGCGGTTGACGCCGCCGGCGAGCGGTCGCCCGGCGACCCGGGCGGCGCGGACCTCGCCGTCGACGTACACGCCGATGCGGTTGGCGGCGGCGTCGGTGCTACCCACGCGGACTGTGACCGTCCGGGTGGTGCCGGCGGTGCGGTCCGCGACGACGGTGGACCACGGCTCGACCACCGGAACGACCCGGGCTGGGCCACTGCGGTAGGCCGGCGAGTAGAGCAGCGGCAGCGATCCGTCGGGGGCGGTCGGTCGGCCGCCGACGTAGCGGTCGACGAAGGTGTTCGGTGCGGGGTAGGGGCTCAGCCAGGTAGCGATGCCGGCATCGGCATCCCAGGAGTAGATGAGCGACACCTGCCGGGGGTGCCGGTCGTCGACGGGGTCGGTGACCGCGTCACCGACGCCGACGACCAGTCCCGACCCCGCCAGCAGCGCGACCGCCGCGACGCGCAGCCGACGTACGGCGCGCCGCTTCGGTGCCTCACCACCGTCGGCCCGCCCGACCGGTGCCTGCCCCGGACCGGCGCGCGGATCGAGCAGGACGGTGACCGCTGCCACCAGGAGGCCGAGCACGGCCATCGGTACGGCGACCAGGGAGAGCCCGGTCGTCGGAAAGAGCAGCAGCGTCGGCGGCAGCCAGGTCGCGAGCGTCACGGCCGCCGCAGCCGCCCCGGCGAGCCACCGCCGGTGGACGCCGCCCCGGTGGTCGACCGCGAGGGCGACGGTCCCCGCGCCGGCGGGTAGCAGGAAAAGGTAAGCGGCGCCGGGGGCGACGATGAGGGCGGTGGCACCGACCACGGTGGCGAGGACGAGCCCGGCGGCGAGTAGTTCGGGTCCGCGCGCTGCGCGGCGCACCAGGCTGGTGACGGCGAGGGCGATCGCGGCGGCGGCGACCGCGAAGCCGGTGTACGCCAGGAGGGGCGTGTAGGGGTCACCGAGTACGAAACCGACCAGGTCGGGCCGCAGGCGTATCGCCGTCCACCAGCCGGCGGTCCCGGCCAGACCGGCGGCCAGCGGCACGCCGATCAAACCGGCGGCGGCGAGCGCCACCCGGCTGGCCCGGAGCTGTCCGCGCCGGGCGGCGACGACGACGGCCGACGCCACGAGACCTGCTGCCAGCAGCCCCAGACCGTACGCCGCCGTGGTGGGCAGCACGACGAGCCGGTCGAAGACCGGGAAGTAGGTTGAAGGACCAGCACCGAGTACGGCGGGCAGATCGGTGCGCGCGAGTCGGCGTACCGCCGGCAGCACGGAGTCTCCCATGTCCTGCAGGGTCGCCGGGTCGACGGCGGACAGATCGTCGCGAGCGGTGTCGTAGCGGGCTGAACCCCTTACGGGAGCGACGTTCATGCCGGTGTAGCCGGCGGCCCGGAACACGCTGAAATCAGTCTCGTGGGGGAGGAGCCGGTAGACGAGCTCCGCGAGAGAGGTGGCCACGGCGGAGTTGCCGTCAAGCGCCCGGGCCATCGCGAGGTTGTCGTCACCACTTTCGAACATCACGACCGGGCCGGACTGCCCGCGTGACTCCAGGTTGACGATCGCGGTTGAGGCCGGGTCCGGCAGCAGCCCCGTGTCGAGTGCCGCTGCGGCGCCGAGCAGCCCCGCCTCCTCACCGTCGGTGAATATCAGGCGGACGTCGTTGGCCGGGGGCGGGCCGGCGAGGAGGGCTCGCGCGATCTCCAGGGCGGTGGCGAGACCCAGGCCGTTGTCCGAGGCGCCGGGGCCACCGGGCACCGAGTCGTAGTGCGCGACGAGCACGACGGTTCCCCGCGCGTCCCGGCCGGGAATCGTGGCGGACAGGTTCTGTACCCGTCCACAAGCAGGTTCGACGGGACCGGGACGGCAGACGTCGGCGACGTGTCTGGTCGGGCTGACGCCGAGGCCGGTGAGAGTATGGGCCAGGTAATCGCGGGCCGCCTCGGCGCCGGGGCTGCCGGTGGGACGGGGGGCGGTGGCGACGGCTCGGATGTGGGCCATCGCGCGCTCGGCGGAGAACTGGTCGTTGGGCGCCGAGGGCGGCATCGGCCCCGGGGTCGCCACGGACGCCAACGCGGACCAAGCGGCGGCCAGCAGCAGACCGGCACCCACCACGGGGGCGCCCCGCGACACCTTCAGCACGACCACCTCCTCGCTGAGCGCGCCGACACCCAGCCTGCCGGATCGCCGTGTGGTCACATTGTCTAGCAGAACAATTTAGGCCGCGCAATGGTCTCGGAACGCTTCTCGGAAACGGCGTTCCGCATTGACTTTCATTGAAGAGTGAGATATTCCTGCGGCCCCGCGAGCCGTCGTAGCGTACCGTGAGCAATCGACCCCGTGGTGTGATTTCGCCGCTCCGGGCAGAAATTTGGGAGGGGGGCAAACTTAACGCCGATGGTGCGTTGCCAGACCCATCCGGTGGGGCTACTCTACGCCAATGTCGCTGCTGGGACCCCGCTCGACGCTGCGCCGTTTTTCGTCTTATGTGCAGGTAGCATGGCTACCCCGTCGCCCTTCGGGGTGGCTCGCTGTCGTCGTCGCGCCGGTGCCTGAAGTGGCGACCGCGGGCCATGAGGAGCGGACTCCCAAAGATTGGCATAAATGTGCCAATTTGAATCCAGTTAACGGTTGCGGGCAATCTGCCGACCGCGACGTGGCCTTCTCCGCTCCGCCCGTCGCGCAGCTAATGATCTTTTTGTCCAGGCTGCGACTACGGACACCCGAATTCCGGCGGGAACCATTCCTGGGCACCCGCGGCGCGCAGGCCCCGAATCATCCGGTCCGAGGAGGAAAGTCATAGCCCCGGCAGGAGCCACCGCGGACAAGGTGGGCACCGGGCCGTCCGCCGACGCGCCCTCGTCTCGCGGCCGGGGCTTCGGCTTCCTGCTCGCCGGGCAGTCCGTCTCGGCCCTCGGTGACGCGTTCGCCAACGTGGCCATGCCGCTGCTCGTTCTGGCCAGCACCGGATCGGCCACCCAGATGGGTGTGGTCGCCGGGCTTTCCATGGTGGCGCAGTTGGTCGGTGGTGTCCTGGCCGGACCGATCGTCGACCAGGTCGACCGGCGACGGCTGTTGATGGCCTGCGACTGGGCGCAGTTCGCCCTCGCCGGCTCGGTTCCGCTGGTCTGGTGGTTCGCCCCGGCGTCCGTCTGGGACCGGTACGGCATCTGGCTCATCTACGCCGTGGTGGTGGCCAGCAGCATCGCGGTGAGCCTCTCCACGGTCGGCCTGCGAGCGATCATGCCGCAGATCGTCGGCCGGGACCGCCTGGTGCGTGCCAACGGGCAACTGATCACCCTCGGTGAGGTGGCGTACGGTATCGGGCCCGCGCTCGCCGGAGTCGTCATCGCGGCGACCAGTGAGGCCGACGCGATCGGCATCAACGCCCTGACCTTCGGGGTGTCGGCGCTCGCCTGGGCCTTCGTCCGGCCGCGTATCGCCGCCCGGATCACTGCCGGCGCCGTCGACGAGTCCACCCCGGTACCCCTGGCCGGGCGCCTCGCCGGCCTCCGGTTCATCCTGGCCCACCCCTTCCTGCGGCACCTGGTCGCCCTCGAACTGGTCAACGGCATGCTCATCGCCGGCACCACCATGCTGTTCATCTACTACCTGCGTACCGATCTCGGTGTCGGCAGTGGTCAGATCGGCCTGTTGCTGAGCCTGGCCAGCGTCGGTGCGATCCTGGCGGCGGTCAGCACCGGCGCGCTGCGGCGACTCCTCGGCGTCGGACGGGCGTGGCTGCTGAGTGTGGCCGTGCAGGGGGTCGCGCTGGCCACCGTCAGCCTCGGCGGTTCGATCTGGATGGTGGCCCCGCTCGCCGTCGTCTTCGCGTACGGGCAGGTGGTGGCCGCGATCCTTGGCACCACACTGCGGCAGGAGGTGACCCCCGACCCGCTGCTGGGACGGGTGTCGGCCGCCGTGCTGACCGTCTTCCTCGCCACCGAGGCGCTGGGCATCGTCCTGGTCAGCGCCGCGGCCGACCGGTTCGCCACGACCACGGTCTTCGTCGTGGTCGGGCTGCTCAACCTCCTGGTGGCGCTGGCCGGTCTCGGCACCCCGCTGTGGCGCACACGGTCGGCACGTCAGGAGGCATCGTGAGGATCACCGGGCTACCTCCGCACCTGGCCGACCTGGCCTCGGACGAGTGGGCGATCTGGCGCTGGTCCTGCCTCCGCTCGGCCGGCTTCCCGCTGACCCGGCTGGCCCCCCTCTCCGACGCTGCGGCGGCGGCCGCCGCCGACCGGCTCAACGGCGCACGCGACGACGAACGACAGGCCCGCAGCCGGGCGTTGGCTGTCGTCCGGGGTTGCCTCGACGACCTGCGTGAGTCCGACGACTGGGATTCACCGCTGCGCCGCCCGCTGTTGAACGCCATCAAGGCACTGCACCGCGGCAAGCCACTGCCGGAAGGTCTGCCGCCGGAGGTCGTCGCCGCGGTCGACGTCCTCGATGCCGCCCGGCGGGCCACCAGCCAGGCCAGTGCCGAACTCGACCGCACCTGGGGCGAGGCGCAGGCCCGGACCTCCGCCGCCACCGCCGATCTGGTGGCCGACGACCGGATCGCCGAGGCGATCGTCTGGCAGAACCGGGAGGCGTTCCAGACCGTCGTCGTCCCGCTGCGGCGCGACGGAGCCGGCGGGTCGTACAACCAGACCCGACGGCGGCGTGAGGAACTCATCGCCCGCTACGCGCAGCGTTACTGCGCCAAGAACGACAGCATCGGCTTCTTCGGCCCGATCAGTTGGGCGCGTTTTCTCGACACGGGGCCGGCGCTGACCGCCGTGTCCGGTCCGGGACTGATCCGGGACCGCCGGGTCAACTGCGAGCAGTGGGGGATCGACGCGCTGGCCGAGGCGATTGGGGCGCTCCCGAACGCCCGGCGGTGGGCCCGCCCCCGTGTGCTGCCCTTCGCGCACCGCACCGAGGACGTCGTGCAGGCCTCCGGGTCACCCCCGATCCACCTGTCGCCGGGGCAGGTCGCCGTCCTCGCCGCCTGCGACGGCCAGCGGTCGGCCCGCGACGTGGCCGCTCTGGCCTTGGCCGCCGGTGACCAGGCTTTGCGGGACGAGGAGGAGGTGTACGCCCTCCTCGCCGATCTGACCAACCGGGGGATCACGGAATGGCATCTGGAGGTGCCCTTCGTCGCCACCCCCGAGCGTGAACTGTCCGCCCTGCTGGACGGGATCGACGACGACCGTCTCCAGCCGGTCGCCCGGCGGATGCTCCAGGTCTACCAGAGCGCGATCGGCGCGGTCGCCGCCAGTGCCGGCACGGTCGAGCCGCTCTACCGCAGCCTGGAGACAGCGGAACGAATCTTCACCCGGCTCACCGGCCAACCCGCCGTACGTGGACACGGGCAGATGTACGCCGCCCGGGCAATCGTCTACGAGGACTGCACACGCGACCTCGACGTCGACCTCGGCCCGGAGATCCGCACCGAACTGGGCGTTGCCCTCGTGCCCCTGCTCCAGAGCCTGCGATGGTTCAGCGTGCGGGCCGCCCAACTGGCGCACACCGGACTGCTCGACCTTTTCCACGAGCTGCGGGCGGGCAGGCCGGAGAGCTACGTGCCCGCCGCCCGGTTGTGGCAGGTGCTGCCACGGCTCTTCCCCGGCCTCGGCAGCGACCGGCAACAACCTGCCCCCTTCATCACGAACCTGCGGGACGAGTTCCAGCGTCGCTGGGAACAGCTGCTCGACCTCGACTCGGGGGAGCGGGTCGTCCATCGCGACGCCGCCTCGGTCCGGGAGGCCGTGGCGCGGGTCTTCCCCGCCGAACGGCCAGGCTGGGGCTACGCGCGCTACCACAGCCCGGACGTACTTGTCGCCGCAGCCGACGTCGCAGCCGTTGAACGCGGCGAGTACACCCTCGTGCTTGGCGAGATGCACGCGGTCAACAACACCCTCGCCGCCGCCGGGTTCGCCGACAACCACCCCGACCCGGGCGAGCTGTCCGGGTACACCGCCTGGGACCTGCCCACCCAGGTGGTGGCCACCGTGGCACCCCGGGGGTGGCCCGGCATCACCTCGAGCACGCGCGACGCCCTGCGCCGCCCGACCGACCTCCAGCTACTGATGTCACACGAGTTCGCCGATCCGTCGGTGCCGGTGGAGAACCAGGTCGCGATCAGTGACCTGGTCATCGAGGAAGTCGACGGCGTGTTGCGGGCCCGTACCTTCGACCGGCGGATCGACCTGCCGGCGGTGGAACTGGTCGGCGAACTGCTCTCCACGAACGTCGTCGACGTGTTCGGCCTGACCATCGGCCGGTCACACACCCCCCGCGTACAGATCGGTCGGTTGGTGGCGCAGCGCGAATCCTGGCGCTTTCCGCTGGCTGAACTACGTCACCTCGCCGGTGACGGCGAGGTGAACCGGTTCGTCGCGTCGCGCGGGTTCGCCCGGGACCACGACCTGCCGGAGCAGGTCTTCGTCAAGCTGCCCACCGAGCAGAAGCCGCTCTACCTCGACTTCACCAGCCCGATCCTGGTCAACGTCATGGTCAAGGGGCTGCGCCGCGCCCTCGAGCACGGGCCGGCCGATGGCTCCGCGACGTTCACCGAGATGTTGCCCACCGCCTCGCAGAACTGGCTACGCGACGGCGACGGGCAGCCGTACACCAGTGAGTTCCGCACCGTGATCGTAGACCTAGCCGGCCGCGACGATCCGGCGGCGGACGCCGCGGCGCGCGGCTGACGACGAGACCCGACCCGCAGCGAAAGCCGAGCGAGAGGACAGCAGCGCATGGAACCCGATGAGGACCGCACGATTTACCGCGCGGTGGTCAACGACGAGGAGCAGTACTCCATCTGGCCGGCCGACCGGGATCTCCCCCCGGGGTGGCGGGACGCCGGACGGACCGGGCCGAAGGCGGACTGCCTGGCGTACATCGCCGAGGTGTGGACCGACATGCGCCCGTTGAGCCTGCGCCGCCGGCTCGCGGCGCAGGGCGGCGAGTAGTCGGCCGGACAGCACGCGGACGCGAGGAGCGGCATGGCACCCCACGGTGGTACCGAGGTCGGCGACACGCTTGTCGACCTGTTGACGTCCCGTACCGGCAGCGACCGGGGCTACACCTACCTGTCCGGGGCCGACCGCCACCGGCTCGGTTTCGCGGACCTCGACCTTCGGGCCCGGGCGATCGGTGCGGAACTGCTCGCCCGGGGTCTGCGCGGTGAGCGGGTGCTGTTGGTCTACCCGCCCGGTCTGGAGTACGTCTCGGCGTTCTTCGGCTGCCTGTACGCGGGCGTGGTGGCGGTTCCGGTCTTTCCGCCGGACCCGGCCAGGCTGGAACGCAGCCTGCCCCGGCTGATCGCCGTCGCCGTCGACGCTGCCCCCGCCGCCGCCCTGACCACCGAGGACCTGGTGGACCTCGGCACCGGTCTGGCCACCCTGGCCGAGGTCCCGGCACTGACCTGGATCGCCACCGATGCGCTGCCCGACTCGGCCGCCGCCGACTGGCGCCGACCGCCGATCACCCCCGCTACGACCGCCTTCCTCCAGTACACCTCCGGGTCGACGACCACCCCCCGAGGCGTTGTCGTCAGCCACGCCAACCTCTGCCACAACCTGGAGTTGATCCGCTCGTCGTTCGGGACCCACCGCCGGTCCCGAGGGATGAGCTGGCTGCCGCTCTACCACGACATGGGACTGATCGGTGGCATCCTGCAACCGCTCTACGTGGACTTCGACATGGTCCTCGCCTCCCCGCTGGAATTCCTCACCGACCCGTTGGGCTGGCTGGACACCATCACCGCGCAGAGCATCACCGCCAGCGGCGGCCCGAACTTCGCCTACGACCTCTGTGTCCGCCGCTTCGACCCGGAGCGCTGCGCGGATCTCGACCTCAGCGGCTGGCAGGTCGCCTTCAGCGGGTCGGAGCCGATCCACGCCGGAGTGCTCGAAAGGTTCGCGGCGACCTTCGCGCCCTACGGCTTCCGGCCGACCGCCTTCCTGCCCTGCTACGGGCTGGCGGAGGCCACCCTCATCGTGACCGGCGCGCCCGCCGGGCAGGGCGCCGTCCATCACCAGGTCGACCCCCGGGCACTCGCCGCGGGCCTGGCCCGGTCACCCCGCGACGACGACCCGGCGACCACCCTGGTCAGTTCCGGCCGGCCGCTGGGCGACCAGATCGTCGCGATCGTCGATCCGGTCACCGGCGCCGAACGCGGCGACGGGCAGGTCGGCGAGATCCAGGTCCACGGGCCGAGCGTCTGTGCGGGCTACTGGCGTACGCCTGCGGGACACGCGGGGTTCGTCGAGCGGGCCGGCCGCAGCTTCCTGCGTACCGGGGATCTCGGCTTTTTGCTCGACGGGGAACTCTTCGTCACCGGTCGGTCCAGCGACGTCATCGTGGTGCGGGGCCGCAACCTCTACCCGCAGGACATCGAGCTGACCGCCGTCACCGCGGCGGTCGGGGTCCGGCCGGGCTGTGTCGCCGCCTTCCCGGTGACCGTCGAGGAGACCGAAGGGGTCGTGGTGGTCGCCGAGCGGCACGCGGATGCCGTACCGGCCGACGCCGAGGCGGCCCACCGGATCCGGCAACTCGTCGGCACCGTCCACGACGCTCCGGTCCACGAGATCGTCTTCGTCTCCCGGGGGACCGTTCCCAAGACCTCGAGCGGGAAGACGCAACGCCGGGAGACCGCCGCCCGGTACCGTGCGGGCACCCTCGACGTCGTCCACCGCGACGCCGGCGGGCCGGCGGTCACCGAGCCGCCCGCGGGCGACGCCGGGCCGCTCCTCCGGCCCCGCACCGCCGCCGAACTGGCCGAGCACCTGATTGGGCTGATCGACCGGGCCACCGGCGGCGGCACCGGGCAGATCACCGCCGCGGACCGGCTCGACGCGTTGGGACTGGACTCCCTCGCCTCGGCGCAACTGCTGCACGACCTCGAACGTCTCACCGGCGTCCACCTTGACCTGCGCGGCCTGCTCCAGCCCCGGTCGATCGCCGACCTCGCGGAACAGCTCGCCGGCCGGCTCACCGACCGGGAGGCCGGCCCGGCCGACGACGACAGCGTCACTCCGATCTCCCCCGGCGTGGAGGCGCTGTGGTATCTGCACCGGCTCGACCCCACGTCGACCGCCTACCACCTGTCGAGGGCGTTCACCATCGACGGAGGAGTACCTGACGCGGACGCCCTCGACCGGGCGCTGCGCCGGTTGCTCACCCGGCATCCGGCGCTACGCACCTGCTACCCCGAGCGGGACGGCGCTCCCGTGGCTGCCGAGGCGGAACTACCGCCCCGGCTGCTCGACGAGGTGACCTGCGCCCCCGCCGACCTTGACGCCGTCCTCGCCAGCCGGGCCCGGGAACCGTTCGACCTGGCCCGGGGCCCCCTGGTGCGGGCCTGCCTGTTCACTCCGACCGCCGGCCCTCAGGTGCTGTTGCTGGCCGCGCATCACATCACGATGGACCTATGGTCGGCGGCGGTCCTCCTCGACGAGCTACGCCGGATCTACCCGGCCGAGGTGACCGGTGCGACGGTCGACCTGCCAGAGCCGGGTGACCACCGGCGGGCCGTGCGCCGGATCGTCGCCACCCCGGCCCGCCGGGACGAGTCGCGGCGGTACTGGGCCGGCGCGCTCGTCGGCGACCCGGCCGCGCTCACCCTGCCGGCCCCGACCGGCGACAGCACCGAGCGGGCGACGCCGACGACGATCCGGGGCGTGCTGACGGGGCCGGTCGTCGACCGGGTCACCGCACTGGCCGTGAGCGCCCGCACCACCCCCTACGTGGTGCTGCTCTCCGCCTTCCAGGTGCTGCTGCACCGATTCACCGGTCAGACCGACCTGCTGGTGGGATCACCGGCCGCGCTGCACCGCGACGCCGCCTCCGCGGCGACCGTCGGCCACCTGCTCAACACCGTGGTGCACCGGGCCGACCTGAGCGGCAACCCCACCTTCACCGACCTGCTCGCGACGAACGCGGCCCGCGTCGCCGCCGCCCTCGATCACCGCGACCACCCTTACGCGGAGGTGGTCCGCGATCTGCGGGCCGCCGGTGGAAACGGATCGGCCCTCCCGGTCCAGGCGATGTTCGTGCTGGAGCAGGCGCCCGGCGGAGCGGCGGTCGCCGCACTGGCGATGGAGGACCCGGCCACCCCGCTGGCGCTCGGCGCGCTGCGCCTCACCCCCCGGCCGCTGCCCCGCCACGCCGCCACCGCCGACCTGGTGCTCCGGGCCGCCCCGGTCACCGGCCGCCTGCTCCTCGCCTGGGAGTACGAGCCGACGGCGGTGCTGGCCAGCGCCGTCGACGACCTAGCCGCCGGGTACGAACTGCTGCTCACCGCGCTGACCGAACGGCCCGACCGGCCGATCGGCGCGCTGCCGGCGACCACCCGCCCGGAGAACGCCAGGTGGACGGCGCCCGAGGTGCTGTCACCCCCGACCGACGTACGACTGCACGAGTTGATCCTCGCCCACGCCACCCGGACCCCGCAGGCCGTGGCGGTCCGCTGTGGTGACACCGCCCTCAGCTACGCCGCCCTGGACGCGGGCAGCGCCGGGCTGGCCGGGCGGCTGCGGGCCGCCGGGGTGGGGCCGGGTCACCGGGTCGGCATCCACCTGCCCCGCTCACCGCAGGCGATCGTCGCCATCCTGGCCACGCTGCGCGCCGGTGGCGCGTACGTCGCCGTCGACCCGGCCGCCCCGACGGCCCGCGTACGCCACATTCTGGGTGACGCCGGCATCACCGTGCTGGTCACCGACCTCCCGGTGCCCGACGGCGGTCCGGCCGCCCCGACCGTGCTGCGGCCCGACGGGCCGGACGGGGACGGGCGGGGCGCGGACGGGGACGGACCCCGGCCGGGCCCCGACGACCTGGCCTACGTGATGTACACCTCCGGTTCCACCGGCCGGCCGAAGGGCATCGAGGTCAGCCACGACAACCTGCTCCACTCCACGTTCGCCCGTGTCGGCTACTTCCCCGACCGGGTGCGCAGCTTCCTGCTCATCTCCTCGCTCGGCTTCGACAGTTCGGTGGCCGGTCTCTTCTGGACCCTGCTCGAAGGCGGCACGCTGGTGCTTCCCGACCCGGAGCGGGACCAGGACCCGAGTCACCACCGGGAACTGCTGCACCGGCATCGGGTGTCGCACTTCGAGAGCGTGCCGTCGCTCTACCTCGAGCTGCTCGACCTGCTTCCCGCCGGTCACCTGTCCGAGCTGCGGTCGGTGGTGCTCGCGGGTGAATCCTGCCCGACCACCGTCGCCGACCGGCACCGCGAGGTGCTGCCGCAGGCCCGGCTGGTCAACGAGTACGGGCCGACCGAGGCAACCGTGTGGTGCACCGCCTACCGGGTGGACGGCTCCTCGACCCGGCCGACACTGCCGATCGGCCGACCGGTGGGGCACTACCGGATCTACCTCCTGGACGGGTACGGCCACCCGGCGCCGGCCGGCACCGTCGGGGAGATCCACATCGGTGGTGCGGGGGTGGCCCGGGGCTACCACGACCTGCCGGCCGCCACCGCCGAGCGGTTCCTCCCGGACCCGTTCGGCGACGTGCCCGGAGCCCGCATGTACCGCACCGGGGACCTGGGCCGGCGACTGCCCGACGGGAACATCGAGTTCGTCGGCCGGGCCGACATGCAACTCAAGATCAGGGGGGTCCGGATCGAGCCCGCCGAGATCGAGGCGGCGCTGACCGACCATCCGACCGTCGCCGCCGCCGTGGTACGCGGGATCGAGGGCCTCGACCGGAACCACGCCCTCGTCGCCTACCTGGTCGACCGCAACGGTGCCGAGCGGGCCGACGACCATACACTTCGGTCCTTCCTGCGCGGCCGTGTTCTGCCGGCGATGGTCCCGGCGGTCTTCGTGCACCTCGACGAACTGCCGCTCACCCGGCACGGCAAGGTCGACCTCACCGCCCTGCCGGCGGTGACCGTGGCCCGTCCCACCTCGGCACCCCCGCCGGCCGACGACCAGGTCGCCACCCTCGTCGCCACCCTCGTCGCCGATCTCCTGGGGGTGGAGCGGGTGGGCCGCGACGACGATTTCTTCGCCCTCGGCGGGCACTCGTTGCTGGTCACCCGGCTCACCGCCCGCCTGCGCGCGATCTTCGGGGTGGAACTCGAGCCCCGTGCGGTCTTCACCGACCCGACCGTCACGGGCCTCGCCGCCGAGGTGCGGCAACGGCTGACCGACGACGTGCTGGCCGACGCGGGACCGGTGCGCCGCGTCGATTCGGAGCCGGCCCCCCTGTCGTACACCCAGCAGCGGCTGTGGTTCCTCAACGAACTGCTGCCCGGCAACGTGGCGTACCACATCCCGGTCGCGGTCCGGCTCCGCGGCGAACTCGACCACGCCGCCCTGAACGCCGCGCTGACCGGTGTCGCCGCCCGGCACGAGTCGCTGCGAACCACGTTCCGGCTGGTCGGAACCACACCCGTGCAGTGGGTCGACCCGCCCGCGCCGATCCGGGTGCCGGTCAGCGAGGTGCCGGCGGACGACCGGCCCGGTCGACTGGCCGAGGCACTGGCGGCGCATGCGCGTACCCCCCTCGACCTGGCGACCGGTCCCCTGTGGACGGCTCGGCTGTTCCGGCTCGACCGCACCGAGCACGTGCTGTCGATCGTCCTGCATCACAGCATCGCGGACGGCTGGTCGTTGGCCGTCCTGACCGACGAACTGGCCACCGCGTACCCGGAGCTGCGCGCCGGCCGACCCGACCCGGGGCCCACTCCGCCGGTGCAGTACCCCGACTTCGCCGCCTGGCAGCGCGCCGCGCTGACGCCGGAGTCGCTGCGCCCACACCTGCAGCGCTGGACCCGGGTGCTGGCCGACGTGCCGCCGCAGCGGCTGCCCACCGACCGGCCCCGCCCGGCGGTGCAGAGCTTCGCAGGGGCGGTCCTGCCGTGGCAGCTTGACCCGGCGACGACCGCAGCGGTGCGCGAGGTCGCGCAGCAGGGCCGGGCCACCGTGTTCATGGTGCTGCTGAGCGCCTTCGGGCTGGTCCTCGCCGGCCACAGCGACGTCGACGATGTCGTGGTCGGCTCCCCGATCTCCGGTCGCAACCGGGTCGAGACCGAGCAGCTCATCGGGTTCTTCGCCAACACGCTGCCGCTACGGCTGGACCTGTCCGGCGACCCCACCTTCACGGAGCTGACCGGCCGGGTCCGGGAGACCGTACTGGACGCCTCGCTGGGGCAGGACGTGCCGTTCGAGCTGCTGGTCGAGTCGGTGCAGCCGGACCGGGACCTGGGCCGCAACCCGCTGTTCCAGGTGGTGTTCGCCTGGCAGAACGCGCCCCGGCCGCACCTGCGCCTGGGCGACCTCGACCTGGAGCTGCTCGACGTGACCACCGGTACGGCGAAGTTCGACCTGACCGTGTCGTTGTGGGAGGAGGGCGACCTGATCCGGGGCACCGTCGAGTACAACCGGGATCTCTTTGACGAGTCCACGGTCGCCGGGCTCGGCGGGGAACTGGTCGCGCTGCTACGCCGAGCCACCGATGACCCGACTCTGCCGGCGAGCGTGCTGACCCGTGCTGCGGATCCGGCACCGTCCGTGGCCGGCGCGACGGCACGGACCGCGGACTGGACGATCGACGGGTTGCTCGCCGACGGCGTCCGGCACGGCGGGAGGTCAACCGCCGTGCTTACCGGCGCCGGCCGGACCAGCTACGCCGACCTGGCAGGGCTGGTGCGGAAGCGGGCCGCCGAGCTGCGCAGCACAGGGGTGACCGCGGGCAGCAGAGTCGGCTCGTGCGACGGCTCCGACCTCGAGCGGCTGGTGACCCTGCTGGCGGTGCTGGCCCTCGACGCCACCGTGGTACCCATGCCCGCCGAGCGCCCGGGGTGGTGGCACGACCAGGTCATCGGGGACGCCGCACCCACCGCGCTGAGCGGCCCGGACGGGGTACGCGCCGGGCCCGCACCGGTGGGGGAGCCGGAGCCCGGCGCGGCATGGCTGCGCTACTCCACCGCCGGTACCCGCCACCAGCTTCTCCGGTACGCCGCGCTCCGGCGGGCCGTTCCCGCCCTGCACGCGGAACTGGGTGTCGGCCCCGCCGACCGGCTCCGGATCGACGGCGCGACGGACGCACCGGAGACGGTATGGACCGCCCTCGTCGCGCTGAGCGCGGGGGCGACGCTGCTCCTCGGCGACACCGGCGAACCGACCGTCGCTTTCGGCCGGGCCGCCGATCCGACCGCTCCCGGCATCCGCGTGGTACACACCGGAGACCGGCCGCCGGCCACGCCGACGGCATTCTTCGTCCCGCTGGACCCCGGCAGCGGGGAGCCGTCGAGCGCGTTCACCCGGGACGCCGACGGCCGGTGGCTCGGACATCCGCTGCCCGGCTGCTCCCTGATCGTCCAGGACCGGTTCGGGCAGCCCGCCGGTGCCCGCCGCAGGGGCACGGTGCACCGGGTCGACGGCGGCGAACCCACCGGAGTCCTCGCCCGGGTCCGCGACGACGCACGACTGGAGTGGCTCGGCTCCACCGTGGACGACGGCGGGTCCGACGGCGAGGAGGTGCCGTACGTGCCACCCCGCGACCCGGTCGAGGAGGTGCTGGTCGAGGTCTGGCAGTCGGCGCTCGCCGACGACGACGACCTCGGGGTGCACGACGACTTCTTCGCCCTCGGCGGGCACTCGCTGCTGGCCACCCAGATCATCGCCGAAGTACGGGAGATCTTCCAGGTGGACGTGCCGCTGCGGATCTTTTTCGAACAGCCCACCGTCGAGGGCCTCGCGGCGGCACTGACCGCCAGGGAGGCCAGCCCGGGTCAGACCGAGCAAATTGCCCGGATCTGGCAGCAGGTGCAGGACGAGCTGACCGACGAGGACCTGGTGGGCGCGCCGTGACCGGGCCGACGCGCCGACGCGCCGCGCCGACCCCCGAACAGCGTGCCCGTTTCCAGGCCCGCCTGCGCGACGCCGGAGTTGCGGTCCGGTCGGTCGGGCCGACCGCCGACCCGGACCGCGGCCGGCGGTTCCCGCTCACCGACGCGCAACTGCGGTTCTGGCTTCTCGAACAGATCGACCCGGGCAACCCCGCCTACCACATGGCCGTCCCGGTCCGCCTGCGCGGACACCTCGACGTCGCGGCTCTGCACCGTGCGGTGCGGATGCTGGTCGTGCGGCACGAGGCGCTGCGGACGGTGTTCGGCGCCGCCGATGGCACTCCGTGGCAGCGGGTCGTCGCCGACCCCGCGGTGGAGCTGACCGTCGACGACCTGGGCCGGCACGACCCGCCGGAACGCGACCGGGCGGCCGAACAGATCGCCACGGCGGAGGCGACCGCCGCTTTCCACCTCGGCACCGGTCCGCTGCTGCGGGTCCGTCTGGTCCGGCTCGCCGAGGACCGGTACGACCTGCTGATCACCATGCACCACATCGTCGGCGACGGCTGGTCCGTGGCGATCGTGGTACGGGAACTGTCCGAGTGCTACACCGCGGTGGTCGAGGACCGGGAACCCCGGTTGGTGCCCCTGCCGGTGCAGTATCCCGACTGGGCACTCTGGCAGCGCCGACAACTCGACAGCAACGCGCACGACCCCGCGCTGGCGTACTGGCGGGAGCGGCTGGCCGACGTCACGCCGCTCGGCCTGCCACACGACGCCGCCCGGCCGGTCACCCGGACGTTCAACGGGGGACAACAGGAGTTCCACCTCGACGAGGGGACGGCAGCCGGCATCCGCGCGCTCGGTCAACGGGCCGGGGCCAGCCCGTTCGTGGTGCTGCTCGCCGCACTGGCCGTACTGCTGAGCCGCCAGACCGGGCGACGTGACCTGCTGATCGGCACCCCGGTGGCCGGCCGTGACCACCCCGACACTGCGCCGCTGATCGGCTGTTTCCTCAACCTGGTGGCGCTGCGCTGTGATCTGCACGATGACCCCAGCTTCGGCGACGTCATCGACCGGGTTCGGCAGGAGACGCTGCGCGCGTTCGAACACCAGCAGGTGCCCTTCGAGCGGGTCCAGGCCGAACTGGGTCGCTCCGGCGACCTGGACCGCGCTCCCCTGTTCGAGGTACTGCTGAACATGGTCAACGTGCCGGCGGCGGTGGCCGAGATGCCGGGCGTGGTCGCGGAGTTCGGCGAGCCGCAGAACGTCGGCGCGAAGTTCGACCTCACGGTCTACGTGCAGGAACATCCCACCGGCTACCGGCTGTCGGTGCTCTACAACACCGATCTGTTTCACGCTGACCGGATCGCGGCGCTGATGCGACAGTGGCAGACCGTCCTGCGGCAGGGAGTCGCCGATCCGCGTCGTCAGGTCGACCTGATCGACCTGCGCGATGTGTCCGCCGGCCCGTCGGTCGAACGGGCCGTCCCGGCCGCGACGCCCGCACCCACCGTACCGGCTCAGGTGGCCCTCGCCGTGACCGCGCGTCCCGAAGCCGTCGCGGTCTCCGGCCGTGGCGTCGACCTGACCTACGGTGAACTCGACCATCGGGCCGGCCAGGTGGCCAACCGGCTACTCCGGGCCGGGTTGCGGCCCGGCGACCGGGTGGTCGTGCTGGCGCGGCGTACCCCGGAACTGCCGGTGGCGCTGCTCGGCACCTGGCGGGCCGGCGGCGTCTGCGTGGTGCTCGACGCTGGTGCTCCGGAACTGGCCCTGGCCGCCTGCGTCGACGTCGCCGCACCGGTCGCCGCGCTCGGCTGCGGGACGGTCGCGACGGTCCTGCCGGGCGACGGTCTGCCGGTGATCCGGCTCGCCGACGGTCCGCGATGGCTGCTGACCGACGAGCCGGCGGCAGACCGGGAGGTCGTGGTCGCCCCCGATGACCCGGCGTACCTGGCCTTCACCACCGGCACCACCGCCCGGCCGCGGGCCGTGCTGGGCACACACGGGCCGCTGGGGCACTTTCTCCGGTGGCAACGCGAGCGCTTCGCCCTCACCGTGGCGGACCGGACGGCGCTGCTCGCCGGGCTCGGCCACGACCCGCTGCTGCGGGACCTCTTCGCCCCGCTGGCCGTCGGTGCCACCCTCTGCCTGCCGCCTGGCGACGACCTTGCCGAGATCGCAGACCTCGCCGGGTGGCTGCACGAGTCCGCGGTGAGCGTCGTGCACATCACCCCGGCGCTGGCCACGATCCTGGCGGCCACGGCACCGGCCGGGCTGCGACTGCCGCTACGACTGGTTTTCCTCGGCGGCGACCTGCTCACCCGCGATGTGCTGGCACGACTGCGGAGGGTGGCCCCGGACGCGGCCCTGCTGAACGTCTACGGGGCCACTGAGACACCCCAGGTGATGAGCTGGCACGACACCGGCCGGGACCAGCGTGACCCGGTGCCGGTGGGGGTCGGCGTCGACGGTGTGCGCCTGTCGGTGCACGACCGGCACGGCCGGCCGTGCGGCGTCGGTGAGCTGGGCGAGATCGTGGTGCGGACCCGGCACCTCTCCCTCGGCTACGCCGGGGATCCGGCTGCCACCGCCGACCGTTTCCGACCCGACCCCGACGGGTCCGGGACCCGCCTCTTCCGCACCGGAGACCTGGGCCGGATCGGGCCGGACGGGGTGGTGGAGTTTGCCGGGCGGGCGACGACCGCCAAGATCCGGGGGATCCGGGTCGAGCCGGCCGAGGTGGAGGCTACCCTGCGGGACCATCCGCAGGTGGCCGACGTCGGTGTGCTGGTCACCGGGACCGGGCCGGACGCCGCGCTGGTCGCGTGCGTGGTGCCGGCCGGCGGGGACGGGATCGACCCGGCCGCGCTCGCCGCCTGGTTCGGGCAGCGGACGGCCTCCGGCCTGGTGCCGGACCGCGTCGTCGTGGTCGACGCCCTGCCCCGGGCCGGCTCGGGCAAGCTCGTCCGATCCCGACTGGCCGGGCTGATACCGGCCGACGCGGCACCGGCAGTGCCGGCGCCACCGGTGGGGGAGACGGAGCAACTCGTCGCCGAAGAGGTGGCGACGCTGCTCGGTCACCCGGTGACGGGCCGGGAGAGCTCCTTCTTCGGGCTCGGCGGGGACTCGGTGCGGGCGATGCAGCTTGCGGGGCGGTTGCGTG
>NZ_BOPB01000019.1 GCF_016863535.1 Micromonospora lutea
ACCACCACCGAGCAACCCGCCCACCTCGACGCCGGTCCCCGCGCGGGGATGGCCCGAGCCCCGTACCGACCGTCGTCCGCGCAGCGCCGACTCTGGCTGGCCCAGCAACTCGCCCCCTCGCGTACCGACTACCACGTGCCGTTGCTCGCCCGCCTGCACGGACCGCTCGACGCCGCCGCCCTGCGCGGTGCCCTCACCGCCCTGGTCGCCCGGCACGACGTGTTGCGCACCCGCTTCACGCTGACCGGCGACGGGTTGTCGCAGGTCGTCGACCAACCCGCTCCGCTCGCCGTGAGCGAGGACGCGATGCCGGACCACGGGGCCGAGTACGACCTGCCGGCCCGGCTCGGCCGACCGTTCGACCTGGGCGACGAGTGGCCGATCCGGGCTCACCTGCGCCGCGAGGGGCCGGATCGACACCTGTTGCTGCTCATGCTGCACCACGTCGCCTCGGACGGCTGGTCAGGCGGGGTGCTGCTGCGTGACCTGGCCGAGCTGTACCGCGCCGCCCGCGACGGCACACCAGCGAGGTTGCCGCAGGTACCGCTCCGCTTCGTCGACTACGCCGCGTGGGAGACCGACCCGGAGCGGATGGCCGGCTGGGAGGGGCAGCTCGGACACTGGCGGGACCACCTCACCGACGTCCCGACCGTGGGGCTGACCCGGACCGGTCCGCCGGCGGCTCCGCCACCGGCGGACCGGTCCGGGTCGAGCGTGCCGATCCCGATCGACGACCGGCTCCGCGCCGGCATCGCCGATCTGGCCCGGCAGGCGTCGGTCACTGTGTTCAACGTGCTACACGCGGCGCTCGCCGTCCTGATCGCCCGTGAATCGGGCACCACTGAGGTCCGGGTCGGCACCGACGTGGCACACCGGGACCGCCCGGAACTGCTCGACCTGGTGGGACCCCTGGTCAACCAGGTCGTCCTGGCCACCGACCTCCGCCCGGGGACAACTCCCCGCGCCGCCGTACGGGCCGCCGCCGACGCCCGATCGACCGCGCTGGCGCACGCCGAGGTGCCGTACGAGCAGGTCGCGCGCAGCGCCGGCCGGCCGGGGGAACCACTGTTCACCACCAAGATCGTGTACGAGGACTCGATCCTGCCCCGCCAACTCGGCGATCTGACCGTCGAGTTCGTCACGGTGCCTCAGCAGCGGGCAAAGTTCGACACCACGCTCTTCTTCTGGGCCGACGACGACACCCTCACCGGCGTGCTCCAGTTCGCCCACGATGTGCTCGACGAGGCCGGCGCGGTACGCATTCGGGATGCCTACCTGGCGACCCTGCGCCGGTTCGTGACCTCACCGGACGGCCCGATCGACGGTTGGGAAGGAAACGACACACCCATGCAGCAGCCCTCGCCACAGCCCACCGGACCGGTCGGTCTGCGCGCCGTACGTCCCCGCCCGATCTCCCTCACCGATGCCACCCCGCCGCCGGAAACCGCACCACCGGTCCCGGTGACGGCGGACGGCGTGCTGCCCCGGCTGGTGACCGCCCCGCCGGGCCGGCCCGGCCTGGCCGCCTTCGTCGAGCGGCACCGCGGCCGGATCGACGAGGTGCTGCCGGTCGCCGGTGCGGTGCTGTTCCGTGGCTTCGCCGTCGACTCGGCCGAGACCTTCGAGGCCGCCGCCGCGCAGCTCTGCACAGACCTGTTCACCGAGAACGGCGAACATGTCCCGGTGCTCGACTCCGGCCACGTGCAGACCCCGGTCTTCTTCCCGCCCGAGCGCAAACTCCTCTGGCACAACGAAAACTCCTTCAACGCGCGGTGGCCGCACCGGCTGGTGTTCTGCTGTCTGCGGCCGGCGGACTCCGGCGGCGAGACGCCCCTGGTCGACGGCCGCAAGCTGTACGCACGCCTCGACCCCGCGCTGCGCCGGCGGTTCAGCGAACGGCAGGTCCGCTACGAGCGCTGCTACCAGCGGGGCGTCGGACTGACCTGGCAGCAGGTCTTCGGCACCGACGACCGGGCCGAGGTGGAGCGGGTCTGCGCCGCGCAGGACATGCGGTACGAGTGGCTTCCGGGTGACCGGTTGCGCACCATCTGCGTCCGCCCCGCCGTGGTGGCTCACCCGGTCACCGGTGAGCCCTGCTGGTTCACCCAGGCCCAGCACTGGCACCCGTACTGTCTCGACGAGGTCACCCGGGCCGGGCTGCGGGCCATGTACGGCGACGACGCACTGCCCCGGGACTGCCGGTACGGCGACGGATCGCCGATTCCCGACGAGGACATGGCCGAGGTACTGGCCGCGTACGCCGACCTGGAGGTCACGTTCGCGTGGCAACCCGGCGACGTGCTGCTTGTCGACAACGTCGCCACCGCGCACGCCCGCAATCCGTTCCACGGCGAACGCACCCTGCTGGTCGCCCTCGGCGATCCCGGATCATTCGCCGACGTTCGACTGTCGAGGGAGACCGGCGGCCTGCCGGAGGAGGCATCATGACCGAGACCCTGCCGGCGTACCGGACGTCGCGTCAGCAACGGGACCGGTTCGCCGCCGGCCCGCCCCGGCCCGTCTCCGCCCGGATCACCATCGACGGGCCGGTCGACGCCGCGCGGTTGCGGGCAGCCGTCGCCGCCGTGGTCGAACGGCACGAGGCGATCCGCGCGGTGCTGCGTTCCGCCGCCGCGCCCGACGGTGTCGTCCAGCAGATCCTGCCGACCGCGCGGGCGTGGGCGTGGGGCGAGGGCCCGCTCGACGCCGAACGGGGGCCGCTGCTGCGGGCGGTCCTCACGTCGGCCGCCACCGGTACGACGGAGTTGGTGCTCACCACGTACGACCGCAACGCCGACCCGGCCAGCTTGGTCACCCTCGCCGGTGAGGTGGCACGCGGTCACGCCGGGCAGGTTCCGACCGACGAGGTGGTGCAGTACCCGCAGTACGCCCAGTGGCAGCACGACCTGGCGCACGAGCCCCTCCCGCCGGCCGAGCCGGTGAGCGGGCCACCGCTGCCGTTCGTCGCCGACGGCGAGGACGACGAGCCGGACCAGGACCACCCGGTCGTGGTCGACGGGATCGGATCCGCGCTGGCCGGTCTGCATCGGGACGACCTCGGGGCCACCGTCCTGGCCGCGTGGGCCGCCCTGCTGACCCGGCTCAGTGACACCACCAGCGTCACGGTGGCGGTGCTCGGCGACGGTCGCGCCGGGACGGAACTCGACGGGGCGGTCGGCCCGTACGCGCACTACCTACCGGTTACCGTGCCGGTACCCGCGCAGGTCAGCGGCGGCGCGCTCGTCGCCGCCGGAAGCGCTGGGATCCGTGCGGCGCGGAGCTGGCAGGACCGCTCGGACGCCCCCGAGCTGCCGCCGGACCTGCCGGCCCTGGCCCTGGTCGACCTGGCCGGGACCCCGCCGGTCGCCGGCCACCGGGTGACCGGGGTGTCCTGCCCGCCGCCGCCCGGTCCGATCGGTCTGATCGTCGAGCGCACCGGCGACGCCGTGGCGCTGCGGGTCCACCTGCGCCCGGGTCGGTTCCTACCGGGGACCGGACCGGTGCTCGCCGACCAGCTCGGGGCGGTGCTGTCCCACCTGCTCTCCGCGCCGGACCGCCCGGTCGGGGCCGCCGACCTGTTCACCCTCCGCACCCGGAACCTGCTCGACACGGTGCGGGCACAGCGTACGGAGTCGCCGGACGGCCCCGCCGACATTCTCGGTCAGATCGCCGAGCAGGTCCGGCGTGATCCACAGCGGCCGGCGGCCGGCGACGCGCAGCGGACGCTCAGCTACGCCGAGCTCGACGACGAGTCGACGCGGCTCGCAGCGCACCTGCGTGGGCGGGGGGTGGGCCCGGGCGAGCTGGTGGCGATCTGCCTCGAACCCGGATGCGACGCACTAGTCGCGATCGTCGCGGTCATGCGCGCCGGCGCCGCCTGGCTCCCCGTCGACCCGGAGTGGCCGGTCGCCCGGACCCGGCGTGTCATCCGCAGCTCCGGCAGCTCGGTGCTGGTCAGCACCAGTCGTCTGCTGACCGCCGGTGCACCGGCCGCCGCGGATGGCACAGTCGTCCGGTTGGACCACGACGACTGGCGTGAGGCGGTGCCGGCGGCGGGAGCCCCGACCGTGCCGGACGGCTGCGACCTGGCGTACGTCATGTACACCTCCGGTTCCACCGGCACGCCGAAGGGCGTCGCGGTCACCCACCGGGGGCTCGGGAACTACCTGCGGTGGGCGCGGCAGGCGTACCGGCTCGGCCCGGACACCGTCTCCCTGGCGCACTCCCCGTTGAGTTTCGACCTGACCGTCACCTCCCTGCTGGCGCCCCTGACGGCCGGCGGCCGGGTGCACGCCGAACCTGGTGGGGTGCGGGGACTGGTGCGCGGACTCGCCGAGCAACCGGTCACGCTGCTCAAGCTCACCCCGGCGCACCTGGGCCTGCTCAGCCGGGCGGTGCCGGCCGAGCACCTTGCCGCCCTGCGCATGGTGGTGGTCGGTGGCGAGGCGCTGACCGAGGCGGCCGTCGCGCCGTGGCGTGTGCTCGCCCCCGACGCGCTGCTGGTCAACGAATACGGCCCGACCGAGACGGTGGTGGGCTGCTGTGTGTACCCGTCCCGCGGGTCGACCGGCCGGACCGCGGTACCGATCGGCCGGCCGATCGCCGGCACCCAGGTGCACCTGCTCGACCCGGCCGGCCGCCGGGTCGGACTGGGCTGCGTGGGTGAGCTGTACGTCGGTGGTGCCGGTGTCGCCCGGGGCTACCACCGGGCACCGGACGCCACCGCGGAACGCTTCGTGCCCGACCCGTTCGACGCCGGCCGGCGGTTGTACCGCACCGGGGACCTGGCCCGCTATCTCCCGTCGGGCGACCTGGAGTACGTCGGGCGCAACGACGACCAGGTGCAGATTCGTGGGTACCGGGTGGAGCCCGGTGAGGTCGAGTCGGTCCTCGGGCGGCATCCGGACGTCGCCGAGGCGGCGGCGACGGTCCGCTCGGACCCACCGACACTGCACGGCTACGTGGTTGCGGCACCGGGTGCCCGTCCCGATCCGGCGGAGCTGCGCAGCTTCCTGGCCAACCGGCTGCCGGCGTACCTGGTCCCCGCCTCGGTCACGGTGGTCGCGTCGCTGCCGACGACCGCCAACGGCAAGGTGGACCGGTCCCGGCTGCCCGACCCCGGCGGCGCCACCGCCGAGGCGCGCGCGGCCGTGCACGACGCGTCGGCCGGCACTCTGGAGCAGCGGATCGCCGGCATCTGGGCGAGCACCCTCGGGGTGACCGAGGTCGGCCTCCACGACAACTTCTTCGACCTCGGTGGGCACTCGTTCCTCCTGGTCGAGCTGGCCGGTCGGCTCCGGGAGGAGTTCGGACCGGCGGTGACCGTGTTGACCGTCGTCGAGCACCCCACCGTCGCGTCGTTGGCCGCCGCCATCGGCACCCCGGGAGACGCACCCGCAGACGGTCCGGGTCGGCAGCCCGAAGCCAACACCGGACCACCCACCGCGGACAGTCGCGCAGACCTTCGTCGCCGCGCCCAGGCCGCGGCCCGTGAACGGCATGGGAGCGCCCGATGAGTACACCGCAGACACCCCCCACCGATTCCGCGGTGCCCGCCGACGCGATCGCGGTGGTCGGCATGGCGGCCAAGCTGCCCGGCGCGCCCGACCTGCCGACCTTCTGGGCGAACCTGCGGCACGGGGTGGAGTCGATCAGCTTCTTCGGCGAGGCGGACCTGCTCGCCGACGGGTACCACCTGGACGACATCCGGCACCCGCAGTTCGTGGCCGCGCACGGCGCGCTCGCCGACAGCGGTCACTTCGACGCGGCCTTCTTCGGTTACGCGGCCCGGGAAGCCGAACTGATCGACCCCCAGCACCGGGTGTTCCTGGAGTGCGCCCACCACGCGCTTGAGGACGCCAACCTCGTGCCGCACCGTTACCCGGGCCGAATCGGGGTCTTCGCCGGCGCGGGCCTGAACACCTACTTCCTGCGCAACGTGCTGAGCCGGCCCGACGTGCTCGACGCCGCCGGTCCGACCCAGGTCGTCCTGGGCAGTGACAAGGACTACCTGGCCACCCGGGTCGCCTACAAGCTTGGCCTGACCGGGCCCGGCATCGCCGTGCAGAGCGCCTGTTCGACGTCACTGACCGCAGTCGCCCTCGGTTGCCAGAGCCTGCTGAGCTACCAGTGCGACGCGGTCCTGGCAGGCGGGGTCCGGATCAGCTCCCCCCGCCGGGTCGGCTACCGCTACCTGCCGGGCGGGGTGGCCTCCGCCGACGGCCACTGCCGCGCGTACGACGTGGCGGCGCAGGGCACGGTGGGCGGCGACGGCGCGGGCGTGGTGGTGCTCAAGCGCCTGGCCGACGCGCTCGCGGCCGGTGATCACGTCCACGGGGTGATCCTCGGTTCGGCGATCAACAACGACGGTTCGGCCAAGGCGGGTTTCACCGCACCGTCGGTGGCCGCGCAGGCCGACGTCATCGGCGAGGCGCTGGAGGTCGCCGGGGTCGACGCGCGGACCGTCTCCTTCGTCGAGGGCCACGGGACCGCAACCGCGCTCGGCGACGTGGTCGAGGTCGCCGCCCTGACCCGGGCGTTCCGCCGGCACACCGACGATGTCGGCTTCTGCGCGCTGGGCTCGGTGAAGACGAACATCGGCCACCTCGACGCGGCGGCCGGCATCGCCGGCCTGCTCAAGGCGTTGCTGGCCCTGCGGCACCGGGAGATCCCGCCCCACCTGCACTTCACCGCGCCCAACCCGGCGTTGGCGCTGGACGACAGCCCGTTCCGGGTGAACCGCACCCTCCTCGACTGGCCGGACGACGGTCGGCCCCGCCGCGCCGGGGTCAGCTCCTTCGGGCTCGGCGGCACCAACGTCCACCTGGTGTTGCAGGAGGCACCGCGGCCCGGTTCGGTCCGGCGGGAACCGGCGCAGCCGGAGCTGATCGTCGTCTCCGCCCGCTCGGCGGCGGCGTTGAACCGGTCGTCGGCGGCCTTGGCCGGGCTGCTGCGCGGTGCCGACGCACCGGCTCTGGCCGGCGTGGCCCGGACCAGCCGGACCGGCCGGCGGGTCCTGCCGTGGCGACGGGTGGTCGTCGCCGACGACCCTGGTGTGGCGGCTGACGCGCTGGCCGCCGAGATCCCGGAGGCGGTCTTCGAGGAGTCCACCGACCGGCCCGTCGCCCTCCTGCTGCCCGGACTCACCGGCTTCGAGCCGGGAACGGGGCGCGACCTGTACGACCACGTTCCCGGCTACCGGGACGACGTGGACCACTGCGCTGGCCTGCTCGCCGATGACCTCGGCCTGGACCTGCGCACGGTGATGTATCCGGCCGACGGGGCCGACGAGCGCGCCCGCGCCGCCTTGACCCGCAACTCTGTCTCGGTGCCGGCCCTGGTGGTCACCCAGTACGCGCTGACCCGTCAGCTCCTGCGGGCCGGGGTGCGACCGGAGGCGGCAGTCGGGTTCTCGCTCGGTGAGTACGTCGCGGCGACCTTGGCCGGTGTCCTCTCCCTCGAGGACTGCATGCGGCTGGTCGCCGTGCGCGGGCGGCTCTACGACACGTTGCCGCCGGGCGGCGCCCTCGCCGTCGGGCTCGCCGCCGAGGTGGTCGCGGCGGAGCTGCCCGGGGCACTGACCGTGGCGGCGTTCACCGGTCCGTCGTCGTGCACCGTCTCCGGACCGCCGGGTGAGCTGGCGGACCTCCGGGCCCGGCTGGACGCGCGGGACGTGCCGACCACGCCGGTGCGAACCACGGTGGCCGTCCACTCACCCGCCCTCGACGGCATCCTGGACGCGTACCGGCAGGTCTGCGCGACGGTCCGGTTCACCGCCCCGGCGAGCCCGTACGTGTCCACACTGACCGGTGACTGGGCGACCGCCGAGCTGGTCACCGACCCCGAGTACTGGGTCCGGCAGCTCCGCGAGCCGGTCCGGTTCAGCGCCGCGCTGCGCCGCCTGCGCGACCGGTTGCCCGAGGCCGTGCTGCTAGAGGTCGGACTGGGACACGGACTCGGTGCGCTCGCCCGCCAGCAGGGCGACACCCCACCGGCCACCGTGTCCACCCTGCACCGGGGGGCCGCGACGGTGACCGACCGCGCCGCCCTGGTCTCCGCTCTCGGGCAGCTCTGGTTGCTCGGTGTCGAGGTGGACCGGCAGCCACCGCCGGCCGGCCCACCGGTGCGGTTGCCCGGCTACCCGTTCGAGCGCGACGAGTTCTGGCTCAGCCCGGGGTCTGTCATTCCGGGGCAGGCCACCCCCGGCGCGGCGCGTCCGGTGCCGGCGGCCCCGCCGGCCCGCGCCGACCCCGCCACCTGGTTCACGATCCCCGTCTGGCGGCAGCGCCCCCGCACGGACGCCGTGGCCGTGCGCCCCGCCGGGGAACGGTGGCTGGTGCTGCGCGGACACCACCCGCTCGGCGACAGCGTCGTGGCGGAGCTGCGTGCCCGGGGTGCCGAGGTGGTGGAGGTCGCGCCCGGTCCGGCCTTCGACGCGGGCGGCCTCGAACCGGGCGGCGACGGGCCGGTGCTGGTGGACCCCGACCGGCCGGCCGACTACCGGACGCTGCTGGAGCGGCTGGCCGGCGCGGGCAGGCAGCCCGACCAGATACTGCACCTGTGGTCGATGGACGTGCCGGCACCGGACCTCCGCGCGGACACCACCACCGAGACCATTGCGGCCGTCGAGACCGGGCAGGTCCTCTCCTTCTACAGTCTGCTCTTCCTCGGACAGGCGATGGAGACCCTGCCGACCGCCGGCACCGTCGCGCTGCGGATCGTCGCCGCCGGCCTGCACTCGATCAGCGGCACCGAACGGCTCAACCCGATCACCCGCACCGTGACCGGGGCCGCCCTGGTCCTGCCCCAGGAGAACGCCGAGTTGCCCTGCCAGGTGTTCGACCTGGACCCGGATCCGGCCACCGAGGACCCCGACCGGGTGGCAGGACGGCTGCTCGACGAGTGCGGCGAACCGTCGCCGGACCCGGTCGCCTGGCGCGGTGGCCGGCGCTGGATACCCGACTGGGACGCCCTCGACCTGCCCGAGCCGGTGATAGACCCGTTCCGGGCCGCCGGCGTCTACCTGATCACGGGTGGTGCCGACGAGTACGCCGACTCCTTCACCCGCGTGCTAATCGACGACTACGCCGCCGACGTCACCATCGTCGAGCGGCCTGGTTTCCCCGCCGAGCAGCAGTGGGACGACTGGCTCGACACCCATCCCCGGCACGACGACACCAGCGAGCGGATCCGCCGCGTCCGCGCCGGGCGGGCCGCCGGTGGCCACGTCTCGGTGGTGACCGCCGACGTCGCCGCCCCGGCGCAGTTGCGCCAGGCCGTCCGATCGGTCATCGAACGGGCCGGCCGCCTCGACGGGGTGTTGCACACCGCCGGGCTGGCCGAAGAACGGGTGCACTACCTGGTCCGGGACACCACGCGGGCGGTGTGCCAGGAGCGCTTCCGCCGCCGGCTGCACGGTACGGTCGCGCTCGGCGCGGCCCTGGCCGGACTACCGGTCGGGTTCTGCCTGGTTCAGTCGACGCTGAGTCCCCAACTGGGTGGGCTGGGCCGGGTGGCGAGCGCGGCGGCGGCAACCTTCGCCCACGGTTGGGTCGATCTGCTTTCCCGTACCGCCCCCACCCGCTGGTTCAGCACCGACTGGGACGACGGTGAGTACGAGGTGGCTGCCGACCGGGAAACCGGTCTCGGCCCGCCGTTCAGCGCCGCCGAGGCGGTCGGGGCGATGCGGCGGATCCTGGCCCTGCCGGACCCGGGCCACCTCGTCGTCCTCGCCGACGACCTGCGGCCCCGCATCGACTACTGGCGGTACGGCCAGCATCGGGGGGTGGGGCCGGTCGGGGGGCCGAGCGCCGCTCATCCCCGGCCACCGCTGGCCACCCCGTACGCGGCGCCGCGCAACGACATCGAGGAACGGATCGCCGCGATCTGGCAGCTCCTGCTGGGCATCGAGAAGGTCGGCGTCGACGACGACTTCTTCGCCCTCGGCGGGCACTCGCTGCTCGGCGTGCAACTCGTCTCGCGGCTCCGGTCCGGATTCGACATCGACTTCCCGCTGCGCATCCTGTTCGAGGCGCCGACGGTGGCGGGTATGGCGCAGCAGGTCGTACAGATCCAGGCCCGGCACACCGACATCGACGACCTGGAAGCCCTCCTCGACGAGTTGGAGAAGATGGACGACGACCACGATGGGAGCGCGCCGTGACGGTGTCGGCCCACAGTGACGCCAGGTCCGGCATCTCCGTGGCCCGGCTCGCCGAGCGGGGAGCGGACCTGTTGCGGCAGGAGGACCCGGACCTGCACGCGATCCTGGACCGGGAGAACCGGCGGCAGGCACGCTCGCTGGTCATGGTCGCCTCGTCAAGCGTGGTCGATCCGTCGGTGCTGGCCTGCCTGGCGTCACCGGTGGTGAACGTGACGGCGGAGGGTTACCCGGGCCGCCGGTACCACGCCGGCTGCGCGCAGGTCGACGAGATCGAACAGCTCGCGATCGACCGGGCCCGCCGCCTCTTCGGAGCCGAGTACGCGAACGTGCAACCGCACTCGGCCTCGGTCGCCAATGAGCTGGCGCTCAGTGCCCTGCTGCGACCGGGGGACGTGATCCTCGGGATGGACCTGCACCAGGGCGGCCACCTCACGCACGGATCGCGGGCGTCCTTCTCGGGGCAGTACTTCCAGGCACACGGGTACGGGCTGGACGAGCACGGTCGCATCGACATCGGCGCAGTCCGCGCGCTGGCGCGCCGGACCCGGCCCCGACTGATCATCTGCGGGGCGACGGCGTACTCCCGCACTGTCGACTTCGCGGCCTTCCGATCGGTGGCCGACGAGGTGGGTGCGCTGCTACTGGCGGACATCTCTCACGTCGCGGGGCTGGTGGTGGCTGGGCTGCACCCCAACCCGGTCGACCACGCGCACATCACCACCACCTGCACCCACAAGCAGCTCTTCGGCCCGCGCGGCGGCTTGGTGCTGCTCGGCCGGGACGCGACGACGCCCGTGCCGGGTGGTCACGGCAGCACCCTGGCCGAGGCGATGCAGCGTTCGGTCTTCCCGTTCTTCCAGGGAGCACCGGCGGTCAACGTGATCGCCGCGAAGGCGCGGGCCTTCGACCGGTGCGCCACCACGGAGTTCCGGGACCTGGCCGCACGCATCGTCGACGACGCCCGGGCGCTGGCCGACGCGTTCGCCCGGTTCGGGTACCGGGTGGTGTCCGGGGGCACGGACAACCACATCGTGCTGCTCGACCTGACCGACACCGGGTTGAGCGGGCTGGTTGCCCAGAACGCCCTGGAATCGGTGGGGATCCTGGTCAACAAGAACCACGTACCCGGCGACCGACGGCCCGCCTCGGTCACCAGCGGGCTCCGGCTGGGCACCAACACCCTCGCCGTACGCGGAGCCGGGCCGGTCGACATGCCGACCTGCGCCCGGCTGGCGGACCGGGTGCTGCGGGCGGTACAGCCTCGCGGGGACCGGGACTTCCACCTCGACGCCGGTACCGCCGAACAGGTGTCGGCCGACGTGGCGGCGCTCTGCGAGCGCTGGCCGTTACCGCGCTACCCGGCCGACGACCTTGCCTGCACCACGCCCGCCTGGCCGAGTTGACCCCGACGAGGAGAACCTCCATGGACCTGGATTCCGAGACGCTGACCAGAATCTCGGCGTTGTCCCCACGCAAGCAGGCGCTGCTGGCCGAGCGGCTCCGGCGACCGGTGGGAACGGAGCACGCACCGATCGGGCGTCGGCCGGACGGCCCCATCCCGCTCTCCTTCGCCCAGCAGCGGCTGTGGTTCCTGGACCAGCTCGACCCGGGCACGGCGCACTACAACATCCCCCTCGCCGCCACCATCCGGGGCCCGATCGACGTACCGGTGCTCGAACGCAGCCTCAACGTGCTCGTCGAGCGGCACGAGAGCCTGCGCACCAGCTTTGTCCTCGGTGACGACGGTCCGGTCCAGGTCGTGCACGAACGGACCTGGGTGCCGCTGGAGGGGCACGACCTGGCTGACCTGCCCGAGCCGGACCGGAGCGCCGCCCTGGACGACCTGGTGGTGAAACACGCCAACCGGCCGTTCGCCCTCGACCGGGCGCCGTTGCTGCGGGTCGGACTGGTGCGTCTGGGACCCGCCGAACACGTGTTGATGGCCTCGATCCACCACATCATCGCCGACACCTGGTCGATGGAGCTGGTGCTGCGGGAGCTGTCGGTGACCTACGAGGCGCTGACCCACGGGCAACGCCCGCCCCTGGACGACCTCGTCGTGCAGTACCCCGACTACGCCCACTGGCAGCGGTCAGCGCTGCAGGGGGAGGCGCTCGACGCGCAGGTCGCGTACTGGCGGGACCAGCTCGCTGGAGAGGTGCCGGTGCTGGACCTGCCCACCGACCGGGCCCGCCCGGCGCAGCAGAGCTACCGGGGCGCGCAGTACGTCGAGTGGCTGCCGGCGGATCTCGCCGAGCGGGCACGGGAACTGGGCCGCGAGGCGCGTACCGGAACGTTCAGCGTCTTCCTCGCCGGCCTCACCGCGCTGCTGGGCCGGTACAGCGGCCAGGACCGGGTCGGCATCGGCACCCCGGTGGCGAACCGGGGCCGGCCGGAGCTCGCCGGCATGGTCGGCTACCTGTCCAACACGGTGCTGCTGCGGACGGACCTGCGTGACGACCCGACCTTCACGGAGCTGTTGGCCCGCGCCCACCGGACGAATCTTGGGGCCCTGGCCAACCAGGACCTTCCCTTCGACCGCATCGTGGAGATCGCCCAGCCCGACCGGGATCTCAGCCGGACGCCGCTGATCCAGGTGATGTTCGTCTTCCGGGCCGGCGGTGGTTCCGAGCCCGGGGCACAAGCCGTCCTTCCCGGGCTCGACGAGGCGCTGGCGATCGACAACCACACCGCCAAGTTCGATCTGACCTTCGGCCTGGAGGAGAACGGCGGCAGCTTCCGGCTCGCCGTTGAGTACAGCACCGACCTGTTCGACGAGGCGACCGTCGTCCGGATGGTCGGGCACCTGACCACCCTGCTCACCGCCGCACTGGCCGACCCGACGCTCAAGCTGGCCGACCTGCCGCTGCTGACGGCGCCGGAGGAGGAACAGATTGTCGTCGAGTGGAACCGCACCGACACCGGGTACCCGTCCGACCGCTGCCTGCACGAGCTGATCGAGGAACAGGTCGACCGCGACCCCGAAGCACTCGCCGTGGTCACCGGCACGGGATGGCTGACGTACGCCGAGCTGGACGTCCGGGCGAACCAGCTCGCCCACCACCTGATCGCCCGCGGCGCCGGGCCGGACGTGCCGGTGGGGATCTGCCTGGAGAAGTCCCTCGACCTGGTCGTCGGTCTGCTGGGCATCGCCAAGGCCGGCTCGGCCTACCTGCCGTTGGACCCGACGTACCCGGCGGAGCGGCTGCGGTACATGCTGGACACCGCCGCCGCACCGCTGGTGGTGGGTACGGCCGCGAGCGCCCCGTGGGCTGCATCGGTCTCCGGCGTCCGGCTGGTCGACGTCGACGCGGACCGGGCGTCCGTCGCGGCGGAGCCGACCCGACGGCCCCGCCCGGCCGTCACCCCGGAGAACCTGGCGTACGTCATCTTCACCTCGGGCAGCACCGGGCGGCCGAAGGGAGTGCTCCTCGACCACCGCGGCCGGGTCAACAACTTCAGCGACTTCAACCGCCGGTTCGGCATCGGACCCGGCGACCGCCTGCTCGGGCTGGCCGCCACCGGGTTCGACATGTCCGCCTACGACGTGTTCGGCACCCTGATGGCCGGGGCCACCCTGGCGCTGCCGGACCCGGGCACTGAACGCGACCCGGAACACTGGCACCGGGTGGTCGCCGAGCACCGGGTGACGGTATGGCACACCGTGCCGGCCCTGCTGGAAATGTTCGTCGAGGCGGGTGAGTCGGTCGGGGCCGGTCCGCTGCCGATCCGGCTCGCGCTGCTCGGCGGGGACTGGATCCCGCTCAGCCTCCCCGACCGACTCCGGGCCCTGGCACCCGGTGCGCGGGTGGTCAGCCTCGGTGGCGCCACCGAGGTGTCGATGGACTCGACGATCTACCTCGTCGACGAGGTGGACCCCACCTGGCGCAGCATCCCGTACGGCCGACCGATGGCCAACCAGCGGTGCTTCGTCCTGGACTCCCGGATGCGACCGGTCCCGGTCGGGGTGCCGGGCGACCTGTACCTGGCCGGCGTCGGAGTCGGCCGCGGCTACCTGGGCGACACCGAGTTGACCCGTGCCAAGTTCCTGGCCAGCCCGCTGCCACAGTGGCCCGACGAGCGGCTCTACCGCACCGGCGACCGGGCCCGGTACCGCGCCGACGGCAACCTGGAACTCCTCGGCCGCAGCGACTTCCAGGTCAAGATCCGGGGCTGGCGGATCGAGCCCGGTGAGGTGGAGAGCGCGCTGCGCGCCCAGGACGGTGTCAAGGAGGCTCTGGTCACCGTCTCACCCGACGACGGTACGCCCCGACGGCTGATCGCCTACCTGGTCGCCGAACCGGGCGGCGCACTGGACCCGGCGGTGGTCCGGGCGGCGGCGCAACAGATCCTTCCCGACTACCTGGTCCCGGCCGTGCTGATGCCACTGGAGTCGTTCCCGCTGACCCCGAACGGCAAGATCGATCGAGGTCGGTTGCCCACCCCCGACGCCGGTGGCGAGGCCGCCGGAACCCCGTACGTCGCCCCCCGGGACCGCACAGAACAGGTTCTCGCCGACATCTGGTCGGAGCTTCTCGGGTTGGACCGGGTGGGGATCGAGGACAACTTCTTCGCCCTCGGTGGCGACTCCATCACCACCATCCAGGTGGTGTCCAGGGCCCGGCGGGTCGGCGTGTCCCTCTCACCCCGGCAGATGTTCCAGCACCAGACGATCGCCGAGTTGGCCCGGGACGCGTCGACCGTCACCGACGAGGAGCCTGGTGCCCCGGACGAACTGCCGCCGCTGACCGCACCGACCCCGGCGGAACTGGCCCGGCTGCGGGCTGAGATTCCCGACCTGGTCGACGTGTACCCGTTGCCGCCGATGCAGCGGCACATGCTGCGCCGGCAGTTGGCCCACCCCCGTCCCGGGCAGTACGTCATCCAGGCCGACTACCTCTTCGTCCGCGACGGGCTCGACCTGGACGCGCTCACCGAGGCGTGGCAGTACGTGGTGCGTCGCCACCCCACTCTGCGTACCTCCTTCCACTGGGCGGGCCTCGCCGAGCCGTTGCAGGTCGTCCACGCCGACGCGACCATCCGGATCAGCCGTCACGACCTGCGGGGTCTCGACACCGCCGGGCAGGTCGCCCGGCAGGACGAGATCGTCGAGGCGGACCGGGCGGTGGGCTTCGACCTGGGCGGCGCGCCGCTGCTGCGCCTGCACCTGTTGCAGATCGACGACGGCACCTACAAGTACGTCTGCACTAACCACCACATCGTGCTCGACGGTTGGTCCCGGGCCATCGTCCAGCAGGAGGTCTTCGCGGTCTACCAGGCGATCCTCGACGGCGAGACGCCACGGCTGCCGACCCTGACCCCGTTCCGGGACTACGTCGCCTGGCTGCGCGGGCGGGACATGGACACGGCGGCCCGGTTCTGGCGTGACCACCTGGCCGGCTTCGACGGGCCCACCCCCGTGGTGGCCGCCGTCGGGCGGCCGGACCCGGTCGTGGGAACCGAATTCGCCAAGCAGCGGATCCCGCTGGACCCGGTGACCCACGAGGCACTGGCCGAGTACTGCCGGGCGCACCGGCTCACCGTCAACACCGTGATCCAGGGAGCGTGGCTGCTGCTCATGGCGGCCTACACCGGGCGCAGGGACGTCGTGCTCGGGGTCACCTCGTCCGGCCGGGCGACGGAGTTCCCGGGGGTGGACACGGTCACCGGGCTGTGCATGAACACGCTTCCGGTACGCGTCACGGTGGACCCGGACCGGCCGGCGAAGGAATGGCTGGCCGACCTCCAGGCGGATCAGGTGGAGCTGCGGCAGTACGAGTACAGCTCGGTGGAGGAGGCACTGGGTGTCGAACTGCTCGACCTCTTCGAGTGCATGATGGTCTTCGAGAACTATCCCTGGGACGGCTCGCTGAACAATCTCGCCTCCCGCGTCGACCTGGAGCACCCTCTCGCCCAGGCCGACTACCAGGTGGCGCAGTTCGAGTTCCCGCTCCGGGTCGAGGTGGTGCCAGGCGCCGACACGCTCCTGATCATGCACTACTACCCGGGGGTGTTCGACCACGACACAGTGACCGCGATGATCGCCGACTGGGACGCCACCATCGCCGGCCTGGCCGCTCGTGGCGACGGGCCGCTCGGCGGCGTCGCCGTCACCACCGTCCGGCTCGGAGCCGGCCGGTGAGCCCGGTGACCTGGCGGCTCTGCCTGGCCGGCGCCGGCAACGTGGGCCGCTCACTGATCGACCTGCTCGACGAGCGTGGCCCGGACCTGGCCGCCCGGTACGGCGTACGCCTGGCGGTGGTCGGCGTCGCCGAACTCGGCGGCGCCGCGCTGCACCGGGACGGGCTGGACCTGTCGACGCTGCGCGCCACCCTGTCCGGCGGGCGGGCGCTGGCCGACCTGCCCGGCGTGGGCAGACCAGGGCTGGAGCCGCTGCCGCTGCTCGCCGAGTGCGGCGCGGACATCCTGGTCGAGGCGACCCCGGTGAACCTGACCGACGGTCAGCCGGCCCTGGACACGGTCCGGTATGCCCTCACCCATGGCGTCCACGCCGTACTCGCCAACAAGGCGCCCCTCGCCCTGCGCTACGCGGAGCTGGCTGCCCTGTCCCATCCGGCCGACCGGTGGCCAGCCGGGCCGGGCGCGATCGCGCCGGCCGCAACCGGTGCGACCTCGTCGTCCGGTCGGCTCCGCTTCAGCGCCACCGTCGCGGGCGCCCTGCCGGTGGTCACCATCGGCCGCCGGGACCTGGCCGGCGCCCGGATCGACCGGGTCGAGGCGATCTTCAACGGCACGTCGCAGAGCGTGCTGCGCGCGATGGAGGCAGGCGTCGACTTCGCGGACGCGGTCTGGGACGCCCAACGACGTGGCATCGCCGAGGCCGACCCGAGCCTCGACGTCGGCGGACACGACGCCGCCTGCAAGCTGGCGATCCTGGCCAACGCGGTCCTCAGCCAGCCGACCACCCTCGCCGACATCGCCGTCACCGGCATCGACGCCTGCAGCCCGGCCGACCTCGCCGCCGCCCGCGACCGGGGGGAGCGGATCGTGCCGCTCTGCCTGGCCGAGCGAACGGGCACCGGCTACCACCTGGCCGTACGACCGGCTCCACTGCCGCAGGACCACCCGCTGGCGATGATCGGTCCGGACGAGATGGCGGTGTCGTTCACCACCGACCGGGTCGACCGGCTGGTGGCGGTCAGCCTGGAGCCGGGCCCCGAGCCGGCGGCGGCAGCGCTGCTCCGGGACATCCTCGACATCGCCGGCGCGCAGCCGACCGGCCCGACATCCGGCGGTACACATGCACGGTGAGCAGCACACGACCGGCGCTCCGGTGCTGGTCGGGCCGGGTCGGCTCGACCTCACCCCCGAGGAGGCCGCTCAGGTCCACGACCTGGTCGACACCCTGCGGACGACGCACGGCGCGGCGGACTCATCGGCCTTCCTGCGGGACGTGGCGGTGGCCGGCGGCCAGCTACCGGCCCGACTACGCCGGTTTCTGACCGAGCTGCGGACCGCAGAGCAGCACGCGACCTGTGTCATCTCCGGTTTCCAGGTCGACGACGCGTCGATCGGGCCGACGCCGGCGGGCTGGTCCCAGCAGCCCGACCGCCGGACCACCCTGGCCGAGGAGATGTGGCTGGTGCTCTGCGCCACGGCACTCGGGGACGTGTTCGGTTGGGCTACCCAGCAGGAGGGTGCCCTGGTCCACGACATCTGCCCCGCACCCGGCTTCGAGCACAGCCAGCTCGGCAGCGGCAGCACCGAACTGCTGTGGTGGCACACGGAGGAGGCCTTCCACCCGTTGAAGTGCGACTACCTGGGGCTGTTCTGCCTGCGCAATGACGCCCGCGTCCCCACCACCTTCGCCACCGTGGAGAACCTCCACCTCGACGAGGCGACCCGCGAGGTGCTCTTCGAACCGCGTTTCGTCATCCGGCCCGACGACTCGCACCTGGAGCAAACCCACGGCTCGTCGACGGCGACCGGACGGACCGCGGTCCTGCTCGACGCGGCCCGCCGGCGGGTCCGGGAGATGAACGAGCGGCCGTTCCCGGTCGCGGTGCTCTCCGGTGACCCGTCGTCGCCGTACCTGTCCATCGACCCGTTCTACATGCGGGTGCCGGAGGACGACCCGGTCGCCGCCGAGGCGCTACGGCGGATTTGCGCGGCCATCGACGGCTCCCTCCAGGAGGTGGCGCTGGCACCGGGGGAGATCCTGTTCATCGACAACTTCCGGGCGGTACATGGACGGCGGCCCTTCCAGGCCCGCTACGACGGCCGGGACCGCTGGCTGAAGCGCGTCAACATCACCCGGGACCTGCGCAAGTCCCGGGCGTTCCGGCACCACTCCGACTCGAGGATCATCTACTGATGGACACCCGCCAGGGCGCCCCGTCGCGCCGCCTGACCCTGCTCGCCGGCGAGTTCGCCGTGCACCGCCTCGCGCCCGACGCGCCCGTACCAGGGTGGGCACTGGCCGGAACCACCCCGTTCACGTCGGTCACTCGCACCCGGCACGAACTGTCCCTCATCCTGCCCGTCGAGGCCGTGCCGCCACCCTCTCGTACTGGCGCGGGGTGGCACTGCCTGCGCGTCGAAGGACCGTTCGGACTGGACGAGCCGGGAGTCCTGCACAGCGTGGTCGCACCGCTGGCCGCCGCCGGCGTGAGTGTGTTCGCCGTCGCCACCTACGACACCGACCACCTGCTCGTCACCGACCTGCCCGGGGCGCTCGCAGCCCTGACCGGCGCCGGGCACCGGGTGGAACGGGAAAAGCCGTGAACGGGCGGCCCGTGCGGACCGGGGCCAACCCGTGGGTGGTGCGGTGGCGGCACGTTCCCCGGCCGCGACTGCGCCTGTTCTGCTTCCCGTACGCCGGTGGCGGCGCGGCGGTGTACCGGGAATGGCCGGCGCTGCTACCTGAGGACATCGAGGTGTGCGCGATCCAGCCGCCGGGGCGCGAGAACCGCTCCGGCGAGCCGCTGCTGGACCGGGTGGAACAGCACCTGCCGCCCCTGATGGAGGTGCTGCGGGCTGCGGGCGACGTCCCCTACGCGACCTTCGGGCACAGCCTCGGCGCGATGGTGAGCTTCGAGGTGGTGCGCCGGCTGCACCGCGAGGGCGGGCGGCTGCCGACCCGGATGTTCGTCTCCGGACGGCCGGCCCCGCAGATCGGGCCCTCCTACACGCCCATCCACGAGCTGCCGGACGACGAGTTCTGCGCCAGCGTCGTCCGGCTCAACGGCACCGACGCCGACCTGTTCACCCATCCGGAACTGGCCGCATACTTCGTCCCGATCCTCCGCGCCGACTTCGCGGTCAGTGAGCGACATCGCCACGCCGCCGGTGCCGCTCTCCCAGTACCGGTCACCGCCTACTGCGGGGCGGAGGATCCCACTGTGTCAGCGGAGGCGATGGCGGGGTGGGCGGAGCAGACGTCAGCCGCCTTCGCGCTGCGGGTCCTTGCCGGTGACCACTTCTTCCTCCGGTCGGCCCGGTCCCAACTGCTGGCCGACGTGGCCCACCACCTGCGTCCCCGGCCGGCTCCCGCCGGCCGGCCCCAACCGGTCCCGACCTCGACCTGCAAGGAGTAGGCCCATGTGGCCCAGCATCATCACCATCGAGAAGTTCCTCGACGACGACGACCTAGACACCATCCAGGAGAGCATCGACGCGGCGGCATTCGTCGACGGCGCGATCTCCGCCGGGGGTGGCAACCTGGACGTGAAGAACAACCGGGAGATGGCCGCCGAACAACCGTACGTCGAGATTGTCAAGCTGGTGGAGCGGGCGATCCGGCGCAGCCCGGAGTTGAACTTCTCCGTCTTCCCCCGCGCCATCACCCGGGCCATCGTCAACCGGTACGACGAAGGCATGTCGTACGGCATGCACATCGACTCTCCGGTCATCGGATTCATGGCGCAGCAGCAGGCGTACGGTTCGTTCGGGCAGAACTACCTGCGGAGCGACTTCTCGATGACCGTCTTCCTGACCGACCCGGCAAGCTACGACGGCGGTGAGCTGACCTTCGCCAGCCCGTGGGGAAGCCAGGTCTACAAGTTGCCGATCGGCTCTGCGGTGATCTATCCGACCGGGATGCCACACGAGGTGACCACGGTGACCCGGGGATCCCGCCTCGCTGCGATCCTGTGGATGCAGAGCATGATCCGCGATCACGAACAGCGCCGACAGGTCAGTGAACTGAATGTCCTCGCGCAGGAACTCCTCGCTCTCGACCGGACCTCCCCGCTGGCGCTCAAGGCCCGCGACCTGGCGGCCAACGCGCTCCGCCTGGCCGCGGACGTCTGACGCCGGGTCTCAACGCAGCCAGTGCTCCAGGGACCGCTGGAGGTTCGCCGGGCAGGACAGGAAGGCCAGGTGCGCTCCCTCCAACTCCTCGTACTCGACCTGCGCACACTCCGTCCATCCCGGCCGGACCTGGTCGGGCGGCACGACGTCGTCGCCGGTCCAGCCCAGCAGGGTCACAGGCACCGGGACCCGCGCCCCGGCCGGGTAGGAGTAGTCGCGTTGGGTCTCCAGGTCGTGCCGGAGCACCTGGGTCAACAGGTCGACGAAGTCCTCCCGGATCGGAACCCCCGCTCGCTCGAACAACGTCCGGGTTTCGGCGTGCAGGTCCGCCGTCGACAGGTCGACGAAGTTGAGGTAGCCGTACAGGCCACGGTGTGGTGCCCCCCAGGACGAGGCCACCAGCCGCCGGGGCAGCGGGCAGCCCCGGCGTTCCAGCTCGAAGATCGTCTCCAGGGCGTACGGGACCGCGCCGCAGTGCCCCACGAAGTAGTAGTCGCGGTCGAGGTACGGCATCAGCGCGTCCGCCAGATCGCCGGCGAACGCCCGATGGGTGCGGTGCGCGGGCTCCCGCGTGCGGTTCTCCCGTCCGGGGGGTTGCACCCCCACCACCGCCACCTCACCGATCCGCGCCGGCCAGGGACGGTACGACGAGGCACCCACCCCGGCGTACGGGAAGGCGAATGCGAGTGGGCCGGCCGGCGGGGCGGGTACGAACCACCGGCCCGGCCGGACGGGGACCGCGGTCCTCGGTTCGGGTGCCATCGCGCGATGGTAGCCCGGATCGGGGCGGGAAACGGTGGCCCCGCTTCGCTTGACCTGTCCTTTCGCATGGACCAGGCTGGCCCGATGGAGGCGGCGACGTACCTGGCGAGCATCCGTGCGGACAGTGACCGGCTGGTCCGGGCCGCGGTCGGTGATCTCCACGCCCCGGCTGCCGGTTGTCCGGGTTGGACCGTCTCGGACGTCGTCGAGCACCTCGCCGTGGTTTACCTGGACAAGATCGCTCAGACCCGGTTGCTGCGGGAGCCGTCGCCGTGGCCACCTCCGGCGCCGCCGGACCCGGTCGGTTGGCTGACCGACGCCCGAGACGAGCTGGTCGACCTGTTCGCCCAGCTCGGGCCGGCCGCGCCGTCGCACACCTGGCACGCGCCGGACCAGACCGTCGGTTTCTGGCTTCGACGGATGGCCTTGGAGACCGCAGTCCACGCCGGTGACGTGACGGCGGCGTTCGGCGAACGTGGCACCGTCGACATGGCGCTGGCGGTCGACGGGATCGACGAGGTGCTCGAAGTGATGCTTGCGGGAGACTGGTCCGACGCGCCGCAACCCGGACCGGATCACCAGGTGAGGCTGCTGGCCGGAGGTCGCTCCTGGCTGATCTCGCTGACCACTGAACTCGTGACCGTCGACCGGGATCCACTGCCACCCGGACCGGCGGAGGGAGTCGTCGAGGCTACCGCTTCCGATGCGTTCCTGTGGTTGTGGCGCCGGCTTCCCGACGAAGCGGTCGGCCGCCGGGGAGACCAGGCTGCGGTGGCCCGGCTGCGGGACTGGATGGGTGTCGTCACCGGTTGACCGGTCCCGCTGTCAGCTTGCGGCTGAGCTGCCTGCCCAACGCCCGCTGCAGGACACCATGTGCCGCCTGCGTAGCAGGATGAGGATCAGACGCTTCCAGTGCCTCTCGGGCATGTCCGGTCCTGGTGCAGCGATCGGCGTTACCAGCAGCGCCACATAGTTGGCCCGGTCCGCCGGGCTGGCCCAGGGACAATCCCGCAAAAACCGGTCGAGTAGGAACGCGCGCGCGTCGGCTACCTGCTCCGGGGTGGGCTGGTTGCGGCCACGCTGCCATCGCTCGCCGACGTGTTGGCCACTGCGGCCCTGAAGGGGCCAGGGAAACCTGTTGGTCCTCGGACCCAAAGAACTCGAACCATTCCCTCGGAACGGGGTGTTCTACGCAGTCGGACGCTGGTGCGTTGCCCGCCCTGACGACGAGCAGATCCAGGGATTGAAAGGGAGGCTCTAGGCGACCAGCGCTCCCGCACTTCGCTCGTCGCACCTTCCACGTGCAGCACCACGCCTGGCGAAGCTGGCCTTCCCGGCGCCGGCACAGCCACCTGAGGTTGTGCGCGTCCGACCGGATCAGCATCCAGGGTGTCAACACCCCGACTCCCAGAACCCTCGCCACCGACATCACAGGTGGGGCTTGCCCGATGAGCACCGCCAGTCGGTCGAGGCACAAGTCGGAATCACCGCCGCTTTGATCGCGTCACTATCCCGCGGGCATGACCGACAATGCGCGCCCGGCCGACGACGACCCAAGGCGGAGCAGCCAATGCCGTTCCTCGCCTTTTCCGGCGATGTCGGCAAGCCAACCAGCTGAGTCCGAGGGCCGCGTGGCATCGCGCATATAAGATTCTCTCAATGTCGTACTCGTCTGGTGGTCGGCCATCTCCGGCTCCTGGTGGCTCCCGATTCAGGGTGGACGGTTCGGTCCTGGCCGCCGTCGTCGCGGTGCTCGGATTACTGGTGGCCTGCGTCGCCATGATTCCGGACTGGGCTGGTCTGATCAGCAGCGATCCTGACCCCGTCGCTTCATCCGATCGCCCCGGCCTGTCGACGACCGCCACCTCGGCCCCGGCGGCGGGCGGCAGCACGCTGCCGTCGATGACCGCCACCTCGACCCCGGCGGAGCCCGCGCCCGCCGCCACCAGTGACTTTCTTCCACCTGAGCAACTCGACCGCTTCAAGATCCCTGGCGGGCACGACTATGCGAAGGTCGACTTCGATAGTCACCCGCCCCGTACCTGGGTCGATGTCTTTCGTTCGAGCGGCATGGACCTGGAGTACAGCACCTTCGGTCTCAAGATCGGCGACAAGGTCCTCATGGGTTCGGGCCCGGCAAAGCGGCCTGCCAGCCCCGAAGAATGCCTCTCGGCCGCCCAGACCCAGTCGCTGGGCACGGAAATCAACCACCAAGACATCGAATCCGGAATGGTTCTCTGCGTGTCGACCACGAAAGACAATGTGGCCTGGCTCAAGCTGCTGCGGACTCGCACCCGATCAGGGGGCGGCAAGCCCGACCTGGAGTTCACCGTGGTGGTCTGGCACCGCCGCTGACCGGCCGACGTCGTCCTACGGTCAGGCCGCCCTGACCCGGCGCCGGTCCGGTCCAGAGCGGTCCGGTTGAGTGGCCACGGTAGACGGGTACATCATCGCAGGTGAGGAAGAGGTCATTGCTTAGCTTGGATGACCGCTGTCGTCGAGCCTGACGGCGCGCCCGGTCAAGTGCCGGGATCAGTGTCGTCCTGTTTCTCTTCCCCGGTGTCGAAGAACCTCGTCAGGTAGGCAGGTGGATCCAGGTCGCTGGCCCGCAGCAGCGAGAAGACCTCCGCCCCGTGCCCGGGCGCATCAAACAGCCGATACGCTTGGGAGAGTCCTACAAAGTCCATGTCGGACTGGTCCGCCGCATGGCCGAGGGCTTCGTCCTCCGCGAACGCGATCGCCTCGTTGAAACCTGCGGCGCGCCACAGCGTCAGCCGTTCCTCGTACAACTGGCTCGCCGAGTCGCCGCCCACGCGGAAGACGCAGCGAACGCAGAACCAGCCAACCTCGCTCTGCGTCTGTTCGTTCGGTCTGGCCATCGGCACATCGTCTCGCGTCGGCTCGCTGGCTGCGAGCCCATCTGCCGAGGCGACGGCTTTCGGTAGAGCCCTCGGCGCGGAGGCGACGTTGGTGCCTGGCCGCTGTGGCGTAAGGGCGTAGTCATGGCCGGGCGGCTTGGGGTATCCCTCAGGGTTAGGCTCGCTGTGTGCCGGCGCTCATCGAGGTCGTGTCCGTCATCAACGCCGCCCCGAGTGTGGTGTTCGACCTGACCCTCGATGTGGACGTTCACACCGCGTCCCTGCCTGCGAGCCGTGAGACAGCCACGACCAGCACTGGACGACGTCAACTCGTTCTCGGCGACGAGGTCACCTTCCACGCTCGTCACTTCGGACTGGCCTGGCGCATGACCAGCCGAATCACCGCCTACGAACGGCCGTACCGCTTCGTTGACGAGCAGACGCGAGGCCCCTTCCGTGCTCTGCGCCACGAGCATCAGTTCCAGGACTTCGACGGCGTACGCACGCAGATGACCGACCGCATGACCATCAGCGCGCCCCTGGGGCCGCTGGGCGTGGTGGTGACCTGGGCGCTCGTCGCGCCGTACCTGCGTCGGCTGTTGATGCAACGGGCAGCCCACATCACGTATCTGGCGCAAGCCCACGAGCCATAATTCCCGCCGGACCCGGGACATGCGATCACCTCGAGTCGGGGCGGACGTCGCGGCAGGGCTGTGTCGGAACATCCGCTGAGGGTGTCCGGCATGTTCTTCGTGTGCCGGTGGCGGGAGGAGTTGCCGTTCAGTAAGCGGGTGGTCACCGTGCCGGACGCGACGGTGCTGGACTGGTTTCGCCGCGGGTGGGAGCACGACGACCCGCACGCATGGATCGACGGCGAGTTGGGCGGTGACGTCTACGGCTTGGAGTCGATCTTCGAGGAGGCCCGGAAGCGGCACCTGCCTCGTCCGGCGTCCGTGGACGATCTGCGTGCGCTTGTTGATCGAGCACCTGTGGGTGGAGGGTGACGACGAGGACACTTTCATCCGGCTCGGTGAGCACGCCCTGCGCGTGCGTACCAATGACGACGAGGTGGATTTGGCCTACTACTTCCTCGACCACGCTGCCGTTGCCGCGTCGCCTGACCGGCTTGCGTTCCTGCTGCACGACACCTGTCCCCTGCCCACCAACGAGGCGGCCTGCGCTGCGGTCTTCAGCCCTGCGGTGCCCATCCGGACCGTCCGGCTGGTTCCGCCCGGCCCCGGATCCGTCTACTCGGTGCGCCTGTGCTGGGCATTACCCGATATCAACCGGAATCTGGACCTGCCGGGTGCCGCCGTGTTCCCCTGCCGGACCTCGCCGGTCACCTGCCCGACGCCGCCGGTAGGCCGCTGCGCGGCTCCCGGCACGCCTACGTTCCCACGGGTCGGGTCGGGTGTGGGCGCGTGGTCGGGGCCGGCGGGCGAGGCTGCGTATCCGGGTAGCCGGGCGTAGCGTCGCAGGGCCGCGCCGACGTCGTTGTCTTCCGGGGCGACGAGGGCCTTCAGGAGCTGGGCGTTGTGGGGCCAGTGGTGGGCGTCGAGGGTCGATCGCTGATCCGGCTCGACCCCCACATCGCACAAGTCGCCCGCTACATCGATGACTTCTTCGGGTTCGACCAATGGTTCCTCTTCGATACCCGGTGGGCAGCGGCAAACCTCGACCTGGCCCGCTCGCTGCTGCGCTACGCGACCCACTGGGACCCATTCGAGGCATGAATCTCCACGGCTGTCCCGAGCCTGCCTAAGCCAGACCACCGCCGCCACATCACCTGCACAGCCCGCGACCACGCGTGCCGGCCTGACTGATCCTCGCAGGGCAAGTCTCTCGGTCGACCAGACGAGCGCGAGCCCGAGCGCAACTGTCCTTCAACCCCTGGCGACCGGATCTGCCGTAGTGCCCGCGCGTCGCCAGCCGGGAGCCGTCACGTCGCACCGTCGGCCGTTACGCCCGGCGGTCGTGCGGCCCGCTGGCGTCCGCAAGCCAGTTGGAGAAATATCACGCAAGATGTCAGGTTTTGGGTGGAGCGTGGGTTCATCGGTCGACGCCGGTGAGAGGCGCGACCATGGCACAGACTAGAGACGGTGGCAGCCAGGTGGCGGCTCAGAGGTCGCGCCGCCCGGCTGCGGTGGTCAGCCCTGGATGGCGAAGCCGCCGGTCCAGGAGATCTTGTCCGCCGCGGCGAGGGTGAGCTGGAGGAAGCCGAGCGCCTCCATCTCGCGGGCGCGGCGCAGGCTGCCGGCGTCGATCGCCTTCAGGCCACCGGCGGTGACGACCTCGGCGAGCCTCGCCTTAGCGTCGGCGTCGTCGCCGGCGATCAGCACGGTGGTGGGCTGCCCGCCGATGGTGCCCGAGGCCAGCGTGCCGGCGAAGGTGGTGTTGAACGCCTTCAGCACCCGCGAGTTCGGCAGCGCCGCGGCGAGTTCGGCGGCCGCGGAGGAGTCGGCCGGCACCACCAGGGAGTCGAAAGTCTCGAAGTTCAGCGGGTTGGTGATGTCGACGACGATCTTCCCGGCGAGCTGGTCGCCGCGCTGGGCGACGATCTCGCGCAGCGCCGGGTAGGGCACCGCGAGGACGACGATGTCGCCGGTGACGGCCTGGTTCGCGGCGTCTTTGCCGATCAGCTGGACGGTGTTTCCGCCCTTCTCAACGACGCCGGCGATCGCCGAGCCCATGTTGCCGGTTCCGAGGATGCTCACTGAGGTCATGACGGTTCTCCTTGTCGATGAACGAACAAACCGAAGTGGTTGTTGCTTCAACTAACCGTAGCAGGGAATTACTTGTACCGACAACTTTTGTCGGGCACGATGGAGCGCATGAACCACCGCCAAGCCCGCACCGACGACACGACCCGCTCGCTCGGCACCGAGCCTACGGCCGTGTCGGCGCCGCAGTGGCTGAGCTCCGAGGAACGCGCCGTCTGGGTACGGCTGAGCGCGGTGCTCGAGCTGCTTCCCGGGGTGCTCGACTCCCAGCTACGCCGCGACGCCGGCCTGACCTACTTCGACTACTACCTGCTCGCGATGCTGTCCGAAGCACCCGAGCGCACGCTGCGCATGACCGCGCTCGCGCAGCGCACCAACGCGACCCTGCCTCGGCTCTCGCACGTGGTACGCCGGCTGGAGGACCGCGGCCTGGTCATCCGATTCCCCTGCCGTGAGGACGGCCGGGCCACGAACGCACAGCTCACCGATGCCGGCTGGGACGTTGTCGTCGACGCTGCCCCGGGGCACGTCACCACCGTCCGCCGCTACGTCGTCGACGCGCTCACCCCCGGACAGCTCCATCAGCTCGGCGACATTGCCGACGCGCTGCTGAGCAGGCTGGACCCAGATGGCCGGATGACCGCGGTACCAGACCCCGCTGCGCCGACAGCCGAGGCCCGTTGAGCGCACGGTTCCCGGGTGCGGGTACTGGCGCACTGACCGCTGGCTAACCGCTGGGTCGGCTTCAATGCCAAGCGTGCGTGACTGCCGCCGACACGCTGCAGAACGACCTCGTCACCATCGAGCGCGCGAGTTCAACCAGAACCGGCGACGGCGGCAGGGCATCCCACCACGTGTGCCCCATGGCGCTGGGACGGCAGACGGTCTGCCCGACCCGTCCGACCTGGCGCATCCAGGGTGCCCGCGCGTGTGGGCACGGCGTGCGAGCTCACCTCACGGCCGGTCCGTGCCGGCGCTGCGTTTCCGGCCCTCGAGGGTGTGGACGAGCCAGGCTGCGACGCGTGCCGCTTGACGCAAGTCGGCCGCTGACCGGTCCGACAACAACTCCATCTGGTCGAGGTCGTAGAGGCGGACCAGCCGGTCGAACGGGAACCGGCCTGCAGGTGTAGGTCGACGAGCTGGGGCACCACGACGTCCGGGACGCTCCGCGGGTAATGTGGCCGGCAGCCCGCAGTCACGCACGCCTCCTGGCACGACTTCCGGATCCTCAAGCAGAACCTCACTGGCGTTGATGCGGTCACCGCCGGACGGGTGATGCCCTACACGGTCTTCGTCACCCCCGAGCTTGGACGCATCGGCCTGACCGAGACCGAGGCCCGGGCACGGGGCCATCGCATCCGGGTAGCGAAGATCCCGGCTGCGGCGATTCCCCGGTCCAAGACCATGCACCAGGCCACCGGCACCTGGAAAGCCGTCGTCGACGAGGACTCCGAGGAAATCCTCGGCGTCGCCCTTCTCGGGCACGGGGCCGGGGAGGTCATCGCTGCCGTGCAGTTGGCCATGCTCGGAGGCCTTCGCTACCAACAGGTCCGCGACGCCCCGATCACGCATCCCACCATGGCTGAGGGCCTGAATCTGCTCCTCGACGCCCTATAAGGGGCATCTAATCCGTGTAGCGGTTGATTCACGTTTGGTCGTGGCGTCGGCCGCTGCGGGTCGTTGATCGCGGCGTGGGTACCGGTCGGATCATGCCCTCCAACTGGCGTCAGGCGGTTCCCGCAGCGGGCGGCAAGAAGAAATACCCGAAAGGGCAGCGCGGCTTCGAGATCTACCGTGACGGCCAACTCGATGGCATCAAGGTGCACGGCGGGCACCCTGCCCTGAGCCCTGGGCTGCCCGGCGCTTGCGGCACCGGGCAGCCCGACCATCGTCGATAGAATGCCGCCGTGATTCGCGAGATGCGTTTCGTCGTCTCGGTGCCGGATGAGATTTCGGCCTACGCCGTCGGCGAGAGGCTGGCCGAGCGCGGCCATTTGCTGGTCGCGGTACGGGAGGTGCCGATCGACCCGCTGGAGGGTCGCTTCGCCGCTGGTGGCGAACCCACTCGCTGGTCGTGGACCCGCCCTACGAGGGTCCGCTGGAGGTCTCACCGGTCGAGAAGAAGGCCGTTGCGGCCATTGCCCGGAAGTACGGCGGGCAGGTCAACTCGGCATGCGGCCAGTTTCCGGACAAGGCGATCGAGCGCTTCTCCCGGGAGGGCCTCGCGCACGAGCTAGACCGGGCCGAGGCCGACCGGATCCGCGTGGAGCTCGTCGGCGGGCAGACAACCGCCGCGCCGTCTCTGCCTGCGCCTCCGGGACTCAAGTGCGGTGGTTTCCGTCGTCCTGCCGCCGATCTTCGCGCGGCCGCCGAGGTGGTGTCCTTCGAGGGCCGCACCTTCGACGGTGTGGGCGACCTGATCGCGGCGATCGCGAACGACGCGTTCCCGCAGGGCTCGGTGGTGCCCGCCGCCCCGGGCGCGGTGCCGCAGCTGGCCGCGCTGGCGGGTGCCGACGGGGTGAGCGACTTCTACCGGGCTATGACGCTCATGGTGCTGTTCCAGATGAGCACTGCGGGTCGGCGGCGGCTGGCGTACCAAGCGGACGCCCCGGAGGACGGCGGCGCCGAGACGCCCGCGGAGACGGCGACCCGGGCCGCAGTCGCGGCGGTGCTGCCCGGGCTCGCCGTGGGCCGCAGCGAACTGGCCGAGCTCCTCCTCGCCGGGCTGTCCGCGGCCACGCGAGAGGCGGGGTCCGGAATGCCAGCCGGCCTGGAGCGGATCGCCGGGCGGTACGCGGGCACCGCCCGTATTCCGGTGGTGAACCTGATCCGGGCCGTCGCGGACGGCGCCGAAGAGCCCATGCGGACTGCCACCGCAGCGGTGGTGGCGGCTCTGCCGGAGGCGGTCGACAACCTGCAGAGCACAAAGGCCACGGCCGAGGGGCGGGCACTCGACACGCTCGACACCGTGCTGCAGTGGGAACTGGACAACGCCCGGCTGTCCAAGCTGGGCATGGTCTTCGGCCCCCGCTGATGACCGCCGGCCCACCGCCGGTAACGGCTACCGCCCGCGCGAGGCCGCAGCTCAGCCGCCCACAACGGGTCCCGCGTCTCCGCCAGCGCCTGACGCTGTCAGCCCACGGCACGACCGAGGAACTGCGCCACAGAACCCACCGCAGTTCCTCCCTACGACGACGCTGCGGCATTCCACTCCTTCGGATGGCTGATGGCGCATTCGACGGTCGCCGCCTGGTCCGCGGGCGGTGTCCGTCAGGCGCCGCACCGGCCGTAGCCGGCCTCGCCGCACCGGTGCGGTCAGGCCGGCATCGTCGGGAGCGTCATGCCAGCCGAGCCCGGACCAGTCGACGTCGACAATGAGCTCATCAGACCACTCGCTACCACTACCTCCTCGCCGCCGCGCAGCTGGGCGGGCATCTGGCAGAACAGTCGCCGGATCCGGCGGCCGGGAACGCGGCCGAGGATCCGTGTGCGGTGACGCGGGCGCATGTGAAGGCGTTCCAGGGTTGGATGCTCGAGAACCTGCGCGACGAGGCGTTGATTCGCGTCCCGAGGGCGAGGTCGTGGCCTGCGCGGGCCACCCGCCGCGCGGTGGCCACGCCGATGCCGCGTCCGCCGCCGGCGACCGTGCCGCCCACCCGGGAACCCGTCACATCACCTGGCGGAGCACCCCCAGGGACGTATGGACCGGCTCCGGTGCCGTCAGCGCCTGTGCGAGATCCGGGTCGCGGCCGGTCAGGCTGTCCAACACCTCGTCGGCCGCCCCGTGCCCCTGCGCGGCGCCTTTCGCACCCGCCGCGACGAACACCTCGTCCTCTGCGACGCCGATCTCGTACCGCGACTCGGTGACGTCCCGCAGTGCGAGCGTGGCGGCCGGCGGGTGGCCGGCCTGCACGCCGACACCCCCGGCGAGCAGCAGAGCGTACATGGTGACCAGGGGGAAGTCCTCGACCCGCGACTCCGGCTCCACACCGAGCGCCAGGGCCACATCCCGTTCGTGGATCCAGGCGTCCCAGAGCATGTGCAGGGACAGGGTCGACCAGTGCAGTTGACGTCCGCTCGGCGCGGGCATCAGCGGGCCTTCGGGCCCGGCGGTCCGGACCTGGAACAGTTCCCGTTCCCGTTCGATCAGCACCGCCAGGGTCTCAAGGGTCTCCTCCGGGCTCTGCGCAGGCGAGTCCGCCAGCCACAGCAGCGGGGTGGTGGCCGGCTGGATGGGGCCGTGACGCAGGAACCGCTCGACCTCCGGGCTGCCGCTGAGCAGAGCGACGTGCAGCTCAGCCACGTTGACCACGTGTCGGACCACGTCGTGCACCGACCAGGCGGTGCAGCGGGACTTCGCCGCCCAGCTCGCCGGATCGAGTTGAGTGACGAGGCGGAGGAAGTTTGACCGCTGGTGCTGGATCGTCGCGCCGATTGCTTCCGGGCCGGCGTTCAGACCGCGCTTCTCGGTGAGTACAAAGTCAGACAACGGACTACCTCTCGGAGAGCGGATGAATGACTGGACTTAACCGCCCGCGGCATCGGGGGCGAAGTATCGGTCTATCGGCGATCCTCGGAGAGGAGTCGGATCAATGGAGTGATCTCAGCAACATAAGGTTTGATTGGTGCGGCACGGGCGAAGGTGGCGGGTCGGGCGGCAGTAGAAACAGGCGTGGAGCCATCGATAGACACGTCCTTGCGACAGAAACACGTCTTCGAGAGGGCTCCACGTGAATGCTTATCGTGCCATGGTTGACGTCCCGAGGGAACCTCGTGCAGCACCTCGCCCGGCTGTTGTACGTACAGCGCCGGGCCTGCGGTACCCGCCGTGGCGCCCGGGGCGTCGACCTGCTTCCAGTGCGGTGGCCAGAAACGTTCACCGGGCCGCACCGGGCCCAGCCGACGACCGGCGTTGGAATCGGGCCTGGATACCACACCGGTGTCCAGGCCCGATTCCGTCTTGCCGGGGCGCCGCCTGGACCTCGCCGCGGCACCGCCAACGTTCCTGGACACCGCACTATCAGGCTTTGATGGTGCTCGTATGGTTCCGCAAGGCCGAGGACATGGCCTTGCCCGCCGTAGGCTTCGGCATCTCCAGGGAGACCGCCTACCGCTACCGTGACGAGGGCATCGCCGTGCTCGCCGCCCAGGCCAGCGACCTGCACACCGCTCTGCGTCGGGCCGCCACCGACAACTGGTCCCACGTGATCCTCGACGGCAAGCTGTTCGACTGCGACCGGCTGACCGAGACGACCCTGTCGGTCAGGGATGAGGTGATCGATGCCTGGTTCTCCGCACAGCACCGTGACTTCGGCGAAAATGTCCACACTGTCATGCGCCCCGACGGGTTGCCGATCTGAACATCGGCGGCGCTGCCCGGGCAGCTACACGACACCAGATGCGCGCGAACTCGCAATCACCGCCGCCCTGAACTGGTCCGCCGCCGAACTCGACCTACCGACCCTGGCCGACTCCGGCTACGACAGCGCAGGCCACGGCACCAAAAAGCCCGGTCACGTAACCCGCAGACGGCTATCGACTCGCACCTGACAACCCCGCCTACAACCAACTTCAACGCGGTCGACGGTGGCCAGGAGAAGTTCTCGACATTCGTCTGCGACGAGTACGTAACGACATCGACAGATAAGCGGCGCGAGTTCTCGCAGACTGCCGAACCCGCCGGGTCGAGCCGCAACGAAACCGGCATACCTCCCAAGTCACCGCATCGCCCGTCCGTCCGTGATGGACGATCGAACGATGACGGGCGTCAGTGACATGTGGGATCAGGCGCGGGACCGGCTGCCGGTGATGACCTCTCGACTTCGCGACCTGGTCGGTTGCGAATCCCCGCCAGGGGCTGCCGGGCAGTTGGCCGCCTGCGCCGATCTCCTGGAGAGTTGGGGAAACGCAGCCCTCGGCAGGGCGGCACGACGGGTGTGGCTCGACGGCCTGCCCCACCTGCTGTGGCCGGCCGTGCACCAGCGAGTCCTGCTGCTGGGGCACTACGACACGGTGTGGCCCGCTGGCACCATCCGGGACTGGCCGTTCGCGGTCACTGGAACCGTGGCCACCGGTCCGGGTGTCTGCGACATGAAGGCCGGAATCGTGCAGATGCTCACCGCGGTGGAGCTGCTTCCCGATCCGTCGCAGGTGGGGCTTCTGCTCACCTGTGACGAGGAGAGCGGATCGCCGGCCTCGCGCCCGCTGATCGAAGAACAAGCGACACGCTCCGGCGCGGTCCTGGTGGGCGAGCCGAGCACCGAGTCGGGCCACGTCAAGATCGCGCGCAAGGGCGGTTCCGTGTACCGGGTGACGGTCCGTGGCCGGGCGGCGCACGCGGGCGTCGAGCCGCACCGCGGCGTCAACGCGGGCGTCGAGCTGGCGCATCAACTACTCGGCGTCGGGACACTGGCCGCCGACGGTACGAGCGTCACACCGACCGTGCTCACCGCTGGCACGATGACAAACGTCATCCCGGAGACGGCGGTGATGCACGTCGACGTACGGGCGTGGAGCCGCGATGAGCTGCACCGGGTGGACGACGCACTGCGCGCCCTCGTGCCGTGGCTGCCCGGTGCTTCGATCGTCGTCGAAGGCGGCGTCAACCGCTACCCGATGCCCGAGGCGGTCGCCCGCCCCCTGCTCCATCAGGCCCAGACGGTCACCGCCGAGTTGGGGCTGCCCGCCATCGACGGCACGTACGCCGCCGGCGCGTCGGACGCCAACTTCACGGCCGCGCTCGGCGTGCCCACCCTCGACGGACTCGGCGGCGTCGGCGGGCACCCGCACGCCCGGGGCGAGTACGTGGATCTGGCCCGCGCACCCGAGCGGGTCGCATTGCTCACCGGTCTGATCGGTCGACTTCTCGCAGCGCGCGACCACCCGCTGACCACCCTCGCCCCGTAGCCTGGCGGCAGGCCGCGTCGACGCGGCGTTGCCAGCTGACCGGAAGGCGGCATCCGGGTGCCTCACCAGCGGATCCACGGCTCACTCGACACATCCGGCACCCGGATCGGGGTGGAGGAGGAGTTCTTCCTGGTGGACGGGGAGAGCCGGGCGGTGGTACCCGCAGCCGCCAGCGTCGTGGAACGGGCACGGGAGCAGCTTGGCGACCGGGTCTGCGGGGAGATCAGCACCGTGCACCTGGAGACCCGGACCCGCCCGGTCACCTCCGTACCCGTCCTGCTGGGCGAACTGACCGAGGCGCGCCGGGTCGTCGCCCGCTGCGCGGTGGACGAAGGACTCCGCCTTGTCGCGTCCGGTACGCCGGTGATCCAGGCCGACGGTCCGGCACCGATCGTCGAGGGCCCGCGGCCGGCCCGGGGCACCGCCATGTTCCGTGGCCTGCACGACGACCTGGCCATCTGCGCGCTGCACGTGCACGTCGAGATGCCCGACCGCGAACACGCGGTGCAGGTCAGCAACCACCTGCGGGCGCACCTTCCGCTGCTGATCGCGTTGAGCGCCAACTCGCCGTACTGGCGCGGGCGGGACACCGGCTACGCCAGTTGGCGCACGGTGATCTGGTCGCGCTGGCCGGTCGCCGGGCCGCCGCCCCGGTTCACCTCCGCCGCGCACTACGAGCAGACCGTGGCTGCCGTCGGCGCAGCCGGTGCCACTGTCGACTCCGGCACGCTGTTCTGGGACGTGCGTCTCTCGGCCACCCACCCGACCCTGGAGATCCGGGTCGCGGACGTGCCGGTGACGGCAGAGGAGTCGGCGTTGTACGCGGCACTGGTCCGGGCGCTCGTGGTACGCGCGCTGGCGGCGGTGGAACACGGCGAGGCCGACCACGACGTGCCGGCGGAGTTGTTGCGCCTGGCGTACTGGCGCGCCGCCCGTGACGGGCTCGACGGTGAGCTGCTCGATCTGTCCACCGGGCAGCTCGTGCCCGCTGCCGCCATGGTGACCAAGCTCGTGGCCTCGCTGCGGCCGGTGCTCGAGCAGCTCGGTGACGGTGAGTTGTTGGCCGGGTGGCTACGCCGGTTGCTGGCCCTCGGCAGCGGCGCCCACCGGCAGCGGACCGCGGGACGCCGCGGGGACCGACCCGCCGACGTGGTCGACTACCTGATCGCCAACACGGTCAGCGGCACCGCCAGCCGGGCGCCGGCCGAAGAGAGCTTTCTGCCGTAAGCCGTGCCGGTCGTGTCGCGGGATGCTGGACCAGTACCCGATGGCAGGAGGCGGTCGATGGAGACGACGGGTGACGGCCACCGGACGGTGGGGCGCGACGAGGCGGAGATGCTGAGTGTGAGCCGGGCGTTCGCTGACCAGATGGCCACCAGGCGGTCGTTGCGGCACTTCTCCTCGCGACCGGTGCCGGTGGCGGTCGTCGAACAGGCGGTCCGCGCGGCGGCCACCGCCCCGAGTGGGGCGAACGTGCAACCGTGGCGGTTCGTCGTGGTCACCGATCCGGAGCGCAAACGACGGTTGCGTGCGGCCGCCGAGGCGGAGGAGCGGGAGTTCTACGAGCGACGGGCCACGGCCGACTGGTTGGCCGCGATCGCGCCACTGGGCACCGACTGGCGCAAACCGTTCCTCACCGACGCCCCGGTGGTGATCGTCGTCTTCGAGGTGCACCAGGGGCCGAACACGCCCAGGCCCTACTACGTCAAGGAGTCCGTCGGGATCGCCGTCGGGGTGCTCATCACCGCCCTGCACCACGCCGGGCTGGCGACGCTGACCCACACGCCCTCGCCGATGCGCTTTCTCAACGAGGTCTGCGAGCGCCCTGCGGAGGAGCGGCCGTACGTGGTGATGCCCGTCGGCTACCCGGCACCGGACGCCACGGTGCCGTGCCTGCGCCGCAAGTCACTTCAGGAGGTCATGGTCCGGCTCTGATCTGCTGCCGCGTCGCACTCGGCCGAGTTCCTGGGCGAAGTACCGGCAAAGCGGTTCGACGTGCCGGTCGGGACGACGCCACTCGGCGAGCAGGTCCTCCAGCAGATGAAGTTCGTCCACCAGCGTCCGCCCGTGGTAGCGGCGGACTACGGGGTGGATGAAGGCGCTCTCGGCCGCGCGTTCCGGCTGCGGGTGGCGTTCGATGGCGAAGACGTCGCGGTAGTCGTCGCGGCCCCACCGCAGTCCGAAGGTGTAGTAGTGCGCCTGGTCGTGGAACCGGGCGCGGACGTAGTCCTCCGGCAGATCGGCATAGTGGCGCACGGTCCCGGTGGAATCGTCGACGACCAGGGCGTCGCAGAGGAACTCGAACTGGGTCCACAGTGCGGAACTCCAGTTCACCCGGTCCAGCACGAGCGAGGTGAGGATGCCGGGGTCCCGGGCGACGTCGCGGTGGGGCAGCGGGACACCCTCGTACCGCTCGCGCAACAGCGCGGTCAGCGTTCGCAGGTTGTAGCGGAAGCCGTCGATGAAGGCGGACGACGCCTTTTTGAAGTCGCGGTCCTGGGCGATGGTCCCGGCGAAGTAGAGCCCGTCGACGTTCGTCGACTGCCAGTCCGGGCGGGTCGCCGGCATCCGGCCGCTGGGCACCATCTCGGGACGGCAACCGGCGGTAAACGGGGAGGTGTCCATGACGAAGCCGGTGCAGCGCAGGACCGACTCGTACGGCAGCACGGCTGTCTCGCCGTCGGCGTGCGTGTAGGTCAGGTGAACCTCATACCGGTGGTCGTCGCGGCGGATTTCGTCGATGACGCAGTCGAGCACCGAGTGCAGCGTCTTGAACTGGTAGCTGTCCAGCACCGCTCCGTGGTGGCCGCGTACGTCTCCCGGATGCTTGGTGTTCCAGGCCAGACGCAGCGGACGCGGGCTGGCCAGGTGCACCATCGCGGCGTGACCGAGGATCGCCGAGGCGGTCTCGAACGCGGAGTTGCCCTTACCGATGATCAGTACCCGTTGACCCGCGTAGTGGCGCGGATCGACCTCCATCTCCTCGTAGCCGACGGCGTGTTCGATGCCGCGGATCGGCGGGACGTGAGGCCGGCCCCAGCCGGTGGCCACCACGACGCAGCGGGCACCGACCGGGCCGGCGGCGGTGTGTACGACGAAGCCGTCGCCGGTGGCCTCGATGCGCTCGACCGCGGCGTCGAACCGGATCCGCAGCTCGTGGTGGCGGTGGAAGTCGTCCAGGTACCGCACCATGTCGTCGGCGTGCGGAAAGTACTCCTGGCTGTACGTCGGGAACGGCAGGTCGGCGGGTTCCTGGAGTAGCGAGTTCCAGTCCCAGCGCAGCCGGATCTCCGGATCGTCGCTCACCGCGTGCACCTTGTTCAGGGAGATCAACCGGCGGTGCCGGGGAAAACGGCGGAAGAATGCCGCCGGCGCCGACTCCCTTTCCAGGGTCAGGTAGTCGCAGCCGGCCTGGTGCAGGTAGTAGCTGAGCTGCAGCCCGGCGGGACCGCCGCCGATGATCACATAGCGGTGCCACTCGGTGAGGCCGGGATCGTGGGTGTCGTCCATCCGCTGCGCCTCCAGGTAGCCGGTTGGTGTGGACAGAGACGTTCCCGACATCGGTGGGTTGCTGTCAACGGGCGCCCTTCGGCTCGTCGCGTCAGCGGGGCCGCTGCCGGGGCAAACGACAGCCGGGTACCGGAAAATTGAGCACGTACGAAGAAATCCGCCCCCGGCGTCTGTGTCACCATCCGGTCAAGCCCGTGCGTCGCCGACGCCGTGGCGACCGGTCATCCATATCGGAGGTGTCATCATCGCGCACATTGATCTGGGCCTCGACGAAGTGCAGAACCCCGGAATCGTCGGCCTGATGCGGTATCGGCCGGAGACCGCCAAGCCCCTCAACGAGCTGGCCGAGGTGCTGCTGCGCGGCCCGAACTCGCTGAGCCGGGGAGAGCGGGAGCTGATCGCGGCGTACGTCTCCGGCCGCAACGAGTGCGAGTTCTGCTGTACCTCGCACTCGCTGTTCGCCGCCGCCCAACTGGACGCGGGCCTGCCGCTGGTGCGGCAGGTGTGCGCCGATCCCGACGCCGCGTCCATCTCGGCCAAGCTGAAGGCCCTGCTGCGGATCGCCGCGGCGGTGCAGCAGTCGGGTCGCGACGTACGTGCCGAGCTGGTGACATCCGCCCGCGATCAGGGCGCGACCGACGTCGAGATCCACGACACCGTGCTCATCGCGGCGGCCTTCTGCATGTTCAACCGCTACGTCGACGGGCTGGGTACGGTGGCGCCGGAGGGGCCCGACGGGTACGGCGAGTCGGTGCGTCGGGTCATCGAGCAGGGCTACGGCGTCTGAGCTGGGGCCGGCCGACGCGGTCTACGCCGCCTTCGTGGCGCGGCGCCGGCGCGACGTGGCCGGCGGCCCCGGCTGGGCTTCAGCCGTGGTCGGCGGTGCCGGCTGGGCTTCAGCCGTGGCCGGCGGTCCCGCCGCTCGGGTGTCCTCGGTCCGTTCCGGCTCCGCCGCGTCGCCCGCGCCGCCCGCGTCGCCCGCGCCGCCCGCGTCGCCCGCGCCGCCGATCTTGGCGGCCACCAGCTCCAGCACCGCGGCGCGGTAGTCGTCCCGCTGACCACCGGGGTCGAAACGCTCGGTCATCGCGTCGACGAGAGAGATCGTCCGGGCGAGTTCCGGGGCCGGCACCGCCACCGGGGCGGCCAGGAAGGGGAACTCCGGCACGCGTAGCTCGTCCGGCCAGATCATGGTGTGCAACATCAGCATGTCCCCGCGTACCCGGATCGCCGCGAGGCGCTCCACCTGGCGGAGCGCCACCCGGGCGAGAGCTGCGCGCCGGCTGTCCCGCAGCGCGTCCCGCAGCAGCGTGTACGGCAGCACGGCGACGTCGTCCGGTTCCAGGAAGTATGTCCGGTCGTAGAGGATGGGGTCGATCTCGTCGGTACGGACGAATTGGCCCACCTCGATGGTGCGCACCATCGCCGGCCGTAGGCCGGCCAACTCCTCGTCGTCGACGACGACCAGTCGCCCGTCGTCGACCTCGTACCCCTTCGCGACGTCCTCGTAGGCCACCTCGCGGTCGCAGTCGTCACAGAACCGGCGGATGCTGATCCGGCCACCGTCGGCACGATGTACCTGCCGGAACCGGATGGTCCTCTCCTCGGTGGCGGCGTGCACCCTGACGGTGATCGACACGAGACCGAAGGAGATTGCGCCCTTCCACATTGCCCGCATTCGCGCTCCCGGCTGGTCGTGTTCCCCTGCCGCCAGCGTGGCACGGTGCCCCGGGCAGTCGCTTCCTTCTCCGTGCGCGACCACCGCCGTTCCGCCCTGCCGCCTCCTCGGCACCGTGGAGGATGCGGCCGGCGTGACGGCGCGGCGACGATCGGGCCAGACAACCGAACCCGGCCGGCGTCGGCGGGACGACCAGGAAGGAGCGACCGCGTGAACGCGTCGCTGGGGGGCGGGAACGCCAAACACGTAGCGGTCAACCAGGTGCTGCGGGAGTACCTGCTCGCCTCGACGTCGGCACCGGACCCGACCGTCCGCGACCTTGCCCGTGCCACAGCGGAGCTCGGTGAGGTGGCGGGGATGATGGTGCCGGAGGAACAGGTGGCGCTGCTGACTCTGCTGACCCGGCTCGTGCGCGCCCGTAAGGTGATCGACGTCGGCACCTTCACCGGGCTGTCGGCCCTCGCCTTCGCGCGCGGTGTCGCTCCCGGCGGCACGGTGGTCACCTGCGACAACAGCGACCGCTGGCTGGAACTCGCCCGGGCGCACTGGCAGCGGGCCGGGGTGGCCGACCGTATCGACTTCCGGCTCGGGCCGGCGGCCCGCACCCTGCGGGCGATGCCCGAGCGGGCGGACGTGGACGTCATCTTCGTCGACGCCGACAAGCTGAACTACCCGACCTACTACGAGCTGGTGGTGCCGCTGTTGCGTCCGGGCGGTCTGCTGTTGCTGGACAACGTGCTGCTCGACGGCTTCGTGACCGCACCTGACCTGGCCGCCGACCAGCTACAGCGGCGGTGCGCCGCCGTGCTGCGTGAGGTCAACGCCGCCGTGGCGGCCGACGACCGGCTGGAGGCGGTGATGTTGCCGATCGCCGACGGACTCACCGTCGCGCGGCGGCGCTGACCGGAGCCCGGGTCGTTGGCGGGCGCCAACCGGAACCGGCCGGCGCCGCCACACCGGTCACAGGTGCTGGGGCAGGCCGAAGGCGGGGAAGACCTCCGGCGGGAACGCGGTGATCTCCGCGATCATGCCGCCCTCCACCCGGAAGACGTTGAGGACCTGCGGGCGGTACAGCGACTCGCCCGGCCGCCGGACGTATCCGGCGACCGCCGGTTGGCGGTTCGCGTGGGTCCCCAGCGCCCGCCACTCACCGAAGTAGGCCGGCGAGGTCGGGTCGAACTGGGCGAGCAGCCCGGCGGTGAACGCCTCCCGACCGACGATCCAGAACGGGTCCGGCGGCATGGTGACACGGACGTCGGTCCTCAGGAGCTTGGCGAAGCTCGCCGCGTCGGCCTTCTCCAGTGCCTCGATGCACCGTTGGACGAGTGCCCGCTCGGCCTCGGCCGGATCCGAGGTCGCGCCCCACTCGATCGGGCGCGGCGGCAGCCGGTCCTTCAGCGTGGCCCGGGCCCGTTGCAGGGCGCTGTTGGCGGAGGCGAGGCTGATGTCGAGCATTGCGGCGGTCTCGTTCGCCGGCCAGGCGAGCACGTCGCGCAGGATCAGCACGGCCCGCTGCTGGGCCGGCAGGTGCTGGACCGCCACGAGGAAGGCGAGCTCGATCGTCTCGCGCGCCACCACCTGCGAGTCGGGTTGGCCCTCCGGCGGTGCGACGACGTCGAGCAACCGGTCCGGGTACGGCTGGAGCCAGGGCACCTCGTCGGTGGGCGGTGGCGGGGTCTCCCGGTCCGCGCCGAGGGCCGGCTGCCGGTGGGGCAATGGTGTGCGCGTGTTGGCCCGTAGGAAGTCCAGGCACACGTTGGTGGCGATGCGGTACAGCCAGGCACGGACGGCTGAGCGCCCCTCGAATGTTTCACGCTTGCGCCACGCCCGCAGGTAGGTCTCCTGGACGAGGTCCTCCGCGTCCTCAAAGGATCCGAGCATCCGGTAGCAGTGCACCTGCAACTCACGTCGGTGCCGGTCGACCAGTGCCGCGAAGCTCGGCTCGTCGATGATGGAGGTCTCCTGCTCGGTGTCGTGCTGGGACGCGTCCGCGCCGAGGTCCGCCATCGAGCTCTCCCCAATCCGTCGTGGATCAAGCATCCACGGGCCACTATACCGACGGTGCCGGGTCGCGGACGTCGCCGTGGGCGGCGATGCCCGGCAAGGCGGGAGGTGAGTGGTGCGGCAGTGGATGTGAGGGTGATGTCACGGCCGACCGGCGATGAGAGCGAAACGAGGGGCGATGGATTCGACGACACCCACCACCGGCGACATCAGCCGGATGTACGACGAGACCGCCGCGTTGTCGCAGGTCTTCATCGATGGTCAGGAGCACCTGTCCTACTGGTACGACGATCGCGACCGCACTCCCGTCATCGAGGCGGCCCGGCGGATCACCCGGAAGGCCGGCACGGCGGTCGACCTGCGTCCCGGCGAACACGTTCTCGACGCCGGCTGCGGCGTCGGGGCCCCGGCCGTGCAACTGGCCGAGGAGTACGGCGTCCGGGTCACCGGGGTGACCCTGAGCGCGGTCCAGGTGCGGGAGGCGCGGAGTCGGGCTGAGCGGGCCGGCGTCTCCGCCCGGGTCGAGTTCGTGTGCGGCGACTACCACCGGCTCGCCCTGGCCGACGAGTCGGTCGACGCCGTGGTGGCCATCGAGGCCCTGGTGCATGCCGTCGACGTGGCGGGGCCACTCACCGAGTTCCACCGGGTCCTGCGTCCCGGCGGTCGGCTGGCCATCACCGACTGCACCCGTGAGCAGCAGATGAGTGCGGCGCAGGCCGCCACCTTCATGGCGGATTTCAAGATCGCCCAGCTGCACTCCGTGCCGGAGTGGATCACGCAGCTCGGCGCGGCGGGTTTCGAGGTCGAGGAGTACACCCAGTGCGGTCCGCGGGTGTACGGCATGGGCCTGCGGTACCTCAGCCGGGTCGAGGAGCTGCGCGACGAACTGACCGCGAGCTTTGGCGCCGAGATGGTGGACACCCTCACGGCGTCGTACCGGAGCTACTTCAGCCAGCAGACCGACATCGGGTACGCGATCATCGCCGCGCGTAAACCGTACCGCTGACCTGCGCGCACCCGGGCGTGCGTGCCCCGGCTGGCCGGGGCACGCAC
>NZ_BOPB01000020.1 GCF_016863535.1 Micromonospora lutea
CACGCCCGGCCGTCGTACCGGACCGGCTGGTCGCCGGAAAGTCCGTCGACCGTACCGATGAGTTGCCCGCGTCGGAGGCGTCACAACAGGTGTGGCGCGAGCGTTGTTCGACGTGATGTCACACCAGGAGCCCGGTCCGCGGAAATGTTGGAGGAGCGACCCGTGTCCGACAGTGCCCAGCAGACGCCCATCCCGCCGCAACCCGCCCCCGAGCTGCGCCGTCTCGACTTCCTCGTCGGCACCTGGAAGCTCAGCGGCAAGACCGAGGTCGGCCCGATGGGTCCGCCGGCGGAACTCTCCGGCACCGAGACCTTCGAGTGGCTGTCGGGCGGCTACTTCCTCGTCCACCGCTGGGACTGCGTGATCGACATGGGAGCCGCAGGCCGGATCCCGGACGTCGGCTACGAGTTCTTCGACTTCGACCCCGAGACCCGGAAGTACCGTACGCACTACTTCAGCAGCTTCGGGCCCTTCAACGAGGAGCAGAGCCGCTACATCGGCGACTTCGAGGACGACCGGCTCGTCCTGGTCGGTCCGGCGAAGTACGTGCGCCAGGCCAGTGACGACCGGACGATCCGCTACGACTGCGACTTCCCGACGCCCGACGGCACCTGGGTCACGTTCATGCACGCCACCCTGACCCGGCTCTCCTGACCGGAGACGGACCGGGCGGGCACCGCGCGTTCGATCACACCCTGAGCAGACGCACGGTGCCCGCCCCGGCGTGGGATACCGGATCCACCACGCCTGGTACGCCGATCCGGCCGGCACAGGTGACCCTGCTCCCGCAGGCCACCAGGTATCAGTTCGGCACCGAGGTGATCAGGCCACCGTCCACCAGCAACTCCTGCCCGGTGATGTAGGACGAACGGTCGGACAGCAGGAAGACCACGGCCTCCGCCACCTCGGCCGGGCGGCCCAGCCGCCCCAACGGCACCTGGCGGCGGGCGCCCTCGCGGGCCTCTTCCGTCTCGGCGATGCCGAGGAACATGTCGGTCACGACGTAGCCCGGGCTTACCGCGTTCACCCTGGTGCCCCGGGCACCGAGATCGGCGGCGAGGGAGCGTGCGAGATTCACCACCGCGGCCTTGCCGGCCGCGTACAGCGGGGTGGTCGCGATGCCCCGGTGCACCAGCCAGCTCCCGTTGACCACGATCGCCGCGCCGTCGGCCAACAACGGCAACGACTTCTGGATCGTCTGGAAAACCCCCCGGACGTTGGTGTCGAGCAGATCGGCGTACTCCCCGCCGGTCACCGCGGCGCAGGGGTTGAACCGGGCGATTCCGGCGTTGGCGAAGACCCCGTGCAGGCGGCCGAACCGGTCGCGTACCACCGTTATCAGGCGGTCGAGGTCGGATTCCCGCGCCACGTCGGTGGGGACCGCGACGACGCGGCCGGCCGCGTCGAGCGTCTCGACCGCGCCCCGCAGCCGGTCGGCGTCTCGACCAGCGATCACCACCTGAGCCCCCGCGTTCAGCAACGCACGCGCGGTGGCCAGGCCGATGCCGCTGCCGCCGCCGGTGATGAGGACCGTCCTGCCGTCAAACTCCGCCATGCGCCCAGCGTGGCAGTGGCGGATGGCCCGGGCATCTCCGTCCGTGCGCTCGGCCGGCGACGCATCCCCGGTGGTCGCACGTCCGGAGGTGCATCGGTGGCGCGCCGGTTGGGAGGGTCGAGCCCGGGCACGTCACACCACACCACGTCACCAGGGAGATCGCGATGACCGGCAGTCCGCAGCCCGACATCCCACACGCTGCCGCCGAGCGGAATGGCCTGCGCTCGGTGGGGGTCGCCTACGACACCGGCACCAACTTCGCCACCGGGCAGGGTGAGCTGTCCCGGGTGCTCTGGAGCACCGGCCGGATGGTCGACGAGATCGGCGCGATCCGGCGGCGGCTGCACTGCAACTCCGTGACGGTCTACGGCAGCGACCTCGGGCGGCTCGCCGACACCGCGCGTACGGCGGCCGAGACCGGGATGCACGTCTGGCTGCAACCGCGGCTCGTCGACCGGTCGCAGTCGGATATCGTCGACCACCTCGCCGAAGCCGCCCGGGTCGCCGAGCGGCTGCGTCGGGACGGGGCGGCCATCAGCTTCTCCACTGGCTGTGTGCACTCCGTCTTCACTCCGGGACTGGTGCCCGGTGGGCGCTACCACGAGCGGATGGCCAACATCTTCGCCGATGCCGACCACCGGCTGCTGAGGCCGACCGACCCGGTCGACCTGGTGGACGGCAACGAGCGGCTCAACCAACTCCTCGACCGGGCAGTGAATGCCGTGCGATCGATCTTCTCCGGTGAGGTCGGGTACGCGGCGGCGCCGTTCGAGGACGTCGACTGGCGGCTCTTCGACGTGATCCGGCTGATGCACTTCTACACGCTCGGCTACCCGGCCCGCGACGAGGACCGGGTCGCGGAGATAGCCCGGTACCACCGGTGGGGCAAACCGGTGATGATCGCGGAGTTCGGCACCGCGACGCACGCCCGCGCCGCCGAGATGGCCTTCCTCTCCTTTGACGTGGTCGACCGCGGCGCGGCCCTGCCGACCGTCCGCCCCGACGTGCGACGCGACGAGCCCGCTCAGGCGGCCTTCCACCAGCGGATGCTGGACGTGTTCATTCGGGCCGGGGTGCACGGCGTGGCGGTCAGCGAGTTCATTCATCCGACCCATCCGTACTCCGCTGACCCTCGGCTTGATCTCGACGTGGCGAGCATGGCTCTGGTGCGGACGGTCCGGGAGGACCACCACGACCCGGCGTCTGCCTACCGGTGGGAGCCCAAGCAGTCCTTCCATGCCCTCGCCGCGCGGTACGCCTCGCTCGGTGGGGCGATGCCGCCTACCGACCGGCCCGGCTGAGCCCGGGCTGCCGTCCGCCGACGACGGGTGGGCGGGCCACCAGAGCGCCGCGTCGGCTACACCGGAACGCCGCCACGAGGCGGGTCGGCGCTCACGTGGCGGCGTCCATGAGGGACGCACCGCCGGATGTCGGCGGTGCGCCCCCGGCTCGCTCGGCGGTTACCAGGTCACCGGGAGGGCGGTCAGCCGCTCCATCGGACCGGTGGTGTTGCTGCGGATCTCCTGGGGCGGTATGGCGAGCCGCAGTCCGGGCAGCCGCTGGGTGAGCGTGCGGAAGGTCAGCTCCAGCTCGATCCGGGCCAGGTTCTGCCCGATGCACTGGTGGATGCCGAACCCGAAGCCGAGATGGTGGCGTGGCGCCCGGGTCACGTCGAACTCCTCCGGGGTGGACACCAGTGCGGTGGTGAAGTTCGCGGCGGCGGCGCCGATCAACACGCCCTCACCGGCCCTGATGCGATACCCGGCGATCTCGATGTCCTCCAGCGCCACCCGGGAGATCGCCTCCACCAGCGAGACGTACCGCATGATCTCCTCCACCGCGCCGGTCACCAACTCCGGGTCGGCCCGGAGCTTGGCGAACTGGTCGGGGTGCTCCAGCAGGGCCAGGCTCCCCAGGGAGATCACGTTGGCGGTGGTGTCCTGCCCGGCGATCAGCATGAGCATCGCGTAGAGGATCAGCTCGTCGCGGCTCAACCGCCCCTCGCGTACCTGGTCGGCGATGAGGTCGTCGAGCAGCCCGGTGCCCGGCTCGTCTTCCTTCGCGGAGATCAGTCGGCCGAAGTAGTCGGTCAGCGCTGCCATCGCTGCGGCGGCCCGGTCCGGGTCGGCGTCGAACAGCTCCCGGGCCGGTCCGGCGAAGGCCACCCGGTCCTCGTACGGCACACCGAGCAGGACGCAGACCGCCATGGACGGCACCGGTAGCGCGAACTCGGCGACCAGGTCCGCCGGCGCCCCGGCCGCCAGCATGGCGTCGATACGCTGGTCGACGATGTCCTGGATGGCCGGGCGCAGCGCGTTCATCCGGCGGACCGAGAAGCTCGGGATCAGCATGGCGCGTTGCCGGGTGTGCTCCGGCGGATCGACGCCGATCAGGACGTCGGTGTAGCCGGTGTTCGCCAGCTCCGCCATCTCGGCGCTGAGCGCGGGGAAGCCGTCGGTGCGCGCGTTGATCGACAACCGGCGGTCGGCGAGCAGAACCCGGGCCTCCGTGTGCCCGGTCACCAGCCACGCCTCCCGTCCGTCATAGAGCCGTACCCGGGACAGCGGCCCCTCGGCCCGGATCGCCGCGTAGTCGGCCGATGGCCGGTACGGGCACTGCCGGCCGATCGGGAAGCTCGGCGGCTCGGCGGGTGTCGTCGTTGGGGTCGACATGCGTTCTCCTCCTGGTCAATGTCACCGGCCGCCGCGGTGCGTCCGACGGGTGGCCGCGACCCGCCGACCGGTCCGCCGACCGGTCCGCCGTCGTGGTCGCCCGGTACCGGGCGGACCGCCGGGCGGCGCCCGTGATGTGCGTGGTGGCGTCCCCTGGCGCGGCTCGGTGACCCGCCACCGCCCGGCCGTCGGGCCGTTCCTCGTCGGTACCACCGGCGTTTGTGCCCATTCAGCCTGCCCGGGAGGGCCCTGGGTGTCTTCTCGCCGCGTGCGGCACCGTGACGGTGGCGTGGCCGGCCAGCGCAGGCTGGAAGATGTCACCGGGTTGAGATCACCACGACGCTGGGAGGCGGGTGGGGCGGTGGGTCCGCCCACCGACGCGCGGGGCCGGGGTTGGCCTTGGCGGTGCCGTCGAGAAGGGGTGGAGATGCGTTGGTACGTCGAGTCGGAGCGGACGATCTACCGTGACCGGTGGTTGCACCTGCAACGTGCGGACGTCGTGCTGCCGAACGGCGTCCATCTCGACCACCGGGTCATCCACCGGCCGGACGCCGCGTTCACCGTCGTGGTGGACCGTGACCGGATCCTGTTGCTGTGGCGGCACCGGTTCATCACGAACACCTGGGGCTGGGAGATCCCGGGCGGCGCCGTCGAGCCGGGGGAGGAGCCCGTCGCGGCGGCCAGGCGGGAGACGGCGGAGGAGACCGGGTGGCGGCCGGACGGAAGACTGCGACCGTTGGTGCGCCTGCAACCGATGGCCGGCCTGTTGACCGTGCAGCATCACGTGTTCCGGGCCGAGGGGGCGAGCTACCTCGGCCCACCGGTGGACTTCTGGGAGGCCGACCGGGTGGTCTGGGTGCCTCGGCCAGAGGTGCGAAGACTTATCGCCGTCGGTGACGTCGTTGAGGCGACCACTCTGGCCGCGCTGCTGCACCTGCTCACGTTCGGCTGACGGCGACGCGTCGAGCCGGCAGGTCGGGCATTGGGTATCGACTGAACCCTTTCGACCGAATCGCGCACCGCGCCGACCCTGCGGTACGGCGCACCGCGAGGGAGACAACAAAAAGAAACCCGCGGACGCGTCCACAAATGAGGCGTTCGGGCCTCTCCGTGGTGGTCCGCCGACGGTACGATCAGGACACTCGAGCCTTTCGTGGATATGCCGGGTGCCCGTGTCACGAAGCCATTCAGACGATCTGAGGATGGGTCATGGATTCTGCTGTATCACCGGCCATCGCAAATTCGGAAGGTCACGGTCCGCGCTGGCGTCAGCGCGCGATCGGCGTTTTGGCGGCCGTGCTGGCCGCTGTGCTCATCTGGGTGGTGGCGGTACCGCTGGCCGGGGTGGACCTGGCGGCCACGGTGGCGGAGGGAGAACCGCCGATGGAGATCGGCGTGGGCACGGTGACCGTCGCGGCGCTGATCATCTCGCTGCTCGGCTGGGCGCTGCTCGCACTGCTGGAGAAGGTCACCCGACACGGTCTGCGCATCTGGATGATCGTGGCCGTGCTCTTCACGGTGCTCTCCCTCGCCGGGCCGTTCGCGGCGGAGAGCGGTGCGGCGACGGCCGTACTCGCGTTGATGCACCTTGCCGTCGGCGGAGTGCTCATCACGGCGATGGCGCGTAGCGTCCGCCACTGACGCCCGTCGCCCACAGCACGGGAACGGTCGTGTCGCTCCACCCACGACGGTCGTGCCTGCGCCGGACGGCGCAGGCACGACCTGGGAGGGCGACGGGTGGATCAGCGCAGGGCCAGAGCCCGCTCGTGGACGGTACGGACCGAGTTGGCAGCCAGCTGCTCGGTCGGCTCGACGGACCAGATCAGCAGGTCACCGCTGGCGGCCAGGGTGAGCTGGGCCTCGCACTCCTGGAGCGTCTGCACCGAATTGTCCGTCGACGACGGGTCGTTCCAAGGGAGGATGGTCGTGAGGGTCGAGGCGAAGGTACGGGCACCGTCGACCGCCGGCGCCCGGTGCTCCGCGTAGGAAATGCTGCCCCGCAGCGACTCACCGCTGCCGGTGTCCAGTCGGATGGTGCCGGCGCTGCAGGTCCGCAGCACCTTGGCCACCTTGTCGATCGCCGTGCTGGCACCGCCCGGGAGCTGGAAGACCGCGGTCATGAAGTACCGCTGCAGGCTTTCCGGCGCGGCGGCCTGCGACCGCTCGCCGGACTGCATGTAGCCCTCGACACCGCTCAGGTCGCCCAGCGCGGTGGTCATCTCCAGGCACGCCCTCGGCTCGGAGGCGATACCGGGACCGGTGCCGAACTGCCCCGTCGCGAGCGCTTCCGCGATGGTGATGGAGGGCTGTACGGACGACGCGGTCTTGCGCTGCTCGCTCTCCGGCACCAGCATCTGCCGGAGATCGTCGTTGCTGAACTTGGTGGGGGCCGCCGCGGCCTCCTGGGAGCCGGCCGTGGCCGCCCCGTTCCCCGCGAGGAACAGCGTGGTCAGGGCGGCCAGTGCCACCGCGGCGAGGGTGACGACGGTTCGCTTCTTACGCATGTTGTTCTCCATGTCGAATGGTGGTACGTGATCACGGAAATGTTCCGCGGCCACTGAGGCGGGGGTCGCCCTCCCCTTTCTTTTCGCCTCGTGAAATCAGTATGTCGGAACGGTGGAGCCGTACCGCCTCCCGTAGTGCGCAGCGATTTGCGGTCGCCGCATCTATTCGTGCGGGCATCGTTATGTTCGGCAATCGGTAATGAACGAAAGATGCATGTCTGCCGCTACGCTTGCCCGGTCAACGGAGCCGGCTCGCGGCGTGGGTGCAGGACGTCGACGAGCCGGTCGGCGAACTCGTACGGGTGGGTGACGTGTCCGACGTGCCCGCCGGGAAAGTCGACCATCGTGAGCCCGAGCAGCCGGGCCAGAGCCTGGTTCGGACGGTAGGCGTACTGCTCCCGTGAGGTGCTGCCGCCGGCCAGCACCAACTGCGCCGCGTACCGGCGCAGCAGCACCGGATCGGGGCGGTACGCGGGGAAGGTGCGGGTCTCGTGTTCGAACCAGAACACCTGGTTGCGGCGGAGTCGGGCCTGTAGCTGCGCGAGCGCATCTGGCGGGAGCTGGGCGTCCCTGGGTGGCCGCGTCTCGCCCGCCAGACCCACGTGCGCGCGGAACATCTCACGGGCGGCCTCGATGCCGCGCTCGCGGTAGGTCAGATACAGGTTGTCGTAGAACGCCAACCAGTGCTCGGCGTCGGGCAGGACCGAGGCCAGTGGTGGCTCGTGGACGACCACGGTGCGCAGGCGGTGCGGATGTGCCTGGAGCAGTGCCAGTGCCACGATCCCGCCGGAGCAGGTGCCGAAGACGTCCGCCGGCCCGTCGACGACGTGGTCGAGCAGGTGCCTGGCGTCCCGGGCGTCGACCTCGACCCGTCGGTGGTCCACCACCGCCTCGAAGACCGGGCTCCGGGAGAAGCCCCGCCGGTCATAGGTGATCACGGTGTGCCGTGTCGCCAGGGTGTCCGCCAGCGGCCCGAACGGCGTGGCGTCGCCGTTGCCGGTGGGGACGCAGAGCAGCGGCGGGCCGTCGCCACGGACCTCGAAGTACAGCCGGGCGCCGGGCACCTCGAGGGCGCCGTGTCGCACTGAACTCATGTGGACCTCCTGGATCGGACGGTGGAGCGCCGGCACCGGGTCCCGTTGATGCCGGCGGGCCGCTGCGCCCGGACCGGACGGCGGCGAGGCGGGCATGGTCGTCCGTGGTCGGAGGAGGCGGTGACGCCGGCATCGGGGTGGTCCGTGCGGTCGGCCGCGGGACCTGGCGGGCGGCGTCGGCGCACGCGTGACGAGTCGTGGGTCGACGGTAGGAGCGCGCGGGTTGGGCCGGCACCTTCCTGCATGCGGCCGGGCACTGCCGGGCCGGACCGGCGGGCGGACGAGTCGGACGGTGGGCGCCGCCGCGGTGCCGGTGGTGGCGCGGGCAGAGCGCCGCCGCCGGGACGCCTCCGGAAATGGGGGACCACCTACGCCGGATAACCGTCGACAACATTGTGTGTTACCGCTCGGAACGAGCTCGAAAGTGCGACAGACAATCGTTTCCCGGAGCGTCCGCTTCATGGTGTGCAGGAACGCGGAAAGACTGTTCCGGGACGCATCGGGATGCGTCCCGGAACAGCCCGTTTCGTGGATCTATCGGAACGAGATCGCGGCGCCCGCGCCCTCACCGAGGTTGTTGAACATGCCGATGCCGCACGGCGTCCTGCCGCAGTGCACGACACCCCACGGGGTGCCGTCCGGGCCGAGGGTGCCCCGGTAGACGAGGCGTACCGCCAACTTGACGGAGAGCGTGCCGCTGGCGGTCGTGCTGACGCTGATGGTCTCGGCACCGTTGCACGGCATCTCCGCGCCGACGATGGCGCACTGACCGATGTGGAAGATGGTGCTCGGCCGCAGCCCGGCGGCATCGACGGTGACCACCTGGCCGTCGGCGAGGCCCGTCGCCGGGGTGACGGTGACCGTGGCGGCGGCGGGGGCCTCGCCGGGCTTGGTCGGGGCGCTGGCGGCCGGCGCCGATCCGGTGAGGGTCAGCCCGAGGGCCAACACCGCACCGACGCCGAGGGCGGACAGGGTGCGTTTCCAGTTCCTGACAAACACGTGACGCTCCATTTCCTGGACGAGGCACACTTCTGCGGGGACCGGTCGTTTCCTCTCCCGAGGGAGCGGGGTGACGTGACACGACGGAAGGCGGGCACCCGTGTCGTGATGCATTGTCGTCCGTCGAGCCACATCCAGAGCGCTCTGACAGTTATGACGACGGCGCTGCCGCCGGATAAGCGGTCCGGGGAGAATAACTTCAGCGATCCACCCCGGGCATCAGCGTCAGCCGTAGCGCCTTCTTGTCCGGTTTGCCGACCGGGGTGTGCGGCAGCTCGTCCAACACCACGAGACGCTCCGGCACCTTGAACGCCGCGAGGCCGCGCGCGGTCAGTGCCGCGGCCAGTCGGCGCAGCGTCAACCCGCGCCCGGGATGCAGCTGGACGAAGAGACAGAGCCGTTCCCCGACCGCAGGATCGGGCATCGCCACGGCCGCCGCCTCGGCGATCTCCGGTAGCTCCTGCGCCAGCATCTCGATCTCACCGGCGGAGATCTTCTCGCCCGCCCGGTTGATCAGTTCCTTGATCCGCCCGCAGACGACGACGTCGCCGCCGTCGGTGAGTCGGACCAGGTCGCCGGTGCGGTACCAGCCGGCAGCGGTGTAGGAGAGGGCGTTCTGCTCCGGCGCCCGGTAGTAGCCGCGCGGGGTGTACGGGCCACGGGTGAGCAACTCGCCGATGGTGCCCGCCGCAACCGGCCGTTCCGTGCCCGGCTCCACCACCAGCAACTCGTCGAACGGGCTGAGCGGTCGACCCTGCGTGCGGTGCGCGACTTCGGGCGGCGCGCCGACCGGTGTGTAGCAGACCAGCCCCTCCGCCATGCCGTAGACCTGCTGCACCTCGCACCCGAGGGCGGGGCCGAGCGCCGCGGCGAGCTCGGGGGCGAACATGGCCCCGCCGACGTGGACCTGCTGCAGGCTGGACAGGTCCCGCCCGCAGTCGGTGGCCGCCACCGTCCAGGTGATCGCGACCGCCGGGACCAGCGAGGTCGTGGTGACCCGCTCCGTCTCGACGGCCGCGAACGCCGGGCCCGGGCGGGGCGACGGCAGCAGGACCACCCGACCGCCGCTGTAGAGCGTTCCCAGCACCCCCGGATTCGCCAGCGGGAAGTTGTGCCCGATCGGTAGCACCGCCAGGTAGACGGTGTCCCGCCCGAACCGGCACACGTCGGCGCAGCGCCGGATGTTGTACTCGTAGTCGTTGTGGGTGCGGGCGATGACCTTCGGTACGGCGGTGGTGCCGCCGGAGAGCAGGAACAGCGCCACGTCGTCTCCGGCCGGGGCGAGCGCGTCCAGCCGGCGGCGTCGCGCCTCGACGTCGCCATCGGCGCGCAGCAGGTCCCGCCCGTCGCGCCCCGGGGCGCGGGTGCCCTCGCCGAACACGAAGACGGGTGTCGGACCGGGCAGCCCGGCCGCCACCCGGTAGGCGAGCGCCTGGTGGTCGTAGTCGCGCCAACGGTCCGGCACGATCAGCGCCCGGACCCCGACGTGGGCGGCGATCGCGGACAGTTCGTGCTCGCGGTGTTGCGGCAGCATCATCACCGGGGCCACGCCCAGCCGGAAGCAGGCGAGCGTGACGACCACGAACTCCCAGCAGTTCGGCAGCTGCAGCAGGACCCGGTGGCCCCGGCGCAGCCCGTTCTCGCTCAGGTGCTCGGCCAGTCCGTCGGCCAGCTCGGCCAACTCCCGGTAGGTGAGTCGGCGGTCGCCGTCAACCACCGCGACCTGCTCACCCCACCGGTCCGCCCACTCCCACAGGTAGTCACCGAGCGGGCGGCCGCGCCAGCACTCCGCCGTCCGGTAGGCGTACGCCAGATCCTCCGGCCAGGTCACCAGCCCGTCGTCGGTGGTCATCGCGTGCTCCTCGGGTCGGTGCTGCTTGTCAAATGGCTGGCGAGGTACTCCGCCACGCCCTCGACAGTCGGCCGGTCCCACAGCAGGGTGGTCGGCAGCGGAAGTCGGAACTGCCGTTCCAGGGCGGCCCGGATCCGCGTCGTCATCACCGAGTCCAGCCCCATCTCCGACAGCGGGCGATGCGGGTCGATCTCGCTGCCGGGCAGTCGCGTCTCGTCGGCGACCTGCGCGCTGATCCGCTCCCGCAGGTGGGCGCGGAGCGCGGCGACGTCCAGCCCGGCCCACGGCGGGTCACTGTCGTCCGGTGCGAGGTCCGTCCCCGTTGCCGGGTCCAGCTCGCTGAGCAGCGGCGGGCGACGACCGCCGGCCGTCTCCGGCAGCACCCGCAGTACGACCGGCTCGCCCAGGTCGTGCCGGTGCGCCTCTTCCCAGGCGGAGAACGCCTCGGCCGTGCTGACGTCCCCGGTGCCCCGCGCGGCCAGTTCGGCGTTGATGACCGCGCTGGAGGTGGACATGCCGAGTCCCCGCCAGGAGGTCCAGCGGATACTTCGCGTGCCGGCGTCGCCAGCCGCGCGCCGGTACCGGGCGAGACCGTCCAGGAAGGAGTTGCCCGCCGCGTAGCTGGCCTGGCCGGGCAGGCCGAGGAGTTGGCCGGCCGAGGAGAAGAGCACGAAGAAGTCGGTGCTGCCCGGCGGGAAGAGCGTGTGCAGGGTCATCGCGGCGACCTTGGGTCGGAGCACCTGCCGCAGCGAGGGCTCGTCGAGCGTGTCGAGGGTCCGGTCGTCCAGGACGCCCGCGGCGTGCACCACCCCGCGTACCGGCGGCAGTCCGTGGGTGGCGGTCCGCAGCAGTCGGGCGGCCTGGTCCGGGTCGGCGATGTCGAGGCGTGCGACGGCGACCGTCACCCCGAACCGCTCCAGTGCCCGGATGGTCCGCACGGCCGACCGCTGCCCCGGGTCGGTGAGCCGGTCCCACGTCTCGCGCGTCGGCAGGCCGCGCCGTCCGGCCAGGACGATCCGGCGGGCACCGCGCGCGGCCAGCCACGCCGCCACCTCCAGCCCGAGCGTGCCCAGCCCACCGCTGATCAGGTACGTGCCGTCGGGCCGGCACGACAGCGGCGGCGCCGCAGGGACTTCCGTGACCGCCCGCAGCCGTGGGATCAACGCATCCCCGTCGCGGACCGCCACCACGTCCTCGCGGTGGCTGGTGCCGACGAGGGTGACGAGGGTGGACAGGTCGCGTCCGTCGTCGCCGACATCGACGATGCCACCCCAGGTCTCGGGTCGCTCGCCGCCGATGATCCGGCCCAGTCCCCAGAGCGCCCAGTGGCCGAGCGACTCGCGCCGGATGCCGGTGCGGACACCCCGTGTCACGCACCACAGGCGGGCGCCCCGGCCGGCCGTGACCCGTTGCGCGGTCCGGGCCAGCAGCCAGGCGTTCGCGGTAACCAGGTCGGACACGTCGTCGGTGCCGGCCTCGGCGGGCACCACCACGACCGCCCGGCCGTCGAGCAGTTCATCGGCGGCGATCTGGTCCGGGTCGGTGACCTGTCGGCACGGCACCTCCCGCTCGTTCATCCGGGCCGTCAGCCCGTCGGCGAGCGGGGTCGGTGGTCCGACCAGAACCACCCCGTCCGGCAGGTCGCCGGGCAGGTGCGGCGCTGGTCGCCAGGCGGTGTCGTACACCAGCGGCGTCCGGTCGTCGAGCTGTGCCACGTCCCGGTCGAGCAGTCCGTAACGGAGGCCGGTGAGCCGGCCGACCACCTCGTCGTAGGCGTTGACCAGCTCCACATCGACGAGGTCCTCGGCGCGACGGTGGACGGTGAGCCGGGCACGGGCGACCGCCGCCGGAGACAGCGTGACCCGCGCGATGTGCGCCGGCATCCGCAGCACGTCCGGGCCGGCGAAGACCACCGACGCAATCGACAACGCGGCGTCCAGGATCGGCGCCCAGCTGTGGCCACCCGGGGCGTCGGTGTCGGCCTCGACGTCGGCGACCAGACCGTCCGCGGTGCGGCCGAGGTGGTGGACGACCCAGGGAAAGCCCATCGCGGCCACGCCGAGGGTGGCCAACCGGTCGACGACGTGGTTCTCGTCCAGCACGTCGGTGACCGTGGCGGGCGCGTCGGCGCGTGCCGACAGGCCGGCGTGCGGGTCGGCGGCGGCGACGGTGTGTGTCACCCAGCCGGCGTGCTCGTCCGGGTCGTCGCCCGGTACACGGGAGTTCAGTCGCAGGTCCTCGCCTTGACGGACGACCTGGACCTCCCGGGGCCGGGTCACACTGACCGGTGTCCGCAGGGCGACGTCCACCAGGTCGAACCAGCCCCGTCCGGTGGACGCGGCGGCGAGGAAGGTGTTGAGCAGCACAGCGGCGGGCACGATCTCGACGCCGCGGACCGGGTGCTCGCCGGGGTACGGGCGGTTCCGGTGATCCAGGCGCGTCAGCCAGACATCGACGGGGCAGGCACCCCGCACCACCATCCGCCCGCCGAGCAGCGTGTGGCCGGCCCGGTCGTGGCGGGTACCGGTCGCGCCGGCCGGTGGCGACGGCTCCGCCGCCCAGTGCCGGCGGCGCTGCCACGCCGGGGTGGGCAGATCCGCCAGGTCGCCGTCGGGCCACAGCGCCGACCAGTCCACCGCCGCACCGTGCCGGTAGAGATCACCGAGACCGGTCAGCAGCGTCTCGCGCCCGGCGCAACCCCGGCGCAGCGAGTACGCCACCCGGGTGTCGGTCAGCGACCGAGCAGCCAGCGTGTCGTCGATCGAGTGGGCCACGATCGGATGTCCGGACACCTCCAGGAAGAGCCGGTGACCGTCCTCGGCGGCGGCCGTCACCGCCTGGGCGAAGCGGACGACGCCGCGCAGGTTCCGCGCCCAGTAATCCCCGTCCCGCGGTGCGGTCGAGCGAGGGTCCGCGAGCGCGGTCGTGTACACCGGTGTGTGGGCGTCGGTGGGCGGCAGGTCGGCAGCCGCGCGCCGCAACCCGTCCAGCAGCGGGTCCATCTGCGGGCTGTGGAACGCCACGTCGGAGTTGACCGTCCGCACCCGCGTCCCATCGGCCCGCCACCGCGCGGCGACCTCGGCGATCGCCGCCACGTCGCCGGAGAGCACACAGGCGTGGGGGGAGGCGGTGATCGCCACGACCACGTCGGAGCGCCCCCGCAGCCGCCGCTGCGCCTCGCCGGCGTCGATGTCGACGATCACCATCGCGCCGGCCCCGGCGACATCGCGCAGCAGCGCGGACCGGCGGCAGACGAGCCGGGCGCCCTGGTCGAGGGTGAGCATTCCGGCGGTCACCGCCGCCGCGATCTCGCCGACGGAGTGGCCGATCACGGCGGCGGGGCGCAGCCCGAGCGACCGCCAGGTGGCGGCGAGCGCGACCTGGACAGCGAAGATCATCGGTTGTACCACGTCCACCGGCTGGGTCCGGTCGTCGAACAGTGCCGACCGCGCCGACCAACCCGCCTCCGTCAGGAAGATCGGATCGAGCCGGTCGAACACGTCGGCGAACGCGGGGGTGTCGTCGATCAGGTCCCGGCCGAGCCCCGTCCAGTGCGAGCCGTGCCCGGAGAAGACCCAGACCATCTCCCGCTCCCCGGCCGGCGCGGCATCCGCGGCACCGCCGCGTCCGGTCGCCGCGTGCTCCCGGAGCCGGTCGATCAGCTCGGCCCGGCCGGCGGCGACGACGGCAGCGCGGTAGGGCAGGTGGCTGCGGCGTCGGGCGAGGGTGTGACCCACATCGGTGGCGGCCAGGTCCGGATCCGCTTCGAGGCGGGTGGCGAGGCGGTCGGCGTACTGCCGCAGCGCGGTGGGGGACACGCCCGACAGCGGGTACAGCCGGGGCCCGTCTGGCCCGGGTCGGTGCGGCCGGCGCGGCACCGGATCGGGCTCCTCGACGACGAGGTGCGCGATGGTCCCGCCGTACCCGTAGCCGGAGATCGCCGCCCGCCGGGGGCTGTCCCCCCGGGGCCAGGGCGTTCCCTCCCGGACCACCCGCATCCGGGACGATTCCCAGTCCACCGCCGGGTTGGGCTGGGTGACCCGCAGACTCGGCGGAAGCAGGTCGTGCCGGAGAGCGAGGACCGTCTTGATCACACCGGCCACGCCCGCGCCGGCCTCCAGGTGGCCGATGTTCGGTTTCACCGAGCCGATCAGCAGCGGACGGGCGGGAGGCCGCCCCACCCCGTAGACCGCCGCGAGCGCGCCCGCCTCCAGCGGGTCGCCGACCGGAGTCCCGGTGCCGTGCGCCTCGACGTAGTCGACGGTGCTCGGGTCGATGTCGGCGTCGCGGCACGCGCGGCGCATCAGCTCGGCCTGCGCGCGCCCGTTCGGGGCCATGATGCCGTTGGTCCGCCCGTCCTGGCGGACGGCGCTACCGCGGAGCACGGCCAGGATCCGGTCGCCGTCGCGGTGGGCCTCGACGAGGCGCTTGAGCACCACCACGCCGCCGCCCTCGCCCCGGCCGTAGCCGTCGGCGCCGGCGTCGAAGGACTTGCAGCGCCCGTCCGGCGCGGTCGCTCCCGCCGCATCAAGGACCAGGGTGAGGCCGGGGGCGGCCATCACCAGCACGCCGCCGGCCAGGGCGAGGTCGCACTCGCCGGCGCGCAGCGCCTGCGCCGCCAGGTGGATGGCGACCAGTGAGGAGGAGCAGGCGGTGTCCACGGTCATGCTGGGTCCGTGCAGGTCCAGCACGTACGACACCCGGTTGGCCACCGCACAGTACGCACCACCGATCCCGGTCCACGCCTCGACGCGAGGCAGGTCCTCCAGCAGCCGACGGCCGTAGTCGTCCGTGCCGACCCCCATGAAGACGCCGGCGTCGCCGCCAGCCAGCCCTCTCGGTGGTATCCCGGCGTGTTCCAGCGCCTCCCAGGCCAGCTCCAGCACGATCCGTTGCTGGGGGTCGAGCAGGGCCGCCTCCCGGGGAGTGATGTCGAAGAAGTCGGCGTCGAAGCCGGCGATGTCGCTGAGAAAGGAGCCGTGCCGAGTTGCCCCGCCCACCGCCTCCGCATGCTCTGGGCTCTGCCGGGCGTACCAACTCCAGCGGTCGTCGGGGATCTCCCCGACGGTGTCCCGGCCGTCGCGCAACAACGCCCAGAACGTCTCGGGCGAATCGACGTCACCGGCGAACCGGCAGGCCATCCCCACGATGGCGATGGGTTCGGACGAGGTCATAACAGCTCCTTGACGCGTGGCGAGGGCACCGGACGCGGCGGTCAGGTGCGGCCCAGGCGGCGCCTATCGGCGGCCGACGACGAGCGCGTGGCTGAATCCCATGTCCTCGTACCGCTCGACCTCGGAGAAGCCGGCGTCGAGGACCGCCTGTTCCATGTCGGCGGCGGAGTAGGCCATCCCCTCGCCCGAGGCGAGGGCGAGAAAGTAGGGGGACACCAACCCGGCACTCATCGGACCGGTGCCCCTGTCGTCCGAGACGAAGTTGTAGACGAGGCAGACCCCGCCGTCCGGCAACGCGGCCCGGCACCGGCGCAGCAACTCCGTGTTCCGCTCCCGGGACCAGATCTCGAAGATGTGGAAGACGAGGACGGCGTCGGCGCCCTCGGGTAGTGGCTCGGTCATGATGTCGCCCGCGTGGAAGCGCACGCGTCGCCGCAGGTCCGGATCGTCCACACGATCGGCGGCGAGCTGGGTGACGCTCTCCTGGTCGAAGACGGTGACCGTGAGGCCCGGGTAGCGCCGGGCGAGGTGGATGGCGTTCGTCCCGTCGCCGCCACCGACGTCGACCGCTTGCCGGACACCGCTGAGGTCGTAACGGTCCAACAGCGGACCGATCGCCTTGCGCGAGGCGTCCCTCATGTTCGCGTAGAAGACCCGTTGCAGCTCCGGATGGGCGGTGAGCCGTTCGTAGAGAGTGGATCCGGGGCCGTCGAGGTGCCGCAGTCCGATGTTGGTGCCCTGGCGGACGGACTCCGCCAGGTCGGGCAGCGCCTGGTTAATCACCTTGGCCTGCACATCGACAAGTGGGCCGAGGTAACGCGGGCCGGAACGCAGCAGCTTGCGGCGGGTCATCCCGGCGTTGACGTACGCGTCGCCGCGCTTGTCGACCAGCCGCAGCGCGCAGAGTCCGAGCAGCATGACGCGGGCCGGCTGGGCCTCGATGCCCAGCGCCTGCGCCAACCGCGGGGGATCCATCCCACCGTAGTGCTCCAGGTGTTCGAAGATCCCCAGCTCCAGGGCCGTACGGAGCAGCTCGAACGCGGTGGTGCCGTGGGCCAGCAGCCGGAGGTAGTCGGATTCCGAAACCGCCACGTGCCGGTCGGTGCCCATGGTTCTCCTTCCCGCCCGAGCCGGACGGTCCGACCGGACCTCCCGGTGGTGTGGCGGCTGCGGGGACGCACCGATCGTGGTCGCGACGGTGCTCGCCGGGCACCTCCGTGAGTGCGCCTCCTGAGGGCGGCGTCGGGCCGGCCAGGCCTACGGCGGTGTCCGGCCGGCTGCGCATGAGGCGGTGTCCGGGTCAGCGCACGACGGAAGGTGTGCTCGCCCCCTCGACGGTGCCAGCATCGAACACAAGGCCGGGCCGCGTCTGTTGCGGGAAGGGGATGCGGCCCGGCCGCTGAGGACGGCGGTGTGGAGGGACATGGGCGCGCGGCGGGTGGCGATAATCGGTGCCGGCCCGGCCGGACTCTTCCTCGGCCGGCTGCTCGGCCTCACGACACGCGCGACGGCAGTCGACGTGTACGAGCGTGCCGCTCCCGGTGACACCGGCGGCTTCGGCATCGCCCTGTCCGAGAAGACGATGCGGCAGCTCTCGGCCGGCGACCGGGTGGTCGCCGAGCGGATCGGGCAGGCCGCCCGGCCGCTGTCCGGCATCGAGCTGCGGCTGCCTGACCGGCGGCTGCGCTACGACAACTTCCCGGTCGCCACCATCTCCCGCGCATCCCTGCTGGCCGTACTGAGCGAGCAGGCGCGCCAGGCCGGAGTGCGTGTGCACCACGGATGCGACGTACGCGCCGCCGATCTCGACGCCGATGTGACCGTCCTCGCCGACGGGGCCCGCTCGACGAACCGTACAGCGCGGGCGGCGGCGTTCGGCACCACCGTCCGCACCGGCCTCGCCCGCTACATCTGGCTCGGTACCGACGCCGACCTCGGTGACGCCGCGACGATGTTCTTCGTGCCCACCGAGCACGGACCGATGGCCGCCCACGCCTACTCCTGCGGCGCCGGCCCGAGCACCGTGGTGGTCGAGATGGACGAGGACACCTGGCGCCGGGCCGGTCTCGACCAGCCACGCCACGCCGGCACGGTGCCCGGCGAGATCGGCCCGGCCGGGTTGGCTCTGCTCGACGACGTCTTCGCCGAGCAACTGGGCGCTCCACTGTTCGCCGACCGCAGCCGGTGGTCCCGGTTCCCAGTGGTGACGAACCGGCGCTGGTCGGACGAGAACGTCGTGTTGATCGGCGACGCCGCGCACACCGCACACTTCACTGTCGCGTCGGGCACCTCGATGGCGCTCGCCGACGCGCTGGCCCTGGCGGCGGCGTTGCACCGACAGGACACCGTGGCCGACTCCTTCGCCGCGTACGAGCGTCAACGCCGGCCCGCCGCGGCGCGCGTGCAGCGCCTGGCGGCGCCCAGCATGCGGTGGTGGGAGACCTACGGGCGGCGGATGCAGCTGCCGGCGGCGCAGTTCGGCCTGCACTTCATCACCCGTACGACCGCGCTCAGCTACCTCGGCCTGCGGCGACGTTGCCCAGCCCCGGTCGACGCGGCGGAGACGGCGTTCCGGCAGGCCGTCGCCGCTGAATCCGGCGGAACCCCGGTCGCGGACGGCGCGACCGCCAGCGGCTGCGCGGCCGATCGTGTCGCTGCGGCCACACCGCCGGCATCGACCACCGGCCGCAACGCGGTCGCCGAGCCGTTCACCGTGCCCGGGCTGCGCCTACCCCACCGGCTGGTCGGCGTTGGCGGGCCCCACCCCGCAGCGCCCAGGTGGGACGGACCGCGTCCCACCCCCGCCGGGTGGCTGGAGCCGTGGCCGTGCCCCGCCCGCCCGGCGGGCACCGGCTGGGCCCCGGGCACCGAGGGTCGGCTGCTGGCCCCGGGGCGACACCCGCTGCGGTTCGTCGCCCGATCGACAGCCGATCCGTGGACCGCCGACGAGACACTGCGCGAGCTGGCCGGGTGCCAACGCCGTGGGGTCCACGGCGTGCTGCTGCTGCCCGGTGCGCCTGGCTGGTGGGATCGTGCCGTGGAACTCGGCGGTCGGATCCGAACGGAGCTGGGCCTGGTGGTCGCCGGCTGCGTGCCGGCTGACTGGTCGAGCGACCTGTGCCGGGACGCCGCCGTCGACGCCTGGCCGGCGCGGATCCATCTGGCCCTCGTCTCGGCGCGGCTGGACCTGGTCGCGCAGTGGCCGTACCCGGCGTCGGACCTCGCCGCGCCCGCCCTGCTGGACGAGGCGTGAGACGACCGCCGCAGCACCCGTCCGGCCGCCGTACGCGGTACGCGCGGCGGCCGGACGTTGCCGGTGCAGCCGAAGGATCAGGCGGCGCAGTTGGCCAGTTCCGGGGTCGACGGGGTGACCGTCGCGCCGGTGAAGAGGTTGACGCAGGAGACCAGGAAACGCGGGTTCTCCTCCGGGATGAAGTGGCCTGAGTCGGGCGCGACGACCTCCCGTACGTCGTCGGCCACCTGCCGGAACGACGCCGCGACCGCCGGTCCGAACGTCGCCGCGGCGCCCATCGCCAGCACCGGCATCGGCAACCGTCGGTGGGCGTTGGCCTGGTTGTTCTCGGCGTCACCGGCGTACGCGCGGTAGTAGTTGTAGCCGGCGGTACGGTCGGCGGGGTCCCGGTAGTAGCGGTAGTAGACGCTCCGGTCGATGGCTTCCGTGTTGACGCTGAAGTCGAAGATCATCCCCAGGTAGGTGGGGACGTCGTCGTTGTCGAGGATCCGCTCGGGGATCGGCGCGGGCGCCGCGTTGAACAGGAAGTGGAAGCTCAACGTGTAGGCATCCTCGAGGCCGAAGCCGGAGAGCGTCGAGTCGAGCACCGCGATCCGGGAAACCTCGGCGGGAAACTCGCGGGCGTACGGATACGCGACCAGGACTCCGACGTCGTGCGCCAGGATCGACACCTGCCGGTGCCCGAGGGCGCGCACCGCCTGGCGGATGCGGTGCGCGGTGGTCACCTTGTCGTACCCGTCGATGAAGTGGCTGGAGTCGCCGAGGCCGGGCAGGTCGAACGCCACGACGGTGTGGTTGCGGGCCAGGGCCGGCATCACGTCGTGCCAGGCCCACCAGGTCTGCGGCCAGCCGTGCAGCAGCACCAGGACCGGGCCGGAGCCGCCGGTGACGTAGTGCAGCCGGCCGCCGTCGACGCCCACGGTGCCGTGCCGGAAGGACGGATCGAAGACCGCCCTGCCCGTCAGCGGCTCGACGTACGGGTCGGCGGCCGAGGAGGAGGACGCCCCGAGGACGAGCACCGTCGCGGCGGCGGCGACGGCGGCGACCGCCCGGCGCCCGAGTGACCTTCTCCGGCCGGCCGGGCCGCCGCCACCGTCGTCGTTGCGTCGTCCACGCCGCAGTACGGACAGAGTCATGGTGGCCCTTTCGCTGGTCGTCGATTGATGCGGGAGTGTCCGCGCTGCGTCACGAAGACCAGAAAATGGTCCTAAGAGCGACCGGCAATAGGGCTGGCGGGGCTGCGGCGCGCCCTGGCACTTCGGCTGGCGGCGTTGTCGTCGTCGGCCATGCAACACCGGCATGGCCTCCTCCTCCGCCTTGCCACCCTCGGCCAGGACCCGCCTCGCCTCCACCGCCCTACTGCCGGTCGCTCTAACGTGACCGATTCCCGCCGATGTGGTTGATCTTAGGTACGTGACGAGATCATCATCAATGATCTATACGTGCACCCGTCGATGACCTACCGGCTCGATGTCACGATCACGGGAACGAAACTACGCCCCGACCGATGAATTTCGGTCGGGGCGTACGTCTGCGGAAAGGCAACCGCTCCTGCCCGGCGGATCGGTGGCCGGTCAGGCCGCGACCGGGCAGCTCACGCCCGGTCGGCCCGCCGTGGCCGGCTGCGCCGACTCCACGACGTACACGACGTCGTTGGTGCCGATGCCGCCGGCGGCGAACTGGGTGAGCCACCGGTCGGCACTGGCCAGGTCGATCACCTCGGTGAGTGTCTGGACATGGCCGGTCGCGATGTCGTACAGCCTGATGGACAGCATTACCCGCTCCTCCTTCCGGTGCGACGCCGGCCCAGGCGGGCCCGGGACCGGCGTCGGCTAGTGCGCGGCCACCGCACTAGTGACCGCCCCGGGCGCTCGCGATGACCAGGTCCACGAAGGTCGCCAGGTCCGGGTCCTCGAACAGGACCTCGACGTCGACCTCGATGCCGAGCTCCTCCTCGATCCGCCCGGTGATGCGGACGGCGGAGATCGACTGGCCCTGCAGGTCGAGGAAGGTGGCGTCGATCGGCGCGTCGTCCCGGACGCCGAGCACGTCCCGCCAGATGGCACCGACCCGGCGGCGCAGCTCGGGGACGTCCAGTGCGGTCGGGGTGGCCCCCGGAATCTCGTTCATCGGCACTCTCTTCCAGCACGCGCTCGGCTCTGTCCTCATCGTGCGGGGCGCCGGCAGTGGCGGGCATCTCTGCGAATGCGCACTCCGGAAGACCGGGCCGCCTCCTCGGACCAACCCCGGCCAGCAGCGGTCACCGCCGCGCACGTCGAGAGATGCCCGCCCGGCGGCGCTTGCCGAGACTTGCTGCGTGACGATCCACGTCCCCGCGCCGCAGCCGGTGCCGATCATCGACCTGGACCCGGTCGCCGCCGAGGTGCGGAAGGCGGTCCGGATGCTCGACCGGCTGCGCCCGGACACCCCGCCGGTCCTGTCCAGGTCGTACTGGGTCAGCGGTCCGCTCGATCTCGACGCCCTGCGGGCCGCTTGGCAACTGGTGCTCGACCGGCACGCGGCGCTGCACCCGGCACCGCAGACAGTGGACGGCGTGCCCGTCTCGTCGCCCGGACCGCACCCCGACTCCTTCGCGGTGCACGGGCATGAGGCCGCCCCAACCGCCCCAACCGCCCCCGCCGACCTCGGCACCGGCCCGCTCGCGCAGCTGACCGTGTACCCGGTCACCGTCCGACACCACCGCGTCGTGCTCCGCGCACACCTGGCCGTGGCGGACCCCACCTCGATGTCGGCCCTGGCCGCCGATCTCTCGACGGCGTACCGCGAGGCCGCTGCGATCGCGCCGGTCCGTGCCGCCACGCTCCCGCCCACCCCAGCACCGGACGCCGGCGTGCTCGCCACCGCCGGCGAGGTGGCCTTCGACTGGAGGCCGGACCTCGGGCGGGCCGTCCGGGACCTCGCCCTGCGGGAGGGCACCACCGTCGACACCGTGCTGCTGAGCGCCTGCCACGTCGTGCTGGCCCGGCACCGCGAGGACGACGACGGACCCATCGCCGTTGCGGAGGACCTGAGGCAGCCGGGACAGCAACACGTCGTCGGCCCGTTGACCACCCTGTCGCCGGTCGACGGGCGGGTCGGCGACGCGCAGACCTTCCGGGCGTACCTGCGGTGCATGGCGCGCCGCCGGCACGACGTCCGGCGACACCGGCCGCCGCCGTTGCGGTGGCTGGTCCGCGCCGGTGACCCGGACCTCGGCGGCGGGCCGCGCGCCACCGTGCTCGCCGTCGCGGTGCCGGCCCCGCTGCGGCTGGCCGGCACCGAGGTGCTGGCGCTGCCGTCCCCGGTTCGGGCGCTTCCCGTCGACCTGCTCCTCACCGTCGAGCCCACCATCGGGACCCTCGCCGGCACGCTCGCGTCCCCCGCCGACCGGATCGGCCGTCGCTGGATCATGGGCTTCCTCAGGCAACTGCGGACCCTGCTGACCGTGGCGCTGCGCGACCCTGACCTCCCGCTCGCCGAGCTACCGCTGGAGGACGCGGCGCACCGGGCCGCGACGCTCCACGCCGCCGACGCCACAGCGGTGCCGACGCCCCGGCCGGTGACCGAGCTGATCCACCGGTGCCGGGACCGCTTTCCCGACGCGGTGGCCGTCCGCGGCGAGACCGGCAACCTGACGTACGCGGAGCTGACCGCCGAGGCGTCGGCGCTGGCTGCCTGGCTGACCGCCCAGGTTCCGGTCGCCGGCCGCCCGGTGGCGCTGCGCCTGCCGATGGGACCGGCGCTGGTACGGGCCTCGCTGGCCGTGCTCTACGCCGGTGGCCACATCACCTGGCTGGACCCGGCCGACGCGGGGGACCGGGTCCAGACGCTCCTGGGCGACCTGAGCCCCGCCGTCCTGCTCCTCGGCGACGCCGCAACCGGCGAACCGTTGGCCGAATGGTTCCGCATCGCCCGAGGTGGGCTGGTGCTCACGACCGGGTCGGAGCCACTCCCGCCCGCCTCACCGCCCACACCATCCCCTGCCGCGCCGACGTCGGCGGCCTACGTCGCGTTCACCGCCGGGTCGACCGGGCGGCCGAAGGGGGTGGTGCAGACCCACGCGGCCCTGGCGCAGTTCGCCCTCTGGTTGGGGCGCACCGCGCAACTGCGACCGGGATCCCGCGTCGCGCAGTGGGCGGCCATCACACACGACCCGGCGCTGTGCGAGGTCTTCGCGGCGCTCACCTCCGGCGCGACCCTGGTCCCGGTGCCGCAGCGGGTACGCGTGCACCCGGAGCGCTTCGTCCACTGGCTGGACCGCGAGGGCATCACGATGGTGCAGACGGTGCCGAGCTTCGCCCGCGAACTGGTCGGCGTGATCGAAAAGGACGGCAGGGTTCCGGACCGGCTGGCTCACCTGTTCCTGATCGGGGAGGCTCTCGCCGCGGGTGTGGCGAACCGACTGCGCCAGGCGCTCACCGGCGTCCGACTGTGGAACCTGTACGGCCCGACCGAGACGGTCGCGGCCAGCGTCTACGAGATCGTGGCACCGGTCCACGGTGAGCGCGTCCCGATCGGCCGGTCGATACCCGGCCGGCAGGTCCTGGTCGTCGACGGGCGAGGCCGTCACTGCCCGGCCGGCGTGCCCGGCGAGATCGTGGTCCGCAGCCGCTACGCCGGCCCGGCATACCTGCCGGTCGGGGCCGGCGCCGGCCCCGACGACGCGTCGTTCCGTCCGCTGCCGGGCCTGCCCCCGGCCGCCGACCCGGCAGCCGGCTGCTACCGCACCGGTGACCTCGGTCGCCGCCGTCTCGACGGCGAGCTGGAATACCTCGGCCGCCGTGACCACCAGGTCAAACTCGCCGGTCACCGGCTCGAACTCGCGGCGGTGCAGGAAGGGCTGGCCGAGCATCCACATGTCATCGACTGCGCCGTGGCGCCGGTGACCGACCCGGACGGCCTGGTCAGCCGGCTGGTCGCCTTCGTGGCCCTGCGCGCAGGCGTGGAGCTGTCGGTGGTGGTGCCGGAGTTGCGCGGGCTGCTGCGCCGACGCCACGGGCCAGTGAGCCACCGCACCTCCTTCGTCCCGCTCGACCGGATCCCCCGCAACCCCGCCGGCAAGGTCGACCGGGCCCGGCTGCCCGATCCTCGCACCGTCGCCGACGACCCCGGACGGGCCGGGTCCGCCGGCCGCCCACGACGAACGGAAGAAGAGCATGGCTGACATCGACAGCGGCGCGACGCCGGTGGTCCTCGACGGTGCCGGACTCACCGTGGACGCGGTCCGGCAGGTGGCCGAAGGGGGAATGCCCTGCGTGGTGCCGGCGGCGTCGTTGGCCCGCGCGGTGACCAGCCGGCAGCGGTTCGAGGACATTGTCCGGCAGGGCGTGCCGGTGTACGGCGTGACGACCGGGTACGGCGAGATGATCTACATGCTGGTGGACCACCCCAAAGAGGTGGAACTCCAGACGAACCTGATCCGCAGCCACAGCGCCGGAGTCGGGCCGCACTTCTCCGAGGTGGAGGCTCGCGCGATCCTCGTCGCCCGGCTCAACGCCCTGGCCAAGGGCTACTCCGCCGTCCGTTCGGAACTGATCACCCGGCTGGAGATGTACCTGAACCTCGGCATCATCCCGGCCATCCCGGAGATCGGCTCGCTGGGCGCCAGCGGTGACCTGGCGCCGTTGTCACACATCGCCAGCACCCTGCTCGGCGAGGGCTACGTGCTGCGCGACGGTCAGCCGGTGCCGACCGCCGGGGTGCTGGGGGAGTACGGCATCGAGCCGCTGGAGCTGCGCTTCAAGGAAGGTCTCGCCCTGATCAACGGCACCTCCGCGATGACCGGGCTGGGTGCCCTGGTGCTCGGCCGGGCGGCCGAACAGGTCCGTCAGGCCGAGATCGTGGCCGCGCTGGTGATCGAGACCCTGCGCGGATCGACCGGTCCGTTCCTGGCCGAGGGGCACGATCTGGCCCGTCCCCACCCGGGCCAGATCGACTCCGCGGCGAACATGCGGGCCCTGCTCGACGGCAGCACGCTCGCCGTCACCCACACCGCCCTGCGCCAGCAGGTCGCCGAGGAGTGGCAGCACGAGCAGGCGGTCCAGCGCACCGAAATCTACCTGCAGAAGGCGTACTCGCTGCGTGCGGTCCCGCAGGTACTGGGCGCGGTACGGGACACCCTGGCCCACGCCCGCGCGACCGTCGAGATCGAGCTGAACTCGGCAAACGACAATCCACTCTTCTTCGGCAGCGGAGAGGTCTTCCACGGGGCCAACTTCCACGGCCAACCGGTCGCCTTCGCGATGGACTACGTGACCATCGCGTTGACCCAGCTCGGAGTGCTCTCCGAGCGGCGGACGAACCGGCTGCTCAACCGACATCTCAGCTACGGCCTGCCGGAGTTCCTGGTGCTCGGCGAACCGGGGCTCAACAGCGGCTTCGCCGGCGCGCAGTACCCGGCCACGGCGCTGGTCGCGGAGAACCGCACGATCGGCCCGGCCAGCATCCACAGCATCCCCTCCAACGGCGACAACCAGGACATCGTGAGCATGGGCCTGATCAGTGCCCGCAACGCCCGCCGGGTCCTCACGAACAACGACACCATCCTGGCGGTGGAGTTGCTGGCCGCCGCCCAGGCGGTCGATGTGGCTGGCCGCGCCGAAGGACTGGGCCCGGCCGGCCGTGCCGCGTACGACCTCACCCGCTCCCTCGCACCCACCCTCCGCGAGGACCGGTACATGGCCGACGACCTCGCCGCCGTGGCGACCGCGCTGAGCCGCGGCGAACTACTCGACGCCGTGCTGAGCGCCCGGGTGGTCCTGCGGTGACCCGTACGAACCAGAGCAATCCTGGAGGACATGACGTGACCGACGACGAATTCGACTACGACCTGATCGTGGTCGGCGGCGGACCGGGCGGCTCGACGGTCGCCACCCTGGTGGCGATGCAGGGGCACCGGGTCCTGCTGCTGGAGCGGGAGACATTTCCCCGGTATCAGATCGGGGAGTCGCTGCTGCCCTCGACCATCCACGGCGTGTGCCGGTTGACCGGCGTCACGGACGACCTGGCCCGAGCCGGCTTCCCCGTCAAACGAGGCGGCACGTTCCGTTGGGGCAGCAACCCGGAGCCGTGGACGTTCGCCTTCGCGATCTCACCCCGCTTCGCCAGTGAGGGCGCGACCGCGTACCAGGTCGAGCGGATGAAGTTCGACCAGATCCTGCTCGACAACGCCCGGCGCAAGGGCGTGACGGTACGCGAGCGGTGCGCGGTGGTCGACGTGCTGGAGGAGGGGGAGCGGGTGTGCGGCGTCCGCTTCGACGACGAGGACGGTGTACGCCGGGAACTGCGCAGCCGGTATGTGGTGGACGCGTCCGGTCACCGCAGCCGCATCCACCACCGGATCGGGGGCACGCGGCACTACTCGGACTTCTTCCGCAATCTCGCCCTGTTCGGCTACTTCGAGGGCGGTAAGCGGCTCCCCGAGCCCAACAGCGGCAACATCCTCGCCGTCGCCTTCCCCAGCGGCTGGTTCTGGTACATCCCGCTCAGCGACACCCTCACCAGCGTCGGCGCCGTCCTGCGGCCGGAGGCGCTGGACCGGGTCCGGGAGGGCGACCGGGAGACAGTGCTGCGCCAGCTGGTCAGCGAGTGCCCGCTGATCGCCGAGTACCTGGCCGAGGCGACCCGGGTGACCGACGGACCGTACGGCGAGGTGCGGGTCCGCAAGGACTACTCGTACCTCCATGACACCTTCACCCGACCCGGCATGCTGCTGGTCGGCGACGCGGCCTGCTTCATCGATCCGGTCTTCTCCTCCGGCGTGCACCTGGCCACGTTCAGCGCCCTGCTCGCCGCTCGGTCGATCAACAGCTGTCTGGCCGCAGAGCTGGACGAGCCGAGTGTCCTCCAGGAGTTCGAGACGCGCTACCGCCGCGAGTACGCCCTGTTCCACGACTTCCTCGTCGCCTTCTACGACACCCATCAGGACGAGGACTCGTACTTCTGGGCCGCCAAGCGCCTCAACGACGACGGTGTCGCCAGTGCGGTGCAGTCCTTCGTGCGGCTCGTCGGTGGCGGAGGTTCGGGCGAGGGCGCGCTCCTCGACCCCGACGCATACCTGCGCGATCGCAAGGAGGCGTTCCAGGAGCTGACCGACGTCGTGCAGAGCCCCGTCGCCGTACCGGGGGAGGACCGTGACCTGCTGGGTGCCGCACTGCTCAAGGACGTCCTCAAGGAGGGGGTCCGGATGCAGACCCAGGCGGCGCTGGGTGGCAACGTCGACGACCAACGCCCGATCCGTCCGGGCGGGCTCGTCCCGTCGGCCGACGGGATGCGGTGGCGCAGACCCGAGCCTCCGGCGACGGCCGGTGCGCCGGCACCTCGTGAGGCGGGGCATGACGCGGAATGAGCCCGGCCCGACGCCGTCGTTGTGGACCCTTCCGGAGGATCCTCCGACCCCCGGCGCGCAACGACCCGACCCGCTCTCCGGGCCGGCGCGGCGGTTCGCGCTCTCCCGGCAACAGGAGTTCCTCCGTCTGGTCGACAGCGGCGACGGATCCGGACCCTTCGGCCCGCGCTACACCATCGTCGGCGGGTGGCGGATCACCGGACCGCTCGATGTCGCGGTGCTGCGGACCGCCCTCGCCGACGTCGTCGCGCGGCACGAGTCGCTGCGGACGTCGATCGTCCGGGAGCCCCGTGATCCGCACCAGCTGGTCCGCCCGCCCGAGGAGCCGAGCCTGGACGTCGAGGCGCTGCCGAGCACCGGCACGGACCGGGATCGGGACGCGGAGATCCTGCTCAACGAGGTGGAGTCCCGGCCGGTACCGATGACGCAGCGCCCCAGCCTGCGGGCGTACCTGGGGCGGTTCGACCGTGCGGACGCCGTACTCGTGCTCGCCGCTCACCACACCGCTGTCGACGGCTGGTCGATCCAGGTGGTCCTGCGCGACCTGGCGCTCTGCTACCGCGCGCGACGCTCCGGCCGCTCTCCCGAGCTGCCCGAGGTGCGCCAGTATCAGGACTACGTGCGGTGGCAGCGGCAGGCGGCCGACGCTCCCGCCGCCGCCACCGCCCGCAGGTACTGGCGCGACCACCTGGCTGGGGCGGTGGTCACACCGATACCGTTGGACTGGCCCCGCGGGCGGCAACAGTCCGACGGCACCGGGTGGTACCGCTTCGGGTACGACGACGACCTGCGTCGCCGGGTGCAGGCGTACGCGGCCGACCGGCGCTGCACCCCCTTCATGGTGCTGGCGGCGGCGTACCTGCGGCAACTCGCCGACGCCACCGGGCTCGACGAGGTGGTCATGCCGACCTTCACCCCCGGACGCCGTCCGGCGTGGACGCTCGACATGGTCGGCTCGTTCTTCAACCTGCTGCCGCTGCGGGTCGCCACGCCGCCGGGTGACCGCTTCGCCGACCTGGTGGACCGGGTCAGAGCCACCTGCGTGGCGGCCTACCGCCACGAGATTCCCTTCGTCGACCTGCTGACCGTGGCACCCGCCCTGATGGGTGCGGCGGCCGGCGAGGAACACGCGTCCTGCGTGTTCCAACTGGTCCAGTCCCCGTTCATGACCATCGACGAGCGCATCGGCGACCTGACCTACCGGGCCCTGCGGCGGCGACTGCGGTCGCAGGAGATTGGCTCGCAGATCCCGGACGGCGCGCTCTGGGCGGTCGAGTTCGACGCCGCCGGCGGCATCGTCGGCAGCATCGGCTACCGCCGCAGCCAGTTCCGCGCCGCCACGATGGCCGGCCTGGCCGACAACTACCGCGACACCCTGGACCGCGCGCTGCCCGCCTGAGCGGCAGCGCCGGTCATGCCCGCACCGAGGGCGAGACCACCACGCGCCGGTACGCCTCGCTGTTCGCGAGGCGTACCGGACCGACCCGACCGGAGGTGACGATGCCCGTGGAGGCGGAGTCCACATACCACGACCTGCTCCAGGCCGACGACAGCCGCGACCTCCTGGCCGAGGCCCAGACCATGCTGCGCATCATCCTGGCCCGCCACCCACAGGCCAGCTCGTTGATCGAGGTGGGGTGCGGCGCGGGCGAGCGGTTGCGGGTGCTGGGCCAGCGCATCAGCCTCGTCGAGGGCGTCGTTGCCGACGACGCGACGGCGCGCGTAGCCCGACGCTCGTCGCCCGGTACCACGATCCACCAGGCGCGCCTGGGCGGGCTCGACCTGGGCCGCCGCTACGACGTCGTGGCCTGCCTGTACGACGGGCTGGCCGAGCTTCCGCTCGCCGGCTACCGCGAGGTGCTGCGGAACCTGGCCGAGCTGCTGGACACCGGAGGGCTTCTGCTGCTCGCCCCGTTCTGGATGCCCGACGTGGCGATCCGGCGCACGGCCAGCGACGAACTGAGCCGTGGTGACGACGGCCGCACGCTCGCGCGGGTGTCGCGGGGCGCACCCCGCGACGGCGCACACCGCCTCGAACGGCACGTCCTGTTGGCTGAGGGTGACGGCGTCCGGCATGCCGCGGATAGCCGGACGCTGCACGCGTTCGGCCGGCGCGAACACCTGAACGCGCTGGCGGCGGCGGGATGCGCCGCCGACTTCCTCCCCACCGGCCTCACCGGACGGCCCCTGCTGGTGGGCGTACGCCGACCAGCGGGCCGTCCCGGCACCGAGCCGTCCCCCGTTCCCACGTTCTGACCCGACCGCTAGCGAGGGAGAGACATGCGCGTCCTGTTCGCCATCGACCCGTCGATCGCCCACCTGTACCCCATGGTGCCCACGGCCTGGGCGCTGCAGAGCGCCGGCCATGAGGTGCGGCTGGCTTCCCCGGCTGCCTTCAGCGACCAGATCGCCGCCACCGGGCTGACCCCGGTGCCGTTGGGTGACGCGGCCTGGGCGGCCCGGATCAGCGACGACCCGCTGGAGCCGAAGGGGCACCTGGAGGCGGAGCGGTACGCCGAAGTGCTCGGCCTCGGCCCGGAGGAGCGCGAGTACTGGTACCTCTTCTTCCAGTACCTGCTGACCCCCACCGCGGACTACCTGCGCCCGGACCGCCCGGAGGCCGCCGCTCTCATCGACTTCGCCCGCGCCTGGCGACCGGATCTGGTGATCTGGGATCTCACCCAGGCGGCCGGCGCCATCGCGGCCCGGGTCAGCGGGGCGGCGCACGCGCGGCTCGTGTTCGCCTACGACCCGGCGAGCTGGAGCCTCGACCGTCTCGCCGCCGGCCGGGACGCTCTCGTCGCGGCCGGTCTCGACGAGAATCCACTGGCCACGCTGGTGCGTCCGCTCGCCGACCGGTACGGCGTGGAGCTCGACGACGAACTGCTGGTCGGGCAGTGGACCCTGGACACCGCGCCGCCCGGACTGGAGCTACCGACCCGGACCCGCAAGGTGCCCCTGCGGTACGTGCCGTACAACGGTGCGGCCCCGGTACCGGACTGGCTGCGGGAGCCGGCTGAGCGGCCGAGGATCTGCCTGACCCTCGGCGAGTCCTACCGACGTTTCATCCGGGGCGACTGGAACCGCACCCCGATGCTGCTGGAGGCCCTGGCCGACCTCGACGTCGACGTTGTCGCCACCCTCAACGACGTGCAGTTGGACGGACGCATCCCACCCCCGAACGTGCGCACGCTGGACTACCTGCCGCTCAACCTGATCCTGCCGACCTGCGCGGCGGTCATCCACCACGGTGGTCTGGGTACCTTCCAGGCGGCCGTCGCCGCGCGGGTGCCGCAGCTCGTCTGCGACACCCGGGAATCGATCATGCTGCGGATGGAGGAGGACGTCTCGGAGGAGTCGACCGAAGAGACCGGCATCTACCGCTCCGGCGTCGAGTACGGCGTACGCGAGCTGGACGCCCGAGAGCAACGGCCTGCCGTGCGCTGGGTGATGCCGGCCAAGAAGCTCGAGGCGACCCCGGTCGCCAACTACGTCGTCTCCCGGGGCGCAGGCGTGCGGCTGGACCACCAGACGCAGTCGGTGACGGAGCTGCGCGAGGCGATCCGGACCGTGCTCGACGACGCGTCCTACCGGCGGGGCGCCGAGGCGATCTATGATGTCTGGCGGGCCATGCCCAGCCCGAACGACGTCGTGCCGGTCCTCGAGAGCCTTGCCGGGGACGCCCGGAACCGACGGTAGAAAATCGCCGCTCTCTTCGGCCCGCCCGGTGGACGCTCGTCGCCATCGGGGCGGGCCGATGGCCGACGCAGGAGGCAGCCGCACACCATGACCGACCCCCCGATCGTGGACGCCGAGCAGGCCACCCCCTTCAGCGAGCGCTCCGCCTACACTGACGCCCTCGCCGCCGCCCGGGCCGCCGCCGCCACGTACCACAACGGCAGTGATCTGCTGATGGACGACGCCGCCTACGACGCCCTGCTGGCCCGGATCGCCGCCACCGAGGCCCGCGAGCCGAGGTGGAAGCCGGTGGACTCGCCGACCGAGCTGGTGGCCGCGGGTGTCGCGGCCGGCGGCGAGATCGAGCACAGCGAGCCGATGCTCGGCCTGGACAACGTCTTCGGCGAGGAGCAGCTGCGGCGCTGGGCGGGCCGACTGGAGCGGCTGCTCAACCGCCCGGCCGACGCGCTCGTCGTCGAGCCGAAGATTGACGGCCTGGCGATCGCGGCGTGGTACGTCGACGGTCGCCTGACCCGGGTAGCCACCCGGGGAGACGGGCGGGCGGGTGAGGATGTGACCGCTCAGGCCCGGCGTGCCGCCGGCCTGCCCGGGCAGCTCGACCGGCCGTTGACCGTCGAGATCCGCGGTGAGGTCTTCATGACCGACGCGGACTTCGTCGTGGCCAACGAACTGCGCACCGGGCACGGCGAACCTCCCTTTGCGCATCCGCGCAGCGCCGCCGCCGGCACGCTTCGCGCCGAGGGCCGTGCCTACGACGCACCGCTGTCCTTCATCGCCTACGACGTGCGCGGCGCGGTCAGCACGGCGGCCGACGGCCCGCCGCCGCACTCGGTGGAGATGGCCGCCCTCGCGGAACTCGGAGTCACCTCCACCGCGGACACCGGCGGCATGACCGTCTGCGCCACCATCGACGAGGCGGTCGCGGCGGTCGAGTCGCTGAGGGTCGCGCGCGGCGCCCTCGGGTACGGCGTCGACGGCGCGGTGGTCAAGGCGGACCGGCCACGGGACCGGGAGCTGGCCGGGTCGTCGAGTCGGGCACCGCGGTGGGGCATCGCCTGCAAGTTTCCCGCGGACACCCGCACCACCACGCTGCTCGGCATCGAGGTGCAGATCGGCCGGACCGGTGTGGTCACGCCGGTGGCGGTGCTGGAGCCGGTGCAGATCAGCGGCGTCACCGTCACCTCGGCGACGCTCCACAACTTCGAGGACCTGGCCCGGCGCAACGTCCGGGCGGGCGACATCGTCTTCGTCCGGCGTGCCGGCGACGTCATTCCGGAGATCACCGGGGCGATGCTCGACCGCCGTGATCCGGCCTCCACGCCGTACCAGCCGCCGGTGACCTGCCCGCGGTGTGACGGCCCGCTGGACCGCTCGCAGAAGCGGTGGCGGTGCGCGGCGGGCCGGGCCTGCGGCGCCCACGAGGCGTTGACGCACTTCGTCACCCGCGACGCGATGGACATCGACGGGCTCGGCGGCAAGATCATCCAATCGCTGGTGGCCGCCGGGATGGTCACCGACCCGGCCGATCTGTACGACCTCGACGCAGCACGGCTGGTGGCCCTGGAACGGATGGGCGAGGTCTCGGCGACCAAGCTCGTCGCCAGCATCCAGGCATCGGCCCGCCGCCCGTTGTCGCGGGTGCTCATCGGGCTCGGCGTACGGATGACCGGGCGGGCCCTGTCACGGCGGATGGCCCGGCACTTCGGCACGATGCGGGCCCTGCTCGACGCCGGCGTGGACGAGTTGCAGCAGGTGGACGGGATCGGTCCGGAGCGGGCCGCCACCATCGTCGCCGACCTCGTGGAGCTGACCCCGCTGATCGACCGGCTAGCCGCGCGCGGGGTCAACCTGGTCGAGCCGGCCGCCACGCCACCGGCGGATACCGGAACCGGACCCGCCCCGGTCGGCGCGACCGGTGGGCTGCTGCGCCGGCCCGACGGCACCCCGATGCGGGTGGTGGTGACCGGCGCCGTGCCGGGGCTGAGCCGTACCGAGGGCAACGAGGCGGTGGAACGGCTGGGAGGCAGCGCCTCCGGGTCGGTCTCCGCTCGCACCGACCTGGTGGTGGTCGGCGAGGGAGCAGGGGGCAAGGCCGACAAGGCGGCCACTCTCGGTGTCCGGATCATGCCGGCCGAGCGCTTCGCCGCCCTGGTCGCCGCTCATGACGCCGGGGACGCCGCGGCGGCCGCGCTCCTGGTCGACGACTGAGGGCTTCTCGCGCTCGGCTGTGCGGTGGTTCAGTGCGGCGGGCGCGGGCCCTCGTAGCAGGACAGGTCGGGGACCCGCCAGCCGGTCAGGTCGTACTCGGCCAGGCACGTGTCGACGAGGGCCTTGCACCCGGCCAGGTCACCGTCGGCGATCGCCGCCGAGAGCAGCTCGACCCGGGTGTTCTCGTGGTTGCCGGCGTAGTTGCGCTCGTACAGCTCGTGCCGGCCGCCGAACTCCGACCCGACGGCGTCCCACAGCAGCTTCATCACCTTCACCCGCTCGACTGCCTCGATGCCCTGCGAACCGCGCAGATATCGGTCGAGGTACGGGCGGATCTCGGCATTCGCGAAGTCCTCGACGCCGGAGTTCACGTAGATGAGGCCGCTGGCCACGTCCTGCAGCACGATCTCCCGTACCCGCGGATAGCCCACCTGCATGAACCACCGATACGCCGCTCCGTACCGCGGATTGGGCAGCACGGAGCCGTCGTGCCACGGCACCGGATCGCGGGCAGCGGCGCCCGCCAGCCCCTGGAACATGTTGCGCCACGCCAACACCTCACCCAGCCGGCTCTGCACGCCCCGGAAGTCGGCGGTGCCCGTCGTCTCCAGTGCCTTGGCCAGCAGGCCGGCCAGGAACTCCAGCTTCACCGCGAGGCGTACGCAGCCGTGGAAGGTGAACCGTTCGGTGAATCCCGAGCGGCCGGCAAAGGTCTGAACCTTGGCCAGGTCGCCGTAGACGAAGACGTTCTCCCACGGGATGAGGACCTTGTCGAGCACCAGGATCGTGTCGTTCTCGTCCAACCGGGACGACAGCGGGTAGTCGAACGGGCTGCCCATCACGTTCGCGGTGGCCGCGTACGAGGGACGACAGATCAGCCGTACCCCCGGCGCGTCCGTTGGCACGGCCGCGACCAGCGCGAACTCGCGCCGGGCCACGGGAAGGCCGTAGTGGGCGACGAACGTGTGGTGGGTCAGGGCGGCCCCGGTCGCCACCACCTTCGCGCCGCTCACCACGAGCCCGGCGTCGGTCTCCCGTTCCACCCGGACGAACACGTCCGCGACCTGGTCGGGTCGGCGCGACCGGTCCACCGGCGGGTGCACGATGGCGTGGCTCCAGTAGAGCACCCGCTCCTGTGACACCCGGTACCAGTGGCGCGCGTTGTCGGCGAAGGGCTGGTAGAAGTCGGCGTTGGCGCCCAGCGTGCCGAGGAAGGACGCCTTGTAGTCCGGGCTGCGCCCCAGCCAGCCGTAGCTCATCCGGGCCCAGGCGGCGATGGCCCGCTCGGCGGCGACCAGGTCCTCGGCGCTGCGTGGGGTGGTGAAGAACCGGTGCGTGTAGCCCTCGCTGCCGGGGGCGTCACAGGCGGTGGTGAGCACCGATCGGTGCTCGTCGGAGTGCAGCGCGTCGTAGAGCCGGGCGGTCATCCGGATCGGGTTGTGGAAGGCGGGGTGACGGGTCACGTCCCGAATCCGCTCGCCGTACAGGTAGACCGCCCGACCGTCGCGGAGCGTCTCGACGTACTCGTCGCCGGTCAGCGGCCGGGTCGCCGGGCTCATCGGCCGGCACCGCTGTCCGGCAGGGCCAACCACCAGGGGTTGGCCCGCGCCCAGGAGACGGTGCGGTCAAGCCCCTCCGGCAGGCCGGTCCGCGCGCTCCACCCGAGCAGCAGCCGGGCGCGGCTGGTGTCGGGGATCCGCCGCGGCAGATCCTGGTAGCTCGCGCCGAGCCGCTCGGCGGTGTCGACCGCGACCGCGCCGTCACGAGTTCCGGACACGGCGGTGACCAGCGCGACCGCGTCGGCGACGGTGGTCTCGTGGGTGTGCCCGATGTTGATCGCCTTGCCGATGGCCTGCGCGCTGGCCCCGGCGAGGATGGTGCCCTCGACCGCGTCGGCCACGTAGGTGAAGCTGCGCGTCTGGTTGCCGTCGTCGTAGACGATCGGCGGACGGCCGTTCAGCACCCGGTGCACGCTGCGGCTGATCACGTACGCCGGGCGTTGGCGGGGGCCGTAGACGTTGAAGTAGCGGACCACGCCGGCGGCCAGGCCGTGCTGCTGCACGAACCCGAAGGTGAGGTGCTCGGCGAGCGCCTTGCTGCTGGAGTAGCTCCACCGCTGGGCGCTGGTCGGGCCGAGCACCCGGTCGGCGTCCTCACGCCAGGGCACCGCCGGGTTCTTGCCGAAGATCTCGCTGGTGCTGGCGACGACCACCCGCGCGTCGACCTCGGAGGCGCGCTCCAGCACCCGTTGCGTTCCGACGAAGTTGACGTCGATGACCTCCAACGGACGGTCCAGGTACATGTCGACGCCCACGGCCGCGGCCAGATGGTAGACCACCTGCACGCCCCGCGTGATCACCTTGGCCAGCCGGTCCGGGTCCCGCACGTCACCGCGTACGTGCCGGGCGTGCCGGCGCAGCAGGTTGAGGTGCGCCGGAGGGTCGCCGCTGTCGAGCACGGTCACCTGCGCCCCGGCCATGACCAGGCGTTCGGCGAGGTGGCTGCCGACGAACCCGTGGCCGCCGGTGACGACCACGCGGGGGCCGCTCACCGGCCGATCCCGCGGTAGGTGTAACCCAGGCGTTCCAGCATCGCGATCTTCTCCTTGGACAGATACGCACGTCCGTCGAGGACCAGGCAGGACTCGGCGACCGGCAGCCGGGCGAAGTCGAGAGCCTGGAACTCGCGGTGCATGGCCAGCAGGGCGACACAGTGGGCACCCCGCACCGCCTCCTCGACGGTGGCCGTGACCGGCAGGCCGAAGGTCTGGTGGGCGTGTACCGGATCGACAAGCGGGTCGTGTACCCGGACCCGGACGCCGGTCGCGCGCAGCGCCGCCACCACCGGCTCGGTCGGGGTCGCCCGCAGGTCGCCGGTGTCGTTCTTGAACGCCAGACCGAGCACCGCCACCGTCGCCTCGGCCGGGGGCACCCCACGGGTGGCCAGGTCGTCGAGGATCAGCCGGGCGGTGTAACCGGGCATCCGCTGGTTGACCTCGCGGCCGGCTGCCGCGGTGGTGATCTCCAGCCCGTGCCGGCGGGCGGACTGCCACACCATCCAGGGGTCCTTGGTCAGGCAGGAGCCGCCGACGCCGACGCTCGGCCGCAGGATGTTGACGTGGCCGTCGCCCTTCGGGATCGCGTTCGCGGCGGTGATCACGTCCAGCACGTCGACCCCGTACAGATCGCAGAACATCGCCAGCTCGTTGGCCAGGGCGATGTTCAGGTCGATCCACCAGTTGTCGGCCAGCTTGACGATCTCCGCGGCCTCGAGCGACTGCTGAGGCAGTGTCGGCGTGCCGAGCGAGCTGTGCAGGAAGTCCGCGGCGAGCCGCGTGCTGTAAGGGTCGAAACCCCCGACGACCACCGGCAGCGTACGCAGGTCGTGCAGCGCCGTACCCTCGGCGAGCCGCTCCGGCGCGTAGGCCAGCGCGAAGTCCGTGCCGGCCCGTAGGCCGCTCGCCTCCAACAGCGGGCGGACGAGGTCCCTGGTGGTGCCGGGGGGCACGGTGCTCTTGAGGATCACCAGGTGCCCGGAGCGCAGGTTCGCGCACAACGCCGTACAGGCCGCCCGGAGGTGTTCGTCGGCCAGTGACCCGTCCTGCCGGACCGGGGTGGCGACGGTGAGCAGGACGACGTCGGCGCTGGCGCAGGCCCGCTCGGCCGTGGTCGCGCGGAGCCGACCACGGCCGACCTCGGTGGCGATCAGATCGGTCAGGCCTGGTTCCTTGAGCGGTGTGGTGCCACGGTTGAGCTGTTCCACCAGGGCGGCGTCGGTGTCCACGCCGACGACGGAGAGGCCCCGATCGGCGAGGGTCGCGGCGACACACGATCCGACGTAGCCCATGCCGACGACCGCGACCACGGGTGGTTCGGTCACGCCGCTCCTCCCGTCCGGCCTGTGGTGTGCCCGGATTCGGTCCGCACCCGGCGCGGTGGAGCCGCCGGGCCCACCCGCGGTGTGGCATTGGACATGCGTGTTCCCTCACCCTCGTCACACAGATCAACTCCCGGTCCGACGCTGTTGCCGCAGCGTCGGACCGGGAGGGTGTTCGGGATCGCCAGCCGCCGGCAGCCGGTCAACGGTGAGCTGGGCTGAGCTGGGTTCGTTTCCCGATGCCACAGATCCTGTCGCCGATCGGCGGGCACGGCATCTCCCTGCATGCCCACCCAGACCGGTCGTCGGGGACGCCCGGATGCGGCTGCCGAGCCGACCCGGGTCGAGCAATCTCGGATGTGCCCCGGCCGGTCGGTACTGGCGACGATGACGGTCGGCGGAAGGAGTACGACGACGTGAATGACCCCGAGCTGGTGTCAGTCGCCCCAACCTGCCGGCTCTGTGCCGGCCCGGTGCGCGAATGGATGGATCTTGGCCGGCAACCGGCCTCCAACGCCTTTCCCCGGCCGGACGAGACCGGCGCGGAGCGATTCTTCCGGCTGGCGGTCGGCATCTGTGCCGACTGCACGATGGTCCAGCAGTTGGAGGCGATGCCGACCGACCGCATGTTCCGTGCCGACTATCCCTACCGCTCGTCCACCTCGGACGGCCTGCGCCGGCACTTCGAGGCGGTGGCCGACTGGCTGCGCGACACCGAACTCACCGACCGCGCCGACCTGGTCGTCGAGATCGGCTGCAACGACGGGGTCATGCTCGGTGTGCTCGGCGCGTCGGGTATCCGGCACCTCGGCGTGGACCCGTCGGCCGGCGCCGCGCACGCGGCCATGGCCCGGGGCGCCGAGGTTCAGGTCGACTTCTTCGACGAAATCTCCGCCGCGACGATCCGCGCCGAGCGGGGGCCGGCCAGGGTCGTGTTCTCGGCCAACACCATCAGCCACGTCGCCGACATCGGCACCGTGTTCCGGGGGGTCGACCGACTTCTCACGCCGGACGGGATCTTCGTGTTCGAGGACCGGTACGTCGCCGACATCGTGGAGTACGCGTACTTCGACCAGATCTACGACGAGCACTTCTACCTGTTCTCGGTGCGCGCGGTGGACGCGATGGTGGCCCGATTCGGCTTCGAGCTGGTCGACGTGGCACGGATCCCGATCCACGGCGGCTCGCTGCGCTTCACCGTCGCGCGGCCCGGTGCCCGCCCTCGCCGCGACAGCGTGGACCGGATGATCGAGGAGGAGGCGCGCACCGCGATCGGCGAGTACGACACGTACCTCCGATTCGCCCGGCAGATCGAACGCGTCGGCGCCGACCTGGTCGCCTTACTGACCGACCTGCGTGACGCCGGGCGACGGGTGGTCGGCTACGGCGCCACCTCCAAGAGCGCGACAGTCACCAACTTCTGCGGCATCGGGCCCGACCTGGTGCCGTTCATCTGCGACACCACCCCGGAGAAGCAGGGCCGGCTCTCACCGGGGATGCACATCCCGGTGCGCCCGCACGCGGCGTTCGCGGATCCGTACCCCGACTACGCCCTGCTCTTCGCCTGGAACCACGCTGAGGAGATCATGGCCAAGGAGCGTCACTTCGTGGCTCAGGGCGGACGCTGGATCCTCTACGTCCCACACGTGCGCATCGTGTGAGTACACCCCCGACACCGACGTGGCGGCCCGGGTACCCGGGCCGCCACGTTCGTCCTCCGCCATGAGCCGCCGGTCCACGGCGGACGGCGCCCGACTCTATGCCGAGGTCGGGTTGTGCCATGCCGAGTGCAGCCCTGGGCCAGCCACCCGCGCCGCGGTGAGACTGGCCCAGGCGGCCAGCTCCAGCAGGCGGCGGTCGGCCGGGTCGTACCGCCGGTAGCTCGCCACCATCGAGTCGGTGACCCGGTACGAGAAGAACGCAATGGTCAGCGCGAGCCGCCCGGCACTCCGGTCCCGCACCGGGAGCCCGTCGAGCGCCGCCTCCACCTCACCGGGGTCGGTGAGCGCCCGCGGCCCGGCCAGCAATTCGGGCAGCAGCCGACGGACGGACGAGGGAACCGCCGACTCGGCGGCACCGTCGATGGCTCCGTACGCCCGGGCGAAGGCGCTGTGCAGTGTGGGAGCCGGCCGCGCCCAGCTGAGGTCCGGCGGCGGGTCCGCCGGCGGCAGCAGGTCCAGCTGCCGCCCCGGGGCACCGCCACGGCGGGCCAGCCGGCCCATCATGAGCGCGGCCAGCCAGCGGACCGCGCCGAGCGCCGGTGAAGGCACGGCCGGCAGTGGCGAGGGCGCGACGAAGACGTTCACCATGCGGTTGAGGTAGTGGAAGAGAACCGCCACGCCGATCAGGTGGGCCAGCTCGGTGGGGTCGAGCCGGGCCGTGGAAACGGGTGGGACGTCGCCACCGTGCCGGAAGAACGCGGCGATCTCCCGCAGCCGGGGCTCGGCTATCTCGGAGATCCGGTCGTCGGCCACCGCAGCGGAATCCGGGCCGCGGAGCAGCCCGCGCAGCGCGCTGCTGTGCACCTCGACGCAGTACGGGCAGCGGTTGGCCAGGGAGACCGCGGCGGCGACCGCCTCTCGGGTGTTCCGGTCGACCGGGCCGTCGCAGAGCAGGGCCTCGCGCAGCATCAACCAGCAGGCGCCGAGGACCGGTGGCGCGGCGGCATGCAGCGTGATCGGCGGGGCGAGCAAACCGAACTCACGGGCGAGCTGGCGGTAGACCTGGCGGACCAGCGGGGGCGCGGTCCGCGGCGGGACAGGGCGTAGGTGTTCGATGTGTCGCTGGGTGACCCGGTTGGTCAGCCGGGCGAGCAGGATGCCCATGGCGTCTCCTCTGGCGACCGTTCCGCGCTCACGCGGCCAGCGGCGGCGGCAGCGCCCTCGTTCGGGTGCCGTCGGGACTGGGCGCGCCGTAGCTGACGGCGACGCCCCGCCGCTGGGCCGCGCGCACCAGGCCGGGTACGGCGCGTTCGGCCAACGCGGCGATGGTCAGGGCGGGGTTGACGGTCAACGCTCCCGGCACCGCCGAGCCGTCGGTGACGAAGATGCCTGGATGGTCCCGCAACTCGTGGCGGTCGTCCAGGGCGGAGGTCGCCGGGTCGTCGCCGATGCGGCAGGACGACAGCGGGTGCACGGTGTAGGCGCCCACCTGGTCGTTGGTCCACGGCCTGACCCGGGCCAGGCCGTCGCGTTCCAGGATGTCCCGGACCTCGGCGTCGGACTCGGCCCAGCCGCGCAGCGTGTTCTCGGTCGGGTCGTAGCGCAGGGAACCACGGCCGAGCATCTGCTGGGCGATCCGCTCGGCGTTGCCGCGCTGTGGTGGGGCGCCGAAGACCCCCTCGTTGTCGTCCTCGCTCATGGTGAAGACCGTCAGCCAGGAACGCCACCGGCGCAGCATCTCCTTTTTCTCCCGGCCGAACCAGGTCGGACCGGTGGCGCCGGGCACCTGGGCGAGGACGGTGCCCAGGCCGGGCGGGAAGTACAACTGCTCCAGCGAGAAGCGGCTGTACTCGGGCAACGAGTCGTCGAGCTTGTCCCAGGTGGCCACGCACGGACCCCGCCCGATCTGGTACGCCTCGTACGCGGTGCCGTCGCCCCGGTCGAGCCCGAGCAGATCGCGGGCCCGCGCCTCGTCCACCACAGCGGTGTTCAGCCGCTCGCCGTTGCCGGAGAAGTAGCGGCCGACGGCCGGTGGCATCGTGCCCAGTGCTCCCGCCGACCGTTGCAGGATGACCGGGGTGGCGCCGGCCCCAGCGGCGAGCACCACGATCTTCGCCTCGATGACGCCGGTGCCCCGGGTGAGGCGGTAGTCGGTGTCGTCGACGACGTCGTAGTGGACCTGGTATCCGCCCGTCGGAGTCCGGGTCAGCCGCTGCACCTCGTGCAGGGGCCGGATCCGGGCGCCGTGGGCGAGCGCGGCGGGCAGATAGTTCAGCAGCAGCGACCGTTTGGCGTCGAACCGGCAACCGGCCATCATCCAGTTGCAGTTCGTGCAGAGAGTTTTGTCGATGGCCGAGGGGACGGGGTTGGCGGTACGCCCGGCGCGGGAGCAGGCGGCGGCGAAGAGGCCGCCGGCGAACGGCACGTCGTCCCAGGTCTGCTCGGTCACCGGCAACGCGTCGCTGACGACGTCGTACCACGGGTCCAGGGTGTCCCGGTCGATCGAGGAAGGCCACATCCGCCGGCCGAGACCACCGGTGCGGTCGAAGACGAACCGAGGGGCGCGCGGCATGGTGGCGAAGTAGACGACACTGCCACCGCCGACGCAGTTGCCGGCGAGCACGCTCATCCCATCACCGACGGTGAAGTCGAAGATCCGGGTGTACGACGAGCCGAGGAGGAAGTCGTGCTGGAACTCGTGGCTGGCGAGCCACGGGCCTCGTTCCAGCACCACCACCCGGGCCCCGCCGGCGGCGAGGTGGTACGCCGGGATCGCGCCGCCGAAGCCGCTGCCCACGACGACGACGTCGGTCTGCTCGATGCTGGTCATGCCGGGCTTCCCGTCGCCGTGGTGTGCGGGTGGACGGAGGCCAACCGCCGCCGGTAGGAGAAGTGCGGGAACCGCCAGAGCCCGTCGGCGTCCGGCCGGCGCAGGCCGACCAGGGACAGCCCGGGGTGCCCCTGGGCGAGCGCCTCGGCGGTGGGCAGATGCGGGGCGCTGTCGAAGGCCATGGTGCAGAACAGGGCGACGCCGAACCACACCTCCCGTTCCGGATGTGACGGGTCGGTCAGCTCCTGGACCAGAGCGGTGCGGGTATCGAAGTCGAGGGCGACGAACGGTGGCACCGCCGGATCCAGGATGTGCTGCCCGGCCCGCGCGTGGTTCTGCGCGTGCATGTTGAGCAGGCCGGCCATCCCGTCCAGCGCCTCTGCCAGCCCCAGCGCGGGATCCGCGAGCACCTCCAGCGCACCCGCCTGCACCGCGCCCGGATCGTCCTCGACACCCGCGATCGCCCGGTCGTCGGGTGACCGCTTGACGCCCGGAATGATCGTGTCGGCGAAAGCCTCCAGCGTCGCCCTGGTCGCCGGATCGGCCGGCGTAGTGGCGGCCATCACCGGTCCCGCCCGGCGGCGCCCGGTGCCATGGCCGCGCCCGCGGAGAACTGTCCCGGCCGGCGGCCCGGGCCCGCCGGGCCACGGTAGGCCTGGGCGAGGTCCAGCCAGTGCTCGGCGTCGACCCCGGTCGCCCGCAGGGCGAGGTCGTCCCGGTGTCGTCGCCGGGTGACCAGCAGACAGAGGTCGACGGCGGGGCCCTCGATCAGTTCGGCGTCCGGCGGCCCGTGCACCCAGACCTCGCCCGAAGGTGCGGTCAGCTCGAACCGGAAGCCCTGCCCAACGGGCGTCAGGCCCCGACTGAGGTAGCCGAAGTCCCAGGTCCGGACGGCGAAATCGACCACGTGCCGGATCCGGTCGGTGCGCTCGGGCACCCGGCCCAGGGCATCGGCGACATCCTGACCATGCGCGAACAGCTCCATCATCCCGGCGGCGGCCAGGACCGGGGCCGGCAGCGGCCGCACGAGCCAGGGCACGACCTGGCCGGCCGGCACCCCGGCGAGCGCCTCCACCGCCGTGGTCCACTCCTCGCGCCAGCGTCCGCGCAGGGCCGCCGTGCCGCCGTCGAGATAGCGGGACAGCGCCACCGCCACGTTGGCGTCGAAGTCGTCACTGAGCTGCGCCGTGAGCGCCCGGAACGCCTCGGCGTCGGAGGCGGCGATCGCCGCCATCCGGAAGACCGCGCTCAGATGCGCGACCTGGTGCCGGATCTCCCAGCCAACCGCCGGCGTCGGTCGAGCCCAGTCGTCGGGGTCCAGCGTGTCCAGCAGCTGGTCGAATTCCGCGCAGTCGTCCGCCAGATCGGCGAACACGTTCGACTCGTCCATCTCGTTCCTTCGCGGTTGATGGGGCCCCGTCCACCCCGCGGGCCCGCCGTCACGGCGGCGTGCGGGCGAACGCGTCGGGGCAGTGGCGAGGTTCAGCCTGCCGACGCGGCCGGACGGCGTCCTCTCCCGCTGTGCGCTTCTGCCCGGCGACGTGGCCGCCACGGTGGCTGCCCTGCTCCGGTCGTCGCCTGCTCGGGAGGGGGCACTGGGCACAGCGGAAGAAGAATCGCCCGCCCCGGTAGCCGACGATGGAACCGCCGTCGGTAGCTGACGGTGATCAGTCGACCTCGGTAGGAGAGTGGGAGCGATGCCCACCATCGTCGGTTCGCTACGTCGCCACGTCCTGGCTCCGTCGTGGCAGGAGGTGGGCTTCGTCGTGCGGGGTTTCCCGACCACCACCTCGGCCGCGACGAGGCATCTGGAGGCGATCCCGCAGGCGGTCGTGTGTGGATTCGAGTGGGGTATCGACTCGTGCAACCTGTCGGAGGCGGAACAACGCCTCGCGCTGGTCGACCCGTACCTGCAGGGCTTCGCGTACGAGGGCGCCACGATGGCCTTCACCATCCGGGACGCGATGTCGATGTTCCGGACCAGCCGCACCCGCGATCTGCTCCTCGGGCCGGGGCGGCCACACGTATTCCTCAACTACATCGGCATCGGGTTCGCCATGGCGCGGTTACCACGGGCGACCTGGCGCCGGATCCTGCCGGAGCTGTCCGGACTGCCCTACCACCCGACGATGAGCTGGCTCGCCGTCGACGGGTACGGCTTCGATCTGGCCTTCTTCGACGTCGAACGTTGGGTCGGCAGGGGCGAACGACCGCGTCCGTACCCGTGGGCGGGTGCGCCCGACTACTTTCTGCGGGCCGTGGATCAGGGGGTCGGCCGCGCCCTGTGGTTCATCCACGGTGCCCGACCCGACGACGTGGCGACGGCGATCGGCCGCTTCGCCGGCGAGCGGCAGGCCGACCTGTGGGCCGGTGCCGGCCTGGCGGCCACCTTCGCCGGCGGGTGCGACCCGGCCGGCCTGGTGACGCTGCGCCGGCACGCCGGTGGGCACCGGCCACACCTGGCCCAGGGGGCGGTCTTCGCGGCCCGGGCCCGCACCTTCTCCGGTGCGGTGCCGCCGCACACCGAGGACACCGTCGCGGTGCTGACCGGCCTGTCGGTCGCCGCCGCGTCGACCCTGGCCGACGAGGTCGCGGTCGATGGGCCGACGGCCGGGCGTGCCGATCCTCCGTACGAGATGTGGCGCCGCCGGATCCGGTCGCACCTGACCAGTGAGCCGGCAGGTACGCCGGAGTCCTGACCCATCCATGGCGGGTAGTCGACCCGCCGTCACCCACGTCGCGCAGGCGGATCGGACGGACGACCCCGATCCGTCCGGTCGACGCTGACCATATGAGGGGTAACTGTGGCTTTCATCGGTTCGTTGCGCCGAGCCGCCCTGACGCCGGACACCAGCGAAACCCGGATGAGCGTGCGGGGCTTCCACACTCGATCCGAGCAGGCGCGGGACCTGCTCGAGACGATAGGCCGGACGTTCCTCGAAGGGTACGGCGAAGCGGCCGAGGCCCGCCGGGTCGCCGACACCGAGCCGGCATTGGAACGGATACCGACCCGCTTCCGCGGCTTCGCCTACGAGGGCGCGGCGATGGGACTGGCCGTCCGCGACTGCCTGCCGTTCGGCGGGGGCCGGGTCAAGGAGTTCCTCGCCGGCCCCGGCAACCCGCACATCTACATGGCGTACGTCGGGATCGGCTGGGCGATGGCCCGGCTGCCCCGGTTCCGGTGGTCCCGGCTGTACGCCCCGGATCCACTGCTGCGCTGGCTCGTGCTCGACGGGTACGGCTTCCACCAGGCGTACTTCCACACCCACAAGTACGTGATCGAGCAGTTCCGACACAAGCGGTTCCCCTGGCCCGTGGACGACGACACCGGGTACGCCACCCGGGTCATCGACCAGGGCATCGGTCGTGCCCTGTGGTTCGTCGGCGGCACCGACGTACTCCAGGTCACCCGCCTGGTCGAGGGGTTCGCCGAATCCCGTCGGGCCGATCTGTACAGCGGCGTCGGACTGGCCGCCACCTATGCCGGCGGAGCCGACGAAACCGAACTGCGCGAGCTGTGGCGGCGGGCGGCCAGCTACCGCACCCACCTTGCGCAGGGCGCGGCGTTCGCCGCGGCGGCCCGGGTCCGGGCGGGGCTCGTGGTGCCTCACGTGGAGCTGGCCACCGGGCTGTTCTGCGACCTCTCGCCGGCCGACGCGGCGGCGGTCACCGACCGGGTCCGTCCGGGCCTGTCGCTGCCCGGTGAGCCACCGATGTACGAGATCTGGCGGAACTGGGTCCGGGACACCTTCGTCGTCGGCCAGCGCGCCCGCGTCGCGAACGACCGCTAGTGCGGTGGCCAGAAGCGTTCACCGGGCCGCACCGGGCCCAGCCGACGACCGGCGGCGTTGGAATCGGGCCTGGACACCGCACTAGCCACTGCGGTCGCCGCTGCGACCAGATCGGAGATTCCGCCACCATGACAAGGATCGCCATCGTCGGGATGGCCTGCCGATACCCGGACGCGTCGTCGCCGACGGAGCTGTGGGAGAACGCGGTCGCGGGCCGGCGCGCCTTCCGCCGGCTGCCCGACGCCCGGATGCGTCTGGACGACTACTGGTCGGCCGACCCCGCCGCGCCGGACCGCTTCTACGCCCGCAACGCCGCCGTGCTGCAGGACTGGGAGTTCGACCGGGTCGCCTTCAAGGTGGCCGGCAGCACCTACCGGTCCACCGACCTGACGCACTGGCTGGCCCTGGAGGTCGCCGCCGCGGCGCTGGCCGACGCCGGCTTCCCGATGGGGGCGGGGCTGCCCACCGAGCGCACCGGGGTGGTGGTCGGCAACAGCCTCACCGGGGAGTTCGCCCGGGCCAACCAGCTACGACTGCGTTGGCCATTCGTCCGGCGGGTGCTCGCGCCCGCCCTGTCCGAGCTGGACTGGGACGAGGAGCGGCTGCGGGACTTCCTCGACCTCGTCGAGGCCGACTACAAGCGGCCCTTCCCACCCATCGACGAGGACACCCTCGCCGGGGCGCTGTCGAACACCATCGCCGGCCGCATCTGCAACCACTTCGACCTGCGTGGGGGCGGCTACACGGTGGACGGTGCCTGCTCATCGTCGTTGCTCTCGGTGACCACCGCCTGCCGGTCACTAGTCGACGGCGATGTCGACGTCATGGTGACCGGCGGGGTCGACCTCTCCATCGACCCGTTCGAGATCATCGGGTTCGCGCGGACGGGCGCCCTCGCCACCGGCGAGATGCGGGTGTACGACCGCGAGTCCAACGGGTTCTGGCCGGGTGAGGGCTGCGGCATGGTGGTACTCATGCGCGAGCCGGACGCCCGGCGCGCCGGACACCGTATCTACGCGACCGTGGCCGGTTGGGGCGTCTCCTCCGACGGCCGTGGTGGCATCACCCGACCCGAGATCGGCGGCTACCAACTGGCGTTGCGGCGGGCGTACGCGCGGGCCGGGTTCGGACTGGAGACGGTCGCGCTGTTCGAAGGGCACGGCACCGGTACGAAGGTGGGCGACAGCACCGAGCTGTCCGCGCTGTCCCAGGCCCGCCGGATGGCCGACCCCGACGCGCCGCCCGCCGTGATCAGCTCGATCAAGGCCATGATCGGGCACACCAAGGCCGCAGCCGGGGTCGCCGGTCTGATCAAGGCCGTCCTTGCGCTGCACCAACAGGTGCTGCCCCCGGCGCTCGGTTGCCCCGAGCCCCACGAACTGCTCACCGGGGCGCAGCGCACCCTGCGGGTGCTTCCGGCCGCCGAACCCTGGCCGACCGGTGCCCCGCTACGGGCTGGCATCACCGCCATGGGCTTCGGCGGGATCAACACCCACGTGGTGGTGGAGAGCAGCCGGGCCAGGCGCCCGGGCGGGCTCGACTCACGGACCGCGACGCTGGCAGTCGGAGCGCAGGACGCCGAGCTGCTCGTGCTCGACGGGATGTCCTGGGCGGCCTTGCGGGACCGGGCGGAGCAACTCGCCGCGTTCGCCGGCGCCGCCACATACGCGCAGCTGACCGACCTCGCCGTGATGCTTCGGCACGAGCTGCGCGACCTGCCGTACCGGGCCGCGGTCGTAGTGGTGAACCCGGAGGATGCCGAACGCCAACTGCGCCGGATCGTCGACGCCGTGAGCCGGGGCGAGGAGTCGCTTCCCCCCGGTGCGGATCGGGTCTTCCTGGGGCAGGTCACCGGCCGAGCCCGAATCGGCTACCTCTTTCCCGGCCAGGGCTCCGGTCGGGGCACGGCCGGTGGTGCGCTGCGGCGCAGGTTCCCGGTGGTGGACACGGTGTATCGGCAGGCGGCGCTGTCGGGCGACGCCGACCAGGTCGCCACCCAGGTCGCCCAACCCCGCATCGTCACCGGCTCGGTCGCCGGCCTGTCCGCGCTGACGCTGCTCGGCATCGAGGCCACCGTGGCCGTCGGCCACAGCCTCGGCGAGCTGACCGCGCTGCACTGGGCCGGAGTGATGGACCAGGCGCAGCTGCTGCGGATGGCGACCGCGCGGGGTGCGGCCATGGCGCGGCACAGCGCGTCGGGCACCATGGCGGGGATCGCCGCCCCACCGGCCATCGTCGAGCGTCTCATCGACGGGCTGCCGGTCGTGGTCAGCGGATACAACGGTCCCGCGCAGACGGTGGTCGCCGGTGCGGTCGCCGCGGTACGTGAGGCGTGCCGCCGGGCTGCCGCCGACGGCATGGGCGCCACCCCGCTGGCGGTCTCCCACGCCTTCCACTCGCCGCTGGTCGCGCCGGCGGCCGAGGTGTTCGCCGCCACGCTGGTCGGCGCCGACCTCGCCCCCCTCGGACGTCGGGTCGTCTCCACCGTCACCGGCGAGTCGCTGCCGGCGGAGACCGACGTGCCGTCCCTGCTGCGCCGGCAGATCACCGAGCCGGTGCGGTTCAGCCAGGCCGTCGCCGTTGCCAGCGGGGAGGTCGACCTCTTCGTGGAGGTGGGACCGGGCCGGGTGCTGTCGCGGCTCGCGGCCGAGGCCACCGGGGTCACAGCGGTACCGCTGGACACCGACGACGAGTCGCTGGTCAGCCTGCTACAGGTGGTCGGGGCGGCGTACGTCCGCGGCGCGGCCGGGATGCCCGCCGCGCTGTTCGAGGACCGCCTGGCCCGTCCGATCGACATCACCGCGCCACCGGCGGTGCTGACCAGCCCGTGCGAGGCGGTGCCGGTAGCCGCCGTCGCCGGGGGAGAGGGCGCGGCCGTTGGTCCGGCCGCCTGCCCGGCCAGGACGACGTGGCCCGCGGATCCCGCCGACCGGTCCGGGTCGGGGACGCTCGACCTGCTCCGGCAGATGGCCGCGACGCGGGCGGAACTCCCGGTCGAGATGGTGCGGCCGGACAGCCGGCTCCTGGACGACCTGCACCTGAGCTCGATCACCGTCGGCAACCTCGTCAACGAGGTGGCCGAGCGGATGGGCCTGGGCGCGGTGAGTATGCCCCTGAACTTCGCGGCGGCGTCGGTACGGGAACTCGCCACCGCGCTCGAGGAGTTGCACGCGACCGGTGGGGAGACCGCCGTCGCGGCCAGCCCGCCGGTCGTCGGCGCGGAGAGCTGGGCCCGGGCCTGGGTGGTCGACCTGGACCCGGCCCCGGTGCCCGAGCCGGTCGACCCGCTCGGGCCGGGCGGCTGGCGACTGTACGCACCGGCGGACCACCCGTTCGCCGCCGCCCTCGCCGACCGGCTAGCGGCGACAGAGACCGGTTCCGGTGTGCTGGTCTGCCTACCGCCGGGCTGTACGGAGCCCGACCTGGAGCGAGCGCTGCACGGCGCCCAGGAAGCGCTGGCCGATGCGGACGTCGACCGGTTCGTGCTCGTCCAGCATGATCGCGGTGCCGCGGGCCTGGCGAAGACGCTGCGCATGGAGCAGCCCCGGGTGCGGGTGACGATCGCGCACGTCCCGGCCACCGCCGACGCGATCGAGTACGTCGTCGGCGAGGTGCGGGCGACCGACCAGTACGCCGAGGCGTACTACGACCTCGACGGCGTGCGGCGGGTGCCGACGCTGCGCGCGATGCCCCTTCAAGCGGAGCAGACCCGGGCGCCACTGGACGAGTCGGACGTCCTGCTGGTCACCGGCGGCGGCAAGGGCATCACGGCCGAGTGCGCCTTCGCCCTGGCCGTGGAGACCGGCGCCCGGCTCGCCCTGCTCGGCCGGTCTGACCCGGCGACCGACTCGGAGCTGGCGGCGAACCTGGAGCGGCTGGCCCATCACGGCGTGACCGCCCACTACGTGCGGGCCGACGTCACCGAACCGGCGCAGGTGGCGGCGGCCGTCGACGAGACCGTCCGGGAGCTCGGTCCGGTGACCGCGGTGCTGCACGGCGCGGGTACCAACGAACCGGCGGCGCTGGACCACCTCGACACCGCGGCGCTGCGGCGTGCCTTCGCCGCGAAGGTGGGTGGGCTGCGCGCGGTGCTGGACGTCGTCGGGGCCGGCAACCTGCGTCTGCTGGTCACCCTCGGCAGCATCATCGGCCGGGCCGGCCTTCAGGGCGAGGCCCACTACGCGACGGCCAACGAGTGGCTGGCCGACCTGACCCGGACGGTCGGCGAGGAGCATCCGAGCTGCCGCTCGGTCTGCCTGGAATGGTCGGTGTGGTCCGGCGTGGGGATGGGCGAGCGGCTCTCCGTCGTGGACACGCTGGCCCGGCAGGGCGTCACGCCGATCACTCCCACCCAGGGTGTCGAACTCCTGCGCCGGCTGGTGACCGACCCGGCGGCGCCGCCGGTGGTGGTGGTCAGTGGACGCACCTCCGGCATCGACACCGTCCGCTACGAGCGGGTGGAGCTACCGCTGCTGCGGTTCCTGGAACGGCCGCTGGTGCACTATCCCCGGGTCGAGCTGGTGACCGAGGCGGAGCTGAGTACCGGCAGCGACCCCTACCTGTCCGATCACCACCTCGACGGGAATCTGTTGTTTCCGGCGGTCCTCGGCATGGAGGCGATGGCTCAGGTGGCATCGGCCCTGACCGGCCGGTCGTCGGCGCCGACGGTGCAGGACGCGGAGTTCCTGCGACCGATCGTCGTCGCACCGGACGGGGCGACCCGGATCCGCGTCGCCGCCGTGGCTACCGGCCCCGACGTGGTGCAGGTGGCCATCCACAGCAGCGAGACCCGGTTCGCCGCCGAACACTTCCGGGCCCGCCTGCGCTACGGCACGCCGGCCGTACCCGACGGACCGCCCCGGCCGGTGCCGACGGACGTGCCGGAGGTACCGCTGCGCCCGGCGACAGAGCTCTACGGTGACCTGCTGTTCCAGGGCCGGCGGTTCCAGCGCGTGCTGCGCTACCACCACGCGGCGGCCCGCGAGGTCGACGCGGCCCTGCTTTCCGAGGAACACGACTGGTTCGCCGCCTTCCATCCACGGACCCTGCTGCTCGGCGACCCCGGCGTCCGGGACGCGCTGATGCACGGCAACCAGGTCTGCGTACCCAACGCCACCCTCCTGCCGACCGGCGTCGCGCGAATCTGGACGGCCGCAGGCGGGAACGGGCCGGGACCGTACCGGTATCAGGCGGTCGAACGGTCCCGCGACCGAGACACCTACGTGTACGACGTGGTGCTGCGGACCGGCGACGGCGAGGTGGTCGAACGTTGGGAAGGGTTGAGTCTGCGCGCCGTACGCCGTGGCGACGGGCGGGGCCCGTGGCTCGCGCCGCTGCTCGGGCCGTTCCTGCAACGCGCGGTCGGTGAGCTGACCGGCGTCGAGATCGCGGTCGGGGTCGAGCCCGACGGCGCGGACGCGGCGGAGACCGGCGATCCGCTGGCCACCCGCAGGTCCCGCTCGGCCCGGGCACTGGCTCGCGCCACCGGGCGCAGGTGGCCGGTGCGGTACCGCGCTGACGGCCGGCCGGAGATCGACGGCGGCCGGGAGGTGTCGTTCGCGCACGGCGCGGGCCTGACGGTGTGCGCGGTGGCGTCCCAGCCGACCGCCTGTGACGTGGAGGCGGTCGTGCCCCGCACCCCGGTGGAGTGGCGCGGTCTGCTCGGCGCACACGCGGAGTTGCTGCCGCTGCTGACCGGCCCGGAGGGTGGCGACAACCGCGACGTGGCGGGTACCCGCGTCTGGGTGGCCATGGAATGCCTGCAGAAGGCGGGCGAGCCCCTGGCGGGCCCGCTCACCGTCCGGCCCGTCGAGCACCCCGGCTGGGTGGTGCTCAGCGCGGGACCGATCACCGTCGCGACCTTCGTGACGGCGTTGCGGGACGTGTCCGAGCCGGTGGTATTCGGGCTACTGACAGGGGAGGGCTGATGTCCCGTTATTTCGAGTACCGGCACGTGGTCGGGTTCGAGGAGACCAACCTCGTCGGCAACGTCTACTACGTGCACTACCTGCGGTGGCAGGGCCGATGTCGGGAGATGTTCCTGCGGGAACGGGTGCCGCAGGTGCTCGACGACCTGCGAGCGGATCTCAAGCTGTTCACCCTGCGGGTCGACTGCGAGTTCTTCGCCGAGATCTCCGCTCTCGACGAGGTGTCCGTCCGGATGCGACTGGTCGAACTGGCGCAGACGCAGGTCGAGTTCGGCTTCGACTACCTGCGCCTCGCCGAGACCGGGGGCGAGACGCTGGTGGCGCGGGGGATGCAGCGGGTGGCCTGCATGCGGGGCCCGAACACCCGTACCGTGCCCACCCGGGTACCAGAGGCCCTGGCCCAGGCGCTCGCGCCGTACGTGCGGGCGGAGGCGTCGTGACCGGGGCGGCGGGTGCGCGAACCGACCCCCCACCCGATGGGCACCTCGCCACCGGCCGTGAACTGCGGCGGGTCTTCGGCACCTTCGCCACCGGGGTGACCGTGCTGACGGTGGGGGGTGAGCATCCGCACGGCATGACGGCGAACTCCTTCGCGTCCGTCTCGCTCGACCCGCCGCTGGTGCTCGTCTGCGTCGGCCGTTCCACGGTGATGCACGCCTGCCTGGCGGGCGCGTCGAGCTTCGGGGTTTCCGTGCTCGCGGCCGGTCACGCCGGCATCGCGCAGTACTTCGCCGACTCCCGACGCCCGGTCGGCCCGGGGGAGTTCGCCGAGATCCGGACGGTGCCCGGGGCACGGACCGGTGTACCGCTGATCGCCGGTGCCCTGGCCTGGTTCGAGTGCGAGTCGTGGCGACGGTACGACGGCGGTGACCACACGATCGTCGTCGGCCGGCTGCTCTCGGCCGTGCGGGTCGCCGCAGGCGGAGCCCTGCTGTTCCACGACGGACAGCTGGGCACGACCGAGTACGAGTGGAGGGCACGGGGATGACGGCACGGGACCCACGACCGGTGGCGCCGCCGGGGCCGCCCAGGCGGGCGGCGCTGCGGATGCTGGCGGTGATGACCCGCGATCGGCTGGGGATGATCAGTGACGCCGTCGACCGGTACGGCGATGCGGTGCGGATCCCGGTGGGCCACAAGAGGCTGCACGTGTTCAACCACCCGGACCACGCGCAGCACGTGCTGGCCGACAACGCGGGCAACTATCGCAAGGGCATCGGTCTGGTGCATGCCCGACGGGCGCTCGGGGACGGCCTGCTGACCAGCGAGGGCGAGCTGTGGCGCAAGCAGCGCAAGGTGATCCAGCCGGTGTTCCAGCCGCGGCGGCTGGCCCACCACGCCGGCCTCATCGCGGCCGAGGCGCAGCGGTTGGTCCACCGGCTCCGCCAGCGTGAGGGCGGGGCTGCGGTGGACGTGGTCGCCGAGTTCACCGGCCTCACCCTGGGCGTGCTGGGCCGGACCCTGCTCGATGCCGACCTGAGCCCGTTCGGGTCCGTCGGCGAGGAGTTCGCGGCCGTCCAGGACCAGGCGATGTTCGAGCTGGCCACACTCGGGATGGTGCCCGCCTGGGTGCCGTTGCCTCGCCAGCTGCGCTTCCGGCGGGCCCGTCGTGAGCTGCAACGGGTAGTAGACCAGTTGGTGGCGGCGCGGGCGGGTGATGCCGACGGCCAGGACGACGTCCTCTCCCGGCTCATCGTCTCCACCCGTGCTGAGCCGGATCCCCGGGTCGCGCGTGGTCGACTTCGCGACGAGTTGGTCACGCTGCTCCTGGCCGGCCACGAGACCACCGCCAGCACCCTCGGCTGGACGTTGTACCGCGTCGACCGCGAGCCGGAGGTGCGGCACCGGTTGCGGGCGGAGGCGCAGGCCGTGCTGGGCGGGCGGTTACCTGGCTACGAGGACCTGCACCAGCTGCGCTACACCACGATGGTGGTGAAGGAGGCGATGCGGCTGCACCCGCCGGTGTGGCTGCTGCCCCGGATCGCCGTCGCGCCCGACGTGGTGGGTGGGCACGCGGTGCCGGCCGGAGCCGATGTGGTCATCCTGCCGTACACCCTGCACCGGCACCGGGAGTTCTGGGTGGACCCGGAGCGGTTCGACCCGGAGCGGTTCGACCCGACCAGGGTGCGGGACCGACCCCGGTACGCCTACATCCCGTTCGGGGCCGGCCCACGCATCTGCGTCGGCAGCAACCTCGGTTTGATGGAGGCGGTGTTCGTGCTGGCGATGATCGCCCGGGAGTTCCGACTCTCGACGCCACCCGGGCACCAGGTCGTCCCGGAGCCGATGCTGTCGCTGAGGATCCGTGGCGGGTTGCCGATGCTGGTCAGAACGGTGGACGGGGGCGGCTGACGGCGGTCGCGTCCCTGGGAGCGTCGGATCCTGAGCACCGTCTCGGGGGACAGGTCGAGCAGGGACAGCAGCGCCGGTGGGTCGAGGTCGCGGTGAGGGCGGACGAACACCTCCGCCCCCTGTACGTTTTCACCCTCGGTGACCCGGATCGGCCCGTACCGGGCGACCCCGGTGATGTGGTCGGCCTGGTGCTGGTCGATCGGCGGGCACTGCCACTGACCCACGGAGTGCGCGACGAGGTACCAGTCACCGGCGCTGATCCCGGAGAGCCGGTAGGGGCCGGGACGGCTCAAGGTGGTCCAGCTCTCCGGAGGGCCCTCGGCGATGGCGTCCGGGAACAGTCCAATGAAGATGGGCTTGGCGAAGCGTGGGCAGAAGGTGCGCATCTCCCCGCTGATGACGGCGCTGCCCTGCGGCGACCGGTTCTGCCCGATCGGCGGCAGCGGATCGAGGAATCGACGCCGGTAGGCCATCGGGGACACTCCGACACTGCGATGGAATCGCGAGCTGAAGGTGCCGAGGCTGGTGTATCCGACAGAGATGCTGATGCTCGCCACGGTCATCGACGTGTGGGCGAGCAGGCGCTTGGCCTCCTGAATCCGGATCGCGGCGAGGAAGCGTCCCGGTGATATCCCTGTCATCCGGCGGAACAGCCGCGAAAAGTGATATCTGCTGAACATCGCCACGCTCGCGAGTTCGTCGATTGTCAGCGGCTCCCCAAGCCTTTCGCGCATCGTCCACAATGCACGCCTGACGGCTACCTCCCCCATCAACATCGAATCACCCGGAGGGTCGGTCGAACGTTCGTTGGGGGCGTCCATGACGCGGCGCCGCTTGGCTATGTATGCGCATAGATTTGTTCTTCCGAGGAGGTTCCCATTTATCGGCGTCTTGCTGGCGTTAGATGCTATCGCCCGTCATTGGAATGGGCAACTCCCGATTTTATGACGCTCTTGAATGGGTTACCGCCAGTAACAGATAGTGGCACTATTTGCTATTTCCGGAGAGGTTCTGGCAAAAGCGTCTCAAGTGGACGCTCGCAATGTCCTGGGGTGCGACGACCCGGTGGCGCCCGGCTGGCACCGCTACCGCAGGCCGGCCACCGTCCGTGATCTCGGCGAGCGCGGCGCGGCAGACTCTTGAGCGAGGGGGTGAGCCTCTGCCGTGCGACATAAGGGATTTCCTAGCCTATATGCCGGATATCCGGCAAGTCCTGTAAATGCGTACGTAGGGCAGAGTTGCTGTGCGGATTGGAGAGCTGAGTCATCGTGCGGAAATGCCGATACCAACCATCAAATTCTACCTGAGAGAGGGGCTGCTTCCGCCCGGAAGATCGGTTCGGGAAAGCCGGCAGCTGCATTATGACGAGCGGCATCTGTCCCGGCTGGCGCTCATCCGGACGCTGACCGTCCTCGGCGGGATGAGCCTGGCCTCGGTGCGTACGGTCGTGCGGGCGCTGGACGACGGGGGAACCCGGACCGCGGACCTCTCCGCGGTCATCAACGACGCGATGACCGCCGGGGACACGGGTGCGACCGAGGTCGTCGGGAGTCGACAGGCGGCAGCCCGCGTAGACGCCCTCGTCGACGACCTGGGCTGGCGGGTCGATCCGGACTCGCCCGGCCGACACACACTGGCCCAGGTGCTCGCGGCGCTGGAACAGCATGCCGGCGTCGAGGTGAGCGCCCTGATGCCCTACGCGGCGATGGCGATGTCGCTGACCACCATGGAGGCAGCCGGGCTGCCGCCACGGATCGAGTCGGAGGCCGACGCGGTGGCCGTGGTCGCACAACTCGTCCTGCTGGACGCCGCTCTGCTGGCGCTGCGGCGACTCGCCCGGGAACACCTGGGTCAAGCCGGCGGAGCGGAGCGCGGCGAACGACCGTGAAAGCCGGGGGCGTCGGACGCGGAGCGGTGGGGTCCTGCGTCCGGCGCCGCCGACACTGCCCGGCGCATCCACCCCGAATGCCACCGCAACCTGCGAGAAGAACTGAATAACGCGCGTCGGCCATGATGTTTGTGGTTCGGGACCACTCCGATGGTGCGGTCGTCGTTCTCAAGCCGGTGTATCCACACCGCGCCTAATGCGTGGGCGCGAAATCCCGGCGCGTTTCCCGGCCATTGTCGGGGCCGCGGTCACCTGCCTCGTGCCCGTGCGTAGAAGCGGATGCGGCACCGGACGTCCACGGGGAACGCGGAAGCGGACCAATCGCCGGTTGTCCCGGACCGTCGCATTTCGACGCAGCGTGCGACGTTGTCGCGATGGCGCTGCCACATTCGAAGGGGAGCCCGTTGGCATCGCAACCGGTCGGCATCTTACGCCGGCTCATACCCGTGTTCACGGTGATCGTGCTATTGGTCGCCACCTACCTCCTGGCGAGACTGCCGCAGGCGTCGCCGACCGACCGTGCCCGGCTGGCCGCCCGGTTCGGATTCACCGAGCTGCCGATCGTACTGCCGGACGGCCTGCCCGAGCGCAGCGTCCGGGTGGTGAACCCCGAGTACGAGCACATCCGGTCTTGGGTGTCGTCGGTCGGCGCCGCAGTCGCCATCAACGATCTCGATGGCGGCGGTGTGGCCAACGACGTGTGCCTCGTGGATCCCCGCAGTGACAGCGTGATCATCACGCCGGCACCGGGCAGCGCCAACGTGTACCAGCCGTTCATCCTGACTCCGACCCCACTGCCGACCCACCGCGCGATGGCGCCGATGGGCTGTGTACCCGGTGACTTCAACGAGGACGGCTGGACCGATCTGTTGGTCTACTACTGGGGACGTACCCCCGTGTTGTTCATGAACCGCGGCGGCCGGGCACCGCTCGCCCCGGGCCGCTTCCGGCCGACGGAACTCGTGCCGACCCGCGACCGCGGCGACGGGGTGTACGACGGGCAGCTTTGGAACACCAATGCCGTGGCCGTAGCGGACTTCGACGGTGACGGGCACGTCGACATCGGCGTCTTCAACTACTTCCCCGACTCCCAGGTGCTCGATCCCCAGGGGCGGGCAGGGGTGCAGATGAACCACTCGATGTCCCGGGCCCGAAATGCCGGCGGGGCACACATCCTGCGCTGGACCTCGGCCCAGGCCGGCAGCGAGCCCTCGGTCACGTACACCGAGCAGGTCGCGATAGACCCGGCGGTCGGAAGCGGGTGGACCCTGGGCGCGGCCTCAGCCGACCTGGACGGGGATCTGCTGCCGGAGCTCTACCTCGCCAACGACTTCGGCAACGACCGCTTCTTCCACAACCGATCGGTTGCCGGCGAGATCCGTTTCGAGCTGGCCGAGGGCGAGCGGGACCCGTTCACCCCGAAGTCGCTGGTTCTCGGCCACGACTCCTTCAAGGGCATGTCCATCGAGTTCGGTGACCTGCACGGTAGTGGCCGCTTCGACGCCTTCGTCAGCAACATCACCACCTCGTGGGGGCTGGAGGAGAGCACCTTCGTCTGGCGCAACATCGCATCGAGCCCCCAGGCTGCCGGTGAGATGCTGCGTGCCGGTCGGGCGCCGTACGAGAACGAGGCGGCCGACCGCAACCTCGCCTGGTCGGGCTGGGGCTGGGACACGAAGATGGCGGACTTCGACAACGACGGCGAGGTCGAGGTCGTACAGACCAACGGCTTCATCAAGGGCAGCCTCAACCGGTGGGCCTGGCTCCAGGAGCTGGCCATGGCGAACGACCTCATGCTGCGTAATCCCCAGATGTGGCCGAACTCGCGGCCGGGCGACGACATTGCCGGCTCGCAGCCGATCGCGTTCTGGGCGGCGGAGGGCAACGGTCGGTACGCCAACCTCGGCGCGGAACTCGGCATGACCGACGACACGCCGAGTCGCGGCGTTGCGATCGCCGATGTCGACGGCAACGGCACCCAGGACTTCGCGGTGGCCCGCCAGTGGGGCCAGCCGAGTTTCTACCGCAACACCACGGCGCGTCCCGGAGACTTCCTCGGTCTGCGCCTCTACCGGCCGGCGACCTCACCGGACGCGATCGGCACACCGGCGTACGGCGCCCAGGTAAGGGTCCGTACGCCCGACGGGCGTATCCGGCTCGCCCAGCTCGATGGCGGGGGCGGCCACTCCGGCAAGCGCAGCTTCGATCTGGTGTTCGGGCTGGGCGAGATTGGCGAACAGCCGGTCTCGGTCGAACTTGCCTGGCGTGACCTCGACGGCGTGGTGCACACCCGGACACAGCAGATGACCCGCGGCTGGCACAGCCTGATGCTCACCGATCAGGCCAAGGCGGTGAGGGTGCCGTGAGCGCCCCGTCCATCGACCGCACCGACCGTCGCACCGACCGTCCAGCCGTCCCCCAGCGGGTCGGTGGGGATCCGCCCAGCGGTCGGCCGAAAACCGCTACGCCGCCGAAGGACCCGCGCTACCTCGCGCTGCGGAACTTCGCCATCTCGATGACCGTCTTCAACATCCTCGGCTACACGGTGCTCGGCTTCGAGCAGCCGTGGGCGTGGCCGATCCTCGCGCTGCTGGTCGGCTACGCGGCGGAGATCCTGATCGAACTGGTCACCGCGGCCGCGCATCGGCGCGCACCTGAGTTCACCGGTCGCGGGGCGCGGGGAATGTTCGAGTTCCTGCTTCCCACACACATCACCGCCCTCGCGGTGAACATGCTGCTGTACGCCAACGATCGGTTCTGGCCGATCGCGTTCGCGGTCGTCGTCGCCATCGGTCAGAAGGCCGTGCTCCGCGCGCCGGTCAACGGACGGATGCGGCACTTCATGAATCCGTCCAATCTCGGTATCACCGTGGCTCTGTTGATGTTTCCGTGGGTGAACGTGGCGCCGCCGTACCACTTCACCGAACACGTGCCCGACGCGATCAGCATCATCGTGCCGCTGTTCATCATCACCTCGGGCACCGTCCTGAACGCGATGTTGACCAAGAAGGTTCCGCTCATCCTCGGCTGGGTCGGCGGTTTCGTGATCCAGGCGTTGGTCCGGCACTGGACGCTCGACGTGGCGCTGTGGGGTGCGCTGGTCCCGATAACCGGGGTGGCGTTCGTCCTGTTCACGAATTACATGATCACTGATCCGGGGACCACGCCGACCAAGGGGTGGAACCAGTTCGCCTTCGGTTGCGGCGTGGCCGCCGTCTACGGAATTCTGATCGCCTTCAACGTCGTTTACACGACCTTCTTCGCGCTGACCCTCGTCTGCCTCATCCGCGGACTCGTGTGGTGGATCGCCTGGCTGCGCCGACCGGCGCGGCAGACCCGGCCCGTCGGCCCGGAGCCCGGCCCGCAGCCCGCGAGGTGAGTTGGTGCCGGCCGGGACGGCGGTCATCGTCCCGGCCGGCGGCAGCGGCGTTGTGGCCGCAACGGTGTCCCGGCGGGGACGGGCCCGCCGGGGCGTCGCGGAGGCGAACTATGGCGACCGACGTCGATGTGCTGTCTAATGGGACGTTCGCCTCCAGCCGCACCGCGGACGGCACTGGTGACCGAACGTGCTGCTCCGGGTCGCGCCCTGCGCGTACGTGTCGACCGCCCCTGACGGTACGGTGAGTCACCCCCCGGCGGAGTCTCAGCCGACCTGCCGTGCGTCTCCCTGACATGGCCGTCACGTTTCGCACCGGACTTAGCGTCGAGAATCCGGGGAAACGCGGGCGCGTTCATGACGCGTTGTGACCGCAGCGGCTCCTTCCGTCCTTTCTTGGTCGGTGAGCCGCCGCGTGATGTGTGGCACTGATCTTTTCTTCGAGCGTGCGGGATTGACCGCACTTTTCAAGATGCTGCGCTCTTCTCCGTAACGCGAGGATTACCGCAATCGCATGCCCAAGGCGTGCGGAGTCCAAGGGGAGCGGAAGTTGCCAGTCGCTAATGCGTGCATCCGACGACCGACACAGGTCTACCTCGGTCGAGTCACCCCGCCTGGGTCGGTGGCCTGTCCGACGGGTGGCAGCCCGTGCTGCGACACCATCTGCGGTCGGTGACGGAAGACAGAAGACGGTTCGGCTCTGATTGTGCCGCAGGCGCCAGGATTTGTGGCCGATGCGGAGCGTTTGAATGTGCGCCCGGCGAATCGCCGGCGGTGCCGCGTGCCGGGGCGCGATTGTTCTCTCGCCCCGTGAATCGTCGCTAATGGTGCGCCATTGGCAGGGGAGGCGTAGTGAGCAGCCATTTTGTTGATGCAGTAGAGCGGTCGATCGTGTTGATGCGGGACAATCTCGGCGAGCAGTTGACCGTGGACGACATGGCACGTGCCGCCATGTTCAGCAAGTTCCACTACACACGGGTCTTCCAACGCGTGACAGGCGTCTCGCCCGGTCGGTTCCTGTCGGCGCTGCGCCTGCAACGCGCGAAGTCGCTGCTGCTCTCGACGTCGATGAACGTCGCCGATATCAGCGTGCACGTGGGGTACAACAGCGTTGGCACTTTCAGTTCGCGTTTCACCCGCAGCGTCGGTCTGTCGCCCACCGAGTACCGCCGGCGCGAGGGTGTGCTGCGGACGATCGTCCGCGACGAACCGGACGGTGCCACGCCAGCCACCGGCGTCGTCTCAGGCGTCGTCTCGGGCTGCTCGTCGACGCCGCTCGACGCGGTGTTCCTGGGGTTGTTCAAGAGCCGGATCCCGGAGGGCCGCCCGGTGAGCTGCACGACCCTGCGCGGCCCTGGGCGCTTCACGCTCGGCGAGGTGCCGGAGGGCACGTGGTACCTGCTCTGCCACGCCCTCGGTACGGTCCCGGGCGAGGATGGTGGGGTCGGGCCGGAACCGGCCGCCATGTTCGGCTGCCACGGCCCGTTCCGGATCGGTCCGGAGCAGGCTCTCGATCTTGTCGTGCGGCTCAGGCCCGCGCGCCTGTGCGATCCACCGATGCTGGTAGCGCTGCCCGACGTCCGTGCCGTCGTGACTGTCCGCCGGGCCCGCTGGGGCGGTGTAGCGCGGGCCGCCTGATCGTACGCCCGGCCAGCACGGCCCAGGCCTCCATGTCGGAGGACCCCAGATATCGCTTGCCGTCGATTTCGTGACCACGTTACGCGACCGCGGGCACCGCCGTCCCGGCTCAGCCGAGCCGGATCTCTGAGGAGGCATCCTTGAGCAACGATCTACCCGGACGCGCCGAGTTGGTACGTCGCGCGTCCGACCTCGTACCGACGCTGCGGACGTTCTCAGCGTGGCACGAGGAGAACCGACGAATCCACGACGAGGCCGTCGCCGCGCTGGCGGAGGCGGGCGTGTTCCGCCTGCGGACCCCCTTGACGTACGGCGGCTACGAGTGCGACACCCGTACGCTCGTCGACGTCGCCGCCGAACTGGCCCGTGGGGACGGGGCGGCCGCCTGGACCGCCTCGGTCTACTGGATCCCGACCTGGATGGCGTCCCACTTCCCGGACCACGTCCAGGACTCGGTGTTCACCAGCCCCGATTCGTTGATCTGCGGCACGCTGAGTCCCAGCGCCATGGCGTCACCCACCGAGGGCGGCATCGTGGTGAACGGCAAGTGGGGCTTCATCACCGGTGCCCTGCACAGCGGCTGGCAGGCCATCATCGCCGTCCTGCTCGCGCCGGAGGCCGAGCCGATGCCGGTCATCGCGTTGGTGCCCACCAGCGAACTGCAGGTCGTCGACGACTGGCACACCGCGGGCCTGAAGGGCACCGGCAGCGTCAGCACCGTGGCCCGGGACCTCTTCGTGCCCCAGGAGCGGTTCCTGCCGCTGGGCGCGATACTGCAGGGACAGGGCGCCTCGAACGCCAACAAGTCCAGCAGGATCTACCAGGCGCCGCTGTTGCCGGTGGCCGCGGCCTCCTCGGTCGGCGTCGCGCTCGGCCTGGCGAAGGCGGCCTTGGACGCGTTCGTCGAGCGGCTCGCCGATCGCAAGATCACCTATACCGACTACGCCAGCCAGCGCGAGGCGCCGATCACGCACCTGCGGCTCGCCGACGCGGCCACCCGGATCGACGAGGCCGAGTTCCACGCCCATCGCCTGGCCGCGACCGTCGACCGTAAGGCCGCCGAGCAGGCCGCGTGGACGATGCACGAACGGGTGCTCGCCCGCGCCGACATGGGCGCTGCCGTCCAGCGCGCCCGTGAGGCCGTCGCCCTTCTCGCCGACGCCAGCGGCGGATCGTCCATCTACCTCGATGTGCCCATCCAGCGCATCCAGCGGGACATCCAGGCGATGAGCCTGCACGCGCTGATGCATCCCGACACCAACGCCGAGCTGTACGGCCGTCTGCTCAGCGGACTCGGGCCGAACAGCCTGTACGTCTGACCGGTCCCCGGTCCCGATCCAGAGGAGCACCATCGTGTCCACAACCAGTGCGGGCTTCCGGCCCAGCCCCGTCGACCAGGCCGGGGTGGCCGCGCTTCCCGGCCGCATCGTCTCGGCGTGGGCCCAGCACGATGCCGACGCCTTCGGCGCGGTCTTCGTCGAGGACGGCACCATGATCCTGCCGGACCTGTACCTCAAGGGCCGCGACGCCATCGTGGCCTTCATGCGTGACGCCTTCGCCGGGCCGTACCGGGGCACGACCGTCACCGGCCAGCCCATCGACATCCGCTTCCTCAACGGGGAGGTCGCCGTCGTGCTCACCGAGGGCGGTGTCCTGCTGCCCGGCGAGAACACGGTCGCGCCGGAGCGGGCGATCCGCGCCAGCTGGCTGATGGTCAAGGGCGACGGCGGCTGGCAGCTCGCCGCGTACCAGAACAGCCCCGGCACCGCCTGAGAGCGGGCCGCCCGTGGCCACCGCGCGATCCCTCCTCCGGGACCGCGCGGTGGCCGCACGTCGTTCCCGGACCGCCGACGCTGACCCGCTGCACGCCCGAGGGCGCCCACGACTTCCGCCTCTCCGGCTCCGTGGCGCAGACCGGTCGGCGTCCGTTCTGAGGCAAAGCGCAAGGGGGCGGCCATCCCGCCCGCCCCCTCATGCACCTGCCAACACCAGTCATCTACTGCCAGCAGGGCGTAAACCAATTGCAGTGCATCGATGCCTGGTGCTCACCTTCGAGGATGCTCATGCGGTGGGCGGGCGGCCCGCAGGGCACAGCGAGAGGTGCCTGCCGCAGACGCCCGAATGAATGATTGCCCCACGACGCGGACCAGGGGCGAACGGCCCGACCGGCGGCAGAAGGTGGACGCGATGGGCGAGATGCGGCGGGTACCCGGCGGAATGTTCCGGCAGGGCACCCCCGAGTGGGTGCTCGACTGGCTCGACGACGCCGACCAGCCGTTGCCGCGTCTCTGGTTCGCCGACGAGACACCCCAGTTCAGCACCGTGGTGGCGCCGTTCCGCATCGACCGGTTCCCGGTCACCGTTGGCGAGTACGCCCGGTTCGTGCGCGACACCGGCTACCGCACGGAGGCGGAGCGGCGTGGCTTCGGTCTGGTCTACACGGAGCACGGCTGGGTGGAGCGCGACGGCGTCAGCTGGAACGCGCCCGGCGGTCCGGGCACCGGCGGGACCGAATTCGACGACCATCCCGTCGTCCACGTCTCCTTCACCGACGCCCAGGAGTTCGCCGCCTGGTGCGACAAGCGGCTGCCCACCGAGGCGGAGTGGGAGTTCGCCGCCCGCGGGCCCGACTTCCGGATCTGGCCCTGGGGCGACGAGTGGGACCCCGGGGCCGCCAACACGGCGGAACTGCACGCCGGCCCGCTGACCTCACTGGCCGCCTGGCAGCAGTGGTGGCGCGTCGAGTGCGCGCGACACGGCCCGGTGCCCCGGACCTCACCGGTGGGCGCCTTCTCCGAGCGGGGCGACAGCCCCTTCGGCTGCGCCGACATGGCCGGCAACGTCTACGAGTGGACCTCGACGTCGTCCCGGCTCTACGCGGACACCGTCCGGTGCGACCCCACGGTCGCGATGGCGATGGGCCGCTACCGCGTCATCCGGGGCGGCTCGTGGATGAACTTCCGTTACCAGGTCCGATGCAGCGAACGCATGCATGGGGACCCCGGTGGTTGGTCCAGCTTCGCGCACGGGTTCCGCTGCGCGGCCGACCTACAGCGCTGAGGAGAGACATGGTCAGGATTGTGGTGCCCACCGTCTGGACGCCCCAGGGCAGGACCGACTTCGAGGGCACGCCGGGCCCGTTGGACGAGGTCATCCGGGACTTCGTCGCCCGCCATCCGGAGTTCGGCCGGCGGCTGCTCGACGCCGACGGAGCGCCCTTGCGATATGTCAACATCTGTATCGACGATGACCTGATCCCGCGCCACCAGCGGGCCGCCGCGACCGTCGGCCCCGACGCGGTCGTCACCATCCTCTCGCCGATGGCCGGCGGCTGATGGGGGCCGGCGAGCGGCCACCGGCAGAGTCCGACGACGCGGTGCGACGGGTGGTGATGGACGCGTACGGACCGCCCGACGTCCTCACCCTCCGCGAGGTGCGCCTGCCCCCGGTGGCGGCCGGTGAGGTACTCGTCCGAGTCGCGGCGGCCGGCGTCAATGTCGTCGACCTCTACCAGCGCAGCGGCACGTACCAGGTGGCCCTGCCGTTCACTCCGGGCATCGAGGGCAGCGGCACGGTGCTGCGGGTCGGTGCCGACGTGACCGGCCTCGTCCCGGGGGACCGGGTCGGCTGGATGGGACAACCCGGGGCGTACGCCACGCACTGTCTGGTGCCGGCGGCCCGCCTGGTGCCGGTGCCCGACGGGTTGAGCCTGACGGGGGCGGCCGCACTCCTCATCCAGGGCATGACCGCACACCTGCTCGCTACCGAGGTGTACCCGCTGGGCGACGGTGTCGTCTGTGTGGTGCACTCGGCCGCCGGCGGGGTCGGCGGTCTGCTCTGCCAGCTGGCCGCCCGGCGGGGTGCGACCGTGATCGGGACGGTCTCCCGGGACGACAAGTCGGCCGCCGCGTCGACCGCCGGCGCACACCACGTCGTCAACTACCGCACGACCTCCTTCGCCGCCCGGGTACGGGACATCACCGGCGGCCGGGGAGCGGACGTGGTGTATGACGCGGTCGGCCGGGACACCTTCACCGACGGCCTGGCCTGCCTGCGACCGGGCGGTGCCATGGTCCTCTACGGACAGGCCAGCGGGGCGGTCGACCCGGTGGACCCGGCGCTGCTGAACTCGCTCGGCTCGCTGTTCCTGACCAAGGCGTCGTTGAGTCACTACGACCGCACCCCCGACCAGACCCGCCGGCGCGCCGCCGCCGTCTTCGACGAGGTGCTCGCCGGTCGGCTGCGGATCCGTACGCACGCCACGTTCCCGCTGTCGGCCGCCCCGGCGGCCCACGAGGCGCTGGCGTCGCGTCGCACGGTCGGCAAGATCCTGCTACTGCCCTGACCGGCCGCGGGCTGGCCGGCGCGGCCGGTCCGACGGCCGACGTCCCGGGGAGGCCGCGACGGCACCCGGTCCGCCGGTACGCCACGGCCCGCCACGGGCGTCGCCCGAACTGATGGGAGAACTCGTGAAGGCCCTGGTGTTGTCCGGAGGATCGGGCACCCGCCTCCGACCGCTCAGCCACTCGCTGCCCAAGCAGTTGGTCCCGCTGGCCAACCAGCCGTTGCTCGCCCACGTGCTGCGTGGCGTCCGTGACCTCGGGATCACCGAGGTCGGCATGGTCGTCGGCGCCGGGGAGGAGCAGATCAGACAGGCGTTCGGCGATGGCTCCGGGCACGGCGTAACGATCACCTATCTGCCGCAGGACGCGCCGCGCGGGCTCGCCCACGCGGTGCGGATCGCCCGGCAGTACCTCGGCGACGCGGACTTCCTACTCCACCTCGGCGACAACCTGCTGCCCGACGGGCTCGGCGATCCGGCGATGGAGTTCCGCCGTCGGCGGGCCGGCGCCCACCTGCTGGTGCAGAAGGTCACCGACCCGCGGCCGTACGGCGTGGTGGAGCTGGACCGCGTCGGCCGGGTGATCCGGCTGGTGGAGAAGCCCCGACACCCGCGCAGTGACCTCGCCCTCCTCGGCGCCTGCTTCCTCACGCCGGTCGTGCACCAGGCGGTCGAGGCGATCCGCCCGGGGCCGCGCGGCGAGCTGGAGCTGACCGACGCCGTGCAGTGGCTGGTGGACCAGGGGGTCATCGTCCGCGCGAGCGAGTACGCCGGCTACTGGCGGGACATCGCCGACAGCGGTGACGTGCTCGCCGGCAACCGGCACCTGCTGGCGACGGTCGAGCCCGACCGAGGCGGAGTCGTCGACCCGTTCAGCGTCCTCGGCCCCCGGGTACGGGTGGAAACCGGTGCCCGGGTGATCCGCAGCCACGTCGAGGGTCCGGCGATCATCGGTGCCGGATCGGTGATCGACGGCACTCACCTGGGTCCCTACACCTCAATCGGCCGGAACTGCGTCATCCGCGACAGCGAGCTGTCCGGCTCGGTGGTCATGGACGAGGCGCGGATATCGGGGGTGCGCCGGCTGGTCGACTCGATCGTCGGTCGGGCCGCGACGATCGGCCGTGGCGATCCGCGTGCCGGCTGCCGGGTCGTCTGCGGCGACCACAGCCGCGTCGAGATCCCCGAATAGGCCGGTCAGCCCCGCTCGGCGAACGGCCGCGCCCGGTTTACCGGGCGCGGCCGTCGGTCCGACTGGCGGTCAGCTCGACCGGCCGCCACCGGTGGCATCGGGGAGCGGCTGCGCCGGACGAACCGGCCGGTCGACGCCCCGGCGCGGCCGCGACCAGCGGCGCATCGCCGGCTGCTCGACCAGCGCGTAGAGGATCGACGCCAGGACCAGGCAGAGCAGATACGTCGCGACCAGCACCGCGATGCCGGTACCCAGATCGAACGTCACGCGGCTGTACATGCCCGAGACACCGTTCTCGCCGCTGAACGCCGCGTGGACCATGAACATCACGGTGATGTGGATGACGAAGAAGGCATACATCCGATCGCCCAGCCACACCATCAGACTGCTGTTCATCAGCGTCCGCCGCCCGTGGACGTCGGCCATCGCGAAGGCGGGGATCAGCAGCGCCATCGGGATGAGCGGGACGAAGGTGTACCCGTAGAAGATCGGCACGTCGAGCGTGACCAGGTACGCGCCGACAGTGAGCAGAGCGGCGGGCAGGGCGCGCAGGCCGATCCACCGGCCGGTGAGCACGATGCGCGCCATGATGATGCCGACCACGAACTCCAGGGCCCGGGTCAGCGGGAAGTAGAAGCCGAACCAGTGCTGGGGCCAGGACACCTCGGGGGCGACCATCGACGGTGGGTGGTCCGGCAGGAAGGCGTTGGCGAACACCGGGATGAGCGCCGCCACGGCCGTCACGCCGATCGCCCAGGCCCACAGCCGGCTCGGCGAGATCTTCTTGACCAGGACGTAGAGCAGCGGGAACGCCGCGTACGCGAGCACGTCGATGTTGGCCGACCACATCGGACCGTTGAGATTGCCGAACAGGAACGACTCGGTCGGGAACCAGGAGCTGATCAGGAACAACCCGGCCAACGCCTCGGCCGCCTTGATGGGCGCACCGGTGGGGATCAGCAGGACCAGCAGGATGGCGTACACCACCACGTGGTTGGGGAAGAGCTTGAAGAAGCGACGACGCCAGAACGACCGGGCGTTGTCGGTCGACGACGCCATCCAGGTCACCACGAAACCGGTCAGGACGAAGAAGTAGGCGAGACCGAACATCCCGGCGTTGGCGCCGTACTGGACGTAGTTGAGCATCACCTGGGGGTCGGTGAACAGACCCAGGGCGAGCCCGTGGGTGAAGAACACCGACAGGCCGGCGAGGGCCCGAAGCCCCGTGAGCGACGGCAGGCGGGTACCGCCGATTCCCGGAGGGCTCTCCGGCCGTGCTCCGGGTTGGGTGATCGTCATGGAGTGCACCTCCGGGTGGGAACGTCCGTCGGTACCGCCGACGGTCGGGAATGGGGGCAGGGGCGACGTTCGCCGGCGGCTCTCGACGGCCCGGCGACGTCGCCGGCGTCGCGGTGGTCGCTCGGCCGGCGTCGCTCAGGCCGCGGTACGCGAGTTGCGTAGTACGCGCAGCACCATGCTCGGCCGCATCAGCGCCTCGATCGGGTCGACGAGGCCGGCCGAGCGCATGAACTGCTCGGTCACCGCGGCGTCCCGGGTAGCCGCAACCTGGACGCGGTACATGTAGGCCTGGATCAGCTTGAGCATCGGGGTCCGCTGACCCTCGACGCCGGGGAAGCTGAGGTTGATGCCCTCGGTCATGTCCCAGGCCGGGTCGATGATTCGCCCGACCTCCCGCATGAACTCCAGCGAATCCGGTGCCTGGCCGCGTCGTAGCGTGTCGCGTAGCGCAAGGGCCTGTAGCGCGGCGAGGCTCTGCGCCTGGGCGAAGACCGGGTTCGGGGTGCAGACGGCATCGCCGAGCACGATCAGCCGCTCGGGCAGCCGCGCCATCCGGTCGTAGCGGCGCCGCAGCGTGGTCGGGAACCGGAACAGCACCGGGTCGTTGAGCGGCTCGGCCTCGACGACCGCCTCGTGGATCTCCTTGGCGGCCAGCGTCTTGACGAAGGCGTTGAACCCGTCGGGATCGGTGGGCGGATGGTCACCGAGCAGACCGTAGGCGGTCAACTCGACCAAACCGCTGTCCGTCTTGGTGAAGATGGCGCCGCGGGGCAGCCCAGGGTTCGCCACCGCGATGATCGAATGGTCGGTGCCGAACGGGTCGGTCCGCAACCGGTAGTGCCGGGTCACGTAGCCCAACCCGATCTTGGTGCCCTCCTCCTCGACGCGCGGGTAGCCCATGGCCTCCAACCACAGCGGGGTACGGGAACCGCGGCCGGTGGCGTCGACGATCAGGTCCGCCTCCAGCGTCTCCTCCGCGCCGCCGTCGCGCCGCTGCACCCGTGCCCCGGTCACCCGGGACCGGTCCGGCGACGTGGCCAGCCCGGTGATGTCGTACCGCTCCATGAAGGTGACGTTGCCGAGCGCCTGCACCCGCTCCCGAACGTGCGCCTCCATGATCGGGCGGCGGGCGCCAACGTTGGTCAGGCCCGCCCGCACCTGCTTGAGCGGCTTGCCGTTGAAGTACCAGCGCACCGTGCCGGACAGGTCGGTCTGCGGGCACCCGGCACTGATCATCTGTGCGGTGATCTCGGGAAAGAGCTCCTCCATGGCGCGCGCGCCCCGGGCGAGCAGCCCGTTGATGTGGCGCGCCTGCGGCGCCCCACGGCGCGCCTCACGTACCCCGAGGAGCTCGTCGCGGTCGACGATGATGACCTCGCGGTAGCTCTCGGACAGCGCGCTGGTGGCGAACAGTGCGGTTATGCTGCCACCCAGCACGACCGCGCGTTCTCCGACGAATCTGTTCATGAACGGTCGTCTCCCTTGTGTGATGAACGATTTCGGCGACGTCACGAAAATCGTTTCGGTGCCTGGGCGGGATCGGCTCGACATCCAGGCTTGCTCTGTGTGGGATCGTGTCAGCCGGTGTGGTCGCCGGGCATCTCCCTGACTGCCCTTGCCGGCGGGAAGACCCGCTGGTCATGGCCGGGACGGCTCGGCGGGGGACGGGCGGCGGAAAAGCACGCCGAAAAGCCGCGGGAATGTGACCGCGAACCTCCGGCCGACTGCCCGTTCGATGGCCGTGTCGCCAGGGTCCGTAAACCGTCCGCACCCGTCCCCGCACCGCTGGCCGAGGAGACGGTGAAGGTCTACAGAATGACGTCGGGTGTCGCCTCGGCCGGCCGGACCGGACCGTCGCCGGGGCCACCGGCGCCCTCGCCGGATTCGGTGACGAACTCCCGCAGCCAGCTCACCGCCGTCCACAGCGGTGTGGTGTCCAGCCGGCAGGGCCGCCGCTGGGCGTCCTGCCGCCGTCGGACGAGCCCGGCGCGCTCCAGCACCCGCAGGTGGCGACTCACCGCGGGCATCGTCATTGCGAACGGGGCGGCGAGTTCGGTCACGGTGGCCTCGCCACGGGCCAGCCGGGAGAGGATCGCCCGCCGGGTCGGGTCGGCCAACGCCGCCATGATCCGGCTGAGTTCGTCGGTTGCCACAGCTGCTGACCTTCCGTTCACAGGCGGGATGGCCGGGGGCACCCGGCCACCGACAGCGGGGTCACGCCGCCGTGACCCGGCCGGCGGGCGGGTGTTCACGAGGAGGCGGCCTCCGCCAGGAACCGTTCGATCCACTCGGGTCGGGTCGGCCGGGTGCGCATCCGGGCGTGCCGACGGCGTACGTCGCCCGCGACGGTGGCGTCGATGCCCAGCTTCGCGGTCGTCCCGCCGGTCGCGGACGGGTCGAGCCCGCTGCCGGCGGCCCGGGGCAGCACGAGCACGTCCCGGTCCGCCTGGACCCTGGTGGCCATTGCCCAGCCGACCTGCTCGTCGTCGTGGATGTCCACGTCGTCGTCGACGACGATCGCGTGCTTGACCGTGCCCGCCGCGCCGAGCGTGGAGAGCAGGACGTTCATCGACGATCCGGCGGTCTCTCCGCGTACGGCGACGACGGCGTGCAGGCGGCACGAGCCGGCTTCCGTCAGTCGTACGGCCGTCACCTGCGGGTGTGCCCAGCGCAGCGTCCGCAGCAGCGCCGCCTCCCGGGGGATACCGCCGAGCAGGAAATGCTCGCGTCCGCCCGACAGGATCGTCTGGCACACCGCGCCGTCGCGGTGCCAGCCGGTGAGCAGCTCGATCACGGGTGCCGGGGCGCTCGGCCCGTAGGTGCGGGGAAACTCACCGAACGGTCCCTCGGGCTCCCGGACGTCCGCCCGGAAACGTCCCGCGAGGACGAATTCCGCGTCGGCGGGCACCGGCAGGCCGTTGACCGGGCAGCGGACCACCGGCAGCGGGCCGGTCCGCAACGCGCTGGCCACCGCGAGGTCGTCCAAACTCCGGTCAGTCGCCGGCGCCTGGCTGGCCAGGCCGAGCAGCGGATCGACGCCCAGCACGATCGCCACGTCGAGGTCGAGCCCGCGCCGCTCCGTCCCGGTCAGGATCCGGCGCAGCCGTCCGGGCAGCACGAGCGTACGCAGGCTCCGTTCGCCGACGGCCAGCATCCGGTTGATCGAAAGGTTCGTCGCACCGGTCTGCGGATCCCGGACGACGAGCAGCGCCGAGGTCAGATAGCGGCCGGCGTCGTGTTCGTGCTGCACCGTCAGCGGGAGCCGTGACAGCAGCGCCTCGCCGTCGAGCCGTCGGGCGAGCACCGGAGCGTTCCCGTCGGGCACCGGCGTCCAGGGCCGAGGCCGGTCGAGCGCGGCCAGGTAGCGGGTGGCGGTCTCCTGGGGCAGGCAGCCCATCGCCTCGGCGAGGTCGGCGCGGTCGCCGACGAGGTTCCCGGCGAGCGGGAACTCTGCCCCGGCGACGTCGCGGAACAGGACCGCCCGCTGACCGTCGAGACGTTCGAGGACCGTCGACACCTCCTGGTCGGGCTCCACCTGGGACCGCACCTGGCCGAGCCGGCCCCGACCGAGCAGGTGAGACAGCCAGGAACGCAGGTTCTGCTCGACCGGCCACCCTGCGGGTTGAGCGGCGGGTACGGCGGGCAGGTTCACGTCCGCGCTCCTGGTGCTGGTACGGCGAAGTGGATGTGCTTCAGCTCGGTGAACTGTTCGACCCCGGCCACCCCGCGGGATCGGCCGAGACCGGAGGACTTGACGCCTCCGCTGGGTGTCTCCGGGTAGGAATGGTGGTAACCGTTGATCCAGACCGTGCCTGCCTCGATCGCGTGGGCGAGGCGCCACGCCCGCCCGATGTCGCGCGTCCACACGCCCACCGCCAGGCCGTACGGTGTCGCGTTGGCCAGCCGTACCGCGTCGCCCTCGTCGTCGAACGGCTCCACGGTCACCACCGGGGCGAACAGCTCCTGCTGAACTACCGGCGCGTCCGGACCGACCTCCGTCACCACGGCGGGGCGCACGAAGTACCCGGCCAGTCCGGCGGGGTGGACACGGTGGCCGCCGTGCACGCGGTGCCGGGCGGCGGCGACGGTCAGCGTACGCCTCAACCGCTCGCCGGCAGCCGGCGACACCAGTGGCCCCATCTGCGTGTCGGGATCACCGGGGTGGCCGACCCGGATCCGGTCGAGCCCGTCGGTGAGCCGGTCGAGCACGTCCCGGTAGGCCGACCGGGCCACCAGCACCCGGGTGCAGGCCAGACACATCTGGCCGCTGGTGACCACCGCTGCCCGTACCGCCGCGAGGACTGCGGCGTCCATGTCGGCGTCGGCACAGACGACGAGGGTCCCCTTGCCGCCCAGTTCGAGCAGGGTGCGTTTCATGCCGTTGCCGGCCGTCCGCAGGATCTCCGCCCCGACCCCGGTCGACCCGGTGAACGCGACGGCCCGCACCAGCGGATGCGCGACGGCGACCCGGCCCACCTCGGCGCCACCCACGAGGAGGTGTGCGACGTCGTCGGGCAGCCCGGCCGCGCGCCCGAGGTCCAGTACCCGTGCGGTGACCGTGCTGGTCTGCGGGGCCGGCTTGACCAGCGCCGTCACGCCGGCTGCCAGGGCGGGTGCAAGGTCCCGGATCAACAGGAGCACCGGCCAGTTCCAGGGCACGACGAAGGCGGTGACGCCGACCGGCTGCCGGACGATGTGCGCCACCGTGGCGTCGGGCAGGGTGCCGGCGACGCCTCCCAGGTGGCGGGCCAGGCCGGCGTTGTAGGTCAGCGCGTCCACCGCGGCCCGGATTTCCTGCGCCGCCTCGGCCAGCGGCTTGCCGGTCTCGGTCACGAGCGCGTCGACGAGCTCGTTCGAATGCGCGGCCAGCGCCTCGGCCCAGCCGTGCAGGACGGTGGCCCGGCGGCGGCCGTCGACCGGCCAGCCGCCCCGTAGCGCCGCCTCGGCCCGCTGCGCGGCCTCGTCGAGCTGGGCCGGCGTGGTGACCTCGACCGGGGGTAGCGGGGTGAGGGTCGTCGGGTCGATCGGCTGGACGGCTGCCGTACTCACGCGAACACCTGCCCGCCGTCGACGATGACGGTCTGTCCGGTGACGAACGCCGACGCCGGTGAGGCCAGCCAGAGCAGCGGCCCGATCAGGTCGTCGGCGTGCATCGGCCGGGGCAGGGCGCGGGCCCGGGCTGCCGCCGTGAGGTACTGCCCGGTGTTCAGCGTCCGGCTGGCGTCGTTGTCCACCAGGCCGGGGGCGACCGCGTTGACCCGGATGTTGTGTGCGCCAAGCTCCCGCGCGGCGGCCCGGGTGAGCCCCTCCACCGCCGCCTTGGAGGCGACGTAGTGGGCGAAGCCGACGGCGCCGCTGCGCCCCACCACCGAGGAGATGTTGACAATGCTCCCGCCGCCGCAGTCCACCATAGGTGGAGTGACCGCCCTGATGCCCAGCCAGGTGCCCTGCACGTTGACCGCGAACACGGCGTCCCACTCCTCGACGCGCAGCTCGCCCAGCGGGCGTTTGCGGGCGAGCGACCGGTAGACGGCCGCGTTGTTGACCAGCACGTCGAGGCGGCCGAACTCGGCGATGGTCCGCTCCACGACGAGCTGCCAGTCGGCGGGCGAGGTGACGTCGGCGGGCGCGAAGACCGCGCGGCCGGGCCCGGTCCGGGTCGCCGTGCGGGCCGTCTTCAACGCCTGCCGGGTGGTGCTCAGCAGGTCGACGGCGACGACGTCGGCGCCGGCGGCCGTGAAGGCCCGCACGTACGCGTCGCCGATCGGCGCGCCGGCGCCGGTCACGACGACCGTCCGCCCGGACAGCCCGGCAGGCGGTGGCCCCGCGCCGGGCGGCACTTCTCTCATCGGATCGCCTCCGTCGGATCCGGGTTGCCTCGGTCGACGGCGGTGTCGGCCAGGGCGTGGTAGTCACCGTCGGCGAGCCGCCGACGAAGGATCTTGCCCACCGGGGAACGGGGGATCCGCTCCACGGCGATGACCCGCTTGGGGCGTTTCAGCGACGGCAGCCCGGCGGTGGTCCGGACGAAGCGCTGGACCTCCCGGACGGCCTGCGCGGGGTCGATGCCGGGGCGTACGACGACGAACGCGGTGACGGACTGCCCCCAGCGCTCGTCGGGGAGCCCGACCACGACGTTGTCGGCGACGGCGGGAGCGGTTGCCAGCGCTGCCTCGATGTCCGCCGGGTAGATGTTCTCGCCACCCGAGAGGATCATGTCGTCGACCCGTCCCTGGTACCACAGGTTGCCCTGCTCGTCGCAGGTGGCGAGGTCGCCGGTGCGGTACCAGCCGTCCCGGATCGCCGTCCGGTCCGCGTCCGGCCGTCTCCAGTAGCCGGAAAACGCCTCCGGTGAGCCCATCGACGCGATCACCTGTCCTGGTTCACCCGGACCCACGAGGTCGCCGGGGCCGGCGTCGGCCTCGTTGACGACGACCCGTACCCGGGAGAACAGGCCGGCGCGTCCGGCGCTGCCGGGTCGGGCCGCCACGTCCGGCTCCACGGTGAAGGTGAAGATCTCGGTGCTGCCGTAGTGGTTCACGAAGGCGTCCGGGCGTACCGCGTCGACGAGCCGGCCGGCGAGGTCCGGGGCCATCGGCGCGCCGGCGTACCCGAGCCGGCGCAGCGACGCCAGCTCGGGCAGCCGACCGGTGCGCAGCAGCGACCAGTAGATGGTCGGCACCAGGTACAGCGCGGTGACGCTCTCCCGGCTGATCAGCTCCGCCGACTCGTCCGCGTCGAACCTGCGCTGGGGCACCCAGGTACCGCCGACCAGCAGGCTGGCCAGCAACGTGCGTACGCCCATGGTGTGGAACAGCGGCATCACGCCGAGCGTGACGTCCCCGGCACGGAACCCCGATTGCAGCACGTGGGCCACGGTGGCGGCGTGTTCGCCGGCGTGGGTCCGGGGCACGCCCTTGGGCTGACCGGTCGTGCCGGAGGTGTACAACAGGACGCTGAGTTCGTGCCCGGCGACGGCGATCCGCAACGGACCGTCGGACTGGCCGGCGGCGAGCGAGGCCAGCGTGACACCGCCGGACGTCGCGTCGTCGGGGCCACCGGCAGCGATCCAGGTCGGCGGATCGGGTAGCCCTTCGCGGGCCCGCGCGCAGAGATCGGACGTGCTGGCGTCGGTGACCGCCAGCGCGGGTGCGCTGTCGCGCAGGCAGTGCTCGACGTCGGCCAGACCGTACCGGGTGGACAGCGGGACCGCGACCGCACCGAGCTTCTGCACCGCGAGATATCCGCCGGCCAGGCCGGCCCCGTTGGCCATGTGCAGCACCACCCGGTCGCCGCGGCTGACCCCGAGAGCGGCCAGGGCACGCGCCACCTGGTTGGTGTGGGCGTCCCACTGGCGGAAGGTCATCGGCACAGGACCAGCGACCGCGCGCCGGTGCGGGTGGCGCTCCGCCCCCCACGCCAACATCCGTCCGATGTCCATCGGTCAGCCGAGGCTCTCGACGGCCCGGCGGATGCGGCTCAGCCCCTCGTCGAGGACGTCGTCCGGCGCGGCATAGGTGATCCGTACGTGTCCCTCGCCCCGGTCACCGAAGGCCGTGCCGGCCACCACTCCCACCGAGTGGTGGTCGATGAGGTGGTCGGTGAACTGCTGCGCGGTCAGGCCGGTGCCACGGATGTCCGGGAAGACGTAGAACGAGCCGTCGGGGGAGGGGCAGGTGACGCCGGGCAGGGCGTTCAGCGCGGCGACCACCCGGTCGCGCTTCGCGCGCAGCCGGTCCCGGGTGGCCACGACGTGGTCCTGTGGGCCGGTCAGCGCGGCGAGGGCGGCCAGCTGCACGAAGGCTGGCACGTTGGTCACGGAGTTCTGCTGGAAGATGTCCATCGCGGTGATCAGGTCGCGGTTCGCCACGCACCAGCCGATCCGGAACCCGGTCATGATGTAGCTCTTGCTGAACGTGTCGACCAGCAGCGTCCGGTCGGCCATGCCGTCCACGGCGGCGATGGTGTGGTGCTCGGCGGGCGGGTAGACCAGGTGGCTGAAGATCTCGTCGGAGACCACCGACACGTCGTGCCGGCGGCACAGCTCGCTGATCGCCTCGAGCCGGTCGACCGTCATGCCGTTGGGTCGCTGCGGAGAGTTGATGATCAGTAGCTTGGTGCGGTCGTTCATCAGCCGCGCCAGGTGGTCGATGTCGAAGTGGAAGTCCGGCTCGACCAGCGGCGCGTACACCACCCGCCCGCCGGCGTAGGTGATCCAGAACTCGTCCGGCGGGTAGCCCGGGTTGGGGAAGATCACCTCGTCGCCGGTGTCGACGAGCGTGAGCAGGCTCTGCGTCAGGGCGTGCTTGGCACCCATCGTCACCAGCACCTCCTCGCGCGCGGTCGGTCGGCCGCGACGCGTCGCCTCCGCCGCGATGGCGTCCCGCAGCTCGGGCAGGCCGGGCCCGGGTACGTAACGCACGTGCCCGTCGTGCACCGCCTTGGCGCACGCGTCGAGGATGTGCGGTGCGGGCCGGAACTCCTCGCCCTGGAAGTCACCCTTCTCGAGGTGGATGACCTGGGTGCCGGTCTCCCGCTCGAGCTGCTCGGCCCGCCGCATGGACGCCCACTGCCTGGGCAGGACGAAGTGGTTCGTCCTGCTGGACAAGGGGCTCCGCACGGTCGGCGGTGGGGGGTACGGGGTGGTCACCCGTGATCACTCTCCTTGGTCGGACCGGCGCCGCACTGGCCTTGGCAGGCGACGTGCCGCTCACGATTCCAACTGCTGTCGCGGGCGGGCATCTCCGTGCGTGCGTTGGTCGTCGCCGTCGGTGTCACCGAAAGCCGCAGGTGCGGCTGACCCTCGCCGCAATCCGGAAGGTGCGGCGGCCCGACATCCGGTGCCACGGTCATGGGCGACGTCATGGCCGGTGCGATGACGGGCCCGCCACCCGCGGCAGATCTCGGGACGACCGGGCGGACGCAGCCGCACCCCGGATGGCAATCTTGAGGAGACGAGACGTGCAGCCATTCACGATCAACATCCGACAGTCGGAGCTCGACGATCTACGACGTCGGTTGGCGCAAACCCGCTGGTCCCCGGATCTGCCCGAGACGGGCTGGTCGCGTGGGGTACCCCTGGCCTACCTCAAGGAGCTGGTCGCCCACTGGCTGACCAGCTACGACTGGCGGCTGGCCGAGTCCCGGCTCAACGGGCTGCCGCAGTTCACCACGACCATCGACGGGGCCACTGTGCACTTCGCGCACATCCGTTCGCCCGAACCGGACGCGCTGCCGCTGATCATGACGCACGGCTGGCCCGGTTCGATCGCGGAGTTCCTCGACGTGGTGGGTCCGCTGACCAACCCGGTCGCCTACGGCGGCTCCGCCAGGGACGCGTTCCACCTGGTGCTGCCGTCGATTCCGGGCTTCGGTTTCTCCGGTCCGCTGCCCGCCGCCGGCTGGACGGTCAACCGGGTCGCGGCCGCGTGGGTGGAGCTGATGCGTCGCCTCGGCTACGAGCGCTACGGCGCCCAGGGCGGGGACTTCGGATCACCGATCTCCCTCGCGGTGGGCCGCCTCGCCCCCGAGCACGTCGTCGGCGTACACAGCAACATGCTGACCGTCTTCCCCTCCGGCGACCCCGCCGAGTTGGACGGCCTCAGCGAGCAGGACCTGGGCCGGCTGGGCCGACTGGCCAGCTTCGACGCCGACGGCTCCGGCTACCGCAAGCTGCTGTCGACGCGCCCCCAGACGGTCTCGTACGCGCTCAACGACTCGCCCGCCGGGCAGTTGGCGTGGATCATCGAGCGCTTCAAGGAGTGGACCGACGCCGACCTGCCCGACCAGGTCATCGATCGAGACCTGCTGCTCACCAATGTGATGATCTACTGGCTGACCGCCACCGCCGGCTCGTCGGCCCAGATGTACCGCGAGATCACCGAAGAACAGCGCGCGGCGACCGAGGACCCCAACGGGGAGATGCTTACCGGGTACCGGGAGCAGCCGCTGAGCGTGCCACTCGGGGTGGCGGTGTTCCCGCAGGACTGCATCGTCCCGATCCGCCGGCTCGCCGACCGTGACTTCCCGACCGTCACCCGGTGGACGGAGTTCGACCGGGGTGGGCACTTTCCTGCCATGGAGGTGCCGGAGTTGTTCGTCGGCGACGTGCGCGCGTTCTTCCGGTCGTTGGCCGACGCCTCCTGAACCCGGCGTCATGGCAGGTCTCGGCCCCGCCCGGCTGACCGACCGGCACCGCCCGGGCCGCGACCGGACGCCAACCACGACCTCGTACCGGTCAACCCCCTCGACAGAAGGACCGCAACGTGACGACAGTTGACATGGGAGCCCGGGCGGGTCGGCGGGAATGGCTGGCGCTCGGCGTGTTGTGCCTGCCAACCCTGCTCACCACGGTGGACATCAGCGTCCTGATCCTCGCGCTCCCGAAGCTCGGCACCGACCTGGGGGCCAGCGCCACCCAGCAGTTGTGGGTGACCGACATCTACGGCTTCGTGATCGCCGGGTTCCTGGTGCTCATGGGCACGCTCGGCGACCGGATCGGGCACCGCAACGTGCTGCTCGGCGGTGCCGCCGGTTTTCTGGTCGCGTCACTGCTGGCGGCGTACTCGACCTCGATCGAGATGCTGCTCGTCTCGCGTACTCTCCTGGGCATCTCGGCGGCGACGGTCATGCCGTGCGTGCTCGCCCTGATCAGCCAGCTCTTCCCCAACCCGGCCCAGATGGGTGCCGCCATGGGGATCTGGGGCACCGCCATCATGCTCGGGGTGATCCTCGGCCCGGTGGTCGGCGGTCTGCTGCTCGATCACTTCTGGTGGGGTTCGATCTTCCTGTTGGGCGTCCCGGTCATGGCCCTGCTGCTGTTGGTCGGGCCCGGGCTGTTGCCGGCCTCGCGGCATCCCCGGCCCGGCCGGCTCGACCTGCTCAGCGCGCTGCTCTCGCTGGCCGCGCTACTGCCGGTGGTCTACGGCCTCAAGGAGGTCGCGCGCGCCGGCTGGGACGCGGGCGCCGGCGGCACGATCCTCGTCGGCTTCGCCTTCGGCCTGATGTTCGTGCATCGCCAGCGGCACCTCGAACAGCCGATGCTGGACCTGGCGCTGTTCCGCAATCCGATGGTGAACACCATCATCGTGCTGGGTCTGGCGTTCGGTTTCATCACCGCGGGAACAGGCCTGGTGGCGACGCTCTACATGCAGCTCGTCGCGGGACTGAGCCCGCTCAAGGTGGCTTTGTGGATGCTCATCCCGGCGGCTGCGATGATCATCGGTGGTAACGTCGGGCCAGCCATCGCCCGGACGGTCCGACCCGCCTACGTCCTCTCCGCCGGCATGCTCCTCGCGGCGGCCGGCGCGCTGATCATCACGCAGGTCAGCGTCACCGGTGGCCTGACCACCCTGCTCGTGGGCCTGGTCGTGATGTACATCGGCGGTAGCCCCAGCGCGACCCTGGCCAACGCGGTGCTGATGTCGTCGGCCCCGCCGGAGAAGGCCGGCGCGGCCGGATCACTCTCGTCGACCGGCGGAGAGCTCGGCGTCGCGCTGGGTGTCGCCATCCTCGGCAGCGTCGCCGGAGCCGTCTACGGCTCTGCGGTGCAGGTGCCGGCCGAGGTGCCCGCGCCGGCCGCGGTGCCGGCGGGGGAGAGCATCGTCGGCGCCGTGGCGGTGGCGGAGACCCTACCGGAGCCCGTGGCGGCCGAGCTGCTCGACTCGGCACGGGAGGCGTTCACCGAGGCGTTGCACGGCGCCAGCCTGATCAATTTCGTGCTCTTCCTGGCGGTCGCGCTCACGCTCGCCATCCGACTCAAAGGGCTGCCGCCGACCGGCGCAGGTCATCCCGGCATGCCGTCGTCGGGCGAGGCATCACCGGCTCCCTGACGACGTTCCCGCGAGCCGTCCCGGCTCGTACCCGCCCGGGCGCCGCCCCGGGACAACGCCAGGACCCGCCCTGCCGTCACCCCGTGTGCGGGTGACGCAGGACCACCCCGGGCCCCTCCGCCCGACGAACTGAGGAAGTTGCCATGCCGCGTCGAAGAATCCGCACCGCCGCCGCGGCGACGGTGGTGTTGCTCGCGCTCGCCCTCGTCATCGTGATCACCCCGAATCCCGTCTCGGCCCGCTGGCGGCAGGTCGACGTCTGTGTCGCGCCGTCCGCCAGCGGCGGCTTCGAGGTCACCGCCAAGGTGCCGAGGTCGGTGGCGAACTCGCTGCTCCGTCGCACCTCCTCCTACCCCGGCGTCTGCGCCTCGTACGGGGAGTCGACAAAGCTCGGGAACGGCACCATCCGGGCGTTCACCCAGTCCCACGACGGGGTCCCACACGCGATCGGTCTGTCCATGACCGAGGACGCGCTGGACGGGTTGCCGAGCCACCCGGCGACCGAGGGCCGCTGGTGCCACGACGTCAACCAGGACGGCGAAACCGATCCGCACACCGAGTGCACCGGCGGGTACGAGTTCCCATTGCAGCTCAGCAAGGAGTTCCGCGATGAGGTGGACACCCCCTTCCAGTACGTGTTGACCAACTGGAACCCGGCGGGGCACCTACCCGAGCACATCTATGATCGTCCCCACTTCGACGTGCACTTCTACCTCAACTCCAATGAGGAGCGGATGGCCATCCGGCCGGGTCCGTGCGGAATGCTTGTCGACTGCGAGGACTTCGAGGTGGGTCGCCTGCCGCTACCCCCGCAGTACCTGCCGGCCGACTACAGCGACTTCAGCGCCGTCGAGCCCGGCATGGGCAACCACCTGATCGACCTGACGGGGCCCGAGATCAACGGTGAGCTGTTCCACCACACCTTCATCTACGGCTCCTACGGTGGTCAGCTGACGTTCTACGAGCCGATGGTGACCCACGACTGGTTCCGTAGCGTGGTCGAGGGGGTCAGCTCCGGTGGCTGCTTCCCCATCAAGCAGCCGCAGGCGTGGCAGATCGGCGGCTGGTATCCCACCCGGTACTGCGTGCGGCACCGGGAGAACCGGTCGGAGATCGTCACCACCCTGGAGGATTTCGTCCACCGCACGGCAGGTTGATCCGGTGACCGCCGGTGGTGCGGCGACAGCGCGGTCGTCGCACCACCGGCCCGGCGTGGTCGGCTCGCCAGCGCGGTCGTCGCGCTCCGGCTTCGGTATGCTCACCGCCGGTATCGACGTCGATGCGGAGGCGAACGTGGGCAAGGTCGACAACACCGTTAACCGGACCGACGAGGTCGATGCGTTCATGGAGAAGCTCGATCACCCTTTCAAGGCCGAGGTCGAGCTGCTGCGCGAGGGCATCAAGTCGGTGAACACCAAGATCGTCGAGCAGGTCAAGTGGAAGGCGCCATCCTTCGCCTACCAGGGTGAGTACCTGGTGACGTTCAACCTGTGGTCCAAGGACCGTGTCCACCTGGTGTTCCACAACCCGCAGGTGGTGAACATCGAGAGCGAACTGCTCGAAGGCGACTATGCCGACGGCCGTCGGATGGCGTACTTCTACGACATGAAGGACGCCAAGGCGAAGAAGGCCGAGCTGAAGCGAATCGTCAAGCAGCTCATCAAGTCGATCGAAAAGTAATGATCGTCCTCATTCACACGTCGAAGGTGATGCGGCCGGCCCCGACCGGTGGTCGCGGGTTGACCGAGCCGGCGTTGCGTGGTCCCGCCGAGGAGTTGGCGGGCTACCTGAAGACGCTGTCGGTGGAGCAGCTCGCGGCCGTCATGGCGATCTCGCCGACGTTGGCCGCCAAGACCCGCACACTGCTCGCCGACTGGGGCGTCGAGCCGGACCGGCAGTCGCCCGCGGTGGACAGCTTCGCCGGCGACATCTACAGCGGCCTACGCGCGTGTGATCTCACCGAGGACGACCGGGCCTACGCCGACCAGCGGTTGCGGATCCTCTCCGGGCTGTACGGGATCCTGCGCCCGCACGACGCGGTGCGGCCGTACCGGTTGGAGATGGGCTACCGACTGCCCGATCCGCGCTACGCCGACCTGTACGACTTCTGGGGTGACCGGATCGCTGGGTGCCTACCGCGGCGGGGGACTGTGGTCAACCTGGCGGCGGAGGAGTACCACCGGACCGTCACGCGGTTCCTGGACCGGGACCGGTTCGTCAGCCCGCGCTTCCTGACCGTGCATCCGAAGACGGGCGAGCCGCGGTTCGTGGTCGTGCACGCGAAGATCGCGCGTGGGGCGTTCGCCCGCTGGATGCTGACCAACCGCATCGACCAGCCCGAGGCGATCACCGAATTCGCCGAGATCGGTTACCGCTACGAGCCGACGCTGAGCAGGCCTCGCCAACCGGCTTTCGTCTGCAAGGAGTTCGAGGGCAAGGGGCTCAGCGTCCGGCTGCACGAGCAGAGGTGAGGGCGCACTCGATTACTTTCCGCAAAGTGAGAGTTACTTTCGGAAACCAAACTGTCTACTGTGGTCCACAAGAGTCGATCGGCGACGCTCTGGAGGATCCATGACCATCACCTCGACTGGGGCCTGGACCGGCTTGCTGTCCTCCCTCAACGGCCGCTTCCACCGGACCGCTTTGACCGTCTACATGCTCATCGTGGTCGCCCACTGGGCCGAGCACCTCGTTCAGGCGTACCAGATCTGGGTGCTGGGCTGGCAACGGTCCGAGGCCCGCGGCGTGCTCGGGATGCCGTTCCCCTGGCTGGTGAGTTCGGAGTGGCTGCACTACGGCTACGCCATCGTGATGCTGGTCGGCCTCTTCCTGCTGCGCCCCGGCTTCACCGGGCGGGCCAAGGCGTGGTGGACGGTGGCGCTCGCCCTCCAGTTCTGGCACCACATCGAGCACGCGCTGCTGCTTATCCAGGCCCACAGCTCCTTCCGGTTCCCGGGCACCACCGTCGCGACCAGCCTGCTGCAGCTCATCGTTCCCCGGGTGGAGCTGCACCTGTTCTACAACTCGGTCGTGTTCATCCCCATGCTCATCGCCGCATACCTGCACCTTCGGCCCAACGACGCCGAGCGTGCCTCGATGGCCTGCGCCTGTGCTCCAGGCACCGGGCAGGCCCGTACGTTGCGGCCGGTCGCGGCCCTGGGTGACTAGCCGTCGGCTGATGTCCACTCCGGCCCGCATCTACGCCGTTGCTGCCGTCGCCGTGGCGACCCTGGTCGCGCTCCTCGCCTTCGCCGCCCGCGTCGACTCCACATCGTCGGCCGACTCGCCGCTGACGGTGGTCTCGGTCGTCCCCGCCGACGGCGCGGTGGTGAGCGCGGCACCGGCGGCCGTCCATATCCGGGTCTCGGGACGGCCGGACAGCGCCCGCTCCCACATCGCCGTGTACGACAACGGGTCGTCCCGCCTGGACACCGGGGCGGTGAGCCCGGACGGCGACGACGGCCTGAGCCAGGCGATCGTCCTCGACCGCCCGGCCGAGATCGTCGTCGCCTACCACGTCGTCTCCGTCGACGGGCGCGCCGTCTCCGGCACCGTCCGGTTCACCGTCGGCGCCACCGGGGGGCCGGCCGTGTCGCCGCCCACTGCCCACGCCCACAGCGTCGATCCGTTCGGGGCGACGCTGCTGGTCATCGATGGCATCGCGCTGCTCGTGGTCGTGCTGCTCCTGTTTCGGCGCCCCGCCCGTGCCTGACCCTTCCTGAGCCGCCGGCCGGGGCCGCACGCACGGAGATGCCTCGGCCGGCGAGGCTCGCGACGCTGGCGGTAGCCCCGTGGACGACGCCCGTGCAGGCGACCCGTCGCGGCGCACCGTCCGGCCGTCGTCGTCTGGCAGGCCGGCGAGGCCCCACCCCCATCAGGAAGGTACGTGCCGATGACTCAACTCGGAGCCCGCGCCGTCGTGCTCGGCGGCAGCATGGGCGGCGTCCTCGCCGCCCGGGTCCTGGCCGAATCGTACGCAGAGGTCGTCGTCGTGGAACGCGACCGGGTGCTGGGCGTGAGCACCCCGCGTCGAGGAGCGCCACACACCGTCCACGCCCACGGGCTGCACGCCCGGGGACACCTCATCCTCGAGGAGCTCTTCCCCGACCTCACGGAGGAACTGCGCGCCGCCGGGGTGCCCACCGGTGACCTGGGCGAGATGCGCTGGTTCTTCAACGGCCGCCGGATCCAGCCAGCCCACACCGGACTCGTCTCGGTCACCGCCCCGCGTCCCGTCCTGGAGAACCATGTTCGCAACCGCGTCGCCGCGATAACGAACGTGACCCTCATCGAGGAGTGCGACGTTCTCGGCCTGGTCGCCACCGCCGACCACGAGCAGATCGTCGGCGTACGGGTGCGGCGGCGGACCGACCCGGCCGAGGCGGAGGTGATCGACGCCGACCTGGTCGTCGACGCCACCGGGCGCGGCTCCCGTACCCCGGCCTGGCTCGACGAACTCGGGTTCCAGCGGCCGGAGGAGGAACGGGTCAAGGTGGGGCTGGCCTACACCACCCGGCACTACCGCATCCGGCCGGAGATGTTCGACGGGGTGCAGTCAATCAACCCGGTCGCCTCCCCGGCCCACCCGCGCGGGGCGTTCTTCGGGCAGGTCGCGCCAGACGTCTGCATCCTGTCACTGACCGGGCTGCTCGGTGACTACCCGCCCACGGACCCGGATGCGTTCCTGGAGTTCGTCCGCTCCCTGCCGGTCGCCGACGTGTACGAGGCGGTACGCGACGCCGAAGCGCTCGACGAGGCCGTCTCGTTCCGCTTCCCCGCCAGCGTCCGTCGCCGCTACGACCGGCTGCTGCGCTTCCCCGGCCGGCTGCTCGTCGTCGGCGACGCCTTCTGCAGCTTCAACCCGGTCTACGGCCAGGGAATGAGCGTGGCGGCCATCCAGGCGATGACCCTGCGGTCGCACCTGCGCCTGGGCCGTCCGCCGGAGCCGCACCGGTTCTTCGCTGACCTGTCCCGGGTCGTCGACACGCCGTGGGACATCTCCGCCGGTGGCGATCTTGACTTTCCCGGCGTCGAAGGCCGGCGCAACCTCAAGGTGCGCATCGGGAACGCCTACATGGCCCGCCTCCAGTACGCCGCCACCAAGGATCCCGAGGTGACCAACGGCTTCATGCGGGTGGCCGGCCTGATGGACCCACCACAGGCCCTCATGCGGCCCTCGATGGTGCGCCGGGTGCTGCGCCACGCGATCCGCCGACCCGGGCCCGGACCGTCGTGGCGTGACACGACGCCCGCCCCGGCCGTCGAATAGGACACTCTGCCTGCGCCGGGCACCCACTCGGACGAGGGCATCGCGGGACCACCCAACAGGATGATGACGATGGCCACGCGCTGCGCAGCCTCGACCCGCTGCGGTGACCGGGCGCGGCGAACGGGGCGCCGGCCGGGTGGACCGGCCCACCCGGGCGACGTCGGCCGGCTGCTCGCCGCCGAGGGCCGGGTGCGGGCAACCGTTCGGGTACCCGTCATCTGACCTGCGGTCCGGCTCCTATGCTCTCCCGCATGCCTCTCGCCCAGATTTCCTCGTTTCTCGGGTGGCCGAGCTACGACCTCGTTGATCACTATCCCGATCTCGCCCCGCTCCGGCGGGCGCTACGCGCCGAGGACTGGCCGGCTGTGGTCGCCTTCTTCGACCACCTGCCAGAGCACGACGACCCGACAGTCGCGACCGCCATGGTCGCGGAGATGAGAGGCGTGGAGAGGTTTCTACGGGTGGCCGGGGGCGGACCGGCCCGATCCACCCTGGCCGGCACGTTGCTCGGTGCGCGGTTGGTGTGGATGGCGTGGCAGGCGCGCGGATCGGCGCGCGCCAATTACACAAGTCGTCGCCGGTTCGCGTCGTTCCACAAGATTCTTGGCGAGGCCGAGCGGATGCTCGGCGAGGTGACCGCGGAGGAGCCGGGGAACATCGCGGCGTGGACGGCACGGTTGCGCACCGCACGTGGCTTGGAGATGGGTCAAGCCGAGGCGAACCGACGGTACGAACGGGCTGCCAAGGCGCGCTCGCATCCGTTCTACGCCCAGCTGACGCATGTTCAGCAGCTGTGCCCGAAGTGGGGCGGTTCGTTTGAGCAGTTGCTCAGCTTCGCGCGGCGCTGCGCCGACACTGCGCCACCCGGATCGCTCAATGCGACGGCAGTGGCGGAGGCACACCTGGAGGTGGCGTTCGAACTCGGCGTCGGGTACATGCGCCAGCCAGCGGTGCTCGATGAGATCCGGGACGCTGTCGCCAGGTCCGTCGGACACCCGGAATTCCGTCCCGTGCATGGCTGGGCACAGGCGGAGTGCAGTTTCTCGTATGCCCTCTGGCGGGCCGGTGATCTGCCGGCCGCCGCGGCGCGGCTCGCGGTGCTGGGCAATCGCATCACCGGCTACCCCTGGGACAGCCCGCACCAGCTCAAGTCCATCCGGCGGAAGGTTCGTTGGGCCCGCGTGTCGTGATCCAGCGTGAGGTCGGCGGCGTACCGGCACTGTTCGTTGAGGCCGCCGGACCGATGTTTGCCGCCCTACGGCCGGAATATGGCGTGGAGGTTGCTGGCCGGGTCGGGCACGATGCGGGGTGTGATGCTGCTGGTTCCTGCGGACCCCCTGCGACCGCGTCGTCCCGACGAGCATTTCAGGGCGGAGGCGGTCGCCGCTGGTGATGCCGGGCTCGACGTGGCGGTGGTCGACCACGACGCGCTGACCAGGCCGGGTCATGCGGATCAGGCGGTGGCGTTGGTGCCCGCCGGCGGTGAGGCGGTCTACCGAGGCTGGATGCTGCGCAGCGAGCAGTACGCGGCCTTCGCCGAGGCGCTGTCCCGACGTGGCGTGACACTGCGAACCTCGGCCGAGCAGTACCGGCAGGCCCACGAACTGCCCGGCTGGTACGCCGCCCTCGCGGCGCACACCCCTACGTCGATATGGACCACGGGCGACCTGCGCGCCGATTTCGATCGGGTCCGCGTCGAGCTGGGCACCGGCCCGGCTGTCCTGCGTGACTACACCAAGTCGATGAAGCACTACTGGCACGAGGCGGCGTTCATCCCCGACCTCGCCGATGGCGAGACGGCGTGGAAGGTGGCGAGCCGCCTGCGACACCTGCGGGAGGACGACTTCGTCGGCGGGTTCGTCCTCCGCCGCTATGAGCGGTTCACCTCCGTCGAGGCGCGTACCTGGTGGGTCAACGGCGTTTGTGCCCTGGTCAGCGCGCATCCGGACACCCCGAACGACGTCCCGCCCCACAACCTGGACCTGGACGCGGTCACACCGGTCATCGCCGCACTCGGCCTGCCGTTCATCACAGTCGACCTCGCCCTGCGCGCCGACGGAGTCTGGCGGATCATCGAGATCGGCGACGGCCAGGTCAGCGACCGCCCCACCACCACCGAGCCCAGCACACTGATCACCGCACTGCTCGCCGGCACCAGCTGACTATCGTCTGTGCACTGCGCCGACGCGGGGCGCGAGTCTCCCGGCCGCGACGCCCTGCAACACACCGATGCCTCGCCACAGAGAACGATCGCACCTCGCTCTGCGAGTAGCTTGTCGGACACGCCGCGGGCCGGCTCCAATGGCGATCAGTCGCTCGATCATGTGCCATTGGAGAAGGCCCGCTCGAATCAAGGGCGCACTACCGGGACGAGATATCTGTCACCGGACACCGGTCAGTGAGTGGCGGTGAAGTTGTACAACTCCGACGCGGTGTCGTCGAAATAGGGTGACCACCACAACGTCGGTGCCGTGTACGAGTTGAGCGTGCTGTTGACCCCGTTGAGGTAGCCCCAGTTCCCATCCCAGTTGATCAACCACGGGCCGCCGCTGGCACCTGCGGTCAGGTCGCAGTTGATGCGGATCCGCGCCCCGGACTGGGTCGAGTTGCCGCTGCACCTCAACAGGTTGCCGCCGTCGAACGGCGCGCCGCTCGGGTAGCCGAAATTGTTGATGCCGACCGTGAAGCCCTGGTGCGTACGGAAGCCGTGGCCCCCGAACTGGTTCACGATGTGGACCCCGTTCCGGGTGTTCATGATGGCCACGGCCATGTCGGCCTCCCAGTTGGAGCTGTCGATCCAACTGCTCCAGGTCCACAGCTCGCGGGCCGTCCAGGTGCCGTGCGGCCGGGGGTTGACCAGGTCATCGTCGTACGCCGGGACGAACGACCAGTTGGTGGCGAGACTGCTGCCGGGGCCGCCGTGGATGCAGTGGCCAGCCGTCCACACGGTGTTGAAGCCGACCGAGTTGATGACCGCGCCGGAGCAGACCCACGATCCGCCGTCCATGTTGAAGAAGACTTTGCCGTTGGACCGAGCGGTCGGGTGGTTGGAGCCGAGGTTCGGGTTGATGGCTTGCGTGGACATGCCCGGGGTGCCCATCAGGCCCGCCACCGGAGGCACATCCACCGGCCTGGACCGGTTGGTCGGCGCGGCAGCCGAGGTCCCTCCACTCTGGGCGAAACGTCGTGCTGCGGCCTGGTACGAGGGGGACTCCTCGATGGGCTTGGCATTGCGCATCCGCTCGGGCGTCCAGTACGCCTCGATCGCCGTGTCGGCAGTCACCTGCGCGCCGTACCGCTGTCTGCCGGCCGCCCACGCCTCGGCGCTGACGGCCGTGGCCACCTGACGGATGCTGTCACCGTCGGGGTGCGGAGCCGCCTGCGCCGGCTGGCCGACGGTGAGCAGCGGCAGGGTCAAGGCCAGGGCCAGAATGGGGTACGTCAGGCGCCGATCACCGATTGTTCTTGCTCTCATTGAACATCCCTCTTCCCGGGCCGTGTGAGATACCGGGACTGCCCCGGCCGATATCGTTTTTCGTTCCTCTACGGCATCCTGGACTAGGTTGGACATCATTAGACTGCCGCTGTCGAAAAGAAGACAGACGTTCGTCGATCAATTATTGATTCAAAGTCGCCGATCAGCCGTCGTTGTCGTGGCCGCCTGATGGAAAGGATCTCGTCTACGTTGAGGACCTTAGTCGCCTGAAACCACCGTAACCGTGACGATCAGTTCCTCAGCAGCTGGGGAAATGCACTTCGGATTCTGCCCAGTGTGGCCACCCGGGTTCGGGTCGTACCAATTATCACGATGACGTGGGGGTGGGCGGGAGAGATTCGACAGGGCGGCAGCGATCACCAGGCGCAGGGTGTGTAGTCCTTGAGGAAGCAGCCGTACAGGTCTTCGCCCTGCTCGCCGCGGATGATCGGGTCGTAGACCCGGGCGGCGCCGTCGACGAGGTCCAGCGGGGCGTGGAAGCCGGCGTCCGCCAGCCTCATCTTCGTCGGATGTGGCCGCTCGTCGGTGATCCAGCCGGTGTCGACGCTGGTCATGAGGATGCCGTCGGTCAGCATCTCCTGGGCGCTGGTGCGGGTCAGCATGTTGAGCGCGGCCTTGGCCATGTTGGTGTGCGGGTGTCCTGGTCCTTTGTAGCCACGGGCGAACTGGCCCTCCATCGCTGACACGTTCACCACGTACTTGCGGCGGGCGGTCGCTGCGGCCATCGCCGGTCGCAGTCGGCTGACCAGTACGAACGGCGCGGTCACGTTGCACAGCTGGACTTCGAGCAGTTCGACCGGGTTCACCTCGTGCACCCGCTGCACCCAACTGTTGACCGGGTCGAGGTCCGGGACCAGACCGCCGGCGTCGATGGCGCTGGCGGTTGCGATCCGTTCCGGTGAGGCGGAGCCGCTGGTCAGCGCCAGCGCGGTGAGCGCGTGGGGGGTGATGGTGGGCGAGTTCAGTGGGGCGATCAGGCTTCCCGCCGGATCGCCCCGGCCGGCCGATTTGGCGAACGTGATCATCTCCGGCAGTGGGCCGTCCGGCAGGGCCGCCGCCTCCGCGGCGACGAGTTGCGCGTACGCCGCAGGTGTGCGACGGACGGTCTGCGCCGCGTTGTTGATCAGGATGTCGAGTGGTCCCTGGCCGCTGACCGAGTCGGCGAGGGCGATTACCTGGGCGGGGTCGCGCAGGTCGATCCCGACGATCCGCAGGCGGTGGAGCCACTCCCCGCTGTCGGGCATCGCGGCGAATCGGCGGACCGCGTCGTGGGGAAACCGGGTGGTCACCGTGGTGTGCGCGCCGTCGCGCAGCAGTCGCAGCGCGATGTACATGCCGATCTTCGCCCGGCCGCCGGTGAGCAGCGCGCGTCGGCCGGTCAGGTCGGTGCGGGCGTTGCGGCGCTCCCGGTTCAGCGCGGCGCAGGGCGGGCAGAGCTGATGGTAGAAGGCGTCCACGTCGCGGTAGCGCTGCTTGCAGATGTAGCAGCCGCGCGGTTTGTGCAGGACGCCGGCCGTGGCACCCACGGTGGGGGAGACCAGCGGGTTGCCCTGGGTCTCGTCGTCGATCCGGCCCGGGGCGCCGGTGGCGGTGGCTGCCGTCACCGCGCGGTCGGCCGCCGCGACGGCATCCCGCCGTTGCTCGCGTCGCCGCTGCTTGATCATTTTGTAGAGCTTCGCGGTGGCCCGCTGTACCCGCACCACGTCGGGGTGATCGGGAGGCAGGTCCTCCAACGCCTCGAAGACGCTGATACAGGTCTCCAGCTGGGCCGGGTCAATGCGGTATTGACCGGTCTCCGCGATTCTGTCCGCCGTCATGCTGTCGCTGTCTCGTCCCGTTCCCTGCGCCGGATCTATCCGGCCCACCCCAAGTCCGACCCGGAACTGTACGCACCACACGGCCTCCGACGCATCCCGCGCCTGGTCCCCACACACCTGGCGCAAGATCAGGTCGCGTCGCGCAGCCAGGTTCGGCAAAGCCACCAGGCGGTCATGGCACCGAAGGTGCCCGCCGGGTCGATGCCGGTGACGGTGGCGAAGCGCCGGACCCGATTGCGAACCGTGTTGGGGTGCACGAAAAGTCTCGCCCCGGCGAGGTCGACATCGCGGTCGCTTTCCAGCCAGGCGAGCACGGCGTGCGCCACCGATTCGGCAGCCGGTCCGAGTGCCGCCCAAGCGGGCGCGTACCGGTCGAGCAGCACCGTTGCCAGGTCTGCCCGCTCGGTCAACGCCACCAGCCAGGCCACCTCGGCAATGTGGATCAGTCCGGTGCGGCCGGTGGACTCGGCGGCGGTCAGGGCCGCGGTGGCGAGCCGCTGCACTCGCGCGAGTTTCTCCGGTTCGGCCGGACCGGCGAGCCCTGCCACGGCCCCGGTCCCCTTCAGGCGGGCGGACGGCGCCCGGGACAGAACTGCGACCATCAGGTCGTCCACGGTTGCGCACAGCACCGGCGGGTGCTCGCGCACGGCTCGTTCGATGCCGGCGGCGGTCTCCCCGGGCCGGGCGACGAGCACCCACAGCCCGTCGGCGACCGGAAGGCCCGCCTCGGCGGCCGCCAGCGTAGCCGCCGAACCACCCTGGAGCAGCCGCCGCAGCAGTGCCGTGTCCCGGTGCCCGGGAAGTGGATCCGTGCTGGCTGTGGTAGCCCGATGCGCGCTGATCAGCCGGGCCCGGACGGCCTCGGCCCAGTCGTCGTAAAGGTCCCGGACGTCCAGGAGTTGCTCGGCGCTGACGCCTTGGTCGCGGGCGAGTTCCCGGGCCCGGGCCCAGATCGCGCGTTCGGCGAAGTGGATCGCGCCCAGCACCGATTCGATCGGCACGCCCTGCCGGGCACGGGCGACACCGAGGTCCGCGACGAACGACAGCTCAGCTTCGGTGGGGCCGCGCCGTGCGACCAAGGCGCGGGTTGCGGCCACCAGCAGAGCGCGGGTGTGCCCGGCGATGTCGGAGGTGGGCAGCGCGGAAACCTCCCGCACGGTGGTACGGACTCCGGCGACCACCGACGGCAGCAGTTCGTCATCGCCCACGACGCGTTCGATCAGGTCCACCATCGTCGTCCAGCCGTCCGGATGCGTCATCCTGTCATGCTCCCCGCCGTTGTGGTGCGCTACAACAAGAACCCGAAATCGCGTGCTCCACGCCATGTATTCGCCCCCGTGCCAGGCCCTACGGTTTGGCGGAAGCTACAACCGTCGAGGAGCACCATGGCCGTTTCGTCGAGTCGGGTGGCGGTGATCGGTGCGGGAGCAGCCGGTCTCGCCACGGTGAAGGCGCTGCTCGACGCCGGTTGTGCGGTGGTGGCGTACGAGAAGGGTGACCGGCCCGGTGGCCTGTGGGTCAGGGACAACAGCAGCGGCCTGTCTTCGGCGTACGCCTCCCTGCACTTGAACACCAGCAAACGCCGCACCGAGTTCGCGGATTTTCCGATGCCCGCGGACTGGCCCGACTATCCGTCGGCCAGTCGCGTCGCCGGTTACCTGGACGACTATGCGCAGTCGTTCGGGCTCATTCCGCACATCCGGTTCGGGAGCACGGTCACCCGCGTCGAGCGTGACCGGCTCTGGGCGGTGACGACCGAGTCCGGTGACACCGAGCGGTACGACGCCGTGGTGGTCGCGAACGGGCACAACTGGGATCCGCGCTATCCGGATCCGGCTTATCCGGGGACGTTTCACGGCACCCAGATGCACGCCCACGACTACCGCACTCCGGACGTCTTCCGGGATCGGCGGGTGCTGATCGTCGGCATGGGCAACTCGGCCATGGACATCGCGGTGGACGCCTCGCACGTCGCTCGGGGGCCGGTCCTGCTCTCCGCCCGGCGCGGCGTGCACATCGTCCCCAAGTACCTGTTCGGCCGCCCGGCCGACGCGACCGGCGGCGCCCTCGCGGCCCTGCCGTGGCGGCTGCGGCAGCGCATCGCCGAGACCCTGTTGCGGCTCGCCGTCGGGACCCCGCAGAGGTACGGCTTACCCGCCCCGGCCGGTGGCCTGTTCCAGAACCATCCGACGATCAGCGACACGATCCTGCACCGGCTCACCCACGGCGAGGTGACCCCACGTCCCGGCATCGAACGGCTGGACGGGGAACGGGTGATGTTCACCGACGGCAGCGCCGACCCGGTCGACGTGATCGTCTGGGCCACCGGGTACCGGGTGAGTATCCCGTTCCTGTCCCCTCAATGGCTGGGCCCCGACCCCCAGCAACTGCCGCTGTACCAGCGGGTCTTCCATCTCGACGACCCCAGCCTGGCATTCGTCGGCCTGATGCAGTCCACCGGTGCCGCTCTGCCGGTCGTGGAGGTCCAGGCCAAACTGGTCGCCGCGTACTTCTCCGGCGGCTATGCCCTGCCCGGTGCCGACGAGCAGCAGCACGCCGTGCAGCGAGCCTTGCGCGCCGCCATCGAGCGGTGGGGCACGAACGCGCGGCCGCACCTGCGTATCGATTTCGACCGGTACGTCGCCGACCTGCCCAGGGAGATCGCGGCTGGCCGGAATCGCCTCGCCCGGGGCGGACGCACCTTCACCGCCGAGGAGAGTGTGGTTTGAGCACCCGAGACCCCCGCGGAATGCGTGTCCTCGTCACCGGCGCCTCCGGCACGTTCGGCCGGGCCATCTGTGCCCGGCTGGACGAGCTCGGGGCCCAGGTCGTCGGGTTGGACCTGGCCCCCCGGGCCGATGACCCGGTCCGGGTCCTGGCCTGCGACATCACCGACGACGACGCGGTGCCGGCGGTGGTACGCGAAGCAATCGACCAGCTCGGTGGGCTCGACCTGCTGATCAACAACGCCGGGATCGGTGGGCCCGCCCCGGCCGAACTGGCGCCGGGCGCGGAAGTACGCCGCCAGCTCGACATCAACCTGCTGGGCACCTGGCGGGTCACCGCCGCATGTGTGGACGCGCTGGTCGCCTCTGGTGGCCGGATCGTCATGCTCAGCTCGCGGATGGCCGCCATGCAGTTGCCGCTGGCCGCTGCGTACGGTGCCTCCAAGCGCGCCCTGGTCGCGTACGCGGACGCGCTGCGTCTGGAGCTCGGCACCCATGTCGGCGTCACCTGTGTGTACCCGTCGGCGGTACGAAGCCCGATCCACGACTCGACGGCGGCGGCCGGGCTCTCGCTGGAGGGCATGAGCCAGTACGAGCCGCTGGACGGGGTGGTCCGGACCGTGCTGCGCGCCGCGCTCAGTCGTCGTCCTCGCCGTGATCTACCCACCACCCGGCGGGGCGCGGTCGAGTTCTTCCTGGCCCGTCACCTGCCCGCGCTGACCGATCGGATCGTGGCACGCACCCTCGCCGGCCGGATCCGCTCCGGCGCGTTCCAGGGCGCCGAGCTGGCCGCGGGTGTGGTCGCACGGCATGAGGCGACCCGATGACGGCGCTGCGTGGGGCGGCGGGCGAGGTGCGGACCAGGGCAGGTGACCTGGTCGCGTACGCCAGCGGTTCGGTCGGGATGGGCGTCTGGGTGACCGTTCCCGGCCTGCTGTTGCTCTATTTCCTCACCAATACGCTCGGTGTCTCGCCGTTCCTGGCCGGTCTCGCCCTGCTGCTGCCGAAGATCATCGACATCATCGTGCATCCGATGCTGGGCAGCCGATCCGACCGGGAAGCGCGCAGCAGCGGACACCGGCTCGGCATGCTGCGGGTCGGTCTGCTGCTTCCGGTGGCCATGGTGGCGATGTTCTCGGTGCCCGCCGGTCTCTCCGGCGCATCGGCGGCGCTCTGGGTGGGCGGCTGGTTCATCGCCGGCAACCTGCTCTTCGCGTGTTTCCAGGTGCCCTACCTGACCACTCCGTCCGATCTTCGAGTCGGGTACCACGAGCGCACCCGGGTCTTCATGTTCCGGATGCTCTTCCTCACCCTCGGGTTGCTTGGTGCCGGTGTGGCCGCACCGGCGCTGGTGGAGTCGGGACGGCGCGGCGACTACGGCTGGATGGCCCTGCTGCTCTCCGGCGTCATGGTGATCTCCGGGCTGGTCGCACTGACCGGGGTACGGCGTCTCACCGCCCACGCCGGTTTCCGGATGCCCGACCCGCAGGCGGCCCACTCGACCATCGGTGACATCGCGGTCGCCTGGCGGGACCCCGACTTCCGTTCGCTGGTGCTGTCCTACCTGTTCACCGGCACCACTACGCACCTGTTCCTCGCAGCGCTGCCGTTCTACACCAGGTACGTCTTCGACAACTCTGGGCTGACCGCCGTGTTCATGGGGGCGTTCCTCGGGCCAGCGGTCGTCGCCGGCCCGGTGTGGATGCAGGTGTCCCGGCGCATCGGCAAACAGCGTGGCCTGCTGATCTGCCAGGCGGTCTTCGTGGCCGGTTCGCTGGCGCCGCTGCTCGGCTACGGCACCGGGCCGGCTGTCGCGGTGGTCGGTGTCCTGGGCATCGCGTTCGCCGGGCTGCAGCTCTTCGCGTTCTCGATGGTCCCGGACGCGGTCGCAGCCGCCGAGCAGCGTGGCACCGTCCGGGCTGGCGCCTACACCGGTGTCTGGACTGCCACCGAAGCCACCGGCACCGCAATCGGCCCGTACGTGTACTCGGCCGTGCTCGCCCTGGGCGGCTTCATCTCCACCACCGAGGGGCAGACCGTGACGCAGCCGGAGTCCGCCCACACCGCCCTGTTGATCGGCTTCACCGTGGTCCCGGCGGTGCTGATGGCCGCGGCGCTGACATTCCAAGTGCGCTGGAAGCTGGACCGGACCCGCCACACCGGTTGAGCGTTGCGTGCTCAGGCCGGCACCGGTCGCCGAGTGAACGCTGTGGGACACCCTGGCCGTGATGAGCCAGGTCCGGCCATCCGCCTTCGACCCCAAGTTCTACCGGCAGCGCGCCGACGCAAGCCCGGTCTGCCAGGTGCGGCGGGTAGGGCTTGCGTCGGCGTGTCCGAGCCTCACGCGGATGGTCCGCACCGCGGTGACAGGCTGATCGCGGTGACTGCTGGTTGCCGGGTCAGGGTGGTCAGGTGCGGAACGGACCGGTCACGCAGTAGGTGATGCCGCCGGAGGAGGAGCCGGTGGTGCCGCGCTGGGAGGAGAAGTACAGCCGGTTGCCGGCCGGGGTGAACGCCGGGCCGCAGATTTCCGACCCGGACTGGCCGTTGATCCGCGCGAACACCGAGATCTTGTGGTCAGGGGTGATCATGCAAATTTCCATGTTCCCGCCGTCTTCGGCGACGTACAGGTCTCCGAATGTCGAGCCGGTGATGTTGTCGACGCCGGTCAGCGGCGCCGGGCCCGGATTGACCAGGTTGTCGTCGTAGGCGAGTTCGTAGGTGTTGTTGGACAGGTTGAGCTGCCAGACTCGGTTGTCGCCCTTGGTGGTGAACCACACGGTGTTGTTCGCGTAGTGGCAGCCCTCGCCACCGTTGAACGTCTTGGCGCCGGAGACCTGGTATCGGGTGGCGGTTGGTGAGCCGTCCGGGTCGGGAACGTTCGTCCAGCTGAACGACCCGGACGTGCCCGTGCCGGCTACCAGTACCTGCAGGGTGCCGGCGGACAGGTCGCCCCAGACAGCGGGGATGAATCGGTAGAGCTTGCCGTCGGTCTCGTCCTCGGTGAGGTAGATGACCCGCCGCACCGGATCCGCGGCGGCGGCCTCGTGCTTGAACCGACCCATCGCCGGCCGGACCACGGCGGTGCCACCGAGGGGGTAGGTTTCCCAGACCCGGCCGAGGCTGACTTCCTCGCAGGACAGCCAGGTGTTCCAGGGCGTCTTGCCGCCCGCGCAGTTGTTGTTGGTGCCGGAGAGGATCCGTGAGGCACCGGTGATCGCCCCGCTGGAGTTGAACACGATCCGCGACGCGCCGCCGCCGGAGCCGGCGCTGGTCTCTGAGTTGGAGACGTATATCCAGCCGGTGCCGTTGGCGAAGACCGCGCCACCGTCCGGCGCGTTGTGCCACACGTAGGACGTGCCGGGGACGACCTGGCCCGAGCGGGCGACGATCTGGCTGGTGAACCCGGCCGGCAGTTGGATCCCGTGTGCGTTGGCCGATTGCAGCGGCCCGTACGGTCCGACCCCGTTCTGCGCCGGTGCCGCGTACGCAGCCGACCACGTGGTGAACGGCAACGCCACCGCACCCGCCCCGACCATAGTGGCCCGCAGAATGCTACGCCGGTTCATCGAATCTCCTCGCTGTGGGGGAGCGCTGAACGTAACCAGCCCCGGTTGCCAGGAAGTGGTACCTGAGTGAACGCTCGCTCCAGCAGCTCTGGCGATCAGCCGAACATCGAGGAGTCCGTGGTGGTGCGGATCCGGGACGCCGGAAATGTGGCTGCCCAGCGACGCATGCCGTCCACGATGTACCGGAACGGGGTGAGCCGGGAGACCGCGCCCACGGCCTCGTAGCGACGCCGATCACCGTGCCGTCTACCGATCACAGACCCTGGCTCCGCTCGTAGCGGACGGTCGCTCGGAACTCGCCCGTGCCGCACATCCCTGCCGCCCCGATCAGTCGGTCTCCGTCGAGAATCATGCCGAGTCGAGAAGGCGCGCGCAGAGACGGGCCCCCGGGACCCGTCAACGACGGGGTACCACCAGCCGGTCACTCGCCGGCGCGGAGTACCTCGCTGAGCCGGTCGCGTCGCCGCAGCGCCGACTCGACAGGTACGACCGCGACGGCCGCCGTCAGCAGTGCCGCGCTCACCACACCGAGCAGCCACCACGGCAGAACCGCCGCCGGGTCGGCGGCTTGACCCGTCAGCAGCCGTAGCTCAAGCGGGCCGAGCATCAGGCGTGCGAGCAGGGCCCCGAGGAGCGGGCCACCCACCGCGGCGACCACGACCGGCGGCAACAGCTCTCCGGCGGCGACCCAGCGAGCGTCGCGTGGCCGCAGGCCGAGGGTCCGCAGCCGGGTCAGGGTCTGCCACCGCTCCGACGCACCCGCGGCGGCGGCGAGCGTGAGGCCGAGCAACCCCAGCGCCAGCAACACCGCAGCGGCCGTCCACGCCAGCCGTAGTAACCCTGCGGTCAGCGGAGCCACTCGCTGCGCCTGCAGGACGTCCGCGCGCAGCACGACGTCGGCAGCGACACCGCTGCTCGACACGGCCCGCGCCGCGCCGGGGCCGGTCACCCAGACGGTGTTGGGAACCACGGGCAAACCTGCGTCGGCGAGGGCCGCGGCGTCCACGATGACGACGTCGGCGGCGCCGCCGACGGAGGGAGCGGTACCGACCGCGGTGAGACGGATCGCCGGGGCACCATCCCGGGTGAGCTGCAGCCGCGTGCCGGTCGGCAGGTTGCCGTCGCTCGATCGGACCAACGCTGGGACCCCCACGAGGTCAGGGTTGGGCGTCGTGAGCCGACCCAGCGCCGGCGCGTCGGGCAGCGGGGTGGTGGCCAGCAGGCGCTGGAACGCGGCGGCGTCCACGATGACCAGACGCGGGGTGAGCAGCGTCGATTCGGTGAAGACGCGCGCCGAGTCGGTCACCTGCGCGACGACGACCTGCCCAACCCCGGGCGCGGCAGCGATGCGCTCGGCGAGTGCGGGCGTCGCGGCCTCGACGTCGGCACCGACGTCGAGGCGGGCGTCGGCGCCGACGGTGCTCCACGCACTGTCGGTCAGACCCCGGGCGACGGTGGCGCCGACGACAAGCGCGAACGACGCGAGCGCCGTGGCGCTGACCAGAACCAGCAGCGGCAGTACGCGTCCGGCCGTTGCGGCCGCCCGCGCGGCACCGAACACGGCCAGCGGGCGGCGCGAGCGCAGGGCCTGTCGGAGGGCGAAGCGCACTCCCACGGGCAGCAGCCGCAGCAAGGCGAGCGCGCCGGCGAGCACGCCCAGAGCGACGGCGCTGACCGGTAGCACCAGGTCGCCGGTCAGCTCACCGGTGTCGCCGTCGGAAGCGACAGGCAGGAGCCCGCGCTGGTGCAGGGTGACGAAGGCGGCGACCGCGGCGACCAGGACAGCGGCGTCCACGGCGGCGCGGCGCAGCTTGCCGGTGGCCAGCGTCCAGCGCCGAGCGGCCGGGTTGGCGGGCTGGCGCTGGTCCCGGCTGGCGCGGGCAACGGCCAGGGTCCCGAACGCCGGCCCGGCGAGAGCACCGGCCAGGACCGCGGGAACGGTCCAGGTCCACGAGACACCCGGAGCAGCTGCGCGGGCAAGTGCGAGCCCGACGGCGGCGGCCGACAGAGACACCACGGTGGACTCGATGATCAGTTCCGCACCGAGGTCGGGTAGCGCCGCACCACGTTGCCGGGCGGCGTTCAGCGCCGGGGTACGGCGGCGAACCAGCAGGTCGGCGGTGAGCAGCAGGACCAGCACCGTGACGGTCAGGACTCCGGTGAGCAGGACGGCGGCCTGTGCGGAAGCGGCGCTGATCTGTGTACGGGCGTCGCGCAGGACGGTGTCGAGCTGTGATTCCCACTTCAGAGACTGGTCGCGAACGCTTGACGGGCCGGAGGCTGCCTTGAGCTTGACCACCTGACTGGCGAGCCTCGCGGTGGCGTTCCAGGCGAGCGCCTCGGGTTCGGGGGCGAACTGGACGGTGCGCCGCAGCTGGTCCTCGTCGAAGGCGAGCCGTGCGTCCGGCAGCGACTCGCGCGACAGCAGGCCGGCGAACCGGGTGGTGCCCACACCGTCGGCGCCGGGCACGGGATGCAGGAGCGCCGGGATGAGCCGCCAGGCGGGGTCGGCGCTGTCCACGGGTCGGTAGATCCCGCTGATGTGGACGTCTTTGTCGGGACCCTGGCCGTCCCGGACCGGGATTCGATCGCCGGGGCCGAGGTCGAGTGCCGCAGCCTCCGCCTCGGAGAGGCCGACCTGCACCGGCCAGGGCGGTCCGTTGGAGGGGATCTCGATGGACCGTTCGGGGACCGCGGGGCCGGGCGCGCTGCCGGCGATCCAGGTCACGTCCGGACCGCCAAGATCACCAGCCAGGTAGGCGACCTGGAAGGTGCGCGGCACGCTGCCGCCGGTGATGCTGAGGATCGGACTGTCGACCACCGCGATGGGCGGGAGCAGCGCGGCGTCCAGGTCGGGCCCGAGCAGGTATGTCGCCCGGGCGCGGAAGTCGTCGACGTCGTCGGCGAGGCGGGGTAACCGGACCCGTCCGCCGGTCGGGCCGTCGTCGCGTTCCCAGTTGGCGTGTACGAGGACGTTCGAGGCGTGGCCGGCGCGGCGGACCGCGTCGTGGACGGCGTTGTCGGCGGCGGCACGGAGCAGCGCCGGTGCGGCCCCGGCGAGCAGCGCGACGCCCGCGATGACGGCGGCGGTGAGCAGCAGCGGTCCGACGTCGGTACGGCCACGGCCACGGACGCTGGGCCAGTGCGGTGCCGGCCACCGGCGAGCCAGCCACCGGTTCACGGCGCCACCCGCAGGTGCGCGGCGTCGGCCCGGCGAACCTGGACGATGACCACAACGGCGACCGCCACCATGCATCCGGCCACGAGTCCGGCGAGCAGCGCGACCTCGGCTGGCCACGGCCAGTGTGGCTGGACGGCCGGAACGGGCGCGGCGCCGGTGTCGGAGCGTACGAGCAGGGGAGCGACGACGCGGGTGGCGAGCGCGCCGACGGCCGCGCCCGCCGCGAGCAGAGGAAGCAGAACGCCGGCGTGCTGGCCGAACAGCACGGCCCGGATACCGCGTCGGGACATCCCCAGGCCGCGCAGCCGCGCCACCTCGACGGCGCGGACCTGCAGGTCGTACGTGACGTGCAGGACGACGCCGGTGAGCAGCAGCAGGGCGGCAGCCGGAACGATCAGCCGGATCGCGGCTGGCAGCCCGGCGTGCAGCGGGCCACTGGTGAGACGGGCGGTCTCCGCCTCGCGGGTCGTGACGGTGCCCAGGTGCAGGGCCGTGGCCCGTTCGGCGGCACCGGGACCGGCTGGGTGGCCGACCCACCAGGCGTCGACCGGGAAGGTCAGGTCGCCGGTGAGGACGCGGGCGCGGGACAGCGTGTCCAGGTCGGCCAGGACGGCGACGGCACCGGGGGCGGACGGCACGGTTGGCACGACCTCGGTGACGACGATCGGGACGGGCGTGGCGCCGACCGTGACGCTGAGCTGGCTGCCGGCCTCGGCTCCGACCTCGTTGGCGAAGCGGCTGGAGACGGCGACGGGCACCGGGCCGGGATCCGGGAAGGCGGTGGCGACGAGGGCGCGGGCGGCGTCCTCGCCGCCGCCGAGGTCGACCGTCGCCGCCATCCGCAGCGCGGTTCCCGTCGGCGCGGCGGAGAGCACGACGGTCGGGTCACTCACCCTGCTCGGGACCGGCGGCACGGACGTGGCGGTCCACTCCGATCCCTCAGCCGATCCGGTGGGCGGCACGGTGAGGGTGACGGCCAGGGCGGTGCGGCCACCGCCCACGGACCCGACATCCGGCCCGGCCGCCACCGGCAGGGACACCGCGACGAGGCGCAGTCCGTCGCCGGTAGCGCACTCGGGCAGCCGGTGCTCCCGGCCGTCGAGCGGCACGGGAGAACCGGCACAGGGTATGCGCAGACCGGTGGCGTCCTGCAGCAGCAGCCGAGGCGTGACGGTGAGCGACGTGTCACCGGTCGCGGTGCCGCTCAACACGAGCGGGGCACCAGCCGGAACGGGCAGGCCGATGACGCGGGTCGGTGGGGCGAGCCTCGCTGCCACGTCCGTCCAGGTGCGGTCGCGGTCGAGCCGCCCGCGCAGCAGCGCGTCGGCGCGGGTGGTGTCGACGGCGACCAGGCGCGGCGCATCGCCGGCGGTGCCGAGCCACTGACCGACGGCGGTACCGCGGTCGAGGACCGGACTCACTGCTCCCGCCGTGGCCGCGCCGACGACCGCGCCCTCTCCGGCCACCGGAGCCGTGTCGAGGGTGAGGGCCAGGTCGGTGCCGACGGAAAGCGCCGCCTGGTCGCGCTGTGACTGGTGCCATGTGGCGTCGAAGGCGAGGCCGAAGGTCCCGGCCGCGCAGGCCAGCCCGACGAGCAGTCCGGCGGCGACCGCCTGGGGCCGGCGGGCGGCCTCGGAAACCGCGAGCGGAAGCGCCAGCCCACGGGCACGGTACGCCAACCGGTCGGCGCCGCGCAGGGCGGGCAGTACCACCCGCAGCGCCAGGGCGACGCCTGTGGTGAGCAGCAGCGCCGGCGCGAGCACCCGGACCACGTCGGCGCGTGGGCTGGCGGCGGTGGGTTGCGCGTACAACTGCCACCATGCGATGGCGGCGAAAACCGCGAGCATCAGGTCGACGCCGGATCGGGCCAGCAGTTCGTGGCGCGTGTGTCGGTCGCCGGCTGCCGGGCGCGTTCGGATCGCCAGGATGGTGAGTACCGCGGCGAGCAGCAGCGCGCCGCCTGCGACCGCCAGGACCTGGGCGCCGGTGATGGCCGGCCGGACGGCCAGACCGGCGCCGTCCAGCGACGGCAGACGGGTCAGGCCGGCGTGCAGGGCCGACGAGGCCGGTATCGCGAGCGCGGCGGCGACGACGGCGACGAGCCCGGCATCAAGTGTCGCGGTGGCGGCCAGTTGCCGGCGGCTGGTGCCGAGGGCGGACCGCAGGGCGGTTTCGTCCGCGCGCATGTCCGCGGTCAGCCGGCCGGCGAGGACGAGTGCCGTCGCGGCCAGGACACCGCCGAGGACGGCGATGGCGAGCACGACGGCGGCGGTGACATGCCGTTGATCGTCGGCGGCCCGCAGGGTCAGCGGCAGCTCGGAGGAGACACGGGCGAGCCGGACGCGGTCGCCGAGGGTGCCGGCCAGCCGGCGGTCGGCAGTGCGGACGGCCTCGGCCGCGGTCTCCAGGTCGCGGCGGTTGGCCTGGGACAGGTCCGGATGGGCGGTGACCTCCATCCGGTTGACGGTGGCGCCGGTGGTGACCAGGTCGGCGAGGTCGACGAGAAACGGACCGTAGGCGTTGACCGGCTGCTGGAAGCGGCCGTCCCGGTAGCCCATGGCGGAGCCTGCCGCGGCCAGCGGGTCGCGGTCCCAGCCCCGCCCCGGCAACGGGCGTACCACACCGACGACGGTCACGTCGATGGCCGGGACGGGCGGGTGGGCAAGCTCGGTGCCGAGGCGTACCCGGCGACCGGGGGCGAGGCCGATCAGCTGGGCGGTGGACTCCAGCACCACAGCGTCACCACGGTCGTGCGGCCAACGCCCGGCGACCAGCTCGGCTCGGGTCGCCAGGTCGTCCAGCCCCGACAGGTACGCCTGGGCTCCGACGGTGGTGCCCGGGGCGAGCGCGGGCGGCAGCGCCCGCAGCACTGTCGACGCCCGCGTGGTCGTGGTCACCGGGAATGGCGCGAGCGCGTCGGTCACCACATCGCGGGTGTCGACGGCGACGGAGCGCGCGTCCCGGCCCTCGACGGTGCCGGTGTAGACGGTCACGTCGACGGCGGCGGGGGCGGCGCGGGCCATGGCGACCTCCAGCGCTCGCTCGGCGGTGCGGGTGCTCAGCAGGGTGCAGGTGCCCAGCAGGGTCGCACCGACCGTGACGACCCCGATGAGCGCCGCCAGCAACGGCCACTGCGCGCGGGCGCGCCGGCTGACCAGCCTCAGCATCGGCGCGTCACCTGGCGTCCGGCACGGGCTCGTCCGGTTGCCCGGCCGCCTCTTCGGCGAGCTGCCCGTCCTGGATGTGGATCACCCGGTCGGCCAATGCCATCATCACCGGATCGTGGGTGGACACGAGGGCGGTGACACCTTCGGATTCGACCACCCCACGCAGCAGGGCCATCACCGACAGGCCGGTCTCAGCGTCCAACTGCCCGGTGGGCTCGTCGGCGATCAGTAGCCGGGGCGAGGCGGCCAGCGCGCGGGCGATCGCCACCCGCTGCTGCTGGCCACCGGACAACTCGGCCGGCCGCTGCCGGGCGTGGTCGGCCAAGCCAACCAGCTCCAGCAGCAACTCGACCCGCCGCTCGCGCTCGGCCGGAGCGACACGCGCCAGTCGCAGCGGGGCGGCGACGTTCTCCGCAGCCGACAGCACCGGGATCAACCCGAAGCTCTGGAAGACGTACGACACCTTCTCCCGTCGCAGCCGGGACAGGCCGTCCTCGTCGAGCGCGGTGACGTCGGTGCCGTCGACGTGCACGCTGCCGGCGTCCGGGCGATCCAGGCCGCCGATGGTGTTGAGCAGGGTGGTCTTGCCCGAGCCGGACCGGCCGACGAGCGCCACCATGGAACCGGCGGCCACATCGAACGACACGCCACGCAGAGCGTGTACGACGGTCGGCCCGGTGCGGAAGCGCCGGTGCACGCCGCGCACCCGCAGCAGCGGTGCGCTGCTCATTCGCCGCGTCCCGAGTCGGGGCGGATCGTGATGTGGTCGGGTTCCAGGGCCAGCCGGACCCGCCGGGTCAGCGCCAGCGCCTGGCGGAAGTCGCGGGGCACCTGCACCCGCCCGGCCCGGTCCATCACGGCGTACTCCTCGGCGATCATGTGCGTGTCGCCCTCCGCGTCGACGGTGGCGCGGCGCAGCACCTCGCTGCTGGTGCGCCCATCCCGGATCGCGACGGTCCGTTCGACCTGGCCGCTGACCTCCGGATCGTGGGTCACCACGACAACGGTGACGCCGTAGCGCCGGTTGACGTCCCGCAGCACGCCGAAGACCTCCGCGGACGTGGCGGCGTCCAGCTCGCCGGTCGGCTCGTCGGCGAGCAGGACCCGCGGCTGATTGGCCAGCGCCACCGCGATCGCGACCCGCATCTGCTGTCCCCCGGAGAGTTGCCCGGGACGCCGGTCGGCGCAGTCGGCCACACCGAGGCTGTCCAGCAGTTCGGCCGCGCGCTCTCGACGCTCCTGCTTCGCGACACGGGCCGCCGTCATCGGCAGGTCCACCATCTCCCGAGCAGTCAGGTAAGGAATCAGGTTGCTGGCGGTCTGCTGCCGTACGAACCCGACGGTGTGCCGCCGGTAGTCCACCCGCTCCGCGCGGGACATCGCCAGCAGATTCCAGCGGTCGACCCGGACCCGCCCGGCGGTGGGGGCGTCGATGCCGGCCAGGATGGACAGCAGCGTCGACTTGCCCGACCCGGAGGCACCGACGACGGCGACCAGCTCACCGCTCTCCACAGCCAGGTCCAGTCCCTGCAGTGCCTGCACCTCGATCGAACCGGTCTGGTAGATCCGCACCAGGTTCTCGCACACGATGAGCGCGTCCCGGCCGAACTCGGGCGTCCGCGCGGTCGGCTGCGGCAGGGACGGCGGTGTACTGGACATTCCGTCCTCCGTCCGAATCCTGCCGATGTCGAGCCTGCCGGAGATGGCGGTCAGGCCCACCGGTCAGGCACGTGGTGTCACCTGGCCGGCAAGTGTGGCCGCCCCCGACTGCTCCTGCCGACGCAGATTGAAGCAGTTTCGCAATCGGTGGGCCAGCCCGGTTCGGGGGAGGTCGGGTGCGGCGCGCTGTCCGATCGCGCCAGCGCAGGGGTGTCTGCAGCGCTCGCCGAGGCGGCAGCGACCGTCGCCGGTCAGATCGTGGTGGCGAGCAGCAGGAGGACGCTGGCGAGGATCTCGGTGACACCGACCTGTTTCGGGGTGAGTCGATGTCGGGGGAGGACGGCGGCGCGGACGAGGAGGAGCAGGAACACACCGAGCAGGGCAAGACCGAGGAAGGCGGCCAGGGCGGCGCTGATGATGTGGTAGCCAATTGAGGCTCGGTAGTAGGTGCTGTTGCCGCGTTCGCGGATCATCGTCTTGACGTACAGGACGGTGCCGATGAAGTAGGCGGCGACCGCGAGGAACACGGTGCCGACCGTCCCGGGAGGCTGGCCGGCGACGGTGGCGCAGACGAACACCATGAGGCAGCTCTGGGCGACGGAGGCGAGATCGTTGCCGAGGGCGCGTTCGGTGCGCCGCCGCGCGTGGACCACGTTGACGGCCAGCAGAGCGGCGTAGGCGGGGGCGTACCACAGCAGTTCCGGGCGCAGCAGCAGGACCAGCCCGCCGAGCAGCGCGGTCGGTGCGCCGTACGTCCACAGCTGTGCGCGGACCCGGCCGGGACGGCGGGTCTTGACCGCTTGCAGCAGGTAGTAACTGAACAGGTAGCCGGTCAGCCAGGCACCGAGCAGTGGCAGGTGCGGCCAGCGGAGTCCGACGGTGAGGACCGCCGCGAGCCACGGCACGAGGAGCATCGCCCACGCGCCGTGCTGAGGTGGGATGAACTGTCGACGCCTGCGGGGTCGCGTCCCGGTGGCGGATCTGACGGTGCTGGGCACGGAAGTGGACATCGGCCGCTCACCTGACCTGGATCATGCCACGGGCGCCGCGTTCGGCGTCGACCATGGCATGGGTGACGAAGGGATAGTTTCCCGGCTCGGGCGGAACCGTCTCGACAAAACCGCCGGCGGCCGGAGCGAGATCGAGAACCTGTGCCGCCCCGGGCTCGTCGGGCCGCAGTTGCCAGCGGCCCTCGGCGTAGACGGTGTCGAACTGGGCGCCGACGACGTGGAAGGCGCTGGAGCGGTTGGGACCGGCGTTCAGCAGCCAGATGCGCACCCGTTCACCGGCATCGGCGGTCAACGGTTGGTACGCGTACTGGGAGGCGTAACCGTTGAAGACCACCGCGTCGGGTCGTTCGGCCTGCATCTTCGCCAGGTCGCCGGGTTGGCTGTCGGGGCCGAGGTACAGCTCGGACTGCACGAGGACGTATTCGTGTTCCACGGCGGGCAGGTCGGGCGGGTCGATGATGACCGCACCGTACATGCCGTTGCCGATGTGGTGCAGCATCGGCATGGTCGAGCAGTGGTACATCCAGATCCCGGCCTTGGTGGCGGTGAACCGGTAGGTCAGCCGCTGCCCCGGGTCGATGGGTCGCATGGGCCGGTCCGGGGCGAGGGCGCCGGCGTGGAAATCGATGCCGTGGTCGATGGTGCCGTCGTTGATCAGGGTCACCTCGAAGGCATCGCCGATCCGGCCACGCAGGACCGGCCCCGGTGACGTGCCGTTGAACGTCCAGAGCCGCTGCCGTACGCCGGGTGCGACCTCCCGCACGACCTCTCGTACCCGCAGTTCGATGCGGTGGAGCCGGCCGTTCGGTACGGGCGGGGCGGTGGCGTCGCGGGCGGTGAAGCCGGTCGAGGGCTCCGCCATCGCGTCGATGGAAGTCGCGGACGACGCATCGTCGTTCGGCGCGGCGTGGGAGTGGCTGTCGGTCCCGGCCGGTGTCGCCGTGGTGGTGATGGTCAGGGTCATGCCGGCCTGGCGGTGCCCGGGCAGCGAGCACCAGCCTTCGACGTCGGCACCGATGATGCCGGCGTCCAGGCGGGTGGTGCTGGTGCGGGAGAGGATGGGGGTCCTGGCTCCGGTGGCCAGCACGAGGTCATGGCGGCGTTGGTCGTCGTTGGTCAGTTCGATGACGAGCCGGTCTCCGGCCGGGACGGTGATGCGGTCCGGGTGGAATCGCATACCGGTTGCGGTGACGGCGACGGTGGTGGTCTGCCCGGTGGGTGTCACGCCTGCCGCCACCGCGGTGGAGGTGATCGCCGGCGCCGTGTTGTGCTGGGCGGCCATACCGATCAGGACGGCCACCAGAACCAGGGCGAGCCCCACCGCCACGCCGCCGAGCGGGCGCGTCGGTGTCGGTGTCGTGGCGACGGGTGGTGTCACGGTTGTCTCCGGGAGGCGAGCAGGACGTGCCCGGCGGGCACGAGGAACTGCAGCAGGGCGGCGAGCAGGAGCAGCGAGGTGGTGATCCGTACGTACGGGGGTGTCGGCAGGACGAAGACGGCCAGGGCGGCGTTGGTCATGGCGAGTCGTTGCGGCCAGTGACGGTCCAGTCGGGCGGTGCGTTCGCGTACCCGGGCCGGTCCGCCGCCGAGCGCCATGGGCAGCAGGTACGCCAGGGCGCCGAGGAGAACCTGGCCGACGAAGCCGATGAGGAACGGGACGAGCACGGCACCGAAGCGGTCCGCCGCCCCGGCCGGGTCGGGCGCGGACAGCAGCGTCCAGGCGTCGACGCCGAGCGCGACGAGCAGCCAGCCGGCGGCGGCCGTGATGGACCAGCTCGGGAAGGAGGCCGGTGTCTTCTGGCGGGCGGCCTGCCCGGCGGGCACCGCGGTGAGCAGGACGGCCGTGGCGGTCAGCGCCAGCCCGCCAACGGCCAACGCCGGCCACCAGGCCAACACGCCGATGCCCACGGCCGTGAGCCCGGCGATCGCCGTCGGCAACCCTCGCCGGGCCGCGGTGCCGGCGCTGTCGGCCATGCGGGTACGCAGCACGGTGGGCCAGAGGGTGAGCAGGGTGCCCAGCACGGTCAACGTCACCCAGCCCAGCAGGTTGACGTGGGCGTGGAACAACAGCAGTCGCGGCCGGCTGTCGTCGTCGACGACGAGCATCCAGGCGCCGACCGGAATCCCGATCAGCAGGGCACCGGTGGCGGCCAGGTAGTGGTGCACGGTGACGGTGAAGCGGGCGGGCAGCGCCGCGCGCAGGCGCGCGACCAACCACACCAGGTGTGCTGCGATCGCCGCGAACACCAGGCCGGCACCGGTCACGCCGATCCACGGTCGGCCGACGACGCCGCTGGCGAGCACGCCGACGACGCCGAGATTGAGCACGGTGAGCCGGAGTCCCTCACCGTGGCGGCTGGCCGGCGCCGGGCTGCGCAGCACGGCACTGGTGAAGTGTGCGCTCCAGATGACGATGGCGTTGGTGGCGACGCCGAGCAGCAGCAGGTGCATGCCGAGCCAGCGCCAGCCCGGCAGAACCGGATGGACGAGCGTGACGGCGACGAGCATGACCAGGTACGCCAGCGGCAGCACTGCGACGCGGCGGTGCCAGGTGGCGCGGCCGACGGGGCCACCGCTGCCGGCCGGGGCCGCGTCACTGACCACCGTGGGTTTCATGACACACCTACCGCGACCCGTCGACGGACCCGCGTCGGCGGACGCGCCGGCTTCCGCTGACGGAGTGACAGTGCAACGGCGCAGCCGGCGAAGCTGAGCACCGCGGCCACATTGGCGACTCCGGCCCAACGCCACACCTGCTCCATGCCGGCGGCGTCGCCGAGGCCGACGCGGACCAGCAGCGAGGTGTGCAGCACGGCCAAGGGCACGTAGAGCACCCGGTGGTACGGCAGCGGCCGGCGCAGTACCGCCGGCAGGATCACCGGGGCGTGTACGAAGATCATCGACATGACGAAGCCGAGGAAGACCGCGTGCAGCGTGGCGTCGTACCGGGGGCCGTCGACCACCGGTCCACCTCCGGTCCACAACACCCCGGCCAGGGCCAGCCACCCGTAACCGGACAGCAGACCGACCGCGACGTAGCGGGGGAGAGCCGTCGCCCGGACGGTGTGGCGGGCGACGTCGAAGATCGCGAGCCACGCGGTGACGGCGAGGACGCCCGCACCCAGCAGGTGAGGGCCGGTCGACGGCCACAGCGTGCTCGCCGTGGCTCCGGCCAGCAGGGCGGCCAGCACGGTGAGGAACCACCGCTCGGTGTGCGGGTGGCGCAGCGTGACGTGCGCCAGTTCGAGGCGTTCGCCGGCGATCGTGGCCACCACGAAGACCATCAGCCACGGCACGGTCTCGGCGACCGGGTAGCCGGCCAGCCACAGCAGCGCGGCCGCGTACCAGGCGAACGCGCCGGCGGCCTGGGCGAGCAGCGCGACGCCGGGCTGGCGACGCCACAGCGCCCGGTAGATCCCGAGCAGGACCACCGACGCGGACATGAGCAGCACCTTGCCGGCCAGGCTCGGTCCAGTGGCGACCAGCACGAGACCGCCGAGCCCGGAACAGGTGGGGGCGAGCAGCGCCCATCGAGCGCCGAGCGCGACGGCGCGTTCCAGCGCGATCAGCGTGCCGACGAAGCCGAGGACCATCAGCGGCCCGTGCACCTGCTCCAGCGCCACCGGCGGCGCGGGGATCGGCGTGCCGAGCAGCAGCAGGCCCGCGTACAGGCCGGCGAGCAGTGCGGCCGCGGCGGTGGCGAGGGCGGGCAGCCGCCACCGGACGGGCACCGCGACCGGGCGGCTCACGGCTGTCGCCCGGCCGCTCGCCTCGCCGCGGGCAGTCTCACGACGCACGCGGCGGGCGCGCCGAAGGGCTCCAGCACCACCGGCGCGTCGTCGTGCCGAAGGGCTCCCCGGACGACGCCGAGGTGCAGGCCGCACATCGCGTCGGGATTCTGTCCCACCAGTTCCAGGAACGGGCAGGTCAGCAGGTGTACTTCCGTTCGGGTGCCCTCGTCGGCGGTGGGCTGGCGTCGCGGGCTGAAACCCAAGCCGTTCAGGACCGCCAGGACGGTGTCGACCGGATCCTCGCTGGGCGGTGCCGCAGCGGCCAACTGTCGGCCCCAGTCCTGGCCCACCTGGGTTGCGGTGGCCTTGACGTCGCCGCCGCTGCGGGAGAGGTGTCCCAGCAGGGCAACCGCCAGGTCCCGGTAGGCGGCGGGGGCGGGATCGGCCGCCGCCGCCCGGTACCGCCACGCCGGACGGCCCGGCAGGCCGCCGCTGGCGCGGGCCTTGACCAGGAGCCCGGCCTTGGTGAGCCGGTCCAGGTGGGCGCGGGTCGTGGACAGGTGCTGCCCGGTGCGCTCGGCCACCTCGGTGGCGGTGACGCCGCTCTCGGCGGCCCGTACCAGGCGCAGGATCGACACCCGGCTGGTCGAACCCAGAGCGCGGTGACGGGGAGTGTCGATCGTCTCCCCGCTGGGGCCTTTCGGCGGAGTATCCATGTCGCATAACGTTACAACGTCAAACGACGTAGAAACCCTGGAGGGTCTCATGTCACAGTCGGAACTCGTCGCTGACGAACAGGCCGCCCGCGCGGTCGTGCGCCACCACAGCGAGTTGTCCGCCACACTGACCGGGCATGTGGTGCGACTGGTCGGTGCCGTCGATCTCGGCGACACCCGGCAGGCGTGGTCGTGCCGCGACGAGTTGGTGGCCTGGCTGCACGGCGAGCTGCTGCCGCACGCGTCCGCCGAGGAGACGGCCCTGTATCCGGCCGCCGCCGACCTGCCGGCGGGCAGGCTGCTGGTGGAGGCGATGCTCGGTGAGCATCGCGCCATCACGGCGCTGGTCATCGAACTGAACGAGACCACCTCCCCGACGGTGGCGGCCGCCGCCGCCCGCGCGTTGCAGGCGGTGTTCGCCGTCCACCTGGCCAAGGAGAACGAGTTCGTCGTGCCTCTGCTGGTCAACGCCGAGATGGTGTCGCTGGCCGCGCTGCTCGACGGCATGCACGACATCGTCGGTACCGAGACCGGCTCGTCGGCGGGTGGCTGCGGCGGCGGTAGCGGTGGATGTGGGTGCGGAGGCGATGCCGCCGGCGCGGAGGCGGACGCCCCGCTGCTGAGCATCGATCCTCGACTGGATGTGCGGGATCTGCCCCACGGGGAGCGCCACGCCCGAGTTCTCGCCGCCCTCGACGCCCTGCCCGCCGACGCCGCGATGGTTCTGGTCGCCCCGCACGCGCCGCGGCCCCTGCTGGCCGAGATCGATTCCCATTTCGCCGGGCAGGTGACCGCCGAGTGGCTGCAGAACGGCCCCGACGTCTGGCAGATCCGCCTGCACCGGCTGCCTGTCGCGGCCTGAGCGTTTCGACGGCCGACGCCGGGGCGGTGCACGGAGCAGCCCCGGCGCCGGCGCGACGATCGGTGCCGGCCGTCCGCCCCGCCGCGCTACGTGCCCATCGGCCCTACTCGCCCAAGACCTGTCGGGGCAAGCTGGATGTATCACCGGACCACCGTCGGGAGATCGATCATGTGTAACTACTGCGGTTGCCGGGAGTTCCCGTTGATCGGCCAACTGACCACCGAACACGAGGCGATCGTCAACGCCGCCGGGCGGCTGCGCGCGGCGATCACCTCGGGTACGGGTGACCCCGTCGCCCGCCTCGACGACCTGCTCGCGCTGCTGATGCCGCACACCGACACCGAGGAACGTGGTCTGTTCGTCGAGCTACGCGCCGAGGGCAGCCTCACCGAGGCCGTGGATCGGCTGTGCGACGAACACGACGACATCCACGGCGTCCTCGGTACCCTCGACCGCACGGCGCCGGACTGGCCGGAGGTGCTGGCCGCCCTGGACCGATTGCGCCGACACATCGACAACGAGGAGCACGGCCTGTTCCCGGCCGCGGTCATCGCACTGCCGATTCCGGCCTGGGACCGGCTCACCTCGCCGCAGCCCACCGCGTAGGCCCTGCCCGCCACCGTCGACCCGGTTTGGCACCCATGATGCCGAATCATGCGGCAAGCTCGTGGGCGACCGTTCGGACTCGTCGACACCACCGGAGGCCGCCGGTGAACGTGCTGCTGTGGGTGGTCTACCCGTACCTGGCCATCGCGATCCTGGTGGGTGGGCTGATCTGGCGCTACCGCTACGACAAGTTCGGCTGGACGACCCGCTCCTCGCAGCTGTACGAGTCGGCGGTGCTGCGTTGGGGTAGCCCGATGTTCCACTTCGGCATCCTGATGGTCCTGATCGGTCACGTCGGTGGGCTGATCGTGCCCAAGTCGTGGACCGAAGCGGTCGGCATCACCGAACACACCTACCACCTGATGGCCGTGTTCATCGGTACCGTCGCCGGCTTCTGCACGCTGGCCGGCATGGTCATCCTCATCGCCCGTCGCCGCCTCACCGGGCCGGTCTTCGCCGCCACCACCCGCAACGACAAGACCATGTACGTGTTCCTCGCGGTCGTCATCGTCCTGGGGCTGTGGAACACCGTGGCGGGCAACATCACCGAAGGTGGTTACGACTACCGCGAGACCGTCTCGCCCTGGTTCCGGTCGCTGTTCTACCTCAGCCCTGACCCGGAGCTGATGGCCGGCGTACCGGTCGGCTTTCAACTCCACGTCGTCTCAGCGTTCGCGCTGTTCGCGTTCTGGCCGTTCACCCGCCTGGTGCACGCCTTCAGTGCGCCCGTCGGCTATCTCACCCGCCCTTACGTGCCCTACCGCAGCCGCGGCACCCGGCCGCGCTCCTCCCGCCCGGGCTGGGAGGGGCCGCCGAGGCTGCCGACCCGATCCTCGTCCCGAGGTAGGAGATGACCGCCCGGGTTGGTGCCGGCCGGGCGTCCGTCACCAGTGCGGTCAGGCCGCGTCGGGTGAGGAGAACAGTTTCGTGCTGAGGTACCGCTCGCCGGTGTCGGGCAGCACCACCACGATCGTGGCTCCGGCGTGTGCGGGTCGAAGCGCCAACGTGACGGCGGCGTGCAGCGCCGCGCCGCTGGAGACGCCCGCGAGGATCCCTTCCGTACGCGCGAGGCGGCGGGCGGCGGCGGCTGCCTGGTCGACGTCGACCTGGACGATTTCGTCGTACACGGTGGGATCGAGCACCTCGGGTAGGAAACCCGCACCGATCCCCTGAATGCCGTGCGGGCCGGCTCGGCCACCGGAAAGGACCGGCGACTCCGCCGGCTCCACCGCGACCACCCGCAGGTCGGGCTTGCGGGACCGCAGCACCTGCCCCACGCCGGTGAGAGTGCCACCCGTGCCGACGCCGCCGACGAACAGGTCCACCTGGCCGGCGGTGTCCGCCCAGATCTCCTCGGCGGTCGTACGTCGGTGGACCTCCGGGTTGGCCGGGTTGTCGAACTGCCGAGGCAGCCAGGCGCCCTCGGCATCCGCTATCTCCCTGGCCCGGCGTACTGCGCCGGGCATGCCGTCCTCGGCAGGGGTGAGCACGATCGTCGCCCCGTACGCGGACAGCAGCGCCCGTCGTTCAAGGCTCATGCTCGCCGGCATCGTCAGCGTGAGCCGGTAGCCCCGAGCGGCCGCGACCATGGCCAGCCCGATCCCCGTATTGCCACTCGTCGCCTCGACGATCAGACCGCCTGGCCGCAGTTCGCCACTGGTCTCGGCGGCGTCGACGAGGGCGAGGGCGATCCGGTCCTTGACGCTGCCGCCCGGATTGGCGGACTCCACCTTGGCCAGCAGCGTGACCGGCAGCTCCGCGGCGGTGCGCGCCAACCGCACCAGCGGCGTGCGACCGATCAGCGCGGTCACATCGGAATGAATCACTTACTGCTCCTTCGCGGTGGTCGGGATGGCGCTGTCCGGATCGCCGACGGCGCACGCGGTCGGGCTGCGGAGCCGGGCGCCGGGCGGCACGTCGTGCAGCACCAGACAGTGAGCACTGATTCGGGCGTCGTCACCCACGTGGACTCGGCCGAGGACCGAGGCTCCGACGCCGAGCACCACGCGATCACCGATCATCGGGTGGCGGCGGGCGCCCTTGGCGTCCGCCCACCAGCCGGCACCGCCGAGGGTCACGCCGTGGTACATGGTGACGTCGTCGCCGACCCGCGCGGTCTCCCCGATGACGACGCCGTTGCCGTGGTCGATGAAGAGCCGCCGCCCGATGTACGCGCCGGGGTGGATCTCGATGCCGGTCAGAAACCGGGTGACTTGGCTGAGCATCCGGGGCAGCAGGGGAAGGCCGCGCCGGTGCAGGAAGTGGCTGACGCGGTGACTCCACACCGCCCACAACCCTGGGTAGAGCAGTACCTCCACGGCGTGGAGGCCGTGCAGTGCGGGATCGCGGCGGTAGGCCGCGCGGATGTCGTCGATCATGCGATGTCCCGGGAGGCCGGTCGTTGCGATGGTGCCTGGGCGGCGATCCGCGCGACGGCCGCGACCAGTCGGTCCACCTGCTCCCGCGTGGTCCCGGCGCCGAGACTGGCCCGGACCGCGGTTCCCGGCAGTCGGGTCGGTGCCGAGGCCAGCAGGTGCCGCGTCAGCGGGTGGGCGCAGAACAGCCCGTCCCGAACACCGATGCCGTGATCGTCGGCGAGTCGCCGGGCCACCTCGGCCGAGTCCAGCCCGGCGACGGCGAAGGCCGCGATTCCCAGGCGGGGATGCGCGGGACCGAACAACACCAGGCGGTGTACGCCCGCCACCGTGGCCAGGCCGGCGTCCAGCCGCTCCAGTAGCTGCTGCTCGTGGTGGGTCAGTGCGGCCCAGCCGGTCGCGGTCACCGCCTCGCAGACGGCTGCCATCGCCACCGCACCGACCAGATTCGGGGTGCCGGCCTCGTGTCGGCCCGGTCCGAGCGCCCACTGGACCGTCCCGTCGGAACCGACGTGTCGGGAGGCACCGCCACCGGACAGGTACGGCCGTGCCGCATCCATCCAGTCAGCGCGCCCGGCCAGCACGCCGGCACCGAACGGCGCGTACAGCTTGTGACCCGACAGCACGAGATAGTCCACGTCCAGGTCGGCCAGGCTCACCGGACCGTGTGCCGCCAGCTGGGCGGCGTCGACCACCACACGGGCGCCGTGCCAGCGGGCCACCCGGGCGATCTCGGCGACCGGCCACACCTCGCCGGTGACGTTGCTGGTCGCCGTCACCGCCACCAGCGCGGGACCGTGCCGGCGCAACGCCTCGTCCACGGCGGCCACGGCCTCACCGGGGGTGCGGGGCAGCGGGAGATGCACCGTCTGCCGCCATGGCAGCAGATTCGCGTGATGCTCACCGAGGAAGGTCAGCACCGGGGTCGAGGCCGGAACGACGTGGGCGAGCAGGTTCAGCGCGTCGGTGCTGTTGCGGGTGAACACCACCTGGTCGCCCGGGCGGCAGCCGACGAACCGTGCCACTGCGGCGCGTGCCTGCTCATAGGCGCGGGTGCAGTGCTGCGACAGGACACCGGCGCCGCGGTGGACGCTGGCGTATGAGGGCAGCAGCCGGGTGACCGCCTCGGCCGCCACCACGGCGCACGGCGCGGTGGCCGCGATGTCGAGATTGGCGTACGGCAGCAGCCGGCCGTCGGCGACCCGTACCATCAGGTCGCCGCCCAGCACGGCCAGTGCGCCCCGCCCCGGCTGCGCTTCGGTCCGCGCGTGCGGGAAGTCGATGGTGGGCGGCTGTTCGAGGGGGTGGATCGAGGCTGTACGCACGTCGACTCCCATGGATATCAGGGGATCGGGCGCCCGATCCGCGCTTGCCCCGCCGCTGCGGCTGGGCCAGGTCGCCCCCGGAGGCACCCCGCCGCGGAGGAGGGTTGCCGACCAGCCAGCCGGGGCTTGTCGCTGGTACTCAGGACCGCCGTGAACGTTACCCCGGTGTGGGGCGCCGTCCGCAGGGTCGTTGGACCCTGTCCGGAGAGTTTCAACATCAGTGCAGGTGCTCGGCGGGGCAGCTCACGGCATGGGCGTGGAATGGACCGACGGTTCCGCGGTGACCGACGTGCCGAGCAGGTAGTGGACGACATCAGCGGCGCCGTAGTCGTCGCCGTCGCCGACCAGCGTCGGCAGGAACGCCAGATCCTGCCCGAGGGTCAGCAGCGCTGGCTCGCGATAGCCGTCCGGTCGCCGCTGGCCCAGACCGACGGCGGCGACGAGACCGTTGCACAGGCACCGGCTTCCGACCGTGTCTTCCACGGCTCCGCCCTTGCGGAGATAGTCACCGACGGGTTCAGCGGGACAGCGGTAACCGACCTTGCCGTCGGGCTGTTGGTACGGGCTCCGCAGGTAACCGAGATCGCACAATCGCGGCCGGTCGGCGTAGATGTCCTCGTCTGCCGTCGTACCCGGCAGATGCGCCACCTTGAACGGAAAGCCGGTAGGCGAGACCCCGGCATGGTTACGCACCACCAGGGTGCCGCGCCTGGCATCGTGCAGTAGCCGCTGGCGTAGTGCCGTGTCGAGCCCGGACTCGCGGCACAGGGCGAACGCGGTCCCGATCTGCACGCCCGCGGCGCCTGTCGCGCGGGCGGCGGACAACTCGGCGGGGCCGCACTGCCCGCCGGCGATCCAGAACGGCAACCCCAACGCCGCCACCTTCGGCAGGTCAACATGATCGCGCGGCCCGTACACCGGCTCCCCGTCAGGACTCAACCGCAATGCTCCGCGAGGTCGGGCGCTGTGCCCGCCGGCAACCGGTGATTCGATCACGAAGCCGTCCGGCCGGGTGGTGTCGTCGCGGGCGAGGTAGGTCGCGAGCGTGGTGGACGAGACGATGGCCAGCAAACGCGGGCGTCGCACCCGCTCGGGGGTGACACCCAACAGATCCTGCGGATCGAAGGAGACGTGGAACTGCTGGTCGGTGGCCGCGCCCTGGACCGCCACCGACAGCCGGACGGGACGGTGCTCCGCCAGAGCGTCGAGCAGGCGGGGTATCCCGGTCGGCAGCCCGGCACCCATCAGCACGTAATCGACCCCGGCCAGCATCGCACCGTACACCGCCGCCGGTGTCGCCATCTGAATCTTCTCCAGGTAGTTCACCCCGACCGGGCCGTGATGTCCGTCTGTGGCGAGCAGCACCTCGACGAAGTTGCCCAGGACCGCGAGTTCCAGCCCGTCGCGGCGGGGACGCAGGCCCAGCCGTGGTATCGGCCGGTAGGGCTTGCCGTCCGGCAATCCGCCAGGCACGAAGTAGCGCTTCAGCACGCGACTCGCCAGTGCGGGAACGGGAAAGCGCGCCAATGCCCGCCGTACCTGTCCGTCCGGGTCGCCGTCCTGCAGCCGGCGGGCAAGCAGCGCATCCAGGGCGACGCCGGAAACCACTCCGAGTTGACCGGTGCGAGCCACCGCCCGGGCCAGCCGCCATCCGGAGACACCGACGCCCATACCACCTTGAATGATCACGGGATTGCCTGCCTCCGCCGGCCTGGTGCGCAGCAGGGTCTCCGGATGCCCCCGCCGCACACCCGGACGGTCGGCTGGGCACCCCACGGGGTTCGTCATGTTCTCTCCTGTCGGGGGTGATCGACGCTGACGCCGACACAGTGAATTGCCGCGGCCCTGCGACGTGAGCTGCTCGACGCAGCCTCCGTTCTCGTGCTGGAGAGGCAACAGAGCCTTTGGTCCCGCCCCGACGGAGCTCCGCTGACGTGGGCGGCTTGGCCGTTCGACCCTTCCGCATCGGGACCTTTGACCCGGGTGTGCGATTCATGATCGCGATGTGATTGGCCTGAACCGCGTGTTTGGTCTTGCACGACGGTGCCGAAGGCGCGAATGTGGGCCAAGGTCACAACCGAGGGAATGAGGCGCATGGCGGCCATTGGGGAGCACGCGAGCCGGGCATTGTTGGCAGTCGGGGGACTGGTACGCCGGGCGGAGGTGTCACCGGACGGCCAGGCGCTGTACCAGATCGGTGGCCGTGAGGCGGACGCGTTCTACCGCGACCGGTGGTCGTACGACAAGGTGGTGCGCTCCACCCACGGCGTCAACTGCACCGGGTCGTGTTCCTGGAAGGTGTACGTCAAGGACGGCATCATCACCTGGGAACAACAGCAGGTCGACTACCCGAGCGTGGGGCCGGACCGGCCGGAGTACGAACCGCGTGGCTGCCCGCGCGGCGCCGCCTTCTCCTGGTACACCTACTCGCCCACCCGGGTGCGCTATCCGTACGCGCGCGGAGTGCTGGTGGAGATGTACCGCGAGGCCAAGCAGCGCCTCGGTGACCCCGTCGCGGCGTGGGCCGACATCCAGAGTGACCCCGAGCGGCGTCGCCGGTACCAGCGGGCCCGCGGCAAGGGCGGCCTGGTCCGGGTGACCTGGGACGAGGCCCAGGAGATGATCGCCGCCGCACACGTGCACACGATCAAGCGGTACGGGCCGGACCGGATCGCCGGGTTCTCCCCGATCCCGGCCATGTCGATGGTGTCCCACGCAGTCGGGGCCCGCTTCCTGTCCCTGCTCGGCGGTTCCATGCTGTCCTTCTACGACTGGTACGCCGACCTGCCGGTCGCCTCCCCGCAGGTGTTCGGCGACCAGACCGACGTGCCCGAGTCCGGCGACTGGTGGGACGCCTCGTACTTCGTCATGTGGGGGTCGAACGTCCCGGTCACCCGCACGCCGGACGCCCACTGGATGGCGGAGGCCCGCTACCGCGGCCAGAAGGTCATCGTGGTCAGCCCGGACTTCGCCGACAACGTGAAGTTCGCCGACGAGTGGATGCCCGCCCAACCGGGCACCGACGGTGCGCTCGCCATGGCGATGGGCCACGTGATGCTCAAGGAGTTCTTCGTCGACCGGCGCACCCCCCGCTTCGTCGACTACGTCCGCACCTTCACCGACCTGCCGTTCCTCATCACTCTCGAGGAGGCCGCCGACGGGTCGTACCGGCCGGGGAAGTTCCTCACCGCGGCCGACCTCGGCGGGCAGGACACGGAGGACGCGTTCAAACCGGTGCTCTGGGACTCGGCCACCGACGAGGTCGCGGTGCCGCGCGGTTCGCTGGGCCACCGCTGGCAGGAGCAGGCCGGCCAGTGGAACCTCGACCTGGGTGACCTGCAACCGGCGCTGACCTGCCTGGGCGCCGGCAACGCGGTGGAGGTGGCATTGCCGCGGTTCGACACCGACACGCCGCAGATCCTCCGTCGCGGCGTGCCGACCCGCACGGTCGCCGGCAAGCTCGTCACCAGCGTCTTCGACCTTCTACTCGCGCAGTATGGGGTGGCCCGCGACGGTCTGCCCGGGCAGTGGCCGGCCGGCTACGACGACGCCGAGGTGCCGTACACCCCGGCGTGGCAGGAGCCGATCACCGGGGTGCCGGCGGCGCAGGTGGCCCGGGTGGCCCGGGAGTTCGCCGACAACGCCGAACGCTCCGGCGGCCGGTCGATGATCCTGCTCGGTGCGGGCACCAACCACTGGTTCCACTCGGACGCCACCTACCGGGCGATCCTCGCGCTGGTGACGCTCACCGGCTGCCAGGGGGTCAACGGTGGCGGTTGGGCGCACTACGTGGGGCAGGAGAAGTGTCGGCCGGTGACCGGCTGGGCGAACCTGGCGTTCGGGCTGGACTGGGTACGCCCACCGCGGCAGATGATCGGCACCGCGTTCTGGTACGTCCACACCGACCAGTGGCGCTACGACACGTACTCGGCCGATGTGGTGTCCGCACCGACCGGCACCGGCCTGTTCGACGGCAAACACACGATGGACCTGTTGGCCCAGTCGGCGCGGCTGGGCTGGATGCCGTCAATGCCGACATTCGACCGAAGTCCGCTCGATCTGGCCGACGAGGCGCTGGCCGCGCAGCCCGACGACCCGGCCGGGTACGTCGCGAAGGCCCTGCACGAGGGGCGGCTCACGTTCGCCTGCACCGATCCGGACGCGGAGCAGAACTGGCCGCGGGTGCTGACGGTGTGGCGCGCGAACCTGCTCGGATCCTCGGCCAAGGGCAACGAGTACTTCCTCCGCCACCTGCTCGGCACCGACTCCAACCTGCTCGCCACCGAGGCCGAACCGGAGCTGCGACCGAAGGACGTGGTCTGGCCGGAGGAGGCCCCGGAGGGCAAGCTCGACCTGCTGCTGAGCCTGGACTTCCGGATGACATCCACGACGCTCTTCTCCGACGTGGTGCTACCGGCCGCCACCTGGTACGAGAAGCACGACCTCAACAGCACCGACATGCACCCGTTCGTGCACGCGTTCACCCCGGCCATCAACCCGCCCTGGCAGACCCGCACCGACTTCGACGCCTTCCACGGCATCGCCCGCGCCTTCGCCACCATGGCCGGACCGCACCTGGGCGTCCGCAAGGACATCGTCGCGGCGCCGTTGCTGCACGACACCCCGGACGCCATGGCCACCCCGCACGGTGTGGTGCGCGACTGGGCCCGTACCGGTGAGATGCCGGTACCGGGCAGGACCATGCCGAAGCTCGTCGTCGTCGAACGCGACTACGCCGCCGTCGCCGACAAACTCGCCGCGTTGGGCCCGCTGCTGGACACGCTCGGCACCACCGGCAAGGGCGTGCACACCGACGTGACCCCCGAGATCGAGTACCTGCGCCGCAAGAACGGCACGGTGCGCGGCGGCGTCGCCGACGGCAGACCGTCGCTGGCCCGGGACGTGCACGCGTGCGAGGCGATCCTCGCATTGTCCGGCACCACGAACGGCCGGGTCGCCACCGCCGGATTCCACGACGTCGAGAAACGCACCGGCGTCGTGCTCGCCGACCTGGCCGCCGAGCACGAGGGCAAGCAGATCACCTTCGCCGACACCCAGTCCCGGCCGGTGCCGGTGATCACCAGCCCGGAGTGGTCCGGCAGTGAGCACGGCGGCCGACGCTACTCGCCGTTCACCATCAACACGGAGCGGCGCAAGCCGTGGCACACCCTCACCGGCCGGCAGCACTTCTTCCTCGACCACGACTGGATGCACGAGGCCGGGGAGTCCCTGCCGATCTTCCGACCACCGTTGGACATGCACAAGCTGTTCGGCGAGCCGCGGCTCGGCCCGCACGGCGAACTGGAAATCACCGTGCGGTACCTGACCCCGCACTCGAAATGGTCCATCCACTCCGAGTACCAGGACAACCTGCTCATGCTGACGCTCTCCCGGGGCGGTCCGACGATGTGGATGAGCGAAACCGACGCGGCGAAGATCGGGGTACGCGACAACGACTGGATCGAGGCGGTCAACCGCAACGGCGTGGTCGTCTGCCGCGCCGTGGTGACGCACAAGATGCCCGAGGGCACGGTGTACATGTACCACGCCCAGGAGCGGGTCATCGACGTGCCGAAGGCCGAGCGGACCGGCCGGCGCGGCGGCATCCACAACTCGCTGACCCGGCTGCTGGTCAAACCCACCCACCTGATCGGCGGGTACGCCCAACTCTCGTTCGCGTTCAACTATCTCGGCCCCACCGGAAACCAACGCGACGAGGTCACCGTGATCCGCCGCCGCTCCCAGGAGGTGCAGTACTGATGCGGGTGATGGCGCAGATGGCGATGGTGATGAACCTCGACAAGTGCATCGGCTGTCACACCTGCTCGGTGACGTGCAAGCAGGCGTGGACCAACCGATCCGGGGTGGAGTACGTCTGGTTCAACAACGTCGAGTCCCGGCCCGGGCAGGGCTATCCACGCACCTACCAGGATCAGCAGACGTGGCAGGGCGGGTGGGTACGCACCCGCTCCGGCCGGCTCAAGCCCCGCTCCGGTGGGCGGCTGAAGAAGCTGTTCAGCATCTTCGCCAACCCGAAACTGCCCTCGATGCAGGACTACTACGAGCCCTGGACGTACGACTACGAGCACCTGCTGACCGCACCGGCCGGCGACGACACCCCGGTGGCCCGACCGAAGTCGCTGCTGACCGGCGAGGACACGAAGATCACGTGGAGTGCGAACTGGGATGACTCCCTCGCCGGCGGCAACGAGATCGCCGCCGGTGACCCGGTGCTGCAGCAGGTCTCCGACCGGGTCCGTGAGGAGTACGAGAAGGCGTTCCTGTTCTTCCTGCCGCGCATCTGCGAGCACTGCCTCAACCCGTCCTGCGCCGCGACCTGCCCGTCCGGGGCGATCTACAAGCGCAGCGAGGACGGCATCGTGCTGGTCGATCAGGACCGCTGCCGGGGCTGGCGGATGTGCGTCACCGGCTGCCCGTACAAGAAGGTGTACTTCAACCACCGCACCGGCAAGGCGGAGAAGTGCACGTTCTGCTTCCCGCGTATCGAGATCGGCCAACCCACCATCTGCTCCGAGACCTGCGTCGGACGGCTGCGCTACCTCGGCCTGATGCTCTACGACGCCGACGCCGTGGCAGCCGCCGCGGCGGTCAAGGACGAACACGACCTGTACGCCGCCCAGCGCTCGGTCTTCCTCGACCCGCACGATCCCGCTGTGGTGGCCGCCGCCCGCCAGGCGGACATCCCCGACGACTGGATCGAGGCGGCGCAGCGCTCCCCGATCTGGGACCTGATCATGCGGTACGAGGTCGCCCTGCCACTGCATCCCGAGTACCGCACCATGCCGATGGTCTGGTACATCCCGCCGCTGTCCCCGGTCGTCGACGTGCTGCGCGACACCGGCCACGACGGCGAGGACATGGGCAACCTGTTCGGCGCCGTCGACGCGCTGCGCATCCCGTTGGAGTACCTGGCCGGGCTGTTCACCGCCGGCGACACCGCACCGGTGCGGGCGGTGCTCAACCGCCTCGGCGCGATGCGCGCCTACCAGCGTCGGATCAACCTGGGAGAACCGCCCGACGAGTCCATCGCCGCCGCGGTCGGGATGACCGGTGCGCAGATGGACGACATGTACCGCCTGCTGGCCATCGCCAAGTACGACGAACGCTACGTCATTCCGACCGCCCACGCCGAGGACGCGCATCGCCTGGAACAACTCGGCACCGAGTGCAGCCTCGACTACGAGGGCGGCCCCGGCATGGGCGGCGGTGGACCGTACGGCCAGGGCCCGTTCGGCGAATCGTCCGGCACCCCCGCACCGATCCAGGTCGAGACCTTCCACATGCTGCGGGAGCGCCAGACCTCCGACAGCTTCACCGATCCCGGCGACGAACCACGCCGGGTCAACCTGCTCAACTGGGACGGCAAGGGCCGACCCGCCGGCCTCTTCCCACCCCGCCGGGACGCGACGGCCGGCGACGCCCGAACCGACGAGCCGGGCGTGATTGACACCGACGGGAGCGGACGATGACCACCACACCACTCTGGCGGGCCGCCGCCGCCCGGGCCGCCTCGCTGCTGCTGCGCTACCCCGACGTCGACACCCTCGACGCGCTGCCGACGCTGCTCGCCGCCCTCGACGAACTGCCCGACACGGTGGCCTCGCACCTGCGCCCGGTGGCCCTGCACCGCCGTGACGGGCACCCCACCCGACTCGCCGCCGAGTACGTGGAACTGTTCGACTTCCGCCGCCGGTGTGCGCTGCACCTGACCTACTACAGCTGCGGCGACACCCGCAAGCGCGGCGAGGCCCTGGTCGGTTTCATCGCCGCGTACAAGGCGGCCGGCGTCGAAGTGATCGACGGCGAACTACCCGACTACCTGCCGGCGGTGCTCGACCTGGCCGCCGTCGACGGCGTGGGCTGGCGGCTGCTGCGTGACAACCGCGTCGGCCTCGACCTGCTCACCGAATCGCTGGGCCGGGAGAAATCGATCTACCGGCACGCGGTCGAGGCGGTACGCGCCATGCTGCCCCCCGCCGGACCGGCGGAGCTGAGAGCCGCCGCCCACCTGGCCCGCACCGGTCCACCCGTCGAGCAGGTGGGCCTGGAACCGTTCGGACTCGTCGACACCACCGGAGGCCGGCGATGAACGTGCTGCTGTGGGTGGTCTACCCGTACCTGGCCATCGCGATCCTGGTGGGCGGGTTGATCTGGCGCTACCGCTACGACAAGTTCGGCTGGACGACCCGCTCCTCGCAGCTGTACGAGTCGGCGGTGCTGCGTTGGGGTAGCCCGATGTTCCACTTCGGCATCCTGATGGTCCTGATCGGTCACGTCGGTGGGCTGATCGTGCCCAAGTCGTGGACCGAGGCCGTCGGGATCACCGAACACACCTACCACCTGATGGCCGTGTTCATCGGTACCGTCGCCGGCTTCTGCACGCTGGCCGGCATGGTCATCCTCATCGCCCGTCGCCGCCTCACCGGGCCGGTCTTCGCCGCCACCACCCGCAACGACAAGGCGATGTACGCGGTGCTCGCCGCCGTCATCGTGGTCGGCCTGTGGAGCACGCTGCGGGCCAACGTGCTCGGCGAGGGCTACGACTACCGCGAGACGATCTCACCCTGGTTCCGGTCGCTGTTCTACCTCAGCCCGGACCCCGAGATCATGGCCGGCGTACCGGTCGGCTTCCAGATCCACATCGTCTCGGCATTCGCGCTGTTCGCGTTCTGGCCGTTCACCCGGCTCGTGCACGCCTTCAGCGCCCCGGTCGGCTACCTCACCCGCCCCTACGTGCCCTACCGCAGCCGCGACACCCGACCCGGCCTACGCCCGTCGCGCCCCGGGTGGGAAGGACCGCCCCGGGCCCCCCGACCGCAACGCAAGCCCGACCGGACCCGCCGCTGACGCGCCCCGACGCCGCCCGCCTACCCGTTGCGAGGTACGAGATGACCACAACCGGTGAAGCGCCGAGCCCCAACTCGGCCGGTGCCGCGCCACGTCCTGGCGCAACGCGCAACCTGGTGGTCGCCACCATCGGCTTCACCGTCAACTTCTGGGCCTGGGCGCTGCTCGGCCCGCTCGGTCCGGGCGTGAAGGAACGCCTCGGACTCACCTTCGCCGCCCAGTCGCTGCTGGTCGCGGTGCCGGTGCTCGTCGGCTCGCTGGGCCGCATCCCGGTCGGCGCGCTCACTGACCGCTACGGCGCGCGCATCATGTTCCCCCTGCTCAGCCTCGCCACCATCATCCCGGTGCTGACCCTGACCGTCGTCGACAGCTACCCGGCGCTGATCGTCACCGGGTTCTTCCTCGGCCTGGGCGGCACGACCTTCGCCATCGGCGTACCACTGATCTCCGGCTGGTACCCGCCCGCCCGTAAAGGCTTCGCGCTCGGTGTGTTCGGCGTCGGCATGGGCGGCACCGCCATCGCCAACTTCACCACCGTGCGGCTCGCCGACACCTACGGCGAGAACACGCCCTTCCTGCTCGTGGCGGTCATCCTCGCCGGCTACGCCGTGCTGGCGTTCCTGCTGCTGCGCGACCCGCCGGGACGTACCGCACCGGCCGGGTCCGCGATCGCCCGCACGGCCGAGGTCAGCCGCCTGGCCGTCACCTGGCAGCTGTCTTTCCTCTACGCGGTCGGCTTCGGCGGGTTCGTCGCCTTCAGCGTCTACCTGCCCGCATACCTGCGCACCGCCTACGAACTGAGCACGAGCGACGCCGCGTTGCGCACCGCCGGTTTCGTTGTCCTGGCCGTGGCCGCCCGCCCCGTCGGCGGCTGGCTGTCCGACCGGCTGCACCCCGTACCGGTCCTCGTCTGGTGTTTCACCGGCACCGCCGTGTTCGCTGTCGTCCAGGCGTTCCAGCCACCCCTGATGCCGGTCGCCACCATCGCCTTCCTCGGCATGGCCGCCCTGCTGGGCGCCGCCAGCGGCGCCGTGTTCGCCTTCGTCGGCAGGGTCGCCCCGGCCGACAAGGTGGGCACGGTGACGGGCGTGGTCGGTGCCGCAGGCGGCCTCGGCGGGTTCGTCCCACCACTGATCATGGGCTGGGTGTACGGCATCGAGGGTTCGTACGCCATCGGTCTGATGCTGCTGTCCGACGTGGCCCTCGCCGCCGCCGTCTACACCGCCGTCAAGATGAGGCGGCTCGACAAGCCCGCCACCCGCGCCGCGGACGCACCTGCTGACCTGGTGAAACGGGACGGCTGAGCAGACCCGTTCCGCGCGGTCGGTCCGGGCGGTGTCGCCTCCGGCGGACCGCTACGTGGTGTCGCTGCTGCGGAGGCGGTCCAACTCGGCCAGGTACATCTCCTGCATGCGGTCGTAGTGCCGGACCAGCAGCCTGATCTCCTCGACGTGGTAGCCCTCGACGAGCCGCTCGGCCCGCTCGGCGAACCGCTCGTACGGTCGCGCCATCTCGGCGATCCGCTCCGGCCGCGGGGTGACGATCACCCGTCGCCGGTCCGCCGGATCGCGTTCGGCCGTGACGTAGCCGGCCTGCTGGAGCCGGCGGAGCATGCTGGTCACGGCCCCGGTGGTGAGGTTGGTCCGTTCGGCGACCTGTCCCGCGGTGGCGGATCCGACGTCCGCCAGGTAGTCCAGGCACTCTAGGTCGCTCACGGTGAGGCCCAGCCGCTCCGCGATGGCGTACCGGAACACCATGGACAGCCGCGAGGTCTCCCGCCCGGCGCGCATGAGGTCGGCGATCGCGGACGCCCGGGTCGGCTCGTGGGACATGTCGGCAATCATGCCTCCGGGACGGTGACCCGGTGCAGGCGAGGTAACACACGGGTCAGCACCCAGTGGGGTGCGGCCGCGCCTCCGGTGAGGCGCCGCATCAGCCTGGCGGCGGTGTCGACGGCGCGGAAGGCGTAGGGCACCATCTCGTCCTGGTAGCCGGCGATCGCCTCCTCCACCGGCGTGCCGTTTTCCCGGGCCGCGACCAGCTTGTGGCCGAGCAGGGCGGCATCGCGGAGCGCGGTGTTGCCACCGTGAGCGCCGAACGGCGGCATGACGTGCACGGCGTCGCCCATCATCGTCGCCCGGGGCACCGCCCACCGGTGCGGGCGCTGGCCGGTGGCGAAGACATTGAGCACCGTGGCGTCCAGTTCGGCCGTGTCGACGAGCCGTCGGATGAGCGGGTGGAAGTCCGTGCTCATCACCGCAGCCTGTTTCCACAGTGCCCGCAGGCTGCCGCGTACGTCGATGGGCACCTCCTCCTGGCGGAGCAGCAGTGCCCACATGACGTAGTCGTCGCCGGTGGGCGCGTAGCTGCCCGGGGCCAACCGTGCGAACGCCTGCTGCGGGCTCTCGCCGAACCGCATGGAGGTGAAGAAGAAGGCGCGGCCCGGTCGGTCGGCGATGGCCAGGACCCCGCTGGTACGCAGTGCCTCCGGAATGACGCTCGCACCGTTGCGCCACAGGGGTGACCGACCGTAGATGCCCACCATCGGGGTGTTCGCCGGTTCCGCGTCCGGCATGATCTGCCGGCGCAGCGCCGAGCCGACGCCGTCGGCACCCACGACGACTGTGGCCGGGGCGGCCCCGCCGTCGGCGAACCGCAGCCGCAGCCCGGCCGGGCCGCCGCTGTCCACCGCGACGGCGGCCCTGCCGTAGTGGATGCGCCCGTCCAGCCCGGACTGCAGGATCGATCGCAGGGTCAGCCGGTCGACCTGCCGGGTCGCGTGTGGCTCGTCCTTGAGGTTGACGGTGAACGCGTCCCGCAGCCGGCTGTCGGTGAAGCGTAGGTGCCCGCCGGGCTCGTCGCCGGTGGTCAGCGCCAGGCGGTACAGCGGGCGGGGCAGGCTCTCGCGCAGGGCCTCCAGCCCGTACCGGTTGAGAATGATCCGGTAGCCCTGCCGCCTGACGAACGGGCCCGAATCCCGCTCGTAGACATGCACGTCGATGCCGGCGCGCATCAGGTACTGGGCGAGGCAGAGGCCGGAGAGGCCGGCACCGGCGATCGCCACCGAGAAGTCGCTCGATGCGTTCATGCAGTTATCTTAACGACTAAGATGACTTGGGCAAGACTGCTGACATGCCGACGACCGCTGGCTGGAAGAGCAACGAATCGGTCCTCGACCGGCTGGTGTTCGAGACGGGCGGCGAGCAGCCCACTTCCGTGATCCATGCCTCGACGAGTATGGGGTGGGTGTGTTGGTCACGGTCGAGGTCGGCTTTCGGTCGGGGCAATACGGGTCGCACCTGGCAACTGGCCCGCCATCAGGCATGTGTACGCGCGATGGCGGGCCGCTGTCGTGGATGGTTCGCCATTGCCGCCGCTGTTGTTCGGTGGGTAGAGCGGCAGGGGAACGACTTCGTCGATACGGCTATCGAGTCGATGCGGGTGTGAACAACCCCAGGTAGTCGTTTAGTGATATCGAGACAACTGTGCGTAGCGAAGAGACCCATTTGACCCACTGGGTGACGGGGTCATCAAGTGCAGTCGCTTGCACGAGAAGGGGCATGAGGTTGGCGCCGGCGTCGACGATGGCGCCGAGCATCAATGACATGATCAATAACACGGACGGCACACTACCGCCGTTGTCGTGGCGAAGTCGATCGGGTGGTCACATTCCACGATATGGGACACTTTGGGTTGACTAGGTATGTCAAAAGCTCTAAAAAATCAATAGGTGGACAACGCCGATGATAGATGCATATAGGCCACAGTCTAGATTCTGCACGCTCGCGTAGGTGCACGGAGACTGGAGTGCGCACGGTACTGTGACCGTTACGGCACCGAGGTCTGTCTATCTCTTAACTCGGCTGGGGGTCGCCGGTGGAAGATCAACTAGTCGTAGCGGTCGTCGGCGCGTTGGCGGCGAAGGGCGCCGAGGCTCTCGCATCGGGGGCCCGCACCGCGACAGCTGCGTTGGCCCGCTTGATTCGCTCCCGCCTTCGAAGTGGAACACCGGAGGGCGACGCCCTCACCGCCGCTATGGCGCACCCCTCTGAGCGAGACCACCAGGTGGCCGTAGCCTCATTCCTGGCGGAAGAAATGTCACGCGACCCCGCATTTGATGCCGCAGTGAGAGCTGCTTGGCTCCGCCTTCTAGTCCCCGTTCCGAAAAGCGCCAATGCCAACGTGGTCAACAATTTCAGCGGCACCGCAGAACGAGTGGTTCAAGCAGGCGATGTCCGAGGAGACATAACCTTCTAGACCCCGACGAACGAACTTGCGACCTCCTGCGGGCGAAAGGCTTTGGCGATTGGATCCCCGTTATCCAGAGATTGAGCACGAAGTGCTCCATGCGACGGTAAACGATCTTTCCGGGACAGTGGTGGGGCCCAACGTGCAGGCCAGGGTCATTCATGGCGGCGTACATGTCACCAACCCGGTAGATAACCGAAGCGTGATACCTCGACAACTTCCCGTACCCTCGGTGCACTTTACCGGCAGGGCGGCAGAAATGGCCGAGCTGGACCGTGTGCTAAACCACGGCGTAAACGTCGTCGTACTCTGCGGACCCGGTGGTGTAGGAAAATCGGCACTGGCCAGGCAATGGGCCCACACCATACGAAGAAGGTTCGTGGATGGGCAGATCCACGCCGACCTCCGAGGATTCAGTGGCGATATGCCACTGGATCCCCGCGCGGCGCTGACGGCGTTCCTACGATCGCTGAACGTGCCATCACAGCGGATACCCGTGGAACTGGCCGAGCAGGTCGCGCTCTACCGGACGGTCACCGCGAACCGGTCGTTGCTCGTGCTACTCGACGATGCCCTCTCCGCCGCGCAGGTGAGACCTCTGGTGCCAGCGTCGGCATCTGCCGTACTCGTCGTGACCAGCCGCCGGCGACTGACCGGACTGATACCCGACGGCGCCCAACTGATCGACGTCCACCCGCTGCCCTCGACAACAGCGGTTGAACTGTTGGAGCACACAGCCGGTCGGGAGCGGATAGCCCAGGAATCCGGACCAACCGAGGAACTGGTACGAATCTGCGGTGGGTTACCACTCGCGCTGGTGATCGCCGGCGGACGCTTGGCAGGTCGACCGAGGCTGACCGTCCGCCGGGTGGTATCCGAGCTTGCCGATGAGGCACAACGGTTGACCCGCCTGTCGGCAGTGGAAGGACTGTCAATCAGAGCGATGATCGAGGTTTCTTACCAGGCACTGACGCCGCACGCCGCCACCCTGTTCCGGCGGCTGGCGCTACATCCAGGGCGCGAGTTCTGCGCCGAGCTGATCGCCGCGACAACCGCGCCAGCCGACCAGAACCGGGTGCCGAGCCTGGTTGACGAGCTGCTGGAAGCCAGCCTCTGGGAGGAGATCGCCGAGGAGCGGTTTCGCTACCACGATCTGCTGCGCCTGTACGCCCGCGAGGTATCGGAGCACCATGACCCGGAGATGGAACGGCGAGCGGTTCAACTGGCGATGCTGGAGTTCTATTTCGCCGCCGCACACCAGGCGGACATTGTGGTGACCCCCTACCGTCGCCGCCTGCCGTACGTCTTCCAACGGCCGCCCGCACTCCTGCCAACGTTAGCTGATCGCGCCGACGCCCTCGCATGGTTCCAACGGGAGCGGAGCAACCTCCTGGATGCCGGGCGAGCCGCCTTCCAGCTTGGCTACCACGAACTGGCGTGGCACCTCAGCGACGTGATGTGGCCGCTGTTCCTGTACGCCAAGGACTACATGGATCGCTTGGAGGTGGACGAGCGAGGCCTGCATGCGGCCCGGGCGTGGGGAAACCTTCGGGCCGAGGCGAACATGCTCAAGCGGCTGAGCAGGGTGCACAGCAAATTGGGCAACCAGGACGCGGCAGAGCAGCACAACCTAGCCGCGATTGACCGGTATCGGGAGGCCGGCGACGTACTGGGCACCGTCGACGCGGAAGAGGGGCTGGCCACCCTGTACGCCGACACCGGTCGCGAGCACCAGGCGGCCCGGTTGTTCGAGCGGGTCCTCCTGGTGCGGAGGACGCTTCCCGATCCGCGGAGCATCGGCCTGACCTGCCTCAACGTGGCCATGTTACTGACCCGGATGGGACAACCGGCCACAGCGCTGCCGCTGCTGGCTGAGGCGGAGGAGATCTTCCTCAGGCTGACCGACATCGACCCCTACAACGGTGCACGGGTGCTGCTCGGTGTCGCTGGCGCCGAACTCGGTCTCGGTAACCTCGAGGCGGCCAACCGTGCGGCGGACGAGGCAGCTCGCCGGATGGCTCAGCTCGGGTCGGCCAACGAGCGGGCAGAGGCGCTGGATCTGCTCGGTCTGGTCGCCGAGCGGCGGGGTGACGAGGAGGAGGCACGGCGGCGCTACCGCGAGGCGGTCGCCGTCTTCGACGCCATCGGCTCGCCCCGGCTCGCCGAAGTGCGCGGCCGGCTCGACATGCTCGGCGGCACCGTCACTGAATAGAAGCTCTGCTAGGGCCGCATACTGACCATGCAGATCGCCAAGGACCCACCGGTCATGGAGTTGCCGAGCGACGGCTGCCAGGCGCAGGATCGTCAGACGTGTCAGCGAATTCCAGGGACCGTAGTGGAAGAGCAGTCCGTCCCGGGTCTGTACGACGACTTCGCCCGCCGATCCGTGTACAACGGCGAGGGAAACACCTGGATACGTAACGAGCAGTCGGTCGCTGACCGCAATGACGTCGTGTCCGGCGGTGGTGAGCACGACGTCGGCCAACCTGGTGAGCAGGGACGACAGTCCGGACGGTCGAAGCGCCACGATGACCGGGTCAGGCCAACATGTCATTGGGTGGCCTCCCGGTGGTGCAGGCGCGGCACGGGTACGGGGGTGACCCGCCGGTGGCGGCCGGGCTCGGTGATGCCGAGAAGTCGGTAGATGGCCCGCCGCAACAGCCTGGCGGCCTGCCCGGGGTGGCCGGTCAGCGCGGCCGTCACCGCCTGCCGGTCGATTTCGCGGGCCGCCACCAGTTGAGGTAGCAGCGCCCGGTGGGGATCGAGAGGGGTGGCCTCGGCGGTGACCAGTTGTTGTGGCGTGCCGGCGACGGGCATCGTCCGCGGGGTGGGCAGTGTCAGGATCCGGCGCCCGACGGCTGCGGCGTAGGCGGTGACCGACCCGTGATCGCCGATGATGTGGTCGGCGGCCACGACCAGGGCACGCCAGTCCTGGGTGGGGTCGGGTAGCAGTAGTCCTGCCTCGGTGCAGGACCGCAGCCAGGCTCTTACCTGACGGTGCCCGTGGGCGTCCCAGACCGCCGGATGCAGGAGCGCGGCGACCCGGTACCGGCCGGCCGGCAGTTGTGCCATCAGCAGGGGGAGCAGGTCAGGGAAGTGCCCGTACAAGCCGTCCGGGCCCCAGGTGGAGGAAACCAACAGAAGTTCCTGATGGTCCTCGATTCCCATGCCGTGTCGGTACTCCGGTCGGCGCGGAAGGCTGGCTACGAGACGGTCGAAACAGGGATCGCCGACGACCGTAGCCACCTCCAGGGCCTCCGGGCACTGCAGACGCAGCACCTCCAGTTCGTGTTCGTGGGAGAGGGCGAGCGTACTTGGCAGTACCCGTCCGCCGTAGGTCAGCCGTTGCGCGTCGAGACCATAGACCGCACGATCCGCGAGCGGCGGACCGCCGTACGGTCCTGGCCGGACCCGCTTGCTGCGGCCGGCGCCGTGCGCCATCACCAGCAGGGGCGTGTGCAACTGATGTAGCCCTCCCCAGGAGGCGGCGATCCCGAGGTCGAAGCGTTCCCGAATGGCCTGCTGCCAAGGCAGGACGAGCGCGCCTAGCCGCTCCAGGTGCCGGGCCACCTGCTGGTTGAACACATCTGGCGCCACGGTGAACACCACCTGCACCCGGGGGTCCTCCTCGACGTAATCGATCACGTCAAGCAGCCGGTGGCAGCTGGCGATCGTGTGTGCCACAGCGAGGACCGTTCGGCAGCCCGCCCGGGTAGCCCATTGATCAGAACCGATTCCGATGGGTGTGGCTAACCATTCCCGCGACGTCATTGCTTCCCCCTCATGTCGTGAAGCCCGAGGAGGCCAGCATCGGAGGGCGGCGTGCTGATCACATTGCCAGTCACCTTGCAACCGGCTTGCACCGCACTGGCAGTGGGATGTCCGATTTCGGACTCTGGGCGAGAGGGTTGGCCCACCTTGCCACATAGCAGAGAATGAAATAGCCGGTGGTCGATTAGACCTGGGGGTGGGGATGGAGTTCACGATTCTTGGGCCTACAGAACTCCGGATCGACGGGCGATTGATCCCGCTTGGCACCGCGAAGCAGCGTGGCCTGCTCGCGACTCTTCTGTACCACGCCGGCGACCCGGTGCAAGTAACGACAGTCGTGGAACTTCTATGGCCGGGCCGCGACCCCGACACCTGCCGCAACCTGCTGTACACCCTCGCCAGCCGCCTCCGCGCCACCCTGCGGACTGCCGGCATACCCGAAGCCCTGACGCGAATGCCCGGCGTCAGCGCCTATCGCTTGGACATCGAACCAATCCAGGTTGATTACCATCGGTTTCGTCGCCTGGCAGCACAGGCGCGCCGAGCCGCTGACCTCGACCAACACGACCGGTGCACCGCCCTACTCACCACTGCGCTTCAGCTGTGGCGCAACAACCCACTCGCCGAACTCCGCGGAGCCCGCAGCGAACATCTCCGCCGCGACATACGGGAACAATTGCTCACCGCAGAGAAACTCCTTGCGGGAAGCGAATTGGCCACCGGCCATCACGACCGAGCGCTGGCCCGGCTCGAACCCCTGATCGCAGACAACCAGTTCGACGAGACGCTCGCCCGTCTGCAGGCGAGCGCGCTGCACAGCGCCGGCCGCACCCACGACGCCCGCGAATTCATTGCCGCCTTCCGGCGCCGGTACCGACGTAAGATGCGCATCGAACCACATTTGAACCTCGTGGAAATCCTGCCTATCCCCGCTCCCAAGACCCACACCGTCCGGGCCGGTGCAGACGAGACGGCACCGGTACCACGACAGCTACCGTACGACGTATTCGACTTCACCGGACATGCCGACCTCCTGTCCGAACTAGACACGCTCGCCACCGACAGCGGAACCCCCAACGTGATAGCCATAACCGGAATGCCGGGGGTAGGAAAAACCGCCTTTGCCACGCGCTGGGGGCACCACCGCCGCGACTGGTTCCCCGACGGCCAGCTCTACCTCAACGCCGAAGCGCACAGCCAGGTGCCACCGGTACACCCAGACGATGCCGTACGACGCTTCCTCGCCGGCCTCGGCGTACCCGCAGATCGCATGCCCACCGATCCCGTGCATCGCAGCGCGCTGTACCACCGACTACTGAGCGACCGACGCCTACTCGTCGTACTCGACAACGTCCTCGACTCCGACCAGGCGCAACACCTTATTCCTCCGTCCCCAACCAGCCTCGTTATCGTGATCAGCCGCAACCGACTCAGCGGCCTCAGCGTCCGACACGGCGTCCGCAGCCTGACCATCACACCGCTGCCACACGCCGATCGGCATGGCCTTCTCACCCGGATCATTGGACCTCACCGCGCCGATGCCGAGCCCGCCGCCGTGCACAAGCTGGCGCAACTCTCCGGAGGACTACCGATCGCACTACGGATCATCGGTGAACACGTCGCCTCCCAGCCCAAGACCCCCCTCGGCGACCTCGCCGACGAACTGGGGGAACGTCTACTCGATATCGACGGCGACGACAGCAAAGAACTGACCATAGGCACCGTCTTCGCCTGGTCGGTCAACGCACTCGCCCCGCTACCCGCCCGGCTCTTCCGCAGCCTCGGTCAGTTTCCAGGCGCGACCGTCGCAGTCGAGGCAGCATCCGCACTGTTGGCAGCGGACCCGGTTCTGACCGAACGGGCACTCGTCGGCCTCGCCCGAGCGCACCTGATCCACCATGATGCCGTCGGTCGATACCGAATGCACGACCTCCTGCGTCTATACGCCATCGATCGCGACCGCCTCGAAGGGCTGCCCGAAGAGCGACACGCCGCGTTCCATCGTCTCCTCGACTGGTACCTGCTCACCGCCGTCAACGCCGTCCGGTGGCTGGAGCCGCAACGGCCGGCCGTGCCTGACCTACCCGAACCCACCAGGGTGCGTCCACTCGTCTTCCCGTCAGAGGGTGACGCCCTGCGATGGTGCGAAGTAGAACGCACGAACCTGTTGAGCGTGATCCGCGCGGCCAGCAGAGAAGGCTTCCCACGCCACGCATGGCAGATCGTCGACACACTTCATGAGGTCTACGATCGCTCCGGCCCGCAGGGCGAACTGCGAAACATGTTGAGTCTAGCCCTCGACGCCGCCACCGCCGACGGTCATCTTCTCGGCTGCGCCGGCACCCTCGCCAACCTCGGAGCCGTCCACTTCGCCAGCCATGACTACCAACACGCCGGTGAACTCTTCACCAGCGCCCTTGACCTGGCCGTCGAAAATGGCTTTGCCGAGATCGAGCTGGCCTGTCTGCACAACCTTGCCTCCGTCCACCTCCGACTGGGCCGCATCACGACTGCCATCGACGTTTTCAACCAGGTGCTGGATGCGTGCCGGGCAGCCGGCAACCTCGCCGGCGAGGCTTCCACCCTCTACCACCTGGCAGACGCCCATCGACAGCTCGACGAACCTGATCGGGCCCGCCGCCTCTACCACGAAGCACTCACCATCTGCGAGCAGATCGGATCGCTGCGCGGACGAAGTCTCAACCACGTACGCCTCGCCGAACTGAACGCCCAAACCGGACAGCCCGAAGCTGCGCTTTCGCACGCCCAAGTCGCACTGGAGCAGCACCCCCGCGTCAAAGACGACGTCCTCCGCTGCGATGCACTCATCGTTGCCGCCGAGGCCAGACTGCATTTGGGACAACACCGACATTGCCTGTCTGAGGCAACCCTTGCCCGTGCAGTCAGTGAGGGATTGGCAGACACTCTACGTGAGGCGCGGTCGCTCGTCGTCCTTGCAGAGGCGCTCGTCGCCAAGGGAAACCACCGCACCGCCCGCGCTCATTGCCGGGAAGCCCTTGACCTCCTGAACAACACCGGCGAGCACAACCACCTCGCGGTAAAGAACCGCCTGCTGGCGGTCGCCGCTGTCACTGCACGTGGATAGACGCGAGTGTGCGGGCTTGTGTCGCCGGCGGCTCTGTCTCGTCGACCGTTGCCACCTCTTCCACCCTGTTCGGGCCCGTGCGACCTGCGCCTCCTCGCCGTGGAACCACTACCCGCTGACGGTGTTGTGGCAGGGGCGCGACCCGGGCCGGCGCAGGCTGAGGGGACGCCGACAGGGACACACCGTGAGTGGTGTGTCCCAGCGTCGATCCGGGGGCGGCACCGGGTCACAGGGTCAGCTTCCAGCCTTCGATCACGCCTGAGTTGCCGGCGAACAGGTCCTCGATTCGCAGCTTCCAGGTGCCGCCGGTCGGCCTACGCGGTGCAGGAGACGTTGGTGCGGGCATGGCGCACCCTGTCGTGAACATCGGAAGGTGCGGGGGATGAGTTCCCGGCTGGCGGCGTACGCGGTCTGTGTCGAGCAGGAGCGGGTACTGCTGGTCCGTTGCGTGTCGCCGGCTGGTGAGACGAACTGGAGCCTTCCGGGCGGCAAGGTGGAGCACGCGGAAGATCCGTTCGACGCGGTGGTCAGGGAGGTCGCCGAGGAGACCGGCTGCGACGCGGTGGTCGAGCGTCTGCGCCGATCCTCCCTCGTCGACGTCGGTATCGCCCTGACCCGGACGCGTCCGCTGACCGGCCACGTCCCTCCGGTCCTGCCCGGCGGGCTCATTCAGCACTGAGGACACCGCGCCAGGACGTGCCGGGCTCCGAGCCTGCGGCAGCTCAGCTGAGGTGGGCTCGGGCCACCCAGTGATGGTCGTGGGGTGGGCAGAGACGTCCGGGGGGAGCGGGCAACCACGGGCACTCGCCGGCGTGAAGTTGCCGCAACGTGTACGCCTCCGCCGTCCAGCCCTGGTGGCGCAGGAAGTCGCCGAGGTCGTCGAAGCCCAGTTGGAACGCCGATCCCCGCGACTTCATGAACGTCAGGAACGTCTCGTTGACCGGATCCGTGTAGAAGTCGGCGTGCGGTGCGTCGACCAGCAGGACCGAACCAAGCGTCGACATCTTCCTGACGGTCCCGATCAGTCGGGTGAAGTCCTCGATCTGAAAGTAGGGCAGCAGCCCCTCGATGATCCAGACCGTGGGTTCGTCGGGTTGATAGCCGGCCGCCACCAGGCGCTGTGGCCACGTTTCACGGCGAAGGTCCTCGCCAAGGGAGACGCGACGGCAGACGAGACGGTCCCGGACCGGTTCCAGCAGCCGCTCCTTGGCCTCCAACTGGCCCGGCAGGTCGATTTCAAAGAACCGGGTCCGTGCCGGAAGGTCGAGGCGCCAGGCGCGAGTGTCACTGCCCGCCGCCAGGCAGACCACCTGGGTGATCCCCGCGGCAGCCGCCTCGCCGAGGACGATGTCGCCGAAGCGGGCTCGGACGATCACGGAACCGATGGTGCCGCCGACGGCCAGCGCCTCGTGCGTCATCTTCCGGGATGTGGGCGTGCTCAGCAGCGCCGCGTACCGATCCACCAGGTAGGCATCGGCACGATCATGTTCCATGGCTCGGATGACGGCGGTGATGAAACCGGTCTCCTTCACCGCCTGAGACTCGTCGTCGGCTACGACGATGTCCGCCTTCGGCGTCCCCCGGTGCCGTTGCGTGACGGTGAGCGACGGGCGTGAGTTGACCCAGTCCTGGTCGAACTTCCCGGTCCGGGCGTAGTTGCGGGAGATCGCCGCGAGTTCCTCCTCGCTGAAGACCTCCCGGACATCGTCGAATCCGTGGGGTGCGCGCAGGTGGGCCAGGGTGATGACTTTCTCGGGCCCCATGGAACGGTTGGCGTTCTGCAGTTCGGTCATCTGCGGCCGGCGCTCGTCCTCGTACGCACGCAGAGCGCTGCCGGCGTCCGCCTGGGTGGCCAGCTGCCAGGACAGTACGCGGGCATCGACGATGGCCTGCGTGGCACCGTTCGATCCGGCCGGATACATCGCATGGGCGGCGTCGCCCACGAGCGTCACGTTGTTGAAGCTCCAACGCGGGATGGGGTCCCTGTCGATCATCGAATACTGTTGCACGTCCGCCGTGTCTTCGAGCAGGCGCGGCAGGTCGACGCCGGGTGGCGACCAGCTCCCGAACTGGCGCAGGACGGTCGCACGCCGGTCGGCGACATCCATCTGCTGGCCTGGGAGCAGGTCGACCTCGGTCGCTGGAAGAGCGGCGACCCAGTTGATCACAGATCTCCCCGGGGAGGCGTCTCGGGCGATCGGGTACAGCACGAGTCGCCGCCGGTCATCCCCGAGTACCGCCATGGTGCTTCCGGTGAGGAAGTCGGGCCCTGAGGCGGTTCCTCGGAACATCGTCATGCCGTTCGTCGGCGGTGGCCCCTCGGCCGGGTAGAACGCGGCCCGGACGGCCGAATGGATGCCGTCCGCGCCGATGAGGAGTTCCGCCTCGACGACCCGCGTCGAGCCGTCGCGACCCATGACGGTCGCGTAGTTCATGCCCGGCTCACTGCGAAGGCCGACGAGCCGCGCGTCGGTGACGATGGCGTGCTCACCGAGGCGTCGGCGTACCTCATCTGCCAGGACCGCCACGAGTTCGGCGCGCGAGATCGAGATCTGCGGCCATCGGTAGCCGGCCACAGTGCCGCGGTCCTCACGCCAGATGAGGTCACCACGGGTGTTGTACATGGCCAGTTCCTGGCTTCGCACCGCGCGCTGCTGCAACTCGTCGAGCAACCCGAGCTCGGCGAGTTCCCGGACGGCGTTGGGCAGAATGTTCAGCCCGAGGCCGTGTGGACGCAGGCGCGGCTCGGACTCGAAGACCCTGACCTGACGGAATCCCGCCGCGTGCAGACTGATCGCGGTCGCCAGTCCCGCTACCCCGGACCCGACAATCATGATTTCCACTGTCGACAACTCACCCTCGTACGTCACGGCAGCTGAACTCGCTGCGCAGCGGTGGCGTGGAGCATGGCGCTGTTCCGTCTCGTGAGGGCGAGGATCTCCTCAAGGAGGCCCACACTTCCGCCACCACTGCCCAGTTCATAGAGCCGGAGTTCCTCGTGGTAGGCACGTCGCGCCATCACCAGATGCTTTCCGCGAAACGACGTGAGTGTCTGGAGGGCTCGCCGCAGGCTTCTCGCACTGGACTCCACATGCCCGTCCGGGGAAGACGCACCGGGATGTTGGAGAGCCGCCACGACACGGGAGGTGATGGAGGGCATGCTCGCCCACTCGGTGTACCGCTCCTGCCACTGTGGCAGGGTCTGTGCCGACACCTCGGTGCAGAACTGGAGATATTCCGGGCTCCCTCGGTCAGATGCCCACAGGAGCAGATCGATGAGGAAGATCGGGATGTGCGCCGCCGCCGGGCCCATGTAGACGCGACCCGCGACCCGTACGTCCTCGTAGAACGGCCTGAGCACACGCGCGAAGAATTCGGGCGTGACGTTCACCCGGATACCGCTCATGACCGTGTCCGCCACCGCGATGTGCGAGGCGAGCGACGCCATTCTGTCCGCATGCGTCGACGCGGCCGGATCCATGTCGAGAAGTGAACGCCCGATGTCGACGGCGCGGGCGAGGTTCGGCACGCAGGTGCGTACCGCGTCGATCAGGCTGCGCTCCATCGGATGCCCGGTGTAGAGCCGTTCGCGGTCACCGACCGGGTTCCAGGACGTGTAGTGGTACACCGTGTCGCGCGGGATCATCCTCGTGCGTCCCGCCAGCAGCTGAAAGGATCTGGTCGCCCCGCCCACGGCTTCGAAGGCGGACACCCCGTGCCGTTGCAGACTGCCGAGATACATGCCCAGGTCCCGCATGGCGGCGAGACACTCCGTGGTGGTGAAAGCCGCGATGCTCTCCTCGGAGGGAAGTGCATCGCGGAGCACCCGCACCAACGCGGGAACGTCCGCGGCCATGTTCAAGGTCGGCAACACCCGAAGCTCGTCGTCCAACCTCAGCGGATCGAGCTTTCTGATCTGCTCGTTGTTCTCCTCGGAGATCACATCCACATCTGCCCTGCGGTGCACGTGAACCCTTCCCCCAGGCGGATCCAGCGATGCCCTAGATTCGAGCAGGAAGTTCCCGTGCCGCACCGACACCAGACAGAGCCCTGACAGATTGCCGCACGATCTGCTTGGTGACGCAGCGTCGGAGGACTCAGACGTGCGGGGTGGGCCGGTACGTCAGTCTCCACTCCGGCGTACCGGAGGCGCCGATCACGGCGAGGGTCGAGGCCGGGTCTTCTGCGGATAGATCGTCTCGTGACGGGCCAGCATGGCGACGAACTCTTCGATCTTCCGCTCGCGGGTCTGCACCCTCTTGACGGCGTTGAGGCGGTGGATGAGCGCGAACCGGTTGGTCTTGGTGAGGACGTCGAACATGGCCTGGGCGGCGGGTTCGGCGGCGATGGCGGCGAGCAGGTCGGCGGGCACCTCGGCTTCTGACGGTGGGGCGTAGGCGGCGGCCCAGCGGCCGTCGGCCTTTGCGGCTTCCACGGCGGCGCGGCCTGCGGGCAGCATCCGCCCCTGTGCCTCCAGCCGGGCGACGTGGGTCACGTTGCGTTGGGACCAGGAACTGCGGGGCCGGCGAGGAGTGAACCGGATCCAGGAGGTTTCGTGGTCCCGTTTGCGGGCCTGTCCGTCGATCCAGCCGAAACACAACGCTTCGTCGACTGCCTGCTGCCAGGTCAGGGTGGTGACCGTGCCGCCTTTTTTGGTCAGAGCGAGCCAGACGCCGGGCGATGTGGCGTGGTTGGTCGTCAACCAGGCGCGTAGCGCCTCGGCGTCTCCGACGATCAGCTCATCCAGTTCCACGCTCGCCATGACGGCAGACTAGTTCCCTGACCAGCGCACCGCTGGCCCCGTGCCCCGACGAGACCGGCCCCGGTGCGCGGTACCCTGCGCCTACCGGGGCACACCCGGACCGGCCGGAAAGGATCGCGCAGTTCGTGGACGACATCGTTTCGCTGGTCAGGCCCGAGATCTACGCGATGCGGCCGTACAGTTCGGCGCGCGTGGAGGCCGAGCAGCCCGCCCGGATCCACCTCGACGCGAACGAGAACCCCTATCCGCCGTACCCCGGGGGTATCGAACAGGAAGGCCTCAACCGGTATCCGGAACCGCAGCCGCCGTCGCTGCTGCGCCGCTTCGCCGAGATCTACGGACTGCCGGTGGAGCAGCTCTTCCTGTCGCGCGGCGCGGACGAGGCCATCGACCTTCTGGTCCGCGCGTTCTGCGCGGCAGGCCGAGACGGCATCCTGATCACACCGCCGACCTTCGTCATGTACGAGACGGCCGCGGCCATCCAGGGTGCCTCGGTGCACCGGGTGCCCCTGCTGCCCGGCTCGTACCAGCTCGACGCCGACGCGATGCTGGCCGCCTGCGACGCCGACCCGGGGATCAAGCTCGTTTTCGTCTGCTCACCGAACAACCCGACCGCCAACCTGATGGATCGGGCGTCCGTGCTGCGGCTCGCCGAGCGGCTGTGCGGCCGGGCGATGGTGGTGGTGGACGAGCTCTACCTGGACTACTCGGGTCGGCCGTCACTCGCCGCTGACCTCGCCGAGCATCCCAATCTGGTCGTCGTGCGGTCGCTGTCCAAGGAGTACAGCCTCGCCGGTGAGCGCTGCGGCATCACCCTCGCGCACGCGGAGGTTGTCGGAGTGCTCCGCCGCATCATGCCGCCGTACCCACTCACCGTCACGGCGATCCGCGCGATCGGCGCGGCGGTCTCGCCCGAGGGCCTCGCCCACGGACGGCGCACCATCGACCGCATCGTCGCCGAGCGGGACCGGGTGCGGCACGCCCTGGCGCAGGTGCCGGCCGTGATCGAGGTGTTTCCCTCGGACGCCAACTTCCTGCTGTTGCGTACCGAGGACCCGCAGCGGCTGTGCGCCGCCCTGGCCGCGCAGGGCATCAGGCTGCGGGACCGCAGCAACGTGATCGACGGCGGCGTCCGGCTGTCGATCGGCACCCCCGAGGAGAACGACGAACTGCTCCGGGCCCTCAAGCTCCACGACTGAGGGGTCGGGACGTGCCGGTGGGGGTGGACCGCCGGAGCGGCGGGCCGCCCCCACCGGCGGGGCTCAGGCCGCTGTGGGGTGCCGCAGCGTCTGCCAGCCACCGTAGCCACCGAGCAGGTCGGAGACGTCGGTACGGCCGGCCGCCCGCAACAGGCTGGCCGCGACGGAGGAGCGGTAGCCGCCGGCGCAGTGCACGACGACGGGCCGGTCGTCGGGCACCTCGTCGAGTCGCCGGGGCAGTTCGGCCAGCGGGATGTGCAGCGAGCCGTCGATGGCGCCCTGGTCGCGCTCTCCGGCGTTGCGCACGTCGAGCACGCGCGGCGGCTCGGCCCGGTGGAGGGCGTCGCGCAGCTCGGTGGCGGTCACCCGGCTGGCCGGGGTCAGCTCGGCGACCATCTCGCGGAACGCGTCATCGGGCTCGGGCAGGTGACCAACGACGTGGTCGAAGCCGATCCGGGCGAGGCGGGTCACGATCTCCTCCTCGCGGCCCTGCTGGGCGACGACGAGGATGGTGCGCTCGGGTGCGACGACGCTGCCGGCGGTCTCGGCGAAGCGGCCGTCGGCGGGGATGTTGATCGCGCCTCGGATGTGTCCGGCGGCGTACTCGTGCGGGTCGCGGGTGTCGACCACGACGGCGCCGTCGGCGCGGGCGGCGAGGAACTCGGCGGGCGTGAGCGGCCGGGCCGGGCGTGCGTGGTCGAACAGCTCGCGCGCCTTGCGGTTGAGCACCGCGTCGAAGGCGAAGTATCCCGGTGCCGCCGGTTGACCGCCGGTGACCAGGGCGACGAACTGTTCCTCGCTCATCGGCGCGCAGGCGTAGTTGGTGCGGCGCTGCTCGCCGATTGTGGACTGCCGCTCGGTCGACAGGTTCTTACCGCAGGCCGAGCCCGCGCCGTGGGCCGGGAAGACCCGTACCGCATCGGGCAGGGCCATCAGCTTGCGGTGCACGCTGTGGTAGAGCATGCGGCCCAGCTCGTCGGCGGTCACGCCGAACGAGGCGAGCAGGTCGGGCCGGCCCACGTCGCCGATGAACAGTGCGTCACCTGTCAACACCCCGTACGGGACGGTGTCGTCGGCGTGCTCGTACACCAGCACGCTTACCGACTCCGGGGTGTGGCCGGGGGTTTCCATGATCTGCAGGGTCACCTGGCCGAGGCTGATCCGGTCGCCGTCGCTCAGCTTGCGGATCGGGTACTCGGTCTCGGCGCGCCGGCCGTAGCCGATCCAGGCGCCGGTCGCCGCGGCCACCTCGAGGTGGCCGGCGAGGAAGTCGGCGTGGAAGTGGGTGTTGATAACGCCCTCGATGGTCAGTCCACGGGCCTGGGCGTCGGTGAGGTACTCGTCGACATCGCGGCGCGGGTCGACCAGGATCGCCCGGCCGGTGGTGTCGTCGGCGATCAGGTACGACGCCTGAGACAGGCAGTCCAGGTAGTACTGGGTGAACAGCACGGTCAGCTCCTTCACAACGATCACAGCTGATGGGTTCGGTTCATGTATACCCCCGGGGGTATCTGATCGGCAAAGCGTTACGGTGCGGTGGCGGGCAGGGTCACCTCCGCGACGAGTTCGGGTGCCCAGCACCGGTGGCCGCCAGCGCGGCGGTGAGGTCGGCGTGCACCTGGCCGTCCCCGTGCATCGTCTGCCACACGCCAGCCCGGCCGAGCAGGTCGCGCACCGGCCCACGTACCGTCGCCAGGTGCAGCGCCACGCCGAGGGCCGCGAGACGCTGGCGCAGCTCGGCGAGGGCATGGGCGCCGTCGGCATCGGTGTCGCTTATCGCGCTGGCGTCGAGCACGAGTGCCGTCAGTTCCGGCCGCTGCTCGGCCAGGCTGAGCAGCCGATCCTCCAGGAACTGGGCGTTGGCGAAGTACAGCGGTCCGTCCACCCGGACGATTGCGACCCGGGAGTCGGTGACCAGGCCGGTGTAGCGTGCCACGTTGCGGTACATCTGCGTACCCGGCACCCGGCCGAGTTCGGCCAGGTGTGGCCGGGCGGAGCGCCACAGGAACATCGCCAGGCCGAAGGCCACGCCGGCGGCGAGACCTGGCTCGACCCCGAACAGTAGAGTGACCACGAAGGTGACGGCGAGGGTCAGACCGTCCGAGCGGCGGGTTCGCCACGCGGTCACCGCCGACCGGCGGTCGACAAGTCCGAGCACCGCCACCACCACGATGGCGGCGAGCACCGCCTTGGGTAGATGGTGGAAGGCAGGTGTCAGGAACACCGCTGTCAGGGCCACCATCAGTGCGGTGACCACGCTGGCCAGGGGAGTGCGCGCCCCGGCGGAGAAGTTCACCGCGCTGCGGGAGAAGCCGCCGGCCACCGGAAACGCCTGGAACAGGCCGGCCGCGATGTTTGCCGAACCGACAGCCAAGAGTTCCTGGTTGGGGCTGATCTGCTGGCGGCTGCGCGCCGCGAGAGACTTCGCCACGGCGATGCCCTCCATGTAGGCGACAAGCGCGATCGCCACCGCGGCGGGCAGCAGCGCCGTCATGTCCGAGCCACCGAGCGCGGGGACGGCCGGGGCGGGCAGCCCACCGGGGACCTCGGTGAGGATTCGTACGCCCTGTGTGCCGAGGGCGAACCCGGCGCTGACCACTGTGACGCCAGCTACCACCAGCAGGGCGCCTGGCAGTTTCGGCAGGTAGCGGCGCAGCAGCAGCAGGCCGGCGACGCTTGCCAGCGAGACCAGGACCGTCAGCCCGTGCACTGTGGTGGCCGACCGCCAGAGCGACGCGATGATCTCCGGGAAGGTCTCCGCGCGCCCGGCGTCGAGTCCGAGCAGGTCCTTTACCTGGCTGCCCGCGATGACGATCGCGGCGGCGGAGGTGAAGCCGGAGAGCACCGAGTGGGACATGAAGTTGACCAGGGCGCCGAGCCGGAGTACCCCCATCAGCACCTGGATCGCGCCGACCAGCAGCGCGAGCAGGCCGGCGAGGGCCGCGTACCGGGCGGGGTCACCCTGGGCCAGGGGAGCCAGCGCGGTGCCGGTCATCAACGCGGTGATGGCCACCGGCCCGACGGCAAGCGATCCGGAACTGCCCAGCAACGCGTAGACCAGCAGCGGCACGACCGAGGCGTAGAGCCCGGTGACCGGGGGCATGCCGGCCAGCGCGGCATAGGCCATGCTCTGCGGGACCAGCATGACCGCCACGGTCACCCCGGCGATCAGGTCGTGGCGCAGCGTACGGCGGTCGTAGTGGCGCAACCACCCGAGCAGGGGTACCACCCGGGCCGGGCCGGAGCGGTCCTGCCGGACGTACTCCGTACCGTTCACGCCTGCTGCCGCTCGTTGCGCAGCCGGGTGAGGGAGCTGTCGACGTCACAACCGATGCCGCGGTTGTAGGGCAGTCGGGACAGCACCGCGCCCATCGCACAGGTGTCGGTCAGTGCCGCGAAGGTCAGGCCGGCACCGATGAAGCCGGCCACGAACCGGGCGGCGGGCACCCAGATGCTCGCCACGACGGCTGCCAGGACGAGACCGCCGGCGACGAGCCGGACCTGGCGTTCCAGGCTCCACCGCTGCCGGCCGCGCTCGACCGGTCCGCCCGCGGCGATCCAGGCGTTCATGCCACCGGTGATGACCGTGGCGTCGGTCAGACCGGCGCCGGCCAGCCGGACGCAGGCCGCGGTGGCCCGGCCGCCGGACTGACACATCAGCAGGATCCGGCCGCCCGCGTCGTTGACGATCCGACCCAGGTGCGCGTCGACCTGGTCGAGCGGCAGGTTGATCGAGGCGGGGACGTGCGCGGTCTCGAACTCGCCAGGAGAACGCACGTCGACGATCAGCACGTCGGGGTTGTTGGCGATCAGGGCTCGGGCGGTAGGCACGTCGATGGTCGGCGAACTGCTGGCGGTCACGGAACACTCCATCCTGGGCTTCGGCGATATACCCCAGGGGGTATATGGTTCCGAGTATTGACCAGGGATCGGAGAATCGCAAACGGCCGGCTGTGGCGCTCTCGACCAGCGGTCAGGAGATACCCCCCGGTGTACTGTTGTTCGACGAGCCGGAAGGGGTGGGGGATGCAGGTCGACGAGGACGCGGTAGGTGACGTGGTCAAGCGACTGCGCCGTGCCGAGGGTCAGATTCGCGGTGTCATCGGCATGCTCGAGGACGGCCGGGACTGCGCCGAGGTGGTGACCCAACTGGCGGCGGTCTCGCGCGCGTTGGACCGAGCCGGATTCAAGATCATCGCGAGTGGCCTGGAGCAGTGCGTCAGCGGCTCCACCGGGGAGGACCGCAAGGCCAACCTCGAACAGATGGAGAAGCTCTTCCTGTCCCTCGCCTGAGTGCCGCCGTCGGACAGCCGCGTTCCCCGGCGGCTTCAGACCCGCGCCAGGATCCAGCCGGTGAGGGTCTCCAGGTATCCGTCGGCGAACGTGCCGTCGGGACGGACCAGTCGATGATCGGCGCCCGGAAAGACCTGCACGGTGAGCGTCGCCCTCGGGTCCCGGTCAGGATGGCAGGCCGCGCCGCCGAACAGTCGGACGCTCTCCGCAACCGGCACGATCCGGTCGGCGCCGCCGAACGCCGCCAGGAGTGGGCAGCGCAGCCGCACCAGGTCGGGAACCGGGTCGTGGTCCTGCTTGCGTTTCATGAACTCCCACAGCCGTTCGTCCACGTCGTGCCAGTACGCGGGAAGACCGGCGGGCAGCTCGGTGCGTACGATCCGGGTCGCCTCGGCGAAGCTGGCGTCGCGTCGCCCGGCCGTCACGAGCCGGTCGTGCAGCGCCATGACCCGGTCGATGTCCGCCTCCGGGACCTTGGTGGAGCGCAGCAGATTGGTGAGCGCGTAGCGGTCCTGCACGGCCGGGGACATCCCCGGACAGCCGGTCGTGACCACGAACGCCGCATCGGTCGCCAGTGCCGCGGCGGCCCGGAGTCCGACCCACCCGCCCTCGCTGTGACCGAAGATGCCCACGGCCTGCCCCTCGATCGCGGGCTGGGCCCGGAGGAAGCGGACGGCCGCGTCCGCGTCCGCCGCCAGGTCGTCGATCGTCGATTCGATCCAGTCCCCGGACGAGGCCCCGACGCCGCGTTTGTCGTAGGACAGGACCGCGATGCCGGCTTCGTGCAGGTGCTGACGGATCGGTGGGAAGAGCACGTCGTTGTGTCGGTTGGCCGGCCCGGAGCCACCGATCATGACGATGCCGGGCCGCCGGCCGGGTTGATCGGGCAGGCTCAGGGTGCCCGCCAGCCGCACGTCACGGTTGGGGAACGTCACCTCGTGTATTCCGGTGCCAGCACCCATGGGACGCAGTGTGGTCGGAGCCGTCAACGCCGGCCCGCCCTCGCCGGCCCGGCCAGCGCCGGTCCGTCTCGGTGGGTCAGCGGAAGCCGGCCAGCAGGAATGCCGCCAGGCCCGCGAGCGCCAGCGGCAACGCCGCGACGAGAGCCAGTGCGCGCTGCCGGTTCGTGCGCCCGGCCAGGGCGAGGACCAGCAGGCCGAGCGCGATCCTGATCAGGGCGTCCCGGATCGGATCGTCGCCGTGGTTCGGGTCGCCGATCCGGCGGATCTCCAGCCCCGCCTCGGCGAACAGCACCGCTGCCGGCAGGGCGGGCCCGACCACCCGTCGCCAACCCGGCGCACGCGCCCACACCCCGGCGACGCCGAAGAGCGCCCCGGCGAGGACACCGAAACACATCCAGAGCAGGGACGTCGGTGCCCACAGCACCGACCAGTTGTCGCCCTGCACGAGCGCCGCCGTGACGTAGTAACTGGGTACCGCGATCACGAGCCCGACGGCGGCGCCGATCGCCGCGCGCAGCTGGCCCGTCCGGACCCAGCAGCCGAAGCAGAAGGCGGCAACCGCCCACACCGCACTGGAGTTGCCCAGGTTGCCGACGGGATACGGCAGGTATTTGATCCAGAGGAAGTCGACAGAGCCGAGCAGCATGCCACCCAGGACGGCGGCGAGCGCCACGTGTCGGTTGCCGGGTTCCGATCGCATGGCAGGCGAGCATACTGGGTATGCAGCCGGCGGTGTGCCGGGGGTCAACGTGGCGCGACGCCGTTGCGGTAGGCCCAGACGACAGTCTGGAGCCGGTCCCGTACGCCGATCTTCGCCATGGCTCGCCCGAGGTGCGACTTGACCGTGCTGGTCTCGATGAACAGCTCATCGGCGATCTCGACGTTCGACAGCCCTCGGGCGAGCAGGCCGATGATCTCGACCTCCCGCGCGGTGAGCTGATGTGCCACTGCGGCATCGGTCGCCGGTGCCGGCGTTCGGCGGGCGAACTCAGTGATCACGCGTCGGGTGACCGCCTGGTCGACCAGCCCCTGACCCTCGGCGAGGCGCCGGACCGCCTCGATCAGCTCCTCCGGCTCGCAGTCCTTGAGGATGAAACCGCTGGCACCGGACTCCAGCGCGCCGAAGACGTACTCGTCGAGGTCGAAGGTGGTGACCACCAGCACGGCCGGCGGCGACCCGACCGCCTCGGTGACGATCCGGCGGGTCGCGGTGAGCCCGTCGCCGCCGGGCATCCGTACGTCCATGCAGATGACTTCCGGGCGGAGCCGGCGGGCCACCTCGACGGCCGACGACCCGCTCGACGCCTCACCCACCACCTCGATGTCGCCGGCCTGTTCGAGGATGACGCGGAAGCCGGCCCGCACGACCGACTGGTCGTCGACGAGCATCACTGTGATCATCTCTGGTCGTCTCCGTTCACGGTCGCCGTCGCCCCGGTGGCGCGGGCATCGTCTCCGGTCGTCGGCACCGTCACCGCGACCGACCATCCGCCGGCCGTCGTCGGGCCGGCGGTGAACTGCGCGCCGATCAGATTCGCCCGCTCGCGCATGCCCACCAGACCGACCCCGCCGGTGGACGACGACCTCGGCTCGGGCCGCCGGGTCGGCCGGTCGTTGCGCACCTCAAGGGAGACCTTCCGGGGCAGGAAACGCAGCTCCACGCGGACCGGTGCGCCCGGGGCATGCTGGCGGGCGTTGGAGAGCGACTCCTGGACGATCCGGAACAGCGCGACGTCGGCGATCGGCGGCACGTCGCGGTGCTGCCCGTCCCGGACGAACTCGACAGGGCTGCCGAGCTGCCGGGCGTCGCGTACGAGATCGTCGAGCATGGCCAACCCGGGCACCGGAGCGTTGCCGTCGCTGTCGCCAGGCCGGCCGCGCAGCACCCCCACCACGAGTCGGAGGTTGTCGAGGGTCTCCTTGCCCTGGGACCGGATCCAGCCCACCCCGGCCTTCGCCGCCGACGGGTCGCTGTCGATCAGCCGCTCGGCCGCCGCCGCCTGCACCACCATGCCGGACAGGTGATGGGCGGCGACGTCGTGCAGTTCCCGCGCCATCCGGGCGCGTTCCGCGCCGATCGCGGCGCGTACCGTGGCCTGCTGCGCCCGCACCGCCTCGTCCGCCCGGACCCGCACCAGGCGCAGGTAGCGCCGGTAGGTGGCCACGTAGCTGCCGAGGACGACCAGACCGACGTAGATCAACACGCTGGTGGCAAGGTGTCCGACGGTCGTGGCGAGCGGTCCTGGGCCTGGTCCGCCGACGGCGAAGTCGGCCGCGTCGGCAGCCCGCACCGCCACCGCCACGCCCGACGTCTCCACCGCCACGGCCGCCCCGGCAGCCAGCAGTGCGGTGCGCACCGGCAGCAACACGCCGACTGTGTACGCCGCGACGAACGGCGCGATGCCGCGGACCGTCGCCTCCGGCACCGAGAGGACGATGACCGGCACCTGGACACCGACGACGAGCGCGAGGCAGAGCAGTGGCCGGACCCGACGCAGGCACAGCAGCATCGCCTGCCCGGTGCACAGGGCGATGACCGACCAGACCCGCGCCGGGCCGAAGGTGAGCCCCTCCGCCGGTGCCACGAACCGGAACAACAACGTCATGACCAGGAACGTCAGTACGGTGAGCAACGCCGCGAGCAGGCAGTCCCGAGCGAATCGGCCGGTCACCCCGGCCCGGGTGAGCCGTTCGTCGAACCACCTGGTCAGCCGGGGTGGGCCCGGGACACCGACGGCGTCCGGGACGGTGCCGCTGTGGTCGGACATGCGATGGTCATCCTCGCTCCGGGGCGTTCCGGTTCGTGTCGGTCAGTAGGAGATGCTAGGGGCCAGCAACATGAACTCGACGGCGAACCAAGCCGTGCCGGCCAGCGCGAGCAGCACCGCGACGCTGCCGGCGACCCGGTGCCAGCCGGCCCGGCGGCGGAGGTCGTCGACCAGCCGGACGGCGGCCGGCAGCACGCCGAGCAGGCCGATCAGTTGCATCAGCTGCACCACGCGCAGGCTCGCGTCGGGGACATCCCGCAGACCCATGATGCTGACCACGCTCACCGTCCAGCCGGCGAGGGCGAGCAGCGCACCGGCCACGGCGACCCGGGTGAGGACCCGGGCGGTCCGGCCGGCCCGGTCCCGGGGCGCCCGGCCGAGGCGGCGGCGGACGATGGCCCGTACCGGCCAGGAGAGAACCACGAGCAGCAGCACGACAGTGGACGTGGCGAGCACCGTCAAGACAAGTGCCGAGTCGCGTTCGGCCGGCACCGGCAGCAGCGCGAACGCGGAGTCGAAGCTGATCGCTTCCACCCGACCGTCGGCCACCCGCATCGCCACGGTGCGCTGCCCGCCGACCTCGCGCCACACCAACGGCGAGACCTCCTCGTACACCGCGGGAGTGTCGGACAGCGGCGCGGGCTCGAACAGCAACCGGTCGCCGTCGGTGACGCTGATGGTGGTACGCCCGACCAGACCCATCACGGTCAGAAAGTTGCTCTGCACCGTCCGCGAACTCTCGTACGTCCCGGCGGCCAGTTGGGCGTGCTCGGCCGAGGTGGCCGCGTCGACACCCGCGGCCGGTCGCGTGCTCCCGGCCGGCTGCGTGGGTTCGGCCGGGAAGTAGCGGTCGGCGAAGCCGTTCAGCACGGCCTGCCGGAGTTCGTGGCTGTCCAGCGCGCTCTCGCCGGTGCTGTTCAGTGAGAGGTAGATGCCGGTCCGGTCGTCGGGGTAGAGCTGGAGGTGGGAGTGGAAGTACCGGGTGTCGCCGCCGTGCCCGAGGATGCGGTGCCCGTTGCGGTTCTCCTCGAAGTAGCCGAGCGTCATCCGGGGTCCGTCGGCGAGGGTGCCCAGCGACGTCGCGTCGAGCGCCGGACGCTGCATGAGTTCCCGCGTCGCCGGGTCGAGCAGCGGCGCCTCACCCACCCGCTCGCCCAGTTGGGCGAGCATGAACCGGGCCATGTCCGTCGCCGGGGCGCTGAGCGCGCCGGCCGGGGGAGTACCGACGATCTCGAACGGCGCGGCGGGCACGCCGACACGTTCGTACCCGTTGGACATCCGGTCGCGCAGGTGGGCCGGCAGCGGCTGGTCGAAGCTGGACGAGGTCATGCCGGCACGGGCCAGAACGTTGCCGGAGACGTACTCCTCGAAGCGGGTGCCGCTGGCCCGCTGCACGATGTAGCCGGCCAGCGCGTTGCCGTAGTTGGAGTAGGCCGGCACCGTGCCCGGCTCGTAGATCTGCTCCGGCGGGTCGTTCGTCAGGGCGGCCCGCAGGTCGACGGCGGTGTCGGCGGTGCCGATCAGGCCGGCGATCCGCTCCTCGAATCCGGCGGTGTGGGTCAGCAGGTGCCGCAGCGTGACAGCCTGCGGATAGCGGCGCGGCACGGCGAAGTCGAGGTACTCGGCGACGTCGGTGTCCAGGTCGAGCGTGCCGTCCTGCACGAGTTGCAGCACCGCGGTGGCGGTGACCAGCTTGGACACCGATCCGACCCGGAACAGGTGCCGGTCGGGGTCGACAGGTACCGCGTCCGTACCGTCGTCGCCGGTGTCGGCGTGTCCGTAGCCCCGGGCGGTGAGGATCTCGCCGTCCCGGACCACGGCGACGCTCGCTCCCGCGACGCCGGTGCGGGCCAGCGCGGCCGGTAGCAGCCCGTCGAGCCAGGTGTCGACGTTCGCCCCGGTAAGCGCGGCCGGGGCGGCTGGCGCGGAGGCGGGTGGTGCCGGATCGGTCTGCGACGTGCCGCACCCCGCCACCGTCGCGGCGACGGCGACCGCCGTGGCCAGGGCCGCGCCGATTCGTACGCGACGCGACAGGTGTCGGGGTGAGCGGGGTCGGGTCACGGTCTCGTGGGTCACGGTCCGCTGCCACCTTCCGGGCCGCTCGGGTGTCCGGAGAGGTTCCGTACGACGTCACCCGGGGCCTGGTGCCAGCCTGCGCGAGCGCCGTCGGCGCGACATCTGGCGCAGGACGGCATTCGACTTACGACCTGAGTAGCAACTCGGACGCTGCCGCATACCTGCGCTGCCTCCCGGGTACGTCGATCAAGGAGGACGGCCGTGGGGGCGCGGTATGCCGACCAGAGGGACCGGCGCGGCCGGGATGAGGAGCGAGGAATGTCGATGCGAAACTGGTTCGCCGGAGCGGGGCTGGTGGCGCTGGCCGTCGGGACCGCAGGCTGCGGTGGAACGAGTGCGACAGACGAGGTCTCCGCGTCACCGACGGCCACGGGTACGCCGATCACCGACGTGACCTCCACCGGGGCACCCACGTCCACGGCCTCGGAGTCGGTCAGCCCGGCGCCGACCGCCACCCCGGCGGTGTTGTCCGGCACCCGCCAGATCACCATCACCCGGGTCGACGGGTTCGAAGCGGGACTGTCGTTGACCGATGACGACCGACTGGCCGAGGTGGACGACGACAGCGGCCGGCAGTTGTTCGTGCCGACCCCGCTGACCGGGCAGAACTTCTTGATCAAGTCGTACCGTGGGGCCGGTGGTGGTCCCGGCACCGGGGAGCCGGTCTGCTGGCAGCTGCTCAACCCGGGCGGCGGTCGGCCGCTGGTGGTGGAGGGTGCCGCCTGCCGGGAGGACGAGCCACGGCAGCAGTTCACCATCGCCGCTGCCGACGCGGACGAGGGTTTCCTGATCAGCACCAACTCGGCCTACCTGCGGAACTCGCAGAACTCCGGGCTGATCCTGGAGGAGTTGGGCGACGCGCCACCGACGAGCAGCTTCCGGTTCAACGACAACGGGCCAGCACCCGACCGAAAGTGATCGCCCCGCGCGGGTCCCCGCGTCGCCATGATTCGCCCAGTTGACGGAGGTGACCCGGCGTGGTTGAGCGAGAGAACACACCAAGGCTGTGTCAGGTGGTGCTCGACTGCACCGACGCCAGGTCGCTCGCGGAGTTCTACCGGTCGTTGCTGGGCCTGGTCTACCGGCCCGGCGACGAACCACCCGAGCCCGGGCAGGCCGACGAACGCGGCACCGACTGGCTCGTGCTGAGAACGCCGGAGGGCAGCCCGCAACTCGCCTTCCAGCAGGTCGACCAGCTGCCGCGACCGACCTGGCCGGAGGGGCAGGTGCCCCAGCAGCTGCATCTGGACCTGAGTGTGACCTCCACCGAGCAGTTGGTGGCGCAGCACGAGCGCGTACTCGCCCTCGGCGGTCGCCTGCTGGCCGACCGACTGACCGGCCCCGACGAGCCGTTCCGGGTGTACGCCGACCCGGAGGGGCACCCGTTCTGCGTCTTCGTGGCAGGGGCAGGTTCGGGCTGACGTGGGCGGTGCCGACGACGAGCGACGCGGAACCTGCCGACGGGCTCGTCGCCGGCACGTCCGGTCATCCCGGCTCGTGACTGGACCGCTTGTCGGACGTATACAACATGTCGACGATGCGAGAGGGGCCTGCCGTGGACCTGCGGTTCAAGATCGCCGGGCGGATCAGCCGTCCGGTGCACGAGGTCTGACCCGCAGCCGCGCTAGCTGGTCGTAGCGTGGTGCTCGGTGACGGCGCGCCCCATCCGGGTCACCGCCTCGGTCAGGATCTCCGGGGAGGTGGCGAAGTTGAGCCGTACGAAGCCGGCGCCGCCGGTGCCGAAGACATGCCCCGAGCTGAGGGCGACCCGCGCACGGTCGAGGAACAGCGCCGCCGGCCCGGCGATGTCGGTCACCACGCCGGGCTCGTCGCCGACCGATCCGCTGTCGACGCCCAGCCCCGTGCAGTCCAGCCAGGCGAGGTAGGTGCCCTCGGGCCGGCGGTAACGAATGGTCGGTGCGTGCCGCGCCAGCAGTGTCCCCAGCAGCTCGCGGTTCTCGTCGAGGCCGTCCAGCAGGCGGTCCAGCCAGTCACCGCCGTCGCGGAAGGCGACGGTGTGCGCGATGACGCCCAGGTGGCTCGGTCCGTGGCCGACCTCCTCCGGCATCCGCCGCAGATCCGCCACCGCGCGCCGGCCCGCCACCACCAGCGCCGACTTCAACCCGGCCAGGTTCCACGCCTTCGACGCGGACAGCACCGCGAACGCATCCTCGGCCCCGGGCACCGTGAGGTACGGCGTGAACCGTGCCCCGGGCAGCACCAGCGGGGCGTGGATCTCGTCGGACACCACCCGTACCCCGTGGCGGCCGGCGAGGTCGGCGACCGCGTCGAGTTCGTCACGGCGGTGCACGACACCCGTCGGGTTGTGCGGGTTGCACAGCAGGAAGACCGCCCGACGGCCACCCGCGCGGGCCCGCCGGAACGCCTCGTCCAGCGCCGACAGGTCCATCCGCCGGTCCGCGCCGAGCGGCACCTCGACAACCCGCCGGTCGGCGTGACTGACGAAGGCGTAGAACGGTGGGTACACCGGTGAGCAGAACACGACAGCGTCGCCCGGCCCGGTGAGCAGCCGGAGCACCTCGACGATGCCGAGCATCACGTCCGGCACCACTGTGACGCGGTCGACCGGCAGGTCGGACCAGCCCCACCGCCGGGCCGCGAAGTCGCCGAGCGCCTCGGCGTACGCCGTCCCGAAGGCGTACCCGGTGTCACCACGCGCGACCGCGTCGTGCAGCGCCTCGGCCACGGGCGCGGCCAACGGCACGTCCATCTCGGCGACCCACAGGGGCAGCACGTCATCGGCGTACTGGCGCCACTTGACGCTGGTCCGTCGCCGCAACTCGGCCAGGGACAGCTGGGTCAGCGGGTTCACCATCGACAGCTCCACCTCACCCGTAGGTCCCCGGTTCCACGACCCAGCATGAACAGAACCGCATCGTACGCGGCTTGCCCGCTGCTGCCAGGCTGTCCGGTCATGGAGGGCATTGCTACGCAGCTACCGGCACTACTCGGCGTGCTGGTCGGCACCATCGGCACGATCGTCGCCACGTCGCTGGCCGACCGGTCGCGGTGGCGACGCAACCAGACCGTGCGCTGGGACGAGCGGCGGCTCGACGCGTACGCCGAGTTCGCCCGGGCGCTCAAGGAGGCACACACCATCGCCAGCCGGCTCTCCGGTGGACACCTCGACCGGGACGCCGCACTCGCCGAGCTGGCAGAGGCCGACTTTCGGCATACGCTGGCCTGGGAAAACGTGCTGCTGCTCGGCGACGCGCCGACGGTGCTGGCGGCACGGGCGTGGCGGGACACCGTCTGGGCGGTCGAGCGGCTGGCGCGCGACGGTCAGGCCGACGACGAGCGGCCCACGTTGCTGCACCGGGCCAACGAGGCACGTGACGACTTCTACCGCGCCGCCCGTGGCGGACTCGGCGTCGGCGGCGGTTCGGTGGCCCAGGCCGAACTGCTGGCGAGCAGGCTCAACCGTAGACCCGACGCACAGACGGGCACCCCGGCGCAACGGTGACACCCGACCACGGTCCGCGGCGCTGCTCCGATGGGCTGACGGCGTCGCTCATGCCGTGTGCGCCGCGCGCTGTCGAAGCTGATGGCGCGAACGGATCAGCGGGACGATCGCGACCTCGCCGGGGGCGGCGTGCGCGGTGTCAGTGGGGTGGTGTGCCCGGTGTCAGTGAGGTCTGCGCGGTGCGGTGCGCCAGTGGGGTGTGCGCGGTGTCGCTGAGGTGTGCGCGATGTTGGTGGGGTGTACGCGGTGTTGGTGGGGTGTGCGCGGTGTCGTTCGGGTGGGCGTTCAGGCGGGGTGGGCGGGCTGGTCGAGGATGGCGCTGAAGCGCTGCTCGGCCAGGTCGAGCTGGTCCAGGATGTGTCGCTTGACCGCCTCGGACAGCGGAGTGTCGGCACGGGTGACGAGGCCGCGGTACACCGGCACCAGCGGGCGATATTTGCGGGCCGACGACTCGACCTTCGGGCCGACGGAATGGATCACCCCGACGCCGTTGTCCGTGAAGTCGGAGACCTTGATGACCCGCGCCCAGGGCTCCCGTTCGAGACTGGCGGCGACATGCTCCCGATACTGCTCGTACCGGTCCCGCCCAGGATCCCACAACGGGTTGGTGACCGCCGCGACCAGCCGCGCCACCCGTGCCCCGAACCGCTCCGCGAGCACCCCCAACGCCGCGGCGGTGGGATCCTCGATCTTCCCATCGCCAACCAGCTCGACGGGGTGATCCTCGACGGCGTCGTGCAGCAGCCCGGCGACGATCACGTCGACGTCGCGTACCTGGTAATGGTGCAGCATCCGGATCGCCACCCGGAGCAGATGGTTGACGTACGGCTCCCGGGACCGCCGATCATCGCGATGCAGCCACGTGACCAGCTCCAACGCCTCGTCGAGCCGGTGCCGCTCGGCGCTGTCGAAGCCCTGGATCTCCAGCCGGAACCGCTCCCGCAGCCCGGCCTCGCCGTGCATCTCGGTGATCGCGTGCATCGGCATGCTGGCCAGATACGGCGGCAACTCCATCCGTCCCTTATATCGGATCCCACCCACCTTTCGGCGGACCGGCGACGCCCGCCGCTGCCGTCCGCTGCGCATAGGATCTGCCCCATGCAGGAGGGCCGGTGGACGACGATCACGCCGTCGCAGTTCTCGCACGAGCGAGAGGCACTGGCACATGTCCAGACGCTGCTTCCCGACACCGAGCCATACCGCGCCTGGTCGAACTTCACCTTCACCGCACAGACCGGGCATCCGTACGAGGTCGATCTGCTCGTCGCCGCTCCCGGCGGCCTCTACCTGGTCGAGATCAAGAGCTGGTCCGGGCGGCTGACCTCCAGCGGTTCGAACTGGCTGCTGCACGGCCCGAACGGCACCCGCACCTTCGACAACCCGTTGCACCTGGCCGACGCGAAGGCCAAGAAGCTCAAGTCCCTGCTCCAGGTCGCCGCGAGCCGCCGCCGGGGCCAGGCGGTGCGGATCCCGTTCGTTCAGGCGGCGGTGTTCCTGTCCAAGCCGGGGCTGAAGATCGAGCTGTCGGAACATCACCTGCACGGCGTCTACGGTCCCGAGCCGATCGAGGGCCGCGAAGGAGAGCTGGATCCGATCACGTCGCTGCTGCTGCGCCAGCCGGACGACGAGCGGCGAAGGGTCACCCGCGAGGTGTCGGCTGCTCTACCGGATCTACTCGCGGATGTCGGCATCGCGCGCAGCCGCCGGCACTACCAGGTCGGCGCGTGGGAGTTGGAGACCCGGCCCTTCGACGTCGGGCCGACCTGGCAGGACCACCGGGCCCGGCACCGTGACCTGGAGCGGGAGCACCGCTGGGTACGGATCTACCTGGTCGAGCGCAACGCCGCCCAGGCCGCGCGGGCCAGCATCGAGCGGGCCGCCCGGCGCGAGATGTCGGTGCTGCACGGCATCAGCCATCCCGGCATCGTCCAAGCCGACTCGATGGAGCAGCACGAGGCCGGGCCCGCGCTGATCTTCCGCCATGACCCACGGACGATCCGCCTCGACCACTACATGTCGCAGTACGGCGAGCGCCTCGACGTGCTCACCCGACTCGCCATGATCCGCCAGCTTGCCGAGACGGTGGCGTACGCGCACCGCCGTAAGCTGCACCATCGTGCCCTGTCCGCCCGCAGCGTGTTGGTCGCTCCCGGGCCACGGCGGCGTGGTGGCAGCGAGGACGAGGCGTGGCTGACGCCCCGACTGCTGGTCAGTGACTGGCAGGCGGCCACCCGCGGCACCGACACCAGCGGCAGCGGCGACCCGATCACCCCCTCCTCACACGCCGCCGACCACATCGAGCGTTCGGCGGAGGCATATCTGGCGCCGGAGTTGACCGCGCCAAGTCCGGACGCGGTCGCGATGGACGTCTTCGGCCTCGGCGCGTTGGCGTACCTGATCCTCACCGGGCAACCCCCGGCGGCCAAGCGCCCGGAGCTGCTGACCCGGCTCGCCCGTGACAACGGGCTGCGCGCGGCATCGATCGCCGACGCGATCAGCTCCTTCGCCGACGAGATGATCCAGGCGGCGACGGCCCCGGTGCCCATCCAGCGACTCACCACGGTCGCCGAGTTCGTCGAGATGCTTCAGGAGGTCGAGGACGAGCTGACCGCCCCGCCACCCACCTCGACCCATCCGCCCGAACCCGCACCGGAGCAAGTCGACCCGCTGGAGGCGCGCGGTGGCGACCTGGTCGGCGAGTGGAAGATCGTCCGTAGCCTCGGCACCGGCTCGACCTGCCGGGCGTTCCTGGCGTTCAACGAGCGCACCCGGCGCGACGAGGTGCTCAAGGTGGCCCTCTCCGACGAGAAGGCGGCGCGCCTTGCCCACGAGGCACGGGTGCTCGAGCCGCTCACCGATTCCCGGGTGATCAGGCTGGCCCGGCCGGAACCGTTGCAGCTCGGCCCCCGCACCGTCGTGGTGCTTGAGCATGCCGGTGACCGCACCCTGGCACGCAAGCTGCGTGACGACGGCCGGCTCACCGTTGATGAGCTGGAGACCTACAGCGACTACCTGTTCGGCGCCCTGGACTACCTGGAGGGCGAGGGCGTCTACCACCGCGACATCAAGCCGGACAACATCGCCATCCGCATCCGCCCGAACCGCACCCGCCAACTGGTGCTCTTCGACTTCTCCCTGGCCGGCGTCTCGGTCAAGGAAATCGCCGCCGGCACCCCGCGCTACCTCGACCCGTTCCTCGGCACCGCCGCCCGCCAGGTCTACGACAAGCACGCCGAGTGGTACGCCCTGGCCGTGACGCTGCACGAGATGGCCTCCGGCGAGCTACCCCTGTGGGGCGACGGTGGCACCGAACCGCAGCTCACCGAAGGCCCGCCGGTGCTGGCCGCGGAGGCGTTCGACACGGCGATCCGCGACGACCTGGTGGAGTTCTTCCAGCGGGCCCTGCACCGCGACCACCGTCGCCGGTTCGCCACCCTGAAGGAGATGCGCGACGCCTGGCAGCAGGTGTTCCGCCGCTCCGACGCGAGCGCCCCGGTCGGTAGCGAGCATCCGGAGATCGAAACCGAGGAGCCGGACGAGAAGGCCGCCGAGAAGGCGCGTGAGGAGGCCGCCGGCAAGGCGACCCGCGCCACCGCGCTGGAGGCCGCCGGGCTCACCCCGCGGGCGGTTTCCGCCGCGCATCGGGTGGAGGCCACCACCGTCGGTGAGCTGCTCGCCGTCGGTAACAACACCTTCGCCACGCTGCCCGGCCTCGGTGCCCGGACGCGCAGGGAGTTGCAGCGCCGGGTCAAGCAGTGGCGCACCCGGCTGGGGGAGCGGGAGACAATCTCCACCTCCGCCGCAGCACGTAAGGCGGCCACCGCCGAGGTCGCCACCGAGACGACAAATGCCGGCGGGGACACCGATCTGGTACGCGTCGGCCTCGACGCCATCGCCGCCCTGCTCGTGCCGGCCAAGAACGGCCGTAACGCCGCCGAGGTGGAAGCCACCCGGCTGCTGTTGAACCTGCCCGACGCCACCGGCGCGTTGCCCCCGCTTCAGCTGTGGCCGCAGCAGCCACAGGTCGCCGCCGCCGTTGGCGTCACGTCCGGCCGGATCGCCCAGATCCTCGGCAAGCAGCGCAAGCGCTGGCACGACATGCCGGTGGTGGGCAGCGTGCGTACCCAGATCATCGAGCTGTTGCACGACGGTGGGCGGGTGATGGGGGTCGCCGAGCTGGCCGAGGCTCTGCTGATCAGTCGCGGCTCGGTGCGTACCGGTGACGACCTGCGCCTCGCGGTGGCGGTCGCCGCCGTGCGGGCGGCCGTCGAGGTCGACGCCATTGAGGAGGAGCCCCGCCTGCTGCTGCGACGGCATGCTCGGGGCGACATCGACGGTAAGCCGAATCCGCGTGGCGACCGGCTGCTCGTGGCCCTTGAGGCGGGCGAGGACGACAGTCCGGACGCCCCGGCCGCACCGGCGTTGCTCGACTACGCCGACGCGCTCGGCAAGACCGCCGACGAATTGGCTGCCAGCGAAGTATTGCCCAGTGCGGCGACGGTGTTGCGTACCCTCGCGGCGGTCACGCCGCCCGGTGGCGTGGCGGACACTGTCGACGACCGGCGGCGCGTGATGCTCGCCGCCGTGGCCTCGGACCAGGCCGCCGCGACCGCCCGGTTGGAGCTGTACCCGCGCAACCTCGACCCGGTACGCGCGCTGCGGCTCGCCCAAGCCGGCGTGGTGCCTCCCGCGACCACGCCCGAGGGGCGGCGGGGACTGACCCCGGAGCACGTCATCCAGCGGGTGACCGCCCGATTCCCCGAGCTGACGGCGTCGCTGCCGTCGCACCCGAAGCTCGACAAGTTGCTTGCCGAGGCCGGTTTCGAACTGCGCTGGGATCGGGACCGTTACCTTCCCCCACCGCCGCGCGCCGGCTCGTCTTCGATGTCGGTCGTCCAGCGCCGCCCGTCGGCCACGAACGCGCCGAGCCGGTGGGAGGCCGAGTCGCCGGAACTGGCGGCGGCGGTGCGGGCCGAGGAGCGGCTGACCGGCGCCAGGTCCGCCGGTGGGTTCCGGGCATTGACCGTACGCCTCAACCGGTACGCGCTGGCCCGCGAGGAACTATCCCGACGCTTCGACGCCCGGCCGGTCAACGTGGCCGCGGTGTTCCTTCGTGAGCTACGCGGCCTGGTCGACGCCCGACCGAAGCCCACCTGGGAGACGGTGCTGGGCGCGGACATCGCCGAGCAGGGCTCCCGAGCCGCCATCAAGCTCGGCGAGTACGTCGAGCAGGCGTGGCAACTAGCAATGCCCTTGCTGCGGGCGCAGCTGCGCGTCGACGCCGGGCCGGTGCTGCTGCACGACGCGGCGGTGCTGGCGCGGTACCGGGCGATGGAGCGGCTCCACGAGCTGGCCGAGGCCGCACGTGGCGGGGAGGGCGACGTCTGGTTGCTCTGCCCGATGGACGACCCGGGAGTGCTACCCAAGCTGGACGGTGCCGTGGTGCGGGTAGGCGACAACGAGTGGATTGCCCTCCCCGACGCCTGGGCCGTCAACGCCCACCGCAGCGCGGTGACCGCCTGACAGCTCCCCTGATTGTGCAGCTTCTTGGGCGTGGCAGTGTAGCTGTCCGCCACGCCGCCATGCGAACAGTCACACCGCCACGATGAGGCGCGAGGCGTGCCATAGCAGATGATGGCGCGTAGCGGTGGGTCGTCCACAGCGCGGTCGTTGTCCACAGGTGCAGCCCTTCGTTGTAGCGGGACCTTGCGGCGGGCGGCACGGTCGGTGGCATGGACGCGGTGTTGGCGGAATTGGTGAAGCGCGGGGACGGGCTGGTGACCCGATCCATCGTTGAGCAGGTCGTGCCGGAGTGGATTCTGCAACGGGCGTGCACCAATGGTGAACTGGTGCGGGTCCTACCCGAGGTGTTCGCGTCAGCGCACCTCCAAAATGCTCGCATCGAGCGGGCCACCACCCCGCCACTCAGCCGGATCGGCCCGGCCCTCGGTCGCCGTGCGGTCGCCGCCTGGGTACGCGGGCGCGGCGCGCTCAGCCATCTCACCGCCCTCGACCTCTGGGGGTTGCGCCAACAACTGCCCGGGGACCTGTTGCACGTGAGTACGCCGGCCGCCAGCGGCCTGCGAAGCTGGCCCGGTGTCCGAGTCCACCGACGCCGCCACCTCGCCCTCGCCCCACCGTCGGTGGTGGTACGACAAGGGCTGCCCGTGACCACCATCGAGCGAGCCCTCGTCGACTCCTGGCCGATGCTTCCGCCGGGCGAGCAACGGACGCCGATAATCAGGGCGGTCAACAAGCGGCTGACCACCCCAGGTCGCTTGCACGCTGTGCTCGACGACACGGCAAGGGTGGCTGGCCGGGTTGTGCTGCGCACCCTGCTGACCCGGCTCGCCGAGGGCTGCCGCAGTCCGCTGGAGATCTGGGGGCACGAGCGGGTCTTCACAGGCCCTGGAATGCCGGCATTCCAGCGGCAGGTGCGAATCCGGCTCGGCCAGCGCAACGTCTACCTCGACCTCTACGCCGAACCGGAACGCGTCAACATCGAACTCGACGGTGCCACCACCCACGGTGATCCACGACAGCGCGAGATCGACCTGCGCCGCGATGCACAACTGGCCGCCCTTGGCATCCTGGTCGTCCGCTTCGCCCATCGTCGGCTCGTGCACGAGCCGGAGGCGGTACGCCGGGAAACCCTCGCCATCCTCGCCAGCCGTCGGCCCGTGTGATCACCAGAACGACGCACTCGTAATGCGTAGGTCGACGGAACAGGGCACGCTCAATGGGCCGACGACCGGGCGACCGGCCGCGCCGGCCGTGGTGGTGCGGCGGCACCGGTATCGGACCGGATGCCGGCGAGTTGGACGTAGATCTCGCGTTTGGCGGTGGCGTCGCCGCGCCGGTCGATGACGTACCCGGTCAGCCAGATCCAGCCGTCGTAGGCGTGCCGGTCGCTGACCGAGACGACGCGCAGGGTGAGCGCCCGGCCCCCGGCGAACTGCACCGAGGCGCGACCGTCGATCCGGAGCAGGTCGCCGGGGGCCGGGCGTGCGGTCACCAGCGGCCCTGGTTCGGTGGTCGGCAGTGCCGGGCGTGCATGGACTGCCAGTCGCGCAGCGCCCGCTTGAGCCGGTCGTTCTCCTGGGCGAGCGTACGGAACTGCCGGTGCAGGTCGGCCAGCTCGTCGGCGACCGTGGCCTGGAACTCGCGTACCTCATCGGGGTCGACCCCATGGCGACGCGGGGCGAACGTGCGGGTGCGTACCTCATGCGGGGTCATCCGGGTCGGGTGGCCGGTCCCGTAGGGCTGGCCACCTCGATACACCTGGGCCACGACGTTCCTTTCCTCAGCAGTCGGAGGCGCGGAGGGTCGGTGCGGTGGTGCGTGGAAGGGCGGGCCGTGCGTGGCCGGCGTCCGCACGGTCCGCCCGCTCGGCCGCCGCAGCCCCATTCGGCGGTACGACGACAGAGCAGCTTGTCTGGGTCGGGACGGGCACGCGCACCCGTCCCGACCAGGGGGATGAGCCGAACTCGTTGCCACGCGAGGACCGGCTCCGGATCAAACATATATGCCTAAGCTGAGGATTGCAACGCTCGGTTGTCTGGTGAGCGCGTGGCGTGATCAAATAGGCGTGCCACGCGAGGAGTGCCATGCCACAGACACCGGACTACATCCGGATCTCTGACGAGATCGTTAGCGACGTGCGGAGCGGGAAGGTTCAGCCAGGGGAGAAGCTGCCTTCGATCGCCGACATGGGTGACCGATTCGAGGTCAGCTCATCGACCATCCAGATGGTCTACGTGCGACTGGAAGCGCTGCGCGTCATCCGGCGACACCAGGGCAAGGGGGTCTTCGTGACCGATCCAAAGACCTGGATGCGCGAGCCCTGACTGAGCGGAGGCGTGTCGAAGGGCGGCGCATGGTCGACCGGGTGGAGACACGACGCGACCCAGAGTGGCGAAGGTTGAACGGATCGTGTAGACCAGTGGACGCAGTGCGATGCTAGGAGCGGCCAGCGGAGAAGGAGGCAGTCGTGATCGACAAACTTCATGATGCGCTGCTCACTCCGGCTGACACCGCCCGCTATCTGGGCATACCCCGTAGCACCATGTATTCCTGGCTTGCCGAGAAGGCGGCCGGGGAGCCGCTGGTGCACAGCGTGCCGCCGGCAAAGCGGGGATGGCCGTCCGTCCCGTTTGTTGCTGTCATCGAGGCATATGTCCTTCGGTCCCTCCGCGACCTGAAGCTCGGGAAGGACAAGATCCGCGACGTCGCTGCCGAAATTCGCAACATCTTCGGCAACCCTTACGGACTGGCGGATCGGCGGATCGCGACGGACGGCATCGACGTCTTCGTCCACTATGTCGACACCGACGAACTGGCCCGGGCCGGCGACCATCAGATGCCGATCCGTGAAGTGATCGCCGATTACCTGAGGTACATCGTCTGGGATCCCTCTGACGCCTACCCCGCTCGCTTGCGGTTGCGTCAGTATCCGGACACCGCTCAGGTGGTCATCGATCCGCGGTTCGGCTGGGGGGCTCCCGTCGTCGCACGCACCAAGGTCCCGGTCGAGGCGGTTGTGGGGATGTGGCGTGCTGGTGAACCCTCTGAAGTCGTTGCCGACGAGTACGGGCTGACCGTTGACGAAGTCGAAGCCGTCGTCCGGGTCGCCGCCTGAGTTCTTCGTCGATCGTTGCCTGGGCAAGAGCACACCCCGAGCACTCAGCGCCGCCGGTTGGACCGTGCACCTGGTGACTGACATCTTCCCTGCGGACGGGCAGTTCACCGGTGACGATGTGTGGGTCGAGTACGGGCTCAAGCAGGGTTGGACGCTGCTCACCCAGGACAGAAAGATCCGCAACCAGGTCAAGGTCCTTGACCTCCTCCGCGCGGCCGGTCTCACCATCCATTGTCTGAGCAGCGCCGAGCTTCCACAGGCGGAGCGGGCGGAGCGTTTCGAGCGTCACCGCGACCGGATCTGGCGATATGGAGCGGAAGGCCCAGCCGGCTTCTACGTCGTCTACGAGGACGCCGTCGTTCGGCGGTGGCCGTAGGTAGCGACTCGGCGACGGGATCGGGCCTTACGGGTAACACCGTCCCGTCGGCGGGACGACTAGAGTCGTCGCGTGGTCGACCGGAAGCTGCTCTTGTCGGACCTGCAGAAGCAGGTCAAGAACCTGGAGAAGGACCTGCGGGAGCAGGCCGAGACGGTCGAGGAGGTGCGCTCCCGGCTGCGTGGCGAATACGACCATGCCTTCAAGGTCGGTCGTACCGCCGCCACCTGGACAGCTTGGCGCGACGAGCGGGTGACCCAGGTCGCGGTGGCCTGGGTGCTCGGCACCGTCTTCGTCCGCTTCTGCGAGGACAACGGCCTGCTGCCCGACCCCTACCTGGCCGGGCCGGGCGACCGCCTTGTGCTCGCCGAGGAAGCCGAGGCCCAGTTCTTCCGCGACCGCCCCGACCAGACGCTGCGCGGTTGGCTGCACCAAGGCTTCGACACGATCGCTAGCACCCAGGCCGGCAAGTCACTCTTCGACAAGCGGCACAACCCGCTCTACCAGATTCCGCTCTCTCACGACGAGGCGAAGAACCTGATCGCCTTCTGGCGTCGTCGCGGCGAAGCTGGCAGCCTGGTGCACGACTTCACCGACCCCGAGTGGGACACCCGCTTCCTCGGCGACCTCTACCAGGATCTCTCCGAGGCCGCCCGCAAGACCTACGCCCTGCTCCAGACCCCCGAGTTCGTCGAGGAGTTCATCCTCGACCTGACGCTGACTCCGGCGATCGATGAGTTCGGCCACGACGTGGTCAAGATGATCGACCCCACCTGCGGCTCCGGCCACTTCGTCCTCGGCGCCTTCCACCGGCTGCTGAAGGAGTGGGAGCAACACGCCCCCAACCGCGACCCGCACGAGCGGGTACGCCTTGCCCTCGATGCCGTCCACGGCGTCGACATCAACCCCTTCGCGGTCGCCATCGCCCGCTTCCGCCTGCTGATAGCCGCCCTCCGTGCCGCCGGGGTAAGAAATCTCGCAGACTCGGCTGCCCATGCCTTCTCCACGCATTTAGCCGTGGGTGACTCTCTGATCAAGGCTCGTCAGCTTGACCTCTTCGGTCTTTGCGATGATGTTGCCGACTTCCACTACGTCACAGATGATATACATGAACACCCAGACATCTTGCGTGAGGGGCGGTATCACGTTGTGGTTGGCAATCCGCCCTACATCACTGTCAAAGACAAAAGCCTGAACCGGCTATATCGCGAGATCTACAGTTCGTGCCACTTGCAGTATGCGTTGTCGGTTCCATTTGCCCAACGTTTTTTCGAGTTGTCGAAGCGTGACGCTGAAAGTCGTGCCGCTGGTTTTGTTGGGCAGATCACCGCGAATTCGCTTCTCAAGCGTGAATTCGGCAAGAGATTGGTGGAATCATACTTCGCGAATGAAGCTGATTTGACCCATGTAATCGACAGTTCGGGTGCCTTTATTCCTGGGCACGGCACGCCGACTGTCGTCCTTATTGGACGATCGCGGGTCACCTCCCGCAGTGCTACGGTGCGGGCCCTTCTTGGAGTCCGTGGCGAACCGACAGCCCCCTCGAATCCGGCGCAGGGTTTCGTGTGGCGGTCGATCGTTGAACAGCTGAATCAACCTGGATCTGAATCACAGTGGATGAGTTGTGTGGACCTACCGCGGGAGGTTCTGCAGCGATTTCCTGTGAGCTTGTCCGGTGGCGGCGCTGCGGATCTTATGACTGCAATAACTCAGCAGGGTGCTTCTCTCCTTGGCCGTCATGCGCGGTCAATTGGCCGCTATGCGCACACGGGTTCAGATGAGAGCTATTTTGCCTCTCGCGGCACATGGGGCAGATGGATCGCTTCTCCGGAATCTATCGTCGAGCTTGTCGAAGGTGATGCTATACGTGACTGGAAGGTTCTCCCTTTCACTGAGGCGCTCTTCCCTTACGGGGATGACCTGCGGCCTTCACTCAGGGATCAGGTACTTGGTCGAAAGCTGTGGCGGACGCGAAGTCAGCTTGCACTAAGGCGTGAACCGGGAGGGACTCACGAGGAGATCGGACTGACCTGGTTCGAGTGGAGTAGATGGCATCCAGAGCGATTTACCGTACCGCTGGGGATCGCGATGCCGTTCGTCTCGACCCACAATCATTTCGCCTTGGAACGCGGCGGCAAGGTGTTTAAGCAGACCGCGCCGGTGATCAAGTTGGGGGAGGGGGCGTCGGAGGACGATCACCTGCGGCTGCTCGGGGTGCTCAATAGCTCGACCGCCTGCTTCTGGCTCAAGCAGGTCAGCTATCCCAAGGGCGGGGATCCGCTGGGGGACACCGGGGCGAGAGTCAGTGCTGAGGGGTGGTCGGATAGATACGAGTTCACAGGTACGAAGTTGCAGGATTTTCCGCTGCCTTCGGCGTACCCATTGGATTTTGCGCGGGAGATTGATGGGCTGGCGCAGCGGCTCGCGGCGGTGAGTCCGGCGGCGGTGGCGGGGTCTGGGGTGCCGACGCGGGAGCGGCTGGATGCCGCCGCCTACGACTGGCATGCCACCCGGGGGCAGATGATCTGCTTGCAGGAGGAGTTGGACTGGCAGGTCTACTCGCTCTACGGGCTGCTGGACGAGGACCTGACCGCGCCGGAAAGTGTTCGGCCGCCGATGCTGACGCTGGGGCAGCGGGCGTTCGAGATCGTGCTGGCGCGGAAGATGCGCGACGAGGGGCTGGAGACGCAGTGGTTCGCGCGGCACGGCTCGACGCCGATCACCGAGCTGCCGGCGCACTGGTCGGACGAGTACAAGGCGATCGTGCAGCGGCGGATCGAGCTGATCGAGAGCAACCGCAACATCGGGCTGATCGAGCGGCCGGAGTGCAAGCGGCGGTGGGCCACCGAGGGCTGGGACAAGATGCAGGCCAGGGCGCTGCGGGACTGGCTGCTGGACCGGTGCGAGGCGCGGGAGCTGTGGTACCACCACGTCGACGGGCTGGAGCAACCGCGCTCGCTGACCACCGCGCAGCTCGCCGACGAGTTACGCCGCGACCCCGACGTGCTCGCCGTCGCCGAGCTGTACGCGCCCGGTCAGGATCTCGGCAAGGTGATCGCCGACCTGGTCGCCGACGAGCACGTGCCGCACCTGGCCGCGCTGCGCTACAAGGACTCCGGCCTGCGCAAGCGCGCCGACTGGGAGCATGTGTGGGACCTGCAACGGGCCGAGGACGCGCTGCCCGACGAGGCGGCGAAGCGGGAGTTCCGCAAGCAGATCCCGGTGCCGCCGAAGTACACCTCGGCGGACTTCGCCAAGGCCAGCTACTGGAAGCATCGGGGCAAGCTCGACGTACCCAAGGAACGTTTCGTGTCGTACCCGGGTGCCAGCCGCGACGGTGACCCGTCGCTGCTGGTCGGCTGGGCCGGCTGGGACCACCGCGAGCAGGCCCAGGCCCTCGCCACCCTGATCGTCGCCCGCGAGCAGGAAGACGGCTGGGCGGCCGACCGGCTGCTGCCGCTGGTCGCGGGGCTGCGCGAGATCCTTCCCTGGGTACGCCAGTGGCACGGCGAGTTCGACGCGGAGTGGGGTGCCTCGCCGGCCGACATTTACGCCGGCTTCCTCGCCGAGACGACCAACCGCCTGCACCTCACCGACGAGGCGCTGACGTCCTGGCGTCCGCCCAAGGCGACCCGGGGCCGCAAGGCGAAGCAGTGAGCACGTCGTTGGTTCCCCCTGCCCGCACCGACAGGAGATGACGATGGACGACATTCAGCTCATCAGTGACGGCGACGGGTTGGCCGTCATCGGTGATCCGGTGGCTGTCGAACGGTTCCTGGTCTCGGAGGGGTTGCCGTCGAAGGATCTCGAGCTGCATCGGCTCGGACCCTTCCTCGGCAGGGCTGCGGGAGTCGCACAGGCAGGTGCCGAGATCGCCGCCAATTCTGGCCGCTGGATGAAGCTGACCGAGGAGTCCGCGCGGGCCGCGTCGAAGCTTCCGCTGGTCACGAACTCGACCACCGGCAATCTCCACGCCACGCTGCGGGCACCCTCCGGCGAGTTCGCCAAGAACCTCCAGTTTGTGAAGGGCGGGTTTTTCTCCAACCCTGCAGTCCTGTCCGGTGCCGCGGGACTTATGGCACAGCTTGCGATGCAACAGGCCATGGAAGAGATCACGGACTATCTCGCCGTGATCGACGAGAAGGTCGACGACGTGCTCCGCGCCCAGAAGGACGCCGTACTGGCGGAGATGGTAGGCGTGGGCTTCGTCATCGAGGAGGCCATGACCATCCGGAAGCAGGTGGGTCGGGTCTCCGAGGTCACCTGGTCGAAGGTGCAGACCGCGCCGACCACGATCGCGGACACCCAGGCGTACGCGCTGCGGCAACTCGACGCACTCGCGGAGAAGCTGGAACGAAAGAGCAAGATCGGTGATGTCGCCAAGGCGGCCAGGGAAGCGGAGTCCAAAGTCCGGGAGTGGCTCGCTGTCCTGGCGCGCTGCTTCCAACTACAGGACGCGTTCGCCGTGCTCGAACTCGACCGGGTCTTCGAGACGACTCCAGCCGAGCTGGACGGGCATCGCCTCGGCCTGAAGGCTGCCCGGAAAAGCCGGTTGGACCTCATCGCGCGGTGCACCGAGCGCCTGATGACCCGCATGGACGCGGCTGCCGGCACGGCCAACACCAAGGTGCTGACGCATCCGTTCGACGCTCCGGCGGTGGTGCAGGCGAGCAACCACGTCTCGACCGCCATCATCGACTTTCAGGGACGGCTCGGGATCGAGGGTGAGCGACGGTCGTCGGAGGCGAGGCGGTGGACGGACGCGGCCAAGGAGGTGCGGGACAAGGCGTTGGTGACCGGAGCAGACGGCGTCGACGCCGCCAGACGCCTCGGTAACGAGACCTTCGACCGGGCCAAATCGGTAAAGGGCAAGCTCTCCCACCGGATCGCCGAGCAAGCGGCCCGTCTGCGCAGGGACGACGCGCAAACCTGACCGGCGGGCCGTTGAGAGATACCCGAACGTGAGAAGTCTCGTTGCCGAGGAAGGCAGGATGGCATCACGACCCCCCTCCGGGTACCAGATCAGGAAAGTCCATCCCACGCTGAGCAACCTGCAGCGGTACACCCTGAACAAGACGCTGACGTTCCGCTGCGCCACCTGCCGCCGTACCAACACGTCCAGCTCTGTCGTGACGATCTTGGACGACTGGTCCCGCCTACTGTGCAA
>NZ_BOPB01000021.1 GCF_016863535.1 Micromonospora lutea
GGGCAACCCGACCACCCCACCGCCCAGTGGCGGTTCCGGCCAGATGATCGTCGGTCAGCAGTCCGGCCGGTGCCTGGACGTGCCGAACTCGAGCACCAGCAACGGCACCCAGATCCAGTTGTACGACTGCTGGGGTGGCTCGAACCAGCGGTTCACCCACACCTCGAGCAGGCAGCTGACGGTGAACGGCAAGTGCCTGGACGCCGCGAACCAGGGCACCAGCAACGGCACGCGGGTGACCATCTATGACTGCCACGGTGGCGCGAACCAGCAGTGGAACATCAACTCCAACGGCACGATCACCGGAGTGCAGTCGGGGTTGTGCCTCGACGCCGGTGGCAGCGGTAACGGGGCGATGATCCAGCTGTACAGCTGCTGGGGTGGAGCAAACCAGCAGTGGAGTCGCCGCAACTGATCCGTCGTTTCGGGGCCAGGCGCTGATGAGCCTGGCCCCGTTCGTCGTTCAATCCTGACCACTCACCGTCATGGGTGCGGTGCGTGCGAGCGCCACCAACCGGCGGCGATGGCGGGCGGGCGTCCAACGGCCGGAGGCGAGGCGGCTAGGCTGGGTCATTGTGCTCGTACTGGTGGTGGACAGCTCGACCCCGGCGGTGACGGCGGCGCTCGTCGAGGTCACCGCGAGTGGCGTCACGACCCGGGCGCACCGGTGCACGGTCGACGCACGGGCGCACGGCGAACTGCTGGCTCCGCAGGTGGACGCGGTCCTCGCCGACCTCGACGCCCGCCCGGCCGACCTGGGCGCGATCGTCGCCGGGCTCGGCCCCGGCCCGTTCACCGGGCTGCGAGTGGGGCTGGTCACCGCCGCCACGATGAGTCAGGTGCTCAGCATTCCGGCGTACGGTGTCTGCTCGCTGGACGCCATCGGCCACCCGGCGGCAGCGGGCGAGCCGGTGCTGGCGGCGAGCGACGCGCGACGCCGGGAGATCTACTGGGCGGTCTACGACGGTGCCGGCGAACGTCTGGTCGGGCCGGAGGTCAGCGCGCCTGCGGTGGCCGCCGAGCGGGCCCGCGACCTGGCCGTCACCGCGGCGGTCGGCGACGGTGCGCACCGCTACGCCGACACCCTGGGCCTGCCGCTGCGCGACGAGCCGCGGTACCCGGACGCGCATGCGCTCGCCACCCTGGCCGCCGAGCGGATCCGGGTCGGTGCGGCCGGTGATCCGCTCACCCCGCTCTACCTGCGCCGACCGGACGCGGTGGCGGCCACCGCCCGCAAGCCGGTGCTGCCGTGAACGGGTTGCGACCCACCCGGTTCCGTTGGTGGCACATCGACGAGGTGCTGCCGATCGAGGCGGATCTCTTCGGTGCCGAGCAGTGGTCCGCGGCGATGTTCTGGAACGAACTGTCCCACGGGCACTTCTACCGGGTGTGCACCGACGACGACGGCGGCGTGCTCGGCTATGCCGGGCTCGCGGTCGCTCCGCCCGACGAGGCGTGGGTGCAGAATGTCGCGGTCCGGCGGGACGTCCAGCGCCGTGGGATCGGCCGGCTGCTGCTGGAAGCGCTGCTCGCCGAGGCCAACCGGCTCGGCGTCCGCGCCGTGTTGCTGGAGGTCGCCGCCGACAACGCTGCGGCCCAACGGCTCTACGCGATGCACGGTTTCGAGCCGATCGGCGTACGGCGCGGCTACTACCAATCGAGCAACACCGACGCGCTGGTGATGCGGCGCATCCAGGATTGAGATACCCATGGCTGACGAACCACTGATCCTCGGCATCGAGACCTCGTGTGACGAGACCGGCGTCGGTGTGGTGCGCGGGCACACCCTGCTCGCCGACGCGCTCGCGTCCAGCGTGGACCAGCACGCGCGATTCGGTGGGGTGGTGCCGGAGGTGGCCAGCCGGGCACACCTGGAAGCCATCGTGCCGACGATGGAGCGGGCGCTCACCCAGGCGGGGGTGACGCTCGCCGACGTCGATGCGATCGCGGTCACCGCCGGGCCGGGCCTGGCCGGGGCGCTGCTGGTCGGGGTGGCTGCGGCCAAGGGGTACGCGGTCGCCGCCGAGAAACCGGTCTACGGCGTCAACCATCTCGCCGCGCACGTCGCGGTGGACACGCTGGAGCACGGTCCGCTGCCCGAGCCGGCGATCGCGTTGCTGGTCTCCGGTGGCCACTCGTCGCTGCTCCTGGTCGACGACCTGGCCCGGGGGGTGACCCCGCTGGGTGCCACCATCGACGACGCGGCCGGCGAGGCGTTCGACAAGGTGGCCCGCCTCCTTGGTCTACCGTTCCCCGGTGGGCCGCACATCGATCGGGAGGCGAGGGCCGGTGACCCGGCGGCGATCGCGTTCCCGCGCGGCCTGACCGCTGCCAAGGATCTCGTGGCACACCGCCATGACTTCTCGTTCTCCGGCTTGAAGACCGCGGTGGCGCGGTGGGTGGAGGCACGCCAGCGGGCCGGTGAGGCGGTTCCGGTCGCGGACGTCGCCGCGTCCTTTCAGGAGGCGGTCTGTGACGTGCTGGTCGACAAGGCTTTGGACGCCTGCCGTGGCCGGGGTGTGGAGACGCTGGTGATCGGCGGGGGAGTGGCGGCCAACTCGCGGTTGCGGGCGATGGCCGAGCAGCGGGCCGCCCGGCACGGCATCCGGGTCCGGGTGCCCCGACCCGGGTTGTGCACGGACAATGGCGCGATGGTGGCGGCCCTCGGGTCGCACCTGGTCGCTGCCGGTGTCGCGCCGAGTCGGCTGGACCTGCCTGCGGATTCGGCCATGCCGCTGACCACGGTCAGCGTCTGAGGAGGACGGCGACGTGATCGTACGGATGTGGGAGGCGCGGGCGGAGCCGTACGCGCTCGCCGACCTGATCACCTGGGTCTGCGACAGCGCCCTGCCCGAGTTCGAGCACGACCCGCTGCACGTGTCCAGCGAGGTCTTCTCCTCCACCGACCACCGGGTTGTGGTGATCTCCAAGTGGCGCAGCAACCCCCGGCCGCTGCCCGACCCGCCGGTGATGCTGCTCGCCCGGCCGCCGCATTCCTGGGACTTCACCCAGGTCGACCGCTGAGGCGGCGGCGACGCGGAGCGGGCACGCTCAGCGGATGGTCACCGTGGTGGTGGCGGTGGAACGGTCGATCTCGCTGGTCCGAGCGCTGACTCGCAGCGTCCAGTCACCGGCGACCGGGAAATGCATCTCGGCGGTGCCGTGATGTGGCTCCAGCGCGAAGATGTCGACGGTGATCGGCTCGATGCCGGCCTCCGGCAGGGCTGCGGTGACCGTCCACTCCGCCACCGGCAACTCCTTCGCCTGCGGGGTGTAGACGTACGCGTGCAGGCTGTTCGTGGTGCCGGCGACCGCCGGGTAGATGTCGAACTGGAGGGTGAACAGGTCGGTGGTGAGCGACTGTGCGACGCCCTCCCGGGTCACCCCGTCGGCGGTGGTGCCGGCGGCGCGGCCGGGAGGCGTCTGTACCAGCACGGCGGTCAGCGCCAGCACCACCGCGGTCACGGCGAGTTCCACACCGGCTGCCCGGGTGACCCACTCGGGGCGGCTCGCCGCGACCTGCCGGCGGACCAGCCGACGTTGTCCGGCCGCGATGGCCAGCACCCCGGCCAACAGTGCCGCCTTGCCCAGGAGCAGGCGACCGTAGGTGCTGCCCCACAGAGCGGAGGGCCGGCCGAGTTCGATCGCGGCCTGAAGGATTCCGGCGGTGACGAGCCAGGCCACGGCCAGCGTGGCCCACCGGGACCAGGCCGGCAGGATCCGGGCGAGGACCCGCCGGTGGGTGCCCCGGAGCAGGAACACGGTCAGGGTGAGCAGCCCACCCAGCCAAACGGTGACCCCGGCGATGTGCACGGTGGTCAGCACGATGCTCACCGGCGGCACCGGCGAGGCGATCGGATGCCCGGCCAGTGGCCAGGTGACCAGGCCCGCCACGCCCGCCGCCGCGAGCGCGCCGGTCCGCCAGCGCCCGGCGGTGCCCCGGGTGACCGTCGGCAGCAGCGCCGCGGCGAGGCCGACCAGCACCAGACGTACCGCCAGCACCACGCCGACGTCGGTGTCGGCGACCGCACGCAGGTCGGCGGCGGAGAGCCGACCGACCGGTACACCGACCACCTGCGCCGCCTGCCCGATCCAGGTGCCGAGCGTGCCGGCGGTGATCAGCCCGAGGCCGATCAGCGCCATGACGGTCGCCCCGCGTCGAGACCGGCGGCGGGGCCAGAGGGTCGCGGTGAGCAGTGGCGGACCCACAGCCAACAGCAGGCCCAGGTAGCCGAGGTACTTGGCCACCGGCATCAGCATCCCGGCCGGTGTCGCGTCCGCCTCGGCTGGCAGTGGTGGGGTGGCTGACGGCGCTCCGGCGGCGAAGGTGAAACTGCCCGCGACCGGGTGGCTGTCCGCCGAGATGACGCGATAGCTGACCAGGTAGGTGCCGAGCGGACGGTCCGCGGGCCGCAGGGTGATCCGCATGGTGCTGTCGCGGACCTCCGGATCGCCGACGTTGATCCGCTTGCCGTCGGGTGCCAGGACCTGCACCCGGCCGGGGACCACGGCGATGGTCTCGCTGAAGGTCACCAGCACCTCGCGCGGCGCGTACCCGAGCACCTCGTCGCGTTCCGGAGTGGTGGCCACCACCACGGCGTGCGCCGCCGCTGGGCCGGCGGGGCCCAGGGCGGCGCACAGTCCAACCAGGATCAACCCGAGCAGGGCAGCGGCTCGGGCGCGGGCGGTCATCGGTCGGGTGGTGGGGGTCAGGAGCGACGGAACATGCGGTACGTGAGGAAACCGCCGGTGCCGAGGGCACCTAGGAAGATCGCCCAGATGACGGTGTTGCTGACGCCGATCTGCGGACCGGTGTTGGCCGACGCGGCGGCGAGCAGCCCGTCGTTGCCCGGGGCGGGCAGCGCGGCGGGCGGAAGCTCGGCGTACCGGACCAGACCGGTGCTCTCCAACATGTCCATGTGGTCGCCGACGAACGTGTTGGCCGCGTTGGCCAGTTCCCGGACGACGTCGTTGCGGGTGCTGGCGCGGACCGCGCCGATGACCGGGAAGATCTTGCCGTGGGCGACCCGCAGCCGGGTGACGAAGATCTGGTCGAAGCGGGCGCCGTTGGCGTTCTTCATCTCGTCCAGCCAGCCCTGCTGCTCCGCGGTCGGGTTGGCGGGGATGGTGGCACCCAACTTGTTGGCCGCCTCCACCGTGAGTCGGTCCAGCTCCTCGTGCTGCCGGGCGATCTCGGCACCGACTTCGCGAACCGCCCGTGACTGGCCCTTCTCGGCAGCCATCTGCCCGGCCGGCATCTCCCAGAGCCCGGCCAGCCGTACGCCGTCCAGCAGGGCCTGGTCGGCGGCGGCGAGTTGCTGCGCGGCAGGCGCGGCCAGCGCCACGCCGGGCAGGACGACGAGGGCTGCGGCGATCGTGGTGAGCAGCACCGCCAAGTGACGGGACCGGTTGCCCTGCCAGCGACGAGCGGAATCCAGCGGTGCCATGTCTGCGGCGCCTCCTCGGACGAGAACCGATCGTTGAGCGACGGACCTCCACACCTCATCGGCCGTCCGTCCGCAGACTGGTACGGATTGTCTGGCCGATCAGTTCACCTCATGACGAAACCGGTTCGCGAAAACGTGAAGTGGAGGTCAGCCGACGTCGAGTGGGTCGGCGAGCAGCCGATCGAAGGCGAGTTCGGCGGCACCGACCAGGGGAGCGTCTTCGCCGAGCATCGGCGTACGCAGCCGGACGTGCTCCAGGCAGGCCGGCAGCCCGTTGCAGTTGAGCCGGCTGCGTACCTGGGCGGCGGCGGCCAGATAGAGGTCGCGCATGGTGCCGCCGAAGATGACCATCTCCGGGTTGAAGATGTTGACCAGGTTGGCGACCCCGAAGCCGAGCCAGTCACCGGCCTGTCGTACCGCAATCTGGGCCTGGGCGTCCCCACGGTCGGCGGCGTCGAAGACCGCCAGCAGTGCTTCCCGACCCCGGGCGTCGGAACGGCCGGCGGCCCGGAGCAGCCCGTGCTCGCCGATCTCGGTCTCCCAGCACCCCCGGTTGCCGCACTCGCAGCGAGCCCCGTCGCGGACCACGACCATGTGCCCCACCTCGCCGCTGTAGCCGCCGTGCCCGGTCAGCCGCCGGCCTCCGGCGATGATGCCGGCGCCGACGCCGACGTCGCCGTAGAGGTAGATGACGTTGTCGCAGCCCGCCGCCGCGCCACGAGCGTGTTCGGCGAAGGCCGCCACGTCGGCCACGTTCCCGACCGTGACCGGCACGTCGAACCCGAGTTCCGTGCCGAGGGCGGCGCCGATCGGTTCGTCCACCCAACCGGTGGTCGGCCCGAGCCGGACCAGCCCGTCGTCGCGGCGGACCATCCCGCAGACCGCCACCCCGGCACCCACGCAGACGGCATCCTCCGGCAGCGCCTGGCGCATCTCCTTGACCGCGCTGGCCAGCAGCGGGGCGGCTTCCGCAGCGCTGAGACCGCGTGGGCGGTCCAGTTCCCGGCGGTCGAGCACCGCGCCGCCGAGCCCGACCCGCGCGGCCCGCAGCCGGTCCACCTCGATGCTGTACGCGTAGGCGAAGATCCGGGCCGACTCGGGCCGGACGACCAGTGACGGTCGTCCGGCCCGACCGGTTTCCTTCGGCGCCCCCTCAGTCACCAGGCCGGCCGCGGCGAGGTCGGCGGTGAGCGCGCCGATGGTGCTCCGGTTCAACCCCAGCGCGGTGGTCAGTTCTGCGCGGGTGGTCGCGCCGTGCACGTGCACGAAGCGCAGCAGGGCACCCAGATTCTGTCGACGAATCTCGTCCTGGCTCGGTCCTACGCGCATCGGGTCATGACTACTTTCGGTGGCGGATCAGCGGCTGCCGGTGGCGGCGGCTCGTCTACGCGACAGTGCGTCGACGCTGGCTGCCAGGAGCAGCACCACGCCGGTGACCACGTACTTGACGCCCGAGCTGTAACCCATCAGGCCCATGCCGTTGTCGATCACCGCGACCACGGCACCGCCGAGCACCGCGTCCAGGACCCGGCCCTTGCCGCCGAAGAGACTGGTGCCACCGATCACGGCCGCGCCCACGGCGTAGAGCAGCACGTTGCTGCCACCGGTGTTCGGGTCGACCGAGTTGGCCCGGCTGGCGGCGACGATGCCACCGACCGCGGCCATGGTGGAGCAGATGACGAAGACCGAGATGCGGATCCGGTCCACGTTGATGCCGGCCCGCCGGGCGGCCTCCTTGTTGCCGCCGACGGCGTAGATGTGCCGGCCGTAGCTGGTGCGCTGGAGCACGAAGGTCCAGACGATGAGCAGCACGGCGATGAGCGGCACCACGATCGGAACGCCCTTGAGCGAGCTGATCAGCACGTTGCGGCTGCGTTCCAGGTTGAGCACGTAGACCGCGAGGCCGAGGACGACCGCCAGCCCGCCGATCCGGGCGAGCACCACGGCGAACGGGTCGGTGACCAGGCCCCGTGCGGCGCGGCTGCGATGGCGGAGCAGTTGAACGGCGGCGTAACCGGCGACGGCCACGGCGGCCAGTACCCAGCCGAGCAGCGGCGGCAGGTTGCGGTTGGCGATCGCCACCAGCACCGAATCGCGTACCGAGATGTTGCGGCCTTCCTCCATCAGCAGTAGCACCACGCCCTGGAAGGCGAGGAAGCCGGCCAGGGTAACCACGAAGGAGGGGATGCCGATCTTGGCGACCAGGACGCCGAGCGTGGTGCCGATCACCATGCCGGTGAGCACCGCGGCGGCCACCGCGACGTACCACGGGTAGCCCAGGACGGTGACCACGTTGGCCAGCACCGCCGCGCAGACGCCACTGGCGAAGCCGGCCGACAGGTCGATCTCACCGAGCAGCAGGACGAAGACCAGGCCCATCGCGATCAGGGTGACCGCCGCGCCCTGGGTGAACAGGTTGGCGAAGTTCCCGGCGGTGAGGAACGACGGCCGCATGATCGAGAAGACCGTGCAGAGCACGAGCAGGCCGAGTACGGCGGGCAGGGCGCCGATGTCGCCACCGCGTACCCGTCGCCAGTAATCGCGGACGTGGGTGGCGACGGTGGGTGCCGGCGTGACGGCGGCCGGCCCGTCCTGCTTGACGACGGTGGTGCTCATGAGACGCCTCCCGTGGTGCTGCCGGCCGGCGCCGCGCCGTTACCGTTGGTAGCCGGTTCGGTAACGAGTCCGAGCTCGCCGGAGCGACCGGCGGTGATCAGTTCGACCACCTGGGCGTGAGTGATGTCGGTGGTCTTCACCTGGGCGACCATCTGCCCGAGGTAGAGCGCGGCGATCCGGTCGGAGACCGCGAAGACGTCGTTCATGTTGTGTGAGATCAGTACGACGGCCAGGCCGTTGTCGGCCAGCCGTCGGACCAGTTCGAGCACCTGGGCGGTCTGCGCGACGCCGAGCGCGGCGGTCGGCTCGTCCAGGATCACCAGCCGGCTGTTCCAGAGCACCGCCTTGGCGATCGCCACCGTCTGGCGTTGGCCGCCGGAGAGGCTGGAGACGTGCTGGCGCAGCGACTTGACGGTGCGTACGGAGAGCCCGGCGAGGGTCTCGGCCGCCATCTGTTCCATGGTCGGTTCGTCGAGGACGATGCCCCTGCGCTTCTCACGGCCGAGGAACATGTTCTGCACGATGTCGAGGTTGTCGCAGAGTGCGAGGTCCTGGTAGACGACCTCAATGCCGAGCGAGGCGGCGTCGCGCGGGCTGTGGATGCTCACCGGTTGGCCGTCGAAGATGAACTGTCCGGCGTCGGTCGAGTAGATGCCGCTGATGCACTTGACCAGGGTGGACTTGCCGGCGCCGTTGTCACCGACGAGTGCGGTGACCTCGCCCGGGTAGGCGGCGAAGGCGACGTCGCGCAGGACCTGGACGGGACCGAAACTCTTGTCGATCCCGCGTAGCTCCAGCAGAGGGGTCGCGGACACGGGGTTCTCCTTATTTCGCGGAGGGAGATCGGGGCCCGTCCAGCGGCGCACGCCGCCCGGCACGGGGTCACCGTGCCGGGCGGCGTCGCCTAGGCGGGGTGCGGTCAGCTGATGCCGGCTTCGGTGCAGAGCGCAGCGAAGTCACCGGTGCAGACCTGCTCCTTGGTCACGTAACCGTCGGCGATGACGTCCTTGACGTTCTCCTTGTAGATCGCCTGCGGGGTGAGCAGGACGGCCGGCACGTCCCGGCCACCCTCCGGGTCCTTGACGGTCTGGCCGGTCTCCTTGCGCTCGCCCTTGGCCAGCGCGATGGCCAGCTCGGCGGCGGCGTCGGCCTCCTGCTTGACCGCCTTGTAGACGGTCATGCACTGGTCACCGGCGAGGATGTTCTGCAGCGCCTGCGGGTCGGCGTCCTGGCCGGTCACCGGCACCTTGCCGTTGAGCTTGTTCTTCTTCAGCACCGAGATGGCGGCGTTGCCGAGGCCGTCGTTGGCGGAGAGCACACCGTCGATCTTGCCGCTGGTCTGGGTCAGCATCTGCTCGAAGATCGTGGCGGCCTGGGCGTTGTCCCAGTCGGGAACGTCCTGGTCCGGGCCCTTGACGTACTCGTTCGCGTCGAACTTGGGCTTGAGGACCGAGTCGTACCCGTTCTTGAACAGGGTGGCGTTGTTGTCGGTCGGCGAGCCGTTCAGGTACGCCACGACCGGCTTCTCGACCTTCTGGTCGGTCAGGCACTTGACCAGGCCCTCGCCCTGGAGCTTGCCGACAGCCTCGTTGTCGAAGCTGACGTAGTACTCCGCCGAGCCGCCCAGGGTGAGGCGGTCGTAGTCGATGGTGGCGACGCCCTGCGACTTGGCCTTGTCGAGGACGGCCTTACCGGTGCCGGAGTCCAGGTTGACGATCATCAGCGCGGTGACGCCACTCGTGATCATCTGGTCGGCGATGGTCTGGAACTGGGTCTTGTCGCCCTGCGCGTTCTGGATGTCGTAGTCGACGTTGGCGGCCTTGAACGCCTCCTCCAGGAACTTACGGTCCGCCGTCTCCCAGCGGACGGAGGACTTGCTGTCCGGCAGGATCACGCCGATCTTCGGGGTCTTGTCGGAGCCGGCCTGGTCGCCGCCGGAATCGTCGCCGCAGGCCGTCAGGCTGCCGAGGGCCAGCAGGCCCACGGTTCCGACGGCGAGGAAGCCCTTGCGCATGTGCAGGGTCCTTTCGAGGGTGGGGAAGGGTGTCGGTGTTTTTTGTTTTTGTTGTGCCCGGCAACGTATTGCGCGTCACACGCCAGCACAAGGGTGCGCAGCACACGAGTTTGTTGTCGGCGGTAACAATTCAGCAACGTGGTCGACACCCGGTCGCCACCGTCCGTCTGCCGGAGCCGAGATCCGTCCGGCTCGCGCACGGGCCGGATCGGATCAGTCGGCGGCGAGACACGCGGTGCGCGCCTCGGTGAGCGCGATCAGATCCCCCGGAGCCAGCTCCACCTGGAGTCCTCGGCGTCCGGCCGAGACGTACACCGTCGGGTGGTCCAGGGCGGAGCTGTCGAGCACCGTGGGCAGGCGGCGGCGTTGGCCGAGTGGGCTGATACCGCCGCGTACGTACCCGGTGGCCCGCTCGGCTGCCACCCGCTCGGCCAGCGTGGCCCGCTTACCGCCCACCGCCGCCGCGAGCGCCTTCAGGTCGAGTTCGCCGGTGACCGGCACCACCGCCACCGTCAACACCCCGTCGACCTCGGTGACCAGGGTCTTGAAGACCCGCTCCGGTGCCACCGCGAGCGCGGCGGCGACCAGCGCGCCGTAGTTGGGCGCGTCAGGGGAGACGTCGTACGGGTGCGTGCGATGGTCGACCTTGCGCTTTGCCAGCAGCACGATCGCCGGGGTGCCACGTCCCGCCATGCTCGCCAACGTAGACCCGGCCGGACGGTCGAACCACTGCCTTCTCACCGAGTGGTTCGGCAAGGCTGGTTCAGGGGGTCGGGCGGCAGACCAGGACCGTCGGGGCGGCGGCCACCCGGGTGAGCACCAGGCTGGCCGGCTGGTCGCCGGCCAGTCGCAGGTCGCGTCGGAGCCGCTCGGGCTCCAGCGCGGAGCCGCGCTTGAGGATCTCCACCCGGCCGACCCGCCGTTCCCGCAGCAGCGCCCGCAGTCGCTTGAGGGAGAACGGCAGCACGTCGGTCACCTCCAGACAGCGGGCGTACGGCGTGGGCGTCGCCGCGTCGGCGTAGAGGTAGGCGATGGTCGGGTCGGCCAGCGTGGCGTCCAGGTCAGCGGCCAACTCGGCGACCAGATGCGCCCGGACCACTGCCGGATCCGGGTCGTAGACGAAACGTCGCACCGGCCCGACGTCCGCCTCCCGCGTCCCCGATCCGGTCAGCTGATGCACCGACGCGCCGTTGCCCAGGTGAAGCTCCCCGCTGCCACGGTTGCTCCCGCCGTCGGCCAGGCCACCGGTCGGGTGATAGCAAGGGTCCCCTGCTATACCGGAGGCGTTAACAGGGGGCCCTTCCTTGCATATGGTGGCGCGGCGGGGGACATCGGGCAGGTCGCCGCACCAGAGGGTTGCCTCGACCAGGTCGCCGTCGACGCTCACCCACTCGGCCTCGGCGCCGGGCGGGATCAACGCGTGGTCGATCCCCGGCGCGACCTTCACCACCGTGCGCGGCACCCGCTCGGCCAAGCCGGTGACGAAATCCCACGGCGGCGAGTACGAGTTGGGGTCGAAGATCCGGCGGCCGGTTCCGGCGCGGCGTCGGGCCGGGTCGCAGAAGACCGCCTCGACCCGGGTCACGTCGAAGGCGGTCGCGTCGCCGCACTCGACGGTGACCAGCTCGGCCAGCCCGGCGGCCTGAGCGTTCGCCTCGGCCAGCGCGGCGGTGAGCGGGTCCGCCTCCACCGCGTACACCCGGATGCCGGTGCGGGCGGCGGCGAGCGCGTCGGCACCCAGCCCGCAGCCCAGGTCGGCGAGCGTGCTCACCCCGGCGGCGCGTAGCCGCTGCGCCCGCCGGTCCGCGACGATCCGCCGGGTGGCCTGCTCCAGGCCGGGCCGGGTGAAGAACATGGCGCTCGCCGCCGGCCCGAACTTGCCCACCGCCCGGCGACGCAGCTCCGCCTGGGTCAGCGCCGCCGCGGCGAGTCCGGCCGGCATCCCGGCCGAGCGCAGCGACGCGGCGGCGACCAGCGGATCACCGCCGGCCACCCGAGCCGCCGCGTCGAGCGCGGCCGACCCCTCGGGCGTACGCAGCGCGGCGAACTGCTCCAGATCCACCCGCCCATTCTCCCGCCCCACCCGACTGCCCGAGGCGCCCGCCCGTGCGCGGCGTGATCGTCTGCACTTCAGTGAGTCGACACGCCGAGGTCCGAGTCACTGAAGTGCAGACGATCAATGTGCGGCCGACCGGGCTCGGCGGGGTGGCCGGCGGCGGGGGTGGGGATCAGTTGGTGGTGTGGTGGGTGGTGATGAAGGCGCGCCAGGCGGTCCGGGTGAAGGCGAGCACCGGGCCGGCCGGGTCCTTGCTGTCGCGTACGGCGACCACGCCGGGCAGGTTGTCGGCGACCTCCACGCAGGCGCCGCCGTTGCTGTTGCTGCGGGAGGATTTGCGCCAGGCGGCACGGGTCAGGTCCATGACTTCGCCACTTCCTCGATCAGGCGGGCGGACTGCCGGCGCGGCAGCGCCTCACCGGCCACAGTCTCCCAGCGCCGCCCGAGGCTGGCAAGGTCGTTCGAGCTGTCCACAGTGTGCCCCCGGAGTTGGTTGTCCAGGTGCGCCACCTCGGTGCCGTCGGCGAGCCGGGCCAGCACGAACGGGCCGTTGAGTCCGGGGTACCACGGGGTCTCGGCCGGCACGATCCGCACCTGCACGTGCGGGCGGTCGACGAGGGTGCGCAGGTGCTCCAACTGCTCGCGCATCGTCGCGCGCTCGCCGACCTGCCGGCGCAGCGCCTGCTCGTCGAGCACCGCGACGAGCTGCGGTGGCTCCTCGCGGGTGAGCACCTCCTGCCGGGCCATCCGGGCCAGCACCCGCTTCTCGATCTGCTCGTCGGTCAGCGGCGGGCCGGCTCGGAGCATCGCCCGCGCGTACGCCTCGGTCTGGAGCAGGCCCGGCACCACGGCCGGGTCGTACCAGCGCAGCGCGACCGCCTCGCGTTCGATCTCGCCCCACGATCGGAACCAGTCCGGCTCGGCGTGCAGCCGGATCAGCTCCAGCATCCCGACGAAGAGACCGCCGGTCTCCAGCACCTTGTCGAACCGGGCCAGGTAGTCGGCGCTGAGCTGGTTCGGGCCGATCTCCATCGCGCTCACCGCCGACGTGGAGTAGTTGATCATTTTGCTCAACTCCTCCTGGCTGAGCCCGCGCATCTTGCGGGCCCGGCGCAACTGGTCGCGCAGGAATCCCAGGGTTGGTATGTCGGCCATCTGTCCGCCCTCCGTGACGTGGTCGCGCCGGAGAGTAAGGGTGAGTCGCCAGGCGGGGAAGTAAATGTCGGCGTGTTGCGGTCAACGCTGGCGGAACTGTGGTGCCGACGTTGGTCGGAGGGCGATCAAGGGCGGTGCGGTGGTGCGCACGAGGGTGGGGAGATGGCGACACCGGCCCGCCGGATTGGCACTCTCCTTGACGGAGTGCTAGCCGAGGAATAACCTGCGATTAGCACTCTCACCCTGAGGGTGCCAACCTCCGGGCCCTGGTGTCCGGGGGTTGAACGCCAGGCGGACCGGCACCCGCGACGACGGCCCCGCCCGGTGGCATGTGGCAGATTGACGCCGGTCGGCATGCCGATCGGCAACGAAACCAAGTACCCCAGGAGGGTATGCCCGTGACTACCGCGACCAAGGTTGCGATCAAGCCGCTCGAGGACCGCATCGTGGTCCAGGCGAACGAGGCCGAGACCACCACCGCCTCGGGCATCGTGATCCCCGACACCGCCAAGGAGAAGCCGCAGGAGGGCACCGTCCTCGCTGTCGGCCCGGGCCGGATCGACGACAAGGGCAACCGTGTGCCGATCGACGTCTCCGTCGGCGACACCGTCCTCTACTCGAAGTACGGCGGCACCGAGGTCAAGTACGCCGGCGAGGAGTACCTGGTGCTCTCCGCCCGCGACGTCCTCGCGGTCATCGAGAAGTAAGACAGACCGATCAGTGTCGTTGCCCCGGTCCGGCTCGCCGGGCCGGGGCAACGTCGCTTCGAAGGGACATTCATGGCGAAGATCCTGAGCTTCTCGGACGACGCGCGGCACCTGCTGGAGCACGGTGTCAACGCGCTTGCGGACACGGTCAAGGTCACCCTCGGGCCGCGCGGGCGCAACGTCGTCCTCGACAAGAAATTCGGTGTGCCGACGATCACCAACGATGGCGTGACCATCGCCAAGGAGATCGAGCTCACCAACCCGTACGAGAACCTCGGCGCGCAGCTGGTCAAGGAGGTGGCGACCAAGACCAACGACGTCGCCGGCGACGGGACCACCACCGCGACGGTGCTCGCCCAGGCCATGGTTCGTGAGGGCCTGCGCAACGTCGCCGCCGGTGCCAACCCGGCCGGCCTCAAGCGGGGCATCGACGCCGCCGCCACCAAGGTCTCCGAGGCGCTGCTCGGCAAGGCCGTCGAGGTCTCCGACAAGAAGTCGGTCGCCCACGTCGCGACGATCTCCGCGCAGGACGCCACCATCGGTGAGCTGATCGCGGAGGCGATGGAGAAGGTCGGCCGCGACGGTGTGATCACCGTCGAGGAGGGCTCGGCGCTGCAGACCGAGCTGGACGTCACCGAGGGCCTTCAGTTCGACAAGGGCTTCATCTCGCCGAACTTCGTCACCGACGCGGAGGCGCAGGAGTCGGTCCTGGAGGACGCGTACGTCCTGATCACCACGCAGAAGATCTCCGCGATCGAGGAGCTGCTGCCGCTGCTGGAGAAGGTCCTCCAGAACAACAAGCCGCTGCTCATCATCGCCGAGGACGTCGAGGGTCAGGCGCTGTCCACCCTGGTGGTCAACTCCATCCGCAAGACCCTCAAGGTCTGCGCGGTCAAGGCGCCCGGCTTCGGTGACCGCCGCAAGGCGATGCTCCAGGACATGGCGATCCTCACCGGCGCCGAGCTGGTCGCCCCCGAGCTGGGCTACAAGCTCGACCAGGTCGGCCTGGAGGTGCTGGGCAGCGTCCGGCGCGTCGTGGTCGACAAGGAGAACACCACCATCGTCGACGGTGGTGGCCAGGCCAGCGAGGTGGCCGACCGGGTCGCCCAGATCCGCAAGGAGATCGAGGCCTCGGACTCCGAGTGGGACCGGGAGAAGCTCGCCGAGCGGCTCGCCAAGCTCTCCGGCGGCGTCGCGGTGATCAAGGTCGGCGCGGCCACCGAGGTCGAGATGAAGGAGCGCAAGCACCGCATCGAGGACGCGATCGCCGCGACCAAGGCCGCGGTCGAGGAGGGTACGGTGCCCGGCGGCGGTGCCGCCCTGGCGCAGATCCTGTCGGTGCTCGACGACGACCTCGGCTTCACCGGCGACGAGAAGGTCGGCGTGTCGATCGTGCGCAAGGCGCTGGTCGAGCCGCTGCGGTGGATCGCCCAGAACGCCGGCCACGACGGTTACGTGGTGGTGCAGAAGGTCAGCGACAAGGAGTGGGGCCACGGCCTCGACGCCGCCGTCGGCGAGTACGTCGATCTGACCAAGGCCGGCATCATCGACCCGGTCAAGGTGACCCGCAACGCGGTCACCAACGCCGCGTCGATCGCCGGTCTGCTGCTCACCACCGAGAGCCTCGTGGTGGAGAAGCCGGCCGAGCCGGAGCCGGCCGCAGGTGGCCACGGCCACTCGCACGGCCACGGTCACAGCCACCAGCACGGCCCGGGCTTCTGAGCCCCTGCCGTACGCCGGACGTGGGGCGCACCGTCGACGAGGCGGTGCGCCCCACGCGCGGATAGCGGACGCTACGGCCACTTCCGGACCGGTGGTCGGTGGGAAAGACTGGGCGGGTGAGCAGCACGACACCTCGGTTCGCCGCCCTGGCGGGCATCGCCGCCGCTGCGGCGGCGATCGGCGCCGCCGAGTTGGTTGCGGCCCTGACCGGCCCCCGGTCGTCGCCGCTGGTCGCGGTCGGCGGTCTCGTCGTGGACACCGCCCCCGAGCCGGTCAAGCGGTTCGGCATCGAGGTCTTCGGCACGTACGACAAGATCGCCCTGCTGATCGGTACGGCGCTGCTGCTCGGCGGCTTCGCCGCACTGCTGGGCCTGCTGGCCGTCCGCCAACTGGCGGTGGGTCTGGCCGGCATCGTCGTCTTCGGCGGGATCGGTGCGGCAGCGGCCCTGACCCGGGCCGGCGCGGATGCCGCCGATGTGTTGCCGGCACTGGTCGGGGCGGCGGTCGGCGGGCTGGTGCTGTGGGCGTTCGTCGCTGGTCCGCTGGAACTGGACCCGTGGCCCTGGTCCTCACCGACGGTCTCCGGCCCCACCGAGTCCGCCGGAGGTACCCCGGTTGCCGAAGGTCCAGGGCAGCGGGTCGACCCGGATTCGCGGCGGCGGTTCCTCACCGGTGTCGGCACTGTGCTCGGGGTGGCCACCGTCGGGGGAGTGGCAGGGCGGTGGCTGGCCGGCCGTCAGGGGGTGTCAGCCGCCCGCGAGGCGATCACGCTGCCGGCCCCGGTCTCCACCGCGCCGCCGGTGCCGGCCGGGGCCGACCTGGCCGTGCCGGGGCTGGCCAGCTACGTCACGTCGAACCGGGGCTTCTACCGGATCGACACCGCGTTGGTGGTGCCGCAGGTCGATCCGAGGACCTGGCGGCTACGCATCCATGGACGGGTGCGCAACCCGGTCACACTGAGCTACGCCGATCTGCTCGCTCGACCCATGGTGGAGCGGTACGTGACGCTGGCCTGCGTGTCCAACGAGGTTGGCGGCGACCTGATCGGCAATGCGCGCTGGCTCGGCGTACCGATCCGGGAACTGCTCGACGAGGTGGCGCCGTTGGACGGGGCCGATCAGGTGGTCGGGCGCTCCGTCGACGGTTGGACCTGCGGTACCCCGACTGCCGCGCTGCGCGACGGGCGGGACGCGCTGCTCGCCGTCGGCATGAACGGTGAGCCGTTGCCGGTGCGGCACGGTTTCCCGGTCCGGATGGTGGTGCCGGGCCTGTACGGCTACGTGTCGGCCTGCAAGTGGATCACCGAACTGGAGTTGACCAGCTTCGCTGACTTCGACGCGTACTGGGTCCCTCGGGGTTGGTCGGCGCAGGGGCCGGTGAAGACGCAGTCGCGGATCGACACGCCCCGCCAGCGCAACCGTCCGACCGCCGGCCCGGTCACGGTCGCCGGCGTCGCCTGGGCACAGCAGCGGGGCATCGACCGCGTCGAGGTACGCGTCGACGAAGGACCCTGGCAGGAGGCCCAACTCGCGCCGACGATCTCGGTGGACACCTGGGTGCAGTGGTCGTGGCAGTGGCAGGCCACCCCGGGCAAGCACACCCTCCAGGTCCGGGCGACGGACGGCACCGGCGAGACGCAGACCGGCGAGCCACGCGATGTCGCGCCGGACGGCGCTACCGGTTGGCACGCCGTCACGCTCACCGTCACCTGATTCGTCCCGCGCGCGGTGTCGGTTGGCTGGTTTGCCGGTGGACAGCGCGACGCCGCGTCCAGATCTGGACGCGGCGTCGGCGGTGCTGTCGGTCAGGCGACGTTGCGTTGGTTGGGCACCGTCGACCGGTGCGAGCCGCCCAGCCGGGCCTCCATCCGGTTGATGTCGACGCGGGTCTTCCGGCGGTCGGCGAGGTCCTCCCAGCCGAGCGCGAGCAGCCGCAGCCGCTCGGATTCGCTCAGGCCACCCCACACGCCGTACGGCTCGCGTACGGCAAGGGCGTGCGCGGCGCACTCGGCGCGGACCGGGCAGGTACGGCAGACGGCTTTCGCGGAGGATTCCCGACGCAGCCGGGAGGAGCCCCGTTCACCGTCGGGGTGGAAGAACTGGGCGCTGTCGCGGCCCCGGCAGGCACCGAGCCGCTGCCAGTCCCAAAGGTCGATGATGGGTCCGGGCAGTCTACGTACGTTCGACATCAGCACCCCTCCTCCCGCGCGGCACCGCGCGACGCTTGTGGCCGGTTGTCCGGGCGGCGGGCCGCGCAGGCGCACCGTTCCGGCCTGGCACTCCCTACCCGCACGCCTCTCGGCTCACACGTCTTTGATCCAAAACACTTCGCAGGTTGCACCAAATGCCCTATCTGTCGGAAAAGTTGGGAGGATTGCCCGGAACCTCCTCCCGACCGGGGTCGGTCGTGGTCTGCTCGTCAGCGGAGAGGAGATGCCTGTGCGTACCGTTCTCGTGTGCGTTCGAACGCCGCTCGCGGCGCAGCACCTGACCTCCGCGGCAGCGCGGTTGGGATTGTCGGGTGCCGTCCGGACGGCGGTCTCCGATCCCGAGGTGATGTTGCGGTTGGCTGAGCGCCCCGCCGACGTGGTGCTCGCCGACACCGCACTCACCCGCCCCGACAGCGCCGGCTTCGTCCGCCGGGTCCTGGCCCGCGCCCCGCAGGCCGCCGTCCTGCTGCTCGGTGTCGAGGAGTCCGAGGCGGCGGCAGCGACCATCGGCGCCGGGGCGCGTGGGCTGATCCAGGGGGTCGACCAGGATCTGACCAGCGCCGTGGCCAAGGCGCTGTTGCTGTTGGCCGCCCCCGGCCGGGCCAACCGGCACCGGATCGCCGATCCCGCCCGGGATGCCGCGGCCGTGGGCAGCCCGAACCGGCCCGCGCCCGGCGGACGCACCGGCGGCGAGACGCCGGCCGCCTGGCCGGCGACGGACGCGGCCGGCGGGCCGGCGATGGTGCCGGTGCAGCGTGGCGACGACCCCGCCGAGACGGGCAACGAATCCGAGCCGGACAAGCCGGCGTCGCCGCCCCGGCCCGACCGATCCACGATCGGCCTTACCGAGCGGGAGCTACAGGTGCTGCTCGGCATGGCCGAGGGCAAGAGCAACGCCGAGATCGGTCGGGAACTGTTCGTCTCCGAGGACACCGTGAAGACCCACGCCCGACGGCTGTTCCGCAAGCTCGGCGCCCGCGACCGGGCGCACGCCGTGGCCGCCGGCTTCCGGGCCGGACTGGTCGCCTGAGGTGCGACGGCGGACAGTCGCCGCAGCCCAGCCCGGAAGCGACAGCGGTTTTGTGGAGTTGGACGGCGGGTAGTGCGACGACATGCCTGACTGGGGGGCGATGTTCACCCCGACCGTCCCGCTGTTGGAGATCTTCATCAGGGGAACGGTGACATTCCTCTCCGTGCTCCTGCTGATGCGGCTGACCGGCCAGCGCGAGGCCGGCGGGTTGGGCATCACCGACGTGTTGCTCGTCGTCCTGGTCGCCCAGGCGGCCGCGAGTGGCCTCGTCGGAGAGACCAGCAGCATCGTCGACGGCATCCTGCTGGTCGCCACCATCGTCGGCTGGAGTGTGGCGCTCGACGCGGCGTCGTACCGATGGCCGCACCTGGCCCGCCTGATCAAGCCCCATCCACGGATTCTGATCAACAATGGGCGGCTGAACAGGCGGCTGATGCACCGCGAGTTCATGACCCGCCAGGAGGTGCTCAGCCAGCTGCGGCTGCATGGCATCGAGGAGCTGAGCGAGGTGCAGCGGGCCTATCTCGAACCCAACGGGATGATCAGCGTGGTGCGCCGGAACCAGGACGCGGTGGACGAGCCGGTGAAACCGCCCATGGAGCCCTGAGCCGGCTCAGCCTCCGGCGCCGGCCTCGTCCTCGGTGCCCTCGCTGAGGGTGTCGTGCACCCCGTCGGCGTAGCCGCGGGCGTAGTCCCAGGTGACGTAGTGGTCGGGGTCGGGATCGTAGGCCGGCTCGTGCACCCGGGGACGCCCGGAGCTGAGCAGGTGCCGCAGGTTGCCCCGGAGCAGATCCCAGTCGAAGTAGTGCGGTTCCCGGCAGTCCTCACACTCGATGACGAGCCCGCGTACGCCGATCGGCGCGAGCAGCGCCTGGTAGATCTCCAGGTCGGCGAGGTCCTCCAGCACATCCTGGCGCTCGACGTCGGTCAGCGGGTCCAGCGGCGGGTCGTCGCCGGGGGCCTCCAGGTCAGCCGCCGGATCGGTCGGGTCGCCGGTGAACGGGTCGATGGGATCGTCGTGCACCCCCTCACCGTAGTCCCATGCCACCGTCGACGCCTGTCCCCCGGTGCGCGAGCCGTTACCGGGCGGGTGGCGCGCGGTTCGGGTGGAGAAACCTTCAGTGGGTACGATGAGGCTGACGCAACCCTCGCCCGGCGGTCGCCGGTGCCCCCCGTGCCACCTCGCTGAAGCCCGGTTCGAACAGCTCAGGAGAGCAATCGTGGAGAATTCGCCCCGTACCGACCTTTCTGCTGGCATCGAGGGCGGCGAGCTGGGCGGCCATCTGCCCGAGCTGCCCGCCGGTTCGGCCAGGGTGGTGCCGCTGGGGCTGACCTTCGACGACGTGCTGCTCCAGCCGGGGGAGTCCGACGTGGTGCCGAGTCGGGTGAACACCATCACCCGGCTGACCCGCAACGTCTCGCTCTCCATCCCGCTGCTGTCCAGCGCGATGGACACGGTCACCGAGGCCCGGATGGCGATTGCGATGGCCCGCCAGGGCGGCATCGGCGTGCTGCACCGCAACCTCTCGGTGGAGGACCAGGCGCTCCAGGTCGACCTGGTCAAGCGTTCCGAATCCGGCATGATCACCAACCCGGTGACGGCGAGCCCGGATGACACCCTGCGCGAGGTCGACCAGCTCTGTGGGCGCTACCGCATCTCCGGTGTGCCGGTGGTGGATGCGCAGGGGCAACTGGTGGGCATCGTCACCAACCGGGACATGCGCTTCGTCTCCGACCCAGCCCTGCCGGTCCGCGAGATCATGACCAAGGCACCGCTGGTGACCGCCCCGGTCGGGGTGAGCAAGGACGAGGCGCTCGGCCTGCTGCGCCAGCACAAGGTCGAGAAGCTGCCGATCGTCGACGGCGCCGGCAAGCTGCGCGGGCTGATCACCGTCAAGGACTTCACCAAGAGCGAGCAGTACCCGAGTTCCACCAAGGACGATGCGGGGCGGCTGCGGGTGGCGGCGGCCATCGGTGTCGGCGAGGACGCGTACAAGCGGGCCCGGGCACTGGTCGACGCCGGGGTCGACGTCATCATCGTGGACACCGCCCACGGCCATCAGCGTGCGGTGCTGGAGATGGTCAGCCGGCTGAAGAAGGACGTCGCCGTCGACATCGTCGGTGGCAACGTGGCTACCTACGCGGGGGCGAAGGCGCTGGTCGAGGCCGGAGCCGACGGCGTGAAGGTCGGGGTCGGACCGGGAGCGATCTGCACCACCCGGATCGTGGCGGGTGTCGGCGTGCCGCAGATCACGGCGATCATGGAGGCGGCCCGGGCGGCCCGACCGGCCGGCGTGCCGGTCATCGGCGACGGCGGCATCCAGTACTCCGGGGACATCGCCAAGGCACTGGTCGCCGGCGCGGACACGGTGATGCTCGGCAGCCTGCTGGCCGGTTGCGAGGAGAGCCCCGGTGAGCTGATCTTCGTCAACGGCAAGCAGTTCAAGACGTACCGCGGCATGGGGTCGCTCGGTGCCATGCAGTCCCGTGGGCAGGCCAAGTCGTACTCCAAGGACCGCTACTTCCAGCAGGACGTGACCAGCGACGAGAAGCTGGTCCCGGAGGGCGTCGAGGGCCAGGTGCCGTACCGTGGGCCGCTCGCCCGGGTTGCCCACCAGCTGGTCGGCGGCCTGCGGCTGGCGATGGGGTACGCCGGCGCGGAGAGCATCCCCGAGCTGCATCAGCGGGGTCAGCTCATCCGGATCACCGCGGCCGGGCTCAAGGAGAGCCACCCGCACGACATCCAGATGACCGTCGAAGCGCCCAACTACCACACCCGCTGACCCCTCCCACCACCCCCGAACACATCTGGAGTGCCCCATGCGTGACGTGGTCGAAATCGGGCTGGGCAAGACCGCGCAGCGCGGCTACCACCTGGACGACATCGCCATCGTGCCGTCCCGCCGGACCCGGGACGTCGACGACGTCTCCACCGGTTGGCAGCTCGACGCGTACCAGTTCGGCATTCCGTGTGTCGGGCACCCCTCCGACGCGACGATGAGTCCGGCCTCGGCCGTGCGGCTCGGTCAGCTCGGCGGGCTCGGCGTGCTCAACGTCGAAGGGTTGTGGACCCGCTACGAGAACCCGAGCAAGGTGCTGGAGGAGCTCGGCGGCCTCGACGAGGACGCCCGCGCCACCAAACGGCTCCAGGAGGTGTACGCCGAGCCGATCCGGCCTGATCTGATCACCGAACGGGTTCGTGAGCTGCGCGACGGTGGCGGCACGGTGGCGGTGCGCGTCTCCCCGCAGCACACGCTGGCGCTGGCTCCGGTCATCCTCGACGCGGGCGTCGACCTCCTGGTCATCCAGGGCACCATCGTCTCGGCCGAGCACGTCTCGACCACCGACGAGCCGCTCAACCTCAAGGAGTTCATCGCCGACCTCGATCTCCCGGTCATCGTCGGTGGCTGCACCGACTACAAGACGGCCCTGCACCTGATGCGGACCGGCGCGGCCGGCGTGATCATCGGTATCGGTGGAGACGAGTGGTCCACCACGGAGTCGGTGCTCGGCATCCGGGTGCCGATGGCGACGGCGATCGCCGACGCCGCCGCGGCCCGGCGTGACTACCTCGACGAAACCGGCGGGCGGTACGTGCACCTGATCGCCGACGGTGACATCCGCACCTCCGGCGACATCGCCAAGGCCCTCGGCTGCGGCGCGGACGCGGTGATGCTCGGCGAACCGTTGTCGTTGTGCGAGGAGGCACCGGCCGGCGGCGCCTGGTGGCATTCGGCGGCCAGCCACCCGTCGCTGCCCCGGGGCGCCTTCGAGGCCGCCGGCGAGCCACTCGGCTCGATGGAGCGGCTCCTCTTCGGCCCCGCCGACGAGCCGGACGGCCAACTCAACCTCTTCGGTGGCCTACGCCGCGCCATGGCCAAGTGCGGCTACCGCGACCTCAAGGAGTTCCAAAAAGTAGCCCTAGTCCTAGACCGCTAACCCCCCACCCCCCGCCTCGTCGATCATGCAGTTGTGGCACCCGGTTGAGTAGGTGATGTCCGGTTCGCCACGTGCCACAACTGCATGATCGACGGGGTTGGCGCAGTAGGCTCGGGCTGGTGAGCAGCGGGTCGGGCAGGTGGTGGGGGGCCGGCGCGGCGGCCGTGGTCGTGGCCGTGGTGGCAGCGGTGGTGCTGGTCGGCGGCATTGGTGAGCGGGCGCCGGAGGGGTTCCGGGCCGGCAGCGCCGATCTCGGCGACCCGTACGTGCCGGGCAGCGGCAACGGTGGGTACGACGTCGCCCACTACCGGCTCGGGGTGCGGTACGACCCGACGGACGACCAGCTCACCGGGCGGGCCGAGATCACCGCGACGGCGACCCACGGACTGTCCCGTTTCAACCTGGACCTGTCCGGGTTGGAGGTCGACTCGGTGACCGTGGACGGTGCCGCGGCCGAGCACCGGCGGGACGACGGCGAGCTGGTGGTCACCCCGCCCCGGGGCATCGACTCCGGTGACCGGTTCACCGTGGAGGTCGCCTATGGCGGCGTGCCCGAGGCCGATGCCGACGGTGTGCTGGGCAGTGGTGGGTTCCAGCACACCGAGGATGGCGCGATCGCCCTCGGCCAGCCGCACTCGGCAGCCACCTGGTTCCCGGTCAACGACCATCCGTCCGACAAGGCCACGTACGACCTTGAGGTGACCGTTCCGGACGGGCTCGCCGCGCTCAGCAACGGGGTGCCGGGGGAGCGGACCAGCGCCGACGGCTGGACCACCTGGCGCTGGGCCGAGCGGTCACCGATGGCCAGCTATCTGACCACGTTGGTGATCGGCGACTACCGGGTCCAGACCGGCGAGCATGCCGGCAAGCCGATGGTCACCGCCGTACCCGACGCACTGCCGGCGACCGGGCCGGCGGCGACCTCCCTGGCCCGCACCGGCGAGATCGCCGATTTCCTCGCCACCCGCTTCGGGCCGTACCCCTTCGAGTCGTACGGCGGGGTGGCGGTCTCCGACAGCCGCATCGGGTACGCCCTGGAAACCCAGTCCCGGCCGGTCTACGGGCCGGGTTTCTTCCGCAGTGGCGAGCCGAACTACAGCGTGGTCGCCCACGAACTGGCCCACCAGTGGTTCGGCAACAGTGTGGCGCTGGCCCGTTGGGGCGACATCTGGCTCAACGAGGGCTTCGCCAGCTACGCCGAGTGGCTGTGGGAGGAGCACGACGGCGGGCGCAGCGCACAGCGCAACTTCGAGATCCAGTACGCGGCCACGGACTGGTCCCGGCGCACCCTGGATCCCGGCCCCGGCCGGATGTTCAGCACCGCCGTCTACAAGCGGGGAGCGCTGACCGTGCACGCCCTGCGCCGTACCGTCGGTGACGACGCCTTCTTCGAGATCCTGCGGACGTGGACCAGCGAGCGGCGCGACGGCACCGCCACCACCGCAGACTTCGTCGCCCTGGCCGAACAGGTCGCCAAGCGTGAACTGGGTTCGTTCTTCGACACCTGGCTGAGCGGCACCACCGCACCCGCACAGCCCTGACCCGCTGCCACCGTCCGATCGATGTTCGTCCGGTGATCACTTGATCGGTAGGCTGCGGCCTGCGATCGGACGGAGTCGATCGCTCGGGCCGGCCGCCGGTCGGTCCCGTGTCACGGGGAGGACGTGCGATGACAGGAGTGCGGACGCACCTGCGGCGGAGCGTGGCTCTGCTGCTGGTGGGGGCGTTGGGGGTGACCGGCTGTGATTCGGCCGCCCCGGAGGAGAAGGAGCCGAGTGCGGCACCGCCGAGTGAGTCGGCCGCGCCGGCGCCGGACTTCCAGCCGGGTGCCGCCGGGGGCGGCGATCCCTACTTTCCCAGCTACGGCAACGGTGGCTACGACGTCGCCGGCTACACGGTGAAGGTGCGCTACGACCCGGCGAAGGACCGGTTGAGTGGCGTCACCACGGTGCACGCGAAGGCGACCGCCGACCTGTCGTCGTTCAACCTCGACCTGGCTCACCTGAAGGTGAGCGAGGTCACCGTGGACGGTGCACCGGCACAACACCGGCAGGAGAAGAACGAACTGGTCGTCGCGCCCGCCGCAGGGCTGGTGTCCGGCCGGGACTTCACCGCGGAAATCACCTACGCGGGCAAGCCGAAGTCGCTGAAGAACCAGGCGGTCGGCGAGGGCGGCTGGCTGCACACCAGCGACGGCGCGATCGCCCTCGGCCAGCCCGAGTCGGCCAGTACCTGGTTCCCGGTCAACGACCACCCGTCGGACAAGGCCACCTACCGGTTTGAGATCACCGTCCCGGACGGACTGACCGCGATCAGTAACGGTGTGCCGGGCGGCAAGACCAGCGCCGACGGCTGGACCACCTGGCGTTGGGCCGAGAACACGCCGATGGCCAGCTACCTGAGCATGGTGGCGATCGGAAAGTTCCGGATCACCGAGGGCAGCCACAAGGGACGACCGGTGTTCAACGCGGTGACCACGAAGGTGTCCAAGGGCGCGGCGGACGCTTCGATGGCCAAGACCATCAAGGTGGCCGACTACCTGGAGACCGTCTTCGGTCCCTACCCGGTCGAGGCGTACGGCGGTGTGGTCGTCTCGGACGAGCGGATCCGGTACGCCCTGGAGACGCAGAGCAGGTCGGTCTATTCGGCGGGCTTCTTCCGCCGAGGCGAGAACACCGGCGTCGTCGCGCACGAGGTAGCCCACCAGTGGTTCGGTAACAGCGTGGCGCTCAGCCGGTGGCAGGACATCTGGCTCAACGAGGGACTCTCGTCGTACGCCGAGTGGTTGTGGGCTGAGCACACTGACGAGTTCACCGCCAAGGAGGCCTTCGACATCCGGATGGCGCGGGTGCCGGCGGAGGTCTGGCGTACGCCACCGGGCAAGCCGGGAGTGAAGAACATGTTCAGCGAGTCGGTCTACCAGCGCGGCGCGATGACGGTGCACGCCCTGCGGGTCTCCGTGGGCGACAAGGCGTTCTTCGAGATCCTCAAGACCTGGGCGCGGGAGAAGCGCGACGCCAACGGCACCACGGAGGAGTTCGTGGCGCTGGCGGAGCGGGTCTCCGGTGAGAAGCTGGAGAAGCTCTTCGACGCCTGGCTCTACGGCAAGAAGAAGCCCGCCGCGCCGAAGCGTCTCTAAATTTTTCGCCCTGGACCGGTCCCGCGCAGTCGTACACCGGGATGTTCCTCCGCCACCGGGCGAGATGCCGCCTCGCCCGCTGGCGGCCCGGTCCGCGCCGACCCGTCAGCTTTTGATCTTCAGTTTCGGATGTTCGGCCAGGTAGGCGTCGGCTTTGCCGGCGCGTAGCTCGGTGAGGAAGCGACGGCCCACGGAGGTCAGTTCCTCGCCCCGGTAGGCGTTGCCCCGGCCCACTGACGCACCGGGCAGCCCGACCAGCGTGACCGCCTGCGGCGGCAGCGTGCCGAGGGCGTACGCGAAGTCCACGATTCGCCGTCCACCGACGTAGAGCAGTGCGTCACCGAGCGCGGCGACCACCTGCTCGACCCGCTCGGGCTGCCGGGCCAGGTCCTGGTCGAGGATCTTCCCGATCAGGGCCCGGATCAGTTGCTGGTGATGGCGTTGCCGGGCATAGTCACCGCCGGGCAGGTAACGCTGGCGGGCGTAGTCGAGTGCCTGCCAGCCGTTGAGATGTTGATCGCCGGGTTCGTAGACCTTCTGCGGTCCGACGTAGCCGCCCACGCCCGGGCCGGGCTGCCGGTGTTTGCCGTCGGGCTGCCGGTGTCGCGACACCACCCGCTGGTCGATGCGGATGTCCACGCCGCCCAGGCTGTCGACCAACTCGTCGAAGCCGCCGAAGGTGAGCACCGCGCCCGCGTCGATGCGGAGGCCGGTGTAGTCGGTGACCGTACGGCGCAGCAGCTCGTACCCCTGGGCGGGGTCCGGTTGCTTGGGCCGGTCCGGTACCCGGCTGCCGTAGCTCATCGCGTGGGTGAGCTTGGTGCGCCCGCCCCGGTAGCCGGCCGGCTCGTACGCCGGGATCTCCACCACCAGGTCGCGGGGGAGGGAGAAGAGGTACGCCTGGGACAACCCCGCCGGTACGTGCAGCACGAGTACGGCGTCGGCGTGCGGCTCCCAGCCGGGCACGCTCACCCGGGTGTCCACCCCGACCAGCAGCAGGTTGAGCGGGCCGGTGATGTCGGCCCCGGGCGGCGGGCTGGGACTGGCACTGGCACTGGCACTGGGCGACGCGCTCGGACTGCCGGTGGCGGCGGTCGGTGCCCCACGGTCGCCGGCCGTACGAGCCACCACCACACCGATCACCGCGACCACCGTCAGCGTGGCCAGACCGGCCAGCACCAACGTCAACCGTCTCCGGTCTCCTCCGAGCATCTTCCCCCGCCTCCTTGGGCGTCCGTCGAAGTCCCTGGCCGACCTGCGACTCCGCCTCGGCTCGACGGAGGACTTCGACACCCGCCCTGGTTGATACCGGTCCAACGCGCTGAGCCGGGCTCGTGGTTGCGTCCCGGCCGGGCGAAACTGACGCGGTGCGGAGCATGATCGCGCGGAATCAGGTTCTGGCGCGAGGTCTACTCGCGAGTAATGATGCGTGCATGCGGTACGACGTGGTGGTCATCGGGTCGGGTTTCGGCGGCAGCGTCGCCGCGTTGCGACTGGCCGAGAAGGGCTACTCGGTCGGCGTACTGGAGGCGGGCCGGCGGTTCGCCGACGACGACTTCCCGCAGACGTCGTGGCGGCTGCGCCGCTTCCTGTGGGCGCCCAGGCTGGGCTGCTTCGGCATCCAGCGCATCACCCTGCTCCGGGCGGCCGACCGGCGGGCCGGCGGCGGGGTGCTGGTGCTGTCCGGGGCTGGGGTCGGTGGCGGTTCGCTGGTGTACGCCAACACCCTCTACGAACCGCTCGACGCCTTCTACGACGACCCGCAGTGGCGGCACCTCACCGACTGGCGGGCCGAACTGGCCCCCCACTACGACCAGGCGAAACGGATGCTCGGGGTGACCAGGTACCCGGTCACCACCGCGGCTGACCGGGCGATGCGGCAGGTCGCCGAGCGGATGGGAGTGGGGCACACCTTCCAGCCCACCCCGGTCGGTGTGCACCTCGGCCGGCCGGGAGAGCGGGTCGCCGACCCGTACTTCGGTGGCGCGGGCCCGGAGCGTACCGGCTGCACCCACTGCGGCGCCTGCATGACCGGCTGCCGGGTCGGGGCGAAGAACACGCTGGTCAAGAACTATCTCTGGCTGGCCGAGCGGCTCGGTGTCCGGATACATCCGCTGACCACGGTGACCGCGGTCCGGCCGGTCGACGGCGGGTACCAGGTGCACACCGAGCGCACCGGCGCCTGGCTGCGCCGCCGACCGCAGGTGATCCACGCCGATCAGGTGGTCTTCGCCGCCGGTGCGTTGGGTACCCAGCGACTGCTGCACAAGATGCGGGAAGGCGGCGACCTGCCCGGGCTCTCGTCCCGGCTCGGTGAGCTGACCCGCACCAACTCGGAGGCGATCCTCGGTGCCTCCGTGTCGCGCCGGAAGGCTCGTGAGCGGGGCGTGGACTTCACCGGAGGAGTGGCCATCACCAGCTCGTTCCACCCGGACCCGCAGACCCACATCGAGCCGGCTCGCTACGGTCGAGGCTCGAACGCGATGGGGCTGCTCCAGTCGCTGCTGGTCGACGGCGGTCCGCACCGCCTGCGAAGGTGGCTCGGGCAGTTGCTCCGGCAGCCCCGGTCGGCAGTCCGGATGCTCTCGGTGCGCCGCTGGTCGGAGCGTACGGTGATCGCTCTGGTCATGCAGTCGGCGGACAACTCGCTGACCCTCCGGCTGCGGCGTGGTCCACTCGGCCGCCGGCTTGTCTCCAGGCCGGGCCACGGCACCCCCAACCCGGCCTGGATCCCGGCCGGCAACGAGGCGGTCCGGCTGCTCGCCGAGGAGATCGACGGTACGCCGGGCGGCGCGCTGACCGAGCCGTTCGACATCCCGGTGACCGCGCACCTCCTGGGCGGAGCGGTGATCGGTGCCAGTCCCGACGACGGCGTGATCGACCCCTACCATCGCGTCTACGGCCATCCCGGCCTGCACGTCGTGGACGGTGCCGCCGTCTCGGCCAATCTGGGCGTCAATCCGTCCCTCACCATCACCGCCCAGGCCGAACGCGCCATGTCCCTCTGGCCCAACAAGGGCGACCCCGACCCCCGCCCCGCCCTGGGCTCCCCCTACCGCCGCCTCACCCCCACCCACCCCCACCCCACCCACCACCCCCTCCCCCCACCCCCTTGACGGCGATCATGCAGTTGTGGCACCTCCCAAAAGGTGAATATCGGTGCAAAACGAGCGCCACAACTGCATGATCGGCGGAGGGGTGGGGGAGGGGGGAGGTGCGATCACGCTCGGTAGGATTGGCGGCCATGAGCCTGCCGCGTCCAGTTCTCGTGGTCGACTTCGGAGCCCAGTACGCCCAGCTGATCGCGCGCCGGGTACGCGAGGCGAAGGTCTACTCCGAGATCGTCCCGCACACCATGCCCGTGGCCGAGATGCTGGCCCGCGACCCCGCCGCGATCATCCTCTCCGGCGGTCCGGCCAGCGTCTACGAGCCGGGAGCTCCGCAGGTCGATGACGGGCTGTTCACCGCAGGTGTGCCGGTCTTCGGCATCTGTTACGGATTCCAGGCGATGGCCCGCGCCCTCGGCGGCACGGTGACGCGCACCGGTGGCCGCGAGTACGGCGGCACTCCGCTGCGTCCCCGCCTGCTCGACCCGGGCGTACTGCTCCGCGACCTGCCGGCCGACCTGCCGGTCTGGATGAGCCACGGAGACTGCGTGACCGAGGCGCCCGAGGGTTTCACGGTGACCGCCGAGTCGGCGGGTGCACCGGTCGCCGCGTTCGAGGACGTGGCCGGACGGCGGGCCGGCGTGCAGTTCCACCCCGAGGTGGGGCACACCGCACACGGGCAGGAGATGCTGACCCGCTTCCTCTACGAGATCGCCGGGATCGAGCCCACCTGGACGGCCGAGAACATCATCGACGAGCAGGTCGCCCGGATCCGCGCGCAGGTCGGCGACAAGGAGGTCATCTGCGGTCTGAGTGGCGGGGTGGACTCGGCGGTCGCCGCCGCACTCGTGCACCGGGCTGTCGGAGACCAGCTCACCTGCGTCTTCGTTGACCATGGTCTGCTGCGCGCGGGCGAGGCCGAGCAGGTGGAGAAGGACTACGTCGCGGCCACCGGCATCAAGTTGAAGGTGGTCGACGCCGCCGACCGGTTCCTCGGCGCGCTGGCCGGGGTGACCGACCCGGAGCAGAAGCGCAAGATCATCGGTCGGGAGTTCATCCGGGTCTTCGAGGCCGCCGCCCGGGAGATCGCCTCGCACGGTGACGTCGAGTTCCTGGTGCAGGGCACCCTCTACCCGGACGTGGTCGAGTCCGGCGGCGGCACCGGCACCGCCAACATCAAGAGTCACCACAACGTCGGCGGGCTGCCGGACGATCTGAAGTTCGCCCTGGTCGAGCCGTTGCGCACGCTGTTCAAGGACGAGGTCCGTACCCTCGGTCTCCAGCTCGGGCTGCCCGAGGCGATGGTCTGGCGGCATCCCTTCCCCGGTCCGGGCCTGGCCATCCGGATCATCGGGGCGGTCGACCAGGAGCGGCTCGACGTGCTCCGCCGGGCCGACTTCATCGCCCGCCAGGAGCTCAGTGCCGCCGGCCTCGATCGGGACGTCTGGCAGTTCCCGGTGGTGCTGCTGGCCGACGTGCGTAGCGTCGGTGTGCAGGGTGACGGGCGCAGCTACGGGCATCCCGTGGTGCTGCGCCCGGTCTCCAGTGAGGACGCGATGACCGCCGACTGGTCCCGCCTGCCCTACGACGTGATCGCCCGGATCTCCACCCGGATCACCAACGAGGTGGCCGAGGTCAACCGAGTGGTGCTGGACGTCACCAGCAAGCCGCCGGGCACCATCGAATGGGAGTGACGGGCCACCCCGTCGACGCACGGTGACGGCGCATCACGCCGGCGGTTGAGGTGCGGACCTCGGTGCCGGCTCCGGGGTCGGTCCGGTGTCTGGCGTCGTGTCAGCCGGCGTCGGCGCGGTGCCGAGCGGGGTCGTCGGACCTTCGGTGCCTGCTGGCGGACTCTCGAGATGCGGGGCCGGCGGGGTCGGGTGGGGAGGCGGCGTCGCCGCCGGTGGCCAGGTGGTCGGGGCCGGGGCGGCCTGCGGTGCCGGTCCGGGAAACGGCCAGGCAGGGTGTGGTGTGGCGGCCGGCTGCGGCGGCACGCCGGCGGATCCGTGCGGCGCGCCCGCTGGTCCGTGCGGCATGCCGGTGGGTGCGGGTGGCGCGCCGGGTGCCGGGTGCGGCCAGGCGGGTGCGCCGGCCGGCTCCTCGGGCATCAGGAACCACATGATCGGGTACGCGAGGGCAGCGACACCGCCGGTCACCAGCGTGACGACGGCGAATGCCACCCGGACCAGGGTGGGGTCGACGGCGAAGTAGCGGCCGACGCCGCTCGCCACCCCGGCGATCATCCGGTCGGTGGTCGGACGGCGCAGTTGTCGGTACGGAGCGTGAGGTGTGGAGGTCATGTCTCCACGGTGCCCGTCGCGGAGCGTATCGACCTCGGTGACCGCCCGGATCCCTACCCTGAACTGCCTATCAGGGGCGAGTGATCAGTCAGGAATCCGACTCTTTTCCGCGTCGGTAACGGGTGACGGGGAGAATTTGGCTCCGTGACCACCATGCTGGAGCCGCTGCGCAGGATCGCGGCATACGCCGTCTGTACTGATTCCGTAGACCGAGTGTTGCTGGTCCGCGCATCGGAGCGCTCCGGCACCCCTGGCACCTGGTCCCTGCCCGGAGGGGCAGTCGACCACGGCGAGGATCCACACCACACAGTCGTACGCGAGACCGCCGCCGAGACCGGCCTGTCGGTGGCTGTCGCCGGCCTGCACGACGTGCTGGCCGACATGCGGGCACTGCCTGAGCGGGGCATCACGATCCATACCGACCGCCTGGTCTACCGGGCGTCGGTTCGGGGCGGCTCGCTCACCGACCGGGTCGACCGGCCGACCGACCTGGTTCGCTGGTTCACCCGGGACGAGGCGGCACAGCTGCCACTCCGCTCGTTCACCGCTCGGGCTCTCGGGCTGCCTGCCTCGTCGGCCGACATCGTGCCCGACGAAGCGCCGGAGTTTCCCTCGTTCTACGCGGTGCCCGGCCCGGACGGGCTGCACCGGGCGCAGCGCTTCGCCGCGTACGCCGTGGTCACCGACCCGGAGGGGCGGGTGCTGTTGACCCGGGTCTCCGACGGCTACCCGGGCGCGGGCTGCTGGCACCTGCCGGGCGGTGGCACGGACTACGGCGAGCAGCCCGGCGCGGCGCTGATCCGGGAGTTGGTCGAGGAGACCGGGCAGACCGGGCGGCTCGTCGGGCTGCTCGGGGTGGCCAGTCACCGGGACGCCGCCTCGCTCGGCCCGGAGGGTTACCCGATCGACTGGCACGGGGTGCGCGCCTTCTATCGCGTGGTGGTGGACCAACCGGCCCCGCCCACCGTTGGTGATGTCGGCGGCTCGACCTGCGAGGCCCGCTGGTTCGCCCGCGAGGAACTCGGCGCCCTGCCGTCCGACCGCCTGACCGAAGTCACCGCCGAAGCCGTCCAAGCCGCCCAACTGACCTAACCGACCCCTGCCCCGCGCCCACCCGCCCGGATGGGTTGATCATGAAGTTATTGTCAGGACACGCCAGGCGGAGGGCGATAACTTCATGATCGGCGTAAGCCGGGCGGGTGGGCCGGGTGGGGTGGGGGAGCAGGTGCGGCGGGTTGGGGCGTACGGGGTGCTGCGGGACGCCGAGCGGCGGGTGTTGCTGGTGCGCGGCTCCGCGCTGGCGGATTTCCCGGGAGTCTGGTCGCTGCCCGGAGGCGGGCTGGAGCATGGCGAACATCCCGCGCACGCGGTGGTCCGTGAGGTCACCGAGGAGACCGGGCTGACCGTCGAGGTGACCGGGCTGCGGGCGGTCGTCGCGGATGTGGTGCCGTACCCGGAGCTCGGGGTGGCGTTGCACACCGACCGGATGCTGTTCGACCTGACGATGGTGGGTGGGCGGCTGGGTGCCGAGCGCGACGGCAGCACCGACCTGGCCCGTTGGTTGACCCTGGACGAGGCGGCGCGCCTGCCGCTGCTGGCGTTCACCGCCGAAGCTCTCGATCTGCCGGTCGTTCCGTTACCGACAGGCGCGCTGCGTCGCCGGGAGCCGTTCGCCAGTCCGGGTGCCGGCCGCCGGGTCCGCTTCGGGGCGTACGGGGTGGTCACCGATCCCGACGGACGGGTGTTGCTGACATTGATCTCTGCGGGCTATCCCGGGGCGGGGAAATGGCACCTGCCCGGTGGGGGTACTGATCATGGTGAACAGCCCGTCATCGCGCTGCTACGGGAGTTGGTCGAAGAGGCTGGCCAGATGGGCAGGGTGATCGAGCTGGTCGGGGTGGACAATCTGCACAATCCGGCGGCCCTGGGGCCGGAGGGGTATCCCATCGACTGGCACGGCATCCGGGTCGTCTACCGGGTGCGGGTCGACCTGCCGAGCGAACCGGTAGTGACCGAGCTGGCTGGGGGCTCCACCGCTCGTGCCGCCTGGTTCGCCGCCTCCGAGCTGCGGAAACTCCCGTTGACTGAGATCGCCGAGACGATGCTTCTGTCGTCGAGGTGACTCCGCCGTCGCCGCCTCAGGCTGATCTCGCCACTCAGCCGGCGTGGAGGCCCTCCGGTACAGTCGATGCAGGGCAGGTGCAGGAAACGGGGGACGTTGTCCCGGATGGGAATAAGACGGCGGTTCGCGCGATTAAGGGAGATATAAGTACCGCCGGCAGCTATCGCCATTCCCCACCCCCCTGTGCGATGGTGTACTCCGCAAAACGGCTGCCGGGCCAGGAAGGTCCGGCACGAGACAGCCGGACGCCCGCTCACGTGGCGGTAAGTCGATCCGGTGATGGAGGAAACGTGCCGAGAGCCCCATGGCGCCGGCGTCGTACGACTGACAGCCCGCGTCCCGCAGGGCGAAGCTGGACGGGCCCGCTGCGCCGCAGCGGCACCCTCGCCCGCCAGGTCCTGCTGGTCCGCGTCGGCCGCCGAGGTGCGGAACTGCACGGTGGGACCGACGTGTTGCCCGAGCCCCGGTACCAGGACCGCCCGCGTCGCCGGTACGGCCTCAAGCGGTTCCACCGCACCGGGATGGAAACGATCGCCCCGGTCAGCCCGCTGGTCGGTCCGGTCGCGGTCAACCCGCCCGTCGCACCGGCTCCGGTGCTGGACGAATCGACAGCGACACCGGTCCCGCTGCTGCCGGGTGAGCGAACCCCGGCCCGGCGGATGAAGTTCGCCCTGGTCAACGCCTGCACCCTGGCCAGCCTGCTGCTCGGCATCAACGCGATCTTCGTCGCCATGCAGGGCGAGGTGCGGCTGGCCGCGTTCCTCCTGATCGCCTGCGTCGCGTTCGACGGCCTGGACGGTGCCCTGGCCCGCAAGCTCGGGGTGTCCAGCCCCTTCGGCGCCCAGATGGACTCGCTGGCCGACATGTGCTCCTTCGGGCTCGCCGCACCCGTGGTGGTCTACGCGTCGTTGGCCGGCTCCGCGCCGACGGCCGCCGCCGCGGTGGCCGCCGCGCTCGTCGCCGCCTGCGCCGCCATCCGCCTGGCGCGGTTCAACGTCTCGCCCAACGACGGTCGGTTCTTCTCCGGCGTACCCACCACGATGGCCGCCGCCGTGCTCGCCCTGATGGTCGTGATCGGCATGCCGGTACCGGGCGCGGTGCAGATCGCCGGGGTGGCGCTGCTCGCCTTCACCATGGTCAGCAGCTTCCCGTACGCCAAGCTCGCCCGCCTGCTCAAGCTGCCGCCGTGGGTCTGGCTCGCTCCGGTGGTCGGTGCCCTGATCGACGTCCGGCTCACCTTCGGGCTGATCGTGGTCGGCTATTTGATCAGCGGCCCGGTGCTCTGGCTGCGTCAGCGCCGCACCATCGTCTGATCCGGTAGCTCTACGGAAAGGGGCGTCGCGGCCAGGCCGCGACGCCCCTTTCCGCTGTGCCCGACTCGTGGCACCGCGCCGTGTCCGGGCTGGTTGGGGGCCGGTGCTGCCGTGCCCCCGGGCCCGGGCGTCGATCGCCCGGCTCAGCGCCAGCGGGCGATCACGCTCGATCCACCGATCACCTTGTCACCCGGCCCGACGAGCGGCTCGGCCGCCTCTGCCGGCAGGTAGACGTCGGTGCGCGAGCCGAAGCGGATCAGCCCGAACCGCTCGCCGCGGGCCAGCAACGCACCGATCGGAGCGCGTTGCACGATCCGGCGGGCGATGAGACCGGTCCGCTGGGCCACCACCACGGTGCCGTGGGTGGTTTCCAGCACCGTGTAAGCGGCCACGTTGTGCTCCGCGTCCGGCTTCATCGCGTTGACGAACCCGCCGTCGGCGACGAAGTAGTCGACCACCCTGCCGGCCACCGGGGAACGGTTGACGTGCACGTCGAGCACCGACAGGAAGACCGCGATCCGCAGGAACTCGCCGTCGCCGAAACGCTCGTCGGTCAGGCGTTGCACCGACAGCACCTGACCGTCGGCGGCAGCCACCACCGCCGAGGGATCCTCCGGCACGTCGCGCTCCGGATCCCGGAAGAAGGCGGCCACCGGCGCGGCGGCCAGCGCGGGCACCAGCCAGAGCTTCGACTTCGGTCGGGCCAGTCGGGTCAACGCGGCCAGCCCGAGGGCGATGCCGGCGGCGGCGACCCCGTTGGAATCGATGTGCATGTCGCGGCTGAGCGGCACACTCGACGGCCGGTAGGCGGGAGCGAGCTGCTCCGCCGCTGCCGCGTCAGCCGGGGTGAAGCGGAGCCGGTACACGCGTACCGGTGGGTTGTTGCGCAGCACCAGGTCGTTGCCGACGCCGTACAGCGCGCCCTGCCGCTCCAACTCGCCGGCGGCGCCGGCGGTCCGGGCGACGGCGGTGGCGACACTGAGCACCGCGCCGTCGGCCAGGTACTTGGTCAGGCCCTCGATGGTGGTGCGAGCCTCGTCAGCAGTGCCGGTGAACGCCTCGGCGGCGATGACGACCGCGGCGGCCTCCGCCTCGGCGAGGCTGTCCACAACCCGGACCCGGTCGTCGACCCAGCGGCCCTGCGCGGTGATGTGTTCCCGCAGCGCTGTGGCGTTGACGTGCTCGGCGGGTACCACGGTGAGGGTGTCGCCGGGCAGCATCGCTTCGATCGCCGCGGCCAGCACCGCGGACTCCGGAGCCGCGCCGACCAGGAGGGCGGCCTTCGGGTCGTTGATCCGGGCAAGCTCGGAGACGAGGGTACGGGCGGCACGCTCGCCGAGGCGGACCGGACCGGATCGGTCGGGCGTACGCACGGCGGGGGACTGGGTCATGTCGAACGGACTCCTGACGAGTAGAGGCGACTGACGCGAGGATCACCGCCGGCGGCGCGGTCAGCCCGGCCAGGAACGGCCGGTGCGAGCCCGGCAGCCCGCAGGGAATGCGGACCGGCCGACGCCGACGGGAGCACACGGCCAGCATAGGCGGAGGGCGACCGCTGCCGCACGGTCAGGCGTCGTGCCCCGGCCGTCGGGGCGGTGACACGTCGTCCCCGCCGAACAGATCGAGCGTACGGCTCTCCTGCGGCTCCTGGTCGGCTGCCATCTGCGGGCTGCCCGAGGTCCGGGTACCCGCCATCGGGGGTTCGGGATCTGCCGTGTCCGGGAGCGGGTCGGTGGCGGCACCAGCGTCCGGCGCGACGACGTCCCGGCCGGTGTCGTCAGGGGCGTCGGCCGGGGTCGGCCGACCGTTGTACCGGCTGGAGCGTAGGGCACCGACCAGGCCGAGCCCACCGACCAGGATCAGCCCACCGGCCAGGAACCAGCCGACCGGTGGCAGCACCAGACCTAGCACCTGGGCGAGCAGCCACCAGGCGGCGAGTGCGAGGAAGAGCAGCCCGAAGGCGAATGACACCAGATCGGTACGGTGAGCCTTCACCTGGTCACCTCCATGTGTCCGGCATTGATGTGCAGGTTCAGGCGCAGCTTTCCGCCCCCGACGCCGTCCGGGCCGAGATCGACGATGTCGGCGAGCCGGTCGTCCATCCCCCGCGCGCGCTGGCCGAAGACGTTCGCGTCACCGGCGGTCACCTGGGTCACCGCCGTGACGTCCACGTTCGGCGGTACCACCACCGTGGCCTCGCCGAAGTTGATCACAACGGTGATCTCGGTCTCCTGCTGGCTGAAGTCGATCGCCCGTAGATCGAGCACCGCGTCGTTGAAGCTCTGTTCGTACCGGACGGCGAGATCGCGGTGGTTCGCCGGTGCCCAGGTGACCGCGCCGTCCACGCCGCGTACCCGGTCGTAGGACTCGACGACGGTGACCACGGCCAGGGCGGCGGCGGTAACGAGGCCGAGCGCGATCAGCCAGCGGGCCCGACCGAACCAGGTACCCGCGAGCAGGCCGAGACCGATCACGGCGAGTGCCGCGGCGAAGTAGGCCGACGCGCCGATCGGGAAGACGTCCAGCAGGTCGAGAACGCCGACCAGCCCCAACGCGACAAAGATCAACGAGAAGGTCACCGCCCCCAGGGCCGATCGCTCCCGTGGCTTGCGGGGTGGCTTCGGCCTGGGCGGTGGCGGAGGCGGCGGCGCCACCTTCGGCGGCCCGGCGTAGGGGCCGTGTGGTGCGAACGGCGGACGGTAGATCGGCGGGGTGACCGGTGGGCCCGACGCCGTGGCGCTCGTCGGCCACGACGGCGTAGGGGGCAGCTGCATGGTCGACTCCTCAGGCCTGGCGGGTGCCGACGGCACGGGCGGTGCCGAGGGCACGCCGGGCGTCGTGCCGGGTGGGTGGAACGCGGGTGGCGCGACGGTCGCGGTCCGGCCGAATTCCGGATAGGCCGCCGGGTAGGCGGTCGGCCCGGGATAGCTGACCGGTGGCACCGGACCAGGTGGCGGGGGTGGGCTCGCGGGAACGTCCGCACCCGGGGCGCCGGGCGCGGGCCCCGGCGGGCCGGGGCGCGTTTCGCGCTGCTGACGGTTGAGCAGCAGCGCGCCGCCGACCAGGATGGCCGCGCCGAGCAGTACCGCACGGAAGGCGTCGGTGACGACGAAGCCGAAGCCCACTGCCACCACGACACCGAGGATGATCACGGTGACCGGCGACATGCTGGAGCGCCCGCGGCCCAGCATGGACTCGACGGGCGAGGCGCTGTCACCCTCGCCTGGGATGATCAACCAGGCGGCGACGTAGACCAGAATGCCGATGCCGCCGAAGAAGCCCAGGACCGCCAGCAGCACTCGCCAGAGCACCGGGTCGGTGTTGGTGGCCCGGCCCACGGCAGCGCAGACGCCGGCCAGGTAACGGCCGTCCCGGGGGCGGACCAGCCCGTACCGCGAGGTGAAGCCGGCACCGCCGAAGGGCTGGCCACCCCCCGGCGGCGGCCCGCCGGGCCCACCGGGCTCACCGGACCAGCCGGGTCCCCCCGGCACGCCTGGTCCGCCATGCTCCCCCGGCCGCCCCCCCGGCCCCCCCGGCCCCCCCGGCCTACCCGGCCCACCAGGCCCCCCCGGCCCGGCGGGTGGTGGTGCTGCGGGGCCGTCCCATGCCGCCTCGTCGGTGGGTGGTGGCGCGGCGGCGACGGGTGGAGGTGCGTCGTCCCACGCCGTGCCGCCGGTGGGCGCGCGTCCGACGGCCGGTGCGGCCCGGTCGTCCGCCCCGGCGCCGGGAGATTCGGGTACGCCCGGCCGGGCGGCCGCCGGAGGTGTCGGCTCCGGTTCGGTCGGCCCCGGCCGGTGCGGCTGGGCAGCGTCGTCGGTCATGCCTCGATCCTGCTGCGCTTGACGCCCGACCGTCCTCCGGCGGCGACCCTGACCCCACCCTGAGATCCGGCCCGCCGGAATGTCGGGGGCGTCCCCGTGGTCGGGTGGCCACGGCGCGTGTGACGATCGGATCGGTGCCGGAACCTCTCGCCTGTCGTCCGGCCCGACCGTCCTGACCAGGGAGCTCGCGATCAGCAGCAGCAGCCAACCACCTCGCCTCTTCCGCGCTCCGGAGCACCGGATGGCGGCCGGGGTGGCCGCCGGCATCGCCGAGCACCTCGGAGTCCCGGTGGTCCGGGTCCGGGTCGCCTTCATGGTGCTGCTCGGACTGAGCGGGCTGGGTCTGCTGCTCTACGCGGCTTTCTGGGCGGTCGTGCCGCTGCGGCCTGGTGACACCGCCGTACCGCCTCGCCGTGACGTTGGCCAGCTGCTGCCGTTCGTGGCCATCGGGCTCGGTGTGCTGCTGATCCAGGTGATGGTCTTCGACTCGATCGGCGCGGCCGGCACCGCGGGTTGGTTGGTCGCCATCATCGCGGTCGGCGCCGGCGTGATCTGGCACCAGTCAGCGCCCGAGCGGCGGCGTCAGTGGGGCGAGTCGATGCCCGTACCCTGGCTCGGCGCGGTGATAGAGGAGAGCGACCGGCGGGCGTTCGTGCTCCGCTTCGTCGGCGGCGGGGTACTGGTCGCGGTCGGCATCATCGGGGTGGCTGCGGTCTACTCCCCGGCGCAGAACCTCGACGCCGTCATCAACGGCGTGATCTTCGCACTGGTCGGGCTGGCCGGTGTCGGGGTGGTGGCCGCGCCGGTGCTCTGGCGTACCTGGAACCAACTTCGCTCGGAGCGCGAGGGCCGCATACGCGAGCAGGAGCGGGCCGAGCTGGCAGCCATGGTGCACGACCAGGTGCTGCACACCCTCGCCTTGATCCAGCGCAACGCCAGCGACGTCAAGACCGTGCAGCGGCTCGCCCGGGGACAGGAGCGCTCGCTGCGCAACTGGCTCTACAAGCCCACCGCGTCACCCACCGAACGCCTCGCCGCCGCGTTGGAACAAGCCGCGGCAGAGGTGGAGGACACCTTCGCGATGACGGTGGAAGCGGTCGTGGTGGGTGACCGGGAGACCGACGAGCGGGTCGGCGCGCTGGTGGCCGCGGCGCGTGAGGCGCTGGTGAACGCCGCTCGGCACGCCGGCGTGCAGACCGTCTCGCTCTACGCGGAGGTCGAGCCCGAACAGGTAAGTGTCTTCGTACGGGATCGGGGTGTGGGGTTCGACCCGGATACGGTGGAGGACCATCGGCACGGTGTCCGGGGCTCGATCGTCGGGCGGATGAAGCGGCACGGTGGCCGGGCGGAGATCCGCTCCCGGCCTGGAGAGGGGACCGAGGTCCGGTTGATCCTGCCGATCTCCCGGGACTCGGCCACGGCGGAGAGGGACAGATGATGGCCGAGCAGTCGACGCCACCCGTCGAATCGGAAGGCACCGGGCCCGGTCGGCTGCGGGTGTTCCTGGTCGACGACCACGCCATGTTCCGAGCGGGGGTACGCGCCGAACTCGGCGCGCACGTCGAGGTGGTGGGCGAGGCGAGCACGGTGTCCGAGGCGGTCAGCCGGATCGCGGCCACTGGACCGGACGTGGTGCTGCTCGACGTACACATGCCCGACGGTGGTGGTCGGGCCGTGCTGGAGGCGATGCGGCGCAGCCATCCCCAGGTGCGATTCCTGGCGCTCAGCGTCTCCGACGCCGCCGAGGACGTGATCGGGCTGATCCGGGCCGGCGCGCGGGGCTATGTCACCAAGACCATCTCACCGGACGAACTGGCCGCCGCGATCCGGCGGGTGGCCGACGGCGACGCGGTGTTCAGTCCGCGCCTGGCCGGCTTCGTGCTGGACGCCTTCGCGGCCCGTCCGGACGCGCCGGTCGCGGACCCGGAGCTCGACCAGTTGACCAACCGGGAACGAGAGGTGCTGCGGCTGCTCGCCCGGGGGTACGCGTACAAGGAGATCGCCCGGGAGCTGTACATCTCGATCAAGACGGTCGAGACCCACGTCTCCAACGTGTTGCGCAAGCTCCAGATGTCCAACCGCTACGAGTTGTCCCGCTGGGCGGCGGACCGGCGCTTGGTATAACCGACCTTTCTGGCAGATGTGACCAATACGGGCTGCGGGGCGTGACTTTTGATCAAGTCGCGGTCGATAATCCCCCTCGCCTTTCCCTGCGTGCGGATGCCGCTCATCCCGCGGGAGGGGCGACTCCGGCCGCCCGCGCGTACGCGGGTCACTCCCTGCCCGAGAGGTGCACGAAACTCATGATCGGACAACGAGGACGGCGCTGGGCGCGGATCGCGCTCGCAGCCGTCACCGGCGGTGCGCTGGCGCTTGGTGCCGCCGCGCCGGCCGCCGCCGAAGCCCCGGCCACCGGTGTGGCGAAGGCGGTGCCGGGCAGCAGCGTCAAGCTCCTGCTGGACGGCAAGGCCAAGCGGACCTCGGCGCTGGCCATCGAAATCGAGGGCAAGCGCGTCACGGCCTACTGCATCGACTACCACACCAGCGTCGCCATCGACGGCACCTACCAGGAGGGCACCTGGGACGCCTCCCAGGTGAAGAACCTCGCGAAGGTCCAGTGGGTGCTCACTCACGGCCACCCCAACGCCGATTCCGCCGCGTTGCTCGCCGCCGCCGGCGCCACCATGCCCGACGGGACGAACGAGCAGGAAAGTGTCAACCTGCTCTACTTCGGCACGCAGACCGCTGTGTGGCACTTCAGTGACGGCATCAAGCTCGGTGACTGGGTCGCCGGGCGCGACCTGCTCAGCAAGTCGAAGTACGACGTGATCAAGAAGGTTCACGACTACCTGGTCGCGAACGCCACCGACCAGCCCGAGCCGAGGGCCGAGCTGAGCATCGACCCGACCACGGCGACCGCGACGGTCGGCGAGAAGGCCGGGCCCTTCACCGTGAAGGGTCCGGCGGGTGACATCACGCTGGCGGTCACCGGCGGAACGGCTGTCGACGCCGAGGGCGCGCCGGTCTCCACCACCAGCAACGGGGGCCAGTTCTGGCTCACCGCCGAGGGCGCCGGCGAGGTCAGTGTGACCGCGTCCGCCGCCGACTCGGTCTCCTTCGGCCGGGTTTTCCTCTACACCGGCAAGAAGGCGGCGCAGAAGCTCATCCTGGGCGGCAGCACCGGCGCCACGGTGACCGCCAAGGCGGCTGCCACCTTCGCCGAGGCACCGTCCCCGCAGCCGAGCCCGGAGCCCGAGCCCACGACGCCGCAGCCGTCCCCGTCCACCCCGGCGGACTCCCCGTCGCCCTCGCCGAGCACTCCCGAGGAGTCCCCGGCGAGCCCGGCCCCGTCCACCTCGCCGGCCTCCAACGACGGTGGTCTGCCGCTGACCGGCGCGCCGATCGTCACCGCGATCGCCGCCGGACTGGTGCTCCTGATCGCGGGCGCGGTCACCGTTCTGGTGCTGCGTCGCCGCAGGGTCCACTTCACGGCCTGATCGCCACGGCCTAGCCCGGCCCGACCCCGGATCCCGACATCATGCGGATCCGGGGTCGGACCCGTTTCGGCCTAGGAATTTCCTCCGCGCACCGCGATCGGCCGCTGGTCTGGAATCGAGCTCATACTTTCGGGTAACATCGGCAGGAGTGGCGGGACTCACGTCGATGCTCCAGCTGGTTCGCGGAGTCGTCGGCCCCCGGTCACCTGACGCTCGGCTGAGCGCGGAAATGCGGTTGACGAGCAGCTCATACCATGCCTCCGGGCTGTCGGAGAGGCGGCTGCGGGTCGATGTCGGCACCGTCCCGGGCGGGTATCGGCTTGATAACACGCCTTCCCGCTTGGGCGCATCCAGTGTCACAGTTGCAGGCACCTCACAACCCCCTCGTGAGCCGAGCGCCCTGAGGAGGCACTCCCATGCGCGGGAAATTCCTGAAGGTGGCGGTCGCGGCGACCGCCACCGCCATGTTGGCCACCGCCTGTGGCGGCGGTGGCGACGACAGCAACGACTCGAGCGGCCAGTCTGGCGGCACGCTCCGCGTCTACAACTCGGAACCGGCGTTCCTGACGCCGTCCGGTGGTGACGACGAGCCGTCGATCTACGTGCTCCGTCAGCTGTATCGCGGTCTGGTCAAGTACAACGCCGAGACCTCCGCGGTCGAGATGGACCTGGCCGAGTCGATCGAATCGGACGACCAGAAGGTCTGGACGATCAAGCTCAAGAGCGGCTACACCTTCGACAACGGTGAGCCGGTCAACGCCGACGCCTTCATCCGGTCCTGGAACTTCGCCGCCTACGCGCCGAACACCCAGAACAACGGCTACTTCATGAAGCGCATCGCCGGCATCAAGGACGTGTCGCCCGAGGGCGAGGGCGCGGAGCCCACCGCCAAGGAGCTCTCCGGCCTGAAGAAGGTCGACGACCTCACCTTCACCGTCGAGCTGGAAGCGCCCTTCTCCGGCTTCCCGACGACGGTCGGCTACGTGGGCTTCTTCCCGATGGCCCAGGCGTGCGTCGACGACATCAAGGCGTGCAGCGAGAAGCCGATCGGTAACGGCCCCTACAAGATGGATGGCAGCTGGCAGCACAACGTCGCCATCAACCTGGTCCGCAGCGACACCTGGAAGGGTGAGCCTGGCAAGCCGGACCGGATCGAGTACAAGATCTTTGCTGACGTCGACGCTGGTTACGCCGCCTTCCAGGCCGGCGAGCTGGACGTGATGTTCACCCTGCCGCCGGCCCGCTACAAGGAGGCCAAGGCCACCTACGGCGACCGGATGTACGAGCAGCCAGGTGACAGCTTCACCTATGTCGGCATGCCGCTGTACCAGGACGACTTCAAGGACAAGCGGATCCGCCAGGCGCTGTCGCTGTCGATCGACCGCCAGTCGATCATCGACGCGGTCTTCGACGGCCGGTTCACCCCGGCCACCGGCTTCGTCGCCCCGACCTTCGAGGGTGCCCGTGAGGGTGTCTGCAAGTACTGCACGAAGGACGTCGAGAAGGCGAAGCAGCTGCTGGCCGAGGCTGGCGGCTGGCCGGCCGGCAAGAAGCTGACTCTCTGGGCGAACGCCGGTGCCGGCCACGACCAGTGGCTGCAGGCGGTCGGTGACCAGATCAAGGAGGCCCTGGGCATCGACTACGAGCTCAAGGTCAACCTGCAGTTCCCCGAGTACCTCGAGACGGCGGACAAGAAGAACTTCACCGGTCCGTACCGTCTCGGCTGGGGCCCGGACTACCCGTTCATGGAGACCTACCTCTACCCGCTGTACGGCACCGGTGCCGGCAGCAACAACTCGGGCTACACGAACGAGGCCTTCGACAACCTGCTGAAGGAGGGTGACTCGGCCGACTCGATCGAGGCCGCGATCCCGTCCTACCAGAAGGCGGAGGACATCCTCGGCGAGGACCTGCCGGTCATCCCGATGTGGTTCAACAAGGTTGGCGCGGTCTACAGCGAGAACGTCGACCAGTTCGTCTGGAACGCCGTCTCGGATGCCGACTACGGTGCGACTTCGCTGAAGCAGAACTGAGCTTCAGCCGCCTGATCCTGCCGTAATACGACGTGGCGGCAACGGTGACCCAACAGGGTGATCGTTGCCGCCACGTCAGCGCCGAGAGGAGACCCCGTCATGGGGCGCTACGTCATTCGACGGTTGCTCCAGTTCATCCCCACCGTGCTGGGCACCATGTTCCTCCTGCACTACATGACCTCGCTGGCGATCCAGTTCAGCGGGAATCCGGCAAGGGCCCTGTTCGGGGACCGGACTCCGCCGCCCGCGCTACTCCAGGCGATCACCGAGCGACTCGGCTATGACAACCCCTGCCTGGACCAGCGGGGCAACCCCTGCTTCGGACTCTTCCTGGACCGCCTGCAGAACATTTTCCTCCATTTCGACTTCGGCGTTAACCTGCGCCAGCGGGAGGTCACCGAGCTGGTCGCCGACGCCATTCCGTTCACCCTCAAGCTGTTGGTGATCGCGATCGTCTTTGAGGCCGTCGTCGGCATCGCGGCGGGCGTGTTGGCGGGTCTGCGTGGTGGCAGCTTCCTCGACTACACGGTGAAGATCAGCACCGTCTTCGTCATCTCGGTACCGATCTTCGTGCTCGGTCTGGTGGTGCGGGAGTTCGTCGGGGTCAAGCTCGGCAACGTGCTGAGGGGGCAGGACTGGATCCCGGACCTGATCTCCGTGGGCGTGTTCACCCCCGGCTTCAAAGCCGACTATCCCTTCGCCAGCCTGATCATCCCAGGCATGGTGCTCGGCGCAGTCTCGCTCGCCACCACCGCCCGGCTCACCCGGACCAGCATCATGGAGAACATCCGGGCCGACTACGTCCGCACCGCCAAGGCCAAGGGCCTGACCAACAAGCGCGTCATCGGCGTGCACACGCTCCGCAACTCGCTGATCCCCGTGATCACCTTCCTCGGCGTCGACATCGGCGCCGCGATGGGCGGCGCGGTCGTCACCGAGACGATCTTCAACGTGCCGGGTATCGGTCGGCTGGTGACGATGTCCGCCCGCACCGGCGAGTCATCGGTGGTGATCGGCGTGGTGACCATGCTGGTGCTGGTCGTCCTGATCGCCAACCTGCTGGTCGACCTCATGTACGCCGTGCTCGATCCGAGGATCCGCTATGAGTGACCGGACCGTGGTGACGACACGTACGCAGGGTCTTCCGACCGCTCCCGGCGACCGGTGGAGCGAGATGAGGTGTGAGCATGAGTGACCTGACGAGCGCGGGTAGTGCCGTCGGCGGTGCGCCGGTGGGCGGTGACGGCCCGACGACGGAGCCGTCGGCCGGCGGTAAGGAGCGCAGCACCAGCCTCTGGGCGGATGCCCGGCGACAGTTGCTGCGCGACCCGATCTTTGTGATCGCCTTCCTCTACATCGTTGTCGTCGGTTCGATGGCGGCCTTCCCGAAGCTCTGGACGAGCCAGGACCCGCGTGCCTGCAGCACCGACCGGTCCCGGGTCTCGCCGAGCTGGGAGCATCCGTTCGGCACCGACATCCTGGGCTGCGACTACTATTCGCACGCCATCTACGGTGCCCGGCCCTCAATGGTGATCGCGGTAATGGCCACCAGCGGTATCGTGATCTTTGGTGGGTTGCTCGGTCTGCTCGCCGGGTACTACGGCGGCTGGGTCGACACGATCATCTCCCGGCTGATGGACATTGTCCTGTCGCTGCCGTTCCTGCTCGGCGCGATCGTGTTCCTCACGGTCATCAAGCGGCAGAACATCTGGACGATCGCCCTGGTGCTCTTCGCCCTCGCCTGGCCGACCATCGCCCGGATCATCCGGGGCAGCGTCATCTCGTCGAAGGACCTGGACTACGTGCACGCCGCGAAGGCGGTCGGGGCCCGCAACTCGCGACTGATGTTCCGGCACATCCTGCCGAACGCGATCGCGCCGATGCTGGTGTACGCCACCATCGTGCTCGGCGCGTTCGTCGCCGCTGAGGCCACGTTGACCTTCCTCGGTGTCGGGCTCCAGGCACCGGCCCAGTCGTGGGGAACAATGATCTCGGTCCACCAGGTCTACTTCCTGGAGGATCCGTGGCTGCTGCTCTTCCCCTGTGGTCTGCTGGTCGGCACGGTGCTGTCCTTCATCCTCATGGGTGACGCCCTGCGTGACGCCCTCGACCCGAAGTTCCGGTGAGTCTGATGAGCGAGTCTCAGCGAACGAGTCGTCAGCCCAGGGCGACGGTGCCTCACGAGGGCACGGAGCGAGCGGAGTGCCAATCATGAGCACTGATGTGAACGTCAAGATGGACGCGCTGGCGGGTGTCGACCCGAACGCGCTGCCGCTGCAGGTCAAGAACCTGCACGTGGAGTTCCGTACCCGCAACGGCATTGCCCACGCCGTCAACGGCGTGAGCTTCGACCTGCGGGCCGGCGAGACCCGGGCGATCCTCGGCGAGTCCGGCTGCGGCAAGAGCGTGACCGCTCAGGCGATCATGGGCATCCTGGACACTCCGCCGGGCTTCATCACCGGCGGCGAGATCCTTTACCGGGGCGTCGACCTGCTCAAGCTGCCGGAGTCGGAGCGCCGCAAGGTGCGCGCGAACCGGATCGCGATGATCTTCCAGGACGCGCTCTCCGCGCTGAACCCGGTCTTCACCGTCGGGTTCCAGCTCGCCGAGCTGTTCCGCAAGCATCGGGGGATGTCCCGCAAGGACGCCAAGGCCCGCGCGATCGAGCTGTTGGACCTGGTCAAGATTCCGGCCGCGAGTCAGCGGGTGAACGACTACCCGCACCAGTTCTCGGGTGGTATGCGGCAGCGCGTCATGATCGCGATGGCGCTGGCGCTCGACCCCGAGGTGCTGATCGCGGACGAGCCGACCACCGCGCTGGACGTGACGGTGCAGGCGCAGATCATGGCGCTGCTCGCCGAGTTGCAGCGGGAACGGAACATGGGCCTCGTGCTGATCACCCACGACATGGGTGTGGTGGCCGACGTGGCGGACCAGATCTCGGTCATGTACGCCGGCCGGGTCATCGAGGAAGCCGGCGTGAACGACATCTACGCCAGCCCCGCCCACCCGTACACCAAGGGTCTGCTGGAGTCGATCCCGCGCCTGGACCTCAAGGGGCACGAGCTCAGCGCCATCAAGGGCCTGCCGCCGATGTTGACCAACATCCCGCCGGGCTGCGCCTTCAACCCCCGGTGCCGGTACGCACAGGAGGTCTGCCGGCAGGATCCGGCGCCACCGCTGTACCAGGTGTCGCCGAGCCGGACGGCCGCCTGCCACTTCTGGAAGGAGGTCAAGGGCGATGAGTGACGTGGTGCTGGAGACCCGCGACCTGGTCAAGCACTTCCCGCTGACCCGGGGCATCGTCTTCAAGAAGCAGTACGGTGCGGTGCAGGCGGTCGACGGGGTCAACCTGCAACTGCGGCGGGGAGAGACGCTCGGCATCGTCGGCGAGTCCGGTTGCGGCAAGTCGACGCTGGCCCGGATGCTGGTGGGGCTTGAGACGCCGACCTCCGGTGACCTGTTCGTGCAGGGCAGGAACATGTCAAAGGTCGGCGCCGAGGAGCGGCGCCGGGGTCGGCGCAACATCCAGCTGGTGATGCAGGACCCGTACACGTCGCTCAACCCGCGAATGACCGTCGGTGACATCATCGGCGAGCCGTTCGAGGTGCACCCGGACGTGGTGCCGAAGGGCAAGCGGCGGGCCAAGGTCCAGGAACTGCTGGATCTGGTCGGTCTCAACCCGGACCACATCAACCGGTACCCGCACCAGTTCTCCGGCGGCCAGCGGCAGCGCATCGGCATCGCCCGGGCACTGGCGCTCAACCCGGAGATCATCCTGTGTGACGAGCCGGTCTCCGCGCTGGACGTCTCCATCCAGGCTCAGGTGATCAACCTGCTGGAGAAGCTCCAGGCGGAGCTCGGGCTGTCGTACATCTTCATCGCCCACGACCTGTCGGTGGTCCGGCACATCGCCGATCGGGTCGCGGTGATGTACCTCGGCAAGATCATCGAGATCGGCACCGAGGACGAGATCTACGACAAGCCGACCCACCCGTACACCCAGGCGCTGCTGTCGGCGGTGCCGGTGCCGGATCCGAAGCTGCGTGGGCAGCGGGATCAGATCGTGCTCACCGGTGACGTGCCGTCGCCGGCCAACCCCCCCTCGGGCTGCCGATTCCGTACGCGATGCTGGAAGGCCCAGGACATCTGCGCCGAGCAGGAGCCGCTGCTGGTGGTCCGCGACAAGTCGGACCACCCGAGCGCCTGCCACTTCGCCGAGGTACGCGACGTCGTGCACGCGACGGAGTGACCCCACAGACGCCGTCGGTTCCCGTCCATCCGTAGCGGGAACGGCGGTGAAGGTAGTGCCTCCTCAGTGATTCGGGGCGTCGGCCGTCACCAGCAGCCGGCGCCCCGGTCCACCTCCCCGCCCCCCACCTCGGATCGATCAAGAAGTTCGCGCGCGATCACCGCGAAAGCCTCTCGATCAGCGAGCTGGTCAGAGGGGACCACGACCGGCCCGGAGCAGCAGCAGGGCGAGTTGGGTGCCGTCCGCGCCGAGCGACTGCCGAAACCGCTCCAGGATCTCCTGCTCGCGGGAGAGGACGAGCCGGGTACCGCCGGAGGCCATCCGGGTCGCACCGACCTCTCGGGAGAGCGCGGCCCGCTCCTGCCACAGGTCGATCAACGCCCGGTCGATCTCGTCGATGCGTACCCGGATCTCGGCGATCCGGTTGGCGGCGTCCGGCTCGGCGGTGCCGGTGGCCGGCACGCCCGCCGCGGGTCCGGTGGGGGCGGTGCCGTTCGAGACCGTGCCGGACCCGTTCGTGCCGCCGTTGTGTTCCATCACGTCTGTCATCTTCGGGTACCTCTCGCGATGTGGTGCCCGGTGCCCGGATCCCGGGACGCGAAAAAGCCCCGGGGCTCCGAGAGCCCGGGGCTTTTCGTAGGTCTGATCGATCAGGCGCGACCCACGGCTGCCGGACTCCCGGTGCCGTAGTAAAAGTAGAAGCGCTGGTCGAACACGACGTCGAGTATGCCGCTCGGCGGGGTGCTGCGCAAGGAAAGCGTTAAAGGGGTCCCTTGCTCTACCTGAGGCGTTAACAGGGTGCCCTTCCTTCGGGTGGTGCCGTCGGCGGGGGATGTCCGGGCGGCGGCATAGACTCGCCGTGCGATGCATCCTCTCTTCGACATCCCCGCCTCCCCGCCCGAGCCAGCGCCTGCGCGGACGCTGCCGCCCCATCGGCCCGTGCCCGGCCGCCTCGACCCGGCGCAACTGGTGGAGGGACTCAACGGCCCGCAACGGGACGCGGTCACCCACGCCGGCTCGCCGCTGCTGATCGTGGCCGGTGCCGGGTCCGGCAAGACCCGCGTGCTGACCCACCGGATCGCGTACCTGCTCGCCGCGCGGGACGTGCACCCCGGCGAGATCATCGCGATCACCTTCACCAACAAGGCCGCCGGCGAGATGAAGGACCGGGTCACCGCCCTGGTCGGCCCACGGGCCCGGCTGATGTGGGTCTCCACCTTCCACTCCGCCTGTGTGCGGATCCTGCGTGCCGAGCACGAGCACGCCGGGCTGAAGTCGACCTTCTCGATCTACGACGCGGACGACTCACGCCGGCTGATGCAGCTCGTCACCCGTGAGCTCGACCTGGATCCGAAGCGCTATCCGGCGCGCGGCCTCGCCGCCCAGGTCTCGAACCTGAAGAACGAGCTGGTCGACCCGGAGACCTTCGCCGCACGGGCGAGCGGGCCCAACGAACGCGCCCTCGCCGAGGCGTACGCCCTTTATCAGCGCCGGCTGCGCGAGGCGCACGCGCTCGACTTCGATGACCTGATCATGACGACGGTGCACCTGTTTCAGTCGCATCCGCACGTCGCGGAGAGCTACCGCCGCCGTTTCCGGCACGTGCTGGTCGACGAGTACCAGGACACCAACCACGCGCAGTACGTCCTGATCAAGGAGCTGGTCTCCGGCACCGAGGGTCTCGATCCGGCGGAGCTCTGCGTGGTCGGCGACGCGGACCAGTCGATCTACGCCTTCCGGGGCGCGACGATCCGCAACATCCTGGAGTTCGAGCGCGACTTCACCGACGCCCGCACCATCCTGCTGGAGCAGAACTACCGCTCCACCCAGACCATCCTGAACGCCGCCAACGCGGTCATCGACCGGAACACGTCCCGTAAGCCGAAGCGGCTGTGGAGCGACGCCGGTGCGGGCGAGCCGATCGTCGCGTACGTCGCCGACACCGAGCACGCCGAGGCGGACTGGGTGGCCCGGGAGATCGACCGGTTGGTGGACGACGGGGAGACCCGTCCGGGCGACGTGGCGGTCTTCTACCGCACCAACGCCCAGTCCCGGGTCTTCGAGGAGGTTTTCATCCGCCTCGGTCTGCCGTACAAGGTCGTCGGCGGGGTGCGTTTCTACGAGCGCAAGGAGGTCCGCGACGCGTTGGCCTACCTGCGTTCGGTGGTCAACGACGACGACACGGTCAGCCTGCGGCGGATCCTCAACACCCCGCGTCGCGGCATCGGCGAGCGCGCCGAGGCGTGCGTGGAGGCGCTGGCCAGCCGGGACCGGATCTCCTTCGGAGCCGCGTTGCGCCGGGCCGGTGACGCGCCCGGTATCTCGACCCGGGCGGCCAACGGCATCGCCGACTTCGTGGCGCTGCTCGACTCCGCCCGCGAGCTGGCTGTCGACGGCACCCCGGAGGAGGTGCTGGAGGCGGTGCTGACCCGGTCGGGTTACCTGACCGAGCTGGAGGAGAGCCTCGATCCGCAGGACGCGGGTCGGGTGGACAACCTCCAGGAACTGGTCAGCGTCGCCCGCGAGTACACCGAGCGGATCGAGGCGACCGGCGCGGAGGGGGAGCGGGCCACCCTGGCCGGTTTCCTGGAGCAGGTCGCGCTCGTCGCCGACGCCGATCAGGTGCCGGCGCAGCCCGGGTCGGCAGCGGACGGGGCCGAGGAGGACACCGAGCCCTACCAGGGCGTGGTGACCCTGATGACGCTGCACACCGCCAAGGGCCTGGAATTCCCGGTGGTGTTCCTGACCGGCCTGGAGGACGGCGTCTTCCCGCACCTGCGCTCGTTGGGCGACACCCGGGAGTTGGAGGAGGAGCGCCGGCTGGCGTACGTCGGCATCACCCGGGCCCGGCAGCGCCTCTACCTCTCCCGGGCGGTGACCCGCTCGGCGTGGGGCCAACCGTCCTACAACCCGCCGTCCCGGTTCGTCGAGGAGCTGCCGCCCGAGCTGGTCCGCTGGGAGCGCACCGAGGGCTCGTACACCTCGTGGGGTGGCGGTGGTGGTGGCGTGGGTGGTCGCGCGGAGCGGACTCCCGGCGGCCGCGGTGGCTTCGCTGGCGGCACACCACGGGCGGTGCAGCTGGCCCGCAAGCTCGGGGTGGACGGCAGCCGGCTGGCCACCGCGAGTGAACTGCCACAGGGGCCGAAGGTCGCGGTCGGCGACCGGGTGAACCACCAGCGGTACGGGCTCGGCCGGGTGGTGGCCGTGGAGGGGCACGGTCCGGGTGCGCGGGCGCAGATCGACTTCGGCGACCAGACGCTGTGGCTGGTGCTGCGGCACGCCCCGATCGAGAAGATCTGAGACGGACGGTCGACCCCGGTCAGCACGCCACGTCGATGCCCCGGGCGCGCAGGAACGGCGCGGGGTCGATCTGGTTCCACATCTGACCCTGGTGCACCTCGAAGTGCAGATGGGGGCCGGTGGAGTCGCCCGTGGAGCCCTCCAGGCCGATCGTCTGCCCGGTGCTGACCTTCGCACCGACGCTCACCCTGGCGGTACTCAGATGGGCGTAGTGGGTGAGGTAGCCGTTGCCGTGGTCGATGACCACCGAGATGCCGTACCCGTCGCCGACATCGCCGGCCTTCGTCACGGTGCCACCGAAGGCGGCGCGTACGGGTGTGCCGGCGGGCATGGCGAAGTCGATGCCGGCGTGCAGGGTGCCCCAGCGGGGCCCGTAGCAGGAGGTGATGGTGCCTCCTGCCATCGGGATCACCCAGGACGTCGTCGGCTTCACGCTCTTCTTCGGCTTTGGCTTCGGCTTCGCCGTGGCGGTGGCCGGCCGGCTGGCCTTGGGCTTCGGGCTGGGCTTGGAGCTGGGCTTCGCGGTGGGGCTGGCGCTGGTGGTCGGGCTCGGCGGTGAGCTGTCCGGGGCGGCGGGTTCCCGGGCCGAACGGTCGGCCCGTGCAGCGGCCTCGGCCCGGTCCCGGGCATCGAGGGCGACCGGATGGGTGGTCGGCCGGTCATCGCGGTCGGCCAGGACGACACCGGCGACGCCGAACCCCACCAGGGCGACCGAGCCGACGGCCAGGAGACGGGTACGCCGACTCGGAGTCCGCCGGTGGCGGGCCGGGGCGGCGGGGATCCTGCGGGTCGGGGTAGGGGTGTCGTCCTGCACGGGTAGGGACCTCACTGGTTTCGAGTGGTACGTGACCTCGAAATCCTGGTGTCGGTCCGCGCGTCATCGGGTACCGGGGGTGGGTGCGGCGGGTGAGGCGGCCGGTGCCGCTGTCCACCTCTGGGCACCGCTGTGCTCGCCTGCCCGATGTTGACCTGCCCGGCTGGTGTGTCGTCGGTCACTGTCGCGGCTGTGAGCTGGCACACTTATGCCCTCGCCACCCCAGAGAAAAACCGCCCGAACCAGTCGGTCCGGGCGGTCAACGGGCATCACGACCGGTCAGGACGCGGCTACCTCGCTGTAAATTGCCTCGACTTGTAGCTTGATGTCCACTCCGCGCTCCTGCAGCCACGGCACCGGGTCGAGTGGCTCGCCCTTGACATGGATCTCCAGGTGCAGGTGGGAGCCGTAGGAGTGGCCCGTGTTGCCGACCAGACCGAGCTGGTCGCCGGCCTTGACCTGCTGCCCCTCGCGCACGCTCAGCGAGGAGGAGTGGCCGTAGATCGCCTCGCTGCCGTCGGCGTGCTGGACGATGACGGCGTAGCCGTAGCCGCCGAACCAGCCCGCCTTGGTGACCGTGCCGTCGTGGATGGCGACGTACGGAGTTCCCTCCGGGGCGACAAGGTCGACACCGGTGTGCAGCTTGCCCCACCGCATCCCGTAGGGGGAGTTGAAGTCGTAGCCCTGGAGGGGCAGCAGCCACACGCCGGAGTCGGCGGAACTCTCCGGGCTGGTGCGGCTGTCCCGGGAGGCCCGCTCGGCGGCGTCGGCCCGGTCGGCCACGCCCTGGTTGCTGATCGACGCCTGCTTCAGCTCGTCGAGCACCGTCGGGCTGACGCTCTTGGCGTCCGGCATCGCACTGGCACCCAGCACCACCACGCCAGCACCGACGAAGGCGGTGGTGACGACCGCGGCGTAGCGGCTGCGCGGGGGGGTGGGTACGCGGCGGCGACCGCGATATCGATCGGGCTCAGACGACAGGCGCTGGCGCACGCATACCCTCCGTTGTCGGGTTCCGATGCGGATCAGTCGCCGTCACGATCTGGTGACCGTGTGTCGACTGATCGCGTCGTCACCCGTCCGTAGACCTGATGACAACCGTGGACACGGTAGCCAACCGTCAGTCCTGTCACAAGCCGGAGCGCCGAATTGGTTGCAACGTTCTGTCCGTTTCCGTCCCGGATTGTCAGTGGTCGGGGGTGCAGTGGGGTGTCCTCGTTATCCTCCGTTCGTCGCGCACTGTGACCGTTCGGCGGAGTCGTCCCGCTTGACGCGTCCCGCGTCGGTCGTGTCTCTGCGTGAGGTGGCGGTGATGCCTGCGTGAGTGCCGGTGTCACTTCCCCGCGAGGGACGCCGAGCGGCGTTCGTCGCTCGCCCGATCGGCCCCGGTTCCCGGGCCCCGGCCGGGCGGGTTACCGTTCGTTCAGGTGAGATTGCCGCTGAGCCGGTGAAAGGGATGCCCAGATGAGCTCTCGTGTTCGGGTCGTCGTCGCCAAGCCGGGCCTGGACGGCCACGACCGTGGTGCCAAGGTGGTGGCGCGCGCCCTGCGTGACGCCGGCATGGAGGTCATCTACACCGGCCTGCACCAGACCCCGGAGCAGATCGTGGAGACCGCGATCCAGGAGGACGCGGACGCCGTCGGTCTGTCGGTGCTCTCCGGGGCGCACATGACGTTGTTCCGGCGGGTTCTGGAACTGCTCGACGAACGGGATGCCCGGGACATCGTGGTGTTCGGCGGGGGAATCATCCCGGAGGCCGATCTGCCGGAGCTGGAGCGGCTCGGCGTGGCCAAGATTTTCACGCCGGGGGCAACCACCACGTCCATCGTGGAGTGGGTCCGGGAGAACGTCGCACAGCCGGTGGCCTGAGGCGTTCCGCGGCCGGCAGGTGGGGTTCGGAACCGGTCTGCGGACAGGGGAGGGGCCGGACGCACCCCTCACACGTCCGGCCCCTCTATGCACGATGCCCCGCCGCCACCCCTCGACCGACAGGGCATCGGCCGCTTCCGTCCTCGCGCTTTCCAGCGCTCCGACACCTGACTCAACGACGCCCTTCCTGCGGGGTTACGCGGGATCGTCGAGAACCGTCGCGCCCCTGGCAAGATCGCTCGAACGGGTGACGGCATCCGGGACGGCGTCCCGCCCACGGCCCAGCGTCGGCCGGTCGTGTGCATTACCGCACACCGCGCACCCGCTCGGTTGCCGGACGTGCCGACATCGTTAGGCTGCGCCCAATGAACCCTTTCCGACCTCCCCTTGCGGGCCGGACCGTCAGGTCGGCCGCGGCGCGTGGTTGCGGTGGCGAGGGTTCGACGGCCTGCGTCAACTTCGACTGATGTCGGGCATCACACTGTTTTCTTTCCATACGCTGGTGGCGGCGCGACGGTGCGCCGCAGAGACGGGACGGGACGCGCAATCGTGGACCTGTACGAGTACCAGGGGCGGGACCTGTTCGAGCGGCACGGACTTCCCGTGCTCGCCGGCGGCGTCGCCACGACCCCGGAGGAGGCCCGCGCGATCGCCGAACGCCTCGGCGGCCGAGTGGTCGTCAAGGCACAGGTGAAGGTCGGCGGACGAGGCAAGGCGGGCGGCGTCAAGCTGGCCGAGGGCGCGGAGGAGACGGTGGCCCGCGCCACCGACATCCTCGGCATGGACATCAAGGGTCACACCGTCCACAAGGTCATGATCACCGTGACCGCGGACGTGGCCGAGGAGTACTACTTCTCGTACCTGCTCGATCGGGCGAACCGCACGTTCCTCTGCATCGCCAGCGTCGCCGGCGGCATGGACATCGAGCAGGTCGCCGCCGAGACCCCGGACAAGGTCGTCAAGGCACCGATCGACGCCGTCAAGGGCGTGGACGAGGCGAAGGCGCGGGAGATCGTCGACGCGGCCGGTTTCCCGGCCGAGGTCGCCGACCAGGTCGTCGAGGTCGCGGTCGGCCTGTGGCAGGCGTTCGTCGCCGAGGACGCCACCCTGGTCGAGGTGAACCCGTTGGCCAAGACCGCCGAGGGCAAGCTGCTGTTGCTGGACGCCAAGGTCTCGCTCGACGAGAACGCCGGCTTCCGGCACCCCGACCACGAGGCGCTGGTCGACCAGGCGACGGTGGACCCGCTGGAACAGGCCGCCAAGGAGAAGGACCTCAACTACGTCAAGCTCGACGGTGAGGTCGGGATCATCGGCAACGGCGCGGGCCTGGTCATGTCGACCCTGGACGTGGTCGCCTACGCCGGTGAACGGCACGGCAACGTCAAGCCGGCCAACTTCCTCGACATCGGCGGCGGCGCGAGCGCCGCGGTCATGGCCAACGGTCTGGAGATCGTGCTCTCCGACCCGTCGGTGCGCAGCGTCTTCGTCAACGTCTTCGGCGGCATCACCGCCTGCGACGCGGTCGCCAACGGCATCGTCCAGGCGCTGGACCTGCTCAAGCAGCGCGGCGAGGAGGTCACCAAGCCGTTGGTCGTACGACTCGACGGCAACAACGCCGAGGCCGGTCGGGAGATCCTCGACGGCGCGAACAACCCGCTGATCGAGCGGGTCGACACCATGGACGGCGCGGCCGAGCGGGCCGCCGAGCTGGCGGCTGCGGGGGTCTGACACATGGCTATCTGGCTGACCAAGGACTCGAAGGTCATCGTCCAGGGGATGACCGGCTCCGAGGGTTCCAAGCACACCCGGCGGATGCTCGCCGCCGGAACGAACGTCGTCGGTGGCGTCAACCCGCGTAAGGCGGGCACCACCGTCGACTTCGACGGCAACGAACTGCCCGTCTTCGCCAACGTCGCCGACGCGATGAAGGACACCGGCGCGGACGTCACCGTCATCTTCGTACCGCCGCAGTTCACCAAGGGCGCGGTCGTCGAGGCGATCGACGCCGAGATCCCGCTGGCCGTGGTGATCACCGAGGGGGTGCCGGTGCACGACACCGCCGCCTTCTGGGCGTACAACGTGGCCAAGGGGGAGCGGACCCGCATCATCGGCCCGAACTGCCCCGGCATCGCTTCGCCGGGCGCCTCGAACGCCGGCATCATCCCGGCGGACATCACCGGCGCCGGCCGGATCGGGCTGGTCAGCAAGAGCGGCACGCTGACCTACCAGATGATGTACGAGCTGCGGGACATCGGCTTCTCGACCTGTGTCGGCATCGGCGGCGACCCGATCATCGGGACGACGCACATCGACGCGCTGGCCGCGTTCGAGGCCGACCCGGACACCGACGCCATCGTGATGATCGGTGAGATCGGTGGTGACGCCGAGGAGCGGGCGGCCGAGTTCATCAAGGCCAACGTCAGCAAGCCGGTGGTCGGCTACATCGCCGGCTTCACCGCCCCGCCCGGCAAGACCATGGGGCACGCCGGTGCGATCATCTCCGGCTCGGCGGGCACCGCCGACGCCAAGAAGGAAGCGCTGGAGGCGGTCGGCGTGAAGGTCGGCAAGACGCCGACCGAGACCGCCAGGCTGATGCGCGAGATCATGTCTGCGGGCTGAGCGGTAACCGCGTTGAGAGACCGTCCCGGACGGTCTCTCTAGGGGCCGACCGGGAGGTCGGCCCCTAGCGGTTCCAGTACGGGTGATTCCCCGTCGCCTGCAGGATCAGGCTGAGGACGATGTTCAGCACACCCAGCCCGATGGCAACGTAGCCCAGCACCGGCGACTGGCGGTACCGGCGCGCGTCGCGCACCGACAACCAGCCGAAGACGATGCCGAGGATGCCGCAGCAGAGCACACCGGTCACGATGCCGAGCACGCCCCAGAGGGTCGTCCGGTCCCGGCCGGCGGGCGGTGGTGGGGGCGGTGGATACGGAGCGTTCACAACTCCCCTTCCGGTCACATGCTGCCGCGACGGTGGTCGCGGCCCCTGGTGCCGAGGCTAGAGGAGCCGGTGCGCCCGCACACCGGATCAGGCGAACTGGTCCGGCCCGCCCGGCTGAGCGTCAGTTGGGGGCGGGTGTCGGGCAGCCGCCGCCGACCAGGCATGCCAGAGTAGAGCCAATGTCCTTTGTCACCCCTGACCAGCCTCGCCGGGCCGCCGACGCCCGCGGAGCCGGTGCCAGGCCGCCCGGCCGGGCCGGCCCGCCGCGCCGGGTGCCCGCCGCGCGTACGACACCCTCCGGTCGCAGCCACCCGCCGCTCGCGGTCGCCGCACTGGTCGCGGCCGGCGGGGCGGCCGTCACCACCTGGCTGCCGGTGGCGCTGGCGCTGTGGCTGTTCCAGCTCAGCGAGGGCGCCGGCAGCCTGGTCGACGCCGCCCGGGCGGGAGCGGCCGGTTGGCTTCTCGGGCACTGGGTGCCCCTGGCCACGGCCACCGGCCCGCTGGGTCTGGCGCCGCTCGCGGTGACCGCACTGGCGGTGTGGCGGCTCACTCGGGCCGGGGTGCACGTCAGCCGAGCCATCGGTGCCCGCGGTGGTCGGTCGCCGGGCCGTACGATCGCTGCCGCGACGGCCGTCGGCGTCGCGTACGGGCTGTTGGGGGCACTCGCCGCACTGCTGGTCGAAACCGGTGGGCAGAGCATGTCGCCGGTACGTGCCGGGCTGACACTCGTGACCGTCGGGACGCTCGCGGCCGGTGTGGGCGCTGCCCGCACGACCGGGGTGGCGGAGATCTTCGCCGAACAGACGCCGATGCCGCTGCGCGAAGGTGTCCGCGCCGGCCTGGCCGCCACGCTGGTGCTGCTCGGTGCGGGGGCCGCGGTGGCGGGGCTGGCGGTGGCGACCGGTGGCGGTGACGCGGCCGACCTGATCGGCGCCTACCGCACCGGTGTCGCCGGGCAGGCCGGCATCACCCTGGTCAGTCTCGCGTACGCGCCCAACGTCAGCGTGTGGTCGGCCAGTTACCTGCTCGGGCCCGGCTTCGCGGTCGGCACCGACACGGCGGTACGCACCAGCGAGGTCTCGGTCGGCGCGCTACCGGCGCTGCCGTTGTTCGCGGGTCTGCCCGGCGGACCGGTCGACGGGCTCGGGGCGGTCGCCGTGCTCGCCCTACCCGTCCTCGTGGGGATGGCCACCGGCGGGCTGCTCGCGCGCCGGTTGCTGCGAATGGCCGTTGCCGAACGGGCACGGCTGTCGTGGCGGCGGCTGCTCGTACCGGCGGCGCTCGCCGGACCGGTGGCCGGCCTGCTGCTGGGCGCGGCGACGACGGCGTCCGGCGGGCCGCTGGGTGCCGGCCGGTTGGCCGAGGTCGGGCCGGTCGGCTGGCAGGTGGCGCTCGCGGCACTCCTGGTCACCGGCGGCGGCGCGTTGCTCGGTGCCGCCGCCGCCCGCTGGCTCACCCGACTCGCCCAGTGAGGTTGCCGCCCTGGGAGACGGCACCTGACGAGCCGAGGGGCGCCCCGGAACATCCGGGACGCCCCTCGAAGCGGGCATGCGCTGGTCAGGGATACATTGACGCGCCCAGGTTGAGCACCACCGCCACGATCTGAAGCAGGCCCAGCAGTAGTCCCAACGCGCCGCAGATCAGACCGGCGAGCGCCTGGCCGGAACCGCCAGCCAATCCCTGGTCGGCCTTCTGCTTGCCGAGCCAGCTGGTGATGACTGCGGCCAGTCCCAGCGGGATGCCGAGATAGCAGCAGCTCAGCGGAATCGAAGCGATACCGATGATCATCCCAGCCAGGGCGAGGGCGTTCTGCTGTGCCGGCGGGCCGGAGAAGCCCGCATTCGGGTACATCGGTGCGCCGCCGTACGGCTGGGGGGCGTGCGGGTCGGCGTAGGACTGTCCGTACGCCAGCTGTCCGTAGCCGGGCTGCTGTCCGTAGCCCGGCTGTCCGTACGCCGGGGGCTGTCCGGCCGGTGGCGCGTACGGGTCGTGGGGCGCGGGCGAGGTCGGCGGATATGCCTCCGGCTGTTCCGGGTGCTGCGCGTACGGGTCGACCGGAGGCTGCTGACCGTAGGGGTCAGCCGGCGGAGCGTACGGGTTGGCCGGTGGCGGAGCGTACGGATTGGCCGGCGGCGGAGCGTACGGGTTGGCCGGTGGCGGTGTGTTCGGGTCCCCGTGCGGCTGCTGGCCGTACGGGTCCTGGGCGGGGTGACCGGGCTGCATCCGCTGCTCAGTAACCGCTGGCGCTGTTGTTGCTCATCGCGCCGATCAGGCTGCCGCCCACGCAGCACACCAGGACGATCGCGATCCAGGCGATGCCGACGATCAGGGCCCACTTGGACCACTTCTTCGACTCGGCCGACGCGACCTGGGCACCGGCGTAGTCGCCCTGCTCAAGCAGCGTGTTGACCTTCGAGGCGTTGATGATCGCCGGGATGGCCAGCGGCCAGAACAGGATGATCGCGACGATCGACATTGTCATGTTGTTGTCGACCGGCTGCTGCGGTTGCGACGGATAGTCGGGCTGCATGACGACACGCTCCTCACGGTTGTTCGCTGACGGGTGCGGGCCCGACAGGCGCCGGTCCCGAGCGACCGGCAGCGTACCTGGTCTGGGCGACCCCGGCGATCACGCGAGGTGCGCCGCCCAGCGGATGGGCAGTGCCGGGGTGCCGGATAGGGTGTGCCGGTGACCCAGTCCGCCCGTATCGTCGTCCTTGTCTCCGGCTCCGGAAGCAATCTGCAGGCTCTGCTGGACGCGACCGCCGACCCGGCGTACGGGGCACGGGTGGTGGCGGTCGGGGCGGACCGCCACGGGATCGCGGGCCTGGACCGGGCCGTCGCCGCCGGGGTACCGACCTTCGTCGAGCGGGTCAAGGACCACCCGGACCGGGCACAGTGGGACGCCGCCCTCACCGCACGGGTCACCGAGCACCGACCCGATCTGGTCATCTCCGCCGGCTTCCTGAAGCTGGTCGGTCCGCGGTTCCTCGCCGCCTTCGGCGACCGGTACCTCAACACGCACAACACGCTGTTGCCGGCGTTCCCCGGCATCCACGGCCCGCGTGACGCCCTCGCCTACGGGGTCAAGGTGACCGGGGCGACCCTCTTCTTCGTCGACGCCGGGATGGACACCGGCCCGATCGTCGCGCAGGTGGCGGTGCCGGTACACGAGGACGACGACGTCGACACGCTCACCGAACGCATCAAGGAAGCGGAACGGCGTCAGCTCGTCGAGCAGGTGGGCCGGCTGGTCCGCGAAGGTTGGACGATCACTGGAAGAAAGGTCAGGGTCGGAGTGGACTCCATTCAGGACGGGCGTCGCCCGATCCGGCGGGCGCTGGTCAGCGTCTACGACAAGACCGGCCTGGCCGAGCTGGCCACGGCGCTGCACGCCGCCGGTGTGGAGATCGTCTCCACCGGCAGCACCGCGTCGACGATCGCCGCAGCCGGGGTGCCGGTGACCCCGGTGGAGCAGGTGACCGGTTTCCCGGAGATCCTCGACGGGCGGGTGAAGACCCTGCACCCGGCCATCCACGGCGGGCTCCTCGCCGACCTGCGCAAGGACGCGCACACCGCACAGCTCGACGAGCACCGCATCGCCGGGATCGACCTGCTGGTGTCCAACCTGTACCCCTTCCAGGACACCGTGGCCTCCGGCGCCGGTCAGGACGAGTGCGTCGAGCAGATCGACATCGGTGGTCCGGCGATGGTCCGGGCGGCCGCCAAGAACCACGCCTCGGTGGCCGTGGTGACCGACCCTGAGGCGTACCCGATGCTGCTGGCCGCCCTCGACGGCGGTGGCTTCACGCTGGCGCAGCGTCGGGCGCTGGCCGCCCGCGCCTTCGCCGACATCGCCGAGTACGACGTGGCGGTCGCCGAATGGTTCGCCGCGTCGGTCGTCCCGGCCGACGACGGCTGGCCGCACTTCGCCGGGCTGGCGTTGCGCCGGCAGGCGGTGCTGCGCTACGGCGAGAACCCGCACCAGGCCGCCGCGCTCTACACCGACCCGGCCGGGCCGGCCGGGCTGGCCCAGGCCGAGCAGTTGCACGGCAAGGAGATGTCCTACAACAACTACGTCGACGCGGACGCCGCCTGGCGGGCCGCGAACGACTTCGTCGACCAGCCGGCGGTGGCGATCATCAAGCACGCCAATCCGTGCGGCATCGCGATCGGGGCGGACGTGGCGGAGGCGCACCGCAAGGCGCACGCCTGCGACCCGGTCTCCGCGTTCGGTGGCGTCATCGCCGTCAACCGGCCGGTCTCGGTCGAGCTGGCCGGGCAGATCGCCGAGATCTTCACCGAGGTCGTGGTGGCACCCGGCTACGAGCCTGGCGCGGCGGAGACGCTCCAGGCCAAGAAGAACATCCGGCTGCTGCGCGCACCCGACCACCGGCCGCGTCCAGCGGAGTGGCGGCAGGTCACCGGCGGCGTACTGGTGCAGTCGCGCGACGCGATCGACGCCGAGGGCGACGACCCGGCCACCTGGCGGCTGGCCACCGGCGAGGCTGCCGACGCCGCTACTCTGGCCGACCTGGCCTTCGCCTGGCGGGCGGTACGCGCGGTGAAGAGCAACGCGATCCTGCTGGCCCGCGACGGCGCGACCGTCGGCGTCGGCATGGGCCAGGTGAACAGGGTGGACTCGGCCCGTCTCGCGGTCAGCCGGGCCGGGGCCGACCGGGCACGCGGCGCGGTGGCCGCCTCGGACGCCTTCTTCCCCTTCGCCGACGGACCGCAGATCCTCATCGACGCGGGCATCCGGGCGATCGTCCAGCCCGGCGGCTCGATCCGCGACGACGAGGTGATCGACGCCTGCAAGCGGGCCGACGTCACGATGTACCTCACCGGCACCCGCCACTTCTTCCACTAGGGCGGAGTCCGGCCTTCACCCCGGCGAGGCGTTCGCCGTTGCGGTCAGCCGCCCGGTCGCGGCTGGAGAGCCGCCACGGTCCGCTGTCGGGCCAGCAGGCAGGAGATGCCGTCGGCGGTCATCGGCCGGCCCAGATGGTAGCCCTGGCCACGGGTGTATCCGAGGTCGCGGAGCACGGCGACCTGCTCGGCGCTCTCGACGCCCTCCGCGACCGTCTCCAGCCCGAGCGCGTGAGCGAGTTGGATCACCGCCCGGGCCACCGCCTGCCGGGCGGCGGCCGCCGCGGCCTGCCCGTCGTCGATCTCGATTCCGTCGACGAAGGACTTGTCGAGCTTCACGATCGAGGCGGGGAAGGCCCGCAGCAGGCTCAGCGACGATTCGCCGGTGCCGAAGTCGTCCAGTGAGAGACGGATCCCCATCCGGTCGAGCTCGAAGAGAGTTCGGGAGACCTGCTGACCACGGAGTACTGCGGACTCGGTCACCTCCAGCACCAGCCGCTCGCATCCCAGCCCGCTCTCGGCGAGCGCGGCCGCCACGTCGGAGACGAAGTCGGGGTCGTGCAGTTGCCGCGCGGAGACGTTCAGGCCCGCCTCCTGGAGTGCGTCCGGCCCGAACTCCCGTGACCACGCCACCGCCTGGCGGCACGTCTCACGCAGCACGAACCGGCCCAGCGGCACGATCAGACCGGTCCGCTCCGCCGCCGGGATGAACTCGGCCGGGCTGACCACGCCGCGACTCGGGTGGTGCCAGCGGACCAGCGCTTCGACCCCGACCAACCGGTTGTCGTCGAGCCGCCGGATCGGCTGGTAGACCACTCGCAGTTCGTTGTGGTCCAGGGCCCGCCGCAGCTCGCCGCCGAGTTGCATGTGCTTCAGCACCGGCTCACCCATGCCGTCCACATAGCGTACGAAGCTCGCTTTTCCGCGTTGCTTGGCCGTGTACATGGCGATGTCGGCGTCCCGCAGCACCGAGTCGACGGTGGCCCCGGGCGCGGCGTCGGCGATGCCGATGCTGGCCTGCACCAGCAGGCGGTGCTGGCTGATCGGGTGGTCGAGCGCGGCGAGCAGCCGACCGGCCAGTTCTTCGGGATCGGCGTCCGCGCCGGTGAGCAGGACGGCGAACTCGTCACCGGCGACCCGTACCGGCAGGCCGTGGTCGCCGACCTCGGCACGCAGCAACTCGGCGACCGAGACGAGCAGCCGATCGCCGACGCCGTGCCCGAGCAGGTCGTTGACGGTCTTGAAGTCGTCCAGATCGACCAGGAGCACCGACGCGGGTGTCGTCGCGGTGAGCGCAGCCGCGAGCCGGTCCCGGAAGAGCACCCGGTTGGCCAGCCCGGTGAGCCCGTCGTGGCTGACCTCGTACTGGAGGCGCTCCTCCTGGATGCGGGTGTTCCGCAGCAGCCGGGCGTTCTCCTGGTAGGCGATGAACTGCCGGGCGCTGACCAGCGCGGTCACCACCACGGCGGCGATCAGGACCACCCGGACCGGCCAGGTCAGGGGGGCGCCGAACGCGACCGCGAGCAGTGGCACGTCGACCGCCACCACGGCCAGGTACGGCAGGAGCATGCCGTGGCGGGCCTGATCGCGCCGGCTACCGAGTTCGGCCCGCCACTGCGCCGTGACGCCGAGGGTGAAGAACACCGGGGTCAGCGGCATCACGATCGCCTGGGAGGGGATGGCGGCGACGTACCCGTACCGGACCGCGAGCACGGCGACGATCCCGGCGGTGACGCCGCCGCTGGCCGCGACGAATCGTAGGGCGACGCGATCCACCGGGCCACCGCAGACGAAGGACACCTTGGTCGCGGCGCCGACCGCGACCAGGAACGCGAGCCCGACCAGCGCCATCGCCTGCGGGCTCCACGGCTCGTCGGCGGCGAGCATCGGGGCCAGCCCGATGTAGCAGAGCAGGGCCGCACAGCCGAGGAACGCGATCATGCGGTCGAGCAGGAGTCGCCATCGCTCGACGCCGCCGGCCTCGACGACGGGCACCCGGGCAACCGCCCAGATGGCGATGACGAATCCGATCGCCACGCAGGCCGCCGCCGGCAACGGCATGCTTCGCGTACGGGCCTCGGCGGGATGCGTCAGCATGTCCAACGCCAACCAGCCGTACCCGATCGTGATGGTGACCGCCGCGACGAGGAGCGCGCGCCAGAAGCGCCGGGTGACCGGGTCGAGGTCGGCGCCGCGGATCAGGTGTACGACGGCCCCGGCGGCGAAGACCCCACCGACGGGAACGAAGGTGTACGCGAGCGCCTCGGTGCCGGCGCCGACCGTGAAGTTCGCGACGCACCAGGCGGCGCCGAGGGCGGCGACCGCGACAGTGGCCTGCACATATCGTCGGGCGATCCGGCTGTTCCTCGTGGTGACCCCGACCGTGGGGCTCGTCGTCGGCCGAAGCGCCACCTGTGTCACGGCACTGACCCTAGTGAGCGGGCAGCGGAACGACATCCTTCATCGGGTGGTTCTTCTACAAAGGATCGGTGCGGCGTTCAGTCGAGTCGACGTTCGATCGGTAGGCGGGACCGGGTCAGCGTGCCGGCGCCGAGCATGGCGACCAGCGGCACCACGGCCAGCAGGCCGAGGATGGACCAGGGGACGACGATCGGGTACGGGTCCGCGCCGGGCCAGGTCCCCAGGTGTGTCCGGTTGATCGCGGTGAGGACGGCGACGACAGCCACCAGGCCGACGGTGATGCCGAGCAGTGACCCGAGTCCGGCGATCACCCCGGACTGATTCAGCGACAGCTTTCGCCGGAGCAGGGGGCTGGCACCGACGGCGGCCAGGATCGACAGGTTGGGTCGACTGTCGGCGGCGGTGAGCCCGGTCGCGATCCCGACCGCGCCGAGGGTGATCAGCCCGGCCGCCACCGTCAGGATGAGCAGGATCGGGTCACCGGACGTCGCCGGGCCCCGCTCCACGCTGACCCTCAGGCCGGAGGCGAGTGCGCTGACCTCGGCGCGGAAGCGGTCCTCCGCCACCGCATCGGGTGCCGGCGCGGCGATCACGAAGCCCCACTGGTGTTCGACGAGCCCGGCGCGGGCCAGCGCCTTCGGCGAGATGATCGTCCGGTCCGAGCCGATCCCGGTGGTGAGGGCGTATCCCGGCAGCGTGAGGGCGGCTGGCTGCTCGGCTGACTTCAGGGGCCCTCCCTGCTTCGGCACCGCCGGCGGCTGCACCGTCACCGTGCCGTCCACCACGTACCGGGCATCGGTGACGACCACGCCGCCGGCCCGCAGCGTGGCGACGGCCCGGGCGAGGTCATCGCCGTGGGCCCCGGTGAGCGGTGCCAGCGCGCTGCCGTCGTCGACGACGAGTCCGACGTGGCTGCGCGAGTACGTCGCCCGTCCCGACCGGCAGCGGGCGTCGGCGCGGGCCTGACGCTGCTCCTGCGAGGTGAGCGGCCGCTGGATGTCGAAGAAGGGGCACAGCTGTCCGGGCGGCAGCACCACCTCGATGAAGGGGTTGGGACAGGTGCCGGGATCCCAGCCACGGCAACCGGGGACGCCGATCTCGGCCACCTCCGTGGCGGCCAGGGTGGTGTCGGCGATCGCGGCGAGCCGCTCGGCCGGGATCTTCCGTTGCTCGGGTCCGAGTGGATTCACCAGGGTCACGTAGCCGGGCGGCGTGCTCGGACGGTAGGCCGCGGCGGACCGGGCGTCGCTGCTGTTCTGGTAGACGCCCAGGCAGACCGTGCCGGCGACGGCGGCCATCACGGCCGAGATCGCCGGAGCCGTCGCCGCCCGGTTACGACTGGCGTCGCGCAGCGCGATCCGTGGTGCCAGCGGCAGATGTTGGCCGAGTCGGGCGAGCAGACCGACCAGGGCCGGGGTGCAGAGCACCAGGCCGAGTTGGGTCAGCACCAGACCGGTCAGCAGCAGGTTCGTCGATACGTGGACGGCGGCGTACGCGGCCAGCCCGCTACCAGCGGTGGTGAGGATGAGACCGAGGAGCACCCACCGCCGCCGCGACCGCGTCGCGCCCCGACGTCCGGTCAGCGCGACGGCCACGTCCTGCCGTGCCGCCACGAAGGCGGGCACCAGTGCCGCGGCCACCCCGGTGAGTACGGCCAACCCGGCGACGGCGAGCAGCGCGAGGGGGAAGATCCGGTACCCACCGGCCCGCGCCTGGGCCAGGTACTCCTCGACGAGGGGGCGTGCGGCGACCGCCAGGGCCGCGCCGACCAGGATGCCGGCGACGGCCCCGACCAGGCCCAGCACCACGCCGTCGGCGAGCACGATCCGGCGGAGATGGGCGGGGCTGCCGCCGTTGGCCGCCACCAGGGCGAGGTCGCGCTGGCGACGCCGGGCACCGATGGCGAACGCCGGCCCGGCCAGCAGCACGATCTGCATGGCGCCGAGCCCGCCGAGCACGACGCCGATGGCGACCGTTCGGGCGTCCAGATCGGATGGCGGGGCCTGCTCCACCGGTGGCGGGTCGAGGGTCACGGCCCGGGAGACCACCAGGATGCCGTCGGCGTTGAGCTGCCGGACCTGGTCCCAACCGACCGGGTCCGGGGCGTCGACCAACCAGGCGCTCGGCGGGTCGGTACGGGCGTTCGGTGGCAGCACCACGGCCTCACCGAGGTTGTCCGGGATCTCCACGATCCCGACCACCGTGAACCGCCGCGATCCCTCGACCAACTCGACGGTCCCACCGAGGTCCACGCCGAGCCGGCGCAGCGCCGCCTCGCTGGCGGTCACCTCGGTCGCGTTGGTCGGCGCGCGCCCCGCCCGCAGGCGTGCCATTCCCTCGGTGATCTGGTCGGCCAGATCCAGCCCGTACGACGGGACGGGGCCGATGCCGTCGGCGGTCCGCCAGTCCCAGAGTTGTTCGTTCCAGACCGGGACGACCCGGCTGCCGGTGGGGAGTGCCGCGGTGACCTTGGCGGTGGTCACCGGCTCGGGATCGCCGCTGGCGCTGCGGTGGAGACCTGTCACGTTCAGCACGTCGCCGGTGGGACTCTGCTCGATGGCGCCCTGGTAGTCCCAGGTCACCCTGGCGTCGGCGGTGCCGAGGGTGCGTTCCAGCCGTTCGCTCGGGGTGAGCTGGAACATGTCGTAGGACGCGGCAGCGAAGCTGAGCGCCAGCACGGGCGTCGCGATCATCGCTGCCACCAGGGCGCTGCGGCCCTTGGCCCGGCGGGTCTCACGCCATGCGATGCGCAGCGCCGTACGCCAGGAGACCAGCGCTTTCGACACGCGTTGCCGGATCATCGGATCGTCCCGTCCAGTAGGCGCTCGGGGTGTTGCAACGGGCCGGAGGTGTCGGTGACCACCCCGTCCTGCATGAACACCACCCGATCGGCCCAGGCCGCGTGTCGCGCCTCGTGGGTGACCAGGATGGCGGCGGCACCGGCGTTCACCCGGGAACGCAGCACCCGGAGCACCGCCTCGCCGGTCTGCGAGTCGAGCGCCCCGGTCGGCTCGTCCGCGAGCACCAGCCGACGCTGGCCGATCAGGGCCCGGGCGATCGCGACCCGCTGCTGCTGGCCGCCGGAGAGTTCGTCGGGGAAGCGTTGGGCGAGGTCGGCCATGCCCACCTCGTCGAGTGCGGCGGCGGCGCGGCGACGGGCCCGGCGTACCGAGGCGCCGTCCAGTTCCAGCGGGAGCGCGACGTTCTCCACCGCGGTGAGGCCGGGCAGCAGGTTGAGGTGTTGGAACACGTAGCCGATCGAGCGCCGACGCAGCGCGGAGAGCCGTGCCCGGTCGAGGGTGTCGAGGCGTTGGCCCTCGACCCACACCTCGCCCCGGGTCGGCCGGTCCAGCCCGCCGGCCAGATTGAGCAGCGTCGACTTACCGGAGCCGGAGGGGCCCATGACGCCGACGAGTTCGCCGGGGCGTACGACGAGGCTGACGCCGCCCAGCGCGGTCACCGTCGTGTCGCCGCTGCCGTGCGTCCGGTACGCGTCGCGGATCTCCAGCAGGTGCGCGGGGCCGCCTGCCGTCGAGCCGGTGTGCCCAGCCTGCGGTGGAGTGGACAGCGGAGGTCGGTGTCCACTCCGCAGGCGAGCGTACGAGGTGCGCGGTTCATCCCAAGCGGTCACGGATACTGAGTATGCATATCGAGTATGCATCGAGCAACAGGTAACCGCCGAAGGCCTCCGATGGAGGGAGGCCGGGCCGGACGGGGTCACGTCGCCGTGGGGCGCAGTTCGGCGAAGTGGCAGGCGGACGGGTGCGGGTCGGCGGCGCGGAGCACCGCCTGCGGGTCCTGGATGGCGCAGATCTCCTGGGCCTTCCAGCAGCGGGTCCGGAAGTGGCAGCCGCTCGGCGGATCGGCCGGGCTCGGCACGTCGCCGCGCAATCGGATGATGGTGCGATGGTCCCGGGCGTCCGGGTCCGGCACCGGTGCCGCCGAGAGCAGTGCCTGGGTGTACGGGTGGGTGGCTCGGTCGTAGATCTCGTCCTCGGTGCCGATCTCCACGATCCGACCCAGGTACATCACCGCGACCCGGTCGGAGATGTGCCGGACCACCGACAGATCGTGCGCGATGAAGATGTAGGACAGTCCCAACTCGTCCTGCAGCTCCTCCAGCAGGTTGATCACCTGGGCCTGGATGGAGACGTCCAGCGCGGAGACCGGCTCGTCGCAGACGATCACCTCGGGACGTAGCGCCAACGCCCGGGCGATGCCGATGCGCTGCCGCTGACCCCCGGAGAACTGGTGCGGATAGCGGTTGATGTGCTCCGGGTTCAGCCCGACGACGTCGAGCAGTTCCTGGACGCGGCGCTGGCGGCTGCCCTTCGGGGCCGCCTCCGGGTGGATCTCGAACGGTTCGCCGATGATGTCGCCGACGGTCATGCGCGGATTCAGCGAGGTGTAGGGGTCCTGCATGACCATCTGCATGTTGCGCCGGATCCGGCGCAACTCGCCGCCGGAGGCGGCGAACAGGTCCTGGCCAGCCAGGGTGGCGCGGCCGGCGGTCGGCTTCTCCAGCCGCATCAGCAACCGGGCCAGGGTGGACTTGCCGCAGCCCGACTCGCCGACGATGCCCAGTGTCTCTCCCCGGCGCAGCTGGAAGCTCACCCCGTCGACCGCCTTGACCGCACCGACCTTCTTCTGGAACAGCACGCCCTGGGTGATCGGGAAATGCTTGACCACGTGGTTGACGTCGAGGATCGTCTCGCCGCGCACCCTGGTGGAGCTAGCTGACGCGGTCATCACGGACCTCCTGGGCGAAGTGGCACGCGCTGGTCCGGCCGTCGTCGAGGACCAGGTCGTGCGGCACCACGTCCACGCAGACCTGCTGCACGTACGGGCACCGGGGGTGGAAGGGGCACCCGCTGGGAATCCGCATCAGGTTGGGCGGCAGGCCGCGGATCGTGGACAGCTTCCCGCCCCGCTGGTCCAGGCGGGGAATCGAGTCCAGCAAACCCTTGGTGTACGGATGGGCAGGTGCCCGGTACAGCGACCGGACATCGGCGTGCTCGACGATCCGGCCGGCGTACATGACCGCGATCCGGTCCGCGACGTCGGCGACCACACCGAGATCGTGCGTGATCAGGATCATCGCCATGTCCAGGTCCCGCCGCAGGTCGGCGAGGAGGTCCATGATCTGGGCCTGCACGGTGACGTCCAGCGCGGTGGTGGGCTCGTCGGCGATGAGCACCTTCGGCTCCATCGCCAGCGCCATCGCGATCATCACCCGCTGCCGCATGCCGCCGGAGAACTGGTGCGGGTAGTCACCGAGACGTTCCGACGCTGCCGGAATCTGCACCAGGTCCATCAGCTCCACCGAGCGGCGGCGGGCGTCCGCGCGGGACATCCCGAGCCGCTGGCGAAGGGTCTCGCCGATCTGCCAGCCGACCGGGAAGACCGGATTCAACGCGGAGAGGGCGTCCTGGAAGATCATCGCGATGTCCCTGCCCCGGATCTGCCGGCGCTGCGCCTCCGGAAGACCCAGCAGATCCTGGCCCTGGTAGCGGATCTCGCCCGAGCTGATGTGCGCCGGCGGGGTGTCCAGGATGCCCATGACGGCCTGGGCGGTGACGGACTTGCCGGAGCCGGACTCGCCCAGCACGGCGAGCGTCTCGCCCGGGTCCAGGTGGTAACTCACCCCGTTGATCACCTTGGCGAGGCCCTCGCCGGTGCGGAACTCGACGTGCAGGTCGCGTACCTCCAGCAGGTGTCCGCCGGGCGGGGTGGGTGAGGCCGGCGTCGGCCGGACGGCGTGCTGACTCACGGTTCCTGCCTTTCGCTCGCGACTGCGGGGCTCGCTGCGCTCACTCCTCGCGCTCGCACGATCCGGTCACCGGAGCTTCGGGTCGAAGGCGTCGCGGATCGCGTCGCCGAGCATGATGAAGGCCAGCACGGTCAGCGCCAGGAAGGTCGACGGGACCACCAGCGGGGTCGCCGATTCCCGCATGTGCACCCGACCGTTGTTGATCTCGATGCCCCAGGAGATGGTCGGCTCCCGCAGCCCGATGCCGAGGAAGGAGAGCGTCGCCTCGGCGGCGATGAACGAGCCGAGCGCGATGGTCAGCACCACGATGGCCGGGGCGAGAGCGTTCGGCAGGATGTGTCGCCACATGATGCGGCCGTTGCCGGCCCCGAGCATCCGGGCCGCGGCCACGTAGTCCTGCTCCCGGGCGGTGATCACCGAGGAACGGACCACCCGGGCAGCGGTGGTCCAGCCGAGCACCGCGAGCACGAAGATGACCGCGGCGATGCGTACCGTGGCGCTGTCGCTGCCGACGCGCTTGAGCAGGACGATCGCGGCCAGCAGCAGCGGGATACCGAGCACGATGTCGATCACTCGGGACAGCACCGCGTCGACCCAGCCGCCGAAGAATCCGGCCAGCATCCCCACGACCAGCGCGATCAGGCCGGTGAACAGGGCCGAGAGCGCGCCCACCTGCAGCGAGGCGCGAGCGCCGTAGACCGCCCGGGCGTACGTGTCGCAGCCCTGGAAGTCGTACCCGAAAATGGCTCCGCCGGAGGGTGCCGCGTGCTGCCGGGACAGTACGCAGTCGGCCGGGTCGTTGCTGGTGAACAGGCCCGGCACGGCGGCCATCGCGGTGACCAGCAGCACCAGGACCAGACTGATCCAGAAGATCGGCTTGCGGCGCAGGTCGCGCCAGGCGTCGCGGGCCAGACTGCGCGGCTTACCGGGTTTGCCCACCTGGTTCGGCGTACCCGGTTCTCCGGAGAGGCCGCGCCGGGCGGCCTGGTTCTCCGACGCCGCCACCGTCTCGAAGTCGCTCACGCCGCCACCCCGCGGTACTCACTCATAGCGGATCCTCGGGTCCAGGACGGCGTACAGGATGTCGACCACCAGGTTGGAGACCAGGTAGACCACGACGAGCACGCTGACGATGCCCACCACCAGTGGGCCGTCCTCGGTGCGGATGCCGCGGAAGAGGTTGAAGCCGACGCCGGGAATGTTGAACACGCCCTCGGTGATGATCGCGCCGCTCATCAGGTTGCCGACCTCGACACCGAGGAAGGTGATCACCGGGATGAGCGAGTTACGCAGCACGTGCACGCTGACCACCCGCCGATTCGGCAGGCCCTTCGACCGCGCGGTGCGCACGTAGTCGGCGCGTAGGTTCTCCGCCACCGAGGTACGGGTCAGCCGCAGCGCGGTGGCCAGGGAGAGCGATCCGAGCACGATGCCCGGTAGCAGCAGCGCGAAGAAGTCGGGATCGGCGCCGGCGGTGGGCGGGAAGAGCTGCCACCTGACCCCCAGGAAGTACTGCGCGAGCGGGGCGAGCACGATGGTGGGGATACCGAGCACCAGCAGGGTCAGCAGCAGGGTGGCATTGTCGAAGATGCTGGCCCGCCGGATGCCGGCGAGCACGCCCGCGGTGACACCGAAGACGACCGCGACCGCGATGGCGATCAGGGCCAGCCTGATCGTGACCGGCCAGGCGGCGGCGAGGATGTCACCGATCGACCGTCCGGTGAGCGACTCGCCCAGGTCGCCCCGGAGCAGATTCGAGATGTAGTCGAAGTACCGGTAGAAGAAGCCACCGACCCCGGTCGCGTCCAGGTGGTACTTCTCGGTGAGGTAGGCCCGCTGTGCGGCGGTGACCGGGCGTTCACCCGCGAGAGCCTGGATCGGATCGCCCTGTCCGGCGAACATCAGGGCGTAGACGATCAGCGTGGTCCCGAAGAACGCCAGGACCATCTGGAGCAGACGCCGCACGATGAAGCGGAACATACTTGGCAGTCTCCCTGAAAAGGGGCGAACCGCGTGGCGGGTCGGGTCACCTCGCGATGACCCGACCCGCCTGCGTGGGTGTTACTTGATGGCCTCGATCTTGACCAGGTTGATCCGGTCGAACAGATCCATCTCGACGCTCTTGACCTTGGTCGAGTGGCCGAAGTTGTTCTGGCCGAACCGCAGCGGCACGACCGGCAGGTCCTCGGCCAGCAGGTCCTCGGCCTCCTGGTACTTCTTGATCGCCTCCTCCTCGCTGGGGGCCTTGGCCCCCTCGGCGAGCAGACGGTCGAAGTCCGGGTTGCGGTAGCCGTAGTAGTTCGAGGAACCGTTGCTGCTGTACAGCGGGCCCAGGTAGTTCTCCATGGACGGGTAGTCCATCACCCAGCCCAGCCGGAACAGGCCGATCGGCTGCTTGTCCTTGACCTTCGTCAGCAGGTCGGCGAACTTCGGCTCGGCGCTGCCGACACAGTCCACGCCCAGGTTGGCCTTGAGCTGATTGCAGGTGGCGTCGATCCAGTCCTTGTGGCCACCATCGCCGTTGTACGACAGGGTGATCTTCGAGGGGCCGCCCGCGGCCTGGTAGAGCGTCTTGGCCTTGGCCGGGTCGAACTCGCCCGCGGCGCCCACGGTGTTCTCCCGGTAGCCGGCGACGGCCGGGGAGACGAACGAGCGGGCCGGCTGCTGCGAGTCCTTGAAGATCGACCGGGTGATCTCATCGCGGTCGATCGCCATCGAGATGGCCTTGCGCACGTCCGGGTTGCTGAACTCATCCTGGAAGGTGGGGAACGCCAGGAAGTGCAGCGACGACGCCGGGCTCTGCAGGAACCGGTCGCCCAGGTCGGTGTCGGCGGTGGAGAGGTTCTCCGTCGGGATGGTCTTGATCACGTCGAGGTTGTCCGACAGCACGTCCGCGTAGGCCGCGGTGAGCTGCTGGTAGATCCGGAACTCGACGCCGGCCACCTTCGGCTGCTCGCCGGGGAAGGCGTCGTACCGCTCGACCTCGACCTTGGCGTCGTGCTGCCAGGTGCCCTTCATCTTGAACGGGCCCTGGCCGATCGGCGCCTGCTCATAGCCCTCGGCCAGGGTGCCGGGCGCGGAGAACGCGGCCTTCGGCAGCGGGTAGAAGGCGGTGTAGCCGAGCATCGCCTTGAACTCGCTGTACGGCTGGGACAGCGCGACGGTGAAGGTCAGGTCGTCGACCTTCTTCAGTCCGCTGAGCGTCTCGGCCTTCGGGCTCTCGCCCTGCAGGTCGTCGTAGCCGGCGATCTTCTCGAAGAAGTAGCTGGAGTTCTGGCCGTTCGGGGCGTACGCGCCGTAGTTCCAGGCGTCGATGTAGCTGTCGGCGGTGACCGCCTCGCCGTTGTGGAAGGTGTAACCGTCCTTGAGCTTGATCGTCCAGGTGGTGTTGTCCTCGGACGTGATCGACTCGGCGGCCACCTCGTACGGCTTGTGAGCCTCGTCGTAGTCGACCAGCGGGCTGAACAGGGCGGCGAGCACCTGGGAACCGCTCGTCTCGTTCGTGTTGGTCGGCACCAGGTGCTGCGGCTCGGCGATCTCGATCCGCACGGCCGCGTTGGGGTCGCTCTCGCCGGATCCACCGTCGCCGCCCGAGCCGCAGGCCACCAGGCCCAGGGTCACCGCGAGCGGGAGGGCGGTCCAGGCGGCGAGCCTACGAACACGCATCTAGCCTCCTCATCTCCATTACGCTGCGCAATCGGGCCCGGCATTGGGTAACGCTGCGCAACGATCGGCAACGGTAGGTCGTATGCCGCGAGTCGGCAACGTAGCGGTTGCGAAGGAGTAACGGAACGCCACCCCGGCCTTGTCGGGCTGATGGCTGCGTGCTACGCGCACTGTCGCGATTACGCCCTGACGTGCAGAGATGTGGCTGGTTTGGGTGGGTCAGGGGTCGGCGGGGGTGGCGTGGGGGCGGCTCGTCATGATCACCAAATTGTGGGTCTTCGTGCCTTGGCGTCCGGAACTGCTGTGGGGCGCTCCACATTACGTCACTCTGCGTGAGTAACAACACTTCACGCAAAGTAGTCTGTGTGGTCGGGTCGTCGGGTCGTCGAGGGCGGGGGAGTCGGTGACGACGGGCGTGAGACGATCTGCTGGTGACGGCGACGCTTCTGGACGGCAAGGCGACCGCGGCCGAAATCAAGGACGAGCTGCGGGCGCGGGTCAAGGCGCTGGCGGAACGGGGCACCGTACCCGGACTCGGCACGGTGCTGGTCGGGTCCGATCCCGGCTCCCAGGCGTACGTCAACGGCAAGCACCGGGACTGTGCCGAGGTCGGCATCGCCTCGATCCGCCGGGAGTTGCCGGCCGACGCCAGCCAGGAGCAGGTCGACCGGGTCCTCACCGAGCTGAACGCCGACCCGTCCTGTCACGGCTACATCGTCCAGCTGCCGTTGCCGGCCCACCTGGACACGCAGCGGGTGCTGGAACTGATCGACCCGGACAAGGACGCTGACGGCCTGCACCCGGTCAACCTGGGTCGGCTGGTGCTCGGCTACGACGCGCCGCTGCCCTGCACCCCGCGCGGCATCGTGGAACTGCTCCGCCGGCACGACGTCCCGCTGCGCGGTGCCAACGTGGCGGTGGTAGGCCGGGGCAACACCGTCGGACGCCCGTTGGGGCTCCTGCTGACGCGGCGTAGCGAGAACGCCACGGTCGTCCTCTGCCACACCGGCACCCTCGACCTGGCCGCGCACACCCGAGCCGCCGACATCGTCATCGTGGCGGCGGGCGTACCCGGTCTGCTCACCGCGGACATGGTCAGCCCGGGCGCGGTCGTGGTCGACGTGGGCATCACCCGCGTGATCGGCCCGGACGGCAAGGGCCGCTACACCGGTGACGTGGACCCGCAGGTCGCCGAGGTGGCCGGCAAGCTGGTGCCGATGCCCGGCGGGGTCGGGCCGATGACCCGCGCCATGCTGCTCAGCAACGTCGTGGAGCGGGCCGAACGCGGCTGAGTCGCAAGGAAGGGCCCCTTCTTAACGGCTCCGGTAGAGCAGGGGCCCCTTCTTAACGCTCGGGGCGTAAGCGGAATGAAAACCCCGGAGTGCTCATAATCGTCCGCCCCTGGCCCGCTCGGTGCCAGGATGGCTGATACGGTCCGGAAAACCGACTGGCATCAGGGAGTGGGACGACCATGGGTAAGAAGGTCACTGTCGTCGGGGCTGGTTTCTACGGCTCCACCACCGCGCAGCGCCTGGCCGAGTACGACGTCTTCGACACCGTCGTGATCACCGACATCATCGAGGGAAAGCCCGCCGGTATCGCCCTCGACCTCAACCAGTCGCGTGCTGTGGAGGGCTTCGAGACCAAGGTCGTCGGCGTCACGACCGGTCCGAACGGTGAGGGCTACGAGGGTATCGAGGGCTCGGACGTGGTCGTCATCACCGCCGGCCTGCCGCGCAAGCCCGGGATGAGCCGGATGGACCTGCTGGAGACCAACGCCAAGATCGTGCGTCAGGTCGCCGAGAACGTCGCCAAGTACGCCCCGAACGCCGTCGTCATCGTGGTCTCCAACCCGCTCGACGAGATGACCGCGCTGGCCCAGATCGCGACCCAGTTCCCGCACCACCGGGTGCTCGGCCAGGCCGGCATGCTGGACACCGCCCGGTTCACCAACTTCGTGGCGGAGGCGCTGGACGTGCCGGTGAAGTCGGTACGCACCCTCACCCTCGGCTCGCACGGCGACACCATGGTTCCGGTTCCGTCGAAGAGCACCGTCAACGGCAAGCCGCTGCGTGAGGTCATGCCGGCCGAGCAGATCGAGGACCTGGTCGTGCGTACCCGCAACGGTGGCGCCGAGGTGGTGGCGCTGCTGAAGACCGGGTCGGCGTACTACGCCCCCTCGGCGGCGGCGGCCCGGATGGCGAAGGCCGTGGCGGAGGACTCCGGCGACGTCATGCCGGTCTGCGCCTGGGTCGACGGCGAGTACGGCATCTCCGGTGTCTACCTGGGTGTGGAGGCCGAGATCGGCGCCCAGGGCATCAAGCGCGTGGTGCAGACCGACCTCGACGCCGACGAGCTGGCCGCGCTCAAGGAGGCCGCCGAGGCCGTCCGCGCCAAGCAGTCCGACGTCGCCAACATGTGATCCACTCCCTGCCGAGCGCCCCACGACCCCGGGTCGTGGGGCGCTCGGCGTTACGGCGGCATCAACCGTCGGTGTCCGTGCCGGGTCCGGCCTCGATCAGCACGCCGAGCCCGTCGAGCACCTGCGCCAACAGCGGGGCGTCGCCGCCCACCACTGGTCATCGGTCCAGGCGCTGTCCCGATTGGCGGACCGCGCCTCGGCCGCCGTTCGGGACGCGGCCCGGACGAAGTCGAGGACGTAGGTCAACAACGGCGTCCCGGGCCACATCGTCCAGGCCGGTGTCGTCGAAGGCGCGCAGTTCGTACTCGTACCTCGCCATCTGGCCCGGCCCCAGCGGCGGTCGGCCGGTGGCGACCTCGGCCGCCCAGGGGTGGGCGGTGAAGAGGTTCCGGTTGTCGGCCGCTACCGCCGCCACCCGCGCTCGCGGGTTGTCCGAGCGGTCCGGGCCGCTGGCTGATCCGACAGGTGGTGTGCGCCGGGTCCGGTGGGGTATTGCTTCGCCGACCCGGCGCACTGCCATGCCTGCGGCCTGCCGGCGTGGGTCGACCGGTGGGCGCGACGTTCCTCGTCCGAGCCGATCCAGTACGCTCGTACTGCTTGAGCATGTCCCCTGAGAGGAGCGCCGGCCGATGGCGAAGATCAAGGTAAACAACCCGGTCGTGGAGCTCGACGGCGACGAGATGACCCGGATCATCTGGAAGCAGATCCGGGAGCAGCTGATCCTGCCCTACCTCGACGTCGACCTGCACTACTACGACCTCTCGATCCAGCACCGCGACGCCACCGACGACCAGGTGACCATTGACGCCGCCAACGCCATCTCCGAGCACGGCGTCGGCGTCAAGTGCGCCACCATCACCCCGGACGAGGCGCGGGTGGAGGAGTTCGGCCTGAAGAAGATGTGGCGGTCGCCGAACGGCACCATCCGCAACATCCTCGGCGGCGTCGTCTTCCGTGAGCCGATCATCATGTCCAACGTGCCGCGGCTGGTCCCCGGCTGGACCAAGCCGATCATCATCGGCCGGCACGCCCACGGCGACCAGTACAAGGCCACCGACTTCGTGGTTCCCGGCCCGGGCACGGTGACCATCACCTACACGCCCGCCGACGGCTCGCAGCCGGTCGAGATGGAGGTCGCCAACTTCCCCGGCGGCGGCATCGCGATGGGCATGTACAACTTCGACGAGTCGATCCGGGACTTCGCCCGGGCCTCGTTCCGCTACGGCCTGGACCGCAACTACCCGGTCTACATGTCGACCAAGAACACCATCCTCAAGGCGTACGACGGCCGGTTCAAGGACATCTTCGCCGAGGTGTTCGAGAACGAGTTCAAGGCCGAGTTCGACGCCGCCGGCCTCACCTACGAGCACCGGCTCATCGACGACATGGTCGCCGCCGCGCTCAAGTGGGAGGGCGGCTACGTCTGGGCCTGCAAGAACTACGACGGTGACGTGCAGTCCGACACCGTCGCCCAGGGCTTCGGCTCGCTCGGCCTGATGACCTCGGTCCTGCTCTCGCCCGACGGGCGCACCGTCGAGGCCGAGGCCGCCCACGGCACGGTCACCCGGCACTACCGGCAGTGGCAGAAGGGCGAGAAGACCTCGACCAACCCGATCGCCTCGATCTACGCCTGGACCCGTGGCCTGGCCCACCGGGGCAAGCTGGACAACACCCCGGCGGTCAGCGAGTTCGCCAACACCCTGGAGCAGGTCATCGTCGACACCGTCGAGGGCGGCCAGATGACCAAGGACCTCGCGCTGCTCATCTCGCGGGACGCTCCGTGGCAGACCACCGACGAGTTCATGAACACGCTCGACGAGAACCTGGCACGCCGTCTCGCTGCCTGAGGGGGACCGGCGGGCGGCGTGTCGCGGCAGGACGCGCCAGCCGGCGTCACCTCGTCCGGCGCGCCTCGTTGACCTGGGTGGACGAGATGCCAGTCCCGTCCTGGAAGGTTGACCGTCGCCACCGCGCGGCACGCGTGCCCAGCAGCCAGCCTTCCCGGCTGTCGAGTACAGCCAGCCGTCCCTTCCCCGCGGGGGGCCCTGTCCCGGGCCCCCCGCGCCCTGCTGCGCTCAGTGGGCTGTTAACAAGGGGCCCTTCCTCTACCGCAGGCGTTAATAAGGGGCCCTTCCTTTCAGCAGGGCGGCGGCCTGCTCCGGGGCGATGTCGTTGATGAAGACCCCCATCGCCGACTCCGAGCCGGCCAGGTACTTCAGCTTGTCCGCCGCCCGTCGGATGCTGAACAGTTGCAGGTGCAGATGTCCCAGCTCGCGATCGACGCGTACCGGCGCCTGGTGCCAGGCGGCGATGTAGGGCATGGGCGTGCCGAACAACCCGTCGAAGCGGCGGAGCAGATCCAGGTAGAGCGGCCCGAACGCGTCGCGTTCCGCGTCGGTCAACGCCGGGATGTCCGGCACTACCCGGTGCGGCGCGATGTGCACCTCGAACGGCCACCGGGCGGCTGCCGGGACGTACGCCGTCCAGTGCTGGTTGGTCGCCACCACCCGCTCGCCGCTGGCGCGCTCGGCGGCCAGCACGTCGGCGTAGAGATTGCCACCGCCGGTGCGCTCGGCGTGTCGACGGGCCGCGTCCAGCAGCGACCGGGTCCGTGGGGTGACGAACGGATACGCGTAGACCTGACCGTGTGGGTGGTGCAGCGTCACCCCGATCTCCACGCCCCGGTTCTCGAAGCAGAACACCTGCTCGACGTCGGGCAGCCCGCCGAGCACTGTGGTCCGGTCGGCCAGCGCGTCCAGCACGGTACGCACCCGGCTCGGCGGCAGCGTGGCGAAGGAAGCATCGTGGTCGTCGGTGAAACAGACCACCTCGCAGCGCCCCTGTCCCGGTCGGACCGCGGTGAACGGGGTGATCGCCGCCGGCTCCGCCACCACCCGTTCGCTGAGCGCCGGGAACCGGTTCTCGAAGACCGCGACCGCGTACTCCGGGGCCGGGATCTCGCTGAGTCGCTCCGCCGTCGAGGGGCAGAGCGGGCACTGGTCGGCGGGAGGAAGGAAGGTCCGGGTCTGCCGGTGTATCGCCAGCGCCACCCACTCGTCGGTGAGGGGGTCGTAGCGAAGTTGGGAGGCCGGTGGGGGAGGTGGCAGCGGGCGTCGGTCCGGCTGGTCCCGGACGGCGTCGTCGCGCTCGTCGAAGTAGATCAGTTCGCGGCCGTCGGCCAGGCTGATCGCCGTACGCTTCATCGTGGTGTCCCGCCTCGGGGTGTTGGTACGACGATCAGCTCGCCGACCCGGTCAGTGAGCAGTCGTCGAGCATCCGGCGTCAGCCGGTCATCGGTGATCAGGACGTCGGCCGTACCCAGGTCCGTGATGGCCGAGATCCCGACCGTTCCCCACTTGGTGTGGTCGGCGAGCACCACCAGCCGGTCCGCCGCCGCGACCAGCGCCCGGTTCGTCTCGGCCTCGGTCAGGTTCGGAGTGGTGAAACCGGTCCGCTCGGTTATCCCGTGCACGCCGAGGAAGAGCAGATCCAGGTGCAGGGTACGGATGGCGCCAACGGCCAACGGCCCAACCAGGGCGTCGGAGGGGGTGCGTACCCCGCCGGTCAGCACCACCGTCTGGTCGGCGTGGCCCCGCTCGTGCAGGATGTCGGCGACCCGCAGCGAGTTGGTCACCACGGTCAGGGCCGGCACGTCGACCAGATGCCGGGCCAGTTCGGCGGTGGTGGTGCCGGCGGAGAGCGCGATCGCCGACCCGGGCCGGACCAGTTGCGCGGCACGCGCCGCGATGGCCGTCTTCTCGGCCTGCTGACGCACCGACTTCACCCGGAATCCCGGCTCGTCGGTGACGCCGGCGACGGTGGCACCGCCGTGCACCTTGGCGAGCAGGCCACGTTCGTGCAGCAGATCCAGGTCGCGGCGGATGGTCATGTCGGAGACGCCGAACTCGGCCGCCAGCTCACCGACCCGCGCGGCGCCGGTCGCCCGGACGCGGTCGAGGATCGCCGCGTGGCGCTGCTGCGCGAGCATCGGACCCTTCCGCATCTCACCTGAACGAACACATCCGATCAGAAACAAACATTAGCGCCCAGGTTCGAGCACCGGAAGAGCGAGTGCTCGATATCAGTGCGGGGGCAGGCGAGGCTCCACCCAACCGGTCTCGGTGAGATGGTGCAGGACCCGCTGCACCGCCTCGTCGACGGTGATGTCGGTGGTGTCCAGCACCAGATCCGCGTCGGTCGGCTCCTCGTACGGGTCGTCGATGCCGGTCATTCCGGTGAGCAGCCCCGCCCGGGCCCGGGCGTACAGACCCTTGCGGTCGCGTCGCTCGCAGATCTCGAGCGGCGTGGCGACGTGCACCAGCACGAATCCGGCGCCCGCCGCCGTCGCCATCTCCCGGGCGGTCGCCCGGGCCTGGGCGTACGGGGCGATCGGGCAGCAGATGCCGATCCCGTGGTGCCGGGCGATCTCGGCGGCGACCCAGCCGATCCGGCGCACGTTGGTGTCCCGGTCGGCCTTGCTGAAACCCAGCCCGGCGGTCAACTCGCGGCGCACCACGTCACCGTCGAGCAGGGTGACCGTGCGCTCGCCCTCCTCGCGCAGCGCGTCGGCGAGCCCTCGGGCGACTGTCGACTTGCCGGAACCGGAGAGCCCGGTCAGGAACACCACCAGGCCACGGTGCCGCCGGGGCGGCCGGGCCCGGCTCAGCTCCTTCGCCACTGCTGGAGGGGTGTGCCACTCGGGCAGCGGGAAGCCCCGGTCCAGCAGATCGTCGATCTCCGCCTGGCTCAGCGCCAGCCGCCGGTTGCGGGGCGGGATGTCATCGCGCCAGCGCCACTGGCCGTCCCGATTGTCGTAGGCCAACTCGCGGGGCACCAGCACCCGCAGCCCGGCGCCGGAGAGCATCTCGCCGGTGGAGAGCAGGTGCGTCACGCCGTACGCGGCGGAGACCCGGGCCAACAGCAGGGCATCACTGATCTCGTCACGTCGCCGGGAGAACGGCACGGTGACCAGGGTCGCCGGTGGCATCCGGTCCCGCGCGGCGAACACGCTGCGTACCAGCGCCTCCGGCGGAAGCGCACCGGTGCCGTCCTCGCCCACCGGGATCATGATCAGCAGATGGGCGCTCAGGGTGCGTACCGCGTGCGCGATCTGGGCCAGTTGCGGCCGGTGCAGCGGACGGTCGGCGACCACCCCGAGCACCCGGCCGGGCGGCAGCAACGCCCGGATCTCCTCGGGCGTACGCCGCAATCGCCGGAACGGGCCGTGCCCGCCGTCGCCCAACCGGTGCACGGTGCCACCGACCCCGGCCACTCCGTCCCGGATCGTCCAGGCGTCGGTGACCTCCAGGGCTGCCATCGGCGCACCTTCACCGTCGGTGAGGACGAGCGTCCGCCGCTCCGGGTCGGTGAGGTCGAGTTGCTGCACCAGCGTCGCGGGCACCTGGAGGGAGACGGCGACCGGCCAGGACGCCCCGTCGACGAGCCGACCCCGGCGACTGACCGAGACCAGGTCAGCCCGGGTCATGAAGCCGGCCAGCGGCGCGTAGGCACCGATCAGCAGCAACTCCAGATCCGCGAGTTCGCCAGGACGCGGCGTGTACGTCGGCGCCTCCCGCAGCACCTCGTCGGGCAGCACCCACCCGTTGCTCATCAGACCCCCAACTCCGGCGACCGGCACACAGTTTCGCAGCCGGTCGCCGATCGGTCGAGGCCGCCACCACGCACACCTTACGAAGTGCGAACCGGCTGCCCGGCGCTGCGGCCGAGTCGTTGCCGCACGGCCCGCTTCAGGCGTTGCCACGGCCCGGTCCGGGGAGCAGGCGGAGCGGGACGCGGCGGCGGACGCTTGTCGACCACCAGCGGACGGTCGCCGTCGGCGGCACACGACACCGCCAGCGGCAGTGTCGCGTCGACCTCGCACCCGGAACCGGTGAGCCGCACCTTGAGAAGCCATTCGCCCTGGGTACGGCCGCCGTTCAGGGTGCGGAAGTCGGTTGTCGTCCGCCCCCGCCACATCAGGCGCAGCCCGCCCCATCGATGCGGTACGCGATCCACCTCGAAACTCACCGGCAGGTAGAACTCCTCGCCGTCGACGACCCGCCGGGCGACCACGTCGAGCCGGGGTCGACGCAGCTCGTCGGTGCCCGCCCGCAACTCGTCCGAGCAGTCGAGCAACTCGGCCGGGACCTTCTCGATCGGCAGGGCCAGCAGGTCCCGACCGTCCGGGGTGTGGTCGTACGAGACGGGTCGGTCCCCGGCGCGGAGTCGGCCGGTGACCGTCACGGTCAGCGTGTGGTCCGTCAGTTCGTACGTCTTGAGCCGGACCCTCGCCTGGATGTCGGCCTCCCACTCGGCGATGCGGAACAGGTCCTCGACGCGTCCCCGTTCGGCCAGGCCGGCGATGGTCCGTTCCAACGTCGGCAGCCCGGCGGCCACCCCCGGCGCGAAGCGCTCCCGGATGGTCCGCCCGACCTCCGCCGCCACCTGGTCGACCCAGTCTCGGGGCGCGTCGCGCAACGGGGTGCCACGCAGCCGGCGGACCATCTCGATCCGCAACCAGCGTTGGTGCAACCGATCACGGAACGGACCCGGCTCGGTGTGTGCGTCGACGATGTCGAGAACCTCACGCAGGCTGCGGAAGTAGGCCTCCGGCTCGATCCGTGCCGCGGTGAGGTTGTCGCCGTCGGGGCGTCGGGAGTGGTGATAGCAGGTGTGGTCGGCCAGCACACAGGTGCGGCGGGAGAGGAGGTAGGCGCGGGTGACCAGGTGATGATCCTCCAGCCGTTTGCGACCCTCCTCCGGGAACCGCAGGTCGTGCTCTGACAGGAACGCCCGGCGGAACATCTTGTGGCAGGTGAGGCTCTCCATCAGCGGTGCGTCGGCAAGCGTGGCGTCGGGCCGGTTGACCCGGAACAGTTCGCGGGGCACCGAGCGGCCATGGCCGGCCATCCTGCCGATGGCGATGTCCGCGCCGTTCTCCGCCGCGTATCCGTACAGCCGGGCCAGGGCTTCGTCGGCGAGCCAGTCGTCGTCGTCGACGAACTGGACGTACTCACCGCTGGCCCGTGCCACGCCCAGGTTGCGCGGGCGCGACGGCCAGCCGGCATGCTTGGTGTGCAGCACGTGGAAGTGCGGATGGGTGGCGGCCAGGGCGTCGAGTCGGGCCGGCGTGGCGTCGGTGGAACCGTCGTCGACGAAGATCACTTCGAACTCACTCGCCGGTAGCGACTGACGCAGTAGCGACGCGACGAGCCGGTCCAGACAGTCGCCGGGGTTGTACGTCGGCACCACCACACTCACCTTGAGGGCATCAGCGGTCATGGTTCTCCCGTCACCCGGCGTGCCGCCGCCTGAGGCGGACGATGAGGTCCATTGTGTACCAAAGAGTCCGGTCTCGGGGGACAGGATGTCCGTCGGCCGTCGACCCGTACCCGCCCGCCGGAAACCCCGGGGTGCAGCCGGTCACCCTAGGGGAGCCGGTGCGCCGGTATCAGGGGAAACGGGGGTGGTTCCGGAGCCCGCCGCGATGTCCGGCGGCTCTAGGCTGACCACGTGACACTGATCGCAACCGAGTCGTTGACGAAGGTCTACGGCGGCGAGGTCACCGCACTGTCCGATCTGACGGTCGCGGTGGAACCAGGGATCGTCGGTCTGGTCGGCGCCAACGGCGCCGGCAAGTCGACCTTGATCAAGCTGCTGCTCGGCCTGCTCACTCCCACTCGCGGCCGGATACAGGTGCTGGGGCTGGACCCGACCGTCGACACGGCGGCCGTGCGGGCCCGGGTCGGCTACATGCCGGAGCACGACTGCCTGCCGCCCGACCTGTCCGCCGCCGAACTGGTCACCCACCTGGGGCGGATCAGCGGCCTGCCGCGCACCATCGCCCGGGAACGGGCCTCCGAGGCGTTACGCCACGTGGGCCTGCACGAGGAACGCCACCGGCCGGTGGGCGGCTACTCCACCGGCATGAAACAGCGGGTCAAGCTCGCTCAGGCGCTGGTGCACGATCCCGACCTGTTGCTGCTCGACGAGCCCACCAACGGCCTCGATCCGGCCGGCCGGGACGCCATGCTGGCTCTGGTGCAGCGGATCGGCACCGAGTTCGGCATCTCCGTACTGGTCTGCTCGCACCTGCTCGGCGAGGTCGAGCGGATCTGCGACACCCTGGTCGCCATCGACGGCGGCCGGTTGCTGCGGGCCGACCACATCGCCGCGATGACCACGGCCACCGACGTGCTCGCGGTGGAGGTCAGCGAGGGCACCGAGGCGCTGGCCGCCCGGCTGGCCGCGCTCGACCTGCCGGTGGGCCGCGAGGGACGGCTGCTGCTGGTGCCGCTGGCCGACCAGGGTACGTACGACCTGATCCTCGGTGCGGTGGCCGAGTTGGACCTGCCGTTGCACCGGCTGGACCAGCGCCGGCACCGGGTGGCCGAACTCTTCGCCCGGAGGGAGAACAGCCATGTCTGAGCCGACCGGCGTCATCCACGACATCGGCTACCAGCGCTACACCGGCCCCCGGCTGGGTCGTCGGGAGGTCTTCGGCGCGCTCTACCTGCACGGCGTACGGACCGCGTTCGGGCTGGGCCGCAGCGCCAAGGCCAAGATCTTCCCCTGGCTGGTGGTCGGCATCGTGCTGATGGTGGCCGCCGCGGTGACCGCGATCCGCAGCCAGATCGGCGAAGTGATCATGACGTACGCCCAGTTCGCCGACGCGATGAGCTGGCTGGTCATCTTCTTCGTCGCGGTGGCCGCGCCCGAACTGGTCTCCCGTGACCTGCGCAGCGGTGTCCTCCCGCTGTACTTCTCCCGGCCCCTGCCGCACGCCGACTACCCGCTGGCCAAGCTGCTCGCGCTGGTCACCGCGCTCTTCCTGCTGCTCGGCGCGCCGCAGCTGCTGATGTTCCTCGGCGCGGCGTTCACCGCCGACGGGATTTCCGGGGTCTGGGACGAGCTGCTCGACCTGCTGCCCGGGCTGCTCTACGCCGGGCTGTGGGCGGTGGTCTTCGCCTCGATCGGCCTGCTGGTCGCCTCGATGACCGGCAAGCGGGCCTTCGCCGCCGGCGGGATCGTCGCCGTCTTCCTGATGACCACGCCGATCGTCGGCATCCTGTCGGTGCTGCCCTCGCAGGCGGCGAACCAACTCGCCGGCATCGCCTCGCCGCCCACCCTGGTGCAGGGGGTCGGCCTCTGGACGATGCACGACCTGCTGGTCACCGAATCCAACACCGCCGACCTCGACCTCGGGGCCTTCGGCCCGGTGTACGCGCTGGTCGCCGTCGCGCTCGTGGCCGGCTGCGTCGCCCTGCTGCTGGCCCGCTACAAGAAGGTGGCCGCACGATGACCACGACGAACACCGCCGCACCGGCGGCCACCGCCACCAGCACCCTCGACCTCGCCGGGGTCTCCCGCTGGTACGGCAACGTGGTCGCGGTCAACAACGTGAGCATGAGCCTCGGAGCCGGGGTGACCGGACTGCTCGGCCCGAACGGCGCGGGCAAGACCACCCTGCTGCACATGATGGCCGGTTTCCTCGCCCCGTCCCGGGGCGAGGTGACCCTGGATGGTCGACCCACCTGGCGCAACCCGGAGGTCTACCGACGGCTCGGCCTGGTCAGCGAGCGGGAGGCGGTGCACAGCTTCCTCACCGCCTACGAGTTCGTGCTGGCCACCGCGAAGCTGCACCGGTTGCCGGATCCACCAGCCGCGGCGCGTCGCGCCATCGACCTGGTCGAGATGGCCGACGCCCAGGATCGCCGCATCGGCACGTACTCGAAGGGCATGCGGCAGCGCACCCGGGTGGCTGCGGCGCTGGTGCACGACCCGCAGGTGCTGCTGCTCGACGAGCCGTTCAACGGCATGGACCCGCGCCAGCGGTTGCACATGATGGAGCTGCTGCACGCCCTCGGCGACGAGGGCCGGACGATCCTGTTCAGCTCGCACATCCTGGAGGAGGTCGAGCAGGTCTCCGGCACCGTCCAGGTGATGGTCGCCGGTCGGCTCGCCGCCTCCGGCGACTTCCGGACCATCCGGCGGCTGATGACCAACCGACCGCACGTCTTCGCCATCCGCTCCACCGACGACCGGGCGCTGGCCGTCGCGTTGATGGCCGAAGCGTCCGTCACCGGGGTCGAGCTGGGGCGCGACGGCCTGACCGTACGGGCCGGTGACTACGGCGCCTTCACCCGGGTGCTGCCGAAGGTCGCCCTGGCCCGAGGGGTACGGGTTCGGCACCTGATACCCGAGGACGAGTCCCTGGAGAGCGTCTTCTCCTACCTGGTGGAGGCCTGATGTCCACTGTCTCCTGGATCACCGTGCGCGGCCTGTTCGGGCGTCGCCGGTTCCTGCTGTTGCTGCCGCTGCCCGTACTGCTGGTGACGTTGGCCGTTCTCGCCCGAGGGCTCGGGGTGGCACCCGCCGACTGGGGGCCGCCGGTGCTGGTCGGCCTCGGGCTGGCGGTGGTGCTGCCGGTGGTCGCCCTGATCGTCGGCACCGGAGTGCTCGGGGCCGAGATCGACGACGGCACGGTGGTGCACGTGCTCACCACGCCACTACCACGCTGGCAGATCGTGCTGCCGAAGCTGGCCGTCGCAGCCGGGGTCACCGCGGTCACCGTCGCGGTCCCACTGTTCGCCGCCGGCCTACTGGCCGACTCGGTACGGCTCGGCGTGGCGCTCGTCCTCGCCGCGTCCGCCGGTGCGCTGGCCTACTCGGCGCTGTTCGTGGCGGCCAGCCTGCTCACCCGGCGGCCGGTCCTGCTCGGTCTGGTCTACGTGCTGATCTGGGAGGGGCTGCTCAGCAACGTGATCAGCGGCACCCGGGTGCTGTCGATCCAGCACTACGTGATCGCCCTGGCCGACCGGCTCGCCCCGACCGACCTGCTCGGCACCACGGTCTCCGTGTCGGTGGCGGCGGTGATGACCGCGCTGATCATCATCGCCTTCACCCTCCTGGCGGTGAACCGCCTCCGCTCCTTCTCCGTCGCCGGCGAAACCAGCTGAGCCGTAAGGAAGGGCACCTTATTAACGCCTCCGGTATAGGAAGGGCCCCTTGTTAACGAGCCGGCTCGGCCCGCGTTAATAAGGGGCCCTTCCTATGCACCAGACGTTAATAAGGTGCCCTTCCTTGCACCTCGTCAGAAGGCGCAGGCGATGACGAGTTCGGGGGTGCGGTCGGGAAGCAGGTCGAGCTTGCCGATGTGGCCGGCCGCGCGTAGGTCGTCGATGACCAGTGTGAGCTGGTCGAGCAGGGCGGCCGGGCCGAGCGCCTCAGCCAACGGCACCTCCGCCCTCATCGACAGCTTCCGCTCCGACTTGGCCCGACGGACCTGCCCCAACGCGTCGGCGGCGAGTCGCAGCAGGTGCGGAGCACCGTCGCCCTGGATGCTCCGACCCACCTCGTACGGGGTCGGCCACGGCGCGCGATGCACCGAGCCGTACCGCCACCACGACCACACCTCCTCGGTCGCGAAGGGCAGCACCGGGGCGAAGAGCCGCAACTGCACCGACAGCGCGCTGGCCAGTGCCGCCCGGGCCGACTCGGCCGCGGCCCCGCTGGCGTAGGCGCGTTCCTTCACCAGCTCGATGTAGTCGTCACAGAACCGCCAGAAGAACGACTCGGTGGCCTGGAGCGCAGCCGTGTGGTCGTACCCCTCGAACGCCGTTGTCGCGGCCGTCACCACGGCGGAGAGTTCGGCCAGCATGGCCCGGTCCAGTGGTTCGGTCGCCGGTGCGCGCAGCGCGTCGGCGGCGCCCAGTCCGAGCGCGAACTTCGACGCGTTGAGCAGCTTGGTGGCCAACCGCCGGCCGATCCGGATCTGGGCCGGGTCGAAGGCCAGGTCGGTGCCGGGCTTGCCACTGGCCGCCCAGTAACGCACCGCGTCCGAGCCGTGCTGCTCCAGCAGCGCCATCGGGGTGACCACGTTCCCCTTGGACTTCGACATCTTCTTGCGGTCCGGGTCGAGGATCCAGCCGGACAACTCCACCGTCCGCCAGGGCAGCACGCCGTGCTCCAGGTGCGCCCGGACCACCGTGGCGAACAGCCAGGTACGGATGATGTCGTGCCCCTGCGGACGGAGGTCCATCGGGAAGACCTGGGCGAACAGGTCAGGGTCACGTTCCCAGCCGCCGACGATCTGTGGGGTCAGCGACGAGGTGGCCCAGGTGTCCAGCACGTCCGGGTCACCGATGAAGCCGCCCGGCACGCCACGCCGCGACTCGTCGTACCCCGGTGGGACGTCCTCGGACGGGTCGATCGGCAGCGTGGACTCCTCCGGCGTGAGAGGCTGGCTCCAGTCCGGCTCGCCAGCGTCGTCGAGCCGGTACCACACCGGCACCGGCACCCCGAAGTAGCGTTGCCGGCTCACCAACCAGTCGCCGGTGAGGCCGCCCACCCAGTGCTCGTAGCGGTGCCGCATGTGCTCCGGCACCCAGCGCAGTTCCCGGCCACGGGCCAGCAGTTCCTCCCGCAGATCGGTGTCACGGCCGCCGTTGCGCAGATACCACTGCCGAGTCGAGACGATCTCCAGGGGCCGGTCACCCCGCTCGTAGAACTTCACCGGGTGGCTGATCGGGCGCGGCTCGCCGACCAGGTCACCCGCTTCGGTGAGCTGCTCCACCACCCTCCGCCGGGCACCGTTCACGGTCTGCCCGGCCAGCACCGCGTACGGCTGTGCGGGCACCCCCGTCGGAGGCTCCGGCAACAGGCGACCGTCCCGGCCGATCACCACCCGGGTGTCCAGGGCCAGTTCCCGCCACCAGGTCACGTCGGTCAGGTCGCCGAAGGTGCAGACCATCGCGATGCCGGTGCCCTTGGCCGGATCCGCCAGCGGGTGCGCGCGCACCGGCACCTCCACCCCGAACACGGGGGTACGCACGGAGGTGTCGACCAGGTCCGCGTACCGCTCGTCGTCGGGGTGACAGACCAGCGCGACGCAGGCCGGCAGCAGCTCCGGTCGGGTGGTGTCGATCAGCACCTCCCGCCCGCCGGGCGCGTGGAAGCGCAACCGGTGGTACGCGCCGGGGCGTTCCCGGTCCTCCAACTCGGCCTGCGCCACGGCGGTGGCGAAACCGACGTCCCACAGCGTCGGTGCCTCGGCCTGGTACGCCTCGCCCCGGGCCAGGTTGCGCAGGAACGCCCGCTGAGAGGTGGCCCGAGCCGTCAGCCCGATGGTGGTGTACATCAACGACCAGTCCACCGACAGGCCGAGCCGCCGCCACAGCGCCTCGAAGACCTGCTCGTCGTCGGCCGTCAACCGCTCGCACAGCTCGATGAAGTTTCGCCGGGAGATCGGGGTCGGATTCTTCCGGGCGGCGTCGTCCGCCGGTTCCTGCGGTGCCTGCCAGTCGGGGTCGTACGGCAGGGCCGGGTCACAGCGCACCCCGTAAACGTTCTGCACCCGACGCTCGGTCGGCAGGCCGTTGTCGTCCCAGCCGATCGGGTAGAAGACCATGCGCCCCCGCATCCGCTGGAAGCGGGCGACCAGGTCGGTGTGCGTGTACGAGAAGACATGCCCCATGTGCAACTCGCCGGATACGGTCGGTGGCGGGGTGTCGATCGCGTACACGTCCGACCTACGGCCACCCGGGCGGGGCGAGTCTGACGCCTCGCCACGCCCCCGGACAGCCGGCCTGGTGCGGTCGAACGTGTACGTGCCCTCCTCCTGCCAACGGCGCGACCAGGTCTCCTCGAGCCCGTCCAGCATCGGACGATCGGGGACGCCGGCGCGGGCCGTCCTATCCGTATCGGTCATTCGCCGATCGTAGGCACCGGGGCAGTGGTGAGCACGCCATTACCTCGTCGGGAACGGGTCAGAGCAGCGAGTCGCGCCACTTGCGGTGCAGGTCGGCGTAGCGACCGCCACCGGCGATCAGATCGGCCGGCGGCCCGTCCTCGACGATCCGACCCCGGTCGAGGACCAGGACCCGGTCGGCGATCGCCACCGTGGAGAGCCGGTGCGCGATCACCAGCGCGGTCCGGTCCCGCAGGATGCTGCCGAGCGCGTGCTGCACCAGACGTTCGGTCGGTACGTCCAGCGACGAGGTGGCCTCGTCGAGGATCAGCACCGCCGGGTCGGCCAGGAACGCCCGCGCGAAGGCGACCAGTTGGCGCTGCCCGGCGGAGAGCCGACCACCGCGCCGGTGCACCTGTGTGGCGTACCCGTCGGGCAGCGCCGAGATGAAGTCATGCGCGCCGATCGCCCGAGCGGCGGCCTCGACGGCGGTGTCGTCGGCGTCCGGGCGACCGAACCGGATGTTGTCCGCCACGGTGCCGCCGTACAGGTGGGTTTCCTGGGTGACCAGCACCAGCGCCCGGCGGAGGTCCGCGTCGGCCACCTCGCGCAGGTCCACCCCGTCGAGCGTGATCGTGCCGGTACCCGGGTCGTGAAACCGGGCGAGCAGCTTGGCGACGGTGGATTTGCCGGCGCCGGTCGGCCCGATCAGGGCCACGGTCTGCCCGGCGGGAATGGTGAGGTCCAGCCCGGCGAGGATCGGCGAGTCCGGGCGGTACCCGAACGACACCGCGTGGAAGTGGACGGCACCACGGTTCGGACCGTCGGGCAGTGGCACCGGCCGGCCCGGTTCGGCGACCGACGGTCGCTCGTCGAGCACCCCGGCGAGCTTCTCCAGCGCCGCAGTCGCCGACTGGAGCGAGTTGTAGAACTGGCTCAGCTCCTGCATCGGTTCGAAGAACCGGCGCAGGTAGAGCAGGAAGGCCGCGAGCACCCCGACCCCGGTGTCGCCGCCCAGCACCCGGGCACCGCCGTAGCAGAGCACCACCGCGACGGCGACGTTGCCGATCAGCTTGATGCCCGGTGAGTACGTCGCGATCAGCTGGAAGGCGTGCCGGCTGGAGCGACGGTAGTCGTCGTTGACCGAGTCGAAGATCTGTTGGTTGCGGTCCTGGCGGCGGTACGCCTGAACCGCCCGGATGCCCCGCATCGACTCGACGAAATGGACGATGACCAGCGCCATCGCCTCCCGGGTGCGCCGATATGCGATGGCCGAGGCACGGGCGAACCAGCGGGACAGCCAGAACAGCATCGGGAAGGCGAGCAGGGTCACCGAGGCCAGCGGCAGGTCCAGCCAGAGCAGGATGCCGGCCACCGAGACGATCGTCAGGGCCGCCATCACCAAGCTCTCGACACCCCCGTCGGCCAGTTCGGCGATCGAGTCGATGTCGCTGGTCAGGCGCGAGATCATTCGGCCCGATGTGTACCTCTCGTGGAAGGCCACCGGCAGGTGCAGGAAGTGTGCGTACACCCGTCGGCGCAGGTCGAGCAGGACGGCCTGGCCGATGCGGGCGGAGATGGTGAGGAAACCGCGCCGGGCGGCGTACTCGATGCCGGCTGCCACGGCGAACGACACGGCCACGGTGATCAGCGGGCCGGGCTCGCCGGCCCGCAGCGGCTCGATCGCCCGGTCGATGCCGAGCATGACCAGGTACGGCCCGGACATGGCCGCGGCGTTCTGGGTCAACAGCAGCGCGACCGCCATGCCCAGCCGGGTCCGGTGTGGGCGCACCACCTCCGCCAGCAACGCCCGGCTGCGGGTTCGGAGCCGGGCCACCGCGGCCGGATCGGTGTCCTCGGCGAGACTGCGGTCGGCGTGCGGGTCCGGTGGCACCCCCCGCCAGTGGGCCGGGTCCGCCTCGGATGGTGGATCCGGCACGGCCGACGCGGCGGTCACGAGCGCACCAGGGGAGAGCCGCCGGGCGCCGGACCGGTCCGGGTCCGCGCGGCCGGCGGTACGACCGGCTCGGCGGCGAGCAGCCCACGATACGTGGGCACACTGGCGAGCAACTCGGTGTGGGTGCCGACAGCGGTGATCCGTCCGTGCTCCAGCAACGCCACCCGGTCGGCCAGCGCGATGGTGGAGGGGCGGTGCACCACGAGCAGCGCTGTGGTGTTCCGCAGCACCCGTTTGAGCGCTGACTCCACCAACGCCTCGGTGTGCACGTCGAGCGCGGACAGTGGATCGTCGAGGACGAGCACAGCGGGACGGATCAGCACCGCGCGGGCGAGGGCGAGTCGTTGCCGCTGGCCGCCGGAGATCGACAGGCCCTGCTCTCCGAGCCGGGTACGCAGCCCCCACGGCAGGTCGTACGCGAACCCGGCCTGGGCCAGGGTCAGGGCGGCCCGGACCTCGTCCTCGCTGGCGTCGGGCCGGCCCAGCGTCAGGTTTTCCCACACCGACATGGAGAACAGCGTCGGCTCCTCGAAGGCGACCCCGATCAGGCCGCGCAGTGCAGCCAGCCGCAGGTCACGCAGGTCGTGCCCGTCGAGGGTGATGCGGCCGGCGCTGACCTCGTGCAGTCGGGGCACCAGGGACAACAGGGTGCTCTTGCCACTGCCGGTGGCGCCGACCACGGCCAGGGTCTCGCCGGGCTCGACGGTGAGGTCGAGGTCCCGCAACACCGGGACAGCGTTACCCGGATAGCGGAAGACCACCCCCTCGAAGCGGAGTCGACCGCGCACCGCCGAGCGCGCCAGGGCGATGGCGACCGGACCGTCCACGATGGAGGGCTGGGTGTCCAGCACCTCCTGGATCCGGTCGGCGGCGGTGGCCGCCTCCTGCCCGTTGGCGATGATCCATCCCAGCGACTGCACCGGCCAGATCAGCATCAACTGGAGGCTGACGAAGGCGACGAGCTGACCGATGGTGAGCCGTCCACCGGCGACCGCGGCGGCACCGGCCACCAGAACGATGCCCAGGGTCAGGTTCGGCACCAGATCGAGCAGCGCGGACGTGCGGGCGAGCAGCCTCGCCTTGCCGATCCCGGTGTCGTGCACCGCCTCGGTGCCGGCGGCGAACCGGGCGGCCAGTTGCGGTCCCCGCCCGTACGCCTTCATCGTGCGGAGGCCCTGCGCGGTCTCCTCGACCAGCGTGGCCACGTCGCCCTGCTGGTCCTGCATCCGACGGGACGCGACGTGATAGTGCCGGCCGAAGCGTCGGGCGATCAGGAAGAGCGGCACCGCGCTGGCCGTCACCAGCAGGCCCAGCGCGGGGTGCAGCCGGATCAGCAGCACCACGACGACCAGATAGGTGACCACGTTGAGGATGAGGAAGAACAGGCCGAAGGAGAGGAACCGACGCAGCACCGACAGGTCGCTGGTGATCCGGGAGAGCAACTGCCCGGACGGCCACCGATCGTGGAAATCGGCCGACAGCCGTTGCAGGTGGGCGTAGACGTCGGTGCGAATGGCTGCCTCCATCGCCACCGAGGACGACGACTGCACCCACCGACGAACGAAGATCAGCAGGGCTTCGGCCACTCCGAGCAGCAGTGCCAGCCCGGCCAGCAGGAACAGCCCGTTCGGGTCACGCCGGGCCACCGGTCCGTCGACCACCTGCTGCGCCACCAGGGGCACGGCGATGCCGGCGCCGGTGGCGGCCAGCCCGGCGAGCATCAGCCAGCCGAACTCGAATGCGTGAGGACGCAGGTAGCGGCGCAGTCGCCAGAGGTTGCGCAGGGGATGTCGACGGATCTCGCCCCGGTCGGCCGGGCCGCCGCCGCTCCCCGCAGCCACTACCCGACGGTAGCCGCATTTGGCCACGACGCCGCTGTCGGCTTGCTGTCAGCTGCGCGGTCCATGCTACGCACTGTTCGCGTTTGCTGACCACCCGTGTTGGCTGTCCTGCCCACGGCCCACGGCCCACTGGCCCGCCGGCCGGTGTTCCGCCCTTGTCGTCCCGCTGGTTGCCACTCCGTTCCCGGCGCTGCTGACGCTACGTGTGCTCAAGCGCTCCCGCCTATCGCTCATTGCTCCCTTTGCTCTGCTTCACTCCACGCAACGGTTACCGTCCGCATCGGGCAACAGCTTTGTGATCGAAACGCCCCGGTACGTCGTCGCTGCTGAGGGCCTACTGCGTGGAGTGAAGCAGAGCAAAGCGTGCGAAGTGGAGACCTTTGGTCGACGGGCGGCAGACGAGAAACGTCACCCAGGGTAATGACTACGGTGGGTGAGTGCAGGCCTCTGGAGCTAGCCGAGTTGTTCGTGGTCGAGGAGCCAGCGTTTCACCGGCAACCCCCAGCGATAACCACCGAGGGTGCCGTCGGTCCGCAGTACCCGGTGGCAGGGAACGAAGAGTGCTGCGGCATTGCGGGCGCAGGCCGCTGCGGCGGCGCGTACCGCCGCGGGACGGCCGGCCAGTGCGGCGTACCCGGTGTAGGTGACCGGCGCGCCTGGTTTGACGTCGCGCAGCACCTGCCAGGCGTGGGACATGAACGCCCCGCCGGTGTGCTGCTCGACCGGGATGTCGTCGATCGCGGTCAGGTCGCCGGAGAGGTATCCGGCGACGGCGGCGGTGACCGGGCCGAGGTCCGGCCGATGCCGCGGCTCGCCACGCAGGCTCGGGTGCATGAGTGGCAGCAGGGTCGCCGGGTCCGCGGTGAAACCTGACGCCCGTACCGAGCCGTCCGGACCGACCAGGACGGCGAACGGCCCGGCGGGAGTGTCGACGACCGTGCTGTCGATCATGCTGGTGGTGTTCATGCTGCTCATTCGGCTCTCCATGGTCGGGACTGATGGTGACCGGCGGAAGCGGGCCCCGGTCTGGCCGTCGGACGGGTTCATGCTGACCGCCACAGACGGATCACTGCGTACGACCGCCAGGGGCGCCAGCGGGCGGCGTACTCGTCAAGGATTTTGGGGTCGTTGGTGAGGCCGAGGGCGACGGCGCCCCGGCGGACCGCGAGGTCGGTGGGGAGGAACGTGTCGGGGTCGCCGAGCGCACGCATGCTCAGGTAGCCGGCGGTCCACGCGCCGATGCCCGGAATCGCGGTGAGGCGTCGCGTCGTCTCCTCCCGGTCCCCACCCGGCTCCAGGTCAAGCTCTCCGGACGAGGCCGCCCGCGCCACCGCCCGGATCGTCTCGCGCCGCCCCGCCGGCATCCGGAACCCCGAATCCGCCACCCTCAGCAGTTGCTCCGCCGTGGCGAATCCGGACAGCGCTCCGGTCTCCAGGACGTCCTGATCATCCCGAGCCTCGCGGAGGAGGTGGGTGAGCGTGGTGCGGGCGGAGGCGAGGGAGACCTGCTGGGTGGCGATGGCGCGGACGGCGGTCTCGAAACCGTCCACCGCGCGGGGTACGCGTACCCCGGGCTCGGCCGCCACCGCCGCGGCCAGCGCGGGGTCGGCGGCGAGCGTCTGGTCGACGGCGACCGGATCCGCGTCCAGGTCGAACAGACGCCGGCACCGGGCCACGGCGGGGGCAAGGTCGCGCAGGTCCGTCAGCCGCAGCGTCGCTGCCACGTAACCGGCCGCCGGGGTCAGCGTGGCCTCGCCGAAGCCGTGCGGCAAGCGCAACCCCCGGCGGTACGCCCCGTCGACCACCTCGTCGACCCCCGGCAGCGTCCGCTGGGCGAGAAAGTCGAGCAACGCGGTGGCATGCAGCGGCGGTCGGTACGCCAGCCGCAGGGTGACCGTGCCCGCGCCGCCGACCGGCGTGCCCGTGTCGGTCCGCAGCTGCGACGGCGGAACGCCGTAGACCGCGCGTACGGTGTCGTTGAACTGCCGGACGCTACCGAACCCGGCCGCGAACGCGATCTCGGCCAGGCCCAGCCCGGTCGTCTCGATCAGGGTGCGGGCGGTCTGCGCACGTTGCGCCCTGGCCAGTGCCAGCGGGCCTGCGCCGAGTTCCGCCCGCAGCATCCGGTGCAGGTGCCGCTCGGTGTAGCCGAGCCGGGCGGCCAGTCCGGGTACCCCGTCGCGGTCGACCACACCGTCGGCGATCAGTCGCATCGCCCGGCCCACCACGTCGGCCCGTACGTCCCACTGGGGTGAGCCGGGGGAGGCGTCCGGGCGGCAGCGACGGCAGGCGCGTAGCCCGGCCCGCTGGGCCGCCGCCGACGACGGGAAGAACCGTACGTTCCGCCGCTTCGGGGTCATCGCCGGACAGGACGGCCGGCAGTAGATTCCCGTCGAGGTCACGCCCGTGTAGAACCAGCCGTCGAACCGCTGGTCACGGCTGTCGACGGCCCGGTAACACCGCTCGAAGTCCAGTTCCACGTCACCGATGATGCGCCTGCCTCCACCCGCTCGGCTCGCGGAATTCGGACCACACCCTCGTCGACGGGGAGCGGGAATTGTCGGTTGTCATGGGTAGCGTGCGGCCACCAACTCCAGAAGGGTGCGGCAATGGTCAGCGTGGCGGGTCGGGCGACGTCGAGACACGAGCACCCACCGCTCGACCCGACAGTGGTCCAACGCTTCTACTGCCGGATGCGCGCCGTCGCCCCCGCCGCGGTCGGTGCGATCGAGCGGGACCGCGCCGACGACCCGGGACGTGCCTTCGGCGACACCGCCTGCGGTCGACTGGTCGGGTCGCTCGACCAGGACGGGATCCGCGCGCTCGGGATGTGGGTGCACCACTGGTGCATGCGCTTCTACGACGACGACACCCGGTCCGCACTGCGGCTGCTCCGGGAGATCGCGGCCCGGCCGACGCTCGGCTGGACGGCCGACGAGGTCCACTGGATGCTCGGTGAGTCGCAGCAGGCCGGCCCCGCGGCCGAAGGGCGGTTCACGCTGCCGCTGGCCGCCGCAGCCGAGCTCGTCCCGGGTGCGTTGCGGATCGACCTGCTGGTGCCGCGCCAGCAGCAGCCGCAACACGACCGGTGACGCCCGCCTGCCTGCCGGTGGCCCAGCGGCACCGGCGTAAGCTGGCTCGCCGTGAGCCTCACCATCGGCATCGTCGGCCTGCCCAACGTCGGCAAGAGCACCCTGTTCAACGCGCTGACCAAGAACGACGTGCTCGCCGCGAACTACCCGTTCGCGACCATCGAGCCCAACGTCGGTGTGGTCGGACTGCCCGACGAACGACTGGACAAGCTCGCCGAGATCTTCGGCTCGCAGAAGGTGATCCCCGCCCCGGTCTCGTTCGTCGACATCGCCGGTCTGGTGCGCGGTGCGTCCAAGGGACAGGGGCGGGGCAACGCGTTCCTGGCCAACATCCGCGACGCCTCGGCGATCTGCCAGGTGGTACGGGCGTTCTCCGACCCGAACGTGGTGCACGTCGACGGCAAGGTTTCCCCCGCCGACGACATCGAGACGATCAACACCGAGCTGATCCTGGCCGACATCCAGACGCTGGAGAAGGCGCTGCCCCGGTTGGAGAAGGAGGCCAAGCTCCGCAAGGACCGGGCCGCCGCGGTGGACGCCGCCCGTAGGGCCGTTGAGGTCCTGGACGGTGGCACCACCCTCTACGCCGGCGCGGCAGCGGCCAAGATTGAGCTGGAGCACCTGCGTGAGCTGCACCTGCTCACCACCAAGCCGTTCCTCTACGTCTTCAACGTCGACGAGGCCGAGCTGAACAACGCCGAGTTCCTCGCCGAGTTGCGCGCGCTGGTGGCACCGGCCGAGGCGGTCTTCATGGACGCCAAGATCGAGTCTGAGCTGGTGGACCTGCCGGACGAGGAGGCCCGGGAGTTGCTGGAGTCGATCGGGCAGTCCGAGCCCGGGCTGAACCAGCTGGTCCGGGTCGGTTTCCGGACGCTCGGCCTCCAGACGTACCTCACCGCCGGCCCCAAGGAGGCGCGGGCCTGGACCGTGCCGATCGGCGCGACCGCCCCGGAGGCCGCCGGGGTGATCCACTCCGACTTCCAGCGCGGCTTCATCAAGGCCGAGGTCGTCTCCTACACCGACCTGGTCGAGGCCGGTTCGATGGCCGCGGCCAAGGCGGCGGGCAAGGTCCGCATCGAGGGCAAGGAGTACGTCATGCAGGACGGCGACGTCGTGGAGTTCCGCTTCAACGTCTGAGTGCGTCCTGCCGGATCGTGCGAGGCCCGGGGCTCAGCGGGCGCGGAGGGCGTCGTCGACGGCGGTCTCCCGGTGACCGAGGTGCACCGGATCGCGGCCGGAGAGCACGTCCAGCGCGGCCTTCAGGCCGGCACCGTACTCCCGGGCGGAGGCGACCTGCCAGGGCCGGCTGTACTCCCGGGCCGTCTCGTCGCCGACGCCGACGGCGTCGATGCCGAGGTGACGGCAGACCGTGACCGCGCGGGCCAGGTGGAACTGCTGGGTCACCACGGTTGCCCGCTCGACCCCGAAGATCTGCTTCGCCCGGGCGCACGAGTCGTACGTGTCGAAGCCGGCATGGTCCAGCGCGATCTTGTCAGTCGGTACGCCCCGATCGACGAGCCAGCGCCGCATGGCCTCGGGTTCGTTGTAGTCATGGCGCATGTTGTCGCCGGAGACCAGGATCGCCTGCACCTTGCCGGTGACGTACAGCTCGCGGGCGATCTCCAGGCGGGCGGCGAGGAACGGTGCCGGAGTGCCGTCGGGTTGCACCCGGGTGCCCAGGACCAAGGCGACCGGTGCCTCGGGGACCGTCGCCACCGGGTACGTCCGCCCCTCGGCACCCGAGCGGAGCCAGCTCACGCTCGCCCAGCTGGCGGTGGCCAGCAGCAGAGCGACCGCCGCACCGGCCAACAGCGTCCGGCGGAGCCACCGCCCTCGACCCCGGTCGCGGATGTGTCGCAGTCGGGCCACGATGGCGGTACGGCTCGGCATGCGTACAAGTATCCCGGGTCGACGCCACCGTGCGGCGGTGCGTGTGCCAGGCTCGGCACACGCACCGCGTCACACCGTTGTCGTCACCCGAGCCGGTACACCGAGATGTGCGAGGTGCTGGTCGGGTCGAAGGGCGATCGATCCCAGTCGGCGTACCGCTCGGTCAGGCGGAAACCGGCCCGCCCTGCCATCTCGTCGATCTGCTCCGGCCACATGTACCGCATGGCGAACGGGTGCAGGTGCACCCCGGTGCCGTCGAAGGTGATCGTCTGTCGGAGGAACGTCTGCGCCGCACGATCGTAGCGGTGCAGCCGAATGGCGGCCGAGTCCTCGGTCACCGACCAGGGCCGGACCTGTTCGTCCCGGTCGATGTCCGCAAGGTTGGGCACGTACGTCTCGATGACGAACGCCCCGCCCGGCTCCAAGACCCGCGCGACGTTGCGGAAGCAGTCCGCCTGCCGCTCCTCGCGGGTCAGGTTGAACAGGGTGTTGAAGACCAGGTACGCCATCCGGTACGGACCGGTGGCGTCCGGCACGTCGGCCATGTCCCCGATGGCCACCGGAAGATGCTCGCCGCCGGGTTTGGCACGCAGCTTCGCGACCATCTCCGGTGACGCCTCGACACCTTCCACGGCGCAACCGCGGGCGGCCAGTGGAAGGGCGACCCGACCGGTGCCGATGGCAAGTTCCAGCACCCGACCGTCGCCGGCCAGATCGGCAAGAAACTCCACCGCTGCCGTGGGGTCGGGAAGCCCACCCGGCAGGTCGTACGTGTCGGCCCAGAGTCGGCCGAAGTGTCCTGGATCATCGAAGACCGACATCAGCGGCCTCCGTTGGTGCTACCGGCGCCGCGCGGCGCCTTGTTCGTCGCTGTGCACATACGCACGAAGCCTCGTTTCGAAGAGGTCGGTGACGGCTGTTCGCTGGACGGACGCCGTGGCGTACCTCATGTCGTCGCTCCCTTCGTCTGGTGCGGCGTTGGCCGGCGCGGCCCGGTGAACCTCTCTGGACACCGCACGAGCCTGCTCGTCAGTCAACCGGCCTCGCTGGCCGGGTGGCAACCGGATTGCCTGACGGCACAGGACATCGAGGGATTGACACAGGGAGCTACCTTCCGGCCTGAACGGCGGCCGACGGTGCGTGACGCGGTCGCCACAGATCCGATCGACATCACATCCCAGGAGGCTCCCGTTGATGACAACTTCTCAGCGGCGTGGACGCCGGCTCGCGAGGACCCTCGCCGCCGTCACCGCCGCGCTCACCGCGTCAGCCCTCGCTGTCCTGCCCGCCGCGCCGGCCTCGGCGGACCCGACGAATCTCGACGCCTGTCGCGCCGACAGTCGGCCAAGCTATGTGGACGTCAACCCGTGGCAGGCCAGGGGCAACCACATCGACGCGTGGCCGGCGCCGTACGGCATCGAGAGTCTGGACGCGCTGCGCGTCAGCGCGACGGGCACCACGCGCATCGACCACTGGGGCGCCAACAAGAATGTGCAGGGTGACACCGCCCTGGCTCCCGCCGGGTGGCCGCTACCCGGCGAGCGGCAGTACATGCTGATCGCCCGGGTCACCACCGGCTATGTCTGGCATGACGCGCGGGAGCGCTACTACGTGCCGAACGAGTGGTTCCCGGTGGGTGCCAACAGCGGCTGCCTCGGCATCGTCGTCTTCGCCGGTTCCGGAACGCCGAAACTCCAGTTCAGCATCAACGACTCGAAAATCGGCGACAATGGCGGCGGCCCCTCCGTCACGGTCCGCCAGTGGTGGTGAGCTGAACCCAGGCGCAGTAGATCTTGGTGCGAAAGAGCCCTCCCGGGGGCGCTGTCGCACCAAGATCTGATTCCGCTGGTCGTCGCCGCGCGAAGCGCGGCGACGCTCCCGACGCCGCGCTGTGTGGGCTGGGGCTGGTCAGCTGATGTAGTGCAGGATCACGTTGTGCACGTGGTGGCTCTTCTGGTCGCCCCGGAACTCCACCTCGTAGGTGTGCGTACCGACGTGGATGGCGATTGCGCCGGTGGAGAAGAACGACCCGCCCCACGACTTGTTGCTGACCACGCTCACGCTGGTGATCTTGGAGTACGGGATGCTGGTGATCGCGTACTTCTTGCCGATGAACGAACGATCCTGGATGATCACGCGCCGGTCGGTGAGCCCGATGAACCCGGTGCCGGTGCCGACGGCGTCGTAGACGGCGATGATCTGTTCGCCGTCGAGCAGGCCGCTCTGGATCTGTTGGAACTGTTCCTTGCGGTCATAGGTCGCGTTGGCCATGGTGCCCACGGTAGGCAGCGCGCGCCAGCCGCGAGCTTGGCCAGGGACGGTCTCACGTCTGTTTGCTCGCGACCAGGCGCTCGACGCCGTCGATGATCATGCGTAGGCCGAAGCTGTACGCCCGGTCGGGGTCGATCGCGGCGTCGTACTCGGCGCCGGCCGCGTTGCCGATCCGGGCGGCGTTGGGGTACCGCTCCGGGCTGATCAGGGCGGCGAGCAGCGGGCCGGCGGTGGCCCACCACTCACGATCGTCGTGCCCGGTGGCCCGGGTGGTCTCCGCGACCCCGAGGGAGAGCCGGGCCACCGACCTGACGTGATCGAGGACCAGGGTGAGCACCTGGTCGATCTCGACATCGCTGAGCCCGATTCCGACGAGGGGTCGTAGTTCGGTGTCGTACTTTGACGTGGTGCCGGGGCCCAGGGGCGGGCGGGTGACGTCGATGCCCAGCAGCCAGCGGTGTGCCGCGAAGAGTTCCCAGTTCCGCTCGGCGACGGCTTCCAGTGCGGGCCGCCATCCCGAGTCGAGCGGCAGGTCGTCCGGCGACTGGTAGAGGGTGCCGTTGACGTGGTCGACCATCAGGTCGATCAGTTCGCCCTTGCCCGGGACATGGGCGTAGAGGGACATCGCTCCCACGCCGAGGCGATCAGCGATCTTGCGCATCGAGAGCTTGTCGATCCCGATCTCCGAGGCCACCGCGATGGCGGCCTCCACGATCCCGTCGAGGGTGAGGCCGGAACGCCCGGTCTTCGGGTTCGTCCGCCACAGCAGCGCGATGCTCAGCAACGGGTCGCCCGTTCCGGTGTGCTCGGCCATCCTCGGTTGCCTCCTGCCGTACGGGAATGAACCGCCACCCACCCTACGTTACGGTACGACGTATCGTACGGTGTACTGAACGCTGTAGGGGAAGGGCGGGAACGATGACCCGAGCGATCGAGGCCGAGCAGGTCGGAAAGCTGTACGCCGGCAAGGGCGGCGAGGTGGGCCTGCACGACCTCAGCCTGCAGGCCGAGCAGGGGCAGGTGCTCGCCCTGCTCGGGCCGAACGGTGCGGGCAAGACGACTGCCGTTCGCGGGTTGGCGACGCTGCTGAGCTTCGATCGCGGCACCGCTCGCGTCGCCGGCTACGACCTCGGTCGCGAGGCCCAGCGGGTGCGGGAGCGGATCGGTCTGGTCGGTCAGTACGCGGCGGTGGACGAGCAGCTCACCGCGGTACAGAATCTGCGGTTCCTCGGTCGCCTGCGGGGACTGGGCCGGGCGGCTTCGGCCGCGCGGGCCGAGGTGCTGATTGAGCAGTTCGGTCTCATCGCAGCGGCAAACCGCGCGGTCAGCGGCTACTCGGGTGGGATGCGCAGGCGGCTGGATCTGGCGGCCAGCCTCATCGTCACCCCGCAGGTCCTCTTCGTCGACGAACCCACCACCGGTCTTGATCCAGCCGCCCGCCGCGACCTGTGGGAGGCGCTGCGCGAACTCGTCCGACAGGGCACGACGATCCTCCTGACCACGCAGTATCTCGAAGAGGCGGACGAGCTAGCGGACAAGATCGTGCTGCTGGCTCGCGGAAAGGTCGTCGCCGAGGGCACCTCCGACGACCTCAAGGCGATGGTCGGCCCACCGATAGTCCAGATCCGCTTCGCCGCCGCTGACGACGCCGACACCGCGCTCCCCGCGCTCGCACGGGTCGACGCCAGGGCGCGGCTGGACAGCTCCGGGTCGATGGTGATCCTCCCCGCCACAGCGCCCGAGGCGCTGGCCCGATCCGTCGACGCGCTGACCGTGGCGGGGCTCGCCGCCATCGAGGTGACCCTGCGCAAGCCGACCCTGGACGAAGTGTTCCTGACCCTGACGGGCGATGGGCCCGCTACCGAGGAGGCCGCATGACCACGACCGCACCAGTCACGACCGCCCCGGCCATCGCGGCTCCCCGGCTGCTCGCTGCCTCGTGGATCATCGCCCGGCGCAGCATCAGCTCCTGGCGTCAGCAGCTCGGGGCGATGGCAACCGGGTGGCTCTTCCCGATCTTCGTCACGCTGCTCTTCCTCGGGCTGTTCGGCGGCGCACTCGACGTGCCGGGCGACTCGACCTACGTCGACTTCCTGATCCCGGGGATGTTCGCCGTCACGATGCTCTTCGGGCTGGAGTCCACCACGCTGTCGGCGGCTGCCGATGCCACCCGTGGCCTCAACGACCGGCTGCGTTCGTACCCCATCAACGGTGCCGCGATCGTCCTGGGCCGAGCCACCGCCGACCTGATCAGTTCACTGATCAGCCTCACGCTCATGGCCGCCTTCGCCCTCGCGATGGGATGGCGACCCGTCGTCGGCGTGGCGGGGGCGATCCTCGCGCTGATGCTGCTGCTCGCGCTGCGATTCGCGCTCCTGTGGATCGGGATCTTCGTCGGTTACGGGGCAAGGTCGGTGGAGTCCGTCGCGTACATCCAGATCGTCACCTGGCCCATCGCCTTCCTCTCCAGCGTCTTCGTGAACCCGGCGACGATGCCCGACTGGTTGGGCACGCTGGCCGAGCTCAACCCGATTTCCGCGACGGCCACCGCCCTTCGAGACCTGTTGGGCGCCACCTCATGGCCGACCCAGAGCTTCGCCGGGGACCAGGCTGTGGCGATGGCGGCGTTCTGGCCGCTGCTGCTCACCGCGGTGTACCTGCCGCTGGCCGCTCGTCGATTCCGAAAGGGGGGAAAGTGAGCGACCTCGACCAGATGCTCGCCGGGTCGGACTCCCGCGTCACGGTGGCGGGCCGGTGGGCGACGATCGCCAGCGACGGCGCACAGCGGCGGGTGCCCCTCGCCCAACTCCTCGAACCACTCGTGACGGCCCGCCGGGATGGGCGCATCGCCACCCGGTCGATCCTCGATCTGAGCGACGCTGCGCTACAGGCGTTGCAGGCCGTCGCCGCCCGCCGGATCGCGCGAAACGCGGCGAGCGGCAGCTGGCACCAGGTCGACGCCGGCGGCAGCGAGACTGTCGACCTGTTCGTCGACGCCTTCGTGACCGGGGCCGGGGCCGACCAGACCGGTGGCGACGGGCCGGTGCTCACGTTGTCGGTTGACGTCAGCGACGACGGGCGAGCGCAACTTTGCTTCAGCGGATGGTCGAGCGATCGTCAGACCAGCGGCACGCTGCGCCGCGCAGCGGAAATCTGGGATCCGGTCGCGCGGCTCGCCGCCGGCACCCCTCGTACCGAGTTGACCGGTGCCGAAATGGCCGAGTTGCTCGATCCGGTGCGGCGTGGCGCGCTGTCCGAGGCGAACATTCAGGTCGAGTGGGCGTCCGGTGTCGCCAGTGCCACCGTGGCTGTCAGCGTCGACGAGGACGACGGCCTGCACTGGCAGCTCCGCATCCCGTCCGGCCGGCTGACCCGTCAGGAGATCGCTGAACTCGCCGCCGCCCAGCGCCCTCTCGTACGGGTCCGCGGCGACTGGGTCGTCAACGATCCCTGCCAGTTGGCCAGGTTCCAGCGACAGAAGCCGCGCAGGCTGACCCCGGGCGAGCGCGCCGCGACGATCCTGTCCGGCAGCCTGATCCGCGGTGACGAGGTCGCGCCGCTCACCGAATCGGCCGCCACCCGTCGGCAACTCGCCGTGCTGACTGCCGCACCGGCCGCCGTCGCCCCACCGGCGGCCCTGAGCGCCACGCTGCGGAACTACCAGCTCGACGGTCTGGCCTGGTTGCTGCGCAATGCCGAACTCGGGCTCGGAAGCTGCCTCGCCGACGACATGGGCCTCGGAAAGACCGTCTCGGCCATCGCGTTCCATCTCGCGCTGCGGGAACGTGGCGGCACTGCGCCGACGTTGGTCGTCTGCCCCGCATCGGTCCTGCGCAACTGGGAACTCGAAGCCCGACGGTTCGCCCCCACCCAGCGCGTGGTCCGATACCACGGAGCGGCGCGGGCCCTCGATCAGGACGCGGATCTGGTGATCACCACCTACGCCACCGTACGAAACGACCACGCCCTGCTCAAGGCCACCCGATGGGGTCTCGTCATCGCCGACGAGGCACAGATGGTGAAGAACGACTCCTCGAAGACGGCGCGCGCGCTGCGCGTCATTCCCACCGCGCACCGGCTCGCGCTCAGCGGCACCCCGATCCAGAACAGCCTCGACGACCTGTGGGCACTGCTCGACTGGACGACACCCGGCCTGTTGAGCAGCAAGTCGGCATTTCGGCGCCACTACTCCGGGCCGATCAGGAACGGTGCGGAGGCACCTCGCCTCCGATTGGCCAGGCTCACGGGCCTGGTGGTGCTCCGGCGGCGTAAGGGCGACCCCGACATCGCTCCCGAGTTGCCCGCGAAGACCGTCTCCCACCAGGCGGTCGCATTGACGAACGAGCAGATCGGTCTCTACCAGGCGGTGGTGGACGACAGTCTGACGCGCATCGCTGATCTCGACGAGAACGCCCGGAGAGGGCGAATACTCGCCCTGCTCACCGCGCTCAAGCAGATCTGCAACCATCCCGCCCAGTACCTCAAGGAGACCGGCCCGCACCTTGCCGGTAGATCCGGCAAGCTCGACGCGCTCACCGACATCATCGACATCACCAGCGCGGAGGGCTCACCGGCGCTCGTCTTCACCCAGTTCGTGGCGATGGGCCGGCTGATCGTCGATCACCTACGCGACCGAGGTGTCGGAGTCGATTTCCTGCACGGAGGACTCGACATCACTCAACGGCAGCACCTGATCGACGCCTTCCAGCGCGGTGAGCTCGCCAACCTGGTGCTCTCCACCCACGCCGCCGGCACCGGGCTCACCCTCACCCGCGCAGAGCACGTCATCCACTACGACCAGTGGTGGAATCCGGCGGTCGAGGACCAAGCGACCGACCGCGCGCACCGGATCGGCCAGACGCATCCGGTGCAGGTCCATCGACTCGTCTGCGAAGGGACACTTGAGGAGCGCATCGATGCGATCCTGCACGCCAAACGGGCCCTGTCGGAGTCGATCCTCGATGACGACGCGGGGCTCCGGATCGCCGACCTCGACGACGCCGCACTCGCCTCGCTCGTCACGTTCAACGGAGTCTCGTCATGACCTACCCGGCCTGGCCCGGTTTGCTTCGCGATGCCTTCAACAGCACCGCCCTGGATGATGACGTGGTCAAGGGCGCGCGACGTCACAAGCGCAGAGGGATGATCCGCTCGGTGGGCTCGGTACCCGGCGCCCTGTCCGGGGTGGTGCAGGACGGCGCGGAGATCTGGCACGTCAACTGGCGGATCGCACCGATCGACGAGGCCGGGTGGGCGGAGATCGAGCGCGAGATCCACGCTGATCCGGTGACCATGGAGGCACTCCTGGAGAGCCAGGCCCCAGCCCGTACGCAAGACGTCGAGGAGATCCTCTCCAGGCTCGTGCCCGACCCGGCCGACCTGGAGGCGACGTGCGACTGCGCGGACTGGCTGGTGCCGTGTGCACACGCGCTGGCCGTCGGTCTGGCCTTCGCCGAACTGACTCGCGACGACGTCTGGGCGCTGCTGCTGCTTCGCGGCAGAGGCCGCGACTGGCTCGTCGTCTCCGAGGCGGCGGCTCGGGCGCGACAACTCCTGGATCGCCTCGGCGGACGACCGCCGTCGGAGGAGGTGTTTTCGGACCCGCCACCTGCGCCGAGTGGGGCTCGCGTCAGCCTTCGGTGACCGCGCGGTAGGCGTCCTCGATGCGGGCGGCCAGCAGGACCTCGCCCTCGGAGAGGGGCTCGTGACCGTGCCCGACCCGGATCTGGGTGTGATCGGCGCGCCGACTGATCTCCGGCCGCAAGTGCAGCGCGTCGGCGACCACCTTCACTCGCTCGGTCAGCGCCGCGTGCTGCGTGTCGTCGATGTGGAGAGTGCGCCTGATCTGCTCACCCTCACGCGTCCAACCGGACAGTAGGGTGAGAGCGTCGCTGAGGTAGTCGTGCTTCGTCCGACCGCCGAACAGCGCACGCATCACCGCACCTCCCAGGCTTCGTTGCCGGCTTGTGGCCAAATCGTCGCCGCCCCGTGTCTTTGTCGGTGCTTCTAGTCTTACGTCGCACGGAGGGTGTGTCCACGCCCACACTTCCGGGTATTCCTGGCCTGACGGATGACCAAGCTACCCAAACCGCTGATTGATCTGGCACTCTGGACGCCCGTGCGGACCGAACGGGCGAACGACGGCGGAAACGCCGTACGACGCGATCCCAAGGTGATCGTCGGCGCGGCCATCATCCGGGAGGGGCGGGTGCTGGCCTGTGCCAGATCCGCCCCGCCGGAGGTGGCGGGCATGTGGGAGTTCCCCGGCGGCAAGGTGGAGCCGGGGGAGAGTGAGACGGCGGCGCTGGCCCGCGAATGCGTCGAGGAACTGGCCGTACGGGTGGAGATCGGCGAGCGGATCGGCCGTGACGTCCGGATGGCGCACGGCCGGTCGGTGCTCAAGGTGTACGCGGCCCGCCTGCTGCACGACGACCAACCGCAGGCCCTCGAACACTCCGCCCTACGGTGGCTCTCCGCCGCCGAGCTGGACACCGTCACCTGGCTGCCTGCCGACGCCCCCATAGTCGCCGCCCTCCGTCCCATCCTGGCCCATGCCGCCTGACCCACCCCCTCCCACTCTGCCCGTCCACCACGTTGATCATGAGCTGGACGGCAGTCTTGATCTCAAACTGCCGTCACTGCATGATCAACGGCGCTGGGACGGGGAGAGGGCTTGGCGGACGACCCAGGGGAGGTAGGCCGGGTCGAGGGTGTCCCGCCAGGTGAAGCGGAGGGGCGGGCGGGCTATGCCGAGGATTTCAGCGGCGCTCCCGTGGACCGCGTGGGCGGCCGGCCCACTCCCTGTGGATAACGCGTATTGATCATGAGGTTGTCGCCCTCGGTACGGCGTGTCGGTAGCAACAACCTCATGATCAACGCGCAAAAAGGCGGGTGGTGCTGGGTGGGTTTAGTGGTTGCGCTCGTCTTGGGTGGGGTGGGCGAAGTTGAGGTGCTCGGGGGGGAGGGGGAAGGTGACGTCGTCGCCGAAGGGCGAGGGCGCCGCGGCGCGGTCGAAGGTGAGCTCCGTCAGGGGGAGCTTCCCGCTGGCGTCGACCGCCGGGGCGGTGGGGTGCGGCACCTCGCGGTGCCAGTTGACGCCCTGCTGGGCCTGTACCTCGGCCTGGGCGTCGTGCGAGCCGCCCGCGTGGGAGTGCACACCGCCACCCGCGGCGCTGGAGCGCACCGCGCCCGGGGAGTGTTCGCTGGTCACGCTGGTCTGAGGCACCTGACCCCTCCGGAAGATCTTGCTACCGAGCCACACGAGTGGATCGTACCTGCGGTCGACGACCCGTTCCTTCATGGGGATGATCCCGTTGTCGGTGATCTTGATGTGCTCGGGGCAGACCTCGGTGCAGCACTTGGTGATGTTGCAGAAGCCGAGGCCCTGTTCGGTCTGCGCGTAGTCCTTGCGGTCGGTCCGGGCGTCCAGCGGGTGCATGTCCAGTTCCGCGGCCCGGATGAAGTACCGGGGTCCGGAGAACGCCTGCTTGTTCTCGTCGTGGTCCCGGATCACGTGGCAGACGGTCTGGCACAGGAAGCACTCGATGCACTTGCGGAACTCCTGCGAGCGCTCCACGTCGACCTGCTGCATCCGGTAGTCGCCGGGGGCCAGGTCGGTCGGGGGAGCAAAGGCCGGCGTCTCCCGGGCCTTCTCGTAGTTGAACGACACGTCGGTGACCAGGTCCCGGATGACCGGGAACGTCCGCAGCGGGGTCACCGTGATCGTCTCGTTCTCCTCGAACGTCGACATCCGGGTCATGCAGCCGAGCTTGGGCATCCCGTTGATCTCCATGGAGCAGGAGCCGCACTTGCCCGCCTTGCAGTTCCACCGACAGGCCAGGTCGGGCGCATCGGTGGCCTGGAGCCGGTGGATCACGTCGAGGACCACTTCGCCCTCGTTGACCTCGACCATGTAGTCCTGCAGGTCGCCGCCCTCGGCGTCGCCCCGCCAGATCCGGAACTGGCGCTTCGCGGCCGGCTTGCCGGGCGCCCCAGACGTTTCAGTACCCATTCCTCAGCGCTCCTTCTCGGCGTCGGCGTCGGCAGCGGTGTCAGCAGCGGCACCGGTAGCGGCGTCGGTCGCGACGAGGGCGTCGAACTCGGTGAGTTCCTCGTCGGTGAGGTACTTGGCCAACTCCGCGCGGTCGAACAGGCCGACCAGTTCCGGGCGCATCTTCGGCAGCGGCTTGCGCGCCAACCGGACGACGTCACCGGCGAGCGAGCAGACCAGGTTGACCCGCCGCCACTGCGGATCCATGGTGGGGAAGTCCTCGCGGGTGTGGCCGCCGCGCGACTCGCGCCGCTCCAGCGCCGCCTTCGCGGTGCACTCGGAGACGACCAGCATGTTGCGCAGGTCCAGCGCCAGGTGCCAACCCGGGTTGTACTTCCGGCCGCCGGCGGCGCTGACCTTCGCCACCCGTTCGCGCAGCTCCGCCAGGCGGACCAACGCGTCCTCCAGCTCGGCCTCCCGCCGGATGATGCCGACCAGATCCCCCATCACCGCCTGCAGGTCCTGCTGGAGGGTGTACGGATTCTCGCCGGTGTCCCGGTGCAACGGCGCCAGCGCCGTCTCCACGGCGGTCTCCACCGCCGTCACCGCCACCCGAGGCCGACCGGTGAGCTGGTCGACGTAGGTGGCCGCGTGGCCACCCGCCCGCTTGCCGAAGACCAGCAGGTCGGACAGGGAGTTGCCGCCCAGCCGGTTGGAGCCGTGCATGCCGCCGGAGACCTCACCGGCGGCGAACAGGCCGCGCACCGAGCCGTACGCGGCGCCGCTGTCCGGGTCGACCTCGATGCCACCCATCACGTAGTGGCAGGTCGGTCCGACCTCCATCGCCTCCTTGGTGATGTCGACGTCGGCCAGTCCCTTGAACTGGTGGTGCATCGACGGCAGGCGACGCCGGATTTCCTCGGCCGGCAGCCGGGAGGCGATGTCCAGGTAGACGCCGCCAGCCGGCGTACCCCGACCGGCCTTGACCTCGCTGTTGATCGCCCGCGCGACCTCGTCGCGGGGCAGCAGCTCCGGCGGGCGCCGGTTGTTGTCCGGGTCGGTGTACCAGCGGTCCGCCTCCTCGGGCGTCTCCGCGTACTGCTTGCGGAAGACGTCGGGGACGTAGTCGAACATGAACCGCTTGCCCTCGGAGTTCTTCAGGATGCCACCGTCACCGCGGACCGACTCGGTGACCAGGATGCCCTTGACCGACGGTGGCCAGACCATGCCGGTCGGGTGGAACTGGAGAAACTCCATGTTGATCAGAGTGGCCCCGGCGCGCAGCGCCAGCGCGTGGCCGTCCCCGGTGTACTCCCACGAGTTCGAGGTGACCTTGTAGGACCGGCCGACGCCGCCGGTGGCGAGTACCACGGCGGGCGCCTCGAAGAGGATGAACTCGCCGGACTCCCGGTAGTAGCCGAACGCGCCGGCGATCCGATCGCCGTCGAGCAGCAGCTCGGTGATGGTCGTCTCGTCGAAGACCCGGATCCGGGCGTCGTACGAGCCGTGCTCGCGCTTGTCCTCCTGCTGCAACGAGACGATCTTCTGCTGCAGGGTACGGATCAGCTCCAGGCCGGTCCGGTCGCCGACGTGGGCCAGTCGGGGGTACTCGTGGCCGCCGAAGTTGCGCTGCGAGATCTTGCCGTCCTTGGTGCGGTCGAACAGCGCGCCGTACGTCTCCAACTCCCAGATCCGCTGCGGCGACTCCTTGGCGTGCAGCTCCGCCATCCGGAAGTTGTTGAGGAACTTGCCGCCGCGCATGGTGTCCCGGAAGTGCACCTGCCAGCTGTCCCGGCTGTTCACGTTCCCCATGGCCGCGGCGGCCCCGCCCTCGGCCATCACCGTGTGGGCCTTGCCGAAGAGCGACTTGGAGATGATGGCGGTCTTCTTGCCGGCCAGCCGCGCCTCGATCGCCGCGCGCAGGCCGGCGCCGCCGGCCCCGATCACGACGACGTCGTAGTGGTGTCGTTCGATGCGAGTGGTAGTGGTCGTCATGTCAGGGGCCCTCAGTTGATGAACCGCAGGTCGGAGATCCACCCGGCGGCGACGGACATGACGTAGAAGTCGGTCAGCGCCAGCGTGCCGAGCGTGATCCAGGCGAGCTGCATGTGCCGGACGTTGAGCCAGGAGATGTAGCCCCAGGCCCGGTAGCGGACGGGATGCTTGGAGAAGTGCTTGAGTCGCCCGCCGATGATGTGCCGGCAGGAGTGGCAGGAGATCGTGTAAGCCCAGAGCATGATCACGTTGCCGAGCAGGATCAGGTTGCCCAGGCCGATCCCGAAGCCCTGCGGGGTGTTGAAGGCGAGGATCGCGTCCCAGCTGTTGATCAGCGAGATGATCACCGCGAAGTAGAAGAAGTAGCGGTGCGAGTTCTGCACGATCAGCGGGAACCGGGTCTCACCGCTGTAGGAGGCGTGGCCGTCGGGCACCGCGCAGGCCGGCGGCGAGAGCCAGAACGACCGGTAGTACGCCTTGCGGTAGTAGTAGCAGGTCAGCCGGAACAGCAGCAGGAACGGCAGGGTGAACGCGGCGTCCGGGATGATCCACCAGCCGGGGAGGTACTGCCCGAAGTGGGAGGCCTCCGGGATGCACCGGTCGGTCACGCACGGGGAGTAGAACGGGGTCAGGTAGCTGAACTCCTCGACCCAGTACCACTTGTGCATGAAGACCCGGACCGTCGCGTACGCAACCCACGCGCTGAGCCCGATGACCGTGATCAGCGGGGCAAACCACCAACGGTCCGTCCGCAACGTCTTCGCCGCGATGGCGGCGCGTGCGCGCACACCCTGCGGTCTCGTTGCCGATGATGTCATTCGCGTCGTCTCCCTGACGGGGCCCTGTCACGGGCGGGCGGAACACTTCCGGACGGCGCACGGACCGGGCGAACCCACCTCCGCGTGCCGCGTCATGCGCACACCAACGACCGCACCGGGCGTACCGGAGCAGCTAAGTGACACACGTTACGCCGATCTAGGCGGGCCGTCCGCGCAAGGCAGTGTCCCGTGTGTCCCGCTCTTTGGAAAGCCTCCCGCCAAGATCAATCTGTGAGTGCGCAGAAAAGATCGTTCAGCGGCGGACGGATGGTCAGCCGGACGCCCCGCCGGTGAAGTTCCACGAGGCCAGCCGCAGCGACGGTGCCTCCCACCAGACACCGTCCACGTGGTCCGGCAGGCGTACCGCGTGCCGGCCCGTCTCCAGCACCGCGCCGGGCGCGAGCGCCCGGGGGTACGACTCGGTGAAACGCAGATCACGGACCGCCCGAGTGACCCGACCGTCCTCGACCAGCCACAGTCCGTTGCGGGTCAAACCGGTGACGACCAGGCTCAACGGGTCCAGGACCCGGGTGTACCAGAGGTCACTGACCAGCAGCCCACGCTCCATCCGGGAAACCAGGGCGGCGGTGTCCGGATCGCCGATCGCGTCGCCCAGCGAAGTGCCCCCGGTCGCGCCGGCCGGAACGGTTGCCGTGGCCGCCATCGCGGTGGCCGCCATCCCGGCGGGCCGCAGCCGCAGGTTGCGGGGGATCGGGCCGAAGGTCGCGCTGCCGGCCCAGGCGTGACCGGTGGAGGCGACACCCAGCTCGGCGGCGCTGCGCCGATCGTGGGTCACGGCGCTGGTGGTGCCCGCGTCCACCAGGGTCAGCGGCCGGCTCGGCGTGCCCTCCAGGTCGAACGGCAGGCCCGAGGCCGCCAGCGGATCGTCGACCAGGGTCACCGTGCGGTCGAACTGGGCCACCCCGGGGGCGGCGAACGACTGCCGTTCGGCGTACCGCCGCCCGTTGAAGCCGTACCAGGCCAGGTTCTTCAGCAGGTCCGCGACGGCTGCCGGCTCCAACACCACCGGGTAGCGCCCCGGTGACAGCTCGACCGGTCGGGTCGCCGCCCGCGCCTTCGCCGCGGCCCGCCACCCCAGGCCGGCGCCGTCGAGATCGGCGAGCCGGTCGACGTGCTGCCGAGCGGTGCCGTCCGCGCCACCGGTCCGGGCGATCCCGTCCATCGCCGCCTCGGCCGCCTGCCCCTGCGCGGAGTGGCCGGCCGAGTTGGCGAACGCCGCCACGCGGTGACCAGTGCGGCAGTAGCCCGCGGTTTCCAACCCGTCGGCCGCGTCGACGAATGCCCGAACCAGGGCGGCCCGCTCATCCGGCCCGGCGTGGGCCGTGGCCGGATCCCACTCCGGCGTGGCGGTCACCGGCGCCGACGGGGCGAGTCCCGGCCACGCCGGATCCGGCGAAATGATCCGGGCCGCCGCCAGCACCCGCTCCACCAGCGTGTGCAGCCCGTCGGCGGTGATCGTGTCGCCGCTGCCGGCGGCGGTACGCCCGGCCAGGTGGACCCGCAGCCGGACATCCACCGAGGACGCGGCCACGTTCTGGTGGATGGTCGAATTGGCGAACCGGGTCAACGCCGACTCGGTGCGGGTCACCGTCACCTCCGCCTGCGCGGCCGATCCGGCCAGCCGGGTGACCAGATCCACGACGCGGCTGGCGATCTCCAACTCCTCGGCACCGGCTCGCGCCGGCGCGCCACTCACGCCGCCTCCTCGTGATGGGCCATGTCGTCCGGCGCCCCCACCCCGCGTTGACGACTCGCCCACTGGCGCTCGGTCACGCGCGTACCCCCACCCGGACGTCGCGGAAGCGGGCCGGTGCCGCCGGGTGCCCGGTGTGCCCGACCTGGCCCGGCTGGCCCTTGCCGCAGTTCGGGGTGCCCCACGGGACCGTCTCGGAGGAGAGCATGTCCATCGAACGCCAGAACAGCGGGCCGATGCCGGTGTACGTCGGGTTGCGCAGCATCCGTCCGCGGCGGCCGTTACGGATTTCCCAGCCGATCTCGCAGCCGAACTGGAAGTTCAGCCGTTTGTCGTCGATGGACCAGGACCGGTTGACATCCATCAGCACCCCCTCGTCGGTGGCGGCGACGATCTCCTCCAGGGTGTGCGGGCCGGGTTCCAGACCCACGTTCGTCATCCGCACCATCGGCAGCCGCGCCCACCCGTCGGCACGGACGCTGCCGCCGTGATCGAGACCCGCCACAGCGGCCGAGTCCCGACCCGCCAGCACGCCCACCCAGCGGCCGTCGCGCACCGCGTCGCGCTTGACCGCCGGTGAACCCTCGTCGTCGTAGCCGAAACTACCCAGCGCGCCGGGGATGGTCGGGTCGATGGTGATGTTCATCAGCTCGGACCCGTACCGCAGTGAACCGAGCTGTGCGAGATCCAGCCATGAGGTGCCGGCGAAGGCCGCCTCCCAGCCGAGGATGCGGTCCAGTTCGATGGCGTGCCCGACCGACTCGTGGATCTGCAGGGCCAACTGCTCGCCACCCAGAATCAGGTCGGTCTCGCCGGTGGGGCAGAGCGGCGCGGTCAACAGCGCCCGCGACTCCTCGGCGATCCGTGCCGCGTGCGCGGTCAACTCCAGCGAGTCGACCAGTTCCCATCCGGTGGTGCCGTACTGGCCACGGTAGCTGGGCCAGGACCGACGTTGGGTCTCGCCGTCACCCACGGAGGTGGCCGAGATGCCGCCGCCGCACTCGCGGATGCGCTGGTCGATGCGGTGCCCTTCACTGGAGACGAACCATTTCGCGGTGTCCCAGATCTGGTAGAGCCCCTCGGTGAGGTCGGCGCCGTGCTCGGTCATGAGGCTGGTGGCCGCTACCAGCAGGTCACCCTTCGCGGCGAGGGAGACGCCGAGCGGATCCACCTCGCAGGGCGAGGACCAACTCGCTGTGGTCGGGGCCACCGCGACCAGGTCGATTGGCGGACCGGGGACCAGACCACTGGCCAGCGCGGTCCGTGCGGCCCGGTGGCCGGCGTCGCGGGCGGCCAGGTCGGACAGCTCCGGTACGGCGTGGAAGCCCCAACTCGAATCAACCAGCGCGCGTACGCCCAGTCCGACGCTCTCGTCCTGGGTCAGCGACTCGATGTCGCCGTTACGGGCGGTCATCGACTCGTAGCGCCGGTGCATCACCCGCACGTCGGCGTAGCGGGCTCCGGCGTCCAGCGCCGCCTGCACGGCGGCCTCGGCCACGTCGAACTCGCTCATGGCCCGACCCTAGGCCAGCCGACCGACAACCGTCAGGGGACGAGGTCCTCGGGATGGATCGTTGCCCGGACGGGTGCGCTCAGGTTCAGCACCCCACCCCGTTTGACCGCTTGATGCTCGACGTAGTGGCGACCACGCTTCTGGTAGAGGCGCAGCGTGCCGGTCGTCTGCTCAACCAACAGGTACCACTCGATGCCGGCGGCGGCGTAGTAGTGCATCTTGAGGACGTTGTCCGTGGCCGCGTTGCCGGGCGAAATGATCTCGCATACGAGCCGTACGTCGGCCGCTTCGATATAAGGATCGTCCAGGTCGACCGGCGCGGTGACCACCAGATCGGGCACCGGGACGCGCCCCGGCCGCAGTCGAACGTTCACCGCCTCCAGCAGCTCCAAGCCGACGGACTCGGCAGCGGTCTCCAGGATGTTGCCCAGCTTCCTGGAGATTCGCTGGTGGCGTGGGGTGGGTGCTGGGGTCACGTGCAGGCTCCCGTCGAAGAGTTCGACGCGCTGGGAGGTCTCGCCGAGGGCGAGGTACTCCTCCTCGGTCCACGGGCCCTCGTGGTCGAACACCGCCACGGTCATGGTCACCTCCGCTCGTCTCGGCTGGGATCCTGCCTGCCTGGCTGCACTCATCGTCGCACCTTCCGTGCGACCGGGGCGGCAGGCGGTGTTGCCGTAGGGCGCGCTCACATCCCCAGGTGGGTGCGGAGGAAATCGAGTTCCAGGGGGAGGAGGCGTTCGGCGAGGCCACCAGTGGCCATGTGGGTGGCACCGGTCAGCGGCAGCACCGAGTGCGGCCGGCCGGTGGCCAGCAACGCCGCCGACAACCGCAGCGTGTGTGCCGCCACCACGTTGTCGTCGACCATGCCGTGCACCAGCAGCAGCGGTCGGGCGTGCGCCGGCTCGGTGACCGGCTCGGCGGCCAGTTCCACAAGTGAGTGGTGCGCGTAGACGTCCTCGCCGTCGGCGGGCAGGCCCAGGTACCGCTCGGTGTACGCGGTGTCGTACAGGGCCCAGTCGGTGACCGGCGCCCCGGCGATGCCGCACCGGAACAGCTCCGGATGCCGCAACACCGCCAGGCCGGCCAGCCAGCCACCGAACGACCAGCCACGCACCGCGACCCGGTCCAGGTCCAGGTCCGGGTGCTTGTCGGCGAGTGCGGTGAGCGCCTCCACCTGGTCGAGCAGGATCACGTCGGCGACCCGCCGGTGGATGGCCTTCTCGTACGACGGGGCGATTCCCGGTGTGCCCCGGTTGTCGGTGACGACGACCGCGAAGCCCGCGTCGGCCCACCACTGCCGCTCCAGCCAGGCCGAGCGTGCGGCAACCACCTCCTGATGCCCGGGACCACCGTAGATGTCCAGCAGGACCGGCAACCGGCGGCCGGTGACGTGGTTGTCCGGGTAGAGCACCGCCGCGGGAATCCGACGGTCGGTCACCCGCTCCAGCAGCGGTAGCGGGGAGTAGCTGGGCGTGGCGGCCAGCGACCGTAGCGTGGCCACCTCGTGATCACCCTGAAGTACCGCCCATCGGACGCCTGGGTGGTCCAGCGAGGCGCTGCCGACGACCAGCACCCCGCCGCCGACCGCCCCGACGTGCCAGCCGGCGTCGCTGGTCAACCGGCGGGCGTCCACGCCGCCGCCGATGCTGGTCCGCACCCGGAACAGATGCTGTTCGCTCGGCTCACCGTCGCTCGCCTCGACCAGCAGGTCCGCCGGACCGCTGCCGGCGGCCAGCCGGCCGATCACCCGGCGCACGTACAGCGAGGGCGGGGTGAGCAGCGTGCCGTCGGCGAACAGGCAGCGCGCGTCGTACCCGTCGTGGGCCAGCTCGCCGCCGACCAGCACCCGACCGTCGGGCAGGTGTGCGGGCGTGCCCGGGATCGGCTCGACCCAGCGGGGGTCGGCCAGTTCGGCGTGCACCTGGGTCTCCCCGGTGCGCGGGTCGACCGCGAGCACCAACCCGTGCTGCTGGGCGCGGCGCAGCACGGTGATCAGCGGCGCGCCCTCACCCCAGTGCACCGCGGTCAGGTACGGATAGGTCTCCCGGTCCCAGTGCACGTCGACCCAGCCGCCGTCGAGGTCGAGCAGGTGCAGGCTCACCTCGGCGTTGGGCCCGCCCGCCACCGGGTACGCGACGCTGGTTGGCGGGCTGTCGGGCTGCGCGGGATCGTGCAGGTGCCAGCGGGGCAGCCGGGACTCGTCGACCCGGGCGGCGAGTACCGACCGGCCATCGGGTGCCCACCAGTAGCCGCGGTGCCGCCCGAACTCCTCCGCCGCGATGTGCTCGGCCAACCCCCAGCACACCCCGGAGTCCTCGCCGGCCAGGATGGTGTCGGCACCGTCGGAGTCGATCACCCGTAGCTCGCCCCGACGTACTCCCTCGGCGGCATCGGTCACGTAGGCCAACCGCTGCCCGCTCGGGTCCGGTCGTGGGTCGAGCACCGGGCCGACGGTCGGCACCTCGATCACGTCGCCGTGCACCAGGTCGGCCCGGAACAGCCGCCCGGCCAGCGCGAACACCGCCACCCGTCCGGCGCCGTCGAGGGCGTACGAGCCGATGCCCGAGGCGCTCAGCCGCAGCCGCTCCCGCCGGGCCCGTTCCCCGGGGCTCAGCACATCGGCGTCGACGTCGGTGCCGAGCAGGGTGGTCGGATCGGCGACCAGCCGTTCCGTACCGGTCGCCACATCCAGCAACCAGAGCGCGTCGGCCGGATCCTCCGGTCCCGCCGAGCGTAGGAAGACCACCCGGGCGCCGTCATCGGCCACGGCGACGGCGCGCGGCGCCCCGTGGCTGAACCTGCGGGTGCGGGCGGCCAGCTCGGGAAAGTCCACAGGCCAGATCGTAGGCCGGTACCGAGCCTGATGTGAGCGACCTGCGCGGACGCGTCGGGGCCGTCCGGCGATAACCGCCGGTTAGAGTGACCGTCGTGACGACGCTGCCTGACCGCCGCCTGTTGCTGGTCCACGCGCACCCCGACGACGAGTCCATCGGCACCGGCTCGACGATGGCCCACTACGCGGCCACGGGTGCCCACGTCACCCTGGTGACCTGCACCCTCGGTGAGGAGGGCGAGATCCACGTACCGGAGCTGGCCGGGCTCGCCGCGGCCGAGGCCGACCAGCTCGGCGGGTACCGGATCGCCGAGCTGGCCGCCGCCTGCGCCGAACTGGGCGTCACGGACCACCGCTTTCTCGGCGGGGCCGGCCGCTACCGGGACTCCGGGATGATGGGTCTGCCGACCAACGAGCATCCCCGTGCTTTCTGGGGCGCCGACCTGGACGAGGCCGCCGGGTACCTGCTGGAGATCATCCGGGAGGTACGCCCGCAGGTGGTCATCACCTACGACGACAACGGCTTCTACGGCCACCCCGACCACATCCAGGCGCACCGGGTGACCATGCGGGCGGTGGAACTGGCCGCTGCGGAGGGGCTCGCGCCGGCGAAGGTCTACTGGACGGCGATGCCGCGCAGCGTGCTCGAAGCGGGCATGACGCACTTCGCGGAGGCGTCGGACAACCCCTTCGCCGGCATCACCGACGCCACCGAGCTGCCGTTCTGCACGCCGGACGAGGAGATCGCGGCTCGTATCGACGCCACCGAGCAGCACGCCGCGAAGGAGGCGGCGATGCGCGCTCACGCGACGCAGATCCCCGCCACGTCATGGCTGTACTCGATCGCCGGCAACTTCGGGGCGGAGTTCATGGGCGTGGAGTACTTCACCCTGGCGCTGGGGGAGAAGGGGGCGGGCCGCGGCCGGTACGGCTGGGAGTCGGATCTGTTCGCCGGGGTGGAGGGGATCACGCCGGAGGTGGTCGGCGGTCCAGACGTCGCCTACGGCCCGGTGCCCAGAACGGCCAGCTCGGCCGGTCACCGGTGACCCTGCCCGCCGCGATGTCGGTCGCCCCGCAGGAGCAGGAGACGCCCCGGCCGAGCCGGAGGTGGCGACGTCCCCTCGACGTCGGCCTGCGGTTGGCCGGCGGTGTTCTCTCAGTCCTGGCCGCGACGCTGACCGCGGTGCTGGAGTTGCTGCTTGCCCCGCTGCGGGTCGGCGGGTACCTGATCGGCGTCGCGGTGCTGGTGGCGGTGGTCGCGAACATCGCGTTGAGCTGGTTCGCCGTCGAGGCGGTCGGCCGTCGCTGGGCGGTGGCGCTGCCGGCGCTGCCCTGGGTGGCCATCATGGTGGTCGCCGCCGACCGGACCAGCGAGGGCGACGTTCTGCTCGTCGGGAACTGGGTCGGGCTCACCCTGGTGGTGGGCGGTGCGATGACCTTCGCGGTGATGGCGTTCCGGTCGGTCCTCGCGCCGGCACCGGCACCGAGACGTTACTGACGACGCTCAGCGTCGGGTGGTAGATATTCCTGCCAGGAGACCCGCCAACCGGGCGGGCGGTACGGCGGGAGGCGTGTCATGGCACAGCGGTGGCGTGCGGTTGGTGTGCTCGCAATCGCACTGTTCGCGGTCAACGTGGTCGCCCGGCTGGTCATCCGGCTCGGCTTCGACGGCGACGACAGCGCCGCCGACCGGGTGTCGCTCGGAATGTTCATCGTGATCGGTCTGATGCTGGCCGGTGTCGCCTTCGTCTGGGGTGAGCGGCGTCGGTTGGGCAGCTGGGCCGGGGACGTGGCGGCCGCGATCGGCGTCGCGGTCGGGTTGACCGTGCTGATCGGGCCGCTGCTGGTTGGCAACAATCCGTTCGCCGGTGGTGGCAGCACGTTCTTCGCGCAGATCGGGCTCTACCTGGTGGTGACCACCATCGGGACGATGCTGGGCTACCTTCTGCTGGTCACGCTCGGTCGCGACTACCGTTCGCGCAACCTGCAACGGTACGCCGAGACCAGCTCGGCCAAGCCCCGCCGGGTGGTTCGCCGCTGACCGCCGTCAGTGCGGCGCGACCCGGGTGAGGTAGGTGTGGTGGGTGCTGAAGCCGAGCTTCCGGTAGAGCGCCACCGCACCGATGTTGCTCTGCTCGACCTGGAGGAACGCATCGGTCGCGCCGCCATCGGCCGCCCAGTCGGCGAGTGCCCGGACCACCCGGGTGGCGTGTCCCTGCCGGCGTGCGGCGGAGCGCACCTCGATCAGGCACAGCCCGAGCCAGCGCCCCTGGCCGGTGACCGTGCCGCGGCCGATCGCGACGAGCGCGCCGTCGACGTACAGGTGGGCGAAGCGGACCTGGTCCACGGCGGTGAGCACCTGTCGGGCGGCGTCGGGCAGCCCGCCCTTGCGACCGGCAGCCACGGCGAGCCAGTCCGCCGACGGCTCGGCGGCCAACTCGACCACCGGGCCGCCGGAGCTGCCGTAGGTGCCATCCGCGTCGGTGAGGTCGGTCACGTCCGGTGCTCCCGGGACCGTGCCGTCCGGCGCCGCCTGGACGAGGGTGGCGATTGGGACCGTCTGTACCAGCACCGGCGGGCGGCTGCCCCAGCCTCTCCGGTCGAGTTCGGTGCCGACCGGCGCGGCCAGGGGCAACGGCGTGTTGACCAGGGCTGGCTGGCCGTGTCCGGCGTACCAGCGTTCCACCGCGTCCACCGCGTCCGGCAGCGGACGATCGGGATCACCCACCGGCAGGGCCGAGTTGGCCCGCCCGGTCCAGCCGTCGGCGGATCGCAGCAGCCAGTCACCGAGCCGAGCCCGGACGGGTGCCGGCCACGCCTCGTCGGCGGCGAGTTCCAGCTCGACCATGGCGGCGGCGGTCGGCCGCCGGGCCGCCGGGACCCGCTTGGCCCGATGCACCTCGCCGAGCGGTACGCGTAGCCGCCCCTGGCGAGTGGTCAGCGTGAGATGCGTCTCGGTGAGCTCGACCAGTTCGCCGAGGGAATCGGAGTAGACAGGCCGACCACCGCGTACGCCGACGCGACGCCGCACCACGATTCGGTGTCCCAAGTCTTGCTCTCGGAGCACGATCGACCTCCTCCGAGCGAGATACTAGGCTCTTACCGTCGCGGGTGATCGCGGCGTGTCTTGCGGAGGAGAAGACCGGTGACCTACATCATCGCCGAGCCGTGCGTGGATGTGCTCGACAAGGCATGCATCGAGGAGTGCCCGGTCGACTGCATTTACGAGGGCAACCGGATGCTCTACATCCACCCCGACGAGTGCGTCGACTGTGGTGCCTGTGAGCCTGTCTGCCCGGTGGAGGCGATCTTCTACGAGGACGACGTCCCGGAGCAGTGGAAGGACTACACCGGCGCCAACTACGAATTCTTCGAGGACCTCGGCTCGCCCGGTGGCGCTTCGAAGATCGGCAAGGTGGAGAAGGACGCCACCTTCGTCGCCGCGCAGCCGCCCCGCGGCGAGGGCCACTGAACCGGCCCGCCCCGGTCTCGTCGCGGCTGCCCGAGTTCACCTGGGACACCCTGGACGCCGCGGCCACGTTGGCCGCGGCGCATCCGGACGGCATGATCAACCTTTCGATGGGTACGCCTGTCGACCCGGTGCCGCAGGTGATCCGGCAGGCCCTGGCGGACGCCTCGGACTCGCCCGGCTATCCGCTGACCGCCGGCACCCCGGCGCTGCGCGACGCGATCACGGGCTGGGTGTCGCGGGCCTGTGGCGCTGCGCCGGACGGGCTCGGGGTGCTGCCGACGATCGGCTCGAAGGAACTGGTGGCCTGGCTCCCCACCCTGCTCGGGGTGGGGCCGGGCGACACCGTGGTGGTCCCGTCGATCGCCTACCCGACCTACGCCGATGGTGTGCGGTTGGCGGGCGCCACCACGATGCGCTCCGACTCGCTGACCGCCGTCGGCCCGACACCCCGGGTACGCCTGATCTGGGTGAACTCGCCGGGAAACCCGACCGGGCGGGTGCTGCCCGCCGCCCACCTGCGCAAGGTGGTGGACTGGGCCCGGGAGCGCGGCGCGGTGGTGGCCAGCGACGAGTGCTATCTGCCGCTGGGCTGGGACGCCGAGCCGGTGTCGGTGCTGTCGCCCGAGGTGTGCGGCGGCTCGTACGACTCGGTGCTGGCGGTGCATTCGCTCTCCAAACGCTCCAACCTGGCCGGCTACCGGGCCGGCTTCGTGGCTGGCGATCCGGCGCTGGTGGCCGAGCTACTCAAGATCCGCAAACACGCGGGGATGATCGTGCCGGCACCGGTGCAGGCGGCCATGGCGGTGGCCCTGCGTGACGAGCGGCACGCCGACGAGCAGAAGGAGCGGTACCGCGCGCGCCGGACGGCATTGCGGGCGGCCTTCACCGACGCCGGTTTCACCGTGGAGCACTCCGAGGCGGGGCTCTACCTGTGGTTGACCCGTGGCGAGGACTGCTGGGACACGGTCGACTGGTTGGCCCGGCGGGGGATTCTGGTCGCCGCCGGTGCCTTCTACGGTCCCGGTGGGCAGCAGTACGTCCGGGCGGCGCTGACCGAGTCCGACGAGCGGATCGCGGCGGTCGCCGCCCGGCTGTCCTGACCATCGAACGGCGGGTCGGTTCAGTCCTCGTTGATCCGTTCGAACACCCGGAGCAGATTGTCCCGGCTGTGCCGCTCCAGCAGCACGCTGCCGTACAGCTCCTGCAGGGTCACCGTCCGACCGTCGTGCAGCGTCAATTCGGCCTTGAGCGGGATCTCCCTGGTGACCGTCACCGAACGCATCTCCTCGTACGGCAGGAACTGGTGCCGGGTGGCCAGCGTCGCGACCGGCGTCGATTCGAGCAGGCCCTTGAGCCGCTCCGCACCGTCGCCGGCCTTGCCCGGACCCCCGACCATGATCAGACCGCGGTCGAGCACCAGCAGGTCATGCTGTACGCCGTCGACCTTCACGTTGCCGATGGCGCCGATGACGCCGGCGTTGTCGGCGGTGGCCCGGCGCTGCACCACGGTCGCGGCGGACGGGTCGACACCGAGCTCGGCGAGCCGGGCGAGTGCCTCGTCGACGGTGTCCGCGGAGACCGCCAGCTTGGCGAGCTCGGCGAGGTCCAACGGCTCGCCGCCGGTACCGACGAACTGGGCCGGACCGCTCCAGGACAGTTGCCAGTGCGCCCGCCGGGCGCGGACTGTCGCGTTGACCAGCAACATCTCCATCGGTCCGGCGAAGAGCGCCGCCGCCTCACGACGGGTGGCGTCACTGAAGAACTGCTCGGCGAACTCGCCCAGGCGTCCCGTCCGTACCAGATCGAGCACGGTGGTCAGGCCCGGATCGGCGACACCGGTGAACCGGCCGGCCGCCCGGTAGATGCCGTCCGCCTGGCGCTGCACGCCAGCGGCGATCGCCGCGTGGGTGAACTCCGGCCACGGCAGCACCTGACGGTTGCCGACATCGACGACGAGGCCCTGCAAGCGCCGACCGGCGTCATGGACGTCGGTGAGCAGCAGGTGCGCGGGACGGTCGTCGGCGCGGACCATGCCGGCCGGCAGTTGTGCCATCGCCTGGATCCGGATGCCGATCGGTGGATGGGTGTCCCAGCGGGACTGCTCGCGGTCCGGTGCGTCCTGCTGGAGCTTGTCGATCTCGTCCCGACGGGCCTGAAGAAGCTGTCCGAAGCCGCCGAACAGATCGTCCGGGGCGAGGCCGGCCTGCCATCCCGACTCCACGTACCGCCCGGTGAAGAAGTTCCAGGCCGCGTCGAGCGCCGGCAGGCTACGGAGCGCGGACGTGGCAGCCTCGTGCCCGGCGAGCTGGACGGAGGCCCGGTCGGCCTCCAACTCCTGCCGCCGCGACGCGGCGTTGTCGACCATCAGGTACAGCTTGGCGTAACCCCTGAAGACCAGCCCGATCGGGTTGCGCGGCTTGATCCGCTCAATGGTGCCCTCGATCGCCAACCGACCCCGGTAGGCGACGCCACCCAGCCGGGTGTGCTTGCCGGAGTAGTGACCCAGCTCGTGCGCCAGCACCGAGCGGAGCTGGTCGATCCGCATCGCCTGGAGCAGCGGCAGACCCACGTAGAGGGTGCGCCGCCCGCCGATCAACCCGAGCAGCCGGCTCTGCTCGCCGACCGCCGCGTTCACCTCCGGCACCAGCCGGATCTCGTCCGGTGCCCGGGTGCCGACCGCGTCGGCCAGCTCCCGGACGGTGGCCCACAACTGCGGTGCCTCCCGCTCGTCGAGCACCAGTCCGGGGGCCGGTTCGTTCTTCGTCCGGATCGCCCGCCAGAGCCCGACCGCCACCGCACCCAGCGCGATGATCAGCGGCAGCAGCAGTTTCCCGGTGACCAGCCCGTTCGTGTGGCCGAACAGCCACACGCCGAGGGCAGCGACGGCCGCCAGCTGAAGCAGCGCGACCACGTAGAACCCGATCAACATGACCACCGAGGCGAGCGCCCGGTACGTCGCGGCCATGGCCGTTCCTCCCCGTTCCGTACGCCCGCACGGCTGCGGGCGGCGCAGGGGACCGTACGGCTTGAAGGTTCGCCGGACATCCCCCTTCCGGTCCGGTTCCGCCGGCGCGCAGGCACTACGCGAAGCCGCGCAGCGACACGACTGGGGAGCCATCCGGGATCTGCTCGGTCCGGCCGTACGCGGCTGACGGCCGGGACGCGTACCGGTCCGGTCGGCGGGTGTCGAAGCGGCCGGCGCTATCCTCGGCGCGGACGTAGGGCGTGTCTGCGAAGATCGTGGCAGTTCGACGCGGATTCGGCAGGCACGCCGCCGCGGGGCCGGCCGGCTCCGTGACGACACGGAACGTCGAGGTAGGCGGATGGTGCTCAGGGCCGGCACACGGCTGCGGGCAGCGGTGGTCGGCACCGGCCTGATCGGTGGCTCGGTGCTGCTCCGACTGCACGCCGTCGGATTGGACGTGACCGGCTGGGACCCGGACGAGCAGACCCGCGGGCAGGCTCGGCTGGCCGGCGTACCGATGGCTGAGCGGCTGACCGAGGCCGTGGCCGGTCGGGACGTGGTGTTCCTCGGCGGGCCGCTGCCCACGCTGCCCGCCACCCTGGTCGAGGTTGCCGCTGCCACCGCCGAGGATTGCCTGATCACCGACGTGGGCAGCACCAAGGCCGAGTTGGCGGCGTTCGCCGCGGACCGGGGGCTGACCAACCGGTTCGTGCCCGGACATCCGATGGCCGGCACCGACCGGGCGGGGCTCGCGGCGGCGCTGCCGGACCTGTTCAGCGGTGCTGCCTGGGTGCTCTGCCCCGCACCGGACGGGCTGGCCGCGTTCCGTCGCCTCGTCACCCTGATCACCGACGTCTTCGCCGCCCGGGTGGTGCCGATGGCGGCGGACCGGCACGACGCCGTGGTGGCGCTCGCCTCGCACGTGCCGCATGTGCTCGCCGGGGCGCTGGCCGGCGCGGCGCACCGATCGCCATTGCGTGACGCGGTCCTGACGCTGGCCGCCGGGAGTTTCCGGGACGGTACCCGGGTCGCGGGCACCCCGCCGCACCGCACCGGCAACATGCTGCGCGGCAACCGCGACCAGGTGCTGGCAGCGTTGGACCAGGTCACCGCGTTTCTCGACGAGTTGGCCGGTGCGTTGCGTTCCGACGACGCCGACGCCCTCACCGCCCGGTGCGCCGAGGCCGGTGCCGCCCGGGCCGAGCTGGCCGGCCGCCCGTACGACCAGCAGGTCCGGTCGTTCCCGGCGGACGCGGAACCGGCCGAGGTGGCCTGGTTGCACGGCGTCGGGGCGGCCGGCGGCCACCTGAGCGGGTGTGGTGCGGTGGCAGGCGGCGTCTCCTATCTCGCTCACCTGCCGCGGGTTTGAACGGCGCTGTACCCGGCTCATCGGTGGGCGCGGCGTCGGGTCCGCCAGTAGGGTGAGCGCATGGTGGACGGACCGGTGGTGACCGTACGTGGCGAGGCGTACCGCGAGGTCCCGCCGGAGTTCGCCCGGTTCACCGTGGCCGCGTTGGCCCGCGACCGGGAACGGGAGCCGACGCTTACCCGGCTGGCCGAGCGGGCCGCGGCGATCCGGGTCCTGCTCGATTCGTACGGTCCGATGATCGACCGACGGGAGACCGGCGACCTGCGGGTGCGGCCCGAGACCCGGCGCTCCGGGGAGCGGGTCGTGGCCTGGCACGGGTCGGTGGTGACCACGGTGACGGTCAGCGACTTCACCGCCCTCGGTGAGGTGATGCTGCGCCTGGCTGATCAGGATCAGGTCGAGGTGGCCGGCCCCTGGTGGTCGCTGCGCCCGGACAGCCCGGTCTACCGGCAGGCCCGGCATGCCGCGATCAGCGATGCGTTGCAGCGGGCCCGTGAATACGCCGAGGCCCTCGGTGCCCAGGTCACCGACTTGGTCGAGCTCTCCGACGAGGGTGGCACCGCCCAGCCGATGATGGCCCGGATGGCCTTCGACACCGGTGGGGTCGAGGCCGCTGGTCCGCCTGAACTGGATCTCGACCCGCAGCCGCAGAGCGTGCACGCGGCCGTTCGGGCCCGGTTCACGATCAGCCGCCCGGTCCTGTCCTGATGACTCTCGCTGAGCTGTTGCCGGTCGAGGACCTGCTGGCGCGCGCCCGGGCGCTGGCCGATGCCGGGCCGAGACAACTGCTCGGCATCACCGGCGCTCCCGGTGTCGGCAAGTCGACGCTGGCCGCACAGGTGGTGGAGGCGGTCGGCCCGGCCGCCCGGCTGGTGCCGATGGACGGCTTCCATCTCGCCCAGGACGAGTTGCTCCGGCTCGATCGGGCCCTGCGGAAGGGTTCCATCGACACCTTCGACGCCAACGGCTACGTCTCGCTGCTGCGTCGCCTGCGACGCAAGGAACCGACGTCGGTCTGGGCGCCGCAGTTCCGCCGGGACCTGGAGGAGCCGATCGCCGGTGCGATCGAGGTGCCGCCGGAGGTTCGGTTGGTGGTCACCGAGGGCAACTACCTGCTGATTCCGAACTGGCCCTGGGACGAGGTACGTTCCCTGCTGCACGAGGCATGGTTTCTGGATCTCGACGCCGATCTGCGGCGTCGTCGGTTGGTGGCTCGGCACATGGCGTACGGGCGGTCGGAACAGGACGCCCGAGCCTGGGCGATGGGCAGCGACGAGGTGAACGCGGCGCTGGTGGCCGGCACCGCCGAACGCGCCGACCTGGTGGTACGCCTAGCCGGGCCGCCGTCGGGGTGACGGGACGGCTCGCCGCAGCAGCCACGCCACCCGGGACCTCTCCCGTTGGAACTCGGCGGCCTCCGGATATCCGCTGTGGCTGCGGATCGGCGGGTCGGCAACCTCGCCGTCGCTCGGATGCAGCGCCTCCGGATCGGTCACCGCGATGTCCCGTTCTCCGGCGGTGACCGCCCAGCCGAGCGGATCGGTGTCCCGCCAGAAGTTCGTCCACCGGGTTCCGCCGCCGGGGCGGGTCAGTGCCTCGGCCAGCACCGTTAGCCGGTCCGGCCCGAAGTAGGCGGGAAAGATCCGACCGTAGAGGCGGGTCAGTTGGCAGCCGTAGGAGAAGAACCAGATCCGGCGTCGCCAACGCCGTGGCATCTGCAGGATGACCGCCGCGCAGATCACCGTGCCCTGGCTGTGCCCGGAAAGGATGATGCCCTCCACCCGGCGCGGATCGTGCTCGGCCAGCGCGATCAGGCCGGCCGTGCGGGTGAGCAGTTCGGGTACCGCCCGCTCGGCGTAGCTCGGTGGCGCCAGCGGATGGGCGGCGCGCGGCCAGAAGGTTCCCACGTCCCAGATCACCCCGACGGAGCGGCGGATGGAGTTCTTGCGGTAGACGAGCAGCCCGACGGCGGCCACCGCCACCGGCAGCCAGCCGAGCAGGGCGGCACCGATGTCCGCCACCGCCGCGGTCACGAGGGCGGCTCCGCTCGTCCCGGTCTGCGGGAGGGGACACGCGAGCGCGGCCGCGCAGCCCAGCACGACGAGGACCGTCATGGCGCCGGCGTACCAACCGATCAGGCGTAGCGCGTGTTCACCCACCAGCCGGTGCAGCGCCTGGTGGACGCTCACGTCGCGGGCGCGGCGCAGGTCGTGTGCGGACATTCGGCCGCCACGGCCAATCAGTTGGGCGTATTCCTCATGGCGCAATCGGTGCAGGAGCACCACGGCGCGGAGGGCGACCAGGGCGAGTAGCAGCAGCGCGGCGGCGAAGGTCAGGCCAGCCCAGGTCACCGGGATCGGCGGGACGACCCGGGGACCGTTGCCGGGGGTGCCGTCGCCGTTGAGTCGGTCGGTGACCCAGTAGAGCACCCCGGTGCCGTACGCGAGACAGAGCAGCCAGCCGAAGCCGGCGATGACGGCGGGCGCCCGACCGTGCCAGGCCAGGTCGGTGTGCGGTTCGAGCGGCTGGGTGCATCCGGTGGGGCGGGTCCGGGGCAGCAGCAGGCCGATCGTGGCGAGACCGAGCAGCGGCAGGGTGAACTGCGGCAGTGTCGCCGGGGCCGGTGGTGCGGCAGGTAGCCAACCGTGGTGCCAGGCGGCCCCGAGGGCGATCAGCAGCGCGGCAGCGGCCGGTATGGCGCCACCACGCCGGCCGGAGCGGGCAGTCGCGCCGATCGCGATGAGCAGGAGCAGTTGACCGGTGCCGAGCCCGGTGATGGCCTGGTCGAAGCCAGGTAACGACCGGTCTATCCGGCAGCCGGGCTGGGTGGGGTCGTCGTCGCAGCCGACGGGTGGACGTAGTTCGGCCAGTGGGATGCCGGCGGCACCGTCGGGCAACAGCAGCACCGTGAAGGTTGCGGCCAGGCCGATTCCGGTGAGGACGATGACCGCGATGCTCCATCGGCCGAGCGGAGTGGCACCGGCGCGTCGGGTCAGGAAGGGCCGGCCGACGGCCACCAGCGTGATCACCAGAACGGCGGTGAAAGCGGTCACGGCGGACCAGGTGACCACCGCGCGGGCGCCCTGTGGCGGGTCGAGCACCGAGACCGTGCCGAGTGGGACGGCTGCCGCCACCACGATGCCGGTGCACAGGTGCAGTACGGCCGAACGACGTAGTTGCCCCTCGCCCCACCAGAACGTCGGGTCCTGGAGCGGGTTGGTCGGTGGCCCGGGCGGCGGCTCGGGCACCGGCGGTGGCTCCTGCACGGGCTGACTGAGCGGTACGTCGGCGTCGGCGGGTGGCGGGGTACGCCGACCCGCCGGATCGGTGGTCGGGTCGGCCGGCATCACCGCCTCGTACTGGTAGGTCCGCCAGGTGACCAGACCGAGCACCCCGATCATGGTCAGCGGCACGGTGAGGCCGATGGCCAGGGCCCGACCGCCCTGCTGCCACCAGGGGTCGGCGAGGAAATCCCACGGCCCGGGAACGCGGCTCAGGCAGTCCTCGTCCACGCACTGCCAGCCGATGAGATCGACGCCGACACCGGTCATCGTGAGCACGGCGCTGCTGGTCAGGCTCAGGCAGAAGAGCCTGATCAGCCAGGCCGTCATGCCGGAGCGGCTGGCCAGCCGTTCGGTGGTGGGGTCGGCCGGTATCCCGGGGCGGGCGTGCAGTGCGACGTTGGCCAGGGTGAAGGGCAACAGCAGCGTCCACAGGGCCCGCTCCACGTCGCGGGCGGTCCGCGCACCGGAGGTCAACTGCCCCCAGCTGTACGCCTCGACGACGATCGGGTCGACGGGCAGGGCATTCGGGGACCGGTAGAAGCCGGTGACCGGGCCACCGGCGACGAGCCGGGGCGGCGGTGCCTCGCAGCCGGGTTCCGCCGTCAGGCCCAGGATCTCGGCGGGTGGTGTGTTGGACACGCCGTGTACGCGCAGTTCGAGGATCCGACCGCCCATGCGTGCCTCCTGGTGACGTTGTTGTCACCTACAGTGCCCGATGTGGTGGGTCGGATGCCACTCGTCGTGGCGGTGTTTATGCAGCTAGAGGGGTTAATGTGGGTCAGTCGAGCTGGCGTACCGGGCGGGCCGGATTACCGACCGCGACGACGTTGGCGGGCAGGTCGCGGGTTACCACGGCACCCGCGCCGACGACGGTGTTGTCACCGACGGTGACGCCGGCGAGGACGATTGCTCCGCCACCGAGCCAGACGTTGTCGCCGATGCTGATCGGTTGGGCGGCCTCCCACTTCGCCCGGCGTGGCTCCGGCTCCACCGGGTGCGTGGGGGTGAGCAGTTGCACGTTCGGACCGACCTGCACGTCGGCGCCGATGGTGATCGGTGCGACGTCGAGGAAGACCGCGTGGTAGTTGACGAAGCTGCGGGGCCCGATCCGGATGTGGTAGCCGTAGTCGCAGGAGAACGGCGGTCGGATCTCGACCTCCTTGCCGAGTTCGCCGAGCAGCTCGTGCAGCGCCGCCTGACGGGCCTCCCGGTCGTCGACACCACCGCTGTTGATCCGTTCCATCAGGCGTAGGGCGCGCAGGTGGTCGGCGATCAGTTCCGGGTCGTCGGCGAGGTACGGATCACCGGCGAGCATGCGCTCCTTCATGGACGTCATCCGTCCGATCATGCCGGGCGTCGCCGTGGCGAGGACTCAACTTCGTCGAATTCCTGACTCCTATTTGCATACCCGGTATGTAAGGGTGAGAGGGATCGATGTGTCCTACATCGATACAGACGCTCCAGAGGAGGATTCAGTTGCGACGAAGGAGCAAACTGACCGCTACCGGACTCGTGATGGGTCTGGTGCTCGGCGTACCGGCGGTGGCTGCGGCCACACCGGCCCCGCCGGCAGCGGCCCCGCCGAACCATGCCCCGACCAGCCGACCGGACCTTGGCCGCGCCACCGTCACCCTGGTCACCGGCGACCGGGTGACGGTCACCGCGGCCGGGGCGAGCGTACGCCCGGCTGCAGGCCGGGACGGCATCCGCTTCCTCACCCAGCGGCAGCGGGACCACCTCTGGGTGGTGCCGCAGGACGCCCTGCCGCTGATCCGTGACGGGCGGGTCGACCGTCGGCTCTTCGACGTGACCGGGCTGATCGCGGCCGGCTACGACGACGCACACCGCGACGACCTGCCGCTGCTCCTGACCTACGGGCCGGCCGCTCGGCGGGCCGGGGCCCCGGAAGGGGTGACCGTCACCCGTGACCTGGCGGCCATCGGTGGTGTCGCGGCCAGCGCGGACAAGCAACAGGCGAGCCAGTTCTGGGCCGGGGCCGCCGGCAACCGAGGCGCCCGGTTCGACGCGGCGGGGGGTGTCGAGCGGATCTGGCTCGACGGCCGGCGGCAGTTGACCCTGGAACACAGCGTGCCGCAGATCGGGGCACCCACCGCCCACCAGGCCGGCTTCACCGGCCAGGGGGTACGCGTAGCGGTGCTGGACACCGGCGTCGACGCCGCGCACCTCGACCTGACCGGCCGGGTCGCCGAGGCGAGGAACTTCACCGAGGAGGAGAACCCGGGCGACATCGTGGGGCACGGCACCCACGTCGCCTCGATTATCGCGGGCAGCGGCGCCGCCTCGGACGGCCGTTACCGGGGTGTGGCACCCGACGCCACCCTGCTCTCCGGCAAGGTCTGTGAGGAGTACGGCTGCACCGAGTCGGCCATCCTGGCGGGAATGCAGTGGGCCGCCACCGAGGCCGGAGCCGACGTGATCAACCTGAGTCTGGGCGGGGCGGACACCCCCGAGGTCGATCCGCTTGAGGAGGCGGTGAACACACTCACCGAGCAGACCGGCGCCCTCTTCGTGATCTCCGCCGGCAACGACGGCCGGATCGGCACGGTCGGCTCGCCGGCCAGCGCCGAGGCCGCCCTCGCCGTCGGCGCCGTCGACCGGGACGACCAACTCGCCGACTTCTCCAGCCAGGGCCCCCGGGTCGGTGACGACGCCCTCAAGCCGGACATCACCGCGCCGGGCGTGGACATCGTGGCCGCCCGAGGGCAGGGCACGCAGCTCGGTGAACTGGTCGGGGAACAGTACGTCTCACTCTCCGGCACCTCGATGTCCGCACCACACGTCGCCGGTGCGGCAGCGCTGCTCGCCCAGCAGCACACCGACGCGACGGCGGAGCGGCTCAAGGCCACCCTGATGGCCTCGGCCCGGCCGCATCCGGAACTGTCCGCGTACCAGCAGGGTGCCGGCCGGGTCGACGTGGCGCGAGCCATCACCCAGTCGGTGGTCAGCGAACCGGCGAGCGTCTCGTTCGGCCGGACCTTGTGGCCGCACGACGACGACGAGCCGATCCAACGCGAGGTGACCTGGCGCAACACCGGAACCACGCCGCTCACGCTGGACCTCAGCGTCGAGGCCACCGGCCCGGACGGGGCATCCGCGCCGGCCGGCATGTTCACGCTCGGTACGCAGCGGGTCCAGGTGCCGGCCGGCGGTACCGCGTCCACCACCGTCACGACCGACACCAGCGTCGACGGGCCCGACGGCCACTACACCGCTCGGCTGGTCGCCCGCGCCGGCGACCTGGTGGCAACCACCCCGCTGGCGGTCAACAAGGAGGTGGAGAGCTACACGCTGACCGTGCGCCACCTGAGCCGCGAGGGTGGGGTGCCGGACGACTACTTGACCTTCCTGGTCGGGTTGGACGACTACCGCGACATCCTCGTGTACGACGCGGACGGCACCGCCGAGGTGCGCGTGCCCAAGGGGCGGTACGGGCTGGCCAGCTTCCTGTTCGACGAGGCCGACGAGAGTCTGGTGCTGATGGCCCAGCCGGAGCTGGTGGTGAAGTCCGACGCCAAGGCCGTGGTGGACGCGCGTACCGCGAAGCCGGTGCGGATGACGGTGCCGGACCGGTCGGCGACGCCGGCGCTGGTCACCGTCGACGCGAACTTCCTGTTGGACGACGGGTCGGCCGGATTCGGCGCGTTCGCCGACAACTTCGGCGGACTCTTCAGCGGCCAGGTCGGCGGGCGGAGCAACGCGGATCACTTTTTCGCCGCGTTCAACAGCCAGTTCGCCGACCTGGCGGCAGCCAGCAGCCCGTACTTCTACGGGCTCGCCGAGATGGTCCCGGGACGGATGCCGGCGGGGCTCACCCGGAACTATCGGCGGGGTGACCTGGCCACCGTCAAGCAGACGTTCACCCAGGGCCATCCGGAAGCGCTCGGCGAACGGATGTCCTTCGCCGAATTCGACCCCGACCTGGGCGGTTGGGCGATCGGGCTACCGGTCGCGCTGCCGAGCAAGCGGGTCGAGTACTACAGCACCAGGGCGGTTCGCTGGAACACCGAGCTGTGGTCCGGCACGCGCAGCGACGACGTGCCCTGGCTCGAGCCGGTGGCCGTGTTGTTCTCCGAGCCAACGGCGTACCGGGGTGGACGGACCTATCGGGACGTCTGGAACGGCGCACCCCACGCGCCGTCGTTCCCGGTGCCGCGCTGGCCGGACGAGGGTCTGACCCGGCAGGGTGACCTGATCAGCCTTTCCGTGCCGCTGTACAGCGACGCGGCGGGGCATCCGGGCAGCTCGCTGACGGACGCCACGCGTACCGCGCTGTACCGCAACGGCAGGCTGGTCGGCGAGACCGAGGACGCGGGTTGGGCTCAGTTCGAGGTGCCGGCCGGGCCCGCCAGGTATCGGCTGGAGACGTCGGCGAAGCGCTCCTTCACCGACCTGAGTACCGAGGTTGTCACCACCTGGACCTTCCGGTCCCGGCACGTGCGGGGCGAGGACCCGCGCCGGCTGCCGGCCTCGGCGATCCGCTTCACGCCCCCACTGGACGACCGGAACGCGGCTGCGGCGGGCCGGGCGTTCGTGATCCCGGTCGCGGTGCAGCGTCAACCCGGTGCACCGGCGGCGAAGACGGCCTCGTTGACCGTCGAGGTCTCCTACGACGGTGGGAAGCGCTGGCAACGCGCCAAGCTGCGCAAGGCCGGTAACGGCTGGCAGGCCACGGTGCAGCACCCGCGCGGTCCCGGTCACGTGTCGCTGCGCGCGACCGCACGGGACGTCGACGGCAACTCCGTCACCCAGCGGATCATCCAGGCGTACCGCCTGCGGTGAGCCGCACCCGGTGGTCCCGCCCGCGGCGCGGGCGGGACCACCGGAACGCGAGGTGTTAGGAAGGGCCCCTTCCTATACCTGAGGCGTTAGGAAGGTGCCCTTCCTTGCTCGTCAGTCGTTGGCGTGCAGGGCGGCGTTCAGCTCGATGCCCCGGCCGGTGCGGGGGCGGGCCTCCAGCGCGCCGGAGACCGAGTTGCGCCAGAACAACAGCCCGTCGACGCCGGACAGCTCGCGCGCCTTGACCACCCGGCCGTCCGGCAGGCTGATCTTCGAGGCGGCGGTGATGTAGCAACCCGCCTCGACGACGCAGTCGTCGCCGAGCGAGATGCCGACACCGGCGTTGGCACCGACCAGGCTGCGTTCGCCGATGCGGACCTTGTCGGTGCCGCCGCCGGAGAGCGTGCCCATGATGGAGGCGCCGCCGCCGATGTCGGAGCCGTCACCCACCACCACGCCCTGGACGATGCGCCCCTCGACCATCGAGGTGCCGAGCGTGCCGGCGTTGAAGTTCACGAAGCCCTCGTGCATGACGGTGGTGCCGGAGGCGAGGTGTGCGCCGAGCCGGACCCGGTCGGCGTCGGCGATCCGCACCCCGGAGGGCACCACGTAGTCGGTCATCCGGGGGAACTTGTCCACCCCGTACACGCCGAGGTGGCGACCGGCGGCCCGCTCGATGACACGCAGCTCGTCCACCCGCTCCGGCGGGCACGGTCCGGCGGAGGTCCAGGCCACGTTGGCCAACTTGCCGAAGATGCCGTCGAGGTTGATCTCGTTGGGGCGCACCAGGCGGTGGGAGAGCAGGTGCAGCCGCAGGTACGCGTCCGGCGCGTCCTTGATCGGGTCGTCCAGCGAGCCGATGACGCTGACCACCTGGACGGTACGCAGACCCGGCAGGGCCCGGTCGCCGACCGCGCCGGGCGGCAGGTCGAGCACGTCGGCCTCGTCCTCACCGGCCACCAGCGGCAGTTCACCGAGGCCCAGCTTGCCGGTCGGGTACCAGGTGTCGAGCACCTGGTCCTCGGCGGTGACGGTGGCCAGGCCGATGCCCCACGCGGATTGTGTGGACGTCACTTACTCACCCCTCGCTCCCTGCTGGGTTGGCTGCTGCTCGCGACTGCGGGGCTCGCAGGCTCGCACATCGTGCCTCGCCGACGGGCTCGCGCCTCACGGTCGCCGGTTCTGACGGTACCGTGCGGACCATGGAGAACCCGCTTACCCCCGAGGTCCTCGCCGATCCGGTGGCGTTGACCCGCGCGCTGGTCGACATCGAGTCCGTGTCCTTGAACGAAAAGGCCATCGCCGACTGCGTGGAGGAGGTGCTGCGGGTGGTTCCGCACCTGACCACCTTCCGGCACGGCAACACGGTGATGGCCCGTACCGACCTCGGTCGGGCCTCCCGGGTGGTGCTGGCCGGCCACCTGGACACGGTGCCGCTGAACAACAACTTCCCGTCGACCCTGCGGGGCGATCTGATGTACGGCTGCGGCACCTCGGACATGAAGTCGGGGGTCGCCTTCGCGCTGCACCTCGCGACGGCCCTGCCTGAGCCGCGCTACGACGTGACCTACTTCTTCTACGAGGCCGAGGAGATCGAGTCGAGGTACAACGGGCTGTACCTGGTCGCGCAGGCGCACCCGGACTGGCTGGAGGCGGATTTCGCCCTGCTGCTGGAGCCGACCCACGGCATCGTCGAGGCCGGCTGTCAGGGCACCATGCGAGCCGTGGTGGTGACCACCGGGGTGCGGGCCCATTCGGCCCGTTCCTGGCACGGTGTCAACGCGGTGCACGACGCGGGGGAGGTGCTCCGTCGCCTGTCGGCGTATCAGGCCCGGCGAGTGACCATCGACGGATGTGAGTACCGGGAAGGCATGAACGCCACCCGCATCCACGGCGGGGTCGCCGGCAACGTGGTGCCGGACCGCTGCGAGATCGAGGTGAACTACCGTTTCGCGCCGGACCGTACGCCGGCCGAGGCCGAGGCGCACCTGCGCGAGGTCTTCGCGGGCTATGAGTTGACGGTGACCGACTGCGCGGCCGGTGCCCTGCCCGGACTGGAGGCCGCACCGGCCCGGGAGTTCCTGGCGGCGGTGGGTGCCGCGCCGATCGGCAAGTTGGGCTGGACCGACGTGGCTCGGTTCGCGGCCATGGGGATCCCGGCGCTGAACTTCGGCCCGGGGGATCCGAACCTGGCCCATCACCCGGACGAGCACGTCGAGATCGGCAAGATTCGCGAGGGAGCGGCCACTCTGCACCGTTGGCTCGCCGCCGCCTGACCGTCCGGCGGCAGCATTCTGGCGGGCGGACGCCGCGACAGATCAGACGGCGGTCAGCCGGGACTCGGTGCCGGGGTCGACCGGTGGCTCGGGCGAGTCCTCAAGCAGGCGGGTACGGCGGCGCTCGGCCACCACGTCGCGGATGCGTCGCTGCATCTGTCGTCGAATCCGGATCCGTTCGCTGTTGTTGATCACGCTGTCTCCTCCCCCGAAGCCCGCGCGCCGGGGCATACCCGGTATGTGAATAGTAAGACGTGCGGTAAAGCGATTTGGTTGCACAAGATCACAAAGTGTTTGCCGGGTTCTGCGGCCCGGCTCCACTACGGTTGCTTCCATGACCCAGAGCAACGCGCGCGAACGGGGACAGGAGCGGCATCGCGGTGCCGTCACCCTCCGTCGTCAGTCGATAACCAACAGCACTGCGGACCAGCGTCTGTTGGACTCCCGCGCGCGTGCCGACTGGAAGACCAAGGACGCGTGGCGGGCGCTGCGCATACTCTCCGAGTTCGTGGAGGGCTTCGACACCCTCGCCGACCTGCCGCCGGCGGTCAGTGTCTTCGGTTCGGCACGCAGCAAGCAGGACAGTCCCGAGTGCCAGCTCGCCGAGGCGCTGGGCGCGGCACTCGCCCGGGCCGGTTACGCGGTGATCACCGGAGGTGGTCCCGGCGTGATGGAGGCGGCCAACCGGGGGGCGAGCGAGGCCGGTGGCCATTCGGTCGGCCTCGGCATCGAACTCCCCTTCGAGCAGGGCATCAACGAGTGGGTCGACCTCGCCATCGACTTCCGTTACTTCTTCGCCCGGAAAACCATGTTCGTCAAGTACGCGCAGGCGTTCGTGGTGCTGCCCGGCGGTTTCGGCACCATGGACGAGCTCTTCGAGGCGCTCACCCTGGTGCAGACCGGGAAGGTGACCCGGTTCCCGGTGGTGCTGATGGGCGCGGACTACTGGCAGGGCCTGCTGGACTGGCTGCGGGACACGATGGCCGCCGAAGGCAAGATAGGCCCGATCGACCTGGAGCTGATCTGCGTCACCGACGATGTCGCCGCAGCGGTTCGGCACATCGTGGAGGCCGAGGCCGCCCTCAGCGTCGAGCAGGAGGTCGTACGCGAGGAAGCGGTCGCCCGGGCCGCCGCTGACCAGCAGGCCGCCGCCGATGACGCGTCGGCCGCGTCCGACGGCCCTCCGGGGCGCTGACCGGTGGCCGCGATCTGCGTGTTCTGCGCCTCGTCCCGCACCCTCGACCAGCGCTGGCTGGACCTGGCTGCGGACACCGGGGCGCAGATCGCTCGACGAGGGCACACGCTGGTCAGCGGCGGAGGCTGCGTCGGGATGATGGGTGCGCTGGTCGACGGCGCCCGTTCGGTGGGGGGCCGCACGATCGGCGTCATACCGCAGGCGCTGGTCGACCTGGAGGTCGCCGACCTCGCCTCCGACGAGTTGCTGGTCACCGACTCGATGGCCAGCCGGAAGATCCTCATGATCGAGAAGTCGGACGCCTTCGTCACCCTGCCCGGCGGGCTCGGCACGCTCGACGAGCTGTTCGAGGTCTGGACCACCGCGACGCTCGCCCTGCACCACAAGCCGATGGTGCTGGTAGACACCGACGGCTTCTACGATCCGCTGCTGGCCTGGCTGCGCGATCTGGCCGGTCAGGCCTTCCTCAAACCTGCCGGGTTCGACCTGCTCCGGTCGGTCGACACCGTCCCCGCTGCTCTCGACCTCATCGAATCCCACCTCGCCTGACCCGCCCGGCCGATGCCCGGTCACGGTGCCACCGTCGAGGCGGTCGGTCCGGCACATCACGATCCGGGCCGTCCGGCCGATCGCAGTCCCGGTCCTGCGGCGCGTCGCGTGGCCGGGCGGGGTGTGGCGCGTCGAGCGGTGTCGCAGGGCCGTGATGAGATGGCGGGATGCAGGCGTACCGGTTGGTGCGTCGGCCCGCCGGGCCGACCGAGGGGAGCAGTCCGCCTTCGGACGCCGCACATCCCCAGGTCGACCCGGGGCAGACCGCGCCGGGGCAGGTGGTCGGCGGGCCAGGGCCGGGGGATCCACGGCAGGCCGAGGTCGTCGCGCACACCGCCGGCCCGATGCTCGTCCTGGGTGGACCGGGCACCGGAAAGACGCGCACCCTCGTCGAAGCGGTCACCGCCCGGGTCGCCGAGGGAGTCGACCCGGAGCGGATCCTGGTGCTCACCTTCAGCCGGCGTGGCGCTGCGGACCTGCGGCACCGGATCGAGGCGCGGATCGCCGCGACCGGTCAACGGGTGTTGCGCGAGCCGCTGGTGCGCACCTTTCCCGCGTACGCCTTCGGCCTGCTGCGGCGTGCCGCCGCCGAACGCGGCGAGCCGTCACCCCGGCTGCTCACCGGTCCGGAGCAGGATCTGATCATCCGCGAACTGCTGGACGCCGTCGGTGCGGAGCCCGACGAGGACCCGGTCGGTTGGCCGGCGGACCTGCAGCCGGCGCTGCGGACCCGGGCATTCGCCGCTCAGCTGCGCGACCTGCTGATGCGGGCCGCCGAGCGGGGGGTGGGCCCGGTCGAGCTGGCCAGGATCGGTGCACGGCTCGGCCGGGCCGACTGGCCGGCCGCCGCCCGGTTCCTGCGGCAGTACGTCGCCGTGCTGGCCCTGCGTGACGTGACCAACCGCGGCTCGGTCGCCTACGACCCGGCGGAACTGGTCCGGGCGGCCACCGGAATGCTGCGCGACGATCCGGAACTGCTCGCCGCCGAGCGGCGTCGACTGGCGTACGTCTACGTCGACGAACTCGCCGACACCGACCCCGCGCAGTTGGAGCTGCTGGACACCGTGGCCGGCGGCGGGCTTCCCCTGGTCGCGTTCGCCGACCCGGACTCCTCCACGTACGCCTTCCGGGGTGCTGACCCGGCGGGCGTGACGACCTTCCCGCACCGGTTCCGCACCGCCTCGGGTGCCCCGGCCGCGCAGGTGCTGTTGACCACCAGCTACCGCGCCGGCGAGCGGCTACTGGCCGCCACCGCCCGGCTGGCCCGGCGGCTGCGCGGACCGGCCGCGCACCGGCGGCTGCGACCGTTGCCGGACACTCCGCCAGGTGTGGTGGAGGTACGCACCTTCTCCTCGACCACGAGTGAGGCGGCGTGGCTGGCGCACGCCCTACGGGAAGCGCATCTGCTCGACGGAGTGCCGTGGGCGCGGATGGCGGTGCTGGTGCGCTCCACCGCCCGGCATCTCCCCGGACTGCGCCGGGCACTGCACGCGGCCGGCGTGCCGACCGTGGTGCACGGCGAGGACCTTCCGTTGCACCTGCAACCAGCGGTCGCGCCGCTGCTGCTTCTGCTGCGGTGCGCGCTGGAGCCGGAGCGGCTCGACGAGGAGGCCGGCGTCGCGCTGCTGCACTCGCCGCTCGGCGGTGCCGACCCGTTGGCGGAGCGGCGGCTGCGGCAGGGCCTGCGCGCCCTCGCCCTGGCCCGGGGCGACCGCCGGCCCTCCGGCGAGCTCATCGTCGAGGCGCTCCGCGACCCGGCGGAACTGGCCGGAGTCGAGCGGCGGTGGGCCGAGCCGGCACAGACGGTGGCCGGGCTGCTGGCCGTCGCCCGGGAGGCTGCCGGTCGACCGGCCGCCACCGTCGAGGAGGTCCTCTGGGCCGTCTGGCGGGCCAGCGGGCTGGCCGAGCTGTGGTCGGCCGCGCTGACCCGAGGCCCGGCCGTGTCCGGCGAAGGCGACCTCGCCCGGCGTCGCCGGGCCGAGGCGGCCGACCGTGACCTGGACGCGGTGCTGGTTCTCTTCGACGCCGCCGCCCGGTTCACCGACCGTCTGCCGGGTGCGCGTACCGAGGTCTTCCTCGATCACGTGCTCGGTCAGGAACTGCCGGCTGACACGCTCGCGCCGACCGCCGACCGAGGTGACGCCGTGCGGCTGCTCACCGCACACGCCGCCAAGGGACTTGAGTGGGACCTGGTCGCGGTGGCCGGGGTGCAGGAGGGCGTCTGGCCGGACCTGCGTCTGCGCGGCAGTCTGCTCGGCTCGGAACGCCTGGTCGACGTGCTGGCCGGTCGCGGGGACGGCACAGCCGAGGTGGCCACCGTGGTCGGGCAGACCTCCGCGCTGCTCGACGAGGAGCGTCGGCTGTTCCACGTGGCGGTGACCCGGGCTCGGCGGCGGTTGCTGGTCAGCGCGGTCGCCTCCGCTTCGGTGGGCGGTGACGACCACGAGGAGCAACCCAGCCGCTTCCTCTACGAACTGGGCCCCACCGGCGAGCCGGGTGACACGGCCGGGCCGCCGCCGCAGACCCACCCGCACCCCCCGGGGCCGCCGACGGATCACGTCCCGGGCGATGACGGCCCGACAGGTGCCGCCGAGCCCGAACGGCTGAACCCTGGGCGGCTGCCGTTGAGCCGGCCACCCCGGGCGCTCACGCTGCCCGCATTGGTGGCGGAGCTGCGTACCGCGGTCGTCGATCCCGCAGCACCGATCGTCCGGCGGCGCGCGGCGGCGGCCGAGTTGGCTCGGCTGGCCGCCGCCGGGGTGGCCGGCGCGCACCCGGACGACTGGTGGGGGTTGCGGCCCCTCTCGGACGACCGGCCCCTGGTCGACGACGGAGAACCGGTCCGGGTGACTCCGTCCGGGATGGAGAGCGCGCTGCGGTGCAGCCTGCGCTGGCTGCTGGAACGGCACGGCGGCAGCGCGCCGGCCAGCACCGCGCAGGGCGTCGGCAACCTGGTGCACGCGGCGGCGATGCTTGCCGAGGACGCCCGCGTCGACCGGGAGACACTGCTGGAATACGTGGCCGCCCGTTTCGACGCGATCGAGCTGGCCGCGCGGTGGATGGTCGGCCCGGAGCAGGCTCGGGCCGAGGCGATGGTGGACAAGCTGCTGCGCTGGCTGGCCGCCAACCCGCGCCGGCTGCTCGCCATCGAACACGAGTTCGCGGTACGCCTGGACGACCCGCACCGGCCAATCGAGCTGACCGGCCGGGTGGACCGGTTGGAGGTCGACGCGGATGGCCGGTTGGTGGTTGTCGACCTGAAGACCGGCAAGTCCACCGCGGTCACCGAGGGTGAGGTGGCCGAGCATCCGCAGCTGGGTGCGTATCAGGCGGCGGTGGAGGCGGGAGCGTTCGCCGAGTTCGGCGACGAGTCCGGCGGCGCGGCGCTGGTGCAGCTCGGCACCAGCGCGAAGGACGCCCGCGAGCAGGCCCAGCCGCCGGCCACCGACGGCCCGGAGGCCGGCTGGGCGACCGCGCTGGTCCGCCGGACCGCCGACACGATGGCCGCGGCGACCTTTGCGGCGGTCGCCAACTCGAAATGCCGGGTCTGCCCGGTACGCAGCAGCTGCCCGGTCTCCGGCCAGGGACGGCAGGTGGTGGAACCGTGAGCCAACCCACCCTGTTCGAGCCGGTCCCGCCGGCGCCTCGCGCCGCCGACGCCGGCCCTCGGTACACGCCGGTGGAACTGGCGAAGCTGCTCCGGCTGCCGGCACCCACCCGGGAACAGGCGGCGATCATCGCGGCGCCGGTGGAACCGCTGCTGGTGGTCGCCGGTGCGGGCTCCGGGAAGACCGAGACGATGGCCGCCCGGGTGGTGTGGTTGGTGGCCAACTCGTACGTCCGGCCGGAGCAGGTGCTCGGCCTCACCTTCACCCGCAAGGCCGCCGGTGAGCTGGCGCACCGGGTACGCGTCCGGCTCGACCAACTGGTCCGCCGGTTGGGCCGACGTGAGCGGAACCCGCTCGACGATCCCCTCGCCGGCGAGCCGACGGTGGCCACCTACCACTCGTACGCCGGGCGGATCGTCACCGAGCACGGCCTGCGCGCCGGCTACGAGCCGTCGACCCGGCTGCTGACCGAGGCGTCCCGCTGGCAGTTGGTCGACCTGATCGTGCGCAACTACGACGGGGACATGTCCGAGGTGGAACGGATGCCGAGCACCGTCACCGACGCGGTCCTCGCGCTCGCCGGCGAGTTGGACGAGCACCTGGTCGACCCGGACGAGCTGGCCGCCTGGACCGGCCGCTTCTTCGCCGACGTGCAGTCGCGTCCGGGGCGGATCTACGCCGGTGTGCGCAAGGCCCTCGCCCTCCAGCAGACCCGGCTGAAGCTGCTGCCGCTGGTGCGCGGGTACGTCCGCCGCAAGGACGACTTCGAGGCGATGGACTTCGCCGACCAGCTCGCTCGGGCGGCCCGGGTCGCCCGGGATCATCCCGGGGTCGGCGAGATCGAGCGCGACCGCTACCGGGTGGTGCTGCTCGACGAGTACCAGGACACCAGTCACGCGCAGGTGGTGCTGCTCGGCGCGTTGTTCGGCGGTGGGCATCCGGTGACCGCGGTGGGTGATCCCTGCCAGTCCATCTACGGCTGGCGGGGAGCCAGCGCCGGCACCCTGGACCGCTTCCCGACCGAGTTCGCCCGGGCCGACGGCAGCCCCTCGCGGGTGCTCGGGCTGACCACCAGCTGGCGGAACCGGCCGGAGATCCTCGCCGTGGCGAACGCGCTGGCCACGCCGTTGCGCGCGGCCGGGGCCCGGGTGCCGGAGCTGCACGCCGCGCTCGGCGTCGACGAGCCGATCCCGCATCGCAGTCCACGCGGAGCCGCCGCCGGCACGGTGCACTGTGCCCTGCTGTCGACCTACGCCGACGAGGCCGACTGGATCGCCGACAGCCTGCTGGCGGCCTGGCGGGGCGCGGCCAACACGCCAGGTGCGCTTCCCGAGCAGATTCCGGTCACCCGCCGCCCGACCACGGCGGTGCTGGTCCGGCTGCGTAGCCAGATCCCCGCGATCGCCGCCGCGCTGCGCGAGCGCGGCCTGCCGGTCGAGGTGGTCGGGCTCGGCGGCCTGCTGGACACCCCGGAGGTACGCGACGTGGTCTGCACCCTGCGGGTGCTGGCCGATCCGACCGACGGAGCGGCGCTGCTGCGGCTGCTGACCGGCGCACGGTGGCGGATCGGGCCGCGGGATCTGGTGGCCCTGCACCGCCGGGCCAGGGCCATCGCGGTGGCCCGCCGCAGGCTCGCCGACGATGGTGCCCCGGAGATCACTCCTGATCGACTCGACGAGGCGACCCTGGTGGAGGCGCTCGCCGACCTGGGGCCCGCGCAGGCGTACTCGGCCGAGGGGTACGCGCGGCTGCGCGCGTACGCCCGGGAACTGGGCCTGCTCCGCTACCGGCTGGACCAGTCCCTACCGGAGCTGATCGCGGATGTGGAGCGGACCACCGGGCTGGACGTGGAGGTGGCGGTGCGGGCCGGCCGGGACGGCGCCGGTGACGCCGGCCTGGCCCGGGGCCACCTGGACGCGCTGGGTGACGTGGCCGCCCGGTTCAGCGGGGAGTCACCGGCGGCCACACTCGCCGGTTTCCTGGCCTATCTCGCCGCCGCCGAGGACGAGGAGCGCGGCCTCACGCCGGGCGAGGTCGAGGTGGTCGAGGGCGCGGTGCAGATCCTCACCGCACACGCCGCCAAGGGGCTGGAGTGGGACGTGGTGGCGGTGGCCGGGCTGAGCCGTGGCGTGTGGCCGGGGCCGGTCCGCAACTCTGACCACTGGCTCGGCGGCCTGGGCGTGCTGCCGTTCCCGCTGCGGGGAGACGCGGACGGGCTGCCCGAGCTGGCCCTGGCCGAGGCGGACGACCAGCGGGGTGTGGCCCGGGCGGTGGAGGACTTCACCGACGCCTGGCGGGCCCACGACGAGCGGGAGGAGCGGCGGCTGGCGTACGTGGCGGTGACTCGGCCCCGACGCCTGCTGCTCTGTTCCGGTCACTGGTGGGGTGACGGCACCAAGCGTCCGCGCGGCCCGTCGGCGCTGCTCCGCGAGGTGTACGAAGCGTGCCTGGACGCCGGTGCCGGTCACCTGGTCGACGAGTGGACTCCGGAACCGGCACCGGATGCGGTGAATCCCACCACCGAGGTGGTACTGCGGGCCGAGTGGCCGGCGGATCCCCTCGGCCCTCGCCGTCCGGCGTTGGCCGAGGCGGCGGCGTTGGTCCGCCGTTTCCTGACCGCCGGCGACAGGGAAGGCGAAGAGGCGGACGAGGCGGCCGGCCCGGATCCGGAGGTGGCCCGGTGGCGGCGGGAAGCCGATCTGCTGCTGGCCGAGCGGGCGGAGTTGAGCCGGCTCTCCGGCCCGGTCGAGGTGTCGCTGCCCGACCAGCTGTCGGTGACGCAACTTGTCGCGTTGCGCCGGGATCCGGCCGGGCTGGCCCGGACGCTACGCCGCCCGATGCCGACCGAGCCCAGCCCGTACGCCCGCCGGGGCACCGCGTTCCACGCCTGGCTGGAGCAGCGGTTCGGAGTGGACCGGTTGCTCGACACCGACGAGCTGCCGGGGGCGGCGGACGCCGACGCGGCACCGGATGAGGAGTTGGCCGAGCTTCAGCGGCGCTTCCTGACGAGCGAGTGGGCGGACCGCACCCCGGTCGAGGTGGAGGTGCCGTTCGCGACGGTGATCGGCGGCGTGGTGGTACGCGGTCGGATGGACGCGGTGTTTCGCCGGCCCGGTGACCGCTTCGACGTGGTCGACTGGAAGACCGGCGGCCGGCCGGACGGGGCCGCCGCCGAGGCGGCGGCCGTGCAGCTGGCGGTCTACCGGCTGGCCTGGGCGGAGCTGGCCGGTGTGCCGGTCGACCGGGTCGGCGCGGCGTTCCACTACGTGCGGGACGGGGGGACCGTTCGGCCGGCTGACCTGCTGGACGTCGACGGGCTGACCGCGTTGATCAGATCGGTTCCCGAGTTGCCATGAGTACTGGCGCGCCACCAGGTTCGTGGTATCGTTGCCACGTTGCAGTTTCGGTTACCAGCTCTGTTTGCGCCTGGCGGAATGTGGCCCCAGGCGCTCTTTGTTATGTCCGGACTCCTCCGGGCGGGGCGACCAACAGCGACAGGCGTTTCGGGCAGGTTCGTCCGGGACATTCCTCTTTCAACTCCGCAACAGGTGCGGAGTTGACGTTCCGTCAAGGAGACGAAACAAGCATGGCTATTGGCACCGTCAAGTGGTTCAACGCTGACAAGGGCTTCGGCTTCATCACCCCGGACGGCGGCGGCGCGGACGTCTTCGCCCACTTCTCGGCAATCCAGTCCTCCGGCTACCGCAGCCTCGACGAGAACCAGCGGGTCGAGTTCGAGGTCGTGCAGGGCCAGAAGGGCCCGCAGGCGGAGAACATCCGTCCGCTCTGATCTCCAGGTCACCCGGTGTCGGCCGGGTCGCCGCCGTGCAATCGCGCACCGGTGGCGGCCCGGCCGTCCGTGTCTGCTGGGCGAGCGCGGTCGGACGCGTGGCCGACATTCCCGGCCCGTCTGTCCCCGCGTTCCGGCTCCGACCAGGACCATAACCCTGAGTCGGTAATCAGTCTTTCCGCCGTCGGGTGGGCGACTGTCATCCTGGCCGGGCTCCGGGACCCTGGCTGCGGGGGACGAGCCGGGGGCTCGTGTTCGGTACGGGGGAGGGACGACCATGGTGGGCTCGGCGGCGCGTGAGCTGCTCTTGGTGATCGCGGTGGCGGCGGTCGGGCTGCTGCTGGCCACGGCCGTGGCTTTCGCCTCCTGGCCGGTCACACCGGGTGGTCCCGCTCCCTCGGGTCTGGTGGAGCTGCAGGGACCAGCACCGACCGACCAGGTCGGTAACGCGTCCGGCTGACCGGGCGGCCCTCGGGCCGGTCGTCACACCACCCCTGTCGCCGGGTGCTTCGTCCCACGCAGGCACCGGTAGAGGCGGTGAGACGTTAGGGTCGGATTCGTGCCGACCCGCAGAGCGAGAATCCCAGCGACGAGGTATCCGGTCGAACGGTTCACCCTCGACAACGGCCTACGGGTCGTCCTCACCCCCGATCGCAGCGCCCCGGTCATCGGGGTGGCGGTCGTCTACGACGTCGGCATCCGATCCGAGCCGGAGGGGCGTACCGGCTTCGCGCACCTCTTCGAGCACCTGATGTTCCAGGGCTCGGAGAATCTGGAGAAGCTCGCCCACTTCCGGTACGTGCAGGGCGCCGGGGGCACCTTCAACGGCTCCACCCACCTGGACTACACCGACTACTTCGAGACCCTGCCGAGCAACGCCCTGGAGCGGGCGCTGTTCCTGGAGGCCGACCGGATGCGCGGTCCCCGGCTGACCGAGGAGAACCTGCGCAACCAGGTCGACGTGGTCAAGGAGGAGATCCGGGTCAACGTGCTCAACCGGCCGTACGGCGGGTTCCCCTGGCTGACCCTGCCACCGGTCATGTTCGACACCTTCCCCAACGAGCACGACGGGTACGGCTCCTTTGACGATCTGGAGTCGGCCACCGTCGCCGACGCCGCTGACTTCTTCCGGCGCTACTACGCCAGCGGCAACGCGGTGCTCGCGATCAGCGGGGATATCGACACCGCCGAGGCGGTGACCCTGATCGAGCGGCATTTCGGAGACGTACCGGCTCGCCCGGCACCTGACCGGCCGGACTTCGCCGAGCCGGACCTGACCGCCGAGCGTCGTACCGCGTACACCGACCAGTTGGCTCCTCTGCCGGCCCTGGCGACGGCGTGGCGGGTGCCCGACCCGGTGGACGACTTCGCCGCCTACCTGCCCTACGTGGTGCTGGCCGAGGTGCTCACCGACGGGGACGCGTCGCGGTTGGTGGGGCGGCTGGTGCACCGGGACCGTACGGTGACCAGCATCGGTGGCTACCTGGGCTTCATGGGCGACCCGTTCGACGTACGCGACCCGACCGCGCTGGTGCTCCAAGCGCACCTGCCGCCCGGTGGCGATGCCGACAAGGTGCTGCGGACCCTCGACGAGGAACTGGACCGGCTCGCTCAGGACGGGCTCGCTGACGGCGAACTGGCCCGTACCCAGGCGCGGATGGCCACCCACCTGCTGCGCGAGACCGATGCGGTGCTCGGCCGGGCGCTGCGGATGGCGGTGCTGGAGCAGCAGCGCGGCGAGCCAGGGCTGCTCGGCGAGTTGCCCAGCCTGATCGGTGCGGTCACCGACGAGCAGGTCCGGGCCGCTGCGGCCACCCTGCGCCCGGAGCGCCGCGCGTCCATCGAGGTCATTCCCGGAGGGGCCCGGTGAGCGCGAGGAGTGAGCCGGGTTTGCGAGCCCCGCAGTCGCGAACGAAAGGTGTGCGCCGGTGAGCGTGATCACACCGCATCGACAGTTGCCGCCGTTGGGTCCGACCCGGAGGCTCAAGCTGCCCCGACAGGCCGAGCGCACACTCGGTAACGGGCTCACCGTCATCGTGGTACGCCGACCTGCGGTCCCGTTGGTGGAGTTGCGGCTCTGGATGCCCTTCGGGCGGGTCCACCCGGCCCGGGGCCACCTGCTCACGCAGACTCTGCTCTCCGGCACGGAGACGATGAGCAGTGTGCAGATCGCCGCGGAGTTGCAGAAGATCGGCGGTGGGCTCTCCGCGGGGCTGGACCCGGACCGGCTGATGCTCTCCGGCACCGGCCTGGCCACCGGGCTGGACCGGATGCTGGAGATCCTCGCGGAGATCCTTACCGGCGCCAACTACCCGTCCGCGTGGGTGGGCATCGAGCGGGACCGGCTCGTCGACGGGATCGAGGTCGCCCGGAGCCAGCCCGCGCACCTGGCCCGTACGGCGCTGCTCCGGCGGATCTTCGGCGGGCACCCGTACGCCGTACAGACGCCGGAGCCGGAGCAGGTCAGGGCCGTGCGTCCGGCGGCGTTGCGGTCGCTGCACGCCCAGCGGGTGCATCCGGCGGGCGCGGTGCTGGTGTTGGTCGGCGACCTGCGCCCGGAGCGGGCGTTGGACGCGGCCGAGAAGGCCCTCGGCGGGTGGGCCGGTGCTGGGCGCGCGGCGGATGTGCCGCCCATTCCACCGTTGGAGCCGGGCCCGTTGTTGCTGGTCGACCGGCCCGGGTCGGTGCAGTCGTCGATGCGGGTGGCATTGCCGGGGGCACCGCGTACGCATCCCGACCACGCGGCTCTGCAGTTGGCCAATCTGCTCTTCGGCGGTTACTTCTCCTCCCGATGGGTGGAGAACATCCGGGAGGACAAGGGATACACGTACGGTCCGCACTCGCTGATCGAGCACTCGGTGGCCGGTTCGGTGCTGGTGGCCGCCGCCGAGGTGGCCACCGAGGTGACGGCACCGGCGTTGCTGGAGACGATCTACGAGTTGGGTCGGATCGCCACCGTGCCGCCCGCTGTCGACGAGTTGGAACAGGCCCGGCAGTACGCTCTCGGCACGCTCCAGCTCGGCATCTCCACTCAGGCCGGGCTGGCGTCGCTGGTCAGCGCGTACGCCGGCAACGGGCTGCGGCTGGACTACCTGGCCGAACACGCGGCCCGGCTGGCGAAGGTGGGCGTGGACGATGTCACCGAGGTGGCGGCCCGCTACCTCGCCCCGTCACGAGCGGTCACGGTGGTGCTCGGTGACGCCGAGCGGATCGCTGGGTCGCTGGCCACGCTGGCGCCGGTCGAGACCGTCCCGGTTCCGTGTTGAGCGTGCGTCGTCATGCGGTGGCGCCATACGTCGGCCGGCGTCGCGGTGGAGGGTCGTGGTGAGCGGAGGCGGAGAGAGCAGCCCGCCGTTGGCCCGCTCCACGCTGGACCGCGCGGCGCATCGGCGTACCGATCCGCAGTGGTTGGCCCAGGCGTGGGCCGGGGCACGGGTGCTGGTCCTGGACATCGAGGCGGGTGGGCGGGCGCTGGTGCGTACCGACACCGCCGTGCCGGAACTGGTGCTGGTGGCCGCCGAGGCAGTGCCGCCGGCACTCGCTTCGGGCGCGATGTTCCTCGGTGTCGAGCCGGACGGGATCCCGGTCTTCTGTGTGCACAGTCAACTGCCGGCGGCACCGGAGACCCGACCGGCCCATCTACGGGACGTCGGGCATGTGCTCAACGACCGGGACGCCGGGTTGTTCACCACCGCGCTGGCGTTGACCAACTGGCATCTCCGACACCTGTACCATCCGGTCACCGGCGAGCCGACCCGGGCGGACGAGGCCGGTTGGACCCGGGTGGACAGCACCGGCGAGCGGGTGTGGCCGCGTACCGACCCGGCGATGATCGTGCTCGTGCACGACGGGGTCGACGGCGCCGAGGGCAGGTGTCTGCTCGGCAACAACGCCACCTGGCCCAGCAGGAAGGGCGTGCGGCGGTTCTCCTGCCTCGCCGGTTACCTGGAGCCGGGGGAGTCGGCTGAGGCCGCGGTGCTGCGCGAGGTCCGCGAGGAGGTCGGCGTCGAGGTTTCCGACATCACGTACGCGGGCAGCCAGGCCTGGCCGTTTCCGGGCTCGCTGATGCTCGGCTTCCTGGCCGTGGCCGACCCGGCGCAACCACTGCGGGTCGATCCGACCGAGATCGCGGAGGCGCGTTGGTTCTCCCGGCGGGAGATCGAGGCGGCGCTCGCCGGTCGGCCGGTCGAGGTGGGCGATGCCCGTCTGCTGTTGCCCCCGCCCTCGTCGATCGCGCTGTTCCTGGTGCACCGCTGGCTCGACCGGCGTTGTTGACGGACGATGTGGTGCGGCCCCGGTCCGTGACCGTCGTTGCCGCGGCGGTCACGGACCGGGGACACGGGCCGTCGTGGTCGGCTGGTGAGGAACACGGCGGGGGAGCCGGTCGACCACGACGGACGTGTGATGGGTCAGGTGCCGGGCCAGCCGGAGGCGGCCCGTTGGTGGCGAGGGTCGTCCAGCGGCAGCACCTTGACCCGCTGCTTGCCGGAACGCACGGCGCCCACGGTGGCGATTGCGCGGGCCAGCAGCAGCGCGGCGTCGCGGTCGTCGGCGTGGACGACCTGGCGCCGTGCCTCGGGCTGGGCGGTCTCGTCCCGCAACCGCTGCCCTTCGGCCCAGGCAGCGGTGATGTCGGCGTCGGCGACGGCGCGAATGTCGGTGCGAACGATCAGGAACCGCATGCGGGTCTCCGGATGTGTCGCGATGAATGGGACCGTGGAAGTTCCACGTCACTTTCGTCATCGTACGCCCGTCGCGTGTCCCAGCAAGTGAAACGCGCCCATCGGTGTGCAGGCCCGACCGATCATCCGACCCCTGCTCAGGGGTTGTCGGACGACGGCGGGGGCCGCCGGCTCAGCAGCCGGCGGCCCCGTCGAACGTCCACGTGCTAGTGCGTGTCGAACTCCCCGTTCCGGGCACCGGCGATGAAGCCCTGCCAGCCAACCCGACCGAACAGCAGCACCGGGCCACCACGGTCCTTGCTGTCACGCAGCGCCACCGCGGCGGGACCGTTGGACAGCGGTGCCACCTCCACACAGTTGGAGGTCTGACTGCGCGTACTGGTGCGCCAGGGTGCGTCCGCGAGTTGGGTGAGGACGGTTGTCGTGTTGCGGAACTCGTTCATCGTTGCGCTCCTGAGGTGAACCGACGGAACGAGTGGGCACGCACGTCCCGACGGCAGACCGGTACCGGTCACCGTTCTGTCAGGCGCCCGGAGGCTCTGCGGCGTTGAACCGGCGCCGTTGCCGGACCACCCGCCACAGTGGGCGGGGTCGCCGCGGCGGACAGCCGTCCCGACGACTCCATCAGCCAGGAGAGGGTGTCCGTTGCGGAGAGTGCCGCCGTGCATAGCCACTCGAAAACCACTTTATAGCGATTTAGGGTCATTGCGTCGGTCGACATGACGTCGGTGAAGCCACCTTCGATGGCGAGCGTCTCCGGATCGAGGGGATCGGCGAACCGGTAGACCGAGAACGCGGTCGGCGGGAGGTACCACTGGCCGATCGGAGCGTCCCGGGGAAGCACGTGCAGCGTGACGTTCGGCAGCATGGCCAGCTCGCAGAGCTGCGCCAACTGCTCACGAAGCACCTCCGGTGGCCCGGCCCGGCGGCCGAGCGCGGACTCCTCCAGCACCGCCGTGTAGCGGGGCGGATCGATCTCCCGGATGAGTGCCGACTGTCGCGCCAACCGAGCCCTGATCTCCGTCTCGATCTCGTCCTCGGCCTCCGGGGCACCGGCGGCCTGATCGACCTGCCAGGCGGAGGAGATCCGCATCCGCGCGTATCCCGTTGTCTGCAACAGCCCCGGCACCAGCACCGGGTTGTACTCGGAGATCTCGGCGCAACCCGCCTCCAGCTCGGCGAAGCCGCGTTGCTGTTGCGTCATCGCCGGATATCGCTTCAACCAACCACGCATGTCGCCGGCTTCCTGGGTGATGCCGAGCAGCTCCAGGCGGAGGGCGTCGTCCACGTGGTACAGGTCGAGCAGGTCCCGCACGTCGCCTGGGTCGGGTCGGCTGCGACCGTTCTCCAGCCGGGACAGTTTGGACGCGGAAGCCCAGCCGACGCGTTCGATGACCTGGTCGCCGGTGAGCCCGGCGGCCTCGCGCAGGCGGCGCAGTTCACCGCCGAGCCGGCGGCGGCGCAGGATCGGGCTGGGTGCGGCAGGAGGCACAGTGTCCTCTTTTCCGTCGACCGCCGCAGACGCGACGGTAACTGTATGAAATTCGCCCCCCACGGTCAGTATGGACGTCGCGACCGGCGCCGGAGGTACCGGTGGGGGCGTGTCATCAGAAATACGCGGACCCGACAGCGACTCCGGTCGGCGCGATCCGCGTCGCCGAACACCCTCCATCCCGAGTCGCGCCACCGGAGGATCGATGCGCACCGTCCTGAACCGCCCGGACTTCCGCCTGCTCTTCGGTGGACTGCTGGCCAGCATGACCGCGGAGTCGATCCTGCTGCTGGCGCTCGCCGTCTGGGTGAAGGACCTCACCGGATCGGACGGCCTCGCCGGTGCCACGATCTTCGTGATCCTCGCGCCACGCACGCTCGCACCGCTGGTCGGATGGTTCGTCGACCGGTATCCGGGGCGGCCCCTCTTCGTGGTCACCAACCTCGCGACGGCGTTGCTGCTCACCCCCCTCTTCGCGGTCCGCGACGCGGGCGACATGTGGCTCGTCTACGCGGTGGCCGCGTGGTACGGGTTGTCGAACCTGACCATCGGGGCGGTGCTCAGCCGGCTGGTGCGGGAACTGGTGCCACCGGATTTGCTCGGTGAGGCGAACGGGGCGTTGCAGACCGCCCGGCAGGGACTGCGATTGATCGGCCCGCTCGCCGGTGCCGGCCTCTACGTGGCGTTCGGCGGCTGGCCGCTGGTCCTGGTGGGGATTGTCGGATTCCTGCTGGCCGCCGTGGTGGTCGGTATGCCGCGGGGGGTCGCCGTGCCGCACGAGGTGCCCGCCGCGCTGGCCGACGATGCCAGGCCCGGACCACGCTGGCCGGCGGAACTGGTCGCTGGACTCCGCCACCTGGCGGGCGAGCCGGCGCTGCGGCGGGCGCTGCTCGGATACGGCCTCGGTTCGCTGGTGATGGGCTTCACCGAGTCACTGATCTTCGCGTACGTGGACCGGGGGCTCGGGCGGGATCCCGCCTTCGTGGGGGTGCTCTTCACCGCGCAGGGCATCGGTGGTCTGGTGGGTGGGCTGCTCTCCGCCGCTGTGCTGCGTCGGGTCGGTGAGCTGGGCACTCTCGCGGTCGGCGTGGCGCTCTTCGGACCTGCCGCGCTGATGCTGGCGTACCCGAATCTGTGGCTCGGCCTCGCCGCGGTGCTGGTGGCGGGTCTGTCGTTGCCGCTGGCCCTGGTCGGCCTGCACACCCTGATCCAGCGGCGGACCCCGCCGGAACTGCTCGGCCGGGTCGCCGCTGCCGCCGAGGCGGCGGTCAGGTGCCCGCAGGCGTTCTCTGTCGGCATGGGTGCGCTTGTCGTTGCCCTGCTCGACTACCGGCTGGTCTTCGCGGTGGTCGGTCTGGCGACCCTGCTCGCGGGCAACTACCTCTGGCGTGGGCGGCACCTGAGTCCACCGCCCGGCCCACCGGCCCGACCCCGGATTCCCATCCAACGCCCGGCACCCGAGGCCCGGAAAGCCGACACCGCTCTGTCCAAGACTCCCCACCCCTCCCGACACCGTTGATCATGAGGTTGCCCGGGTGCACGCGCACCCGGGCAACCAACGTCATGATCGGCGCGGGAGGAGATGGTCCACGCCAGGGCGGTCAGGCCGCGATGCTCTCCAGGTGCTGCTTGACCTGAGTGATCGACGGGTTGGTCAACGCGCTGCCGTCGGCGAAGCGCAGCGTGGGCACGGTCTGGTTACCGCCGTTGACCTGCATCACGAACGTCGCGGCTGCCGGATCCTGCTCGATGTCGACCACCTCGTAGGCGATCCCCTCCCGGTCGAGCTGCGACTTCAACCGGTGGCAGTAGCCGCACCAGGGGGTGGAATACATCGTCAGCATGGTCAGATCCTCCAACGTCGCGCCCGGTGGCTTGCCGATCAAGCACGGGCTATCCGCTGCAACATCAGGGGGAGCTGCGACAATTCCCCGCTGTGGTGGTTAACTCCGCGTCCGAACGCGTGCTTGCCGGGCTCGATCCGGAGCAACGCTCGGCGGTGACCGCCCCGGCCGGCCCGGTCTGCGTGCTCGCCGGCGCCGGCACCGGGAAGACCCGAGCGGTCACGTCGCGGATCGCGTACCGGGCGCTGACCGGTGAGATATCGGCCCGGCACGTGCTCGCGGTCACCTTCACCGCCCGCGCCGCCGCGGAACTGCGGCAACGACTCGCCGTGGCCGGTGTGGCCGGCGTACAGGCACGCACCTTCCACGCGGCGGCGCTGCGCCAGGTCCGCTACTTCGCGCCCCGGCTGCTCGACGGCCGGGCCATGCCCGAGTTGCTGGACAGCAAGGTCAGACTGGTCACCCTCGCCGCCGCGCGAGCCGGTCTCCGGGCCGACCGGACGGCGGCCCGCGACCTCGCCGGTGAGATCGAGTGGGCCAAGTCCTCCCTCGTCGAGCCGGGCGAGTACGTGGTGGCCGCGGCGAAGGCACTGCGGGAGACCTCGCACGAGCCGGCGAAGGTGGCGGAGGTGTTCGCCGCGTACGAGAGGCTCAAGCGCACCGGAGGTGTGATCGACTTCGAGGACGTGCTGCGTGCCGCGGTGTGGGGGATCGAGGAACACCCGGATGTCGCGGAGCAGGTCCGTAACCAGTACCGACACCTCGTCGTCGACGAGTACCAGGACGTCAACCCGTTGCAGCAGCGGCTGCTGGACGCCTGGCTCGGCGGACGTGACGACCTGACCGTGGTCGGCGACGCCTCCCAGACCATCTACTCGTTCACCGGCGCCACCTCGGCGTACCTGGTCGACTTCCCGCGACGGTACCGGGCGGCCACCGTGGTCCGGCTGGTTCGCGACTACCGCTCGACCCCCCAGGTGGTGGGGCTCGCCAACGCGGTCATCTCGCAGGCGCGGGGCACCGAGGCGCGGCTGCGCCTGGAACTGGTCGGGCAGCGTCCGGCCGGCCCGGAACCGGAGCGGCGGATCTTCACCGACGAGCCGGCCGAGGCCGCCGCGGTCGCCGCCCGCTGCCGCGCGTTGATCGACGCCGGCACCCCGGCCCGCGAGGTCGCGGTGCTGTTCCGCACCAACGCCCAGTCCGAGGCGTACGAGAAGGCGCTCGCCGAGGCCGGCGTGCCGTACCTGGTCCAGGGGGCGGAGCGGTTCTTCGAGCGGGTCGAGGTCCGTCAGGCGATTGTCGCGTTACGCGCGGCGACCCGGTCGCTGCCCGGTGACACGCCACTGCCGGCGGCGGTGGTCGAGGCGCTGGCCGGTGTCGGATGGGCACCGGACACCCCTCCGCCGGGTGGTGCCGCCCGTGAACGGTGGGAGGCGCTGGCCGCGCTGGTGCAACTCGCCGAGGAGTACGCGGCCACGCCGGAGATCGTGCCGCTGGGGGTGGCTGCCACCGTGGAGCGCCCGGTCACCCTGACCGACTTCACCGAGGAACTGGCCCGGCGGGCGGCTCAGCAGCACGTACCCACCGTGGACGGGGTGACCCTGGCCTCCCTGCACTCCGCCAAGGGCCTGGAGTGGGACGCCGTCTTCCTGGTCGGTCTGGCCGAGGGCACCCTGCCCACCACGTACGCGCGCACCACCGAGCAGGTCGAGGAGGAACGCCGCCTGCTCTACGTGGGTATCACCCGGGCCCGGCAGTGGCTCTGGCTGTCGTACGCCTCGGCCCGTTCGCCGGGGGGCCGACCGCGACGGCCGTGTCGTTTCCTGCCGCAACTGGCGCCCACCTCGGCGACGGAGCGGGCCAGCGGAGGGCGCCCGGTGCGGACCCCCCAGCGGCGCGCCGCCACCCGGATCGTGTCCTGTCGGATCTGCGGCACCACCCTGCTCGCCGGACCCGACCGCAAACTGGGCCGGTGCGCCACCTGTCTCTCCGACATCGACGACGAGCTGCACGAGCGGTTGCGCGAGTGGCGGTCCCGGGTGGCGGGGGCGCAGAAGGTGCCCGCGTACGTGGTCTTCACCGACGCGACGCTGGTGGCACTGGCTGAGCGGCGGCCGGGCCGGGCCGAGGAACTGGTCGCGATCGCCGGGATCGGGCCGCGCAAACTCGGCCTGTACGGGGAGGCGGTGCTGGCGTTGGTGGCAGGCGCGGCGGTCGACGAGATCTGCCCACAGAAAACTTCTGAATCTGACCGTTAATTCGTTTGCCCTCGCCCTGCCGGCAGGCATAGCCTCATGGCACACCTCGGGAGGGGGCCCTGTTCGGGCTGCTCACGGGGTTTGTGTCCGGGTCGACCACGAGTGAACGTCAAAGGAGGTGGCACCGATGGAGAGCTACATCTACCAGCGTCCGACGGCGCTGCCCGTTGCCGTCGCTCCGCTGTCGGCTGCCCCGATGACCGTCGCTCCGCTGGCGGAAGTCCGGGCCACCGCTGTCGCCGCGCGACCGTGGGCTCCGCAGGTGCACCGGGTCGAGGTTCAGGCCGAGCTGATTCTCGCACCGGTTACGAACGGGCTCCAGGGGCGTAGTGGCTTCACGGGCAAGGGCGTCGATGGCGTCAGCAAGCGGATGGACGTCCGCGGTGTTCCACCTCGAGGTAGACCGGTCTGACCACAGACCACCGGCTCACCTCGAGGCCGCGGAACCCGCATACCGGGATCCGCGGCCTTAGTTTTTTGCACCGCCGAAGTACATCGACAGCGGTCCATGAGAGACCGCAGTGAGAGAGAGGTGACCGGGCGATGAGTCTGGCGTTGGCTCCGCTCGACGTGAGCGTCGAGGTGGAGGCGAACCTGCCCTGCCGGAAGTTCGACCCTGACCTGTGGTTCTCCGACTCGCCCACCGAGCTGGAACTGGCCAAGTCGCTCTGCGGGGACTGCCCGTTGCGCGTCGAGTGCCTGGCCGGTGCGGTCGAGCGGGCCGAGCCCTGGGGCGTCTGGGGTGGCGAGATCTTCGAGCGCGGCGCGGTCGTTCCGCGCAAGCGGCCTCGCGGTCGCCCGCGCAAGGAGGATCTTGCCCGTGACGCCGAGTTGCGGGTCGAGGCCGAGGCGCGACTGGCGGCCGATGGTCTGGCCACGTCGCGCAGCGCGGTCCGGCTGGCTGCCTGACATGTTCCCGATTCCGATCAACCCCGCCGGTGTCGCACCGGCCGACAGAAAGCGGACCACCATGCTGCACCTTCCGAACGGAGCCGAGATGTACCTACTCAACGAAGCGTTGTCGAGGGTTCGAATGCTCCGGCCTCAGGCCGGTCGCAGCACCACGAGCACTGAGGCAACCCGATCCGCCCGTACCATCGCCATGACCGGGCGGGCCCGGTCAGCTCGCGAACTGGGCGTTCTGTAGGACGACACCGCAAACGGCGGGCGGGGACGATGTCCCC
>NZ_BOPB01000022.1 GCF_016863535.1 Micromonospora lutea
GGGCGGGGACGATGTCCCCGCCCGCCGCGTCGCGTCCGGGCTCAGCCGACCGGAGCGAACCCCGGCAGCCACCGTTCCAGGATGCCCCGGTAGGGGGCCTTGGCCTCCAGTTGGCACAGCACCCCGATCGACCCGAGCGTCACCCGGTGGATGAGCAGGTAGGACGGCGGCAGGTTGAGTTGCCGGCTGAACTGGTACGCCGGGGAACGAGGGCTGGCCAGCCGGGTGGCTTCGGCGCGCAGCCAGGCCCGGGTGAACCGGAACTCGTCGGTGGCGATCGGCTCCAGCATCGGCCGCAGGAACTCTAGCAGCGCGGGCGCGTCGATCGGCTCCCCGGTGCTCACGAAGCCCTCGGCCCGCAGGCCGGCCACCACCTCGTCGGCGTCGCCCCGCAGGGCCAGCCCGGCGATGCGGCCGATCGGTTCCGGCGTGCCCTCCGGCATCCGGGCCACCGCTCCGAAGTCGATGACACCGAGTCGGCCGTCCGGTAGCAGCCGGAAGTTGCCCGGATGCGGGTCGGCATGCAGCAGCCCGGCCCGAGCCGGCGCGGAGAGGTGGAGGGTGGCCATCAGCCGGCCCGCCTCGTCGCGCTGCTCCTCGCTGCCGGACCGGATGACGTCGGCCAGCGGGGTGCCCGATATCCACTCGGTGACCAGCACCCGGGGCGAGGCGTGGAAGACCTCCGGTATGTAGATCTCCGGGTCGTCGACGTACCCGGCGGCGAAGGCGCGCTGCGACTCCGCCTCCAACTCGTAGTCCAGTTCCTCGGTGATCCGTTCCCGCAACTCGGTCAGGAGGGGCTTGATGTCCAGCCCGGGCTGGATGGCCCGGAACATGCCGCCCAGCCGGGAGAGCTGCTTGAGGTCGGCGAGCAGGGCATCGCCGGCACCCGGATACTGGATCTTCACGGCGGCGTTCCGGCCCGTGCCGTCCGGCAGCCGCCACACGGCTCGGTGCACCTGCCCGATGCTGGCTGCGGCGGCCGGAGAATCGTCGAAGCTCACGAACCGGTCCCGCCAGGCCGGCCCCAACTGTTCGGCCAGCACCTTGTGCACGGTGGCGGCGGGCAGTGGCGGCGCGGCCTCCTGGAGCTTGGTCAGCGCCTGCCGGTAGGGCGCGGCGATCTCCTCCGGCAGGGCGGCCTCGAACACCGACAGCGCCTGACCGAACTTCATTGCTCCGCCCTTGAGCTGGCCGAGGACGCTGAACAACTGCTCGGCGGTGCGTTGCTGGATCTCGGCGGAGATCACGTCGGAGGCGAGCCCGGTGACGCGCTTTCCCATGCCGAGGACGGTCCGGCCGGCGAAGCCGAGCGGCAGAGCGGCGAGCTTGGCGGTCCGGGACACGGCCCGGCGCGGGATGTCGGTCACTTGGTCATTGTTACCGACTCGGCCGGCCCATCGCTGCCGTGCAGCCGCACCCGGCACCGGTGCAGCGGTCACCCGCCGCATCGGCAGCGTGGGTGTGGTGGCCAGTAGCGTCGCCGAAAGCTGCCGGGAGCCACCACCTCGACTGATCCGCCGAGGGTTTCGGGAGTGCCTCCGTCGAGGTGGCTCAACGCCTCGCCGACGGCGCATCCGGTCGCGGTGAGCAGGAGACTCGCCGCGCAGGCCGGAGCGGGCGGGGCGCTGGCGAGTTGGGCGGCGAGTGCCGGCCAGTCCGGGTCCCGGTCGGCCCGGTGCAGGTCGAGACAGCGCAGGCAGGGACCGACCGGCGGACGGACCAGCGGCCCGACCGTCGGAACACCCTCCCGGACGTCCACGAACAGGTGCGGTTGTCGCCGTTGGGCGTGACCGGCGGCCAGCAGCGCGGCCGGCCGGTCGCAGCCGAGTTGCACGACCAGGTCGGGACGGGGTCGGCGGAGCGGACCGGTGCCGGTACCCGGGGCGGCCCGCTGTATCGCCGCATGGGTGGCGGCGTCGAGCGGACGCCCGATCTCGGTGGCGGGGATGCCGGTGCCGACGAGATCGATCGGGCGAACCGGTCCGGGCAGGTCGGGATGAACATGACCGATGCCCGCCTGGGCGAGAGCGACCGCGACGGCGGGGCCGAGCGGACCGCTGCCGGCGACCGTCACCCGGGCGGCCAGGCGACGCCGGAGCACCTGGGCGGGGGTGCCCGGTAACCGGGCGGTGGCCAGCGCCAGCGCGCCGGCCTCGGCAGCCAGCCGGATCCGCCGTGGTCCGGTGAGGTCCCGGGGTACGAGCGTGTGCGCTGGCACCACCAGGCCGGCGGTCCGTAGGGCGTCGAGCAGCGCACGGGCGTGTTCCGGACGCACCTCCGCCCTGGCCAGCACCTGCCGTTCGCTGTGGGTGCCGTCGAGCAGGTCGAGCAGCCGGGCCGCTCGGGAGTCGGCCACCTCGACCAGGACCGCCCGCTCCTGGCCGAGGCCGAGCTGGAGGGTGTGCCGGTCACGCCAGAGGCGGGTGAGCCCGGGCAGCAGTCGAGGACGGGGAGACGGTGGGCGTTGGGCGGGTCGCGTCATGGGCACGAATAGTGACCGTGTCCATGCTTTCCGTCGATCGTTGTCCACAGGTGGCCAACCCCAGATCCAGGGCTGCCCACAGGTTTTGGCGAGTTATCCACAACCCGCGGGTAGTGGTTGTCGGTGGTCCGACAGTTACCCACGCACACACACTGGACGGGGTGGCCGCAGGCCACCCCGTCCAGTACCCGTACGTCAGACCTTCGCCTTGCCCAGGATGCGGTTCACTGTTGTGCCACATACCGGACACTTGCCCTTGGCCATGTTCATGCCGGTCTTGGAGACCTCGACACGGCCCTCAAAGTCCCGCTTCTCCTTGCACTTGACGCAGTAACCGTTGTAGGTCTGGGCCTGGTCGGCCACGATGTGCCCTCCTCATCTCGTCCACCGGGCGATAACGACCCGGTGGGTCTCCCGGTGGCGGTCGCTCAAGGCGTCCGGCGCCGGGTTCTGTCCGGTGATCACCTCCGTGACCACTGGTTGGCGGACCCTACCCAGGTGTGGGCGGTTCCATGTCAGCTGCGCATTGCCACTGTGAGCAAGGCGACGTCGAGAGTGTGCACGCCGAATTGGGTCAGATCAGTCAGTTTGGCGGGGACACGCCGACCGGTACCCCGCAATTGCGCTGGTGATGCCGCTGATGCCGGGTACGCGGACCCCGAATCGGGTTCCGCTGCGATGATCACTTACCGTGGTGGCGGGTCCGGGTGTGACACCTCGCCGGCCACCACGAAGGGTGACCGTGACGGCTGCACCGCGTTTGGCAATAAATTTTTCTGGACTCCTGGCGACCAATCCCCATTTTCCGGACGCGTGTCGGGGGGTTGACTCTTGCGGAGCCCTGGTCACAACGCATTAGCTTGCCAACGTGACAGCAAACCGAGGCTGCGCGGTCCACTGATGGCTGGGCCGCGGAAGCCTGTCGTCGAGGTACGGCGCAGCCAGCGCCGGCGACGCACGGTGTCCGCCTACCGGGACGGGGAGCGGGTCGTCGTCCTCATCCCCGACCAGTTCTCCCGGGCCGAGGAGAGCGAGTGGGTCGACCGGATGCTCGCCCGGCTGGCGGCCCGCGAGGGGCGCCTGGTCCGCTCCGACGCCGAACTGGTGGCTCGCGCCAGCCGGCTGATCAAGCTCTATCTCACTGAGTACGGCAACCAGGCCGTGCCGGGCAGCGTCCGCTGGGTGAGCAATCAGAACGGCCGGTGGGGCTCCTGCACCCCGGCGGACCGCTCGATCCGGCTGTCGCACCGGATCCAGGAGATGCCGGACTGGGTGATCGACTACGTGCTGCTGCACGAGCTGGTTCACCTCATCGTGCCCAGTCACAACGCACAGTTCTGGGCACTGGTCGGGCGGTACCCGAAGACCGAACGGGCGCGCGGCTACCTGGAGGGCGTGGCGGCCGTCGTCGGCACCGCCTGAGTGCCCCGACGGCGCGGCGGTAGGGTCGGTGGATGGCCCGACGTGTGGTGGTGGCGCTGCTCGCGCCGGTCGCCTGGGCGCCGCCCGGCGTCGACCCGGAGGACTGGCGCACCGCGCTCGCCGAGGACGTGGTGGACCTGCTCGCCATGCTGAACGAGGTGGACACCGCGGTGGCGGTCACCCGAGCGGACCGGTGGCTGGCCGATGCGGTGATCTGGCCCGGGACGACCGTGTACGAGGTACCCGAGCCGACCCCGAACGCGGTGTTCGCCGCCCTGACCGATGCCGGCGGGCCGGACGGGACGACCGGCACGGAACCGCCATCCGGTGCCGGTCCGGGGGGCGGCACCCTGACGACGACCGACCGCTACGAGCAGGTGGCGGTCGTTGCCGGCGATGCGCCCGACCTGCCTGGACTCACCGTCGGTAAGTTGCTGCGTCCGCTGACCAGCCGACCGGTCGCGGTCGCCCCGGCCGAGGGGGGCCTGCCCGGACTGCTCGGGGTGGCGGCCCGGCTGCCCGTACCGTCCTGGTTGCCGCCGTTGGACATGGACGCCACGGTGCCCGCGGCTGTCCGGGCGGCGGCACCCCGCCCCGGCGACCTGGCGGTGACACCCTCCTGGCACCGGCTGCGCGGTCCGGCGGATCTGGCCCGACTCGATCCGGCGCTGGACGGGTGGGAGCACACCCGGTCCCTGCTCTCCGGTGCCGGCCGGAACGGCTGACGCCGTCACGCTGTCGGCGTGACGGCGACCAGTCGTTCGGGGTGGTCAGGAACGGCCCTCGTCGCCCTCGGTGTCGTCGCGTCGTTCCGTCTCGCCCGGGGCCTTCTCCTCCGGGCCACCCGGTGCGGAGAAGTCGAAGTTCTCCAGCTCGGTCATCAGGTCCACGTCCGCCATGGCGAAGGCCACCGGGTCGGCGAAGTCGTCGTCGGAGGGAAGCAGGTCGGGGTGCCCCCACAACGCATCCCGGCCGGCGATTCCCCGATGCTCGGTGAGCGCCGCCCAGAGCGCTGCGGCCTCGCGCAGCCGACGGGGCCGCAGCTCCAGCCCGACCAGGGCAGCGAAGGTCTGCTCGGCCGGCCCGCCGGCCGCCCGACGGCGACGGAACGCCTCGCCCAGGGCCACGACGTTCGGCAACCGGCCGGCGGCCGCCCCGTCGACCACGTGGCAGACCCAACCCTCCACCAGGGCGAGGGCGGTCTCCAGCCGGGCCAGCGACGCCTTCTGCGTCGGGCTGTCCTCCGGAGTGAAAATGCCCTCCAGGGCAATCGCCTGCATCGACTCCGGATCGGTCGGGTCGACCCGCCCCATCGCCTCCTCGATCGCCTCCCGGTTCACCCGGATGCCGGCGGCGTACGTCTCGACGGCGTTGAGGACGTGCCCGCGTAGCCACGGGACGTGCTCGAAGAGCCGTTGGTGTGCCGCCTCGCGCAGGGCGACATAGAGGCGAACCTCGTCCTCGGGCAGCTCCAGACCATCGCCGTACGCCCTGATGTTGGCCGGAATGAGCGCGGCCGTGCCGGCGGGTCCGAGCGGCAGACCGATGTCGCCGGCCGAGAGCACCTCTGCGGCGAGTGACCCGAGTGCCTGGCCGAGCTGACCGCCGAAGAGCGCGCCACCGAGGGTGGCCACCATCGACTGCATCGGGCCGAGCTGCGCTCGGGCCTCCGGTGGGACCAGGTCGCCCATCGCGCCGACCATCCGGCTGGCCACCGGATCGCACAGCTTGCGCCAGACGTCCAGCGTCTTGAAGATCCACTCGTTGCGGTTCCAGGACACCGTGGTGCGGATGCCCGAGGGCAGCGCGGAGGCCGGCTCCAGCCAGAGGTCGGCGATGCGCAGGGCCTCCTCGACCGCGTGACGCTCGTGGGGCGCGACGGCCGGGTCGCCCGTCCCGGCGAGCTGACTGGCCGCCACCTGACGGGCCAGGTCCCAGTTGACCGGCCCGCTGCCCGGCGCGGAGAGCAGGTGCTGCAACTGCGACATGAACTGCTGCATCTGCGCGGGGTCGTTGGGGTCGGGCGGCTGCCCACCCGGAAGCGCGAAACCGAACGGAATATCAGGCACGACGTCTACGGTACGCGCGTGACGCCCCGGGTCGCCGCCACCGTGGTTGCGCTGAGGGCGAAGTCGTGCGTCGTGCCGACCGGGAGCCGTCGTCGGGATCGGTACGCTCTGCCGCATGAGACGTCGCGGCATGACCGTTCTGCTCGGTGCTCTGCTCACCGCACTGCTCAGCATCGGGGTGCTCGGCGCGCCCGTCCCGTACGTGGTGCTCGGTCCCGGCCCGACCGTCGACACCCTGGGCCAGGAGGACGGCAAGGAGGTCATCCAGGTCACCGGCCGGGAGACCTCCACCTCGGAGGGGCAGTTGCGGCTGACGACGGTGGGCGTGCAGCCCGGCGTCAAGCTCCGCTCCGCCATTCAGGGCTGGCTCTCCGACGAGCAGGCGGTGGTGCCGCGTGAGCTGGTCTACCCGCCGGGGGAGACCCAGGAGGAGGTGGAACAGCGCAACGCCGAGGACTTCCAGGTCTCGCAGACCAGCGCGGAGACCGCCGCGCTGCGGAAACTCGGGTACGAGGTGCAGGTCGTGGTCAAGACGGTGGCCACCGACGGGCCGTCGGCCGCGGTGCTCCGCCCCGGTGACGTGGTGACGTCGGTCGACGGTGAACCGGTGCCGCTCGCCTCCCGGCTGACCGAACTCATCCGAGCCAAGCCGGCGGGCACGGCACTGCGGATCGGGTACACCCGCGACGGCACCGCGCGCACCGACACCATCACCAGCCAGGAGCAGGACGGCCGGCCCCGGATCGGCGTCGAAATCGAGCAGCAGCAGCCGCATCCGTTCACCCTCTCCTTCGATCTGAAGGACATCGGTGGGCCCAGCGCGGGCCTGATGTTCGCCCTGGGCATCATCGACAAGCTGACCCCGGAGGACCTGACCGGCGGCCGGGTCATCGCGGGCACCGGCACCATCGACGACTCCGGGCAGGTCGGCCCGATCGGCGGGATACCGCAGAAGCTGGTCGGTGCGAAGCAGGCCGGCGCGACCGCGTTCCTGGTACCGGCGGCCAACTGCGCCGAAGCGGTCGGTAACCGACAGCCGGACCTGCCGTTGGTGAAGGTGGGCTCGCTCGACGAGGCGCTTGACGCGTTGGAGGCACTGCGTTCCGGGGGCGAGCCCGCGTACTGCTGAGCCGCCCGGCTTGACCTTGCGCTCACGCCTTCAGGAACACCCCGTACTCTGGGTGCCTGGTCGGAGCCGATCATAACGAGCGTGCGGAGCCAACAGTGGTCATGCGTAGCAGCAGCCCCCTGCCGAGGATGAGCCGACGCGGACGCGTCACGATCGGGGTCCTGATCGGGGTGTTCGTCCTGTTCACCCTGCTGGGCTGGGGGGTGCAGGCCTGGACGGACTGGCTCTGGTTCTCCGAGGTCGACTACACCGAGGTTTTCCGGGGCGTGCTGGTCACCCGACTGCTGCTCTTCCTGGCGGCGGGCCTGGCGATGGCAGCGATCGTCGGTGGCAACCTCTGGCTCGCCCAACGGCTGCGCCCACGGATGCGACCGCACTCACCGGAACAGGCCACGCTGGAGCGGTACCGGATGCTGCTCGGTCCCCGGCTGGGCCTGTGGATCACGGTGGCCGCCGCCATCGTCGGCCTCTTCGCCGGCCTGTCGGCGCAGAGCCGTTGGAACCAGTGGCTGCTCTTCCTGCACGGCGGAAACTTCGGGGTCGACGACCCGGAGTTCGGTGTCGACGTCGGCTTCTACGTTTTCCAGCTGCCGTTCTGGCGGTTCCTGCTGGGGCTCGCCTTCACCGCAGTGGTCCTGGCTCTGATCGGTGCGCTGGCTGTGCACTACCTCTTCGGCGGGGTGCGGCTACAGGGTGTCGGCGACCGGATGAGCAACGCGGCCCGGGCCCACCTGAGCACGCTGGTGGCGGTCTTCGTCCTGCTGAAGGCCGTCGCGTACGTGCTGGACCGGCGGGCGATGCTGCTGGAGTACAACGACGGCGTGGGGGTGTACGGCGCCGGCTACGCCGACATCAACGCACTGCTGCCGGCCAAGGAGATCCTCGCCTACATCTCCGTGGTGGTGGCGATCGCGATCATCGTGTTCTCCAACGCCTGGATGCGCAACCTGGTCTGGCCGGGCATCTCGCTGGCCCTGCTCGGTGTCTCCGCGGTGGCGATCGGCGGCATCTACCCGTGGGCGGTGCAGACCTTCGAGGTGAAGCCCAGCGCCCGGGACAAGGAGGCGCCGTACATCCAGCGCAGCATCGACGCCACCCGCGCGTCATTCGGCCTGGACATCGCCCAGAGCTCGGCGTACGCGGCCAGCAACCTGAACCCGCCGGAGAGCCTGGCCACCGACACCTCGGTGGTGCCGAACGTCCGGCTGCTCGACCCGCAGCTGGTCAGCGAGACCTACACCCAGCTTCAGCAGGTCCGTGGCTTCTACGACTTCGGCCCGAAGCTGGACATCGACCGGTACACGATCGACGGGGCGACTCAGGACTACGTGGTCGGCGTACGTGAGATCAACTACGGCGAGTTGACCGCCCAGCAGAGCAACTGGATCAACCGGCACACCGTCTACACCCACGGCTACGGAGTGGTGGCCGCGCCCGCGAACCGGGTGGTCTGCGGTGGCCAGCCGTTCTTCGTCTCCGGTTCGCTCGGCGAGCGGTCGCAGGAGTCGTGTGCGTCACCCACCGACCTGATCCCGGCGAGCCAGCCTCGGATCTACTACGGCGAGCGGATGGCGGACGGCGACTACGCGATCGTCGGCAAGCCGAACGAGGACGCCAACCCGGCCGAGTTCGACCGCCCGGCCGGCGAGGGCGGCGAGGGGTCCGAGTCGTACTACACCTACACCGGTTCCGGTGGCGTCGAGATCGGCTCGTTCTCCCGCCGGCTGCTCTACGCGATCAAGGAGCAGGAGGCCAACTTCCTGCTCTCCGAGGCGGTCAACGACAACTCCAAGCTGCTCTACGTGCGTAACCCCCGGGACCGGGTGGAGAAGGTCGCGCCGTTCCTCACCCTGGACGGTGACCCCTATCCCGCCCTGGTCGACGGTCGGGTGCAGTGGATCGTCGACGGCTACACCACCGCCGCGACCTACCCGTACGCGGAGCGGGTCAACCTCCAGCAGGAGACCACCGACGAGCTGACCGGCCGGGGCACCATCCAGTTGGCCCGGGAGAACGTCAACTACATCCGCAACTCGGTGAAGGCGACCGTCGACGCGTACGACGGCACGGTCGTTCTCTACGAGTTCGACGAGAACGACCCGGTGCTCAAGGCGTGGAACAAGGCCTTCGGCGGTGACCTGATCAAACCGCGCGGCGAGATCCCCGCGGCATTGGCCGACCACTTCCGGTACCCGGCCGACCTGTTCAAGGTGCAGCGCAACCTGCTGACCCGGTTCCATGTCACCAACCCCGGCGACTTCTACTCCGGCCAGGACTTCTGGCAGGTGCCGAACGTGCCGGACGCGCCGGACAGCGGGCAGAAGCAGCCGCCGTACTACCTCTACACGCAGTTCCCGGGTCAGGACGCGCCGCGCTTCCAGCTCACCAGCGCGGTCACCCCGAACGGTCGGCAGAACCTGGCCGCCCTGATCTCCGGGTCGTACCAGGACGGTAGGCCGACGTTGCAGGTGCTGGAGTTGCCCGACCAGACGGCGATCTCCGGGCCGGTGCAGGTGCACCAGCGGATGACCAACACCAACGCCAACATCCGGCAGCAGTTGAACCTGCTCTCCTCGAACCAGGCTCAGGTGCAGTACGGAAACCTGCTCTCACTGCCCTTCGGCAACGGGATGCTGTACGTCGAGCCGGTCTACGTCAAGAGCAACCAGCAGGACGCGTACCCGCTGCTGCAGAAGGTGCTGATGTCGTACGGCGACGGGGGTTCCTACGTCGTCCTGGCGGACAGCGTGAGCGACGGCATCAAGCAGCTCGTCGAGCAGGGCAAGCAGGCGGCGGCAGGCAACCCGCCGCCGCCCCCGACGCAGGGCGAGGAACCGCCGGAGCAGGGCGAGGAACCACCGGCTTCGCCGCCGGCCTCGCCGACGGCCACCCCGGCACCCGGCGACGCTCCGCCGCTCACCGGCGACCTCGGTGCGGCGGCCGAGCGGGTGCGGGCCGCGATCACCGAGGTGCGTGCCGCGCAGGCGTCCGGCGACTTCGAGCGGTACGGTCGTGCGCTGGCCGCGCTGGACGAGGCGCTCACCGCCTTCCAGCAGGCACAGACAGCGGCTGGTGGACCGAGCGCCACCCCGACCGCGACGCCCGGTGGTTAGCGTGCGCGGACGGTAGCGCGGTGGCGCGACCAGCCCCGGTGGGTCCCCGGTTCATCCGAACCGGGGACCCACCGTTCGTCTGTGCCGTGTCAACTCGGCACCAGGAGGTCGTCGTGAGCCACAGCACTACGTAGTCGTTCGATTCCCGCCCCCGGTTGCCGTCGCCGAGGGTGTCCGCGCGGACCGGGTCCGACGCCGCTACGGGGTCGCGGATCGGTGCGGCGTGGGGCGTACAGCGGGCCGCTTTGCGGCCGACCGGGGAGGTGCGCTACGGTGGATCTACCGACGCGGGGTGGAGCAGCTCGGTAGCTCGCTGGGCTCATAACCCAGAGGTCGCAGGTTCAAATCCTGTCCCCGCTACTGCATGGAAGAGGTCCCGGATTCATCCGGGACCTCTTCTTTTTCGAGATGCTGCCGCCGATGTTGACGCGAGCGTCATTCGGCCGTCCGGGTTGCGCGTCTCGGCGAGGATGAGCACATGTCTTCCTTCGGTAGGTGGTGGGGGCGGCTCAGCACGCTCCTGGGTGCGGTGGTGCTGGCGGTGTTCGTTCCGGTCGCGGCCTGGGCGTCGACCGGCACCGGGGAACTGGTGGTGGAGGCGGCTCGACGGCGTGGACGCGGTGGCGGATTCTTCGGTTTCCTGAGCCTGCTCTGCTGCCTCGTGGTGGTGGGGGTGATCGTCCTGCTGGTGATCCGGATGACCCGCCGTCGGCGTTGACCAGACGACCCCGGCACCCTGTCGAGGGCTGGGCGGTGGCGTCCGGCCCTCCGGCCGCAGCGTGGACCGCCAGCGGTGGTACGCCCAGCGCGTGTTCTACTTGTCCGCGTGGAACTTCTGCACTCGGGCAAGGTGAGGGACGTCTACGCCGAGGGCGATGACCTGATCCTGGTCGCATCCGACCGCATCTCCGTTTACGACGTGGTGCTGCCGACCCCGATCCCGGACAAGGGCAAGCTGCTCACCGCCTTGTCGCTGTGGTGGTTCGAACAGTTGGCCGACCTGATCCCCCACCACGTCATCTCGGCCACCGACGTGCCGCCGGAGTTCGCCGGCCGGGCGATTCGGTGCCGCCGGCTTGAGATGGTGCCGGTCGAGTGCGTCGCTCGGGGCTTCCTCACCGGCGGCGGACTGAAGGAGTACGAGAGCACCGGGAAGGTGTCCGGCGTCGAACTGCCGCGCGGGCTGGTCGAAGCGTCGATCCTGCCCGAGCCGATCTTCACTCCGTCCACCAAGGCGCCGGTTGGTGAGCACGACGAGCCGATCACCTTCGCCGAGGTGGTCGACAAGGTCGGCGCCCAGACCGCCGACCGGCTGCGACAGCTCACCATCGACGTGTACTGCCGGGGCGCAGAGCTGGCGGCGGACCGGGGCATCCTGATCGCCGACACCAAGATCGAGCTTGGCTGGGCGTCGGACGGCACTCTGGTCCTCGGCGACGAGTTGCTCACCCCGGACTCGTCCCGATTCTGGCCGGCGGAGTCCTACCAGCCCGGGCGCGCCCAGTTCTCCTACGACAAGCAGTACGTCCGGGACTGGGCGACGAACAGCGGCTGGGACAAGCGGGATCCGGCGCCGGAGGTGCCTGCCGAGGTGGTCGACGCCACCCGGGCCCGTTACGTGGATGTCTACGAAAAGCTGACCGGCACCCGCTGGTAGCGCTGCGAGCCGTTACTCGCCGCTGCGGTGGCGGCCGACGTGCTGCTCAGTGGGGACGGTCGCGGTGATGATGCGTACCGTGGTGCCGGCGGGCCCGGTGTCGACGTCCATCGCGTCGGTCAGTTCGCGGGCCAGCCAGAGCCCCCAGCCGCCGGCCGTCTCGGGCTCGGGCCGGCTGCGATTGTCGAGGTTCTGCGTGCTGATGCCCGGCCCGTGATCGGCTACCTCGCACAACACCAGGCCGGGCTCTTGCCACAGCCGCAGCCAGCCCTGACCGCCGCCGTGGCGTACCGCATTGGTGATCAGCTCGTTGACGGCGAGCACGAAGTCGTCCAGCCGCTCGTCGCGCAGCCCAGTGGTGCGCGCGCAGGCGGCGACCGAGTGTCGAAGCTCGGTCACCTGTGCCTGGTCGAAGGCGTCGGCGATCAGGAGGGCGTGTTCGATGGGGACCACCGTACGCGGTGTGGGAGATCCTGCGTTCGTCATGGCCCCGTCCCGACAGAGATCGCAGAGTTTTCGCGACTTTTACCACCGTACGTCAGGGTTGGTCGAGGTGCATCGGCCGCAGGCGGTCCGACGCCCTGTGGCATGGTGGCGCACGTGCCCGCTGCCGGTGGTTTCGAGGTTCCGCTCTGGCGGGCCGTGGCGGTCTTCCGGGTGGCCTCCCTGGCGTACGTCTGCGTGGTGCTGATCCGCGACGCGGACCGGTACGCCCACCCCATCGCCGCGGCAGGACTGGTGCTGCTCATGGCGGCCTGGACCGCCGTCACCGCGATCGGGTACGCGGTTCCGGCCCGGCGCGGCTGGCCGCTGCTCCTGGCCGATCTGGGAGTGGTGGTGGCGATCCTGCTGGCGACCCCGTGGGTGATGGGTCGGCCGGCGCTCGACGCGGGGCTGCCGACCCTTCCGGTGGCCTGGCTGAGTGGGCCGGTGCTGGCCTGGGCAGTCTGCGGCGGGCGGCGGCGCGGTGCGGTCGCGGCGCTGGTGCTCGGCGCGACCGACCTCGCGACCCGGGGCATGGTCACCCCGACCGCGTTCAACGGCGCGATCCTGATGCTGCTCGCCGGCGTGGTGGTCGGACACGTCGCCCGGCTGACGGTGACCGCCGGAGAACGGCTGCACCGGGCGGTCGAGTTGGAGGCCGCCACGAGGGAACGGGAACGGTTGGCCCGCGACATCCACGACTCGGTGCTCCAGGTGCTCGCTCTGGTGCAGCGGCGTGGCGCCCACCTCGACGGCGAGGCGGGCGAACTGGCCCGGTTGGCCGGTGAGCAGGAGGTGGCGCTGCGGTCGCTGATCTCCGGTGCCGGGCCGGTCGCGGCCGGGGCCGCCGACGCGCCGGTGGATCTGCGTACGCTGCTCGGCCGGCACGCCTCGGCCACCGTGTCGCTGTCCGCCCCGGCCGACCCGGTGCTGCTGCCCTCGGCGGTGGCCCGCGAGCTGGCCGCGGCCGTCGGTGCGGCGCTGGACAACGTGGCCCGGCATGGCGGTGGGCGGGGCTGGGTGCTGATCGAGGACGAGGGGTCGGCGGTCACCGTGTCGATCCGGGACGAGGGACCGGGTTTCCCACCCGACCGCCTGACCGAGGCCGTGGCCCAGGGACGGTTGGGTGTGGCCCAGGCGATCCGGGGGCGGCTGGTCGACCTGGGCGGTGTCGCCCGGATCAGCTCGACGCCGGGTGCCGGTACCGAGGTGGAGCTCACCGTGCCGAGGAGGAGATCATGAACGGTGTGCGTGTGATGGTCGTCGACGACCACCCGATGTGGCGGGAAGGGGTGGCCCGCGACCTCGCCGAGGCCGGTCACGAGGTGGTGGCCAGTTGTGGGGAGGGCCGCCAGGCGGTCCGGGTGGTCGCCGCGGCCCGTCCCGACGTGGTGGTGCTCGACCTGCAACTGCCCGACATCTCCGGCGTGGAGGTGATCCAGGGACTGCGAGCGGCCCACCCCGGCGTGCGGGTGCTCATGCTCTCCGCCAGCGGCGAGCAGCAGGGCGTGCTGGACGCGGTGAAGGCCGGCGCCACCGGCTACCTGCTCAAATCCGCCGGGCTGACGGAGTTCCTGGAGGCGGTGCGGCGCACCGCGGCGGGCGAACCCGTCTTCACACCCGGCCTGGCCGGGTTGGTCCTCGGTGAGTACCGCCGACTGGCCGGCGTCAGCAACGACGCGACGGCCGGTGCCGACGCGGCACCCCGGCTCACCGACCGGGAGACCGAGGTGCTGCGTCTGGTGGCCAAGGGGATGTCGTACAAGCAGATCGCCGACCGGCTCGGACTGTCGCACCGCACCGTGCAGAACCACGTGCAGAACACGCTTGGCAAGCTCCAACTGCACAACCGGGTCGAGCTGACCCGATACGCGATCGAACGCGGCCTGGACGACTGACCGGGGGGTGCGGTCGACGTTCGCTGGTCAGACCGAGTGCGGCGGCCGGGTCTCGTGCACGGCCAGCTCCTCGGCGCTGGCTCCGCCACCGGCGGCACCCGCGTCGTACGCGATCGAATCGGTCTCCTGGTCGGTGTGGGCCCCCTCGTCCGGTTCGACCAGCCGACCGACGGTGGCGTCCGCGCTGGTGCCCAGCTGGTCGTGGTCGTAGAGCGAGACCGGGGACTTCGGATCCGAGGTGGGGCCCGGGTCGATCACGTCGGCGTCGAGCTGCGCCTGCGCCGCCTGCTCCCGGCTGTCCGCCTCGGCCGCGATGTCCGGATCCACCGGCCCGGCCAGCGGATCATCGACCGGCAGCTCGAACTGTTCCCGGCTCAGCTTGTAGTCCAACGACTCGCCGTCGAGCTGCTCCTCGGCGGTGGTGCCGAACTCGTCGACCGCCACCGGCGTCCGGTCACCGGGCAGCTGGGCCGGTGCGGGACCGTCGGCCTCCCGACCGGTCAGCACGTCGTCCCCGGCCGTCGAATCGTCGTCGGCGGTGTCGGGCAGGCCGTCGGCCTCGGGATCGGACACGGGGGTCGGGTACTCGTCGTCGCGCATGACTCACCACTACCCGTTGCCCTCCCGCCGTAACCGGTCCCGACGGGCGGATAGCGGCTCGACGCCAGCCGAGTGCCGCCCCGGCCCGCTCAGCGGGCCAGCCGGCGGGTCAGCACGGCGACCGTGCCGACAGCGGTGCCGGCCGCGGCCAGCCCGAGCGCGGCGGACATCCGGACCACCTGGCGACGCCGGCCATGCCAGCCACCCTCGGTCGCCGCACCGGCGTCGGAACGGAAGAGGTTGTCCGTGGTGTCGGCGACCGCCGGCGAACCGAACTGGGTGTACCGGCCATACCAGCCGAGAACCCATTCGGCCAGCGCCGGAGCGAGCCGCCACTGCATGCCGATCAGGCGCGCGGCACCCCCGGCGTACGCCTCCCGTCGGGGTCGCCGCAGCAACCGGACGATCGTCTCCGCGACCACCTCCGGCGGGTACACCGGTGGCGGCGGATGGACCTGCCGGCCGCTGTGATTGGCGGCGTGCCGGAAGAACGGAGTGTCGATGGTGGCCGGAAGCACGGTGCAGATCGAGACGGAGCTTCGGCCGGTGACCCGCAGCTCCTGGCGGATCGTGTCGGCCAGTCCTCGGACGCCGTGCTTGGCCGCGTTGTACGGGGACTGGTACGGCATCGCCACCTCGGCCAGTACCGAGGCGTTGTTGACCACGACACCGCCACCGGCCGCGCTCAGGTGCGGCAGCGCGGCTCGGATCCCGTTCGCCGTACCGAGCAGGTTGACGTCCAGCACCCGACGGAACTCCGCCACCGGGATCTCGTCGAACAGCCCGATGGTGCCGACCGAGGCGTTGTTGATCCACGCGTCGATCCGGCCGAACTCCGCCACCGCGGTCGCCGCGAGCCGACGCATCGCGTCCGCATCCGTCACGTCCGTCGGCACCACCAGGGTGCGGCCGCCCAGTTCACGGCAGTGCCGGGCCACCTTCCGCAGCGCCGGCTCGGTGCGCGCGGCCAGCACCACGGTGCTGCCGCGTCGCGCCAGGGCGTACGCGGTCACCGCACCTATGCCGCTGGAGGCACCGGTGATGACGATCGTGGCGTCGGCGAGTGTGCGGGCAAGGGGCATTCAGCGTCCGTACCCCGTCGTGTCCGGGTCATGCCGTCGGGTGTACCTCCGATCTGCGAGGTTTCGGCTCTTCGGAGGCCGGTTAATGGGACGCTCTGACCGGAGACCACCGCCCTCATCCGCATGGAGGTGACCCATGCGCGTTGGCCTTGTCTGTGCCCACGCCGCTGCGCCGCCGTTCGGCGACGGAACCGTCGTCGGCACCTACCAGCACATCGCACGGGTCGCGGCCGAGTTGGCCGGGCGGGGTCACGACGTGCGGGTGTACGTCCGCCGGGACGATCCCGAGGTGACCGAGACCGACACGGTGGACGGCTACCGGGTGGAGCGGGCACCGGTGGGCCCGATCGAGCCGATCCCCACGGCCGAGCTGGTGCCCTACGTGGCCGCGTTCGGTGAGTGGCTGGCCGACCGGTGGTCCGGCGACTGGACGCCCGAGGTGGTGCACGGTCACTACTGGGTCGGGGGTCTGGTCGCCGCACACGCGGTGCGGGAGACCGACATCCCGATGGTGCAGACGTTCCACTCGATCGGCATGGAACAGCTCCGCCACCTCGGCGCCCAGTACGACGGTCCGGGCACCCGCATTCCGTTGGAGCGTGCGCTGACCCGGGCGGTGGACATCGCGGTCGCCCAGTGCAACGACGAGGTCGATGAGCTGACCCGGATGGGTCTGCAACGCACCTCGGTCGCGATGGTCCCGACCGGCGTCGACATCGAGCGTTTCCACCCTGACGGCGAGGCCGCCCCGCGCGAGCAGCGCCCCCGGATCCTCTCGGTGGGTGGGCTCGGGCGGGGCCACGGCCAGGAGGACCTGATCCGGGCGATGCGCCTGGTCGGTGACGCGGAGCTGGTGATCGCCGGAGGGCCACCGGCGGACCAGCTGGCCAACCATGCCGAGGCGCGCCTGCTGCGCGAGCTGGCCGATCGCGTCGGGGTCGGCGAGCAGGTGCAGCTGGTCGGCGCGGTACCACACGAGCAGATGGCCACCTGGTACCGCTCGGCCGACGTGGTGGCCTGCACGCCGCACTACTCCTCTGCCGGGCGGGTGTCGCTGGAGGCGATGGCCTGTGGTGTCCCGGTGGTGGGCTACGCCATGGGCGGCATCGCCGACGCCGTGGTCGACGAGGTGACCGGCAAGCTGGTGCCACCGGGCGACGTACGCACCCTCGGGATGACGCTGCGACGGCTGCTCACCGACAACGCGGGCCGGTTCGCCTACGGGCACGCCGCGGTCGACCGGGTGCGGTGCAGTTACACCTGGGAGCGTACGGCCAGCGCACTGGAGCGGCTCTACGAGCGGGTGGTGGGCCGGCGTAAGCCGGTCGAGGCGGCCTGAGGCAGCGGGTCTCCCACACCCACACGCACACCCGTGACCTCGCAGCCGGCAGCGGCCGGCTGGGCCACGAGCGGCGGCGGGACACCGACCACCGCCCGACTGGTCTCCCGGGCCACAGCGTGCTGGTGTTGCGGCTCCGCGTACCGGGTGAGCCCGACGACCGCGACGAGGGTGATCAGGAAACCGACCCCGGCGAGCCATTCGCGGCCCGGCCAGATCTTGTCGTTGAGCAGCAGCAGCCCGACGATGGCGGCGGGCACCGCCCCGGCCGCGTCCATGGCGGCCACCGCGGCCGTGGTGGAACCGCGCTGCATCGCCAGCCCGAGCAGCAGCTGACCCACCACGGAATGGGCGATGAGCAGATAGAGCAGCGGGTCGCTGAGGAACGCGTCCCAACTCGACGCGGAGGCCAACGGTCGGGCCGCCACCGCGGCGGCGGAGAAGGCCAGCCCGGCCAGTGACCCGAGCGCCACCGAGCCGGGCGCGCCGTGCAGCCGGACCGCGAAGAAGCCCAGCACCGCGATCACCGCCAGGGTCACCAGCAATGCGATCATGCCCTCGGTGCCGAGGGCCTTCGACGGTGCCGGCCGGGCGGCGAGCACCAGCGCGGTGATTCCGGCGAAGAGCAGCACCAGCAGCGCGACCTCGGCCGCTGGTAGCCGCCACTTCAGCAGGATCACGCCGAGCAGGGCGGTGACGCCGAGTCCGGCGGCCACGCTCGCCTGCACCAGGAACAGCGGCAGGTCCCGTCGGGACAGGAAGGCCAGGACGAAGCCGGCGACCTGGCAGGCCAGCCCGACCAGGTAGGTGCGATGCCCGGCCAGCCGCAGCAACAGCCCGGGATCGAAGGTGTGATGCACTGTCGTACGGGCGGCGGCCACCGACTGCAACAGGTTGGCGACGCCGTACGCGACGATCATCGCAGCCAGGAAACACCAACCCGAGGTAGCCACCTGGCGAGGATAGAGGTTACCCGGCGTCAATGCGCGGCGGGCTGCCGAGCCGCCGAAGGATGTCGGGATGCAGCGCGCCGTTGCTGGCCAGGGTGCTGTTGTCGCCACCGGCCGGAGCTGGACGGCCGGACATATCGGTGATCCTGCCCCCCGCTTCGGTCACGATGGGTACCAACGCGGCCACGTCCCAGAGCGACAACTCGGGCTCGATCATCACGTCCAGCGCGCCTTCGGCCAACAGCATGTAACCGTAGAAGTCGCCGTAGGCCCGACTGCGCCAGGTGTCGCGCATCAGTTGGAGCACCGCGTCGAGCCGGCCCGCCTTCTCCCAACCGTCCAGCGAGGAGTAGCAGAGGCTGGCGTCGGCCAACCGGTTCACCCCGGACACCCGGATGGGCGTACCTCGGGAGGCGTCCGGGCCCGCGTACGCTCCGGTGCCCCGCGCCGCCCACCAGCGGCGGCCCAGGGCCGGCGCGGAGACCAGACCGGCGACCGGATGGCCGTCCTCCAGCAGGGCGATCAGAGTGGCCCAGATCGGTACCCCCCGGACGAAGTTCTTGGTGCCGTCGATCGGGTCCACCACCCACTGGCGGGTTCCGGCGGTGGGTGTCTCGCCGTACTCCTCCCCGAGCAGCCCGTCGTCGGGCCGGTGCTCGGCGAGCAGGGCGCGGATCTCGCGTTCCACGGCGGTGTCCGCGTCGGAGACCGGCGTCAGGTCGGGCTTCGACTCGACCCGCAGGTCCAGGGCGCGGAACCGGGCCGTCGACAAGGCGTCGGCGGCGTCGGCGAGCCGGTGGGCGAGGGTCAGGTCAGCGACGTAACCGGTCATGCCGGACACGGTAGCGACGCCGGCACCGGGCCGGCGCCCGGGGCCCGCGCCGGTAGGTCGTCAGGTGCCGAGTCGGGTGCGCGCCCGCCGGGTCACTCCGGCTGCCCGCGCGGGTCGGGCTCGCTCCGTGCGTCGGTCTCGCCGGCGCGGGAGGCCAGCAATCGGCGGTACGAGGTCAGCCGGCGCGCATCGGCCCGTCCTGCCGCCACCCAACCGTCGAGTGCGCAGTCGGCCTCGTCGGCGGTGTGTGGGCAGTTCGGCGGGCAGTCGGCGGTGGCCTCGATCAGGTCCGGGAAGCCGTGCAGCAGGCTCTCGGCCGAGACGTGGGCCAGCCCGAAGCTGCGGACGCCCGGGGTGTCCACGATCCAGCCCGGGTCCTGCTGCGCGTCGGGTGGCGCGGGTAGCCGCAACGCCACCGCGCTGGTCGAGGTGTGCCGTCCCCGCCCGATCGCGCTGACCGTGCCGACCGCCCGCTCGGCCTCCGGCACCAGGCGGTTGACAAGTGTCGACTTGCCCACCCCGGAATGCCCGACGAGCACCGAGACCCGGCCGGTCAGCAGGCTGCGCAGCGCGTCCAGTGGGGAGTCCGGCCGGAGGAGCAGGTACGGCAGTTCCAACTCGGTGTAGTAGTCGAGCACCGCCTCGGGCCCGGCCAGATCGGCCTTGGTCAGGCAGAGCAGCGGTTCGATGCCGGCGTCGTACGCGGCGACCAGGCAGCGGTCGATGAACCCGGTACGCGGCGGCGGGTCGGCCAGCGCGCTGACGATCACGAGTTGGTCGGCGTTGGCGACCACCACCCGTTCCAGCCGCCCCTCAGCGGTGCTGGCGTCGTCCTCGGCGGTCCGCCGCAGCACCGACCGGCGTGGTTCGATCCGAACGATGCGGGCCAGCGTTCCGGAGGAGCCGGAGGTGTCACCGACCAGCCCCACCCGGTCGCCGACCACGACCGACTTGCGGCCCAGTTCGCGGGCACGCATCGCGGTGATGGTGGGGTCGTCCGGCCCGGCCCCGGGCCGCACGCAGGTGTACCGCCCACGGTCCACCGCGATGACGAAACCGTCCTTGGCGTCGGCGTGCTGTGGCCGGGTGCGGGTACGTGGGCGTGAGGACCTGCCGGGTCGGACCCGGACGTCGTCCTCGTCGTACTCTCGCCGCCTGGTCGCCAGGGTCGGCCCCTTCTTCCGCTCAGCTCTTACCGGTCACCAGTGCCGACCATAGCGCCGGAAACTCGGGCATGGTCTTCGAGGTGCACGACACGTCGTCCAGCTCGACGCCCGGGACGACCAGCCCGGCCACCGCCGCCGCGTGCGCCATGCGGTGATCGTGGTAGGTACGGAACACGCCTCCGTGCAACGGTCGGGGCCGGATCTCCAAGCCGTCGGCCAACTCGGCGATGTCCGCGCCGAGGCCGGTGAACTCCCGAACCAGCGCGGCCAGCCGGTCGGTCTCGTGGCCACGGATGTGGCTGATCCCGGTGAACACCGAGGGCGAGTCGGCGAGCATGGCCAGCGCGGTCAGCGCCGGGGTCAGCTCGCTGACGTCGGACAGGTCGGCCTGCAGCCCCTTCACCGGACCGGTGCCGCGCACCGTCAACCCCTCGGTGGTGAGGGTGACCGTCGCCCCCATCTGCTGCAACAGTGAGCGCAGCCGCTCCACCGGCTGGGCGCTGCCCCGCGCCGGCCAGCCGCGCAGGGTCACCTCACCGCCGGTGACCAGGGCGGCGGCGAAGAACGGCACCGCACCGGAGAGGTCTGGCTCGATCTCCCAGCCGCGCCCGGTCAACGGCCCCGGCTCGACCGCCCAGACGTCGGGGGTGCTGTCGTCGACCGCGGCACCGGCGGCACGCAGCATCTGCACGGTCATCCGCAGGTGCGGCGCGGAGGGCACCGGCGGGCCGACGTGCCGGACCACCAACCCACGGTCGAAGCGTGGGGCGGCGAGCAGCAGGCCGGAGACCAGTTGGCTGGAGGCGGAGGCGTCGATGACGACCTCACCGCCGGTCACCCGGCCAGCGCCCAGGACCACCAGGGGCAGGCTGCCAGAGGCGGGGGTGTCGACGCGTACCCCGAGTGAGCGCAGCGCCTCGATCAGCGGGCCGAGCGGGCGGGTGCGGGCCTGCGGGTCACCGTCGAGGGTGACCTGCCCGTCGGCCAGTCCCGCCACCGGGGGTACGAAGCGCATGATCGTGCCGGCGAGCCCCACGTCGACCTGGGCCGGACCGAACAACCGGTGCGGCCGGACCAGCCAGCGGTCGTCGTCGGCGATCGAGACGTGGGCCCCCATCGCCCGCAGCGCGGCGGCCATCAGTTCGGTGTCCCGGGCCCGCAGCGGTCGGGACAGTGTCGAGGGGCCGGTGGCCAGCGCGCTGAGCACCAGGGCGCGGTTGGTCATCGACTTGGAGCCGGGCAGGCGCAGCGACGCCGACACCGGGTCGCTGGCCGTCGGTGCGGTCCACGGCTGTAGCGGCCGGGTCGCGGTCATGTTCCCCACACCTCCATTCTGCCGTGCGGCAGCCCTGGTGGCTGCCACGGTCATCGGTCACTCCCGGGGAACGGGACGAATCGCTCGGCGGGCGGCGCGCTAGCGTGAGTGGCATGTGCGGGAGGTACGCCACGACCCGGAGCGCCGGTGACCTGAGCGGCCTGTTCGAGGCCGTCGACGAAACCGGTGCCGGGTTGGTCGCCGATCACAATGTGGCCCCGACCGATCCGGTGCCGCTGGTCCGGGTCAGCGCTGAGGGGCACCGGGCGCTCTCGCTGGGTCGGTGGGGGCTGGTCCCGCCGTGGTCCCGGTCGCCCGCGGGAGCGGCCCGCATGATCAACGCGCGTGCCGAGACGGTCGCCACCAGTCGGGCGTACGCTCCGGCCTTCGCCCGCCGACGGTGTCTGGTGCCCGCCGACGGGTGGTACGAGTGGGTGCGGCTGTCCGGCGGCACGAAGCAGCCGTACTTCATGACCCCGCGCGACGGCTCGGTGCTCGCCTTCGCCGGCATCTGGTCGCTCTGGGACGGCCCGGACACCACGCTGCTGACCTTCAGTGTGCTGACCACCGTGGCCCTCGGTGAACTGGCCGAGGTGCATGACCGGATGCCCTTGCTGCTGCCGCCCGAGCGCTGGGCGACCTGGCTGGGTGGCGTCGGCGATGCGGCTGAGCTGCTGGTGCCGCCGTCGAGGGATTGGCTGGCCCGGTTGGAGGTGCGACCGGTGGGGCAGGCCGTGGGTGATGTCCGCAATGACGGCCCCGAGCTGACCGCCCGGGTGCCGCTGACCCGCCCCGCGGACCCGACGGAGATGACGCTCTTCTGATCACGCCCCGCACACATTGTCGGGAGTGATTTGCTGCGGTTCCGGGTGAAAGGTGACCCGAACCTTCTGCCAACTTCCCGGCGAAGTCTTGTCCCCGTGTGCGTAAGTGCGATAGAACACAGCGCCGGTGTTGGGTGTCGTTCACGTCGGGTGAGCAACATTCATCGATCTTGCTGGTCCCACGGGGGAGGTGGGTGGATGACACGGGCGCGTATGCCCCGTCCGCACGAGGTGGCCGCCGCGCGACGTGATCCGCGACTGTTGCGGGCGTTGCGTGAGCGGCGACAGGATGAAGCCTGGCGTACCAGAGGCACCTGTCAGAGCGTCGACCCGGAAACGTTCTTTCCGGCGCCGAACGAGCCGGCCGACGCGGCGGTGGCCCTGTGCCGCAGCTGCGACGTGCAGGGTTCCTGCCTGGCCTGGGCGTTGGAGGTCGGCGACTGTCACGGCGTCTGGGGTGGCACCACCCCACGGGAGCGGCGGGCGATGCTGGTGGCCTGGCGCAGCGAGGTGCAACCCGACCCGGAGGCCGCCGGTGAGCCGGGCCCGCCGGTGCGCGACCGACTGCTCACCCTGGTGCCGTTGAGCTGATCGGCGCGGCATCGGCCCGGTCGACGGGTTCAATGGGCCGGTGCCCCACGACGACGTCATCGACACTCCGCGCGGTCCCGCCCAGGTCGACACCGACCAGCCGCCCGATGCGCCCCGAGCCCTGCTGGTGCTGGGTCACGGGGCCGGCGGTGGTGTCGACGCCCCGGATCTGATCGCCCTACGTGACGCGGCGGTGGCCGTCGGGCTGGTGGTGGTGCGCGTCACCCAGCCGTATCGGGTCGCCGGCCGACGCGCGCCGGCCCCGGCCGGGCACCTCGACGAGGCGTGGTGCGCGGTCCTGGCCGTGTTGAGGCAGCGGCATCCGGGCGTACCACTGGTGGTGGGTGGTCGCTCCAGCGGCGCGCGGGTGGCCTGCCGGACGGCGACCACGGTGGGTGCCGCCGGAGTCGTGGCACTCGCCTTTCCGCTGCATCCGCCCGGTCGACCGGAGCGGAGCCGGGCCGGTGAGCTGGCGACCGGGTTGCCGACCCTGGTGGTGAACGGGGACCGGGACCCGTTCGGTGTGCCGGAACAGGGCCCGCGGGTGCGGGTGCTGGTCCGGCCGGGGGAGCGGCATGACCTACGGGGCGACCCGGCCGGTACGGCTGCCCTGGTGCGGAACTGGCTGCGCGAGCACGGCTGGGCGACCGCCTGACGACTGCGGCCCCCCGGACCCGGTGCCGTTTCCGCCGGCCGCGCCGCTTCGTTGCACTCGATGGTGTCCCAGTGCCAGTCCGGGCGGCGACACCGGGCTCCCAGGCCCTTCCTGGTCCCAGCCGCGGTCGCACCGCCGGGGCAGGGACCAGGAACGCCCGGGCCGAGCCGGAATGTCCCACCCCACACCGCGTGTTGAACACCTCGGACAACCACTGTGCGAGGGGGTGACCGGTGCCGACCGAGATCCGGAGCCGGGAGCACGACGAGCGGGAGGCGCGGCAGCTCAGACAGCTGCTGACCGGCCCGAAGTGGCCGGCGGCGGTGTCGCCGGTCGAGGTGGCGACGGGCACACCCGTCGGAACCGAATCTGCCAGAAGGCCGGTGCGCGTATCCTCGGCGGAGAAGCATCCAACCCGAGGGGATGTGCGGTTGACCACGGAGAAGACGGACGAGCGCAGGGCCCGGTTCGAACGGGACGCAATGCCATTCGTCGATCAGCTGTACGCGGCCGGCATGCGGATGACGCGTAACCCGGCGGATGCCGAGGACCTGGTCCAGGAGACCTACCTGAAGGCGTACGCCGCCTTCCACCAGTTTGAGCAGGGCACGAACCTGAAGGCCTGGCTCTACCGGATCCTGACCAACACCTACATCAACTCGTACCGCAAGCGGCAGCGCCAACCGGTGCAGGCACCCACCGACGAGATCACCGACTGGCAGTTGGCCGAGGCGGAGTCGCACACCTCCAGCGGGCTGCGTTCCGCCGAGACGGAGGCGCTCGACCGGCTGCCGGACAGCGATGTCAAGGAAGCCCTCCAGCAGTTGCCGGAGGAGTTCCGGCTGGCGGTCTACCTGACCGATGTCGAAGGCTTCTCCTACAAGGAGGTCGCCGACATCATGGGCACGCCGATCGGCACGGTGATGTCGCGGTTGCACCGCGGGCGTCGTAATCTGCGCAAGCTGCTTGAGGGATACGCCGCGGAGCGGGGTTTCTCCGCGGCCCAGCCGGCCCGGAGTTCGACCGCCGGCACCGGCCGGGAGGTGTGACGTGAGCTGTGGAGAGCCGCACGAGACGGACTGCCGTGAGGTGCTCGCCGAGGTCTACCTTTACCTCGACCTGGAGTGCGCGCAGGAGCGGCGGACGCTGATCCGGCACCACCTCGACGAGTGTGGGCCCTGCCTGCGCGAGTACGGCATCGAGCAGGAGGTCAGGGCGCTCGTGGCGCGCTGCTGCGGCAACGAGTCCGCGCCGGACGAACTGCGCGAGCGGCTGCGGATCCGGCTGAGTGAACTCGTCGTCTTCGAGAGCAGCGAGTCGCGCGAACTGGCTGACTGACATGCATCGGTGCCCGGGTCGGAGGACCCGGGCACCGATGTTCCGTCGTCCGATCGCGGCGGGCAGCCGCCCGCCGGCTCAGGAGTTGGGGCGCTTGCCGTGGTTCGCGGCGCTCTTCTTACGGGCCTTCTTCTTACGGGCCTTCTTCGCCATGGTGACCTCCTCGTGATGGCCGGTGCGCACGGCCCCGCCACCGGGTGCTGTCGCCCTAGCCGGCGTCAGGGCCTGACCCGTTGATGCTAGTGCCGACGGTACGGGCGGGCTGCTCCCGGGGCCGCTCCGCGCCCACCGGCCGCCTGCCCATGATTGGATACGTCGCAGGAGCCGCGAGGAAGGGGCCGAAGATGGCCGAGGAGATCCGCGCCGAGATGGTGGCGAACGTCTGGAAGGTCGTCGCGTCGGCCGGGGACACCGTGTCCGAGGGGGACACGTTGGTGATCCTGGAGTCGATGAAGATGGAGATTCCGGTGATCGCCGAGTCCGACGGTGTCGTGCAGCAACTCGCGGTGAACGAGGGCGACGTGGTGCAGGACGGTGACCTGATCGCGGTGATCGGTTGAGTGGCGTACTGGTCCGTCCGGTCGAGCCGGCCGATCTCGCCGGGGTCGCCCGCCTCACCGTCGCGGCGTACGAGGCCGACGGCCAGCTCAAGGACGAGCCCGGCTACGCCGACGCGCTGGGCGACGCCTCCGCCCGAGCGGAGCACGGTGACGTGCTGGTGGCGGTGGACCGGGCGAGCGGCCAGCTGCTCGGTTCGGTCACCTTCGTGCTGCCCGGCACCCGGTACGCCGACATGTCCCGCCCGGGGGAGGCGGAGTTCCGGATGCTGGCGGTGGATCCTGCCGCGCAGCGACGGGGAGCCGGCGCGGCGCTGGTGGAGGCGTGCATCGCCCGGGCGGTCGAGCTGGGCTGCACCGCGGTGATCATCTGCGTACGCGAGGGCCTCGCCGAGCCGGCCCATCGGCTCTACCGCAAACGTGGCTTCGTCCGGCAGCCGGAGCGGGACTGGAGCCCGGCCCCCGGCGTGGACCTGCTCGCCCTCCGCCTGTCTCTCCGCTAGCGGAGGCGGCGGCTCACCGCCCGGCGGGCGGCTCGGCGATCGCGGCGAGCAGCTCGTCGGCGACCTCCAGCGCCACCTGCTTGCGCTCCACGTCGGCGATGTCCGGGGTGCGTACGGCGAACCAGCTGCTGTGCACGGCGAACAGGGCCAGGACGGCCCGGAGCTGGGCGCCGGGGGAGTCGTCGCCCTGGCAGAGCGCGGTGGCCAACCGGAACATCCGATCGCGCAGCTCACGGCCGGCGGAGAGGCTCTTCAACGCGGTCTGGTTCTGCTCGAAGAACCGCATCACCGAAGGCTGCTCGCCGCTGAACATGGCGTCGGCGTACCGCTCGATGACGGCCCGTCGGGTGGCCAGGGTGGCCGGTTGACGTTCGGCCCAGGCGATCAACGCGTCCATCCGCTCCAGCCGGTCCTCCACCACGCTGGTGACGATCTCGTCCTTGCTCTTGAAGTGGTAGTAGAGCGCGGCCTTGGTCACCCCGAGCCGCTCGGCCACCTCACGCAGGGACGTCGCTTCGTAGCCCTGCTCGGTGAAGAGCTCCAGCGCCACAGCCTTGATCCGCTCACGCGTGCCGCCTGTGCTCTGACTCACCCTTACCTACCAATCCGGTTGACCGTCGTTACCTGTCCAACTTACCGTCCGGCTAGTAAGGTGACTAGCCGGGCGGCAGGTAAGTGTGCCGCATCTCGGGGGGAGAGCTTACTGATGGCCCAGCAGAACCAGGCACCCGTACGACCCAATGTCCGGGTTGTGCTCTTCGGCCTGATGATCGCGATGATGCTCGCGATGCTCGACAACATGATCGTCAGCACCGCTCTGCCGCGCATCGTGGGTGAGTTCGGTGGGCTCAACCACTTCACCTGGGTGGTGACCGCGTACGTGCTGGGGACCACTGTCTCCACCCCCATCTGGGGCAAGCTCGGCGACCTCTACGGCCGTAAGGCGGTCTTCCTCACCGCCGTGGTGATCTTCCTGGTCGGCTCTGCGCTGTGCGGCATGGCCGGGTCCGGGTTCCTCGGCGGGCCCGACGACGGCATGGTCCAGTTGATCGCCTTCCGAGCCGTCCAGGGCCTGGGCGCCGGTGGCCTGATGGTCGGCGTCATGGCGATCATCGGCGACCTTGTGCCGCCCCGCGAGCGTGGCCGCTACCAGGGCATGATCGCCGGGATCATGGCGATCGCGATGGTCGCCGGCCCGCTGGTCGGCGGCTTCATCACCGACCACCTCTCCTGGCGCTGGGCGTTCTACGTCAACCTGCCCCTGGGCGGGGTGGCGCTGGTGCTGCTGATCGCCACCATGCACCTGCCCAAGTACCGCACCGAGCACCGCATCGACTGGCTCGGGGCCGCGCTGCTGTCGGTCGGCATCACCGGGGTCGTGCTGATCACCACCTGGGGTGGCAACGAGTACGCCTGGGCCTCTCCGCAGATTCTCGGCCTCGTCGTACTCGCCGTCGTGGCGCTGGTGGCCTTCGGGTTCGTCGAGCGTCGCGTCCCCGAGCCGATCCTGCCGCTGCGGCTCTTCGCCAACCGGAACTTCGCCCTCATCTCGGTGATCGGCTTCCTGCTCGGCTTCGCGATGTTCGGCGCGATGAACTTCCTGCCGCTCTACCAGCAGACCGTGCAGGGGGCGTCGGCCACCAACTCCGGGCTGCTGCTGCTCCCACTCATGTTCGGCATGCTGGTGGTCTCGCTGGTCGTCGGGCGGGCGATCACCCGGACCGGGCGGTACCGGATCTTTCCGATCGTCGGCGGCGCGGTGATGACCGTCGGGCTCGCGCTGCTGAGCCTGCTGGACGTGGACACCAGCAAGTTCGAGTCGTCGCTCTACATGCTCGTACTCGGCACCGGCATGGGATTCCTCATGCAGACGTCCATGCTGATCGCGCAGAACAGCGTCGCCCAGAAGGACCTGGGGGCGGCCAGTGGCGCGGCCACCTTCTTCCGCTCCATCGGCGGGTCGTTCGGCATCTCGCTGTTCGGCGCGATCTTCGCCAACCGGCTGGCCGGCTCGGCTGCCGGTGGCGCGTTCAGCGGCGGCGGCGAAGCCGGTGCGGCGATGAACATCGAACAGCTCCGGGACCTGCCGGCGCAGGCCCGCGAGGTGGTGCTCGGTGGGCTCGCCGACGCGATCTCGCACGTGTTCCTCTGGGCGGTGCTCTTCGCCGTCGTGGTCCCGGTGCTGGCCTGGTTCATCCGGGAGATCCCGTTGCGCACCAGCAACGAACGGGAGCCCGACGGTGCCGGGCCGGAGCAGGCCGAGGCCGACCTGGCCCGGTCACCGGCGGTCTGACCACCCGGGCACGCTCAGGGCGTGCCGCGTGGGCGGCTCCGCCACGGGGGCAGAAGTCGGCGCAGCAGGGCGCGCAGCGCGCCACGGCGCTGGCCGGCGGTCACGCCGGCCAGCGCCTGCGCCAGCGCGATGGTCTCCGGATCCAGATCCGGTGTGGCCAGTGCCAGGTGCGCCAGGGAGGCGGCGTTCGGCACCGGCTGGTGTCGGGCCGCCTCGGCCACCGCCGCCAGCCGCCCGGTGACCAGCGCGGCCACGTCGGGGCGGACGGACGGATCGACCCAGGCGGCGGTCACCAGGGCGAACAGGGCCGCCTCGGAGACCTCTGCCACTTCGCGCGCCAACTCCACCAGCACCCGCCGCCGGGTCGAATCCGCCCACGGCTCGTCGGTCCGATGGTGCAGCAGCCCGAGGCAGGTCCAGACCTGCACGCAGCGCAACCACAGCGCCGGGTCCTGGCCGGAGAGCACCCGTCCCAGCGCGTTCTGCGGAGTCTCGGGCGGATGGGTCAGCAGGCCGAGCAGATCGGGCAGGTCGAGCGTGGCCAGGCCGACCGCCGCGTCGTACGCCGCCGGCGGGTGCGGCCAGGCCGGGTGGGCGAGCTCCCGCAGCCTGCGGGCCGCCTCGGCCGACGGTGGGGGCGGCGTGGGGCGGTCCGCCGGCGGCTCCAGCTCCTCGACGTGCCCGGTGTCGGGATGCCCGTGGATCGCGGCGGCCCCGGTGGTCGGCGTGGGCGGCGTCAACTGCCCCAGCCAGGGGCGTCCGCGGCAGCATTCGGCCAGATCGCCGTGTTCGTGTGAGTCGTCCGGATGATCGCGGATGAAGTCCGCCAACGCCACCAGGTGACGCACCGCGCCGTCGCGCTGGAAGCGCAGGCGGTGTGCCGTGTGCACGGCACAGTCGAAGGACGGATTGCGGGCCAGGGCACGTTCGATCCAGCCCAGCGCCTCCTCCAGCCGGCCGTGGTCGGCCAGGGTGGCGGCGATGTCGGCGTACACCGTCAGGTCGTCCGGGTCGTGCCCGACGGCGCGCCGCAGCGCCGCGAGCGCCTCCCGGGTCCGGCCGGCGCTGCGCAGCGCGTACCCGAGCCACACCTCGCCCATCTTGGACGGCGTCGCGCGTACCCCCCGGCTGGCCCAGCGGACCGCGAGCGGAATCTCGTCCACCCGCCGGGCCAGCGCGGACGCCGTGCCCAACAACAGCGCGTGCTCCGGGTGAACGGTGATCGCGTTGCGGGCGAGGGTGAGGTACGGCGACAGGGCCGCCCGGTTCGCTGGCGGGACCGGGTCCGCAACGGCGGCGCACACCTGCATCAGCACTCGGGCGGCCTGTTCGGGGCCGAGGCGCTCGGCCAACTCGGACGAGGTCACCCACGGCACCCCCGCCCAGTCCGCGCCGGGTGCGTGCGCGGTGGCGGCGACCAGCAGATCGAGGCCTTCGGCTGGATGGCCGGCCGCGGCGAGCAGATGGGCGCGGGCGACCACCGCACCGACGAACGTGTGGTGCTGCAACGGGAACAGGCCGAGGCCGCCGTCGCCGCTGGCGGCGGCCAGCCGGGCGAGGGCCTCGTGCACCTCGGGCAGCGTCGGTGCCCGGGCCAGCGCCGCCGCGACGTGCTCGGCGGCATGCGTCAGCTCGCCGGAGTCCAGGGCCCGTCGGGCCAGAGCCAGCTCCTCCGTCGCCGGTAGCGCCCGGTCGTCCGTTCCCTCGGCCACGTGGTCCTCTCGCTCGTCGGTACCGGTTGCGCGGTGAGGTCGGGTCAGCGTAGGTGACGAGACCCGGTTTCGGTGATCCACTGCGCAATGCTGCTCATTTGATTGCTCAGAACGGCACAAAGATGCAAGGCTGAGCATCATTCGCGCGGATATCGCGCAGGGGAGGAGCTTTTCGTGACGCGCCCAGGTAGCGGCATGGCCGCCGACATCGACGAGCAGCCGGCCGGTTACGAACGGTTGCTCTCCGCCGAGTACGCCACACCCATCGCCCGGCTGGCCGGGATCGTCGCCGAGCGTCGACCCCGGCACGTGGTGTTCACCGCACGAGGCACCTCGGACCATGCCGCGTTGTACGGCGCGTACCTCAGCGAGATCCGCCTCGGCCTGCCGGCCGGCCTGGCCTCGCCGAGCGTGGTAACCCTCTTCGACGCCCGACCGGACCTCTCCGACGCCCTGGTCGTCGCAGTCAGCCAGAGCGGTGGATCCCCCGACCTGACGGAAGTGCTCCGAGCCGCCCGCGACTCCGGCGCCCTCACCCTCGCCGTCACCAACGCCCCGGACTCACCGCTGGCGGCGACCGCGGAACTCTCCGTCGACATCGCGGCCGGGCACGAGCGGGCGGTCGCCGCCACCAAGACCTACACGGCCGAACTGCTCGCCCTGCTGATGCTGGTGGAGGGGATCAGAGCCGGCGACGGTGCGCTGCCCGCCGAGGAGCGCCGGGCTCTGGCCGACCTGCCCGAGCTGGCCGCCCGCACCCTCACCGACCCCGTTCCGGATCAGCTCGCGCCGCGCTACCGCTTCGCCTCCCAGCTCGTCACCACCGGCCGGGGGTACGCGTACCCGACCGCCCGGGAGGCGGCACTGAAGCTGATGGAGACGTCGTACCTGCCCGCGCTGGCGTTCTCCGGCGCTGACCTGTTGCACGGTCCGCTGGCCATGACCGACCCGGAGGTGCCGGTGCTGGCGGTGGTCGGCTCGGGGCCGGGCGGGCGGTCGATGGGCGAGGTGCTGCCCCGGCTCGGTGAGCGCCGCGCCGACGTGGTGGTGGTCGGCTCCGCCGAGATCGAGGGCACCACCCGCCTCGTCGTACCCGAGGTCGACGAGCGGTACGCCCCGCTGTTGGACATCCTGCCGCTGCAGCGGCTGGCACTGGCCCTCGCCCTGACCCGGGGCGAGAACCCGGACGCGCCACGCGGGTTGAAGAAGGTCACCGCGACCAGGTGACGGTGGGCGTGGCACGCTGGTCGGCGTGTCAACGCTGCGCGATCTCGCCGAGGAGCACACCCGTCTACGCCGGGTCGACATCGACCACCTGCATCGCATCGCCGGTGACTGGCAGTTGCTGTCCGACCTCTCCTTCGCCGACCTGCTGCTCTGGGTTCCGGTGGACGGTGAGGGCAGCTTCCTCTGTGTGGCCCAGGTCCGCCCGACCACCGCGCCCACCGCCTACCAGGACGACCAGGTGGGACGGATCGTCGGCGGCCCGGAGGTGGCACACCTCGATGTCGCCTACCGGCAGGGGCGGATCTGGCGGGAGGGCGACCCGGTCTGGTACGGCGACGTGCCCGCCCGGCACGAGGCGATCCCGGTCCGGCTGCGCACGGCCGACGGCGAATCCGGCGAGGTGATCGCCGTGGTGGGCCGGGACACCAACCTCTCCACCGCCCGTACGCCCAGCCAACTGGAGTTGAACTACCTGACCACCGCCGACGACCTGGCGCAGATGATCGCGGACGGCACCTTTCCGCCACCCCGGCACCCGGGCGAGACCACCTCGGCACCGCGCGTCGGTGACGGGCTGGTGCGGCTGGACGCGGGCGGCAAGGTCACCTATGCCAGCCCCAACGCGCAGTCGGCGTACCGCCGGCTGGGTCACGCTTCGCTCCTGGTCGGTGAGGATCTCGCGGTGCTGCACCGGCGGCTGGCCGACGACCCTCTGGAGGGCACCGACGCCGCGAACGGCATCCTCGCCACGCTGCGCGGCGAGGCGCCGCCACGACGGGAGATCGACGCGCGCGGCGCGACCATGCTCACCCGGGCCCTGCCGTTGATGCCCGCCGGAGTGCCGATCGGCGCGCTGGTGCTGGTCCGCGACATCACCGAGGTACGCCGACGCGACCGCGCGCTGATCACCAAGGACGCCACCATCCGGGAGATCCACCACCGGGTGAAGAACAACCTGCAGACGGTGGCGGCGCTGCTGCGCCTCCAGGCCCGCCGGGTGTCCATGCCCGAGGCGCGGGTGGCCCTGGAGGAGTCCGTACGCCGGGTGGCGTCGATCGCTCTGGTGCACGAGACGCTCGCCATGTCCAGCGACGAGGCGGTGGAGTTCGACGGGATCGTCGACCGGGTGGCCAACGCGGCGACCGAGGTGGCGGCGACCGAGGTGACCGTCGCGATGCGCCGTACCGGCACCTTCGGTGTGTTGCCGGCCGAGATCGCCACCTCGCTGGTGATGGTGCTCAACGAGTTGCTGCTCAACGCCGTCGAGCACGGCTTCCCGCCGGCCGGTGACGAGTCCCCGGTGACCGTCGGGCCGGCGAAGCCCGAGGTGGTGGTCTCGGCTCACCGGCTCCGCAGGATGCTGCACGTCACCGTCGCGGACAACGGTCGGGGCCTGCCGGCGGGGTTCGACGCCGAGGGGGGTGCCAAGCTCGGGTTGCAGATCGTCCGGGCGCTGGTCACCGGGGAACTGCGCGGCACCATCGAGTTGCGTCCCGGCGGCGACGGTGGCACCGAAGCGTTCCTGGCCGTCCCGCTGGCGCGCAGCAGCGGGTGACCCGACGCGCCCGCTCGACCGCGACTGCCGTGGTCGACGAGGCGGGCGGAGGACGGTCAGCCACGCCGGGTCAGCAGGGCGAGCGTGATGCCGGGTCGCGGCCACACCTGGGTCACCGTGAAGCTGTCGCGTAACGCGTCGCCCTTGGTGCCGGGTACGGCGGCCAGCGGGTCGGATCGCCGCCCGGCCAGCACCAGCCAGACCCGCTCGGCCCCGGTCAGGCACCCCGTCGGGCGGTCGCATTCGGCGGCCCACAGGTCACCCCGGCGTTCTTGTCCCTCGACCAGCAGCGCGTCCCGTGGGGTCCGACCGTCCAGGTGATATCGCAGGCCGAGGTCGAGAAAGAGCCAACTGTCCCGGGGGGAGTAGACCACTGCGTCACCGGGTCGCTGGCCGCTCGCGACGATCTCGGCGACCGCCCGGTAGTCCACCGTCGCACTGCGTGGCCACTCGTGGGTGCGGCGCAGCGCGGCCTGGTCGGGCAGGCCGAGCAGGCCGGTCAGGACCACCACCGCCAGCGCGGCGGGCAGCCGGGCCGAGGCGAGCGCCGCACCGGCCAGCAGGCAGCCGAAAGGCACCACGAAGACCAGATAGCGGGGTACCCACAGGGGGACGACCGACCCGGCCAGGAAGAGCAGCAGCACCGGGGCCAGGACACCACTCAGCGGCAGCAGCCCGCGGCGACCCGCCCGAGCCGCACCCAGTGCGGCGAGCCCGACCAGCACACCACCGACCACACTGCTCTGCGCCACCCCACCGGCAAGCGCCGCCAGGTCTCCGGGCCGGGCGGCATCCACCCAGTCGAGCTGCCGGGCCCGCTGTCCTCGGGCCACCAGGGCCACCGGTACCACCGCCACCACGACCGGCACCAGGGCGACCAACCAGCAGCGGACCGCTCGGCCCGGCCTCGGTGACGTTCGCTTCCCGCCCGATCCGTCACCTCGGCCGTCGCCGTCAGCGGTGGCGGAGCCGTCCGGTACGCCCCCGGTCGTGGTCAGCGCGGCGACGGCGTGGGCGGCGAGCAGGGTGAGGGCCACCAGGTGGGTGAGCCCGAGAGCGGTGGTCGCCGCCGCGTAGCCCACCCAGCGTCGCCGCGCGGGCCGACGCAGCGCGTCGACCAGCAGCAGCGTGCTCAGCACGGCGAGCGCGCTGGCCAGGGCGTACGGCCGCGCCTCCTGCCCGTACCGGGAGGTGCCGGGGAGCACCGCGAACAGCAGGCCGGCGAGGGTGCCGACGCGGGCGTCCCACAGCCGCTGCCCGAGGACGGCGGTCAGGCCGGCAGCCGCGGCCATGGCCAGCGCGGAGGGTAGGCGCAGTGCGGCCACCGAATCACCGGCCGCCGCCAGCCAGGCGTGCATGAGCAGGTAGTAGGGTCCGGCGGCGGCGTCGATGGTGCCGGCCAGCCGGAACAGGCCGGTCAGTCCCCGGGTGGCGGCACTCCAGGTCGCCAACTCGTCACGCCAGGGCTGGGCGGCGTCCAGGCCCACCAGCGTCGCCAGCAGGGTGACGGTCGCCGGCGCCAGCCACACCGGCATCGAGCGCAGGCGTGCTCCACTCAGTCGAACGCCGATCCCGGCCGGCGGAACCGACCTGTCGGGCAGATCCCCCACATCGCGAGCCTGCCACACGGTGACGCTCGGAGAAGCCGACAGCAACCGCCCGTGATGTGGGATCGAGCACGTGGTCATTGGCTGGCCCGCTCGGGGTATGGCAGCATGACGCTCATGACTGCCGCTGTCGTGCGCCGCTTCGTGGCTCGCCGCCACGTCGATTACGGCCGCGTCCGCAGCGCCATCTGTCCGGCTCACTGACGACGCCCGACCATCCCTGCCTCGGGCACGCAGCGCGCCGGCCGTGCAGAGACATCGTTGTCCACGGTCCCTCCGGGAATCGGTCGTCGCGCCCGCTCAGCCACACCGAGGCGCAGCAGACAACGGAGGACGCCGCGATGGCAGTCAGCGAGATTCCCGCCCGTCAGCCACGAGCCCCCCGGCGCCCCCGTGGCGAGGGCCAGTGGGCGCTCGGGCACCGGGAACCCCTCAACCCCAACGAGCGGATGAAGAAGGACGATGATCCGCTCAACGTGCGGGCGCGTATCGAGAACATCTACGCCCATCGGGGGTTCGCCTCCATCGATCCCCAGGATCTGCGGGGCCGGTTCCGGTGGTGGGGCCTGTACACCCAGCGGAAGGCGGGCATCGACGGCGGGCGTACCGCCGTGCTGGAGCCGCACGAGCTGGAAGACGAGTTCTTCATGCTGCGGGTACGCGTCGACGGCGGCCAGCTCGACCTGGCACAGCTGCGGACGGTGGCCGAGATCTCGCGTGAGTTCGCCCGCGACACCGCCGACATAACCGATCGGCAGAACATCCAGTACCACTGGATCCGGGTCGAGGACATGCCGGAGATCTGGCGGCGGTTGGAATCGGTCGGGTTGCAGACCACCGAGGCGTGCGGCGACTGCCCCCGGGTCATGCTGGGCAGCCCGGTCGCCGGGGTGGCCGAGTCCGAGCTGATCGACTCCACGCCCGCCATCGACGAGATCGTCCAGCGGTACATCGGCGACAAGGAATTCTCCAACCTGCCGCGTAAGTTCAAGTCGTCGATCTCCTGGCTGGTGGACATCCCGTACGAGGCCAACGATGTCGCCTTCCTCGGTGTCGACCACCCGGAACACGGTCCGGGCTTCGACCTGTGGGTCGGCGGCGGCCTGGCCACCAACCCGATGCTGGCCCAGCGGTTGGGCGCCTGGGTACCGCTGTCCGAGGTGGCCGAGGTCTGGGCCGGCGTGGTCGGCATCTTCCGTGACTACGGCTACCGTCGGCTGCGCCACCGGGCCCGGCTGAAGTTCCTGGTCGCCGACTGGGGTGTGGCGAAGTTCCGGGAGGTGCTGGAAAAGGAGTACCTGGGCCGGACGCTGCTCGACGGTCCCGCCCCGGAACTGCCCGACCGGCCGATCGACCACATCGGCGTGCACCGGCAGCGCGACGGCCGCAACTACGTCGGTGCCGCCCCGGTGGTCGGACGGGTCTCCGGAACCCAGCTCGCCCAACTCGCCGACGTGGTCGAGGCGCACGGCAGTGGCCGGGTGCGACTCACCCCGTACCAGAAGCTGCTGGTGCTGGACGTCCCGCCGGAGCGGACGGAGTCGTTGGTCGCGGGCCTGCGCGAGATCGGCCTGGAGGCACAGCCGTCGGCCTGGCGGCGCGGCACCATGGCCTGCACCGGCATCGAGTACTGCAAGCTCGCCATCGTCGAGACCAAGGCGCGCGGCGAGGAGCTGGTGGCCCGGCTGGAGCAGCGACTGCGCGACTTCGACGCGGACATCTCCATCCACATCAACGGCTGCCCCAACGCCTGCGCCCGCACCCAGGTCGCCGACATCGGTCTCAAGGGGCAACTGGTGACCGGGCCGGACGGCCGTCAGGTGGAGGGCTTCCAGGTGCATCTCGGCGGTGGCCTCGGCATGGCCGAGGGTCGCACCGCGGGCTTCGGGCGCAAGCCGCGTGGCCTGAAGACGACCGCCGAGGAACTGCCCGGGTACGTCGAGCGGCTGGCCGTGCGCTACCTGGCCGGCCGGACCGAGGGCGAGACGTTCGCCAACTGGGTGATTCGGGTCGACGAGGAGGAACTGCGATGAGTGGTACAACTCGTTCCGCGCCGCTGTACTGCCCGTACTGCGGCGAAGAGGATCTACGGCCGAGCGAGACCGGACACAGCGCGTGGGAGTGCCACGCCTGCGCCCGGGTCTTCACGGTCCGGTTCACCGGCCTGCTCTCCCAGGCGGTGAACCGGTGAGCGCCCTGGTTTCCGCGGCCGGCCTCGGCCTGGTCGACACCCGTGCGGCGGTCACCGCCGATCCGTCCCGACGCGACCCGGACGAGCTGCGAGCGCTGGCCGAGCGGGCCGGCCGGGAGCTGGAGGGCGCGCCCGCCCTGGAGATCGCGCGTTGGGCGGCGGAGACGTTCGGGGACCGGTTCTGCGTGACCAGTTCGATGGCGGACGCCGTCCTCGCCCATCTGGTCTCCCGGGTCGCGCCGGGGGTGGACGTGGTCTTCCTGGACACCGGGCTGCACTTTCCGGAGACCCTCGCCGTCCGCGACGAGGTGGCCCGCACGCTGCCGGTGAACGTCCGGTCCATCCGGCCACGGCTCACCGTGGGGCAGCAGGACGGGGAGTACGGACCGCGGCTGTTCAGCAGGTCGCCGGACGAATGCTGCCAGCTACGCAAGGTGGAGCCGCTGGAACGGGCACTGACCGGCTACGACGCGTGGGCCGCCGGCCTGCGCCGTGACGAGTCGCCGACCCGCGCCAACACGCCGGTGGTCACCTTCGACCCGCGTCGGGGCAAGGTGAAGGTCAACCCGATCGCGGCCTGGACGCAGGCGGACGTCGACGCGTACATCGGTCGGTGGAACGTGCCGGTCAACGAGCTGTTCCGGCGCGGTTACGGCTCGATCGGCTGCTGGCCGTGCACGCGGCGCACCGGGGCCGGCGAGGATCCACGGGCCGGTCGCTGGGCGATGTTCGAGAAGACCGAGTGCGGGCTGCACGTCTGACCGGAGGTGTCGACCTGACCCTGCCCGACCCGCCCCGCCCGGGCGGTGACCCGCTGCTGCTGGTCGCCCACGGCAGCCGCGACCCGCGCGCGGCCGACGCGACCAGGGCTCTCGCCCGGGCGGTCGCCGCCGCTCGCCCGGGTACGCCGGTGTCGGCGAGCTGGCTCGACCACACCGAGCCCGACCCGACCGAGGCGTTGCGCGGGCTGGCGGCGGCCGGGCACTCCCGAGCGGTTCTGGTGCCGCTGTTGCTGACGGCCGCGTACCACCGTCGGGTCGACATCCCGGCGGCGGTGGCGGCGGCCCAGCGGACGGGTCCACCGATCCGGGTGCGGATCACCGACGTACTCGGACCGGTGGGAGGCGAGGTGGACCCGGCACTGCTGGCCGGGTTGCGGCGGCGGCTGGGCGAGGCGCAGCCGGGCCGGTACGACGCTGTGGTGCTGGCCGCCGCGGGGACACGTGACGCTGCGGCACGGGGATCGGTGGGACGGGTGGCCGAGGCCCTCGGCAGCACCCTGGGTGCTCCGGCGCGCGTCTCCTACGCCTCGGCGGCGCCGCCGGCCGTCGACGCCGCTGTGGCGCGGTTGCGGGCACGTGGTGCGCGGCGGGTGGCGGTGGCCGCGTACTTCTTGGCACCCGGGCTCTTCCACGACGGGGTGGTGACAGCGGCGCGGCAGGCCGGCGCGATCGCGGTGGCCGGCCCGCTGACCGACGCGCCGGAACTGGTCGATCTGGTGCTGCGTCGGGTGGATGCCGTCGGGCAGCAGAACGCCCCGGCAGTCTGAGCTGGCCGGGGCGTTTCGCTTGGTACGTGTGTGGTGGTCAGGCGGAGTGAGCGCGCAGCACCCGGAGGCCGCCGCGACGCTTGACGGCGCGCCGCTCCTCCTCGCTCATTCCACCCCAGACGCCAGCGTCCTGACCGGATTCCAGCGCCCACTGCAGGCACTGGTCGGTCACGGAGCAGCGCCGGCAGACGGCCTTGGCCTGCTCGACCTGCAGGAGAGCCGGGCCAGACGTCCCGATTGGGAAGAACAGCTCCGGGTCCTCGTCGCGGCAGACAGCATGGTGGCGCCAGTCCATGGCGGCAACACTCCTCATTCTGGATGGGTGGCAGATGTTGCTTCTTGGTGCTTTTCCTATATGCATCCGCATTGCCGATCGTGACGGTTTGCAACCGTCATTTCGGCAGTGCGTGAGCAGGCTGTTTGCTCGCGGGACCTGCTGAAAAAGCTCGACTTGTCGAGCGCGTCCAGGCAATGTCCCGGTAACTCAAGTTCGCTTGTGAATACTTTCACGAACTCACACGATGTCAAGGGTGGCGCTCGGAAAAACTCCGGACGGTGAGCAAGCCCACAACCCATTTGTCCGGGTTCCAGATCTCTCCGGCTACCCGGCGTATCACAGTCGAGGATCAATATAGTACAGTCCGCCGCACATTGCTGACATTTCCGGCATCCGTCCCGGGTGTCGCAGCCGTCGCGTCGGGGGTGACGCCGACTCCCTCACCCCGGTGGTACCGGAGACCTAACAGATTACTCTGAGTGCGGCGGGAACGGAGGTGAATCTGACTTTTTCCCGCTCGCCAAGATAGTCGCCGTCAAGCTGAAACGCTTGTGGACGGCTCGCGACCAGCGTGAACTCGGCCACGTCGTGCAGTCGCAAGACCCGACGACCGCGAGGATCGGCCGTCGTGGAGAAGAATTGCGTCACGGTGCGTGTCGTACTGACGACTCCTAGCTGGCGCAGGGCCATCACATCGAGGCCGAGGTCGAACGACGCGCCAGGGTTCGGGTTGACCTCCCGCTCACCGACGTACGTCCACGGGGCGGTGTTCTGCACGATGATCGTGGCCAGCTCGTCCTCGGTCGCCTCGCCCGGCCGCTCCAACTGGATCGCCGGACGCCGTCGCTCGTTGCCCAGCAGGAACTGCGCGGTGAACGCCCGGAAGTAGAGCGAAGGGGAGGGGACCCGCCCTCGGCGGCGCGCCTCCTCGACCCGATGGATCACCGACGCGTCGAGCCCGAAGCCAGCACAGAAGGTGAAATAGCGGTCGTCGGCCCGACCGAGGCCGATCGTGCGGTGCCGGCCCAGGCGCAGCGCCTCCAGGATCATGCTGGCGCCCTCCGGCCACTCCCGGGGCAGGCCGAGCGCCCGGGCGAAGACGTTCGTCGAGCCCCCCGGCACGGTGGCCAGGGCCGGCAGCCGGTCGGCGGTCGGCTCGGCGCCACCGACGGTGGTCGCTGACATCAGCCCGTTGACCACCTCGTTCACCGTGCCGTCACCACCGAGGGTGACCACCACGTCGACACCCTCCTCGGCGGCCTCCCGGGCCAGCGTGGTGGCGTGGCCGCGCTGGCGGGTGTAGCGCACGGAGAGGTTGACCTCACTGCGTAGCGCTCGGACGAGCACGTCACGTGCGCGCTCACTGGTGGTGGTGGCCTTCGGATTGACCAGCAGGACGGCCCGCATGGGCGGCACAATACCCCGCGACGCCACCGGTATCGTGACCGCGTGACCATCGACTCCGACCCAACCCCTGTCACGCTCCGTTGGGCGGTCCGGCTGTTGCGCGGCCAGGCGGTCGCGGTCGGACTGGTCGCCGCCTGGCTGATCGTCGCTGACCTGACCGCCACCACCACCGACCTGGCGTCGGCGCTGCTGGTGACGGCCTTCGCGATCGGCGCCGCGGTCGCCCTCTGGGCGCTGGGCGGTGCCCTGCTACGACGGCGGTCCGGCGCTCGTGCGCCAGCCATCGTGCTGCAGCTCATGCTGCTGCCGATCGGCTGGTTCATGATCCAGGGCGGGCTCGGCTGGCTCGGCGTGCCGCTGCTCGCGCTCGGTGTCGGGGTGACCTGGTTGCTGGTGAGCCCGCCCACCACCCGTGCCCTCGGCTTCGAGTGAGCCTGACCCCGCCGAGACTCCTGAGCTGACCCGCGCGCCACGTGCGGCGGGCTGACGTGCCTGCCGCGCGGGGCGGGCTGACGCGTGCCAAAGAATGGGATGCGTGTGCCGCGCGGGGTGGGCTGACTGACGGTCGGTCAGGGGGCTGACGCCGACCTGGGCGCCGGGGTCACCAGCCGGAGGCGCGCCGGGTGAGCAGTGAGATGGTCGCCCGACCGTCGGCCGCTCTCGCTCCCGCCGACGTGGTCAGCGCGGTGAGCACCTTCCACGCGAACGAGGACTCCGCCGGCAGTCGGGCACCGGACGTCGTCGGCACGGTCACCTCGACGGTCAGTGCGTCCTCGGTGACCGCGAAGCGGCAGTCCAGTTCGGCATCCCGCGCGGCGATGGCGAGCAGCATCGCGCACGCCTCGTCAACCGCGATGCGCAGATCCTCGATCTCGTCCAGGGCGAACTGGAGGCGGGCCGCGAGGCCGGCGGTGGCGGTACGGAGAACGCTCAGGTACCCACCGTCCGCAGGCACGGTCAGGTGCACGATGTCGTCATCGGTCGTTGGCTGGCCGGTCAGTTGAGTCACCACTCATCCCCCCGGTCGGGGACTCTACCCGCTGGGACCGCCGCGCGGTTGTTGATGGTCAGCGCGGCGGGCCGGGCGGCCCGGGTGGGGACCGCACCGGACGGAACGCCCGGGACCGCGTCACTGGTGCCGCGACGCGTCGGCGGTCGGCGCGTCCGCAACGGGACACGCCGACCGCCGACGCGAGGCACGGCTGCGGAGCGGTTCGCTCAGCCGCCGTACGCGGGTGACGTCAGGCCTGCTTGGTCTCCCAGAAGATCTTGGAGATCTCGTCGATCTTCTGCAGCAGCTCGTCCGCCTTGCTCGGGTCGGTGGCGCCCTTGGCGCCGGCGGCGCCGGCCAGCTTGGTGGTCTCGTTGAACAGCTGGTGCAGGTGCGGGTACTTCTCGAAGTGCGGCGGCTTGAAGTAGTCGGTCCACAGCACCCAGAGGTGGTGCTTGACCAGCTCAGCCCGCTGCTCCTTGATCAGGATGGCCCTGGTGCGGAACTCCGGGTCGGTGTTGGCCTGGTACTTCTCGCAGATCATTTTGACCGACTCGGCCTCGATGCGGGCCTGCGCCGGGTCGTAGACGCCGCAGGGCAGGTCGCAGTGGGCACTGGCGCTCACGCGGGGCGTAAGGATGCGTGGAAGTCGCATCGGGATCCTCCATGGGAAGTTTGCGATGATCCAAGACGACATTACTCCTGGACGGTGGTCCCCGAGGCCGCTGGAGGTGAAACCCGTGCCCGCCCCCCGGCTGCGATGGCCGCTGTCGGCCGTGCTGGTGACCGGCCCCTCGATGGCACCCACACTTCGTCACGGTGACGCGGTGCTGGTGCGGCGGGGTGGCCGAGCCATCCGGCCCGACGATGTGGTGATCGCGGTCTTTCGCAGCCGGCCCGACCTGTTGGTGGTCAAACGGGCGATCCGTCCCGTCGACGGCGGCTGGTGGCTGTCCGGCGACAACGACCTGGTCACCGACGACTCCCGAGCGTACGGCGTGGCTGACGTGCACGGCCGCGTGCTGGCCCGGTACTGGCCACGCCCTGGCCGGGTGCCGCCGCGACCGTTATGACCCTGCTCACATACTGGACCTCTGGGCCTGGTTATGCTCGGAAGTGCCCGGGTGACCCCCCGCACCGCGCGCCGCCGCTCGCTCGCCTCACCGTGCGCCCGACCGGCCGGTCCAGCTGCTCGAATCTTCTGGAGTCACCATGTCTTCGTCCACCGTGGACCCTGCTGATCCCGTCTTCCAACTGCACCGGGGCGGCAAGATGGCCGTCGTCTCGACCGTGCCACTGACCAGCCGGGACGACCTCTCCCTCGCGTACACCCCGGGTGTGGCCCGGGTCTGCGAGGCGATCGCCGCCGACCCGGACCTCGCCCACGACTACACCTGGGCCTCGCGCACCGTCGCGGTCGTCACCGACGGCTCGGCGGTACTCGGGCTCGGCAACATCGGCCCGAGCGCCGCGCTGCCGGTGATGGAGGGCAAGGCCGTGCTGTTCAAGCAGTTCGGCGGGATCGACGCGGTACCGGTCTGCCTGGCCACGCAGGACGTCGACGAGATCGTCGCGGTGGTCACCGCGCTCGCGCCATCGTTCGGTGGCATCAACCTGGAAGACATCAGCGCACCTCGGTGCTTCGAGGTGGAGCGGCGGCTCGACGAGGCGTTGGACATCCCCGTCTTTCACGACGATCAGCACGGCACCGCGATCGTCGTGCTGGCGGCGATGCGCAACGCGGCGACTCTGCTCGACCGCAAGCTCGGCGACCTGCGGGTGGCCGTGAGCGGCGCGGGAGCGGCCGGCGTGGCGGTGACCAGGATGCTGGTGGCCGGCGGCGTGGACCCGGAGCGGGTGGTGGTCTGCGACTCCCGGGGCATCATCTCCCGGCAGCGCACCGGCCTCACCGGGACGAAGGCCGAACTCGCCGAACTGACCAATGCCGACGGTCGGCAGGGTGACATCACCGAGGCGCTGCGCGACGCCGACGTGCTGATCGGGGTCTCCGGCGGGCTGATCCCCGAGCCTGCGGTGGCCGGCATGGCCCCGGGCGGCATCGTGTTCGCGCTGGCCAACCCCACCCCCGAAGTGGATCCGGAGGTGGCCGCCCGCCATGTCGCCGTGGTCGCCACCGGTCGCAGTGACTATCCGAATCAGATCAACAACGTGTTGGCCTTCCCGGGCGTGTTCCGGGGTGCGCTCGAAGCACGGGCCTCCCGGATCACCGACGCCATGAAGGTCGCCGCGGCCGACGCGATCGCCTCGGTGGTGGCCGAGACGCTCACCCCCGAGGCCATCGTGCCCTCGCCGCTCGACCCGAGGGTGGCACCGGCGGTGGCCGACGCGGTCGCCGAAGCCGCCCGCCGCGACGGCGTCGCCCGCGCCTGAGGTGTAAGGAAGGGGTCCTTCTTAACGGGCGCTCAGCTTGTTACGGTGCGGATCATGCGTGCCGCCTTCGCCAGCCGATTCGACGACGCCGACCCGCTCGCCGCGCTCACCGTCGGTGAGCAACCCGAGCCGAACCTGCCCGACGAAGACTGGGTGACGCTGCGGGTCACGGCCAGCTCGCTCAACCACCATGACCTCTGGTCACTGCGCGGGGTGGGGCTCCGCGCCGACCAGCTGCCGATGATCCTCGGTTGCGACGCCACCGGCGTGGACCCGGACGGCAACGAGGTGGTCGTCTACCCGGTCGTGCCGACGCCGGGCGACCCGCGCGGGATGTCCATCCTTTCCGAGCACTTTCCCGGCACGCTGGCGGAGCGGGTGGCCGTACCCCGGTCGAATCTGCTGCCGCTGCCGGCGGGGCTGGCGGCGACCGACGCCGCGTGCCTGCCGACGGCCTGGTTGACCGCCTGGCGGATGCTCACCGCCAAGGGCCGCATCGACGACGCGGAGGCCGTTCTGGTGCAGGGCGCCGGGGGTGGCGTGGCCACCGCGGCCGTCGTGCTGGCCGCCGCGCACGGCAAGCGGGTGTACGCGACCAGCCGTGACGCCGCCAAGCGGGAGCGCATCGCCGAGCTGGGCGCGACCGCCGTGGAGCCGGGCGCCCGGCTTCCCGAGCGGGTCGACGTGGTGATCGAGACGGTCGGTGCGGCCACCTTCGACCACTCGTTGAAGTCGGCCGCCCTGGGGGCCCGGATCGTGGTCTCCGGCGCGACCGCCGGCCACGAGCCGAAGGTCAACCTGCGCCGGGTCTTCGCCATGCAGTTGGAGATCCTGGGCACCTCGATGGGCACCCCGGACGAGTTGGCCGCCCTGCTGGCCTTCTGCGCCGAGCGGGGGGTGCGCCCGGTGGTGGACAGCGTCGTGCCGTTCAGCCGGGTCGGCGACGCCTTCGCCCGCCTGCACTCCGGCGACGTCTTCGGCAAGGTGGTCGTCGACCACACCGCGTGAGGCCGCCGGGGTCGACAAGATCGTCGCGCTAAGAGCGACCGGCAGTAGGGCGGTGGAGGCGAGGCGGGTCTTGGCCGAGGGTGGCAAGGCGGAGGAGGAGGCCATGCCGGTGTTGCATGGCCGACGACGACAACGCCGCCAGCCGAAGTGCCAGGGCGCGCCGCAGCCCCGCCAGCCCTATTGCCGGTCGCTCTAAAGCTGGTTGTCGAGGGTGGCGATGTCGTCACGGGAGGCGGCGGTGGAAATACGTTCCTTGGCTTCGGCGTCGCCGTAGAGCGTCCACCGGAGGAACTCGATGGTGGTGTCCGTGACCACCCGCAGCGCCGCACCCCCGTCGCGCAGCAGAGCGCGGCCGTGGTCGCCGTCGGGCAGGCTCAGCATCGCCTTCGGCCACGGCACCTTGTCGTACGCGGCCTTGCCGGCGGCGTACTGCACCACCTCGTCGGCTTCGCCGTGCACGAACAGCTGCGGAGCGGCGACGCCGGCGAACGCGGTGCCCACCCCGAAGGCAGTGCCGGAGAGGACGATCCCGGCGGCCAGCCGTAGGTCGCGGCCGGTGGTGAACAACCCGATGGTGGTCACCCCGCCCGCCGAGTGCCCGGCGGCGACGGCCCGGTCGGTGACCAGCCGGCCGCGCAGCGGATCGCCGTCGCGGGTGTCGAGGGCGAGCACCTGGGTCAACGCGTACGACACGTCGGCCGGCTGGTTGAGCACGTCCATCGCGTTGATGTTGTCCCTGGGCCCCGAGGTGTGGGGGAAGGTCGGGGCGGCCACCACGAATCCAGCGGCGGCCCAGCGGGTCAGCAGCGTGGCGTAGTCCTCCGGGTAGCCGCCCAGGCCGTGGCTGAACATGATCACGGGGAACTTCCCGTCGGCGGCGTCGGCACCGCTGACCGGCTTCCCGCCGGCCTGTCCGGCCGCCGGGTACCAGATGGTCACCGGCAGTGGCCGTTCGTCGCGGTTCAGCTTCAGCTTCCGTACGCCGAGCGCGAAGGTCCTCTCCGGGGCGCTGCCGGCGGGGATCGCCGGTGCCGATGCGGAGGCCGACGGCCCGACCGAGGCGGTGGCCGGCGAGCTGGGCGCTTCCGCCCGCTCGGTTGGCTCAGGGTCGGTGGAACATCCGACCAGGATGCTGGCGACGAGACTGGTGGCGACCAGAGCGGCGGCGGCGCGAGGCGACATGGCTCCGATTGTGCCCGCCCCCGCTCGGTAGGACGGTGCACGGGGCGCGACTTCTATGGTGGTGGGCAGGACGGGGGCTGGACAGGTTTCGCTAAGGTTCCCGGCATGGCTGAGAACTACACCGACCCGAGCGGCAACACCGAGGCGTTCCGGGCCTTCGTCAACACGGAGACCGCGCCGACGGAGGCGGCGGCGTCGCGGACCGGGCTGATCATCGGGGCGGCCGTGGTCGCCGCCGTGCTGCTCGCGCTCGCCACCTGGCTCGCCTTCGGCTGACCGGATCAGCTGCCGTCCGCGACCATCGTCCGGGCGGCCCGCGCGATCTCCCGCTCCTCGTCGGTGCCGATGACGCAGACGGCGACCTCCGCGCCGTCCGGCGAGATGAGTCGGTCGCCGCTGCCCGCGTTGCGGTCCGGGTCGACGGTGATGCCGAGCCGGTCCAGTCCGGCCAGTGCTGTCGCGCGTACCGGTGCCGCGTGCTCGCCGACACCGGCGGTGAAGGTGACCGCGTCCACTCGGCCGAGCAACGCGTAGTACGCGCCCACGTAGCCGGTGATCCGACGGCAGTAGACGTCGAAGGCGAGCGCTGCGGCCTCGTCGCCGGCCGTCCGCCGGGCGAGCAGTTCGCGCATGTCGTTGACCCCGCTCAGCCCGAGCAGGCCGCTGCGGTGGTTGAGCAGGTCGTCGATCTCGTCGACGCCCAGGCCGCCCTCGCGGCGCAGGTGGAACACGATGGCCGGATCGAGATCACCACTGCGGGTGCCCATCACCAGGCCCTCCAGCGGCGACATCCCCATCGAGGTGGCGACGCTTCGCCCACCGGCCACCGCGCACGCGCTCGCGCCGTTGCCCAGGTGCAGCGTGATCGTGTTGATCTCCTCGTACGGGCGGTCCAGCAGTTCCGCGGACCGCCGGGACACGTACGCGTGCGAGGTGCCGTGGAAGCCGTACCGTCGGATGTCGTACCGCTGCGCGACCTCGCGGTCGATCGCGTACGTGGCGGTGGCATCGGGCAGCGTGTGGTGGAACGCGGTGTCGAAGACAGCGACCTGCGGCACGTCCGGCAGCGCCCGGCGGGCCACCTCGATACCGGCGAGATTCGCCGGGTTGTGCAGGGGCGCCAGCGGCACCAGGTCGGCGATGGCGGCCAGCACGGCGTCGTCGACCAGCGTCGGCGCGGTGAATCGCCGGCCGCCGTGCACGACCCGGTGGCCGACGACCGCGAGGCCGGTCAGGTCCAGCTCGCTCAGGATCTGTTGGATCGCACCGGTGTGGTCGCTCGGCCCGCCGCCGGGTTCGCCGATGCGTTCGACGATGCCCTTGTCCACGACGCGGTCCCCGTCGTACAGCCGGTACTTGATCGACGAGGATCCGCTGTTGAGTACCAGCACCTTGCTCATGCCGGTCCTCCACTGCGCAGTGGGTCGACCTGAGGCACCAGCGCACCCGCTCGCTGCCGGCCGCTCACGACGTCGCCTGGTCCGACGCCGGCGCTGCCTCGGCGAGTGCAGCGGCCTGGATGGCGGTGATCGCCACGGTGTTCACGATGTCCGGCACGGTGGCCCCTCGGGAGAGATCGTTGACCGGCCGGCGCAGACCCTGCATGACCGGCCCGACGGCCACCGCTCCGGCGGAGCGCTGCACCGCCTTGTACGTGTTGTTGCCGGTGTTCAGGTCCGGGAAGATGAAGACCGTCGCCCGGCCGGCGACCGGGCTGTCGGGCAGCTTGGTGGCGGCCACGGCCGGATCGACGGCCGCGTCGTACTGGATCGGACCCTCGACGGCCAGGTCAGGCCGGCGTTGGCGGACGAGTGCGGTGGCCGCCGCGACCTTCTCCACGTCCTCGCCCGCGCCCGAACTGCCGGTCGAGTACGACAGCATCGCCACCCGGGGCTCGATGCCGAACCGGGCTGCGGTGTCCGCCGACGAGATGGCGATGTCGGCGAGCTGGGTGGCATCCGGATCACGGTTCACCGCGCAGTCGCCGTAGACCAGCACCCGGTCGGCGAGCAGCATGAAGAAGACGCTGGAGGCGACAGAGACCTCCGGCGTGGTCTTGACGATCTCGAAGACCGGGCGGATGGTCGCCGCCGTGGTGTGCGTGGCACCGGAAACCATGCCGTCGGCGTGACCCGCCCAGACCATCATGGTGCCGAAGTAGTTCGGTTGGGCGACGATGTCGTGGGCCAGTTCGGCGCTGACCCCCCGGTGTGCGCGCAGCTTCGCGTACGCCTCGGCGAACTCGTCCCGCCACGGGCTGCTCGCCGGGTCCACCACTCGGGCCTCGCCGATGTCCACGCCCAGCTCCCGGGCGCATCGAGCGACCTCCTCGGGTCGGCCCAGCAGGGTCAGGTCGGCCACGCCCCGGCGCAACAGGACCTCGGTGGCCCGCAGAATCCGCTCCTCGGTCCCCTCGGGCAGCACCAGGTGCCGGCGGCGGGCACGGGCGCGGTCGATCAGGTCGTACTCGAACATCAGCGGGGTGACCCGCGCGGAGCGGCTGACCCGCAGCCGCCCGGCCAGCTCGTCGGTGTCGACGTGCGCCTCGAACGCACCGAGGGCGGTCTCCACCTTGCGCGGGTTGCCGATGTTGGGTCTGCCCTCGATCCGGCTCGACGCGGCCACCGTGTGGAAGCTGTCGCTTCGCACCGAGAGCACCGCGAGCCGGGCGTTCAGCGCCTCCACCAGGCGCATCGCCCGAGGATCGGGTGGTACGCCGAGGGTGAGCACCAGCCCGGCCAGCGACACCTGACCGGCCACGTGCGCGGCGCTCGCCGCCACCAGCAGATCGTCCCGGTCGCCCGGCATGATCAGTAGCGCGCCCTCGGTGAGGTGCTCCAGCAGGGTCGGTACCTGGGCGGCACCGACGACGTAGTCGAGCACGTCACGGGCGAGCGCGGTCTCGTCGCCGGCCAGCACCGTGGCGTCCAGCGCCCCCGCCACCTCCGCCACCGTGGGGGCGGAGACGCTCGGCACCTCCGGGATGGCGTACGTGGGTACCGGCAGTCGAGGCATCGCCATCGACTCGGGGACCCGGTTGGCCAACACCGCGAGCACGGTCGCGCCGAGGTCCGCGAGGTCGTGGTAGGCACCCCGGGCGGCGGCGGCGATCGCCGCCGGCTGCTGCCCGTACCCGTCGACCACCGGCACCACGACGCTGCCGAACTCGGTGGCCAACCGGGCGTTGAAGGCCAGTTCGCGGGGGCCGGCGGTGTCACCGGCGGCGGCGAAGTCACTGCCGACCACGACCATCGCGGCGAACCGCCGCTCCACTGCCCGGTAGCGCTCGACGATCCGGGAGATCAGTTCCTCCCGGCGACCGTCGGCGACCAGGGCGGTGGCCTCGGCGTACGTGGTGCCGTGCAGGTCCGTCACCGGCAGCCCCACCCGGTAACGCTCGCTGAGCAGGACGAGGATCGGGTCGGGCCGATCCTGCACGACCAGTGGACGGAACACACCGATCCCGCCGACCTGCCGGGACAACAACTCCGCGAGGCCGAGGGCGATGGTCGACTTCCCCCCGCCCGAGCCGACACTTGTCAGGTAAACGCTCCGGGCCACGGCACTCACGCTACAAGATCAGGGTTGTTTTCCGCGCGGGTCGTCGGACCCGCCTGCCCGGGCCGTCCGGCGCCCGCGCGACCGCGTCCGCGATCTCCGGCTCGGCCAGAAAGATTTTTGTTTCGGCCCGACCGACCAGGGCCGAGAAGCCGGACCGACCGGTCGCGACGACCGCCGGCACGAGGACGGCCGGTCCGTTCGACCTGCCCGCGGCCGGTTTCGGCGGGCACCGGGGACCAGTTCGGCGAGGCGTTGAGCCCACCGGTCGAGGTGGCCGTCACGATCCGTGAGTCGAAGCTCACTCCGGTGTTCGCGGCGGTGCGGCGAACTGGGATTCCGGTCGCATCGTCGGGCTCCGGGAGTAAGCCGAGAATTGTTCACTCTTAGACTGCCGGCCATGACTGCGGACCCTCTGACCAGCGCCGATACGGCGGACGGCGCGCGGGGAGCCGAGCGAACCGTAACCGACGAACCGGCCACGACACCAGGGTTCGCGCACCCCCGGGCGGCCGTGCAGCCGGCCATGTCGGACGCGCCGACGGTCATCCAGCCGGCTGTGCTCGACGCGCCGACGGTCATCCAGCCGGCCGTGCTCGACGCGCCGACGGTGGTGCAGCCGGCCGTGCTGGTGGACGCGCCCACGGTGGTGGTGCCGGGGGACAGCCCCACCACCGTCATGTCCGTGGTGTCCCAGCCGCGTCCGGTCTTCGTCGATCCGAGCGGCCGGCGTCGGTCCCGGCTGCGCTGGATCGCGTACGCCCTGGGTCTGATCAGTCTGATCTACACCGGCCTGGTCGTGGCGAGCTTCGCCGGCGGTCCGGTCAAGGCCGACACCGTGCTGCCCTTCGTGGAGCCGACCCGCCCGCCCTGGCAACCGCCACCCGCCCCGTCGATCCCCGCCGTGCAGGTTCCGCCGACCACGGCCGCTCCCCGGACCACGGGCAGCGGTGTGCCGCGTCCCCGGGCCACGCCGTCCCGGGTACCCACGACGGTGACCAGCGCACCGACGCCACCGCGCCGCACCCCCTCGTCGGCGTCGGTGCCGCCCCGTCCCACCCGGTCGACCGCGCCGGCGGCGACACCCAGTGCCGAGCCGCCCACCACGGAACCGACACCGCCGACCGTCGAGCCGTCGAGCGTCGTCGACGGAGCAGCCTTCGCCGATGAGTGAACCGCCAGCACGCCGGTCCCGCCGGCCGGCACGAGGTCGTCGGGTCGTGCCGCCGCCGAGCTGGATCGTGTTCGGCGTCCTCTGCGCGGTGCTGGCCGCTGCGCTGCTCGTCGGCGCGTACGCCAACGCGTCCTTCGCGCCGGACCGTCAGCACACCCACCACGGTCAGCGTGAGGTGCCGTCGGCGGTGGTCTCCGGTGGCCCGATCGTCAGCAGCACGGGTGGGGCGACCCGGTCGTACCGACTGCCTCCGCGCACCGTCGCACTCACCTTCGACGACGGGCCGGACCCGGTCTGGACCCGCGAGGTGCTGCGGGTGCTGGCCGCCCATCAGGTTCCGGCCACCTTCTTCGTGGTCGGCTCGCAGGTGGCCCGACATCCGGAACTGGTACGGGAACTGGCCGCAGCCGGCCACGAGCTCGGTGTGCACACCTTCACCCACCCCGATCTGGCCGTGTTGCCCGACTGGCGACGTCGGATGGAGTACGCCCAGACCCAGTTGGCCATCGCCGGCGCGGCCGGGATCCGTACCTCGCTGATCCGATTTCCGTACTCCTCGTACGCCAACGCCATCAGCGACCTGGACTGGCCGGTGTTCACCCAGGCCGGCGACCTGGGCTACCTGAGCGTGCTCAACGACACCGACAGCCGGGACTGGGCGCTACCCGGCGTGGACCAGATCCTCACCAACGTGACGCCACCCGGATACTCGGGAGCGATCACGCTCTGGCACGACGCGGGCGGCGACCGGGCCCAGACCGTCGCCGCGCTCGACCGGTTCATTCCGCTGATGACGGAGCGCGGCTACCGCTTCGTCACGGTCACCGACGGCCTGAACCTGGCGCTCGCCGAGGCCGGCATCGACCACCGGGTCGACGCCGGTCAGGCGGCCAGCGCGGGCGAGCGCTGGCGCGGGCGGATGCTGACCTGGGGGGTGCAGGGCGCGGACCGCACGCTGGGCTGGCTCGGAGTGATCTTCCTGGCGGTCGGCGCGCTGACGGTGGGCCGTACCGTGCTGCTGCTGGTGCTCGCCGGGCGACACGCACGCCGACGCCGGGCGGCAGGCTGGTCCTGGGGGCCGCCGGTGACCGAGCCGGTCTCGGTGATCGTGCCCGCGTACAACGAGAAGGAGGGGATTGCCGCGGCGGTCCGCTCGCTGGCCGGTGGCGACCATCCGGGCGGCATCGAGGTGATCGTCGTCGACGATGGTTCCACCGACGGAACGGCCGAGATCGTCGAAGCACTCCGGCTGCCGAACGTCCGGGTCGTCCGTACGCCGAACGGCGGCAAGCCGAGCGCGTTGAACACCGGGCTGGCGCTGGCCCGGCACGAGCTGATCGTGATGGTCGACGGAGACACCGTGTTCGAGCGCGACTCGGTGCGGCGGCTCGTCCAACCGTTCGCGGATCCGCAGGTGGGCGCGGTCGCCGGCAACGTCAAGGTGGGCAACCGCGACAGCCTGATCGCCAAGTGGCAGCACATCGAGTACGTCATCGGTTTCAATCTCGACCGCCGGCTGTACGAGACGCTGCGCTGCATGTCCACCGTGCCGGGGGCGATCGGTGCCTTCCGCCGGCAGGCGCTGCAATACGCCGGTGGCATGACCGACGACACGTTGGCCGAGGACACCGACATCACCATGGCGCTCGGCCGCGCCGGCTGGAAGGTGGTCTACGAGGAGACCGCCCGGGCATGGACCGAGGCCCCGGCGACGCTGGGGCAGCTGTGGAAGCAGCGGTACCGGTGGAGCTACGGCACCATGCAGGCGATGTGGAAGCATCGGCGCTCGCTGCTCGACCGAGGTGCCTCCGGCCGCTTCACCCGGCGCTGCCTGCTGTTCCTGAGCCTGTTCGGGGTGCTCCTGCCGCTGCTGGCACCGGTGATCGACCTGCTCGCGCTCTACGGACTGTTCTTCCTCGACCGGACCGCGACGGTGGTGGCGTGGCTGGTCATGCTCGCCTTGCAGATGCTGACCGCCGTGGTGGCGTTCCGGTTCGACCGGGAGAAGCTCAGCGTGCTGTGGGTGCTGCCGTTGCAGCAGTTCGTGTATCGGCAGCTGATGTACCTGGTGATGATCCAGTCGGTAACCACCGCCCTGACCGGTGGCCGCCTAGGCTGGCAAAAGCTCCGCCGCACCGGCCTGACCCCCACCCCGACCCGCTCCCACTCTGGTTGATCATGAGGTTGGCGGCAGCGAAACGGACAAAATTGACCGCTAACCTCATGATCAACGAGGAATCAGGGGTGGGTTAGGGAAATGGCGTAGGGGGGCCAGAAGGTGCCGGAGGGAGGCTCGCCGGGGCGGCAGTCGCCGTCGGACTCGCCGGGGAACTTGACCCAGAGCAGGGCGTCCACCCGATCCAGGTCGGTGTCGGTCGTCGGGTCCGCGCCAATCGCCCGGCCGGGCGGGTTGCACCAGCTCGGTGCTCCCTTGACCCGGTCCGCCGGGTACGGCCCGTTGCCGTTGCGGCTGGTGTCGATGACGAACGTGGTGCCGCCGCCGAGCGCATCGGAGATCCGGTGACCGTAGGTGGTGTTCTCCTCGGTACGGACGAAGTTAGCCACGTTGAGCGCGAAGCCGTCCGCCTCGGCCACCCCGGCCCGGCGCAACGCCGCCGCCAGCGCCGCCACGTCGTTGATCCAGCCTGGGTGCCCCGCGTCAAGGTAGACCCGGGCGGTTTCGGTGCTCTCCAACACGGCCACCGCGTCGCGCAGTAGCGCGAGCCGGCCCTCGACGTCGCGTACGCAGCCGGCCACCGCGTCCGGCAGCGCGCCCGGTTCGAGGACCACGATCACCGGACGGCCGGCGATGCCGGCGGCCACGTCGCGGATCCAGGACTGGTACTCGGCGCCGGAGCCGGCACCCCCGGCACCCCGCCGACCGCAGTCACGCTGCGGCACGTTGTGGAGCACCAGCACCGGGGTCTGACCGGCGATCGTGGCCCGGCCGAGGTAGGCCTCGACCTCCGCACGGGCCGGGCCGCCGGTCAGCCATTTCGCGCTCGGTCGGCTGCCGATCGCGCGCAGCGCCGCCGCCTCGGTGGTCTCGCCGCGAGCGGCGCGCCGGTCGGCCTCCGCGTTGGCCGGATTTCCCGGATCGACGTAGAAGACCGACGGTACGGGAGGTGCCGACCCGATCGGCGCGGACGCGACCGGAGGAGTGGGCTGGGCGCCGCCGGTGCATCCGCTCAGCAGCGCCAGGGTCGCCGCCACCGCCGCGAGACCCCGGCCCCCGGTTCCGGTCTTCCTGACCCGCCCGGTGGGCGTCCGTGCCGGTGTGGCGCTACCAGCCGGTCCGGTGCCGTCCACCGCGATCAGTCGTCGTCTTCGTCGTCGAGCCGGGCCAGCCAGGTGGCGAACCGCTCGATCGGGGTCTCGAACTCCGGGTTCAGGTCGACGAAGTCACGCAGCCGCTCGCCCAGCCACTCCAGGCTGACCTGCTCCTCGCCGCGGCGCGCGACCAGTTCCTCGATGCCCCGGTCGGTGAAGTACATCGGCGTACTCGCTTCCTCACCGGCGTCTGCCGGTGACCGGCCGGTCCCGCCCCGCCGTAGGGCGGGACGGGACCGGGTCAGTTCTCGTCAGGGGCGGGGGAGTGCCGCCTCGATCAGCGCGGTCTGCTCGACCTCGTGCATCTTCGCCGAACCGACGGCCGGAGCCGCAGCGGCCGGACGGGAGATCCGGCGCAGCCGGACACCGTCGAGGTGCTCCAGCAGGTTGAGCGCGACGAACGACCAGGCACCCTGGTTGGCTGGCTCCTCCTGCACCCAGGCGAAGTCCTCCGCGTTCGGGTACTGCGCGAGAGCGGCCCGGATCTCCTCCACCGGCATCGGGTAGAGCTGCTCCAGCCGGATGATCGCGGTGTCGGTGACACCGCGTTCCTGCCGGGCCTGGAACAGGTCGTAGTAGACCTTGCCCGAGCAGAGCAGCACCCGCTTGACCTGCTCCGGCGCGCCCGCGGCCGGATCGGGCAGCACCGGGGCGAAGGTGCCGGTGGTGAAGTCCTCCACCGAGGAGACGCAGAGCTTGTGCCGCAGCAGCGACTTCGGCGTGAACACCACCAGCGGCTTGCGCTTGGGCGAGAGGGCCTGACGGCGCAGCAGGTGGAAGTAGTTCGCCGGAGTGGTCGGGTTCGCCACCCGCATGTTGTCCTCGGCGCAGAGCTGGAGGAACCGCTCCGGGCGGCCGGAGGTGTGGTCCGGCCCCTGACCCTCGTGGCCGTGCGGCAGCAGCAGGGTCACCGCGGACCGCTGGCCCCACTTCACCTCGCCGGAGGAGATGAACTCGTCGATCACCGTCTGGGCGCCGTTGACGAAGTCGCCGAACTGGGCCTCCCAGCAGACCAGCGCGTCGACGTTCTCCACCGAGTAGCCGTACTCGAAGCCCATCGCCGCGTACTCGCTCAACAGCGAGTCGTGCACGAAGAGCCGGGAGCGTTCGCCGTCGGCGGTGAGCGAGTGCAGCGGCAGGTAGTCGTCGCCGGTCTGCGCGTCGACGATCGAGGCGTGCCGTTGCACGAAGGTGCCTCGGCGCGAGTCCTGACCGGCGAGCCGGACGGTTATCCCGTCGTGCAGCAGCGCCCCGAAGGCGATGATCTCGCCGAAACCCCAGTCGATGTTGCCCTCGACGGCCATCCGGGCCCGCCGGTCGAGCAACTGCTGGATCCGCTTGTGCGGGGTGAAGCCCTCGGGCAGGCTGACGTGCGCCTCACCGATGGCCTTGATGACCGACGCCTCGGTCGCCGTCTCCACCTGCGGCTCCGGCTCGTCCTCCCGCTTGGGACGACTGAGCTGGCGTGGCGTGGTGGCCGCGTCGCGGGTGGCCTTGAAGACCCGCTCCAACTGCGCCTGGTAGTCGCGCAGTAACTCCTCGGCGTCCTCCACGGTGATGTCGCCCCGCCCGATCAGCTCCTCGGTGTAGAGCTTGCGGACCGAGCGCTTCGAGTCGATGATCCGGTACATCTGGGGGTTGGACATCGAGGGGTCGTCGCCCTCGTTGTGCCCGCGCCGCCGGTAGCAGACCAGGTCGATGACGACGTCCTTGTTGAACGCCTGCCGGTACTCGAAGGCGAGCCGGGCGACCCGGACCACGGCCTCCGGGTCGTCGCCGTTGACGTGGAAGATCGGGGCCTGGATCATCCGGGCCACGTCGGTGCTGTAGAGGCTGGAGCGGCTGTACTCCGGTGCGGTGGTGAAGCCGACCTGGTTGTTGACCACCACGTGCACGGTCCCGCCGGTGCGGTAGCCGCGCAGCTGGGAGAGGTTGAGCGTTTCGGCCACCACGCCCTGGCCGGCGAAGGCCGCGTCACCGTGCACCGCCAGCGGCAGCACGGTGTAGCCCTCCAGCTTGAGGTCTATGCGGTCCTGCTTGGCGCGGACTATCCCCTCCAGCACCGGGTCGACGGCCTCCAGGTGCGACGGGTTCGCCACCACCGAGACCTTCACGGCGTGGTCGCCGTCGGGGGTGGTGAACTTGCCGTTCTGGCCCAGGTGGTACTTCACGTCGCCCGAGCCCTGGGTGGAACGTGGGTCCAGGTGCCCCTCGAACTCGGAGAAGATCTTTTCGTACGGCTTGCCGACGATGTTGGCCAACACGTTGAGCCGGCCCCGGTGGGCCATGCCGATGACGACCTCGTCCAGCCCGTCCTCGGCGGACGCCTCCAGCACCTCGCCGAGCAGCGGGATCAGCGACTCGCCGCCCTCCAGCGAGAAGCGCTTCTGGCCGACGTACTTGGTCTGCAGGAAGGTCTCGAACGCCTCGGCCGCGTTGAGCCGGTTGAGCACGTGCTTCTGCTCACCGGCCGGCGGCTTCTCGTACTTGCGCTCGACCCGCTCCTGGATCCAACGGCGCTCGGCCGGGTCCTGGATGTGCATGTACTCGATGCCGACCCGGCGACAGTACGAGTCGCGGAGTACGCCGAGGATCTCCCGCAGCTTCATCCGCTGCCGGCCGGCGAAGCCGTTGACCGGGAAGGTGCGGTCCAGGTCCCACAGGGTCAGCCCGTGCTGGAGGACGTCCAGATCCGGGTGCTTGCGGATCTTGAACTCCAGCGGGTCGGTGTCGGCCATCAGGTGACCACGCACCCGGTACGAGTGGATCAGCTCGTGGACCCGGGCGGTCTTGTTGATCTGGCCCTCGCTGTCGACCGCGACATCGCGTACCCAGCGCACCGGCTCGTAGGGGATGCGCAGCGAGGTGAAGATCTGGTCGTAGAAACCGTGTTCGCCGAGCATCAGCTCGTGCATGACCTTGAGGAACTCGCCAGACTGCGCGCCCTGGATGATCCGGTGGTCGTACGTGCTGGTCAGCGTGATGACCTTGCTGACCGCCAACTCGGCCAGGGTGGCCTCGCTCATGCCCTGGTACGGCGCCGGGTACTCCATGGCGCCGACCCCGATGATCGCGCTCTGGCCCTGCATGAGCCGCGGCATGGAGTGCACGGTGCCGATGCCGCCGGGATTGGTCAGCGAGATCGTGGTGCCGGAGTAGTCGTCCATGGTCAGCTCGTTGCGGCGGGCGCGTCGGACGACGTCCTCGTACGCCTGCCAGAACTGCCGGAAGTCCATCTGCTCGCAGCCCTTGATGGAGGGGACCACCAGGTTGCGGCTGCCGTCGGGCTTGGTCAGGTCGATAGCGATGCCCAGGTTGACGTGCTCGGGGTGGACCACCACCGGCTTGCCGTCGACCTCGGCGAAGGAGTTGTTCATCTCCGGGTGCGCGACCAACGCCCGCACCAGGGCGTAACCGATCAGGTGGGTGAAGCTGACCTTGCCGCCGCGCCCCCGGGCGAGATGGTTGTTGATCACGATCCGGTTGTCGACCAGGAGCTTGGCCGGTACGGCTCGGACGCTGGTCGCGGTCGGCACGGCCAGCGAGGCGTCCATGTTCTGGACGATCTTGGCGGCGATGCCGCGTAGCGGGGTGGTTCGTGGCGCGCTGGCAGTGGGCGCGGTCCGGGTCGGCTGGCTCTTCGCCGGCTCGGCCTTGGCGGCGGTCGGCTTCGCGGCCGTCGGCTTCGCCGTGGTCGGCTTCGCGGCGGTCTGCTTCGCCGTGGTGGACGTCGGCTTCGACGTCGCCGGTGCCGCCGTGCGGCGCTCATTCTTGGCCGCCGGTTCGGCCTTGGCGGCCGGCTGGCTCTTCGGGGTCGCCTCGGTCTTGGCCGGGGCGGCGTCCTTGGCCGCGGTGCCAGCGGCCGGCCGGCCGTCACCGCCGCCCGCTGTGCCCGGACCAGGTCGGTAGTCGGCGAAGAAGTCGTGCCAGGCCGGGTCGACGCTGCTGGGATCGGCGAGGTACCGCTGGTACATCTCCTCGACGATCCACTCGTTCGGGCCGAAACCCGCCAGTGGGTTCTCCTGAGAAGTCTGCTGGGTCGACACGGCCGGTAATCGCCTCTTTCACGCGGGTTTGTGTGTCACGCGGTGCCCGGTGCGCCGGGACGGACGCACAGGACGGTTCCCAGGCTACGCCGTACCGAACCTCGGGGCATTTCCGCCTCGGTCGCGTGGTCGGATTCACAGAAGATGACAGAAGTTCGGTAAGCGCTGCGTATTCCCTTGATCGCTGCTATGGCCTGGACGGCCGGTCGGCGCGGCGACGGGCCCGGTGCACCGGCTGTGTCACCGGTGCACCAGGCCCGTCGGGCGGGGCGCCGACCGAGTCGGTCGCCCGGGTGTCAGGAGATGTCGCGGCGTCGGGTGATGAGGATTCCGACCACGCCGCTGACCACGGCGTAGCCCACCAGCACCAGTGCGCCGACCCACCAGGCCGGCAACATCTCGTTCTCGCCCGGCGTGATCATGATCTGGGACGCGGCGGCCGGCCAGACCACCTGCCACTTGAGCACGGCCATGTTGTCCAGCAGGTTGGCCAGCAGCAGGAAGAGCAGGCCCACCACCTGGGTGCCGATCAGGTAGAGCACCGAGGCGGTGATCACCGCCCCGAGCTGGTTGGTGATCAGCGTGCCGATGCCAACGCCGAGCACCGTCCAGATCGCGTACGCCATCAGGTTGAGCAGCAGGGCCCGGTGGACCTCCCACTCGCCGAGCTGCGTCCCGTAGTCGTTCAGCGACAGGAACGCCGCGCCGGCCGCGAGGTCGATGACCGTGGTCACCAGCCAGAACGCGAAACCGAGCAGGCTGGCCGCGATGAGCTTGCTGACGATCACCGAGGTGCGTCGCGGAGTGGCCAGGAAGGTCGTGGTCGCGGTCTGGTGGAAGAACTCGTTGGTGACCATGAGGATGCCGATGAGCATCACGAACATCAGGCCCAGGTACTGGCCGGAGGTGTAGAGGTTCGCCGCCTGAGCCGGCGCGGAGGCGGCGTCGCCGGTGTAACCGAACTCCTCCCCACCACCGCTGAGGGTCTCGCTGGCCAGCCAGGCGTTGAAGGCGAAGGCCAGGGCGATCGACAGGAACGCCCCGATGGCCAGCCACCACCAGGTGCTGGTCGTACGGATCTTGAGCAGTTCGGAGCGGACGAGATTGCTCATCGGATGCCCGCCTTTCCGGCCGTCAACTCCAGGAACACCCGTTCCAGGTCGGGTCGTTCAGTGGTCAGCTCGTGCAGTTCGACCCCGGCGGCCAGGGCCGCCCGACCCACCGCCGGAGCGTCGACCCCGCTGATCAGGAGCAGACCCTGTCCGTCGGACTCCACCGTGGCCGGCCCCTCGGCCAGCGCGGCGGTCAGCACGTCGGCCTGCGGGGTGCGGACCCGGACGCCCTGCGCCATCGACCCGATCACCTGGTCCACCGGACCCTGCCGGACCAACTGGCCAGCCGCGATGATCACCACGTCGTCGGCCAGCAGCTGCATCTCCGAGAGCAGGTGGCTGGAGACGAGCACGGTCCGTCCCTCGGCGGCCAGCCCCTTGAGGAAGCCGCGCATCCACCGGATGCCCTCCGGGTCCAGGCCGTTGGCCGGCTCGTCCAGGATGAGCACCCGGGGATCACCGAGCATCGCCGCGGCGATGCCGAGCCGCTGCTTCATGCCCAGCGAGTAGCCCTTGAACTTGCGCGTGGCGGCCGGAGTCAGCCCGACCAGCTCCAACGCCTGGTCGGCCCGTTCCCGGGGCAGCCCGGCGGCGGCGCAGATCACCCGCAGGTGGTTGACACCGGTGCGGCCCTTGTGCGCGCTGGACGCCTCCAGCACCGCGCCGACGTGCCGTAGCGGGTCAGCCAGGGCGGGGTACCGGTGACCGCCGATGGTCGCCGTCCCGGCGGTCGGCGTGACCAGGTTCAGCAGCATACGCAGGGTGGTGGTCTTACCCGCACCGTTCGGGCCGAGGAAGCCGGTGACCCGTCCCGGTTCGACCGTGAACGACAGGTTGTTGACCGCGAGCACGTTGCGGTACTGCTTGGTCAGGCCGGAAACCACGATCTGGGCGTCGTTGGTGGGGCTTGGTTGCCCGTCGGTCATCGTTCTCCTCCCGTGTCGGCGCCGGGATGCGCCGTTGCACAGCGTGACGTTAAAGGTCAGGCAATTCAATCGGGCTCGTTCGGGAGATCGTGGTCCGCCTCAGGCAGGAGCCGTCTCATCCCCAGGTACGAGCCGATCGACGGTCTTGTCTACACGGCGATCCAGGTTGCCCGGGCGTGGCCGAGCAGGCGACCGTCCGGGGCGTACAGGCTGGTGCGCACGAACGCCTTGCGACCCTCGGTGCCGATCACCGCGCCGGTCACCACGCACTCGTCGTCCGGGCGGGGCAGCGCCTCGATCCGGGCCGCGATCCGGCCGAGCACGTACGGCCGACCGGCGTCGAGCACCGCCCAGCCGCCGGGGCAGTCCAGGGCGGCCCAGACCGTGGCGACCTCGACCTGCCGGGGCGCCCGCACCGGTGCCGCCGTCCGGCCGTCCGGCAGCCGACCGGGAAAGATCCGCAGGCCGTCGGTGCGCTGCGGGCCGCACACGTAGCAGTCAGGAAACGGATGATCCACCAGCCCCGGGTACGCCGCCGAGGCGGCCCGGGCGGTCACCAGATCCACCGGCGGAACCGTGTCGTCGTCGAGTTCCTCCGTCGGGCGCAGGAGCGCGACCACCTGGCCGGCCGGGTCGCGTACCTCGCCGTCGGCCAGCGTCAGCGGGGTGTCCAGCGGTGGTGGTCGACGCAGGGTCACCTCGACCGGCGCGTCCCCGCCGTACGCGGTGGCGAAGACACCGGCACTCCAGCCACCGTTGCCCGAGCCGGGTGGTCCGTTGAAGCGCCCATCGATGATCATCGAGACTCCCTCCGCCACGCCGCCCGGCCGCGTCGCCGGACACCGGCAGCCTCGCACGCCCGCGTACCCGCCGCCGTAGCGGGTCGCCGACCGGCGTTCACCGGATCGACACCGCCGGTCACCAGGGCCGGCAACCAAGCGGGCGCTACACAGAACGCATGGCCGTTCTGCCCGCCGCGGACGTAGCACTGACGACCAGCGGCTACACCCTCTCGATCGCCGACGACCCCAGCCAGGTTGAGGCCGCGCAACGCCTGCGCCACCAGGTGTTCGCCGGCGAGCTGGGCGCGACCGTGTCCTCGGACGCGGCCGGCCTCGACCGTGACGCCTTCGACCCGTACTGCGACCACCTGGTGGTGCGGCAGGAAAGCACCGGCGCGGTGGTCGGGACGTACCGACTGCTCCCGCCGGGGCGGACCAACCGCCGGTACGCCGAGGGCGAATTCGACCTGACCGCGCTCGATCCGTTGCGTACGTACCTGGTCGAGGCCGGCCGTTCCTGCGTGCACCCCGAGCACCGCAGCGGCGCGGTGATCAACCTGATGTGGGCGGGTATCGCCCGCTACCTGCACCTGCGCGGGCTGCGTTGGCTCGGTGGGTGTGCCTCCGTGCCGGTGTCCGACGGTGGCCTCGCCGCCGCCGAGGTCTGGGCTCAGGCGCGGGCGAAGCACCTGTCACCGCCGTCGTTGCGGGTCCGTCCACTGCGGCCCTGGTTCGCCGAGCCGGGCGTGCCGGCCGAGTCGGTCACGGGGGCGGCCAAGCTCGTCCCGCCGCTGCTGCGCGGATACCTGCGGCTGGGGGCCCAGGTCTGCGGGCAGCCGGCGTACGACCCTGACTTCGGGGTGGCCGACTTCTACGTACTGCTCTCCATGGACCGGATCAACCCGCGTTACCTGCGGCACTTCCTCGGCGGGCAGCCGTGACCACGCTGGCGCATCCGCTGTGGCGGCCGAGTTCCGGTTGCGGCCCCGACTGCCTGCCTCGGCCGGGCGAGGGCCTCGCCGTCCCGGCGACCCGGCAACTGGGCCGCGCCGCCGGCCTGCTCGGCATGCTCGGGCTCGGCATCGGCCTGGCCGTTCTGCTCCCGGTGCTGCCGGTCCGGGAGCGGCAGACCGCGCTGCGCGGCTGGGCACGGGCCACGGCACGGGCCTGCGGCGTACGCCTCGAAGTGCGCGGTCGGCTGCCCCGGCGCCGTGCCCTGGTCGTCGCCAACCACGTCTCGTGGTGGGACGTCCTGGCGCTGCTCGCGGTCGCGCCGGCCCGGCTGGTGGCCAAGCACGAGGTCGGACGGTGGCCGCTGATCGGGCTGCTCGCGCGGGCGGCCGGCACCATTTTCGTGGACCGTTCCCGCCCCCGCGAGCTGCCGGCGGCAGTGGGGCGGGTCGCCGCCGCATTGCGGGCGGGCCGTTCGGTCGCGGTGTTCCCCGAGGGCACCACCTGGTGTGGGGCCGCGACGTCCTGCCGGCCGAAGACCGGCTTCCGGCCGGCGATGTTCCAGGCCGCGATCGACGCGGGGGCACCCGTCGTGCCGCTGCGGATCCAATACCGCTGCGGAGTGACCGGCGCAACAACCACGGCGTCGGCGTTCGTCGGTGACGAGACCCTGCTGCGGTCGGTGCGGCGGATGCTCGGCGTCCGGGAGCTGACGGTCCGTGTCGACGTCGCCGCGCCGCTGCACCCGGGGCGGTCCGCCGACCGGCGCGCGCTCGCCCGGGTCGCCGAGTCGGTGGTGCATCTCGTACCGTCGTCGCCAGCCGTGCAGGCGGCTCCGCACCCGGCGCCGGTACGGGTGTCGGCGCGGCCGGACGCGGTACGGACCGTGCCGCCGGAGCGGGAGTTGCCGCTGGCCGCCTGACCCGCGACACATGCCGCTCACAGGTTCTTTTCAGGATCTGCCCAGCGGCGATGCAGTGTCTGCGCGGATGATGGGCGGCATGGCCGCTACCCAGACCGAGGCGCGACTGCTCGTCGTCGAGGACGATCCCAACATCCTCGAGCTGCTCTCCGCGAGCCTGCGTTTCGCGGGATTCGACGTGGCCACCGCCACCAGCGGCAGCGCCGCACTGAGCGCGGCCCGTGATCACCGCCCCGACCTGGTCGTGCTCGACGTGATGCTGCCCGACCTCGACGGGTTCGAGGTGATCCGGATGATGCGTGAGGGCGGCACGCGTACGCCGGTGGTCTTCCTCACGGCCCGCGACGCCACCGATGACAAGATCCGTGGGCTCACCCTCGGTGGCGACGACTACGTGACCAAGCCGTTCAGCCTGGAGGAGTTGACCGCCCGGATCCGGGCGGTGCTGCGCCGCACCAGCACCGGCGAGCAGGCCCCCGCCCGGCTCACCTTCGCCGACCTGGAACTGGACGAGGAGACCCACGAGGTCTATCGGGCCGGTCAGCGGGTGCAGCTCTCGCCGACCGAGTTCAAACTGCTGCGCTATCTGATGCTCAACGCCAACCGGGTGCTGTCCAAGGCGCAGATCCTCGACCACGTCTGGAACTACGACTTCCGGGGCGACGACAACATCGTCGAGTCCTACATCTCGTACCTGCGCCGCAAGGTCGACACCACCGACCCCCGGCTGATCCACACCCTGCGTGGCGTCGGATACGTTCTGCGCAAGCCGGCGGCGTGAACGCGTTACAGCAGGCCAAGATCCGGCTCCGCGCGGTACCGCTACGGGTCAAGCTGGTCGCGGCCGTGCTGACCCTGGTCGCTGCCGCGCTGCTGGTGATCGCCTCGCTGACCACGATCTTTCTTCGCAGCTACCTGGTCGACCAGGTGGACGCGGAGCTGACCAGCGCCGCCGACAACCTCGAAGCGGTGGCCGGCGCGGAGCGGTTCGGCACCGACCTGCCCACCGACTACCTGGTGGTCTTCACCGACAGCCGGACCGGTGCCGTCTCCTGGGTCTACTTCGACAACAAGCGGTTCGACGCCAACGACCTGCCGCCCTGGCCGGAGAACGCCGCCGGCTTCGAAGAGGCGGCCGGCAAACCGTTCCCCGCCCGGGCCCGGGCCAGCGACATGCGCTGGCGGATGCTGTACACCGAACTGCCCAACGGCCAGTGGACGGCGATCGCGCAGCACCTGACCGACGTGGATCAGGCGGTGAAACGGCTCATCTGGATCGATCTGCTGGTCGGCGGGGCAGTGCTGGTGCTGCTCGCCTCGATCGGCGCGGCGATCGTCCGGACCAGCCTCAAGCCGCTGGTGGAGATCGAGCGCACCGCCGCCGCCATCGCCGGTGGTGATCTCAGCAGGCGGGTGCCCGACCCGGAGGACGGCCAACCCTGCCCGACCTCCGAGCTGGGGCGGCTGTCCCGGGCCCTGAACGCGATGCTCAGCCAGATCGAGATGGCCTTCACCGCCCGGGCGGCGTCGGAGTCCGCGGCCCGGTCCGCCGAGGCTGCCGCCCGAGAGGCCGCCGGGGCGGCCCGCGCCTCCGAGGCCCGTGCCCGCCGGTCCGAGGAACGGATGCGACAGTTCGTGGCGGACGCCTCACATGAGCTGCGTACCCCACTGACCACCATCCGCGGCTTCGCCGAGTTGTACCGCCAGGGTGCGGCCCGAACCCCCGAGAAGACCTCCGACCTGCTGCGCCGGATCGAGGATGAGGCGGCCCGGATGGGGCTGTTGGTGGAGGATCTCCTGCTGCTGGCCCGACTGGATCGAGAACGACCGCTGTCACTCACCCCGGTGGAACTGCCGGTGTTGGCCGCCGACGCGGTGGCGGCGGCGCGCGCGATGGCGCCGGACCGGCGGATCGAGCTGGAGATCCAGCCCGACTCAGGTCCGCTGGTGGTGCGGGGCGACGACGCCCGGCTGCGGCAGGTGATCGGCAACCTGATGACCAACGCGCTGCGGCACACTCCGCCCGGGGCGGCGGTGATGTTGCGGCTGCGGGCCGAGCCCGGCAACCTGGCGGTGATCGAGGTCGCCGACACCGGCCCGGGGCTCACCGTCGAGCAGGCGGAGCGGGTCTTCGAGCGCTTCTACCGGGTGGACGCCTCCCGGACCCGCAGGACCGACGGCAACACCGGCACCGGCCTCGGCCTGGCCATCGTCGCCGCGCTGGTGACGGTGCACCAGGGCACGGTCGAGGTGACCGCGACACCGGGTGGCGGTGCCACCTTCCGGGTACGGTTACCCCTCGCGCCGGCCGCCGACATCGACGACGAGTGATTTTCAGCGAATCCTCAGTTCAGCCCAAGGCGGGACGCAGAGCGATGGGAGAAGGTAGGAGCATGACCGAGTACGAGTCCGACCCGCGCCGGCCGGCCCCCTTCGACGCCGAGCCGTCGCATCCCGAGCTGTCCCGCGCCGAGTACGCGCGGTCCGACTCCCCGTCCCTTGCCCGCCCCGACGCCGACCCGACGGTCGAGGCGCAGACCGTGCCGGTCCGGGCCGTTGATCCGCCGTCGGCCGGGCCGGACGCCACACCGGGCCGAACGGGCCCGGGCGACGGTGGCGGCTCGCCGACGGTGGCGCAGCCGGTCTCCGGTCAGCCCACCTGGGCACCGGCCAGTACCCACCAGCACCAGTACCAGCACCCCCAGTACCCGTACCAACCGGGTGCCCGCTACCCCGGCAATCCCTGGCATCCCGGCCAGCCCGCCTGGAGCGGTGCCCAGCCGCCCGGGCCGGGCGCGGGCCAGCAGCCCGGATATCCGGGGCAGGCCGCCGGGATGCCGAGCGGCTACCCAGGCCAGCCGCCCGCGTGGGCATCCACCCCGTCCAACGGACCCCGTCCCGGCCGGGTCGCCAAGCTGGCCGGTGCCGGCGTGGCGGTGTTCGCCCTGATGCTCGGCAGCGGGGCCGCCGGTGGTGCGCTCGCCCTCGCCCTCAGCGATGGCGGTGGCATCACCCGCACCTACAGCGCCGCGCCCGTGATCGACGGTGCCGACCTGCCGCGCATCGCCGCAGCAGTACAGGACAGCGTCGTGTCGATCAGCGCCGGCAGCGGTGAGGGCTCCGGAGTGGTGCTCAGCGCCGACGGTTACGTGCTGACCAACAACCACGTGATCGCCGGGGGCGGCGACACCGTACGGGTCTTCTTCGCCAACGGCACCAACACCCAGGCCGAGATCGTCGGTACCGACCCGAGGACCGACCTCGCGGTGCTGAAGGCGAACGGGATGACCGACCTTCAACCGGCCAAGCTCGGCGACAGCGACGCGATGCAGGTCGGCGACCAGGTGCTCGCACTGGGCAGTCCGCTCGGCCTGCAGGGCTCGGTCACCGCGGGGATCCTCAGCGCCAAGGACCGCACCATCCAGGCCGGTGGGGGGCAGCAACTTCCGGGCCAGTCGGTCAGCTCGATCTCCGGGCTGCTGCAGACCGACGCCCCGATCAACCCGGGCAACTCGGGTGGCGCACTGGTCAACACCCGGGGTGAGGTGATCGGCATCAACACCGCGATCGCCACCGCGGGACAGGGCAGCACCGGCAACATCGGTGTGGGCTTCGCCATCCCGAGCAACAAGGCCAAGGACGTCGCGGAGAAGCTCCAGCGGCGCGAGAAGATCAGCCACCCGTCGCTGGGGGTCAGCGTGAACTCCGCTCCCGATGGCGGTGCGTTGATCGGCGCGGTGAACCCGGGCAGCGCGGCGGAGCGGGCCGGGCTGCAACAGGGCGACGTGGTCACCCGGTTCGGCGACAAGGTGATCAACGACTCCAACGATCTGGTGGCTGCCGTCCAGGCCGGCAAGGTCGGTGACCAGGTCGAGGTGACGTACCAGCGAAATGGCACCGAGGCGACGGCAACCGTGACGCTCGCCGAAGCGTCCTAACGAAACAGAGGCTGCTTTCCTCCCTCCGGGGCGGCGGGTGGCGCGGCCAAGGGGGTTGGCCGCGACACCCGCCGCTCTTTTTTCACCTGTTCACCCGGACCGGGTGAACCGGGCTCATCCGGCCGTCCGGCAATTTCGGCGGAGAAGACCTGTGGCGGTGGATGGGGGGTGCCATGACCACGGCAACGGCGACCCGGAGCGACGACCGGATCCAACGCGACGTGCTCGACGAACTCGCCTGGGATGCGCAGGTGCGCTCGACCGATATCGGGGTGAGCGTGCACGACGGGGTGGTTTCGCTCACCGGCGGCGTGGACAGCGCCGCCCGCAGGTGGGCGGCAGTGCGCGGGGCGCAGCGGGTACGCGGGGTGCGGGCGGTCGCCGACAACATCGAGGTCCGCCCCGTCGGGCCGGTCGACTTCACCGACGGAGACCTGGCGATCGCGGCCAGCCGCGCGCTGGAGTGGAACAGTTTCGTGCCGGCCGAGCGGCTGGACCTCACCGTCTCCGACGGCTGGCTGATGCTGCGCGGAGCGGTGGAGTTCGGTTGGCAGCGGCGGGTCGCCGAGCGGGAGCTGCGCCGGCTGCGGGGCGTACGCGGCGTCACCAACCTGGTCGAGGTGCGGCCCGCCGCCCCGGCCGACCTCGACCGGATCCGCAGTGACATACAGCGTGCTCTGATGCGGGGGATCGGCACGGAACGGGTGACCGTTCAGGTGCGTGGCGACACGGTGACCTTGTGCGGGGTGGTGCGTTCCTGGTGGGAGCGGGATCAGGCGGAACGAATCGCCTGGTCGGCCGAGGGCGTGTGCATGGTACGGGACCAGCTGATGGTGGGCGGCTGAACCGGTGATCCGGTCCCGGTTTGTCCATACCCGGACCGGGAAGACGCTCGTTCCAGCGCGAAGCGGAGCACATCGACGCGGCCGAAGGGCGACGGGGAGGGCATGTGACCGACAACGTTGCGCATGAGCATCGGTTGCGGATCGCCATGGTCGTGCCGCCCTGGCTGTCGGTGCCGCCACCCGGTTACGGCGGGCTGGAGCACGTGGTGGCCGGTCTGGCCGACGCCCTGGTCGCCCGGGGGCACGCGGTGACGCTGATCGGTGCCGGCGCGGCTCACGGTACCGCTGCGGACTTCCTCGCCACTGTCGACGAGTTGCAGTTCGACCGCCTCGGTGAGTCACTGCCCGAACTGGCGCACCTGGCCCGGGTCAACCACCTGCTCAGCCGGGCCGACTTCGACATCGTGCACGACCACAGCACGATCGGTCCGCTGGTGGCTGGCCGGCGGGAGGTCCCCACGGTGGCGACCGTGCACGGTAACCCGGTGGGGGAGTACGGGACGGTGCTCAGCGACACCGACCGGGGGGTGGGGCTGGTGGCGATCTCACACGCTCAGCGGGGGTTGAATCCGCACCTGCCCTGGGTCGGCACCGTGCACAACGCGATGAGCCTGGAGGACTTTCCGCGCAAGGACGCCCCCAGTCGCGGGCCGGTGTTGTGGCTCGCCCGGTTCAGCCCCGACAAGGGGCCGGAACTGGCCATTCGCGCCTGCCGGGCGGCGGGTCTGCCGCTGGTGCTGGCCGGCAAGTGCAACGAGCCCGTCGAGCGGCGTTACTACGACGAGGTGGTCCGGCCGATGCTCGGGCCGGACGTCAGGGTGGTGTTCGACGCCGACCGCAAGACCGTGCTGCGGCTGCTGGTCGAGGCGCGCTGTCTGGTCATGCCGATCCGGTGGGATGAGCCGTTCGGCATCGTGATGCTGGAGGCGATGGCGACCGGGACACCGGTGGTGGCGCTGGACCGGGGAGCGGTGTCGGAACTGGTCCGACCCGGGGTGAGCGGGCTGATCTGTCAGCGGCCGGACGAGTTGCCGGCGGCGCTACGGCAGGCTCCCGACCTCGACCCGACGGATTGTGTGGCACACGTGGCACGAACCTTCTCCACCGAACAGATGGCCGTCGGCTACGAGGAGGTGTACCGCCGCTTCCTCGCCGACGCGAACCGTCGGTGCACGGTGCGTGAGCAGGCGCGGGTCACACCGGCCTGACCGGACGCGCGGTTCACACCTGTGCGGCACCGAGCGCGGTGATCGCCGCGTCCAACTGCTGTGCGTAGGCCGGGCTCAACCCGTCCTCGCGCAGCCGGGTGGAGACCTTCTCCCGCAGTCGGGCGACACCCTGCCCCAGGTCGTCCTCGCCGCCGGTCACCGCCCGAGTGAGATTGCGCAGCTCGTTACGCAGGTCGAGGCCGACGTCGTCGCGGATGCCGCCGTCGGCGAGACCGGCGTCGATCACCTGATTCAGGCGGTTCGCGGCCTCGACGAGGGTGTCGCCACCGACGGGGGCCGGGTTCGGTACGCCGGAGGTGGCCGCTGGGGTGGGTGGGGTTCTCGACGGCACGGCAGTCGGCGGGGCGCTGGCGGTGTCGCCGGGCAGGGCCGGCTCGGACGGTTCGGTCGGTTCCGTCGTGGGCAGTACGGCCGGTGGTTCGTCGTCCTTTGTCAGCAGCGTCGGCACGGCCAGTGCTGCCGCCACCAGCGTGGCCAGGGCCGCAGTGACAAGCAGCGGGCGGCGCATCCGCCGTCGCCTCCGGTCCGCGCCGGTCGGCGCCGCACCCGCGCCCCCGTCGGTACCGACCCCGTCCGGGTGGCTGCCCGCGACGCTGCCGCCGGTGGCTGCGTCGTCGGCTGGTTGCGAGCCGGTGTCACCCACGGTGGGGAGGACCCAGACAGGGTTCGGGTGGGTGGGCTCGGCCGGTCTCACCGCGGGCAGGGTGGCCGTGGGGCCCGCCATCGTGCTGGCCTGCGGATCGGCGGGCTGCATCTGGTCGCGCAGCACGGTGGCCACCTGCCGGGCGGTGGGGCGGTCGGCAGGATCGCGCGACAAGCAGCGCAGGCAGATCTGGGCCACCGTCTCCGGCAGACCTGGGACCCCGACCAGTGAGGGCGGTGGGCCCTCGGCGAGCGCGACGGCGAGTTCATCCCAGGTGTCCGCCGGGTACGGCACTCGACCGGTCAGGGTTTCGTGCAGGAGCACCCCGAGCGAGTACACGTCGGTCGCGGGTTGGGCCGGAGCACCGTCGAGCCGCTCCGGCGCCACGTACGCGGGAGTGCCGAAGGTGGCACCGTCCTCGTCGTCGTCGGGAGCGCCGATCCGGGTGGCGATGCCGAAGTCGAGCACCTTCGCGCCGACCTGGGTCATCATCACGTTGGCCGTGGTGATGTCCCGGTGCACGATGCCGAGCCGGTGGGCGGCGGCCAGCGCGTCGGCGACCTGAGCGCCGATCTCCACCGCCTGCGGCCACGGCAGCGGACCCTCGGTGAGCCGAAACTCCAGCTCCTCACCGGAGAGCAGCTCCATCACCACGAAGGAGGTGATGGCGCCGTCCGGCGACACCGTCTCGCCGTAGTCGTGCACCGAGGTGACGTTCGGGTGGACCAACTGGGCGGCGGCTCGGGCCTCCTCCCGGACCATGTCGCGGAATCTGGCGTCGGCGGCCAGTGACGGGGCGAGCACCTTCAGTGCGACCACCCGGTCGAGCACCTCGTCGTGAGCTCGCCAGATCACCGACATGCCACCGGCACCGATCTGGTCGAGCAGCCGGTATCTGGTGGCCAGCAACCGGCCGGGCTGCAGGGCTGGCTTCACGGATCGCACCTGCCTCATAGGTGGGAGCGGTATCAGGTTGCGGGAATGTTGCCCCACTGTCAACGGGCTTCGATGCAGCGGGTCCCCACGGGAGCACGGGTGAGCCGGCCCGAGCGCGGCCGTGCCAGGATGAACGGCATGGCGCGGGGAGCGGTTGCTTTCGTGCTCGGTGGCGGCGGCGTCCTGGGCGCGGTCGAGGTGGGCATGTTGCGCGCCCTTTTCCGGGCGGGGATCCGCCCCGATCTGGTGCTCGGCACGTCGATCGGCGCGGTCAACGGGGCCCTGGTGGCCGCCGACCCGTCCGAGGCGGTGACCGACCGGCTGGTACGGCTGTGGGCTTCCCCAGAAGCCGGCGAGGTGTACGGCGACTCGGTCGCCCGGCAGCTGCGGCGCTTCGCCGCCCGTACCTACCTGCACTCGCCCCGACCGCTGCGCAAGCTGTTGGAGAACGAACTCGGCGCCCAGACCACCTTCGCCGATCTGAAGGTGCCGTTCCGCTGTTGTGCGGCGAACATCGAACGGGCCGCCGAGCACTGGTTCGTCAGCGGGCTGCTGGTGCCGGCGGTCCTCGCATCCGCCTCGGTGCCGGGGCTGCTGCCGCCGGCCCGGATCGGCGACCAGCACTACGTGGACGGAGGAATCGTCAACTCCATCCCGATCGGCGAGGCGGTCGCGGCCGGTGCCAGCCGGATCTTCGTACTCCAGGTGGGTCGGATCGAGCGGGCGCTGGCACCGCCCCGGCGGCCCTGGGAGATCGCCCAGGTCGCGTTCGAGATCGCTCGCCGGCACCGGTTCGCCCGGGAGATGGCCGCCCTGCCCGAGGGGGTGGAGGTGCACGTGCTGCCGACCGGTGGCCTGGAGCCGCGCGACGACAGTCCGTGGGCGTATCGGGACATGGCGGCGGTGGGCCGGCGGATCAGCCGGGCGTACGCGGCCTCCCGGCACTACCTGGCCAACCTGGACCGCTGATGCCGCTACCGCCGCGTTGGCTGCGTCGACTGCTGCTGGCACCCGGTGTGGTTCTGTTGGCGGTCCTGTTGGTCACCACGGTGCCGCTCTGGGCCCTGCTCGCGCTCGCCGTGTCGCCCTTCTTCCCCGGGCACCTGCGCCCGCTGCGGTTGCTCTGGATCGGCTGCTTCTACCTGGTGTGGGACGCGGCGGCGTTGCTCTTCCTCTTCGGGCTCTGGGTCGGCTCCGGGTTCGGCTGGCGGGTACGCTCCCCAGCCTTCCAGCGGGCCCACTACGTGCTGGCCGGCTGGTTCCTGCAGGTGTTGTTCTGGCAGGCCCGGTGGACGTTGCGACTGCAGATCGACGTGGTCGGTACCGACCCGGACACGGCCCTGCCGGGCCGGCCGGAACTGGTGCTGTGCCGGCACGCGGGCCCGGGTGACTCGTTCATCCTGATCCACGCGTTGGTGAACTGGTTCCGCCGTGAGCCGCGGATCGTCCTCAAGGACGCTCTGCAGTGGGATCCGGCCATCGACGTCCTGCTCAACCGGCTACCGAGCCGGTTCATCGCGCCGGGCCGAAACGACCAGGGCTCGCTGTCCGAGCAGGTCGGACACCTCGCCACCGGCCTGGACGACGACGACGCTTTCGTGATCTTTCCCGAGGGTGGCAACTTCACCCCGAAGCGCCGGCTGCGGGCCATCGCGCGGCTACGTGACCGCGGACACGAGCGGATGGCGGTGAAGGCGGAGGCGATGCAGCACGTGCTCGCGCCGCAACCGGGTGGTGTGCTGGCGGCGCTGGACGCGGCACCCGACGCCGGAGTGATCTTCGTGGCTCACACCGGCCTGGACCGGATGCTCACCGTCGCCGACGTGTGGCGCGAGCTGCCGATGGACAAGCGGCTGGTGATGCGGTTCTGGTCGGTGCCGCCGGAGGAGATCCCGACCGACCGGCAGCAGCGCATCGAGTGGCTCTACGAATGGTGGAGTCGGATAGACGAGTGGATCGAGACCAACCGCGACGACGCGACGTAAGGTGCGCAGGTGGAGCAGATCAGCGTGGTGACGACGGTGGTCGACGCGCGGTCGGTCGCCGATCTGCTGGCCGCCGCCGCGGTGGCCGGGCGACTGGCGGCCTGTGCGCAGGTGGGCGGCCAGGTGGACAGTACGTACTGGTGGCGGTCGGCGGTGGAGACCAGCACCGAGTGGTCGGTGCAGTTCAAGACCGCACCCGACCGGGTCGAGGCGTTGGTCGAGCAGCTGCGGGCCAGCCATCCCTACGAGGTTCCGGAGATTCTGGTCAGTCGGGTGGACTGCGGTCATCCCGGATACGCCGCCTGGGTCTTCGAGCACACCCGCCCCTGAGTACGCGCACTCTGGCGTTGATCGCCCGCGCCGTCCAGGATGATCGCGTGGACAACGCGTACCCCTGCCCGGCCTGCGGTTTCCCGGCGAATCTGAACTCCGGCTGTTCCGGCTGCGGCCGGCCGCCGCACCCGGCTGCGGCCGAGGTGATCCGGCTCGATCGGGAGATCGTCGCGCTGGACGGCCAGGCGCAGCAGGCCCGTCAGGCGTACCAGGGGCTGGTCGGGCGGCTGGACGCGGCACGGCGGCGGCGGGCTGAACTGGCCACCGCGATCCGGGCCGAGTTCCCGGTGCCCGTCGCACCGTCGGGGGGCGGCGGCGCACCGGCCGTCGGCGGGTACGCGGGGCCCGCTGCCGTGGCGGTTTCCGGTGCACGGCCTGTTCCGGTGCCGGTTCGCCCGGGGGGTGCCGAAGCGTCGACGCGGACCGTGCAGGGGCTGCTCTTCGTCCTGGGGGGACTGCTGCTCGGCACGGCGGCGACGGTCTTCACGGCGGTGGCCTGGGCGTCGGTGGGGGTGGCCGGCCGGGCGGTGATCCTGCTGGCGTTCACCGCGTTGCTGCTGGCCGTGCCGCTGATCGCACGTTGGCGGGGACTGCGCGGCACCGCCGAGACCTTCGCCGCCGTCGGCCTGCTGCTGGTGCTGCTCGACGGGTACGCCGCCTGGTCGGTCGACCTGTTCTCGGTGACCACCTGGCCGGGCAGCCGGTACGCCGCGCTGGTCGCGGCGGTCGGGGCGGCGGTGGCGGTCGGTTACGCCCGAGTCAGCCAACTGGTCGTGCCATGGTTCGCCGCGCTGCTCGTCGTCCAGCCGGTGCTGCCGTTGCTGGCCGCCGAGGCCCGTCCGGAACCGGCCGGCTGGGCGGTGGTCTTCGTCGGGGTGGCGCTGGTCGACCTGACCGTGGTGGTCGCGCTGCGGCGCGTCAATGTCGTCGCGGGCGAGGGGGCCGCGACGACACCGGCGGTCCGGTTGGCCGGCAAGACGCTGGCCTGGATCGGGTTCGCCGGTTGGCTGCTGCTCGCCGGGGGCTGCGCGCTGGTGCCCCTGCTGGTCGGCCGGGCGGGTGACGTACCGCTGCTGGCCGGCGGACCGATGCTGCTGGTGGCGCTGACCGCGTTCGGCGCGGCGCTGGTGACCGGTGGTGAGCCGGCACGGACGTTGGCCGGCTGCGCGCTGGTGCCGGTACTGGCCGGTGCGATCATCCGCCCGGTGGTGGAGGTGCGCGCCTCGGTGTGGTTGCTGGTGGCGGCGTTGGTCGTGCTGGGGTTGGCCGGCGCGGTGCGGGCGCTTCCGCGCGGCTGGCAGGCCGGTCCACGGCTGGGGGCGCAGCTGGTCAGTTCTGGCGCAGGAGCGCTGGCGACGCTGACCGGGCTGCTGCTGGCCGGCATCGCCGTGGGCCGGTCGTTGCCGCCCTGGCGGGGCGCGCAGCCGGGCCCGGCGTACGCGTGGGGTTGGCAGCTGCCACTGATGGTGGCGCTGGCCTCGGTGGCGGTGGCCCTGCTGCTGTCCCGGGCGGCCCGATCGGGGGTGCTGCTCGTCGGTGCCGCCGCGACGGCGTTCGCCGTGCCGGTGGCCTGGGCCGCGCCGTGGCCGGCCGTGGTCGCGATCGACCTCGCGGTGGGTGCGGCGGTGCTGGTCGTGGCGGTGGCTCGCCCGACGCTGCCGAGCGGGGCGGTGCTGGTCTCGGCGTGTGCCGGCGCGGCGCTGCTCGGGCACGGGTTGCTGGTCGGGTTGGCCGACCCGATCGGTGCCGGCGCCGCCTGCGCGGTGATCCTGGCCGTCGGCCTCGCTGTGGCGGTCGTCGGGCGACACGGCGACCCGGTTCGCCGGGCGGTGGCCGGTTGCGGGCTGACTGCCGCGGTACTCGTGGTGCCGGCGGGGGCGGCGATCGCGCTGATCGGTGCCGGTGCCTCGCCGTGGTGGCAGGCCCGGGCCGCGCTGGCCGCCGTCGCGTTGCCGGCGGTGGCGCTGCTCGCGCTGCGTCGATCCTGGTCCGACCTGACCGGGTACGCCTCGACCGGGCTCGCCGTGGTGGCGGTGCTGACCGGCTTGTCGCCGCTGGTCGTACCGGGTGCCGAGCGGATGACGGTGTACGCGGCGGTGGCGGCGTCGCTGGTCGCGCTCGCCGGGTTCCGGGCTCGCCCGGCGGGGCTGCTGCCGGTGGCCGGGCTGGGCCTGGCCGCGGTGGCGGTGCTGGGGGCGGTGCCGATGGTCGTGACCGCTCTGTTGACGCCGTACGGTCCGCCGCCCGAGCCGTGGTCCGGTGTCCCGGGAGTCCAGGCGTCGCCGGACGCGCTGCCGGTCGGCGTGTCGCTGGTGCTGCTGGCGGTGGCGGCGGCGCTGGCCGTCGCGCCGGCAACTTCACCCGCTGTCGGTGCTGGCCCCAGCGACGACGGCCGTGCCGGGGGCGCCTGGCGGATCGCCGGGGCGGCGCTGCCCTTCGTGGCCGCCGCCGCGCCGGTGCTGCTGGTCGCCGCTGCCGCGCCGTGGCCGGTGGTGCCGGGGGTGGCGCTGTTGGGCGGGGTGGCGCTGCTGCTGGCGAGCGCGCTGCTGGGCCGGAGCGGCCCCGCTGTCCGGGTGGCCCTGCCGGTCGGGTTGGTGCTGCTGATCGGAGGGCTGCTCAATCTCCACGCCACCCGCGCCGGCACCCTGGGCACCTTCGGTCTGCTGGTGGCGGCGGCGACGGTGGTCGGCGTGGCCGCGCGTCACGTGCCGGTACGCCTGGTCGGCTGGCTGGTCGCGGTGGCGGCGGCGACCGGGTTCGCGATCTCCGCTGCTTTTGCCGGCGGGCAACCGCCCCACGTGGCGGCGTTCGCGGTGCTCGGTGTCGCCGCGCTCGCCCTGGCCGTCGCCGCGACGCTGCCGTCGAGCCGGTGGAGTGCGCCGGTGCCACCGGTGTCCAGGGCGACCGGGTTCGCTGCGGCTCCGGCGGTCCCCGTCCGGCCGGCTCCGGTGCTGCTGGGCCGGGTCCTGGACGTCACCGCGCAGGCGGTCGCGTTCCTCGGGCTGCTGCTGGCCCTGGGTGCGCTCCGGTACGCCGCGACGATCTGCGTGCTGTGGGGCGTCGCGCTGGGCGTACGGCTGTTGCGGCGGAACGAGTCGACCAGCCGACGCTGGATTTTCGCCGGGATCGGTGGTGGCAGCGAACTGCTGGCGGTCTGGCTGCTGCTCGCCGCTGGCGGGGTGAGCGTGCTGGAGGCGTACACGGTCCCGTTGGCGGCGGTGGCGCTCGCCGCCGGAGCGGTGGGGCTGCGTACCCGGCCGGGGCTGAACAGCTGGTTGGCGCTCGGCCCTGGTCTGGCCGCCGTGCTGCTGCCCAGCCTGGCCGCGGTGCTGTTCGGCAGCGACCCGCAGCCCTGGCGGCGGCTGCTGCTCGGTGCCGCCGCGCTCGCCGTGACGCTGCTCGGCGCGGTCCGCCGCTGGCAGGCGCCGGTGGTGCTCGGCGGTGCCACGCTGGTCCTGCTCGCCCTGCACGAGCTGGTGCGCAGTTGGGACCTGCTGCCCCGGTGGGCCTACCTGGCCGTCGCCGGGTTGGCGCTGATCGGCTTGGCGACCACCTATGAACGCCGCCGTCGGGACCTGCTCCGGCTGCGATCCGCCGTCGGCCGCATGAGCTGACAGCCTCCCCGACCCTCGCACCACGTGGTGCGAGGGTCGCCCGCACACCACATGGTGCCACTGCTGGTGCCATGCTGAGCCAAGATGCTTTGTTTGTGTGCCAAACATGTGCCATCATGTTGCCATGGACCTGACCCCGTATGTGAGCAACCTCGGACGCGAGTTCGCCACGCTCGCCGAAGCCGGAGGCGAGGACGCGCGTGCGCTGGTCGAGCGACTGACCGGCTCGCTTGAGTCGGCGATCCGGATGACCCTGCTGGACGCGCTGTCGGCCGCCGCCGACGAGATCACCCGGGATCTGGCTCCGGGGTCGGTGGAACTGCGCCTGCGCGGCCGCGATCCCAGCTTCGTCGTCACCCTGCCGCCCGCCGAGCCGGCCGGTCACGCGCAGGCCGCGACCGTGGCGGACGCCGCCGACGATCTGCTGATTGCCGAGGACGGTCCTGCGGCACGCATCAACGTACGCATGCCCGAGCAGCTCAAGACGGCGATCGAGGAGGCCGCCGCGAAGGAGGGGCGCTCGGTCAACGCCTGGCTGGTCCGGGCGGCGGCCGCCGCCCTGCAACGGCCCGACCGTGACCAGCGTCCCGTGCCACGTGGCAGCGGGAAACGAGCCAAGCAGGGCTTCACCGGCTGGGTGCGCTGACCGCACCGCTCGGCTTTCCGCATCACGTCCCCGACCTGCGGGGACGACCCACCTACCCAGGAAGTGGGGACCACCATGCCTGTTTTCGACACGCCCGAAGCCATCTCCGTCTCGGTCGAGCTCGGCGTCGGCAACGTACGCGTGACCGCCAGCGACCGGACCGACACGGTCGTCGAGGTCCGCCCGAGTGACGCTGCCGACGAGTCGGATGTCCAAGCCGCCGCCCAGATCCGGGTCGACTACACCGACGGCACACTCCGGGTCACCGGACCGAAGCGGGCTTTCGATTTTTCCAGGAAGACCAGGTCCGTGGACCTGACCATCGAGTTGCCCAGCGGATCCCACCTCAACGCCCACCTGCTGATGGGTGACATCCGCGGTGTCGGTCGGCTCGGCGAGTGCCGGCTCAAGACCACCGGCAACGTGTGGCTCGAACGAACCGGTCCACTGCGCCTGCACACCGGATTCGGCCACATCACCGCCGACGGCATCACCGGCGAGGTGGAGGTCTCCACCGGCTCCGGCACCATTCGGCTTGGCGAGATCGAGGGGGCCGCGGAGGTCAAGAACTCCAACGGCGACACCACGATCGACGCGGTCACCGGCGATGTGCGGGTCCGTAACGCCAACGGCGCCATCGACATCGAGCGGGCCGGTGCCGGCGTCGACGTGAAGACTTCCAACGGCAGCATCCACCTCGGCGAGGTGGTGCGCGGTGAGGTCGTCCTCGCCACCGCCGCGGGCGACCTGGACATCGGCATCGCCGAGGGCACCGCCGCCTGGCTTGAGGTGAACACCGGCTTCGGGCAGGTACGCAACCTGATGCAGGACGCCCCCCGGCCGGAAGAGGGCGACCAGACGGTCGAGGTGCGTGGACGCACCTCCTACGGCGACATCACCATCCACCGCTCCTGACACCCGTCGGACCCCAGAGAGGACGATGATGACCAGCACCTCTGTCCGTCCGGCGATCGCCGTGACCGGGCTACGGAAAGCCTTCGGCGACCAGGTCGTGCTCGACGGCCTCGACCTGACCGTGCCGAGGGGCACCGTCTTCTCGCTGCTCGGCGCCAACGGCGCCGGAAAGACCACCACCGTCAAGATCCTCTCCACTCTGCTCGGTGCCGACGCCGGTGACGTGCGGGTCGCCGGGCACGACGTCGCCCGGGAACCGGACGCGGTACGCGCCGCGATCGGCGTCACCGGTCAGTTCTCCGCCGTGGACAAGCTGCTCACCGGTGAGGAGAACCTGCGGCTGATGGCGGACCTGCACCACCTCGCCCGCAGCGAGCGTGGTGAGCGCGTCGCGGGGCTGCTTCGACAGTTCGAGCTGACCGAGGCGGCCGACAGGCCGGCGGCGACCTACTCCGGAGGCATGGTGCGGCGGCTCGACCTGGCGATGACCCTGGTCGGAAACCCGCAAGTGATCTTCCTCGACGAACCGACCACCGGCCTGGACCCGCGCAGCCGCCGGACCATGTGGGAGATCATCCGACAGTTGGTGGCCGACGGCGTCACCATCTTCCTGACCACGCAGTACCTGGCGGAGGCGGACGAGCTGGCCGACCGGATCGCGGTCCTCGACCGTGGTCGGGTGGTCGCCGAGGGCACCGCCGAGGAACTGAAGCGCCGCATCCCCGGTGGGCACGTACGGCTGCGGTTCGCCGACGAGCACGAGCTCGACGCGGCCCTGCGCGTGCTCGACCAGGCCGCGCGCACAAGCGACACGCTCGCGCTACGGGTGCCCAGCGACGGCAGCCTGCGCGCCCTGAAGACCCTGATCGGGCAGCTCGATGACCGGGCCGTCGAGGTCGAGGAGCTGTCCGTGCACACCCCCGACCTCGACGACGTCTTCCTCGCCGTCACCGGTCACCGTCGTGATGAGGAGAGGACCAGCCGATGAACACCCCTGCCCTCGCCGGACCCGTACCGGTCGTCCGCCGTCCGCACCCGGTCCGCGACTCCACGACGATGCTGCGCCGCAACCTCAAACGGATGCTGCGGTACCCGTCAATGACCCTGATGCTCGTCGGGATGCCCGTCGTCTTTCTGCTGCTGTTCGTCTACGTCTTCGGCGGCACGCTCGGCAACGGGCTGGGCGGTTCGGCACCGGACGGCGCCACCGGCGGACGTGCGGCGTACGTCAACTACGTGACGCCCGCGATCATCCTGATGACCATCGCGGCCACGGTCCAGGGGACCGCCATCTCGGTCGCCATGGACCTGACCGAAGGGATCATCACCCGGTTCCGCACCATGCACATCGCCCGGGTCTCGGTGCTGACCGGGCACGTCCTGGGCAGCGTGATCCAGACCGTGCTCAGCCTCGCGGTCGTGATCGGTGTGGCGTTGCTGGTCGGCTTCCGACCCACCGCCGGGGCGGTCGAGTGGCTGGCCACGGCTGGTTTCCTGGTGGCCGTCACCGTTGCCCTCGTCTGGTTGGCGGTCGCCCTCGGCCAGATCAGCGAGAGCGTCGAGACCGCGAGCAACCTGCCGATGCCGCTGATTCTGCTGCCGTTTCTCGGCAGCGGCTTCGTACCGACCGATTCGATGCCGGCGGGACTGCGGTGGTTCGCCGAGTATCAGCCCTTCACGCCGATCATCGAGACCGTACGCGGCCTGTTGACCGACGAGCCGGTCGGGAACAACGCGTGGATCGCGCTCGGCTGGTGCGCCGTCATCGCGATCGGTGGCTACCTCTGGTCCAGGCGACTGTTCAACCGCGAGGCCTGACGACGTCGGCCGGCCGGTCACCGCTGGTGGTGGTACCGGCCGGCACCGGTAGGGTCTGGCCATGGCAGAGGTGCTCACCGCCGAGGCGGTGCGAAACGAGCTGGGTGGGCTGGCGGGCTGGTCGGGAGACCCCGCCGGGATCACCCGAACCGTGGAGCTGGCCAGCTTCCCGGACGCCATCGCGGTGGTCGACCGGGTCGCCGTCACGGCCGAGGAACTGGACCATCACCCCGACATCGACATCCGGTGGCGCACGGTGACCTTCCGTTGCGTGACCCACTCGGTCGGCGGGGTCACCACGCGTGACATCCGGCTGGCCCGGCGGATCGACGAGATCGTGGAGGGTGCCCGATGAGGTTCGAGATCAGCAAGGTGCTGGACGCCATCGAGGCGCGGGTCTGCACCGACCCGCAGCTGGCCCGCGCAGTGCTCGACCTGGCCGAGATCATCCGTTACCAGGATCTCGACGGTGGGCGTCCGGCGAGTTCGCTGCGCCTCGGCATGGTCATCGACGCGCTGGCCCGCAGCCTGGAGGAGGACAACGTCCCGGTCTACGCGGTGGTGCACCGGGGAATGCTCTCCGACGCCGACCTCACCTCCAACGAGCGCATGGTGGTGCGCAGGTGGGCCGACGACGGACTGGTGGAGGTACTCGACAACCCCGGTGACCGGATGTTGGAGGTGGCCGACCTGCTCGGCCTTCCGGTGCTCAGCCGGGTCCGCTTCGACGGTCTGCGTGGGCGGTTCCCCTGGCTGGTGGAACAGCCGGGCCGGGTCCTCGCCCCGGTGCCGGGTGCCGGCGGTCCGGTCTTCATCGCCCACGTCGGTGGCGGTCACACCCCGCTCGCCGGTCCACCCGCACCGGCCGCCGCCAAGCTGCTGTCCCGCGAGTGGCGTTGCCCCGAGTCCGGCTGCACCCTGTTCGGCGGCGCCGGCGGCGGAGGCGCCTTCGCCGACCTGGCCCGGATCGACCGCGCGCCGACCGGGCAACCGCCACCGTCGCTGCGCAACGGCGTACCCACCTGTCCCCGGCACGGCGCACGGCTGCGTGATGCCGGTCCCCGGCCGCGCAGCGAGGTCCTCGCGGTACGCGTCGGTGGCCTGATCCGCCGTCGTTTCGTGCTCACCGAGGAGCAGCCGGTGGTGATCGGCCGGGCACCGGAAGGCTCCGGCGGCATCATGCTCGGTCAGTGGCTCAACGACGAGGCGCGGCGCTGGATCAGCCGCAACCACCTGCGGCTGGAGCTGCGCGGCAACGACGTGGTCGCCACCGACGTCAGCACCAACGGCTCCGGTGTGCGGCCGGGCGGCTCGCTGGCGGAGGCGGACCGGATCCCGCTGGCCCCGCAGCAGTCCCGGGTGCTCGGTGCCGGTGACATGGTGGAGCTGTACCCGGGGGTGCAGATCGGCCGGCCGAACGAGTTCCCGGCGGGCGCGGCGTACAACCCGGACTCGGTGATGTCCGAGGCGCCGACCATGGCGATGCGCCTGCCCCGCTGAGGCCGCGAGAACGCCGGGTGGGCGTCGGGTCGGGACCCGACCCCCACCCGGACGGTACGACCGCTCAGCCGGCCAGCACGGCGGCCACCTGCGCCACCGCGTGGTCGATCTCCTCTTCGGTGATCACCAGCGGCGGGGCGAGTCGGATGGTCGAGCCGTGCGTGTCCTTGGCCAGCACCCCCCGCTCCATCAGCCGTTCGCAGGCCTCCCGGCCGCTCATCAGGGACGGGTCGAGGTCCAGGCCGGCCCAGAGACCCCGGCCGCGTACCGCGACCAGCCCCTTGCCGATCAGCCCGCGCAGGCCGGTGTGCAGCCGCTCGCCCAACTCGGTCGAGCGGCGCTGGAATTCACCGGTCGCCAGCAGCCGGACCACCTCGGTCGCCACCGCACAGGCGAGGGGGTTGCCACCGAAGGTGGAACCGTGCTGGCCGGGCTGGAGTACGCCGAGCACGTTGGTGTCGGCAGCCACCGCGGAGACCGGCACGATGCCACCGCCGAGCGCCTTGCCCAGCAGGTACATGTCGGGCACGACGCCTTCCTGCTCGCAGGCGAAGGTGGTACCGGTGCGGCCCAGGCCGGACTGGATCTCGTCGGCGATGAACAGCACGTCGCGTTCGGTGCACAGTCGACGTACGCCCGGCAGGTAGCCCTCGGGCGGCACGACCACGCCCTGCTCGCCCTGGATCGGCTCCAGCAGCACGGCGACGGTGTGCTCGTCGACCGCCTCGGTCAGCGCGGCGAGGTCACCGTAGGGAACGATTCGGAAGCCCGGGGTGTACGGCCCGAAGTCGGCTCGGGCGTCGGAGTCCGTGGAGAAGCTGACGATGGTGGTCGTACGTCCGTGGAAGTTGCCCTCCGCGACCACGATGTTGGCCTGGTCGGCCGGCACCCCTTTGACCTGGTAGCCCCACTTGCGGGCCACCTTGATGCCGGTCTCGACCGCCTCGGCTCCGGTGTTCATCGGCAGCACCAGGTCCTTGCCGCACAGCGCCGCCAACTCCCGGCAGAAGTCGGCGAACTGGTCGTGGATGAACGCCCGGCTGGTCAGCGTCAGCTTGTCGAGTTGGGCGTGCGCGGCGGCGATCAGCGTCGGGTGCCGGTGACCGAAGTTCAGCGCCGAGTAGCCGGCCAGGCAGTCGAGGTAACGCTTGCCGTCCACGTCGGTCACCCAGGCGCCCTCGGCGGAGGAGATCACCACCGGCAGGGGGTGGTAGTTGTGCGCGGTGTGGCGCTCCGCGTCCTGCACGGCGGCAGGAGTCCGGAGCATGTCCTCGATCATCGGTTCGCCTTTCCCTGACGGAGTCGCAAGGTGCAACACTTCGGGCCACCGCCGGCCCGACGCAGCTCGGACAGGTCGACGCCGATGGTCTCGTAGCCCCGGTCGCGCAGCTTGGCGGCCAGGCCGGTGGCCTGCTCGGGCAGCACCACGTGCCGGCCGTCGCTGACCGCGTTGAGGCCGAGCACCTGCGCGTCGGCCATGGTGGCGTGCACCGCGTCCGGGAAGAGCCGGCGCAGCACCGCCTGACTGCCGGGCGAGAACGCCTCCGGCAGGTACGCCACGGTCTGCTCGTCGAGCACGGTCAGCGCGGTGTCCAGGTGGTAGAAACGCGGGTCCACCAGCTGCATGGTGATCACCGGGTAACCGAAGACCTCCTGAAGCTGGGCGTGCGAGGCGTGCGCGGTGCGGAAACCGGTGCCGGCGAGCAGGTGACCGCCGGCCAGCAGGACGTCGCCCTCACCCTCGTTGACGTGCTTCGGGTCGTACATCTCGAAGCCGGCGGCCTCGAACCAGGCGCGGTACGCGGGGGCTTCGTCGGCGCGTTGCGGATCCCGGAACTGCACGGCCATGGCCTTGCCGTCGATCACGGTGCCACCGTTGGCGGCGAAGACCATGTCGGGCAGCCCCGGCACCGGGGTGATCTCCTCGACGGTGTGGCCCAGGTCCCGGTAGACCTGGCGCAACCGCTCCCACTGGCGGACGGCGAGATCGGCGTCGACCGGGACGGTCGGGTCCATCCACGGGTTGATCGCGTAGTCGACGGCGAAGTACGTCGGCCGGCACATCAGGAAGCGCTGGCGGGTGGCGTCCATCGTCATGTGTCCTGCTCCAAGGGTCGGGCGCGCCCGGCCACCGTCGGCCCACGGGCTGGCGCCGTGGCTCAACGGTATGCGGCTCCGACGAGCAGGATCCACCGCGAACCCTTGCATTCAGCGGCAGATCATTGCGTATACCACCCGACTGGCGGGTTTTCGTTGCGTGCAAGGCTTGTTTGGGTGAGTCGCTCGGCCGGTGACCGGATCGTGGCGAGGCAGGTCCGGGAGCGGCGAACGGCCCCCGGACACACGTCAGGGGCGGCGAACCGCCGCCCCTGACGAGCGTGTGCGCCCGACTGGTGAATCACCAGATCCGATCGGGCTGCGGCCGGTTCCTCACCGACCGGCGCGGTGCACCACCGGCGGGCCGAAATGTGCCCGCTACAGGCGGTCGACAAACTGTGAATCAAGCCACTCCCGGAAGCGGGCCACCAGGTCACCGTCGGTGGTCGGCCAGTCGTACTGGCCGGTCATCGCCAGCACGCCCAGGACCACCGCGCCGAGGCCGAAGGCGATACCCAGCAGCGCGTCCGACTTACCCGCGATGTGCCGCCGCCGGGTGGCGATCAGGCCGAGCACGGCGACCACCGCCCCGACCGCACCAAGCGCGATGCCGTACCCGGCGAGGACGCCGGTGAGCACGAACAGGATGCCAGCGACGCCGACGATGAGGCCGAGCGTGGCCAGCAGACTGGAACGCGGTCGCGGGCCGACCGGTGCCGGCGGTACCTCCCGGCCGGCTGCGCCGTCGGGGACACGGTCACCCTCGATGGTCCGGTCGGTGGTCTCGGTGGCGCCGACGCTCCGGTCCGCGTCACCGGGCCGGTCGCCATCGACGGCGCGGCCGTCGACGGTCCGGTCGGCGGTCTCGGTGCTGGCGGTACGGGCGCGGGAACCGGGAACGGCGGAGCGGGCGGTGGCGGCTCGGGCCTCGGCAACCCGTCGCGCGTCGGCCCGGTGATCCGCCCGGTCGGCTGTGCCGGTGGCCCGGTCGGCGCCGATGCGGTCGTCGGCCGGTGCGCGGCGGGCGCTGCCGGCGGTGCGGTCCTCGACGGCGGTTGGCTCGTCGGGGCGGGTGTCGGTGGCGACCGTCCCGGTCCGGGCGTCGTCTGCCGGCGGAGCCGGGTCCTCCCGGCGTGAGAGCGAAGGAAATCTCATGGGTTCACCTCCTGATCGATGCGTGGACGGCGACATCAGCCCCGTATCGCCAACCACGCCACAACACCCCGCAGGTACCCACCCCTCACCCAACCGACACCCCGTCGGGTCCAACGCAGGGCCGGAGCGAGGGTCAGCGGGGCCGGGTCAGGGCGGCCAGGGCGGAGGTGAGCAGGGCCAGGCGCCGAGGTCGGGAGACCAGGACGGGCCGGTTGCGGACACAGCGCACGAGGATCTCCACGGCTCGCTCGACCGGGATCATCAACGGTCGGGACGAACCCTTGGCCATCTTGGTGTCCACGAAACCGAACCGCACGGTGGTCACGTGCACGCCGTGGCGGCGCAGGGCCGCCGACAGACCCATCAGGTACGACGACAGCCCGGCCTTCGAACCGGCGTAACCGGGTGCCTCGCCGGAGACGAGCCGGTCGGCGAGGCTGGAGATCCCGATCAGGTGCCCGTCACCGGCGGCCAGCATTCGCGGCACCACCACGGCAGCGGTGCGTACCGCGCCCATCAGGTTGACCTCGAAGGTGTGCGTCTGTGCGCCCAGGTCGGTCGGGTCGACCGGCTCCCCGATGCCGGCGGCGTAGACGCACAGGTCCAACCCGCCGAGTTCGTCGATCGACTTGCTCAGCACCTCCGGATAGTCCGGCGCGGTGACGTCGACGGTGTGGTGGGCGTACGTGGGGACGATGATCGCGTTGTCCCGTCGGGACAACCCGGTGACCAGCCAGCCGTCGGCGAGGAGTCTGCGGGTGAACGCCAGCCCGATCCCGTCGGTGTTGCCGATCACCACCGCACGGCGCATCCGAACGGTCATGACCCCACTGCCCCCATCACGTCGAGGTGGTGCCCGCCGTGCCGACGGCCCGACCGGCAATTGAACCAGACGGCGACGGAAATCCCCTACCGTCGAGTAGCCCGCTCTCCGATCGCTGCTCACCGGCCCGCTGGCTACGCTTGGCCGGTGCCTGAGGGACACACCATCCATCGCCTGGCGGCCCGGCACGCCGAGCTGTTCGCCGGGGACAAGGTGCTCGCCACCAGCCCCCAGGGCCGCTTCACCGACGGTGCCGCGCTGATCTCCGGCACGGTGCTGGAGGGCACCGAGGCGTACGGCAAGCATCTGCTGCACCACCATGCCGGTGAGTTGACGCTGCATGTGCACCTCGGCCTCTACGGAAAGGTCACCGACGGCGACGGTGAGCCGCCGGAACCGGTGGGGCAGATCCGGCTACGACTGACGAGCGACCGGCACTGGCTCGACCTGCGCGGCCCGACCGCCTGTGAACTGCTCAGCCCGCCCGAGGTGGCAGCGCTGCGGGCCCGCCTCGGCCCGGACCCGCTGCGTGCCGACGCCGAGCCGGACCGGGCGTACGCCCGGATCTCGCGCAGCGCGACGCCGCTGGCGGCGCTGCTGCTGGACCAGTCGGTGGTGGCCGGCACGGGCCTGATCTTCGTTACCGAGGCGCTGTTTCGCGCCAATCTGTCGCCGAGGCTGCCCGGCCGGGAGCTGACCCGGGCCGACTGGCAGGTGCTCTGGACCGATCTGGTCGAGCTGATGACGCGGGCGGTCGCCACCGGCCGGATCGACACCGTCCGCGCCGCCCACCTGCCCGATGCGATGGGCCGCCCGGCCCGCGTCGACCGGCACGGAGGTGAGGTCTACGTCTACCGTCGCCCGGGCCAGCCCTGCCACGTCTGCCGTACACCGGTCAGCCGAGGCACCATCACCGCCCGCAACCTCTACTGGTGCCCCACCTGCCAGGCCTGACGCCCCATGTGAATCTTGGTGCGGTACGGCCCGCCACGGGGCCGTGGCGGACCACGATCTCAGCGAGTCGGCTCAGTCGAGGAGCCAGCGGACGACCTCGATGTGGTCGGTGAAGACCTGGTCGGCGTCGATGCTCCAGGCCAGGGTCTGACCGATCGTCCAGCCGCGTACCCGGTCGCGGTCCAACCCCAGCTCGGCGCTGAGGCGGTCCAGCCGGCGACGGACAGCTGTCGGGGAATGACCCAGCTCGGTGCCGCGCACCAGCGGCACGACCGAGAATTCGCGCTCGCCGATCAGCGGCTTCGGGTCGATCACCAGCCACGGTTCGCGTTCGGCGCGCAGCACGTTGGCGGCGTGCAGGTCCTGGTTGACCAGGACCTGCTCACCCTGGCTGTCGACCAGATCGCCGAGCAGATCGAGCGCGAGGTCGACCAACCGTCGCTCGTACGGCCGTCCGGCGCGTTCCCACTTGCCCGGCAGCCGGGCCGCCCAGCCGGCGGCCGCCTCCGCCAACGGCAGGAACGGCTGACCGGCCGGTACCCAGAGGCGGGGGAGCAGCGCCACCACGGCGTCGAGCGCCTCGTCGAGCGGTAACGCGTGCAGCGGCGTGCCGGGGTCACAGCGCTCCACCAGCAGCGCCCGCAGGTCGGGGTCGTGGGCGAGCAGCCGGATCGCGCCGCCGCCGTCCCAATGGCGCAACGCGGTCGCCTCATGCTCGCTCTCCGCGTCGGGGAACTGCACCTTGAGCACCGCCCGGGTGCCGTCCGGCAATCCGGCCGGCACCGCCAGCGAAGCGCAGGCGTACCCGAAGGGTGGACCAAGTCGCAGCGACCAGCGCCGGGCGCAGTCGGCCAACCTCTCCGGCAGCTCGGCCAACCACTGCGGACCGCCCGGCATGCCGTGCAACCAGTTCAACCCGTCGGGCATCCGCAGCGCGTCGGTCACCGGCTTATCCTGGCCGAGCCGACCTGCCGTCACAACCTGGATCAGCCCGGTCAGGTCGCGCCACCAGGATCAGCGCAGTCGGTGGATGTCGCCGTACGCGCGGTAGAAGCCGCCCCGGCCGGACTCGCGGACCTCGGTGACCAGGTAGCGCGCCCCCGGGCTCGCGGATCCCCTTGGGGAACTGCACCGACCAGTCCCGGCGATAGCCGGTGGAGAGCACGTGGACCCGCAACCGGCCACCGTGCTCGACACACTCGACCACCACACCGCCACCGGTGTCGCCGACCACCTCGACCTGGGTCACGGCTGCGGGCTCCGGCAGCCGGGCCGGGGCCTTGACGTCGACCACCTCCGGCACGCTGCCCGACTCCGCCGCCCGGATCGCCGGCTCGCTGGCGTCGATGCAGGCCAGGTGGCCGCTGGTGGTCACCACGAAGAGGCGTTGGTCGTGGTACTGCATGGAGTACGCCGAACCGCAGCCGGTGCCGAGCTTCCACAGCCGGGTGCCGTCGGCGGCGAAGCAGTAGATCGAGGACTGGCTGTCCCCGGCGAAGACGTAGCGACCATCCTCGGCGGTGGCGCAGGAGAAGACCGGGGCGTCGGCCCGGTAGGTGCGCGTCGCCGAGCCGCCGTCCTTGCCGATCCGCACCACCTGGCGGGTGGCCGTGCCGGCGAACACCGCGTCGCGTTCCTGCCAACCGAAGAGCACCGAGCCGGTGGGGGTGTGCCACAACTCCCGGCCGGTGCGCCAGTCGTAGCCGCTCACCCCCGTCGAGTCACCGTGGTAGACGGCGTCGGCGTCGCAGCGCACCATCCAGGCCGACCGGCCGCGTCCAGCCCGCCGCCAGAGGAACTCGTCCTCGTGGTCGATGGCGGCGATCCCACCGTCGGCGTCGGAGACGCCCAGCACCCCGTCGTGAATGTCGAGCCAGTAGATGTCGATGTCGGGCACGATTGCGTACGCCACCCGGGGGATCTTGCCGGAGAGGTCGTAGACGTTGCCGTCGTCGCAGCCGGCGTAGATCCAGGCGTCATCGGCGACGATGCACTTGACCCCGTCGGGCAGGCGGACCTGGTCCAGCACCCGGGCGTCGTGGTCGAGAGTGGTGATCACACCTCGTTCGTTGCCCACCATGCAGGTGCGTCCGTCGACGAAGATGCCGAAGGCCGGCGCGCCGGATTCGTACCGCCAGAGCACCGGGGCGGTGCGGGCGGTCGAGCGGGTGCTGACGATCTGCCGCCGGGACACGGCCCGCTTCGGGCGTACGCCGCGCACCGCCGGGGCGTACCCTTTGCGGACCTTCTCGCCGATCTTCTTCGCCGCGGCGGCTCGGGCCCGCGCGTTGTCGGGGTAACCGGTGGTCTTCACCTGGCCCTGGTCGCCGATCCGCCCGTAGCGCACCGTCATCGTGGTGTCGTCGACCACCACCTCGTAGAACTTGTGCGCCGCACCGTCCACTTCGGACAGTTCGAGGTAGGTCGTCTCCTGCGACATGGAATTCCTCCGAGGGGTTCGCGTCGGCCCTGACCGGGCGGCGGGCACACGCTAACCCCCACCACTGACAAAAACCGGGCCTCGCGGCCGTCAGCGGGCGAGCGCGTCCACGGCCTTGCGGGCGGCGACCAGCACCGGATCCCAGACCGGGGCGTACGGCGGGGCGTAACCGAGGTCGAGCGCGGTCATGTCGTCCACCGTCATCTCGTTCCACAGCGCCACGGCAAGGGTGTCGATCCGCTTCGCCGCCTCGGACCAGCCGACGATCTGGGCGCCGAGCAGTCGCCCACTCGGCCGCTCGGCGATCAGCTTCACCGTCATCTGCCGGGCTCCGGGGTAGTAGCCGGCGCGGCTCGTCGACTCGACGATCACCGAAACGAACTCGAACCCGGCCATCCGTGCCTCCCGCTCCCGCAGCCCGGTGCGCCCGACCTCCAGGTCGCACACCTTGACCACGGCGGTGCCGATCACCCCGCCGAAGGTGGCGTACCCGCCGCCGATGTTGATTCCGGCGACTCGCCCCTGCTTGTTGGCGTGGGTGCCCAGCGGCACGTGCACCGGCAGCCCGCTGACCTTGTGCAGGGTCTCCACGCAGTCCCCGGCGGCCCACACTCCGGGCACCCCGGACACCCGCATCCGGCGGTCCACCCGGATCCCGCCGGTCGGCCCGAGCGGCAGGCCGGCGGCAGCGGCCAGTTCGGTGTTGGGGCTCACGCCGAGACCGAGGATCACCAGGTCGGTCGGTATCGACCCATGGTCGGTGACCACCTCGCAGACCCGGCCGTCGCGCTCCGACAGGCTGGTGACCTGTACGCCGGTGCGAATGTCCACGCCCAGTCCCCGCATGGCCGCGGTGACCAGCCGGGCCATGTCGGGGTCGACGGTCGACATCGGCTGCTCACCGCGCTCGATCAGGGTGACCGACAGCCCGCGGCGGACCAGGGCCTCGGCCATCTCGACGCCGATGTAGCCGCCGCCGACCACCACCGCCCGCCGGGGCTGCGGGTCGGCGTCCAGCCAGCCGCGTAGCGCCGAGCCGTCGTCGAGCGTCTGCACGCCGAACACTCCGGCGGCGTCGGTGCGCGCCCAGGCCGGCTTCTTCGGCACCGCCCCGGCGGCGTACATCAGGGTGTCGAACCGCTCGCGGACCTCGACGCCGCCGCTCAGGTCGTGGACGACAACCTCGCGGCGGACCAGGTCGATGCCGACCACCTCGTGCCGGAGCCGCACGTCGATGCCGAAGTCCTCGCGGTGCGTCCTGGGGGAGCGGGTCACCAGCTGCTCCCGGTCGGTCACCAAGCCGCTGATCCAGTACGGGATCCCGCAGGCGGAGTACGACGTGAAGTGTCCCCGTTCGAAGGCCACGATCTCCAGGTCGTCCGTGCCCCGGCGGCGGCGAGCCTGCGCGGCGGCGGACATGCCGGCCGCGTCTCCGCCGATGACGATCAACCGTTCCGCCACGGCACCACCCTTCGTCAGGCCGGGCCTTCGCCCCGGGTCTGTCGTGCCACGTCCATCACCACATCCTCCAACTGTCCGGTCCGGGCGTACACCGAACGCTGCCGGGCGGCGCCGCTGCCGTGCCGACGCAGCCCTTCCAACAGGCTAATTACCTCGGCGAGGTCGCCGTGTCGTTCCAGGGCCGGCCCGAGCCGCCCGACGAGCTGGTGCAGCACGTCCCACGCCGGCCGCAGCTCGCCGCTGGACAGGTCGACCGCTTCTCCCTCCAGCCCGTCGTGGGCGGCCCGCCAGTGCGCGCCCACCAGCAGGTGATGGTCGGTCGGCAGCGGTGGCCGCCCGGCGGCGATGTCGTCGAGCGCGGTGGCCACCAGCCCACGGACCAGCGCGGCGACCAGGATCGCGTCGTCGACTGTCGGGCAGACGTCTCCGATGCGCAGTTCCACCGTCGGATATTTGGCCGACAACCGGGCGTACCAGTAGAGCATTCCCTCGTCGAGCATCACGCCGCTGCCGATTAGCTGACGGATCAGCCGTTGGTAGTGATCGTGGGAGACCAGGTAGGGCGTCGGCGCGACCGAGGGCCAGCGTTCCCACTCGACCGACCGCCAGCTGGCGTAGCCGGTGTCCACGCCCCGGGAGAACGGCGAGTTGGCGGTGATCGCGTGCAGGATCGGCAGCCACGGTCGTACGTGGTTGAGCACCTGCACGCCGGCGTCAGGGTCCGGTACTCCGACGTGGACGTGCATTCCGTTGTTGCCCGGCCCGGGCACCAGGAGCCGGTACCGGGCGAGCATCCGATCGAAGCGGGGCTTGTCGACCACCGGGGGCACCGGTCCGTCGACCGGCCCGGTGCCGATCGCGAGCAACCGGGCACCGGCCCGCTCGGCGGCGTCGGCGAGTGCGGAGCGGAGCAGGCCGAGGGAGTGCCGGATGGAGGAGAGCTCCAACCCGGGTGGGCTGCCGATCTCGATCTGACTGGTCTGGAACTCCCGTTCGACCTGTCCTCGCAGCTCGGCGGGGACCTGCTCCAGCACCGCCTCGACAGCGGGGATCGCGACCCCGCTGTCCGGGTCGACGAGTAGGAACTCCTCCTCGACACCCACGGTGAGCAGGTCGGTCGACTCGACCGGGTGAGCTGGGGCCGTTGCCGCCTGCCTGGACATGACTACCACCGTCCACTCCTGCCGGTGGCGGTCCGTCCGCACCGGGTCGGCGGGCAATTACCCCGGGTGGTGGCACCGGGAAACGCGCACCGTGGTCGACGGGCCGTATCCGGTGGCCGGACGGATCGTATCGATCGACATTGACAACTGCCCGAGTGGGACGTACAACTCCTGAGAGAGCGCTCTCTCACCCGTCCCCGCAGAGAGGCACGTCATGACACCTGCCCCGGCGGCACCTGCCGCCCTGCCTGCGCGACGCCGGCTGCCGCTGGCGTTGGCCCTCCTCACCGCCGTCACCACCGTCCTGGCCGGGCTCAGCACGACCGCGGACGCCGCCGTACCGCCGCCCCCGTCGGGCTGGAGCCTGGTGTGGAGCGACGACTTCACCGGCGCCGCCGGCACCCTGCCGTCGTCCGGCAACTGGATCATCGACACCGGCACCAGCTACCCGGGCGGACCGCCCAACTGGGGCACCGGCGAGATCCAGACGTACACGAACAGCACCGCCAACGTCAGCCACGACGGCGCGGGCAACCTCCGGATCACCCCGCTGCGTGACAGCGCCGGCCGCTGGACCTCGGCCCGTATCGAGACCGTCCGCAGCAACTTCAAGGCCCCGGCCGGTGGGGTGCTGGCCATCGAGGGGCGCATTCAGATGCCCAACGTCACCGGCGCCGCCGCGTCGGGATACTGGCCGGCGTTCTGGGCGCTCGGTTCGCCCTACCGGGGCAACTACCACAACTGGCCGGGCATCGGCGAGTTCGACGTGATGGAGAACGTCAACGGACTCAACACGGTCTGGGGTGTGCTGCACTGCGGCGTCGCTCCGGGCGGCCCCTGCGACGAGTTCAACGGCATCGGTGCCTCCCGGGCCTGCCCCGGCAGCACCTGTCAGTCGGCGTTCCACACCTACCGGTTCGAGTGGGACGCCTCGGTCAGCCCGCAGCAGTTGCGCTGGTACGTCGACGGCCAGCTCTACCACACGGTGAGCCAGAGCCGGGTCGGTGAGCCGTACTGGTCGCAGATGACCAGTCACGCCGGTTACTTCCTGCTGCTGAACGTGGCGATGGGCGGAGCCTTCCCGGACGGGGTCGCGGGCAGCGCCACGCCCACCTCGGCCACCGTGCCCGGCCGTCCGATGCTGGTCGACTACGTGGCCGTCTACAGCCGGGGCGGGGGCAGCACTCCGCCGCCCACGACGCCGCCGCCGACCACGCCGCCGCCGAGCGGGGCGCGGGACGCCTACGCGACCATTCAGGCGGAGTCCTTCAACGCCCAGAACGGCGTGATCGTCGAGACCTGCTCCGAGGGCGGGCAGAACATCGGGGCGCTGCGCAACGGCGACTGGGTCCGCTTCGACAACGTGGAGTTCGGCACCAGCGGTCCGCGCGACTTCGTGGCCCGGGTCGCCTCGGGCGCGGCGGCCGGCGTCAGCGGCCTGGTGGAGGTACGGGTGGAGAGCCCGACCAGCGCACCGATCGGCAGTTTCGCCATCGCCAACACCGGCGGTTGGCAGAGCTGGCGTTCGGTGCCCGGCAACGTCTCCAGCGTGACCGGACGCCGCACCGTCTACCTCACCTTCAGCAGCGGCCAGCCCAACGACTTCGTCAACGTCAACTGGTTCCACTTCCGCCGCTGAGGTGCAAGGAAGGGCCCCCTATTAACGCCTGCGGTAGAGGAGGGGGCCCTTCCTAACGGTCAGGTCGCCCTGGACAGAAACAGTTAACAGTCTTAATAATGGGCGCCAGGTCGACATCCATGGATTCATCTCCCGGGCTGGAGGGGCACATGAAACGGTCCAGAACGCTGATGCTGGCGGTGATCGGCGCGCTGGCCGCCGCGATCGGTGCGGTCGGGTTGGCGCCGGCCGCGTACGCCGCCGGAGTCACCGCGAGCTTCGTCAAGACCTCCGACTGGGGCTCGGGCTGGGAGGGCAAGTACACGATCACCAACGGTGGCGGCACCACGGTCAACGGCTGGAGCCTCACCTTCGACCTGCCCGCCGGCACCACGGTCGGCACCTACTGGGACGCGCTGCTGACCTCCAGCGGCCAGCGGTACACCTTCACCAACCGCACCTGGAACGGCGCCATCGCACCCGGCGCCTCAGTCTCCTTCGGCTTCCTCGGCAGTGGCTCCGGCGTACCGGCGAACTGCCGGCTCAACGGCGCGGCCTGCGCGGGCGGCAGCACCCCGCCGCCAACGACCCCGCCACCCACCACGCCCCCTCCGACGACCCCGCCGCCGACCACGCCCCCTCCGACGACCCCGCCGCCGACCACGCCCCCTCCGACGACCCCGCCGCCGACCACCGGGTTGCCGAAGCACATCCTGACCGGCTACTGGCACAACTTCGACAATGCGGCCGTAGAGCTGCGGCTGCGTGACGTACCCAGCGAGTATGACCTGGTGGCGGTCGCCTTCGCGGACGCGACCGGCACTCCCGGCGCGGTCGGCTTCGCCATCGACCCCGGCCTGTCCGCCTCGCTGGGCGGGTACACCGACGCCGAGTTCTCCGCAGACGTGCGGACTCTTCAGAGTCGCGGTAAGAAGGTGATCATCTCGGTGGGCGGCGAGACCGGCCGCGTCGTGGTCAACAGCTCGGCGTCCGCGGTGGCCTTCGCCGACAGCGTGTACGCCCTGATCCAGCGGTACGGTTTCGACGGCGTCGACATCGACCTGGAGAACGGGTTGAACCCGACGTACATGGCGCAGGCCCTGCGGTCACTGCGGTCGAAGGTGGGCAGCGGGCTGATCATTGCGATGGCGCCGCAGACCATCGACATGCAGAACCCGGCGAGCAGCTACTTCAAGCTGGCGTTGGACATCAAGGACATCCTGACCGTGGTGAACACCCAGTTCTACAACTCCGGGGCGATGCTCGGCTGTGACAACAACTCCGCGTACGCCCAGGGAACGGTCAACTTCATCGTCGCGCTGGCCTGCATCCAGTTGGAGGCGGGGCTGCGCCCCGACCAGGTCGGGCTCGGCCTGCCGGCCGGACCGGGTGCGGCCGGTGGCGGCATAGTCTCGCCCAGCGTGGTCAACGCCGCCCTGGACTGCCTGACCCGGGGTACCAACTGCGGCAGCTTCCGCCCGCCGCGCACCTACCCCGGCCTGCGCGGCGCCATGACCTGGTCCATCAACTGGGACGTCACCCACAACAACACCTTCGCCCGAACCGTATCCCCCCACCTCCCCACCCTCCCCTAACACCACCCCCACCCACCC
>NZ_BOPB01000023.1 GCF_016863535.1 Micromonospora lutea
CCCACCCACCCCCACCCACCCACCCCCACCCCCTTCTCACGCCGATCATGCAGTTGTGGCACCTACCAAAGACGACAAACCAGGTGGTATCGAGTGCCACAACTGCATGATCGCGGGGGATCAGGGGTGGGGGGTGTGGCGGCGGCGGAGTTTTTTGATCGCCCAGAGGGCGAGCGTGAGGATGATCAGGGCGAGGATGCCGTAGTCGAACCAGGAGCTGTAGCGGTCGATCTGGTGCCACCGGGAGCCGAGGGCGTAGCCGAGACCGATGAAGATCCCGTTCCAGATACCGCTGCCCAGCGTGGTGAGCGTGACGAACTCGACCAGCGGCATCCGGTTCGCCCCGGCGGGCACCGAGACCAGGCTGCGTACGACAGGTGCCATTCGGCCGAAGAACACCGCCCAGCGGCCGTACCGCTCGAACCAACGATCGGCCTTCTCCAGGTCCTCCAGATCGACAAGCGGCAACCGGTCCAGCCACCGTTTGAGGCGGTCCTCGCCGAGGGCGGCGCCGAGCCAGTAGAGGACCAGTGCGCCGAGCACCGAGCCGACGGTGGCCGCGATGGCCACCACCACCACGTTGAACCGGCCCTCGCCGGCCAGGTATCCGGCCATCGCCAGGACGATCTCGCTCGGAATGGGCGGGATGATGCTCTCCAGGGCGACCAGTAGAGCCACCCCCACCGCGCCGCCCGCCTCGATCACCCCGGCGATCCAGCCGGTCAGCCCACCGACCTGGGCGGGATCGACGTCCTGGGCGAGCGCCATGAGGATGCCTTTCGCGAGACCAGCGTAAGAAGTTCCCTACCCGTCGGGCGGCCCCGCACACCGCCGTCCTGCGGGTTTGCCGATGTTGCGGTCGGGAGAAGGTTCGACAGCATGTCTGACAGGTGGTACTCGGAGGCGGTCGTGTACTGCCTCGACATCGACACATACGCGGACTCCGACGGTGACGGAGTCGGTGACATCCGAGGTCTGATCAGTCGGCTGGACTATCTCGCCCGGCTTGGTGTGACCTGCCTCTGGCTGCACCCCATCCATCCCTCACCCAATGACGACGACGGCTACGACGTGACCGACTTCTACAACGTCGATCCGCGTTTCGGCACCCTGGGTGACTTTGCCGAGCTGCTGCACCAGGCCAGCAACCGAGGCATCCGGGTGATCATCGACCTGGTGGTGAACCACACCTCCGACCAGCACCCGTGGTTCGTCTCGGCCCGGTCGTCGCCGGACTCGCCGTACCGTGACTGGTACGTCTGGTCGGACCAGGAGCCGAGCGACCGGCATCAGGGCATGGTCTTTCCCGGTGAGCAGCACGAGACCTGGACCTACGACCGGACCGCGAAAGCCTGGTACTACCACCGGTTCTACAAGTTCCAGCCGGACCTCAACACCAACAATCCGGCGGTACGCGCCGAGATCAAGAAGATCATGTCGTTCTGGATCCAACTCGGTGTCGCCGGCTTCCGAATGGACGCGGTGCCGTTCATCATCGAGCGCACCGAGCCGGGGGATCCGAACCCGGAACTGGACTTCGAGTTCCTCACCGAGTTGCGCCAGCATGTGCAGTGGCGGCGCGGCGATGCGATCCTGCTGGCCGAGGCGAACGTGGAGCCCGACAACCTCCCCGCCTTCTTCGGCGACAGCGGCGGCTCGGCGAACCGGGTGCACATGCTCTTCGACTTCATGCTCAACGGGCGGCTGATGCTGGCCCTCGCCCGGCAGGACCCGGAACCGGTGATCGAAGCGTTGCGGGACACCCCGGCGCTGCCCGACGGTGGGCAGTGGGCGACCTTCCTGCGCAACCACGACGAGATCGACCTGTCCCGGCTCACCGCCGAACAACGCAACCAGGTGTACGAGCAGTTCGGTCCCGAGGAGCACATGCGCATCTACGACCGGGGCATCCGCCGCCGGCTGGCCCCGATGCTCGGCAACGACCGACGGCGCATCGAGTTGGCGTACTCCCTGCAGTTCAGCCTGCGCGGCACGCCGGTGCTGCGCTACGGCGAGGAGATCGGCATGGGGGAGGACCTGTCGCTGTCCGGCCGGGAGGCCATCCGTACCCCGATGCAGTGGTCGAACCAGGCCAACGCCGGCTTCTCCACCGCGGAGCCGGAGAAGCTCGTCCGTCCGGTCATCGACAAGGGTGAGTTCGGATACGAGAAGGTGAATGTCACTCTGCAGCGCCGGGACCGCACCTCGCTGCTGGCCTGGTTCGAACGGATGATCCGCACCATGCGGGAGGCCCCGGAGATCGGTTTCGGCACCACCACCCACATCGACGTGCCGATGCCGCCAGGGGTGCTGGCGCACCGGGCTGACGGCCCGACGGGAACGATGGTCTTCCTGCACAATCTCGGCACCACCGACACCGAGGTCGACCTCAGCCTGCTCCAATCGGAGGCGGACCTGCCCATCGACGTGCTCGCCGACCGCAACTACGACGAGGTGGGCAAGCTGGACAAGCTGCAACTGTCGGGCTACGGCTACCGCTGGATCCGGCTCCGTCGGTCCTGGTCGTCCTGAGCAGGGGCCGGCCGCCCCGCCGGTGCCGGCCCGGTGACCTCCGGGCGGGGCGTGCCGGTCCAGCGGTCAGGATCGACGGGGACCACGCCGCCCCGGGGTGGGTTAGGCTCCTGCCGTCGAGCCAAGTTACCGGGAGGTAGGTATGTCGGAGGGGCAGCGGGTCGCCATCGTGACCGGGGCGGCACGGGGAATCGGCGCGGCCACCGCGAAACGGTTGGCCGCCGACGGGCTGGCCGTCGCCGTGGTCGACATCGAGGAGTCGGCGACGAAGGAGACTGTGGACGCCATCGCGGCGGCCGGTGGTCGGGCGCTCGGTGTCGGCGCTGACGTGTCGGAGCGTACCCAGGTGGAGGCCGCTGTGGAGCGGGTCACCGCCGAGCTTGGCGCGCCGACCGTGTTGGTCAACAACGCCGGTGTGCTCCGCGACAACCTGCTGTTCAAGATGACCGACGCCGACTGGGACACCGTCCTTGGCGTACACCTGCGCGGGGCGTTCCTGTTCAGCCAGGCCGCGCAGAAGCACATGGTGGAGGCCCGTTGGGGTCGCATCGTCAACCTCTCCAGCACCTCCGCGCTGGGTAACCGGGGTCAGGCCAACTACGCCGCGGCCAAGGCCGGTATGCAGGGATTCACCAAGACCCTCGCCATCGAGCTCGGCCCGTTCGGGGTGACCGTCAACGCGGTGGCGCCCGGTTTCATCGTCACCGACATGACGGCCGCCACCGCCGCGCGGATGAAGGTGGACTTCGAGGCGATGCAGAAGCACGCCGAGTCGGAGATCCCGGTCCGTCGGGTGGGCCGGCCCGAGGATGTGGCGCACACCATCTCGTTCCTGGCCAGCGAAGGGGCGTCCTTCGTGTCCGGCCAGGTCGTCTACGTCGCCGGTGGTCCCCGGGACTGACCTGTTAGGAAGGGCCCCTTCCTATGCACCAGGCGTTAACAAGGGGCCCTTCCTTGCATCCGGGTGGCGGGTGTGCCGGAGCCAGGCGAGGCCGAGGACCGGCAGCACCAGGGGGATGTAGCCGTAGCCGCTGCCGAAGCCGGACCAGACCGTCTCGTCGGGGAAGAGATCCGGGCGGGCCAGGCTGAAAGCGCCGACGCCGACCACACCGGCCAGTTCCAACGCGCAGCAGGCCAGGGCGACGCGGCGACCCGTGTGACCGGCCCGGGCCAGACCGACCGCGGCCACGATGTAGACCACCGCGGCGAGCGCGGAGAGCAGGTACGCCAAGGGCGCCTCGTCGAGCCGGGTGGCGATCTGGACGGCGGCGCGGCTGCTCGCGGCGATGGCGAAGAGCAGGTAGACCGCGATCAGCAGCCGTCCCGGTCCGGCGTTGGTCCGAGATCGGGCGGTGCCCGGCTCAGCCACCGAGCACCTCCCAGGTCTGCTGAAGTCGGATCACGACCACCGGTGTCACCAGGCACACCGCGCAGACGATCGCCGACCCCCAACGGGTCGGTTCCATCCGGGCCAGCACCGCCGCCAGCGGCGGCAGACAGAGCAGCGTGACCAGGTAGCCGAAGAACGATCCCGGTTCGCCTGGACGTTCGCCGCCGGCCAGCGCCACGACGGTCACCACGACCAGCCCGAGGAGCAGCAACTCCAGCACGGCCAGCCCGATGAACTGCACCCGGTCCGGCGACCGATGACGCAACGCGGCGACCAGTGCCCAGACGGCGACCAGCAGCGCCAGCACGATGGCGGCGACGGCCAGCACCCCGTCGACCGGAGATCCGGAGATGGGGACCGGGGTAGGTGAGGGGGTGGGAGGGTTCACCGGGTTCGTCCGGTGTTCGTTCCGATCACCGGCCCACTCTACTAACCCCCGTAGTAAGAGCGACCGGCAACAGGACCGGCGGGTTGCGGCACGGGCTTGGTCGGGTGACCGCGTACGCGCCCTCCCGGGTGACCGCGTACGCCCTTCGGGGCGTGGTCTGATGGGACGCGGTGACGGGTAGGCCGTGGCCAGGCGAGGACGGCGGAGGCACGGGATGCGGTTCGGGTTGTTCGGCACCGGACACTGGGCGGCGGAGACGCATGCGGCGGCGCTCGAGGCGCACCCCCGAGCGGATCTCGTCGGTGTGTGGGGGCGGAACCCCGACAAGGCCGCCGCGCTGGCCACCCGCTACGGCGTGCCGCCGTTCGAGGATGTCGACGCGCTGATCGAGGCGTGCGACGCGGTCGCCGTCGCGCTCCCGCCCGACGTCCAGGCGGACATCGCCGTCCGGGCCGCCACCGCCGGTCGGCACCTGCTGCTCGACAAGCCGCTGGCGTTGAGCGTCGCCGACGCCGACCGGGTGGTCGAGTCGGCGGTGCGCTCGGGGGTGGCGTCGGTGGTCTTCTTCACCGGCCGTTACCAACCGGACGTCGCCGGCTTCATCGCCGCGACCGCCGCTGCGGGCGGCTGGCACACCGCCCATGTGATCCGGTTCGCCTCGATCTTCCAGCCCGGCAGCCCGTACGCGCAGTCGCCGTGGCGTCGGACGCACGGCGCGCTGTGGGACGTCGGCCCGCACGCCCTGGCCGTCCTGCTGCCGGTGCTCGGCCGGGTGGTCCGGGTGTCCGCCGCCGACGGCCCCGGCGGTTTGGTGCACCTGCTGCTCAGTCACGCCGACGGTGCCACCAGCACGGTGTCGCTCACCCTGGACGCGCCGCCCCGGTCGGTCGCCGCGGAGTTCGTCTTCTACGGCGAGAGCGGCATCGAGCGACTCCCGGACGGTGACGCGAGCTCGGCGGCGGCGTTCGAGGTGGCGATCGACCAGTTGCTGGCTGAGGTCGATACCGGCACTCGGGATCACCGCTGTGACGTGCGGTTCGGCCGCGAGGTGGTGACGGTCCTGGCCGCCGCCGAGATCGCCCGTGCGCAGGGCACCGTGATCGACGTACCGGCCTGAGCACGGGTGGCTCCAAATCAGTGGCAGCTGGCCGTTCGGGGTCGGTAGGGTTGCCGGCATGTGCGTGAATGCCCTGATCAACGCGGTCGCCATGCCGGCCGCGTTCGGGCCGCTGCTGGTGGCCCGCCCGCGTGTCCGGCGTCCGGCCCTGGCCGGCGCGACCCGCGACTGACGCCTCTCACGCGTACGTCTCCGGCACCCGCCTCGCATCGCGGGGTGCCCTTCTTCGCGCCATCCCACCAGGGCCGTCCGAGTCCCGATCGCTTGGACAGGCCCCCGTCGACGGTCGCCTGTCCGCTCTCGTCGCCACGCGGCGACAGACAAGGACGACGCCATGGCGCCCCGCCGTACCCGCACGACCGAACGCGACCGGTCCCGTCGCGTGCTCTCCCAGAACTTCCTCGCCGATCCGTCTGCCGTCCGGCGGTTCATCGACGCCGCTCGCCCCGACCCGCACGGGCTGGTGCTGGAGGTGGGCGCCGGGCGGGGACAGCTGACCCGCCCGCTGGCCGCGCGCTGCGGCCGGTTGACGGCGTACGAGGTGGATCCCGTCGCCGGGACGGAACTGGCCCGGGTCTGCGCGGCCCTGCCGAACGTCACGCATCGCCAGAGCGACTTCCTTTCGGCCGTGGCGCCCGAGGAGGAGTTCGCCGTGGTCGGCAACATCCCGTGGTCGCTGACCGCAGCCGTGGTGCGGTGGTGTCTGGCCGCGCCGGGGCTGCGCACGGCCACCCTGCTCACCCAGTTGGAATACGCCCGGCGGCGGGCCGGTGACTACGGCAGGTGGAGCCGGCTGACCGTGCTGACCTGGCCGGAGTTCGATTGGCGGCTCGCCGGGCGGGTGCCGCGTACGGCGTTCCGCCCGGTGCCCCGGGTCGACGCGGGCATCCTGCGCATCGAGCGTCGGGCACAGCCGTTGCTGCCGCCTCGGGAGCTACCGGCGTACCGGCGGATGGTCGAGCTGGGGTTCGGCGGGGTCGGCGGCTCGCTCGCGGCCTCGCTGACCCGTGCGCATCCACGGGCCCGGCTGGCGGCGGCGTTGCGGGCCAGCCGGCTCGACCCGGACCTCCCGGTCGGGCAGGTCTGGCCTGAGCAGTGGCTGGTACTGCACCGCCTGTTGCACGCCCGCTGACCTGCTCAGGGAAGCGTCTCCAACGCCTCGGTCAGCTCGGTGAGGGAGCTGAACTGCTCCACCGGCAGCGCACGTACGGCCTGCAACTGCTCGGTGCTCGCGCCGTTCTCCTGGTACCAGCGGATCAGGTCCTCGCGGGAGACGGGATAGTCCAGCCCAGCGAGGTACTCCTGCAGGGCGGCACCGCTGTCGGTCATGGTCTCCGGCCTACCCGCGCAAGTGCCCCGGCACACCACCATCAGGCCCCGGCGTTTGCCTGGCGGGGTGCCGGGTAGCCGCAGGCATGCTGGTACAGCGGCTCGGCGCGCCGAGCGACCTCGATCCGTTGCTGGAGCGTGTCCGCGACGCCCAGGTGGTGATGATCGGGGAGGCGACGCACGGCAGCTACGACTACTACCGTATTCGGGAGCAGCTGACCCGACGCCTGATCGCCGAGTGTGGCTTCTCCTTCGTGGCGGTGGAGGGCGACTGGCCGGACTGCGACCGGGTGCACCGTTCGGTGACCGGTGCCCCGGGCGCGGCGGCCGAGCCACAGAACGCGCTGGAGGGCTTCGAACGGTGGCCGACGTGGATGTGGGCCAACGCCGAGGTGGTCCGCTTCTGCCGGTGGTTGCGGGCCTGGAACATGGAGCGGGCGGAGGCGGACCGGGTCGGCTTTCACGGTCTGGACGTCTACAGCCTGTGGGAGTCGATGCAGGCGATCTTCGACTACCTCGGCGAGGAGGAGCCGGCCTCGCTGGAGGCCGCTCAGGACGCGTACCGGTGCTTCGAGCCGTACGGCAAGCGCATCGAGGAGTACGGCGCGGCGAGCCGATTCGTCTCCGCCCGATGCGAGCAGGAGGTGATCCGGCTGTTGGCGCGTACCCGCGAGCACGCCGCCACCGATGGGCCGGACGCCTTCTCAGCCTGGCAGAACGCGGAGGTGGTGGCCGGCGCCGAACGGTACTACCGGGAGATGGTGGCCGGTGGATCGGGCTCGTGGAACGTCCGGGACACCCACATGACCGACACCCTGGACCGGCTGCTCATCCGGTACGGGCCGGGGGCCCGGGGGGTGGTGTGGGCGCACAACACGCACGTCGGCGACGCGCGGGCGACCGACATGGCCGCCGACGGGATGGTGAACATCGGCCAGTTGGCCCGGGAACGTCATGGCGCCGACCGGGTGGCGTTGATCGGCTTCGGTAGTTGGCGGGGCACGGTGATCGCCGCGCCCCGCTGGGGTTCACCGGCGGAGGCGATGGTGGTGCCGCCGGCCCGGCCGGGCTCGCTGGAGCACCGGCTGCACGAGCTGATGCCGGAGCGGGCGGTGCTGGTCTTCGGCGGGCCGGACCAGCCGGGCTGGGTCACCGACACCCTTGACCACCGGGCGATCGGGGTGGTGTACGACCCGTCGTTCGAGTCGTGGGGCAACTACGTGCCGAGCCGGCTGGGAGATCGCTACGACGCCTTCATCTGGTGCGACGAGACCACCGCCCTGCATCCGTTGCCCGCCCTGGCCACCCCGGGCGAGATGGAGACCTACCCGGCCGGCGTCTGAGCCGGCGACGGCCCCCACCCGGATCGGGTGGGGGCCGTCGCGGTTCGGGTCAGGCCCCGACACCGACCTTGTCGTCGAGCTTGGCGCGCAGCTTCTCGCCCTCGATGTCGACGTTCGGCAGCGCCCGGTCGAGCCAGCGGGGCAGCCACCAGGCCACCTTGCCGAGCAGCGACATCACCGCCGGAACGATGGTCATCCGGACCACGAAGGCGTCGATCGCCACGCCGATGGCGAGTGCGAAGCCCATCGACTTGATCACCGGGTCGTCGAGGAAGATGAAGCCACCGAAGACCGAGGTCATGATCAGGGCGGCGGCGGTCACCACCCGTGCCCCGTGTCCCATGCCGTTGATGGTGGCCTGCTGGGCGGTGTCACCGTGCACGAAGTCCTCCCGCATCCGGGAGACCAGGAACACCTCGTAGTCCATGGCCAGGCCGAACAGGATGCCGATCAGCAGGATCGGCAGGAAACTGATCAGCGGGCCAGGGGTGTCCAGACCGACCAGGTCCGCGAGGTGACCCTGCTGGAAGACCGCGACCGTGATGCCGAACGTGGCGGCGACGGTGAGCAGGAAGCCCAGGGCCGCCTTGATCGGCACCAGCACGGAGCGGAACACCAGCATCAGCAGCAGGATCGACAGGCCGACCACCAGCGCCAGGTAGATCGGCAACGCATCGGAGAGCTTCTCCGAGATATCGATGCCGATCGCGGTGACGCCGGTGAGCAGCACGTCCGTGCCCTGGATACCGCCGACGGCGGCGCGGATGTCGTGCACCATCGTCTCGGTGGCCGGATCGGTCGGTCCGGTCTGCGGGATCACCCCGAGCAGCGCCGTCCGCCCGTCCGGGCTGAGCTGCGGCGGAGCCACCGCGAGCACGTTGTCGGTGCGCTGGACCAGGGCGGTGACCTGCGGAACGGCTGCCGAGGTGGCGGCGGCGTCGTCACCGGCGACCACCACCGCGAGACGTCCGGTGAAGCCCGGACCGAACCCCTCGGTGATCAGGTCGTTGGAGACCCGGGCGGCGGAGCCGACCGGAGCGGTGCCGGCATCGGGGAGGGCCAGGCGCATGTCCGACGCCGGCAGCGCGAGCAGCCCCAGGCCGAGCAGGCCGACGAGGATCACCGGGCCCCGGAACCGGGTGGTCAGCCGGGCCCAGCGGAATCCGAACGCCGACTTGTCCTCGCCGGCCGTGGTGGCGGCCTCCGACAGCTCACGCTGGGCGGTCGCGTCGCTGTCGCGGGCGGCCTCGTCGGCGGTGAGGGCCACCGGCACCGACGAGCGCAGCCGGCGGGGCAGTACCCGGCCGCCGGCGAAGCCGAGCAGGGCCGGCTGAAGCGTGATCGCCACCAGCACCGCGACGGTGACGGTGCCGGCGGCGGCCAGACCCATCACGGTCAGGAACGGGATGTTCACCACGGCGAGACCGGCCAGGGCGATGACGACCGTGGCGCCGGCGAAGGTCACCGCCGAGCCGGCGGTGCCGACCGCCCGGCCGATCGCCTCGTCCGCCGGTATTCCGTCGGTCAGGTTCTGTCGGTAGCGGGAGGTGATGAAGAGCGAGTAGTCGATGCCGACGGCCAAGCCCAGCATCAACGCGAGGATCGGCGCGGTGCTGGTCAGTTCGATCGCGCCGCTGAGTGCGAAGAGGCCGGCCATGCCGACGCCGACGCCGATCAGTGCGTTGAGCATGGTCATGCCCGCGGCTACCAGGGAACCGAAGGTGACCACCAGGACGATGAGGGCCACCGCGACGCCGATCGCCTCGGTGGAGCCGACCTCGGGCTCGGAGTTGAGCACCTCACCGCCGGGCGCCACCTGCCAACCCTGGGCCGCGACGTCGGCACCCAGCCGCTCGTACGCCTCCCGCTGCTCGTCGGTCACCTGGTCGGCGCCGTCGTTGAACTGCACCTGGATGAGCGCGTACTGACCGTCGGGTGAGACCGAGCCGACCTGGAACGGGTCGACGGCGGCGAGCACACCGGGGACCGCTGCGGCCTCCTGGGTGATCGACTGCATCACCGCCTGGCCCTCGGGTGTGCCGAGCTGCCCGGGTGCGGGTGCCTTGACCGCGATGGTGCCGGTGGCACCGGCCGCTGCCGGGAACTGCTCGTCGAGCAGGTCAAGCGCGCGCTGCGACTCGGTACCGGGCATGCTGAAGTTGCTGGCCGTCGGGCCCCGCAGGGTCGCCGCTGCCAGGCCGAGCCCGACGAGTACGACGAGCCAGATCGCGGCGACGAGTCGCCGTCGACGCATCGAGCCCCGGCCAATCCGGTAGAGCAGGGTCGCCATGAGGTCCTTTCCTGGGTCGTGAGTGGTGGAACTGGTCAGTGGATGGGCGACTCAAGCGCCCGCCGTAGCAGGCCCAGCAGCGCGTCGCCCAACTCCTGGTCGGGCACGTCGGCGAACTGGCCGCAGGTCTCGGCGATGCCGGCGAGCAGCACCAGCGCGGTGATCCGGGCGGAGGCCCGCTCGGACTGTCCGGCGAGGGCATCGATGAGCCGTTCGGAGATCTGTTGGATGTGCGCGAAGACGGGCTGCTGCAGCAATTCCGGAAACTCACCTCGGAGCAGGGCGATCTCACTGCGGAACCGGACCGCGAGGTCGACGAAGCCCTCAGCGGCGACCCGCTGCGCGGCGGCCGGCCCGGGCTGCGCGGCGATCCGTTCGTCGAGCGAGCAGAAGACCTCGATCGCCGGCGCCATCAGCTCGGTGAGGATGGCCTCCTTGTTGGCGAAGTGGTAGAGCACCGCAGCCTTGGAGCAGCCCACCTCGGTGGCGATGTCCTGCAACGACGTACCCCGATAGCCGGTGGCGGCGAAACGTCTCGCCGCTGCCGCCAGGATCTCGTCGTGCGTCTGCGGGGTGGGGCGGGCCATGAGGCTCAGCATGCCTGACCGATCGGTCAGAGGCTGACCGATCGGTCAGATCAGTGGCGTTCCCCACAACCAGCGGTGCCGAATTGGCTCTCCGAACACGTTAGCGGCGGGTCGAGAATCTGGGCCATGACCGACTCGACGGCGGCCCGGGCGGTCACGCTCCGTGCCCTGCACCGACCTGGCGACCCGCTGGTGCTGCCCAACGTCTGGGACGCCGGCTCGGCCCGGGCGGTGGTCGACGCTGACTTTCCGGCGGTGGCCACCGGCAGTGCCGCCGTCGCCGAGTCACTCGGCTACGCCGACGGCGAGCGCACCCCGCCGGAGGAGATGTTCGCCGCCGTGCGGCGGATCGCCCGCGCGGTCGCCGTGCCGGTCACCGCCGACCTGGAGCGAGGCTACGGTCTGCGCCCTGCTGAGCTGATTTCCCGGCTGCTCGACGCCGGGGCGGTCGGGTTGAACCTGGAGGACTCGGATCCGCGTACCGGGGTCGTGGTGGACATTGAGGAACAGGCCGACCTGCTGGCCGAGGTACGGGCGGCGGCCGACGACGCCGGAGTGGCGGTGGTGGTGAACGCCCGGGTGGACGTCTTCCTGCGGCCCGGTGGTGAACCGGCCGATCAGCTCGCCGAGGCGGTCCGCCGTGCCCAGCGCTACCTGGCGGCCGGAGCGGACAGCGTCTACCCGATTCTGCTGGCTGACCCGGCACAGCTACGGCGCTTCGTGCGCGCCGTCGCGGCACCGGTGAACGTGCTGGCCCGCCCGGGCACACCGACGCTCGCGGAACTGGCCGCCCTGGGTGTGGCCCGGGTCAGCTACGGCTCCGGCCTGTACGCGGCAACTCGTGCCCACACCACCCGGCTGCTCGCCGCTGTCGCCGCCGGCGGCCCGCTCGCCTGACCGTCGCCCGTCTGCGACCGGGTCCGGCCCGTCGCTGGACAGCCGCCGGGCCCGCCGGACCGGTGCGCCCTGCACCTGGACGGCAGCCCCGGGTTCACCTCCGCTGAGACTGTCGATTCGACGGCGTGGACGGATTGGACGCGGTGTCGCGGTTGACCGCCGGGCTCCCGGCCGGGATGGTGATCGGATGGGGGCTGACGAGACCCGGGACGGGGTCGCGCTGACCAATCTCGACCAGCCGTTGTTCGACGGTTCGGGAGCGAGCAAACGCGACCTGGTCGACTACCTCGATGCGGTGGCCGACCGGATCGTCCCGCAGTTGCATGGTCGTCCGCTGTCGGTGGTCCGGGTACGGCCGGGACAACCACCGTTCATGCAGAAGAACCTGCCGCGCTACACCCCGGACTGGGTGCGACGGGTGCCGGTCTGGGCGGAGGCGTCTCGCCGGGAGATCGCGTACGCGCTCTGCGACGATCGCCGTACCCTGCTCTGGTTCGCCAACCAGCGAGCCGTCGAGTACCACCCCACCCTGGCCATGGCCGACGATCTGAGCCGACCCACCCACCTGGTGCTGGATCTCGATCCGCCGGGGGACGGTGGGTTCGGTGCCGGCGTGGCCGCCGCGCTGCTGGTCCGGCAGGCGCTCGCCGACGCCGGGTTGGCGGGTGCGGTGAAGACCAGCGGCGCCAAGGGGGTACACGTCTTCGTCCCGGTCGAGCCGGGCCCCGACGCCGAGGAGTTGGCCGCCGCCACCCGGGCCCTGGCCGCCCGGGCGGAACGCCTGGACCCGTCGCTGGCGACCACCGCGTTCATCCGCGAGGACCGGGGCGGCAAGGTCTTCGTCGACCCCACCCGCACCGGCGGTGCGACGGTGGTCTCGGTGTACAGCCCCCGGCTGCGTCCCGGCGTGCCGGTTTCCTTCCCGGTTCCCTGGCCGGACCTGGAGTCCGTCACTCCGGCGGACTTCACCATCCGGACGGTCCCCACGCTGGTGGCGGAGCGGGACCCGTGGGCCGATCTGCTGCCGGCGCCCCAGCAACTTCCCGCCGATCTGATCGAGGAGGGTCGGGCGATTCCGGTGCCGAGGGTGCAGGCCATGCACGAAGGTCGCCGTCGAGCCCAGGCCCGGCGCGCGGCCACCGGTCGAAACGGGAGTTGAGCGGGGCGACCGTTCGGCATGCCGCAGGGCCGGACCGTGGTGACGGTCCGGCCCTGCGGGGGTCGAGCAGGGTCACATCATCCAGCGGTGACGCTGCACGAAGGGCAGCCGGGCCCAGCGCCGACCCAGACCCCAGGCGTGCCCGGCGTACGCGGCGGCCAGGGCGATCAGCACCACGGCGTAGATCAGGTGGTAGTCCACCACGGGGTTGGTCGAGCCGGTCGGGTCACCGGCGGCGGTGAACCGGGCCAGCGGAAACTCGGCCAGCCACATCAGCGCCATCATCAGGGTGCCGGAGGCGGCCGCCAGCCGCAGGCCGATACCGGCGATCAGGGCGACGCCGATGGCGGCCAGACCGACCATGAAGAGCACGTTCGCCCACCAGGTCCCAGCGATCGAGTGAGCCACCGACTGGAACGGTCCCACCTCGACGTTGGCGAGGAAGCCCTTGGTCGGCGAACCGCCGTTGATCCAGGCGCGCTCGGCCGGGGTGGCGTAACCCAGCCCGAAGGCCTTGTCGAGGAAGGCCCAGATGAAGACGAGTCCGGTGGAGATCCGCAGCACGGCCAAGGCCCGGGCGGCGGTGGCGGTCAGCATGGCACCGGGCATTTCGGCGTGTTCAAGCGGACGCTCGATCGAGCGGTGGGTGCCGTGGTGGATGGTCATCGTTGCCTCCGTGATCAGTTTCTTACGTGATCACTCTCGCAAGCACCGAGGGCGCTGTGCGCGGGCCGGAACACCCGAAGCCGTCGGGCCGAAGGTCCCGACCTCGGCGGGCCCTCCGGAGCCGGGAGGCCACCCGGTACCGCCCCGGCAGGCTCAACCCTTGATGGTCCAGCGCTGTTTGGTGACCCACTCGGCGCCCAGTCTGACCGCCAGTTCCCGCCACTCGATCACCAGGAAGTCCGCGCCGGGAGTCCGCACCGGTTGGGTCAGTTCCAGCATGGCGAAGTGGTTCGGCTGGTCGTGCTCCAACTCGTGGTGACTGACCCCGGTGCTGCCACAACCGGAGACGATCAGTGGCCGGGCCACTCTGCTGACGTCGTCCTGCGGCACCCGTACCAGCGTCTCCCGCAGCTGTGGCTTGTGTTTGTGCCCGTGCAGCAGCAGCGAGAATCCGAGCCGTTCCAGGCGTTGTTCCACGAAGCCGGCGTCGCGGACGGTGGACAGGTCGAGGACGACCGAGTCCCCCCGGCGGGGCTCCAGCGGCTCCGGGAAGGGATGCAGGTGATGGTGCATGACCGCCACGCGTACGTTGTCTGGTGGTTCCTGTTCGAGCAGGTCCTTGACGATGTCGAGCTGGCGTTTTCCGATGTAACCGTAGTGGTTCTGGTCATCCTCGAAGATGCAGGAGTTCAGCCCGACGAAGGTCATCGTCCGGTCGGTGCGGCGGTAGATTATCTCTCTCGCCTCCGGCCGCCTACCCGAGGTCTTGAGGTCCCAGGTGATCCGTGGGAACACCTCGCGGAACAGTTCCTCCCCGTAGAACTGGTGCGCGAAGGTGAGATAGTTGTCGAACCTGTTGGCCCTGTTGGACTTGGTCTGGAGCCAATCAATGTCATGGTTGCCGGGGACAAGAACGACCTGGCTATGGTCCATTCCGATGTTTTCGCACAGCTCCGTGAGGAACTGGTTCACCAGTTCGAATTCGGCTTGCCGTCCGGTGTAGGTGGAATCGCCGGAGACGACAAGAACGGCATCCGACGCGGCGCAACCGGAACGCTTCAGCGCGGCGTGGAACTCGCGGTTGAGCTCCACGCTCAGCCGGTCGGAGTTCTCGCTGTCGACGAAGCGGTGCAGGTCGATCTGCTTGTCGCCCTCTGAAATCGTACCGAAGTGCACATCGGAGATGTGGAAGATCATCCGGTGTGGGAAATCGGGAACCGACGTCTCCGAAGTCCGTTCGGTCACGGTCACCGACGGCTGGTTCTTGGCCTCCTCGACGAGCCAGCGAGCAAAACGGTCCGCGTCTGTCAGGGTCAGACCGTGCGCATCCAGCATGAGGATCTGATCGGCGGTCGACTCCAGATGAAGTCGTTCGGCGCCGTAGCGCACCGCCGCACGTCCGAACCGGTAGGCCGCCTCCACGTCACCCAGGACGAAGTGCGCCTCGGCGCGTACCAGGTTCGCCCACGAGTCGGTCTCCTGGCCGGGGCGTTCGTCGATCTCGCTGAGCAACTGCCGGTACCGCGCCAGGGCTGGCCCGGGATTGTCCGGCTCGGCGATGGCCATCATGCCCGCGCAGGCGACCGCCAGGTAGAGCGAGGTGGGCGACAGTGTCGCGCCCTGCTGGTAGAGCCGCAGCGCCTCGGGATAGCGGCCCTGCCGTTTGAGCGCGCCGCCAAGCATGCCGAGTGTTTCCGGGTCCGACGGGTTCAATTCGTACGCCCGGGTCAACGCTGCCTCCGCCGCGTCGAGCCGGTTCAACTTGCGTAGGTAGAAGCCACGTTGCCGGTGCACCTCCCAGTCGCCGTCGGCTTCTGGGAAGGCGGCGTCGAGGACCTGGATCGCGCTGGCGTAGTCGCCCTCGACGGCCAGTCGGTAGCTCAGCGACAGCAGCGCCCCGGTCGGCAAATCACCCGACTGCCGAGCCCAGTGCCAGACAGCGAGCAGTTGCTCGATGTTGCGACTCCGTTCGATCTTGTGGTGCAGTTCCTGCTCGAAGGCGATCCGGTCGGTCTGGGGGCTGAAGTTCAGGCCGAGGTCGGCCAGGGCGTCGCGCACCGGATTGTGTACGTGCGGGCTGTCCGAGACCAGTGCTTCGCGGTAGGCGAAACGGAAACGGGGATCCTGGTCGAACTGCGGGCTGTAGAACAGCACACGTTGACTTCTCAGGTCGAAGGGCAGTTCGGTGCCGTGCACCGCGACCAGAATGGTCTTGCCTGGTGAGATGGCCTGCCGGACGCCCAACTCGTAGTAGACGCTGCCGTTGGGCGAACTGATGTCGGCGACCACCACATCGGCGGCCTGAAGGTGCCGGAACGCCTGGTTGACAATGGTGCCCGGCTCGGTGATCTCGTCGGCACGGGACACCGCCCAGCCGGCGTCCTGGGCGACCGGCCGCAGGATCTGGTGATAGAAGCGGTCAAAGTCGTGGGTCGCGCCGGAAGGCAGTCGTTTCAGGCCGAACGGCATGATTACGAAGACCTTCTTGCTACCTGAGGTACTCGGCATCAATGATCCGATCCTGCTGGTCCGCGAGGCTCTCGGAGAGGCTCTTGCCATCGGGCCCGAATCAGGCCCACCGACTCGGTGAGATCACGATATTCGTGACCACGCCGACAGGGAAGAAGGCAATGGGTCCAGACCCCACGAGACCTTCCGCAGGGTGGCGGGATGCGTGCAGCAGGGGTGGACCTGGACGCCGGTCCGCGCCCTCAACGACGACGGTCGGAGGGGCGAAATTGACAGAGCCGCTCCCCGGCAATCGGGCGAACGGCTCTGTTACGAAGAAGAAGTGCCCCCGGCAGGATTCGAACCTGCGCCCCCGCCTCCGGAGGGCGGTGCTCTATCCCCTGAGCTACGGGGGCTCAGCGCGACTGGTGAAGACTAGCAAACCCCGCACCCGATCGCCGAATCGGTATCGGTGCGTCGCGGACGGCTGCCGACGCACCTGGACGGAGCCGGCCGCGTCGCTGACGGGTCGGTTCCGTCGGGCCCGACCGGCGATTGCCGGCAGTCCGGCTCAGGCGGCGATCGCGCGTCCGCAGCTGGGCAGCGGGTGCGGCACGATCCGCCGGGGAAGTCGACGCGGCCATTCGTTGCGGGCCCAGGAGCCGTCCACGATCAGGTGCACGGTGCGCTGCTCCGCACCGCTGAGTCGGTACAGGAACTCCCGGGGCAGCGGTGGGTCGACCGACGGCGTGATGACCATGAACCGGACCCGTCCCCGCGAGGAGACCGCCGAGATGACGTCGGCGGCCGGCATGGTGCCCCGCAGACGGACCCGACCGACCCAGTAGACCTCGGCCAGGTGTTCCTGGGCGGCCCGGGTGATCGCCGGGTATTCGCTGCGTACCCAACGTTCGACCGCGCCGACGCAGAGGCCGCAGGCCCGCTCGCGGGGCTCGCGCGGACCCAGCCCCCAGGCCCGCAGGTACGCCCCGACCACTCCCACGTCCAGGGTCAGACCGAACTGCTGCTGGATGAGCGCGTGCAGGCTCTGGCGGGTCCACAGCTCCTCGTCCAAGCCGAACGCGTCGGGGTGAACGCCCCGGAGGGCGTCGATCAGTTCCAGCTCCTGTTCACGGCTGAGTGTTCCCGGCTCACCCTGCCGCTGTCCGCGACGGACGGCTGCCACCGCTCCGTCACCGCCGATGGTGTGGCGTCGGCACCAGCTGGTGACCGAACGCCGCGCGTCTCTGAGTGCAACCCCCACGTCCGGACAACGAGTGCACTTCCCTCCAAGTAACCCCTAGAGGGAAAATCGGTCGTATGACCCCAAGGTGGGGCGCACTGTCCCGGTAGCCGGATAGGAGCCACGTACCGCCGACGCAGCGCCGCCCCGCTCGAAGTGACGAGCGGGGCGGCGAGGAGCACGGGTACGAGCGGATCAACCGTTGGCGAGCTCCAACCGCCGCATCTCGTTGATCTCCTTCTGCTGCGTCTGCTTCATGGCCTCGGCCATCCAGACCACCTCGGCCCGGTCGGAGACCTTCAACAGGCCGTCGGCCATGTGGACCCCGCCGAGGTGATGCTTGATCATCAGTTTGAGGAACAACTGGTCCACCGCGACACCCTGGGCCTCGTGCAGTTGGGTGATCTCGTCGCGGGTCGCCATGCCGGGCATCAGGCCGTCAGCTCCCACCGGCACGGCGTCGGGCATCCACTCCATCGCCGGTCGCGAACCGGTGGGCAGCAGCTCCCACTCCTGCAACCAGCGCTGCATCTGGCCGATCTGAGCCTGCTGGGTCAGGGCCATGTCGTAGCCCATCTGCCGGATCGCCGGGTCCTGGCCCTTCGCGTACGCGATCATCGCCATCTCCACCGCCTGGGCGTGGTGGCGGGACATGTCCCGGGCGAAGCCGGCCTCGGCCGATTCTTCGCCCGGCGTCCGGGCCGACCACAGCGTCGCGGCTGTCCAGCCGAGGCCGAGCAGCAGCACCGCCGCCATGGCGAGGGTCAGATACCGCAGCAGGTGCGGCGAGCGACGCAACTCGGTGCCATTGTGCTCCGCCGCCGGTGCCTGCTGGGTCTCGGTCGACACGTCAACCACCCGTCGGCGGAGCCAATTCGCGCGGCTCGGTGCCGGTGCCGGTGGTGTAGTTGCCGGAGGAGCAGGGCACACCCGGTTCGATCGAGGCGTTCTGCGCCAGCGTGGTGGCGAACTCCTTGATCCGCGGGTCGTCGGCGCTGTCGACCTTGAGCTGGTAACCCCACGCCTGCAGCGACACGGCGGCGTCCAGGCCCTCGTACGGGCTCATCAGCATGAAGTCGTTGCCCCGGATCACGCTGGCCAGCTTCTCGACGTCGGCCGCGGGCAGGTCCGGGCGGTAGGTGAGCCAGACCGCGCCGTGCTCCATGCTGTGCACCGCGTGCTCGGCCGCGATCGGCGCGTCGTAGACGTCACCGAGGCAGCGCTGCCAGGCATTGTTGTGCGCGCCACCGACCGGTGGGGCGTACTTGTATTCGATCTTGCCGGCCTGGTGCGACTCGTAGGTGAGGCTCTCCGGGTCGGTCTTGCGGTAGTTGACGATGCCATCGATGTCGGCCGCCTTGTCCTCCCAGGACTGGCTGCCCTTGAAGGTCGCCCACGCGCCGAACCCGACGATCGACGCGGCGAGCACGCCGACGGCGACGAAGAGCGCGATCGGCCCCCACGACCGGCCCTGGCTGACCTTGACCGGAGTGATCGGCTTACGTGGCCCCTTGCCGCCCCCCGCGCGCTGGGCCGATCCGGACTTACTGGGGCCAGCCTTGGCGCCGGTCGCCTTGGCGCCGGCGGCCGGCCGGCCCGCCGCCGGCTTCTTGCCGGTGCTGACCACTGTCGGGCGGCGCTCCGGGCCGCTCGGGGTGCTGATACTCATCGTGCCTCGTCAGGTCGGTCGGTCAGGGGGACTGGCGGGCTGAGTTCGGATGCTGGGTCGCCGCCGCGGGGACCGAGTCTACCCCCGATAACATGGATCGGTGACTCCTGCAGAACTCGCCGACGCCGTCCTCGCCGCCGCTCACGCCGTCTTCGCCGACCGGGAGCTGGACCGGTCCGCCCTGCCGGAGCACACCACGGTCGAGCGTCCCCGCAACCCCGAGCACGGCGACTACGCCGCCACGCTGGCGCTTCAGCTCAGCAAGAAGGTCGGCCTGCCGCCGCGGGAGCTGGCCGCCGCGTTGGCCGCCCGGCTGGCCAGCACGTCGGGGATCAAGTCCGTCGAGATCGCCGGCCCGGGCTTCCTCAACATCCGGCTCGACGCCGCCGCCGCGGGACAGCTCGCCCGCTCGATCGTCGAGGCCGGCGAGGAGTACGGCCGCAGTGACCGGCTCGCCGGTCTGAAGGTCAACCTGGAGTTCGTCTCGGCCAATCCGACCGGTCCGGTGCACATCGGTGGCGTCCGCTGGGCCGCGGTCGGTGACGCGTTGAGCCGACTGCTGCGCGCGACCGGCGCCGAGGTCGGCACCGAGTACTACTTCAACGACGCCGGCTCGCAGATCGACCGCTTCGCCCGGTCGCTGCTCGCCGCCGCCCGGGGCGAGCCGGCGCCGGAGGACGGCTACGGCGGGGCGTACATCGCCGAGATCGCCGAGCAGGTCGTGGCTCGGCGCCCGGACGTGCTGGCCCTGGACGACGCCGCCGCCCAGGAGGTCTTCCGGGTCGAGGGCGTGGCGTTGATGTTCATCGAAATCAAGTCCTCGCTGCGTGACTTCGGGGTCGAGTTCGACACCTACTTCAACGAGAAGGACCTGCACGACCGGGGTGAGCTGGAGCACGCCCTGACCCGGCTGCGCGAGCAGGGCCACGTCTTCGAGTCCGAGGGCGCCACCTGGCTGCGGACCACCGACTTCGGTGACGACAAGGACCGTGTGCTGCGCAAGTCCAACGGCGAGTGGACCTACTTCGCCGCCGACTGCGCCTACTACCTCGACAAGCGGGAACGCGGCTTCGACCGCGTCGTGATCATGCTCGGGGCGGACCACCACGGCTACGTCGGCCGGATGAAGGCGATGGCGTCCTGCTTCGGCGACGACCCCGAGCGCACGTTGGAGATCCTCATCGGCCAGTTGGTGAACCTGGTCCGTGACGGTGCTCCGCTGCGGATGAGCAAGCGGGCCGGCACCGTGGTCACGCTTGAGGATCTGGTCGACGCGATCGGGGTGGATGCCTCCCGGTACGCGCTGGCCCGGTACTCCAGCGACTCGCCGATCGACATCGACATCGAGTTGTGGACCCGTGCCACCCGGGACAACCCCGTCTACTACGTGCAGTACGTGGCGGCCCGCACGGCCAGCGTCGGCCGCAACGCCGCCGAGGTCGGCCTGGTCCGGGGCGACGCCGCGACGTTCCGGCCCGAGCTGCTCGACCACGAGAAGGAGAACGAGCTGCTCAAGGCGCTCGCCGAGTTCCCCGCCGTGGTGGCCGCCGCCGCCGAGCTGCGCGAGCCGCACCGGGTGGCCCGCTTCCTGGAGGACCTGGCCGGGGCGTACCACCGGTTCTACGACAACTGCCGGATCCTGCCCCGGGGCGACGAGGCGGTCACCGATCTGCACCGGGCGCGACTCTGGCTCAACGACGCCACCCGGGTGGTCATCGCCAACGGGCTGCGCCTGCTCGGCGTCTCGGCGCCGGAGCGGATGTAACGCATGCGAGCGCGAGGAGTGAGCGTGCGAGCCATGCGGTCGCCAAGCGGAGGTCAGGGATGAGGGCTCACGAGGCAGGCGCGCTGCACGGCGACATCGGTAGCCGGGGGCCGGCCTGGCTGCGTCCCCCGGCCGACGTCAACGCCCTGGTGCCGCAGCTGTGGCCGGGCAACACCGCGCGTGGGGCGGACGGCGCGCTGACCGTCGCGGGCCTGGACGTACGTGACATCGCCGCCGAGTTCGGCACGCCGCTGTACGTCCTGGACGAGGACGACCTGCGGGCGCGCTGCCGGGCCTTCCGGGACGCCTTCTCCGCCGACGACGTGTACTACGCGGGCAAGGCGTTCCTCTGTCGCGCGGTGGTACGCATGATCGCGGAGGAGGGCCTCTTCCTCGACGTGTGCAGCGGCGGTGAACTGGCCGTGGCGCTGGCCGCCGGAATGCCGCCGGAACGGATCGGCTTCCACGGCAACAACAAGTCGGTGGCCGAGCTGAGCCGGGCCCTGGAGGCCGGAGTCGGGCGGATCATCGTCGACTCCTTCACCGAACTCGATCGACTCACCGCGCTGGCCCGCGAGCGGGGCGTCCGGCCCGGGGTCCTGATCCGGGTCACCGTGGGTGTGGAGGCGCACACCCACGAGTTCATCGCCACCGCACACGAGGACCAGAAGTTCGGTTTCTCCCTCGCGGGTGGCTCGGCTCTGGCCGCCGCGCTGCGCGTGCTCGACGAGGGCGTACTGGAGTTGCGCGGCCTGCACTCGCACATCGGTTCGCAGATCTTCGACACCAGCGGCTTCGAGGTCTCCGCCCGACGGGTGCTCACCCTCCAGGCGCAGATCCGCGACGCGCGTGGTGTGCAGCTGCCCGAGCTGGACCTGGGTGGTGGGTTCGGTATCGCGTACACCTCGCAGGACGATCCCGCCGTCCCCCAGGACCTGGCGGACCGACTGCGCAAGATCGTGGAGTTCGAGTGCGCGGCGGAGCGGCTGGCGGTTCCGCGCCTGTCCGTCGAGCCGGGCCGGGCGATCGTCGGCCCGGCCGTGTTCACGCTCTACGAGGTGGGTACGGTCAAGGACGTCGACGGCATCCGGACGTACGTCAGCGTCGACGGCGGGATGAGCGACAACATCCGTACCGCCCTGTACGACGCGTCGTACTCGGCGACTCTGGCCTCCCGGGCGAGCGCCGCCGGACCGTTGCTCGCCCGCGTGGTGGGAAAGCACTGTGAGTCCGGGGACATCGTGGTGAAGGATGAATTCCTGCCCGCCGACGTGCAGCCCGGAGATCTTGTCGCGGTGCCCGGAACGGGGGCGTACTGCCGCAGCATGGCCAGCAACTACAACCACGTGCCCCGGCCCGGCGTGGTCGCGGTTCGCAACGGCCGGGCCCGGCTGATCGTTCGACCGGAGACCGAAGAGGACCTGCTCGCTTTGGATGTGGGATGACGTCACCTGTACGCCTCGCCCTGCTCGGCTGCGGCACCGTCGGTGCCGAGGTGGTCCGGCTGCTGCACGAGCAGTCGGCGGACCTCGCCGCCCGCGTCGGTGCTCCGCTGGAGATCGCCGGCATCGCCGTACGCCGGATCGGGCGGGACCGCGGCGAACTGCCGGTCGACCCGGCCCTGTTCACCACCGACGCGCTTGGGCTGATCAAGCGGGACGACGTCGACGTGGTGGTCGAGGTGGTCGGCGGCATCGAGCCGGCGCGCGGCTGGCTGGTGGAGGCGTTGCGGGCCGGCAAGAGCGTGGTCACCGCCAACAAGGCGCTGCTCGCCGAGGATGGCGGCACGCTGCACGACGCGGCGGCGGAGGGCGGCGGTGACCTCTACTACGAGGCGTCCGTGGCCGGAGCCATCCCGCTGCTGCGCCCACTGCGCGAGTCGCTGCACGGCGATCGGATCACCCGGGTCACCGGCATCGTCAACGGCACCACCAACTTCATCCTCTCCGCGATGCACGCCACCGGCGCCGGGTTCGCCGAGGCGCTCGAAGAGGCGACCGAACTCGGCTACGCCGAGGCCGACCCGACGGCCGACGTGGAGGGCTTCGACGCGGCTGCCAAGGCCGCCATCCTGGCCTCGCTCGCCTTCCACACCCGGGTCGCCGCCGCCGACGTGCACCGCGAGGGCATCACCGAGGTGACCGCCGCGGACGTGGCCAGCGCCAAGGCGATGGGCTGCACGATCAAGCTGCTCTGCATCGCTGCGCGCGGTGCCGACGGGCAGGGCCGGGAGTCGGTCAGCGTCCGGGTGCACCCGGCGATGATCCCGGTGACCCACCCCCTGGCCAGCGTTGGCGACGCGTTCAACGCCGTCTTCGTGGAGGCGGACGCGGCGGGGCAGTTGATGTTCTACGGACGGGGTGCCGGTGGGGCACCGACCGCCAGCGCGGTGCTCGGGGATGTGGTGGCGGTGGCCCGCAACCGGCTCGCCGGGGTCCGCGCGGCCAGTGAGTCCGCCTACGCCGACCTGCCGGTGCGGCCGATGGGGGAGGCGGTCACCCGCTACCACATCAGCCTCGACGTGGCCGACCGGCCGGGTGTGCTGGAGTCGGTGGCCGGGGTGTTCGCCCGGCACGACGTCTCGATCGCCACCGTTCGTCAGGGGCCGGCCGGCGGTGCCGCCGGAGCCGCCGGAGACGCGGTGCTGGTCATCGTGACCCATGCCGCGCCGGACGCGGCGCTCGCGGCGACCGTCGAGGAACTGCGGGGTCTGGACATCGTCCGGTCGGTGGCGAGCGTGCTGCGGGTCGAGGGCGGGCTGTGAACGGCCGGATCAATCGCAGAGGCGAGGAGAGCAAGATGTGGCGTGGCCTGATCGACGCCTACCGGGACCGGTTGCCGGTCACCGAGGCCACGCCGGTGGTCACCTTGCACGAGGGGAACACGCCGCTGCTGCCCGCGCCGGTGCTCTCCGCCCGGCTGGGCTGCGACGTGCACCTGAAGGTGGAGGGGGCGAACCCGACCGGTTCGTTCAAGGACCGGGGCATGACGATGGCCGTCTCCAAGGCGGTCGAAGCCGGCAACAAGGCCATCATCTGCGCCTCCACCGGCAACACCAGCGCTTCTGCCGCCGCGTACGCGGCCCGGGCCGGGATGACCTGCGCCGTCCTGGTTCCGCAAGGCAAGATCGCTCTGGGCAAGCTGGCCCAGGCGCTCGTGCACGGCGCCAAGCTGCTCCAGGTCAACGGCAACTTCGACGACTGTCTGGCGCTGGCCGCCAAGCTCGCCCAGGACTATCCGGTGGCCCTGGTGAACTCGGTCAACATCGACCGGCTGCACGGCCAGAAGACGGCCGCTTTCGAGATCGTCGAGGCGCTCGGCGACGCACCCGACATCCACTGCCTGCCGGTGGGTAACGCCGGCAACATCTCCGCGTACTGGATGGGCTACACGGAGGACCGTGACGCGGGCAACGCCACCCGGCGGCCGAAGATGTACGGCTTCCAGGCGGCCGGCGCGGCGCCGATCGTGACCGGGAAGGTGGTGGCCGAGCCGTCCACCATCGCCACGGCCATCCGGATCGGCAACCCCGCGAGTTGGACGAAGGCACTGGACGCGCGGGACGCCTCCGGCGGCCTGATCGAGGCGGTCTCCGACCGGGAGATCCTGGCGGCGTACCGCCTGCTGGCCCGGGAGGTCGGTGTCTTCGTGGAGTTGGGCAGCGCGGCCAGCGTCGCCGGTCTGCTTCAGCAGGCTGCCGCCGGTCGGGTGCCGGCCGGCTCCACGGTGGTCTGCACGGTCACCGGGCACGGCCTGAAGGACCCCGAGTGGGCCATCTCCACCGCCCCCGCCCCCGTCACCATCGCCAACGACCCGCTCGTCGCCGCCCGCTCCCTCGATCTCGCCTGAGGGACTGCCGCTTCCCCTCGGCGGTGGACGGGTTCGGGTCGCGGCTGCGAACCCGCCGGCCCGGCGGGCGGGTCAGGGCCGGGGAGCCACCGACGAGCTGTACCGCGATCTGGTGGCGTCGCTGCGGATCGGTGCTCCCGGGACCCCGACCGCCCCGGAGGCCGGCAGGACGACGGGGTCGGGCACACTGCTCGTACCTCTCGATCGTCTCCCTCAGGAGTGAGTCACGCGATGTCGCTGCTCGCCAGATTCAGCCTCGCCAACCGAGGGCTGGTAGCCCTCATCGCGGTGGTGACCACGGCGTTCGGTGTGTACGCCGTGCCGTCGCTGAAGCAGCAACTCCTACCGTCGTTGGAGTTCCCCGCCGCGTTCATCGTGGCCCAGTACCCCGGCGCCGCACCGGAGGTCGTCGAGTCCCAGGTCGCCGAGCCGATCGAGAACAGTCTGCGCGGCCTGTCCGGTCTCGACTCGGTCACCTCGACCTCCCGTGAGGGCCTGACGACCATCGTGGTGCAGTACGAGTTCGGCACCGAACTCGACGACATGGTCAGCCGGATGCAGACCGCCATCAACCGGACCAGGCTGCCCGATGGCGTGGATCCGCAGGTGATCGCGGGCAGCACTGACGACCTGCCGGCCGTGGTGCTGGCCGCGTCCGGCGGCGACGACGAGCGCGCCCTCGCCGGCAATTTGCGTGACACCGTGGTGCCGGAACTGGCGGCGATCGACGGCGTCCGCAGCGTCGAGTTGACAGGCGTGCGCGACGAACTGGTGGTGATCACGCCGGATCCGGCGAAGCTGGCCAAGGCGAAGGTGCAGCCCACCGCGATCGGCACCGCGTTGCAGGCCAACGGCGTGGCGGTGCCGGCCGGTGCCGTAGTGGACGGCGACCGCACCCTGCCGGTGCAGGTGGGGGCTCCGCTGACCACCCTGGACGAGTTGCGCGACGTGATCGTCGCGCCGCCGGTCAAGAAGGCTGGTCCGATCCGCCTCGGCGACGTCGCCACGGTCGAGGAGCAACTCGCCCCGGCCACCGCGATCACCCGCACCAACGGCCGGGAGAGCCTCGGCATCGCGGTCACCGCCGACCCCGACGGCAACGCGGTGGAAATCTCGCACGCCGTCGCCGACCGACTCGCCGACCTGCGGTCCACCACCGGTGCCGAGCTGACGGTCGTGCTCGACCAGGCGCCGTTCGTGGAGAAGTCCATCAAGACGCTGAGCACCGAGGGCCTGCTGGGTCTGATCATGGCCGTGGTGGTGATCCTGGTGTTCCTGCTGTCGGTGCGTTCCACAGTGGTCACCGCGGTCTCCATCCCGCTGTCGGTGGTGGTCGCGCTGATCGCTCTCTGGGTCGGTGACTACTCGCTCAACCTGCTCACCCTCGGCGCATTGACGGTCGCGGTCGGTCGGGTGGTGGACGACTCGATCGTGGTGCTCGAGAACATCAAGCGGCACCTGACGTACGGCGGGCCGAAGCGGCAGGGGATTCTCACGGCCGTACGCGAGGTCGCCGGTGCCGTCACCGCGTCGACACTGACGACGGTGGCCGTCTTCGCTCCCATCGCACTGGTCGGAGGCTTCGTCGGCCAGCTCTTCGCGCCCTTCGCGATCACGGTCACCGTGGCGCTGCTCGCCTCGCTGCTGGTTTCGCTGACGGTGATTCCGGTGCTCGCGTACTGGTTCCTCAAGCCGGCCAGCGGCGCGGCCGACGGCGCGGCGATCCGTCGGGCGGCGGAGGAGCGTGAGTTGCGCAGTCCGTTGCAGCGGGCGTACCTGCCGGTCATCCGGTTCGCGACCGGCCGCCGGGCCTACCGTTGGGCCACCCTGGCGGCGGGGCTGCTGGTGCTGTTCGGCACCTTCGGGCTGGCCCGGCAACTGGAGACGAACTTCCTCGACGATTCCGGCCAGGACACCCTCAACATTCGCCAGGAACTGCCGATAGGCACCGGGCTGGCCGGCACCGATGCGGCGGCCCGACGGGTCGAGGCGGTGCTGGCGAGCACGCCGGGCGTCGAGTCGTACCAGGTCACCGCCGGTGGCGGCGACACCCCCTGGGCGGGCAGTGCCGGCAACAACGTGGCCAGCTACGCGTTGCGCCTCGACGGGGAGACCGACGCCAAGGCGATGCGCGGCGTGCTGCGGGACCGGTTCGCGGCGCTCGGATCGGAGGCCGGCGAGATCACCTTCCCGGCGGGTCAGGGCGGGGCGTCCGCCAACGAGCTGGCGGTGATCGTCCGGGCCGCCGATCCCGAGGCGTTGGCCGCCGCCGCCAAGCAGGCCGAGTCGGCCCTGACCGGCATCGACGGCGTCGAGGACATCACGACCACCCTGGCCGAGCGGGTACCGCGCCTCGACGTGACCGTCGACCGCGTGGCCGCCAGCCGGGCCGGGCTCACCGAGGCCGCCGTCGGGCAGCTGGTGTCGCAGGCATTCCGGGGTACGCCCCTCGGCCAGGTGACCGTCGACGGCGCTGCCCGGGACGTCGTGCTGCGCCGGTCGGCGGCACCGCCGATGACCATGGAGGAGCTGCGGGCGCTGCCGGTGGGCGCGGTCAAGCTGGATGACATCGCCGATGTCACGGAGACCACCGGCCCGCAACAGGTACGACGGATCGACGGTGAGCGCAGTGTCTCGGTCACCGGCACGGTCACCGGCTCCGACCTGGGCGCGATCAGCACCGAGTTGCAGAGCCGCCTCGACGCGATCGATGTCCCCGGGGCCACGATCAGCCTGGGCGGTGTCAGTGCCGAGCAGCGGGAGACCTTCGCCGACCTGGGTCTGGCCGTGCTGGCCGCGATCGCGATCGTCTTCCTGATCATGATGGCGACGTTCCGCAGCGTCATCCAGGCGCTGATCCTGTTGGTTTCCATCCCGTTCGCGGCCACCGGAGCGGTCGCCCTGCTGCTGATCAGCGGCACCGCGCTCAGCGTGCCGGCGCTGATCGGCGTGCTCATGCTGGTCGGCATCGTGGTGACCAACGCGATCGTGCTGCTCGACCTGGTCAACCAGTACCGCGCCCAGGGGATGGGTGTGCGGGAGGCGGTGGTCGAGGGCGGGCGGCACCGGCTGCGACCGATCCTGATGACCGCGATCGCCACCATCTTCGCGCTGACGCCGATGGCCTTCGGGCTCACCGGGGAGGGTGGCTTCATCTCGCGGCCGCTGGCGATCGTCGTGATCGGCGGACTGCTCACCTCCACCCTGCTCACGCTGATCCTGGTGCCGACGCTGTACGCCATGGTGGAGGACACCAAGGTGTCGGTCCGGGCGTGGCGACGGCGTCGGCACGGTGACGGCCCCCACGGCGGGTCGGCCGGCAGCGAGGTCGACGAGGCCGACGACAGCAGGGCGGACACCGCTCAGCGGACGACGGAGGGCGCGGGGACCGCTGCCGACACGGCCGCCGCGCGGCGGCCGGAGAGCCAGCCGGTACCGGCGGCGCCCTCCGGGGCGCTGATCGAGAACACCGACCAGTTCGAGGTGCTCCGGCTGCCGAAGAGCCGCAACTCACCGTTCCCACCCAACGCGTGACCGCCGCCCCCGGAGGGCCCTCGGGCTCTCCGGGGAGCTGTCCGCGCTCCGCTGCGACCGCTGACAGTGGCCGGGTAGGGTCCGCTCCGTGGCGTCCACCCTCTCGGTCCTCACCCGCAACCGGAACTTCCGCAATCTCTTCCTGGCCGAGCTGGTGGTCTTCGGTGCCGACTGGTTCGTCATGGTGCCGTTGCTGGTGCTGCTTCCGACGTTGACCGGCAGTGGCGTGTGGGGTGCCCTGGTGCTCGCCGTGGACACCGGCATCGTGGCGTTGCTGCTGCCGTACACCGGCACCATCGCGGACCGGTTCGACCGACGTACGATCATGATCGTCTCGAACGCCGCCGCGCTGGTCGGTGTCCTGCTGTTGCTCGGGGTGCGCGACGCCGGCAGCGCCTGGCTGGCGCTGCTCGGCATCGGTGTGGTCGCGGTGGCCAAGGCGTTCTACTCGCCGGCGGCGCAGGCGGCACTACCGAACGTGCTCGATCCGGATGAGCTGGCGGCGGGCAACGCGGTCGCCGGGTCGGCGTGGGGCACGATGACGGTCGTCGGCGCGTCGCTCGGCGGGGTGCTCAGCGCGGCGGCCGGGCCGTACGTGTGCTTCTGGGTCGGCGCCGTCGGGCTGGTGATCGCCGCGGGCCTGGCCACGCGCATCCGACGTCCGTTGCAGGCACCCCGCGAGCGTGGCGCGCGGTCGCCGCAGACCTGGGTGGCCATCCGCGAGGCGCTGGTGTACATCGGGCATCGCCCGCGGGTGTTGGCGTTGGTGACGGTCAAATCGGCGGTTGGCCTCGGCAACGGCGTACTCACCGTCTTTCCCCTGCTCGCCGGGGTGTACGGAGTCGGTCCGCTCGGTGCAGGCCTGTTGTTCGCGGTACGCGGTGCGGGCGCGTTGGTCGGGCCGTTCATGATGCGTCGGGTACTGACCAACCGGGCCTGGCTGCTGCCCGGCCTGGCACTGTCCATGTCGGTCTACGGTCTGGCCTACCTCGGCACGTCGGTGGCCGCCTGGTTCCCACTGGTGCTGGTCCTGGTCTTCGTGGCCCACTTCGCGGGTGGCAGCAACTGGGTGATGTCGAACTTCGCCTTGCAGGGGGAGGTGCCGGATCGGCTGCGGGGCCGGGTCTTCGCCACCGACATGATGCTGGCGACCCTGGCGATCTCCATCAGCCAGCTGGTGGTGGCCGCGGTCGTGGACGTGGTCGACGAACGTGTCGTACTGGCCGGCTGCGGTCTGGTGACCCTGGTCTACGCGGTCGGCTGGCGGATCGCCACCCGGAACCTCTCGCTCACCACGCCGGCTGCCGAGACGACCCCCGGCGGGGTGCGGTAGTACCGCGCGGTGTCGGCCTACCGGGGCTCGGTGGGCGGTTGGGGCGCGTGCGGCGGCGGGGTGGTCAGCGCCGGGCCAGCCGGGCGGGGCTCGCCGGGGCGGCGGCCGGCGAGCGCGGCAGCGACCAGCAGGCCCACCCCGACCGGCACGAGCAGGACGCGCAGCAGGCCGCCGAGGAAGAACAGCGGGCCGAAGCCGGAGAAGCTGACCCGCGCTCCAGCCGACCATCCCGTGGTGAGCAGTGCGGAGAGCAGCAGCGCGCCGAGGCCGGCCAGCAGCAGGTGGCGGACCCGTTCCGGCACCCGGTCGCGGGCGTTGTGGGTCAGCACCGCGGCGACCACCAGGACCGCAAAGGTCGGCAGCTCGGTGAGAACCAAGATCAGCGCGTATCCGTAGTTCTCCACGAACGCCTCCCACAGCCGTCAGTTCGCGGCAGCCTACCGGCCGCCCGCGCACCCGCCCACCGGCTGTTGTGCGAACCCGATTCGACCGGCCCTCCCGGAAACTTCACCCGACCGGTCGTTGCGGCGCAGCGGAGGCTGGGTGGTTCCCAGCAGCCGGGCGGTGTTCGGTCACGCCGGTGCCGGGCCTAACATGGGCGCGTGCCGATCACATTCGTCGCCGAACCGGTCCGGGTCCGGGTCCCCGCCACCAGCGCGAACCTGGGGCCGGGTTTCGACGCGTTGGGGCTGGCCCTCGCACTTCACGACGACGTCGCCGCCGAGGTGACGGCTGAGGGTGTGACGGTGACGGTGACCGGCGAGGGAGCCGCCGACCTGCCGGTCGACGACGGGCACCTGGTGGTACGCGCCATGCGGGCGACCTTCGACGCGCTCGGCGGGCAACCGCCGGGGCTGGCGGTGGAGTGCGCCAACCGCATCCCGCAGGCGCGTGGGCTCGGCTCCTCGTCGGCGGCGATCGTCGCCGGGGTGCTGTTAGCCCGGGCCCTGGTGACGGAGGGCGACAGTCGCCTCGACGACGACGCGGTGCTGCGGTTGGCCGCCGAGATCGAGGGCCATCCGGACAATGTCGCGCCCTGCCTGCTCGGCGGCTTCACCCTGGCCTGGACGGAGCCGACCGGCGCCCGGGCGGTGTCGCTGCAGGTGGCCGACGGCGTACGCCCCACCGTGCTGGTGCCCGCCGAACGCGGATTGACCGCCTCGGCGCGCGCGGCGCTTCCGGCCACCGTGCCGCACGGCGACGCCGCATTCAACGCCGGCCGCGCCGCACTGCTGGTGCACGCGTTGACCGCACAGCCGGGTCTGCTGCTGCCGGCGACCGCCGACCGGTTGCACCAGAACTATCGCGCGGCGTCGATGTCGGGTACGAGTGCCCTGGTCAACGGGTTGCGTGAAGCTGGTGTGGCGGCCGTGGTCAGTGGGGCCGGACCCACCGTGCTTGCCCTTTCTGACCTGCCCGTAGACTTCGACGCGGGAACAGATTGGCGGCTGCTGCGGTTGCCGGTGGATGTATGCGGGGCGCAGGTCGAGCGGGGTAGACTCAAACACGCGGAGCGGGACCCTGTTGCCGCAGGTCGCAAGAGTTGATTACGCTCTAGACTTAGCACAGCCGCGCAGCATGCGATCTCCCTGCGGGTCGGCGCACCCCCGAAGCTTTCGGCGGTAGCCCGTCACCCCTGCCTAGGCCCACGCCGCACCGCAGTCTTCACTGGTCGCCGCAGACGGCGAAAACCCGTTCACCGCTCCACCAGGTGGTCGGGCGACCGACCGGCTGCTGTGTTACAGACTCCCGCGAAGCGTCATGCGAGGCGGGTGTACCGAGGCCGCCCGGCCACCTGTAGTCGATTCCGGGCAGTCCCGGCCTATCGAGGGAAGGAATCCATTGAGCGACACCACCGACGTGACGTCGGATGTTTCCAACGTCGCTGGCGATGCCACCACCGCTGCCCCCGCCCGCCGTCGACGCAGCGGCACGGGTCTGTCGGCGATGCTGCTGCCGGAGCTGCAGAGCCTGGCCGCGTCGCTCGGCATCTCGGGGACGGCTCGCATGCGGAAAGGCGAGCTGATCAGCGCGATCGCCGAGCGGCAGGGCGGCGCCGCCGGGACCCCTCGACCACGGGCCGAGGTCGCGGCGGCCGCCGCACCGGTCCGCGAGGAGGTCCACGCGGAGGTACGGGACGCGGGTGAGCGGCCGGAGGCCGAGCGCCGTGGCACCGAGCAGCCGGCGGCGACCGTCGAGAGCGAGGGCCGTGGCCGCACCCGGCGTAGCCGGACCGCCGTGGCGGAACCGCGTGCCGAGGAAGTCACCGCCGAGGGCGAGCGGTCCGAGGGCCGGTCCGGCCGTGACCGTGGCACCGAGCGGGCTGAGCGTGCTGACCGGGGCACCGAGCGCGGTGAACGGGCTGAGCGTGCCGACCGGACCGCCGAACGCGGTGAACGGGCTGAGCGTGCTGAGCGCGGTGAGCGTGGCGCGGAGCGGACCGAGCGCGGTGAGCGTGCCGCGGAGCGGACCGAGCGCGGTGACCGTGGCGGCGAGCGGACCGAGCGCGGTGACCGTGCCGAGCGCGGGGAGCGTGCCGCGGAGCGGACCGAGCGCGGTGAGCGTGCCGAGCGCGGTGACCGTGCCGCCGACCGTGGCGAGCGGAGTGACCGGAGCGACCGGGGTGACCGGGGACAGCGTGCCGAGCGGGACAACGACGGTGACGACGACGGCGACGGCAACGGTCGGCGCAGCCGGCGCAGCCGCTTCCGGGATCGTCGACGGGGCCGCGGTGACCGCAACGAGTCCGGTGGCGACGGCGGCCGTGAGCCACAGGTCGGCGAGGACGACGTGCTCGTGCCGGTGGCCGGCATCGTGGACGTGCTGGACAATTACGCCTTCGTCCGGACCACCGGCTACCTGGCCGGCGCCAACGACGTCTACGTGTCGATGTCCCAGATCAAGAAGTACGGACTGCGACGCGGTGACGCGATCACCGGCGCGGTGCGGGCGTCGCGTGACGGCGAGCAGCGGCGCGACAAGTACAACCCGCTGGTCCGGCTGGACACCATCAACGGGATGGAGCCGGACGAGGCCAAGCGTCGGCCGGAGTTCTACAAGCTCACCCCGCTGTACCCGCAGGAGCGGCTGCGGCTGGAGACCGAGCCGCACATCCTCACCACCCGGGTGATCGACCTGGTCATGCCGATCGGCAAGGGGCAACGAGCGCTCATCGTCTCGCCGCCGAAGGCCGGTAAGACCATGGTGCTGCAGGCGATCGCGAACGCCATCACGCACAACAACCCGGAGTGCCACCTGATGGTGGTGCTGGTGGACGAGCGGCCCGAAGAGGTCACCGACATGCAACGGTCGGTCAAGGGCGAGGTCATCGCGGCCACGTTCGACCGCCCGCCGCAGGACCACACCACCGTCGCCGAGTTGGCGATCGAGCGGGCCAAGCGCCTGGTCGAACTGGGCCACGACGTGGTCGTACTGCTCGACTCGGTGACCCGGCTCGGTCGGTCGTACAACCTGGCGGCGCCGGCCAGCGGCCGGATCATGTCGGGCGGTATCGACTCCACCGCGCTGTACCCGCCGAAGCGCTTCCTCGGCGCAGCCCGCAACATCGAGAACGGCGGCTCGCTGACCATCCTCGCCACCGCGCTGGTGGAGACCGGTTCGATGGCGGACACGGTGATCTTCGAGGAGTTCAAGGGCACCGGTAACGCGGAGCTGAAGCTGGACCGGAAGATCGCCGACAAGCGGACCTTCCCGGCCGTGGACGTCAGCGCGTCCGGCACCCGCAAGGAGGAGATCCTGCTCGCGCCGGAGGAGCTGGCCATCGTGCACAAGCTCCGCAAGGTGCTGCACTCGCTGGACTCGCAGGCGTCGCTCGACCTCCTGCTGGACCGGCTGAAGCAGTCCCGCACCAACATCGAGTTCCTGATGCAGATCGCCAAGTCGACGCCGGGGGAGTGAAACCCCCGAGCAGCAGACGGTGAGGTGAGGGGCGTGGCCGATGATCGGCCACGCCCCTCACCGTCACCCGGCTCGGGCGGGCAGGAATGCTCGCGGGTGTGGCGGGAATGCGGTCGAACGGCGCGGTGTTGACCTGCTCGACCGGTGCCGCCGCGAGGCGCGGCCCGCCTCCAGGGGCGGCCGGTGCCCATGGCAGACTGGTCAATCGGCCACTGGTTCCGGTTCACGCCCACAGCAGCAGGCACAGGGGCGACCCGGCGACCACAGACGAGAGGACCGAGGCGACATGAAGCCCAACATCCACCCGGAGTACGTGACCACCGAGGTCACCTGCTCCTGCGGTAACACCTTCACCACCCGCAGCACCGCCAAGGGCGGCTCGATCCACGTCGAGACGTGCAGCGCCTGCCACCCGTTCTACACGGGCAAGCAGCGCGTGCTGGACACCGCCGGCCGGGTCGCGAAGTTCCAGCAGAAGTACGCCAAGGCCCAGGGCAAGAAGGCCAAGTAGCTTCTCGTCTGACGCCCGCGTCCGGTTTTCCGCCGGGCGCGGGCGTCGTCCGTCTGGGTCCCGGTTTCCCCCGCCGTCCAAGGAGCGATTCCGAGCATGAGCAGCGAGCGCCTGGCCGCCCTCCTCGACGAGTACGCCGAGTTGGAGAAGCGGCTGGCCGACCCCGCGATCCACGCCGACCAGGGCACCGCCCGACGGGTCGGCCGGCGCTACGCCGAACTGGTGCCGCTGCACAAGGCCGCCGGGGAACTGGAACAGGCGCGGGCCGATCTCGCTGCCGCGCGGGAGCTGGCCGACGAGGACGCCTCCTTCGCCGTCGAGGCCGAGACGATCGCGGCGACGCTCCCGGCGCTGGAGGAACGTCTCGCCGAGCTGCTCATCCCGCGTGACCCGCACGACGCCAAGGACGTCATCGTCGAGATCAAGGCGGGCGAGGGGGGTGAGGAGTCCGCGCTGTTCGCCGGTGACCTGCTGCGCATGTACACCCGGTACGCGGAGCGGCGCGGCTGGCTCACCGAGGTGATCGACGCTCAGGACTCCGACCTCGGCGGGGTCAAGGACGCCTCGCTGGCGATCAAGACCAAGGGCGTGCCCGAGGGCGGCAACGGCGTCTGGTCCCGGTTGAAGTGGGAGGGCGGCGTGCACCGGGTGCAGCGGGTCCCGGTCACCGAGTCGCAGGGACGCATCCACACCAGCGCGGCCGGGGTCCTGGTGCTGCCGGAGGCCGAGGAGGTCGACGTCACCATCGACCCGAACGAGCTGCGCGTCGACGTTTTCCGCTCGTCCGGTCCGGGCGGCCAGTCGGTGAACACCACGGACTCGGCGGTGCGGATCACCCACCTGCCCACCGGCATCGTGGTCTCCTGTCAGAACGAGAAGTCCCAGCTGCAGAACCGTGAGCAGGCCCTGCGGATCCTGCGCGCCCGACTGCTCGCCGCCGCGCAGGAACAGGCCGACGCCGCCGCGTCGGACGCCCGCAAGGCCCAGGTGCGTACGGTGGACCGCTCGGAGCGGATCCGCACGTACAACTTCCCGCAGAACCGGATCACCGACCACCGGATCGGCTTCACCGCGTACAACCTCGATCTGGTGCTCGCCGGGGAGTTGGACGGCGTGCTCGACGCGCTCACCGAGGCGGACCGGGCCGCGCGCCTGGCGGGGGACGTGGAGCTGACCCGCCGCTGAGACAGCCCTCGTCGGTCAGGCGATACGTGGTCGCGCCTTGGCCCGCAGCATCTCGCGGTCAGCGGTCTCGAAAGCGGCGCTGAGCGCGTCCCGCTTGCCGGGGTTGCCGATACCCACCTCGGCGAAGCCGATGCTGACGCCGACCGGGGTGCCGGGTACCAGCGACTCCCAGTCCTCGGTGCGCACGGCGGCGTCGATGCGCCGAGCCACCTCGGCCGCTTCGGACATGCCGGCTGCCGGCAGCACCACCACGAACTCGTCGCCGCCGTAGCGGGCGACGAAGTCGCCCCGACGCATCACCCTGTTGATCACTCCGGCGACGCGTTGCAGGACCAGATCCCCCGAGTGGTGCCCGTGCCGCGTGTTGACCGCCTTGAACCCGTCCAGGTCGCAGACGCCGATCACCACCCGTTCGCCCCGCGCGACAACGGCCGCGATGTAGCGCTCCAGCCGGCGTCGGTTGGGCAGCCCGGTCAGCGGGTCGGTCAGCGCCTCACCCTCGAACCGCGCCGCCTCACGGCGCATCTCCTCATGGTCGATCCGCGCGGCGATGCCGTCGATGTAGACGTCGCGGAGCCGGTCGTGGCGCTGCGCGGCGAGCCGGAAGGCCAGCCGATCGGCCCGGTGCGCGGCGGCGTGGTCACCGGCGCATCCCAGCGCCATGCTGCGTAGCCGAGCCGATTCGGCCGCACCGAGCGTCTCGGCGGACACCTGGACACTGTCCAGCCGGGTGACCGCCTCGATCGGCCGCCCGCTGGCGATGGCGAGGCACACCTGGCCGAGCTGGCGCATGTCGCGGGCGCGGGCGCTGTCCGCGCCGTAGCCGAGCAGCCGGGCGGGATCCTGACCCGGAGCAGGGGTGACGTCGTCGCCGAGCGCACACCGGCGGGCGGCGGCGTAACCGTAGGCGGCCAGGCTGCTGGGGCGCAGCCGGTCCGCCCGCCCGGCGGTGACGAACCGGTCGAGGTCGCCGCCGACATCCCGCAGTACGCGCAGACAGCCGTCGCTGTCACCGGTGTGGTCCAGGGCGACCGCGTTGCGCAGCCGGATGCCCGGCGCGGCGAAGGTCTCCTCCGGTATGCCGGCGGCGTTGCCGAGTTGTCGGGCGCGTTCGATCGCGCCCAACGCGTACCCGTGGAAGCTGAGGTACGAGTAGGCCATCGCCAGGTCGTGCCAGCCCCAGGCGGTGTCCCGGTCCGGGTCCTCCACCGCGCCGAGCGCTCGCGCGGCCTTGACCAGGTGCGTCACACAGCGGTCCAATGCGCCCTGATGATGGGCGGCCAGCGCGGCCAGCGCGTTGAGGTGCCCGTGCAGGTAGGGCTCGGCAAGGTCGCGTACCGCCGCGGAGGCCTCCTCGATGGCGCGGGTGTACTCGGCGGTGCGCCCGAGATTGATCAGGGCTGAGAGCCGCTGCACGAGTGCGTCGGCGCGGGCGTTCGGATCACGGGTGGCACACAGCACCCGGTCCAGGAGCCCGTACGCCTCGGTGGAACGGCTCACCTCCTGCAACGCCCGCGCTTTCGTCAGGGCGTCAACCTGGTCCTCGACCCGGTCGAGCCAGCCCACCCGCGACCTCCTGTCGGTGTGCCGCTGCACCCGCTTTTGCACGTGCACGGCGACGCCTCATGATTATTGCGTGGCCACCGCACCGCAACACCCGTCCGAAGGGACGAGACGTCACCGTCCGGGTCCCGTGATCGCCGAGGCGGCTCGTACGCTTGCCGCAGTCGGCGTGACCTCGGCCCGTGCGGAGGCTGAGCTGCTGGCCGCGTACGTGCTCCAGGTCCCCCGGGGGCGGTTGGCGCTGGCGGACGGGTTCACCGACGGGCAACGAGACAGTTACCGCGCACTCGTGGCCCGCCGGTCGCGGCGGGAACCGTTGCAGCATCTCACCGGCACGGCCGGCTTTCGGCACCTGGAGTTGGCCGTCGGGCCCGGCGTCTTCGTGCCGCGCCCGGAAACCGAACTCCTCGCCGGCTGGGGCGTCGACCAGGCTCGACAGGTCGTACGAGCCGGCGCCGGGCGGGCTGGAGGGCGACCGGAGCCGCTGGTGGTGGACCTGTGCAGTGGGTCCGGAGCGATCGCCCTGTCGGTGGCGTACGAGGTGCCGGACGCCCGGGTGGTGGCGGTGGAACGCTCACCCGAAGCCCTGGCCTGGCTGCGGCGCAACGCGGCGGCCAGGGTTGCCGCCGGTGACCGGCCGGTCGAGGTGGTGGCGGCGGATGTCACCGATCCGGCCCTGCTGGACGAACTGGTCGGCCAGGTGGACGTGCTGCTGTGCAACCCGCCGTACGTCCCGCTCGCGGTGGCCGTGCCACCGGAGGTGGCCGACCACGACCCGGCGGAGGCCGTGTTCGGTGGGGCCGACGGGCTGGACGTCATCCGTCGGGTGATCGACCGTGCGGGGTTCCTGCTGCGTCCCGGCGGTGCCCTCGGCATCGAGCACGACGACAGCCACGGCACGGTGCTGCCTGATCTGCTCGCCGCCGACGGTCGGTACGCCGCGATCGTCGACCATCGTGACCTTGCCGAGCGGCCCCGCTTCGTCACGGCGTCCCGCCTCGCGGACCGCCCGCCACCCGATCCGCCGGTGACGTGGCAGACTGGCTCCTCGTGATGCTCTACGACTGCCGATCGCTCGCCGACCGGGACCGCGGCATCGCTGCGGCCATCGAGGCGGTCCGCAACGGCGAGCTGGTCGTCCTGCCGACCGACACGGTCTACGGGATAGGTGCCGACGCGTTTACCCCGTACGCGGTCAAGGCGTTGCTGGACGCCAAGGGTGTCCCGCACTCGCCGCCGCCGGTGCTGATCGGTTCCCGGCACACCCTCGACGGCCTGGCCTACACGCTGCCGGCTGCGGCGCGGGACTTGGTGGAGGCTTTCTGGCCGGGTGCGCTGACCATCCTGGTGCGGCACTCGGCGAGCCTGCGGTGGGATCTCGGCGACGACAGCGGCACGGTGGCGGTGCGGATGCCGCTGCACCCGGTGGCGCTGGAGGTGCTGCGCGAGACCGGGCCGATGGCGGTGGCTTCGGCCAACAGGATCGGTCAACCGGCCGCGCTCACCGCCGACCAGGCGCGCGATCAGCTGGCCTACTCGGTGCGGGCCTACCTGGAGGCGGGACCGGCGGTGGATCCGGTGCCGAGCACGATCGTGGACCTCACCGGTGACGAGCCGCTGCTCGTCCGGGAGGGCGCGATCGACCTGGCCCGGCTCCGCGACGTGGTGCCGGAACTGCGTGAGAGCCAGGTGGTGTAGGTGCCTCCCTTCACCGTCCTGCACGTCTGCATGGGAAACATCTGCCGCTCGCCGATGGCCGAGCGGCTGCTCACCCTCGCCGTGGCCGATCGGCTGGCCCGGCGCGAGGTCGACCCGGCCCGGGTCGACGAACTGCTGCACAGCCACAGCGCCGGCACCGGTGGTTGGCACGCCGGTGAGGAGATGAACCCGCCGGCCGCCCGTCAGATCACCAGTCGGGGTGGCAACGTCGCCGGGTTCGCCGCGCGCAAGTTGCGCTCCGACCACATCGACGGCGCTGATCTGGTGCTGACCGCCACCGCGGACCAGCAGGAGTACGTGACCGCGTTGCGGCCCGACGCCACTGCCCGCACCTTCGTACTCGGCGAGTTCGGTCGGCTGCTGGCGGCTCTCGATCCGGCGGTGCTGCCGACGCCCGAGGCCACCGCCGACGCGCTCCACGCTCGTGGCGTGGCGCTGGTGGAGGCGGCGCACGACGCCCGCCAGGGTGCCGCCGCGCTGTCCACCGACGACCTGGACGACCCGTGGGGGCGCGGCGACCAGTGCTTCAGCCGGGTGGCCGACGAGATCGAGGAGACGGTGCAGCCGCTTGCCGCGCTGCTGCTCCCCTGATCGGCGAATTTCATCCGGGTTTCATGAAAGGCGCGGCAGAAGGGGTGATTAGCGCCATTCTGGGGGAGTCCTGACGGCTCCTGCGGGGAGAGCTGATGACCCGGGCGTTCCTGCCGAAGATGTTCACCGTCCTGCTGGCCGGTACGCTGGCCGGCCTGGTGCTGGCGGTGGCGGCGCTACCGGCCGCGCTGGTGTTCGGCATCGGATTCTCGGCGCTCTCCGCGCCGTACGCGGAGTTGCCCAACACGCTGCGGACGCCGCCGACGGCCCAACGGTCCAACCTCTACGCCAACGACGGCACCACCCTGATCACCTCCTTCTATCAGGAGGACCGGGTGGACGTGCCGCTGGGCGAGGTGGCCCCCGTGATGCGTCAGGCCATCATCGCCGCCGAGGACGCCCGCTTCCACGAGCACAGCGGGGTGGACCTGCGGGGCATCGTGCGGGCGTTCACCGCCAACCGGCGCGACGGTGCCACCCGGCAGGGCGCCTCCACGCTGACCATGCAGTACGTCCGCAACGTGCTGAGCACGGACCCCCGGCTCAGCGAGGCGCAGCGGGCCGCGGCTACCGAGGTGAGCACCGCCCGCAAGATCCAGGAGATCCGGTACGCCCTGGCGTTGGAGCGGGAGCTGAGCAAGGACGAGATCCTCACCCGCTACCTCAACATCGCGTACTTCGGTGCCGGCGCGTACGGCATCGCCGCCGCCAGCAAACGGTACTTCTCCACCTCACCGGCGAAGCTCACGCTGGCCCAGGCGGCCCTGCTGGCCGGGCTGGTCCGCTCCCCGCACACTGACGACCCGATCAACGGCGACGCCGACAGCGCGACCGCCCGTCGCGGCTACGTGCTGGACCGGATGGTCGAGTCGGGCGTGGTGCCGGCCGACGAGGCGGCGCGGGCCACCGCCCAACCGTTGAACCTGCGGCCCAGCGAAACTCCGAACGACTGCACCGCGGTGCCCGAGGGGCACAACGACTGGGGCTTCTTCTGCGACTGGTTCACCCGGTGGTGGAACAGTCAGCAGGCGTTCGGCGGCAACGTCGACGAGCGGCAACGCACCCTACGCCGGGGCGGATTCAGCATCGTCTCCGCACTCGACCCCGGGGTGCAGCGGGCCACCACCGAACAGGTGCGACGGATCTATCCGGCCGAGCACCCACACGCCATGCCGACCGCCGTGGTCCAGCCCGGCACCGGGCGGGTGCTCGCCATGTCGGTCAACCGGATCTACAGCGTGGCGGCGAACCCGGCGGGGCAGCCGAACCATCCCCACACCGTCAACCAACTCGTCGCCGGTGGCGGCTCCATCGTCGGCTACCAGGCCGGTTCCACGTTCAAGCTGTTCACCATGCTGGCTGCCCTGGAGGCCGGGCTTCCCCTGAACACGGTCTTCGACGCGCCCTCCCGGATCGTGACCGACTTCCGGGTCAGCGGCGGCGAGGCGAACTGCGGGGGGTACTGGTGCCCGGAGAACGCCAGCGCCTCGGTGAGTGGCCGACACGACATGTGGACCGCCTTCGGCGACTCGGTCAACACGTACTTCGCCTGGTTGACCGAGCGGATCGGTGCGGACCGGGTGGTGGAGATGGCCGAACGCCTGGGCATCGTGTTCCGCGCTGACGACGATGTCCAGCTGGCCCGACACGGCGCGCGTGAGTGGGGACCGTTCACCCTGGGCGTCTCCGCCACCACCCCGCTCGACCTGGCCGGGGCGTACGCGACGCTGGGCGCGGAGGGCACCTGGTGTGCGCCCACGCCGGTCGTTTCGATAACCGACGCCGCCGGTCGCCGGGTGGCCGCCGGGCAACCGGACTGCCGACAGGTGCTCGACGTCGACGTGGCTCGGGCTGCGGCGGACGCGGCCCGCTGCCCGGTCGGCGACCAGTCCATGTACCACGCCTGCGACGGCGGCACGGCGACCGGGTTGCGCGGTCAGCTCGGCCGACCGGTGGCGGGCAAGACGGGCAGTTCCGAGCGGTACGCCACGGAGACGGTGGTGGCCCTCACCCCGCAACTGGCGGTAGCGGCGATAGCGGCCAACCCCGACGAGCCGAGTGACGCCGTCGGCCGTACGGTGCAGACCGCCATGGTGGAGGGAGTCGGCGAGATCCTCTCCTTCGCGCTGCGCGACGAGCCGGTACGCGATTTCGTGCCGCCCAGCGACACGACCGCCTGGCGGGTCACCGGTCAGCGCACCGGCAACTGACCTCGCTACCCGAACCCGGGAAGCGCATCGGCACCTGGCCGTGCCCCCGAACCCGGTCAGCGGGCCGGCGCGGACTCCGTGATCCGCTCCGCGCCCTCGGCGATGTTGCGGGCCATTCCGCCGAAGACCAGGGCGTGAAACGGCGCCACCGCGGCCCAGTACGCGTGCCCGGCCAGCCCCCGAGGCAGGAACACCGCCCGCTGTCGGTAGCTGACCTGTCCGGTGTCGTCCCGTTGCACCCGCATCTCCAGCCAGGCCCGGCCGGGCAACCGCATCTCGGCGCGCAGTCGCAGCAGTTCACCGGGGACGATCTCCTCCACCCGCCAGAAGTCCAGTGCCTCGCCGACCCGTAGCTGGTGCGGGTGACGCCGGCCGCGCCGCAGCCCCACCCCACCGACCAGCCGGTCCAACCAGCCGCGCACCGACCAGGCCAGTGGGAACGAGTACCAGCCGTGCTCTCCGCCGACTCCCTCGATCACCTTCCACAACGCCTCCGGCGGTGCCGCCACCGTCCGCTCCCGCAGGTCCGTGTACGCGGTGCCGCCGCTCCAGCGCGGGTCGCTGGGCAGCGGCTCGGCGGGTGCGTCCGCCCCGGCCGCGTTCGACCAACGGGTCTCCACCTGGGCGTCGCGCACCTTGGTCAGCGCCAGTTCGACGGACTTGTCGAAACCGGTGAGCCCGCCCGGCGGGTCCGGCAGGTAGGCCGCGATGTCGTGCTCGTGCGCGACCGACTCGTGTACCAGGCTCTCCACCAGCGGTCGGGCGAGCGCGTTCGGCACCGGGGTGACCAGTCCGACCCAGTACGACGACAGCGTGGGCGTCAGCGGCCGTACCGGCAGCAGGAGCCGGCGGGAGAGCCCGGCCACCCGGGCGTAGCGCTGCATCATGTCGCCGAAGGTGAGCACGTCCGGACCGGCGATGTCGAAGGCCCGGTTGACCTCCGGCGGCAACCCCGCACAGCCGACCAGGTAGCGCAGCACGTCGCGAACCGCGATCGGCTGGATCCGGTTGGCGACCCAGCGCGGAGTGACCATGACCGGCAGCCGTTCGGTCAGGTAGCGCAACATCTCGAACGACGCGGACCCGGAACCGATGATCACGGCGGCCCGCAGCACCACCGTCGGCACTCCGCTGTCCAGCAGGATCCGACCCACCTCGGTGCGGGAGCGCAGGTGCGCCGACGAACGTTCGTCGGGGGCCTCCGGCCCGCCCAGGTAGACGATCCGGCGTACGCCCGCGGCGCGGGCCGCTGCCGCGAAGGTGCTCGCGGCCTGCCGGTCGGCGGCCTCGAAACCGGCCTGGCCGAGCGAGTGCACCAGGTAGTAGGCCACGTCGACGCCGTCGAAGACGCCGGCCAGGCTCTCCGGCCGGCTCAGGTCACCCTCGACCACCTCGACCCGGGAGGCCCACGGCACGTCGCGCAGCCGGCCGGCCCGCCGCGCCAGACAGCGCACGGTGTGTCCCTCCGCCAACAGGCGCGGCGCCAACCGCCCGCCCACGTATCCTGTCGCGCCGGTCACCAGGCATCTCACCCCTCCAGTCTGCGGTCTCATAGACTCTGGCGCTGTGGAGACCGCCGAGGGCACCTTCTGGGGGCCGGACTTCGAGCAGCTCAGCACGACCGACCCGGAGATCGCGGAGGTGGTGCTCGGCGAGCTCGACCGGCTGCGCGGCGGCCTGCAACTGATCGCCAGCGAGAACCTCACCTCGCCGGCGGTGCTGGCCGCGTTGGGCTCCACGCTGACCAACAAGTACGCCGAGGGTTACCCGGGTCGGCGCTACTACGGTGGCTGCGCGCAGGTGGACCGGGCCGAGGAACTCGGCATCACCCGGGCGAAGGACCTCTTCGGCGCCGAGCACGCGAACCTCCAGCCGCACTCCGGCGCGAGCGCCAACCTGGCCGCGTACGCCGCCCTGGTGCAACCGGGTGACACCGTGCTGGCGATGGAGTTGCCGCACGGCGGGCACCTGACCCACGGCAGCCGGGTGAACTTCTCCGGTCGGTGGTTCAACCCCGTCGGCTACACCGTCCGGCGGGACACCGAGCTGATCGACTACGACGAGGTACGGGATCTCGCGCTGGCCCACCAGCCGAAGATGATCATATGTGGGGCGACGGCCTATCCACGGCTCATCGACTTCGCCCGGTTCCGGGAGATCGCCGACGAGGTCGGCGCGTACCTGATGGTGGACGCCGCGCATTTCATCGGGCTGGTCGCCGGGCAGGCGATCCCGTCGCCGGTACCGTACGCCGACGTGGTCTGCGCGACCACCCACAAGGTGCTGCGCGGCCCGCGCGGCGGCATGATCCTCTGCCGCGAGTCGCTGGCCGAGCGGATCGACAAGGCGGTCTTCCCGTTCACCCAGGGCGGCCCGTTGATGCACGCCGTGGCGGCCAAGGCCGTCGCGCTGCACGAGGCGGCGCAACCGGCGTTCCGCAGCTACGCCGCGCAGGTGGTGGCCAACGCGCGGGCGCTCGCCGACGGGCTGGCGGCCGAGGGGATGCGCCCGGTCTCCGGCGGCACCGACACCCACCTCGCCCTGATCGACCTGCGGGAGTACGGGGTCACCGGCGCCGAGGCCGAGGCGCGGTGCGACGCGGTGACCATCACGTTGAACAAGAACGCGATCCCGTACGACCCGCAGAAGCCGATGGTCGCCTCCGGGATCCGGGTGGGCACCCCCAGCGTCACCACCCAGGGCATGGCGGAGGCGCAGATGCGTCAGATCGCCGAGCTGATCGCCCGGGCGGTGCGGACCGACCCGTCCGCACCGGGTGGGGCCGACGAGCTGACCCGGATCACCACCGAGGTGGCCGAGCTGGCCGCCGAGTTCCCGGCGTACCCCCGATGAGCGGGCCCCGCGCCGGCGAGCCCGGCGTACCCCCGGCGAGCGTTCCTCGGGCGGGGGAGCCCGGTGCCATCCGGGCCCGGCTGCCGTACCTGCGTCTTCCGCTGCTCGCCTGCGCCGCGCTGGCCGTGGTCGCGGTGCCGACCGCCGCCGTGCTGCGTGGCCCGACCGGCGCGGCCGGGGTGGCCGCAGGCATCGCGCTGGTGATCGTCAGCTACCTGATCTCGGGTCTCTCGGTGGCCTGGGCGGACGCGGTGCACCCGCGACTGATCATGTCGGTGGGGCTTGTCACCTACGTCACGAAGATCGTCATTCTGGGCGTGGTGATGGCTGCTGTGGCGGCCACCGGCTGGCCAGGTCTGCCCGACCTGGGCGTGGCCATCATCGCGGCCGTGGTGGTGTGGACCGGAGCCCACCTGACCTGGGCGTTGCGCTCGCCGCTGCCCAGCGTGGACCGTTCGTCGGATCACTGACCGTACGGCTGCCGTTTCCCGGGCGTTTCGTGGGCCTGTCCGGCTGGTCGGACAGGAGTAGGCTGACCCCGGCTTGATGCGCCGCACCCGCCGCCCGCACGCTGCTCGCAGTGTGGGGGGTGCCGCACACTCGCGAAACACCCGGCTGATAGTGTTCGCGACGTCATGGCCGACAACCCCCACCGCAGAAGCCCCGACGAACACTCGTCGGAAGGTGTCGCCGGAGCCGTCCTCGGCTACCTGCTCGCCGGCATCGTGGTGTGGGGATTCCTCGGCTGGTTGGCGGGGGAGTTCCTGGGCCTGCCGACCGGCGTCGGAATAGCCGTCGGCATGATGCTCGGCGCAGCCGGAGCGATCTACCTGATCATGAAGAGGCTCAGTGCCTGAGTGCCGGCACGCGCGGGTCTGTCGAGTGCGGAGGATGACACGGTGAGCGGACAGCTTGTCGCCGCAGAGGGCCTTCCCTGGCCCCCGAGCGTCGGAGACTTCTACCCGCCGGATCTCGCCGGTCCGTGGGTCACGAAGTTCACGCTCATGGTCTGGCTGGCCGTCGGGCTGTTGATCGTCTTCTTCATGGCCACCTATCGCAACCCGAAGCTCGTGCCCAGCAAGGGCCAGTGGATGGCGGAGTCGGTCTACGGTCTGGTCCGGGACAACATCGCCCGCGAGCAGATGGGCCGAGACGGCATCCGGTTCGCGCCCTATTTCACGGTGCTGTTCTGTTTCATCGTGGTGACCAACCTCTTCGGCATCGTCCCCGGATTGCAGATCTCGCCGAACTCGCACATCGCCTTCCCGATCGTGCTCGCACTGATCTCCTACGTGATGTACCTCTACATCGGGGCTCGCAAGCACGGCCTGGGCCGCTACCTCAAGCAGAGTTTGATCCTGCCGGGCGTGCCGTGGCCCATGCACTTCCTGCTGATCCCGATCGAGTTCCTGCAGACCTTCGTCGTCCGACCGGTCACCCTGGCGGTCCGACTCTTCGCCAACATGTTCGCCGGCCACCTGATCCTGCTGGTGTTCACCGTCGGCGGCTTCGTGATGCTCGCCTCGGACAACATCTTCATCCAGATCTCGTCGGTCGCCGCCTTCGTCATGGCGATCCTGATGGCCTTCTTCGAGGTGCTGGTCGCGCTGCTGCAGGCGTACGTCTTCGTGACCCTGACCGCCAACTACATCGGCAGCTCGCTCGCCGACGAGCACTGATCCGCCACAAACTTCGGCGGGCCGCCCGGCCCGGCCAAGCTTCCGGCACGACCGCGTACGCGTGAACCTCACGCGTCTACTAGGAGGAATACCCGCAATGGACGTTCTCGCCGCCATCAACGGTAACGTCAACACCATCGGCTACGGCCTCGCCGCCATCGGCCCCGGTATCGGCGTCGCCCTGGTCTTCGCGGCCTACATCAACTCCAGCGCCCGCCAGCCGGAGTCCGCCGGCTACAACCGCACCTGGCTGGTCCTGGGCTTCGCGCTGGTCGAGGCGCTCGCCCTGTTCGGCCTGGTGCTCGCCTTCGCTGTCAACTGACCGTCCGTTAGTCGACCCGGAGGTCTGACATGTATGTCGCCGCTGAAGGTGTAGAGCACCACCCGCTCGTGCCGATCTGGCAGGAGCTCGTCATCGGGACGATCGCCTTCGCCCTGCTCTGCTTCGTGCTGCTGAAGTTCGTGATGCCGCGTATGGAGGCGATGTACCAGGCGCGGGTCGACGCGATCGAGGGCGGCCTCAAGCGTGCCGAGGCTGCCCAGGCCGAGGCCAACCAACTGCTGGAGCAGTACCGGGCCCAGCTCGCCGAGGTGCGTACCGAGGCGGCGCGGATCCGGGACGACGCCCGCGCCGACGCCGAGTCGATCCGTACCGAAATCCTGGCCAAGGCCCGGGAGGAGTCCGACCGGATCATCGCCGCCGGTCGGGATTCGCTGGCCGTGGAACGGCAGACCATCGTGCGCGAGCTGCGCGCGGAGGTCGGCGGTCTCGCGGTCGACCTGGCCAGCCGGATCGTGGGCGAGTCGCTCGCTGACGAGGCTCGCCGCAAGGGCACCGTCGAGCGGTTCCTCACCGATCTCGAGAGCGCGGGGGCCCGCTGATGCAGGCCGCCAGCCGGGAGTCCTACGCCGCCGCGCTCGCGCGGCTGGAGGAGTACGTCCGGGGCGTCGAGGCGTCGGCGGCGGCCGCCACCGGCGCGGAGCTGCTCGCCGTGGCGGACCTGTTGCGGCGTGAGGTCCGGCTGCGCCGGGCGCTCTCCGACCCGGCCCGCGAGGGTTCGGACCGCACGGAACTGCTGAACTCGGTGCTCTCCGGCAAGGTCGGTGTGGACACGCTCGACCTGCTCGGGACGCTGGTCGCCGGCCGCTGGTCCGCGCCGTCGGAGCTGCTCGACGGGGCGGAGAGCCTTGGCGTGCAGACCCTGCTCGCCAGCGCGGACCGCGCCGACGAGCTGGGCGAGGTGGAGGACGAGCTGTTCCGCTTCGGCCAGGTGGTCGCCGCGGACCCGCAGCTGTCCAACGCCCTGTCCGACCCGATGGCGCCGGTGGCGCAGCGGGCCGAGCTGGTCGGGATGCTCCTGACGGGCAAGGCCCGGCCGGTGACGGTGCGGCTGACGGAGGCGGCGCTGGCCGGCTTCGGTGGGCGCTCGTTCACCGCCGCGCTGTCCCGACTGGTGGAGTTGGCGGCGGAGCGGCGGGACCGGCAGGTCGCGTACGTGACGGTCGCCGCCCCGCTCACCGAGGAGGAGGAGCAGCGACTGGGCGATCGGCTTTCCGCCATATACGATCGACCGGTTGCTGTCAAGCTTACGGTTGACCCGGCGATCCTCGGAGGAGTGAGCGTACGGGTGGGTTCGGACCTCTACGACGGGACGATCCTGCGCCGCCTCAACGAGACCCGCAACGCGCTCGCGAAGCGCTGACCAGCACCCAGCGAAGCGCCCGGAAAGACAGTCGACCCGAGGACCGGTCGGTACTAGGTATCCCGGGCCCCTGATACTTAAGGAAGCAGAGGATGGCCGAGCTGACCATCTCGACGGAGGAGATCCGCGGCGCTCTGGAGCGCTACGTCTCCTCCTATTCGCCCGACGTCTCCCGCGAGGAGGTCGGCACCGTCGCCGACACCGGTGACGGCATCGCCCACGTCGAGGGCCTGCCCTCGACCATGACCAACGAGCTGCTGGAGTTCGAGGACGGCACGCTCGGCGTGGCGCTGAACCTCGACGTCCGGGAGATCGGTGTCGTCGTCCTCGGCGACTACGCCGGGCTCGAAGAGGGGCAGCGCGTCAAGCGCACCGGCCGGGTGCTCTCGGTGCCGGTGGGTGACGCCTTCCTGGGCCGCGTGGTCAACGCGCTCGGCCAGCCGATCGACGGCCTCGGTGAGATCGCCGACGAGGGCTACCGGGAGCTGGAGCTGCAGGCCCCCAACGTGATGGCCCGGCAGTCGGTCTTCGAGCCGCTGCAGACCGGCATCAAGGCCATCGACGCGATGACCCCGATCGGTCGGGGCCAGCGGCAGCTGATCATCGGTGACCGAAAGACCGGCAAGACCACGGTCGCCCTGGACGCCATCCTCAACCAGCGGGAGAACTGGGCCTCCGGCGACCCGAAGAAGCAGGTCCGCTGCATCTACGTCGCCATCGGTCAGAAGGCCTCCACCATCGCCTCCATCAAGGGGCAGCTGGAGGAGGCGGGCGCGATGGAGTACACCACCATCGTCGCCTCCCCGGCGTCGGACCCGGCCGGCTTCAAGTACCTCGCCCCGTACACCGGCTCCTCCATCGGGCAGCACTGGATGTACGGCGGCAAGCACGTCCTGATCGTCTTCGACGACCTGAGCAAGCAGGCCGAGGCGTACCGGGCCGTGTCGCTGCTGCTGCGTCGTCCGCCGGGCCGCGAGGCGTACCCGGGTGACGTCTTCTACCTGCACTCCCGGCTGCTGGAGCGCTGCGCGAAGCTCTCCGACGAGATGGGCGGCGGCTCGATGACCGGCCTGCCGATCATCGAGACGAAGGCCAACGACATCTCGGCCTTCATCCCGACGAACGTCATCTCGATCACCGACGGCCAGATCTTCCTGGAGACCGACCTGTTCAACCAGGGCGTCCGGCCGGCGATCAACGTCGGTACCTCGGTCTCCCGGGTCGGCGGCGCGGCGCAGGTGAAGCCGATGCGCAAGGTCGCTGGCTCGCTGCGGCTGAACCTGGCCCAGTTCCGTGAGCTGGAGGCGTTCGCCGCCTTCGCCTCCGACCTGGACAAGGCATCCCGCGCCCAGCTCGACCGCGGTGCCCGCCTGGTGGAGCTGCTCAAGCAGCCGAACTACTCGCCGTACCCGGTGCAGGAGGAGGTCGTCTCGGTCTGGGCCGGCACCGAGGGCAAGCTGGACGACGTCCCGGTCGGCGAGGTGCGGCGCTTCGAGACGCAGTTCCTGGAGCACCTGCGGCGTAAGCACAACGCCACCCTTCAGGCGATCGCCGACAACAAGTGGGACGACGAGATCATCGCGACCCTGGACGCGGCCATCACCGAGTTCAAGCAGGGCTTCCTCGGCCGCGAGGACGAGCGCTCGATCAACGAGGCGCCGGCGGAGCCGCTGGAGGGCGAGTCCGAGCACGAGACGGTCACCCGCTACAGCGGCGGTGCTCCGGCCGAGAAGCGTTAGGGTCGGGCCATGGCGGCGCAGGTACGTGTTCTTCGTCAACGCATTCGCTCGGCGAAGGGGATGAAGAAGATCACCAAGGCGATGGAGCTCGTGGCGACGAGCCGGATCGCCAAGGCTCAGGCCCGGGTCGAGGCGTCCCTGCCGTACGCCCAGGCCATCACCGGCGTGCTCACGGCGCTGGCCTCCAACGCGCGGATCGACCACCCGATGCTGACCCCGCGCGAGCGGGTGCGGCGGGCGGGCGTGCTGCTGGTGACTGCCGACCGGGGCCTGGCCGGTGGCTACAGCTCCAACGCGATCCGCACGGCGGAATCGCTGATCGCCCGGTTGCGGGCCGACGGCAAGGAGCCGGTGCTCTATGTCATCGGGCGCAAGGGAGTGTCGTTCTACCGCTTCCGCAACCGGCCGATCGAGGCCAGCTGGACGGGCTTCTCGGAACAGCCGGGATTCGCCGACGCCCGCGAGGTCGGTGAGACGCTGATCAAGGCGTTCGTCGCCGGCGCGGACGACGAGGCGGACGGTCCGGGACCGGACGGGGTACGCGGGGTGGACGAGCTGCACATCGTCTACACCGAGTTCAAGTCCCTGATGACCCAGAACCCGGTCACCCGCATCATCGGCCCGTTGCAGGTCGAGGAGCGGCCCCGCTCGGAGGCGGCGCCCGGTGTCCTGCCGGACTACGAGTTCGAGCCCAACCCGGAGGCGCTGCTCGACGCGCTGCTGCCGAAGTACATCAACACGCGGATCTACGCGGCGTTGCTGGAGTCGGCGGCGAGCGAGTCGGCAGCCCGTCGGCGGGCGATGAAGAGCGCCACCGACAACGCCGAAGAGATGATCGACAAGTACACGCGTGAGATGAACTCGGCCCGCCAGGCCGGGATCACCCAGGAGATCAGTGAGATCGTCGGCGGCGCGAACGCGCTGGCCGCGTCGGGAAGTGAAGTGTGATGACTGTATCCGCAGTTGCTGGTGGACCAGCTGAGACCAAGACGGCCACGGGTCGCGTGGTCCGGGTCATCGGCCCGGTCGTCGACGCCGAGTTCCCGCGCGACGCCATGCCGGACCTGTTCAATGCGCTGCATGTGGACGTGACCCTGTCCGGTGGCGAGAAGACGCTGACCCTGGAGGTCGCCCAGCACCTGGGTGACAACCTGGTCCGCGCGATCTCGATGCAGCCGACCGACGGCCTGGTGCGCGGTGCCGACGTGCGCGACACCGGCTTCCCGATCCGGGTGCCGGTCGGTGACGCGGTCAAGGGCCACGTCTTCAACGCCATCGGTGAGTGCCTCAACCTCACCGAGGGTGAGACCATTCAGGCCGACGACCACTGGGGCATCCACCGCAAGGCCCCGGCCTTCGCCGACCTGGAGCCGAAGACCGAGATGCTGGAGACCGGCATCAAGGTCATCGACCTGCTCGCCCCGTACGTGAAGGGCGGCAAGATCGGCCTGTTCGGCGGTGCCGGTGTGGGCAAGACGGTGCTCATCCAGGAGATGATCACCCGGGTTGCCCGTAACTTCGGTGGTACCTCGGTCTTCGCCGGCGTGGGTGAGCGCACCCGCGAGGGCAACGACCTCATCCACGAGATGACCGACTCCGGCGTCATCGACAAGACCGCCCTGGTCTACGGCCAGATGGACGAGCCGCCGGGCACCCGGCTGCGGGTCGCCCTCTCCGCGCTGACCATGGCCGAGTACTTCCGTGACGTGAAGAAGCAGGAGGTGCTGCTCTTCATCGACAACATCTTCCGCTTCACCCAGGCCGGTTCCGAGGTTTCCACCCTGCTGGGCCGGATGCCCAGCGCGGTGGGCTACCAGCCGACCCTGGCCGACGAGATGGGCGAGCTGCAGGAGCGGATCACCTCCGTCCGGGGCCAGGCCATCACCTCGATGCAGGCGATCTACGTGCCGGCGGACGACTACACCGACCCGGCCCCGGCCACCACCTTCGCCCACCTGGACGCGACCACCAACCTGGAGCGGTCGATCTCCGACAAGGGCATCTACCCGGCGGTGGACCCGCTGGCCTCCTCGTCGCGGATCCTGGCCCCCGAGTTCGTCGGCCAGGAGCACTTCCAGGTGGCCAGCGAGGTGAAGCGGATCCTGCAGCGTTACAAGGACCTGCAGGACATCATCGCCATCCTCGGTATCGAGGAGCTCTCCGAGGAAGACAAGATCACGGTCCAGCGGGCCCGGCGGATCGAGCGCTTCCTGTCGCAGAACACCTACGCGGCGGAGCAGTTCACCGGCGTGCCGGGCTCGACGGTTCCGATCAAGGAGACCATCGAGGCCTTCCGCAAGATCAGCGAGGGCGAGTACGACCACTTCCCCGAGCAGGCATTCTTCATGTGCGGCGGACTCGACGACCTTGAGAAGAAGGCCGCCGAGCTGATGAAGAGCTGATCCTTCTCTGTCAACGGAAGGCCGTCCCGGTAACACCGGGGCGGCCTTCCGTTCATCTTGACGACGTACCATCGTCGCCGCCCGGCGTTCCGCGCTCGGCGATCACGGCGACTGCGAGATACCGTCAGTTGCGATGTCCAGGCACCGACGCCGGATCGTGGCAGTCGCGGTCCGGTGAAGTTTCTGGCCATCACCCAGCCATGGTCATGTCCTGATGGCCGTTGATCGGTTAAACCATTCGGACCCGCGCGCCCGTATTCCCCAGTGGGCGCGACGAACGGAGATGCTCGTGGGTAAGGCCGGCAGGCGCGGCAAGCGTGGTGGGCGATCGTCCGTGTGGCGGGGCGTGCCCCGGTGGGCGCAGCTGTGCACCATCTTCGGGGTCGTCCTGATGATGCTCAGCGGGACCAGCCTGGTGGGCGCGGAGGCACTGATGGCCCGCTACGAGGGGGCAATCGGCAAGGCCGACCTCTTCGGCGACCAGGCGGCCGGTGCCAACACGCGTAAGAGCGACATCAAGGGTCCGCTCAACATCCTGCTCGTCGGCATCGACCCCCGCGACGAGGACACCCTGCCACTGTCCGACGCGATCATGGTCCTCCACGTGCCGAAGGAGATGGACCGCGCGTACCTCTTCTCCCTCCCGCGAGACCTGTACGTGGAGATCCCGTCGTTCCCCAAGGCGGAGTTCGGCGGCGCCACCACCAAGCTCAACGCCGCGATGTCGTTCGGCAGCCGGGTGCCCGGGGGCAAGCCGGACCCCGCCCGCGGCTTCGAACTGCTCGCCCTCACCGTGCAGCAGGTCACCGGCATCAAGCGGTTCGACGCTGGTGCGATCATCAACTTCAACGGCTTCAGGAAGATCGTCGACGCCATGGGCGGCGTCACGATGAAGATCGAGCGCGAGGTCCGCTCCGAACACCGCGAACCGAACGGCAAGCACCGCAAGGGCAACCCCAACGGGGAGGGCTACATCGGCCCGCAGGCGGTTTACCCGAAGGGTAAGCAGCACCTGAGCGGCTGGCAGGCGCTGGACTACGTCCGTCAGCGGTACCCGGAGAACGGTGTCCCCGACGGTGACTACGGCCGGCAGCGGCACCAGCAGCAGTTCGTCAAGGCGATGGCCGCTCAGGCACTCAGCGCCGACGTGGTGACCAACCCGGTCAAGCTGGACAAGGTGCTCCGCGCGGCAGGCGAGTCGCTGATCTTCAGTGGTCGGGGGCACAGCGTGATCGACTTCGGCCTCGCTCTCAAGGACATCCGCCCCGGCAACATTCAGATGATCAAGCTGCCGGGTGGTGGCATCAAGGAGAACGGCAAGTATCTCGGCGAACGGTTCGCGCCCGAGGTGGACGACTTCTTCGTCGCCCTGGAGCGGGAACTGCTCGACCCGTTCCTCCTCGAACATCCGAAGCTGGTGAACACTGGCTGACCGTGGTGCAGGTCTCGGCACCCGCCTGAAGAACAGGTCCGGGACGCGACTAGAATTTGCCCAATCCGCCGCCTCAGCAAGGAGACAGCGTGGCAGAGCAGCTAAACGTCCAGCTCGTGGCCGTCGAGGAAAAGGTCTGGTCGGGCAAGGCCGATATGGTCATGGCCCGCACGACCGAGGGTGAGCTGGGTGTGCTGCCGGGGCACGCGCCCATGCTCGGCCAGCTCGCCGAGCCCGGCCAGGTACGCATCAAGCTTCCCGGGGGCGAGCAGCTCACCTACGACGTGGCGGGTGGCTTCCTCTCGGTCAGCGACCGGGGTGTGACCGTACTGGCGGAGAACGCCACTCCGGCCACCGCAGCTTCGGGTAACTGAGCCGACCCGCCGATGGAGATCGTCGAAGGGGTCGGAATCGGCGTCGCCGTGATCCTCGGCGCGATCCTGTTCCTCTTCATCCGGCGGGCTCTGGTCACCCGAAGCGGTGGCATCATCCGGCTCAGTGTCCGGACCACCACCATGCTCGACGGCCGTGGCTGGTCGCCCGGCTTCGGTCGCTTCGTCGGCGACGAACTCCGCTGGTACCGCATGTTCAGTTTCGCCGTACGACCCAAACGGGTGCTGTCCCGCGAAGGGCTGACGGTCGAACGACGGCGACTGCCCGAGGGGCAGGAACGAATGTCCATGCCCGCCGACTGGATCATCCTCCGCTGTACCAGTCGACACGCCCCGGTCGAGATCGCCATGGCACGATCCACCGTCACCGGGTTCCTCTCCTGGCTCGAGGCCGCCCCTCCGGGGGCGGTCTCGCCGCCTGTGGCCTCCCAGGACTGGCCGGCCGCCTGAACCTCGGCTGTGCCCCGCTTTGTGGGCGCTGTCCGGCTGTGGTCTCGATATCCGGTCTGGCTGTTGCCGGCGTGGCCATTGGTGTCCGGTCTGGCCTGTTGGGGTGTGGGCTGCCCTGCGCTCGCTGTGGGGTGTGGGTTTTTCCGTGCGCTCACT
>NZ_BOPB01000024.1 GCF_016863535.1 Micromonospora lutea
CAACACGATGGTGGATCAGCTCTCGTCGTTCGCCGACGAGGTGACCCGGGTGGCCCGCGAGGTGGGCACCGAAGGCAAGCTGGGTGGCCAGGCGCAGGTCAAGGGCGTCTCCGGCACCTGGCGGGATCTCACCGAGAACGTCAACCAGCTCGCCTCGACGCTGACCACCCAGCTCCGGGCGATCGCCCGGGTCTCGACCTCGGTGACCCGGGGCGACCTCACCCAGCGGATCGCGGTGAAGGCGCAGGGCGAGGTCGCCGAGCTGAAGGACAACATCAACCAGATGATCGTCACCCTGCGGGAGACGACCCACAAGAACGCCGAGCAGGGGTGGCTCGACTCCAACCTCGCCCGTATCGGCGGCCTCCTGCAGGGCCAGCGCGACCTCGGCGAGGTCTGCCGGATGATCATGCAGGAGGTGACTCCGCTGGTCGACGCGCAGCTGGGGGCCTTCTTCCTGGCGGACAACTCCGAGGGGGTGATGCGGCTGCGGTTGACCGCCTCGTACGGCTATGTCTCCCGAGGCCACGACGTGACCTTCGGGCCGGGCGAGGGGCTGGTCGGTCAGGCCGCACTCTCCCGGCGCACCATCCGGGTCGGAGCCGTGCCGGACGGGCGGATCACGTTGCGTTCCGGGCTGGCCGACACGCCACCGGCGGATCTGGTCGTACTGCCGGTCCTCTTCGAGGGCGAGATGCTCGGCGTGATCGAGTTCGCCACCGTGACGCCCTTCTCCGAGCTGCACCTGTCGTTCCTGGAACGGCTCGTCTCCACCATCGGCATCGCGGTCAACACCATCCAGGCCAACCGGCGTACGGAGGAACTGCTCGCCCAGTCGCAGCGGTTGGCGCACGAGTTGCAGGAGCAGTCGGCGGAGTTGCAGCGGACCAACGCCGAACTGGAGGACAAGGCCAAACTGCTGTCGGAGCAGAAGGCGAACATCGAGATCCAGAACCGCGAGATCGAACTGGCCCGGCTCGGTCTGGAGGACAAGGCGCAGCAGCTCACCCGGGCTTCGGCGTACAAGTCGGAGTTCCTGGCGAACATGAGCCACGAACTGCGTACGCCACTGAACTCGCTGCTGCTGCTGGCCCGGCTGCTCATGGAGAACTCGGAGCAGAACCTCACGCCGAAGCAGATCGAGTTCGCCCGTACGATCCACGGCTCCGGGTCGGACCTGTTGCGCCTGATCGACGACATCCTGGACCTGTCCAAGATCGAGGCCGGTCGGATGGACGTCGAGCCGACCGAGGTCCGGTTCGCCGAGATCTGCAGTTACGTGGAGCAGGCGTTCGCCCCGCAGGCCGAGGAGAAGGGCCTGGACTTCCAGGTACGCATCAGCAAGGACCTGCCGCCGGTCGTGGTGACCGATGCGCAGCGGCTTCAGCAGATCCTGCGCAACCTGCTGTCCAACGCGGTCAAGTTCACCGACAACGGCGCGGTGACCCTGCGCATCTCCCAGGCACCGGAGCACGCCGTGTTCGACGTGCCGGCGCTGCTCAACGCCCGGCAGGTGATCGCCTTCACGGTGATCGACACCGGCATCGGCATCTCCGACGACAAGCTGTCGCTGATCTTCGAGGCGTTCCAGCAGGCGGACGGCACCACCAGCCGCCGGTACGGCGGTACCGGTCTGGGCTTGTCGATCAGCCGCGATCTGGCCCGGTTGATCGGCGGCACGATCACCGTCGCCGCGTCTCCTGGGCAGGGTTCGACGTTCACGCTGTATCTGCCCGACGTGCTGGCACCGGACGCGGTGGTGGCCCCCGCGCCACCGTCGCCACAGCGGGCGGGCCTGCCCTCGTCGCTGCTGATGCCGCCGATGGAGTTGCTGCCGGAGGCGCCCGAGGCGCCGAAGACCCGCCAGTTGGACGGCGCCACCGTGCTGATCGTCGATGACGACGTGCGTAACGTCTTCGCGCTGACCAGCGCGCTTGAGCTGCACGGCATGACCGTGCTGTACGCCGACAACGGCGCCGACGGGGTCCGCCTGTTGGCTGAACACCCGGAAGTCGATATCGTCCTGATGGATGCCATGATGCCCGACCAGGACGGATACGAGACGACTCGACAGATCAGGCGCAACCACCGGTTCGCCGACCTGCCGATCGTGTTCCTGACCGCGAAGGCGATGCCGGGTGACCGGGAATCGGCGATCGTGGCCGGGGCCAGCGACTACATCACCAAGCCGGTCGACCTGGACCAGTTGATCGAGCTGATGGGTAGCTGGATCAGTGGCAGCCGTACCGAGGAGGGCTCGTGACGCAGGTGGCGAAGGCGCTGCTGGTCGATGATCGCCGGGAGAACCTGATGGCCCTGGAGGCGATCCTTCAGGGGTTGCCGTTGCAGTCGGTCGCCGTGGAGAGCGGTGAGGCGGCACTGAAGCAGTTGCTGGTGGACGACTTCGCGGTGATCCTGCTGGACGCCCAGATGCCGGACATGGACGGCTTCGAGACGGCCAGCCACATCAAGCGGCGGGAGCGCACCCGACACGTTCCGATCATCTTCCTGACTGCCGCCGACCGGGACGCCCAACTGGCCCTGCGTGGCTACGCGGCCGGTGCGGTGGACTACCTCACCAAGCCGTTCGACCCGTGGGTGCTGAGGGCAAAGGTCTCCGTCTTCGTCGAGTTGTGGACCAAGACCCGCCAGTTGGCGGCGCAGTCGGAGATGGTGCGCGAGCGCGACGCCCAGTGGCGGCTGTTGACCGAGGCGGTCGACGAGGCCACGACGCTGCTACGCGGCGACGACCCGGAGGCACAGACCCGCGCCGTAGCCCTCCTCGAACAGGCCCGCTGGGGTACCGCCCCCGACTGAGCCGGGTCAGGTGGTGGTGGCGTCGTTGCGGATCATCAGGGCGCTGCGCAGGCCGGTGATGTCCAGCACGCGCAGCAGGAACTCGCCGACATTGGTCAGGAGCAGCAAACTCTGCGCATGGCTGGCCTTGCGACTGAGGACGACCAGGGTGCCCAGCCCCTGCGAGTCGCAGAACGTCACGCCACCGAGATCCAGGACGATCCGGGGCGGGGGCTCGGCGAGGACTTCATTGACAACGGTCGATAGTTGGGCGGCCGTTTGCATGTCGATCTCACCGGCGAGACGTAGCACGGCTTCGTCGCCCGTCCGGTGTACGGTGATCGACAGTTCGGCACGATCCACCGGGTCAGCCTATCGCGATCTCGGTCGCCCGGCCCGTCGAGGCATGCCGTCCCCATGCAGCTTGCCGGGGGTGAGCCGGGTAACCCTGGCCCGGGGTGCCTGCCGATCCACCGCCGGACGCTGACACAATGGCGGCATCGTGACCGAGGTGTTTATCGCCGGATCCGACCGTTACCCGGTCGACGCGCCGGCCTCAGCGGCCCTGTTCGACCGCGCCTGCGCCATCGTGCCGGGCGGGGTGAATTCCCCTGTGCGCGCCTTCCGGGCGGTCGGCGGCACACCACGCTTCATGGTTCGGGGTGAGGGGCCCTGGCTCCACGACGCGGACGATCGTCGCTACGTCGACCTGGTCTGCTCCTGGGGGCCGCTGATCCTCGGGCACGCCCACCCCGAGGTGGTCGCAGCCGTGCAGGCCGCCGCCGCGCAGGGCACCAGCTTCGGCACGCCCACCCCCGGCGAGGTCGAACTGGCCGACGAGATCGTCGCGCGTACCCCGGTCGAGCAGGTCCGGCTGGTCAACTCGGGCACCGAGGCGACCATGTCGGCGATCCGCCTGGCCCGTGGCTACACCGGCCGTTCGAAAATCATCAAGTTCGCCGGCTGCTACCACGGGCACGTGGACGCGCTGCTCGCCGCCGCCGGCTCCGGCGTGGCCACTCTCGGCCTGCCCGATTCACCGGGAGTCACCGGCGCGGCGGCCAGCGAGACCATCGTGCTGCCGTACAACGACGTCGCCGCCGTGGAGGAGGCGTTCGCCGCCGAGGGCCAGCACATCGCCGCGGTGATCACCGAAGCCGCCCCCGGCAACATGGGCGTGGTCGCCCCCCACGACGGGTTCAACCAACAGCTGGCCCGGATCGCCCACGCACACGGCGCACTGCTCATCGTCGACGAGGTGATGACCGGGTTCCGGGTCTCCCGCTCCGGCTGGCACGGCCTCGACCCGGTCGAGGCGGACCTGTGGACGTACGGCAAGGTCATGGGTGGTGGCCTGCCCGCCGCGGCGTTCGGCGGGCGTGCGGAGATCATGTCGCGCCTGGCGCCCGCCGGCCCGGTCTACCAGGCCGGCACCCTCTCCGGGAATCCACTCGCCTGCGCGGCCGGGCTGACCACGCTGCGGCTCGCCGACGACGCGCTGTACCGCAGGCTGGACGACACCGCCGCCACGGTGGGCCGGCTCGTCACCGAGGCGTTGGCCGCCGCCGGGGTCCCGCATCGGCTCTCGTACGCCGGCAACATGTTTTCGATCTTCTTCACCGACGCCGACGTGGTCGACTACGACAGCGCCCGCACCCAGCAGGTGCCGGCGTTCAAGGCGTTCTTCCACGCGATGCTCGCTGCCGGCGTCTACCTGCCGCCGAGCGCGTTCGAGTCCTGGTTCGTCTCGGCGGCGATTAACGACGCCGCCTTGGAACAGGTCGCCAGCGCGCTGCCCGCAGCGGCCAACGCGGCGGCAGCGGCAAGCCACGGGGGGTAGCGGTGAGCGCGAGGAGTGAGCCGGTTTTGCGAGCCCCGCAGTCGCGAACAAAGGGGGCACAGCGGTGAGCAAGACGGTGGTCCACGTGCTGCGGCACGGCGAGGTGCACAACCCGGACGGCATCCTGTACGGCCGGCTGCCCGGTTTCCGCCTCAGCGAACTGGGTGTCCAGATGGCCAAGGCCGCCGCGCAGGGGCTCGCCGACCGCGAGGTCGTGCACGTCGTGGCCAGCCCGCTGGAACGCGCTCAGCAGACCGCCGAACCCATCGCCGCTCAGTTCCGACTGCCCGTGGGGGTGGACGAGCGGCTCATCGAGAGCGCCAACTGGTTCGAGGGCAAGAAGGTCTCGCCCGGCGACGGCTCCTTCCGTGACCCGCGTAACTGGTGGGTGCTGCGTGACCCGGTCACCCCGTCCTGGGGTGAGGCGTATCGGGCCATCGCCGAGCGGATGTTCGCCGCGCTGCACGCCGCTCGGATCGCCGCCGAGGGCAGGGAGGCCGTCCTGGTCTCGCACCAGTTGCCGATCTGGACGCTGCGTCGCTACGTCGAGCGGAAGCGGCTGTGGCACGACCCGCGCCGCCGGCAGTGCGCGCTGGCCTCGCTCACCACCTTCCACTTCGATGGTGCCAAGATCGTCGGCATCGGCTACTCCGAACCGGCCGCGCACCTGGTGGCCATGTCGCCGACCGCACGGACGGCCAAGGGGGCCTGAGATGGGCGTCCGGAGGTTGGCCGCCGGCCTGCTCGCCACCGCGACCACCGCGGCGCTGCTCATCGGCTGCACCGCCGACGGTCGGGAGTCCGCCTGCGACAGCGCCGGCGGCATCGTCGAGTGCGCTCCGGAGCAACGCTCCGCCGCCCCGAAGATCTCCGGTGAGCTGCTGACCGGCGGGTCCTACGACGTGGCTGGCCAGCGAGGCCAGGTCGTCGTGGTCAACTTCTGGGGCTCCTGGTGTGCGCCGTGCCGCGCGGAGGCCGACGACCTGGAGAACACGTACCAGGCGACGAAGGACTCCGGGGTGGTCTTCCTCGGCATCAACGTGCAGGACAACCGGGACAAGGCGATCGCCTTCGAGGAGGGCCGGGTCAGCTACCCGAGCATCTTCGACCCGGGCAGCCGGCTCGCCCTCGACATGGACATCCCGCCGAACACCATCCCGGCCACCGTCGTGCTGGACCGGGAGGGCCGGATCGCCACCGTGATCAGGGCAGCGGTGCGGCAGGAGGGGCTGCAACCCATCGTGGAGCGAATCGCCGCTGAGGCACCCGCGCCGGTCGGTCAGCGCTGATGGGCGGCACGTTCGGCCAACTCGCCGAGTCCGGCCCGTTGCTGCTGGCGGTGGGCGCGGCGGCCCTGGCCGGTCTGGTCAGCTTCCTGTCGCCCTGCGTGCTGCCGCTGATGCCCGGCTACCTGTCGTACGTCACCGGCCTCGCTGGCGCCGACCTCGAAGGCCGGAATGCCAAGAACGGTCCCCTGCTGACGCCTCCGGTAGAGCAGGGGGCCCTTCCCAACACCTCCGGCGGCGGTGGCGAGCAGGCGGGCGGCGGCGGTGTCGGCGTCGGTACGGCGGTGCGGCCGGACACCCGCGTCGCTCCGGCGGTGAAGGGTCGGGTGCTGGCTGGGACGCTGCTGTTCATCGCCGGCTTCACCGTCGTGTTCACCGCCACCGCGGTCCTGTTCAGCGGGTTCGGTCGGGTCTTCTTCGACCACGAACGGACGTTGGAGATGATCGTCGGTGGGCTCATCGTCCTGCTCGGCCTGGGCTACCTCGGCGTGCTGCCCGGGTTCCAGCGCGAATTTCGGATCAACCGGCTGCCCGCCGCCGGCCTGCTCGGCGCGCCCGTGCTCGGTGCGGTGTTCGCCCTGAGCTGGGTTCCCTGCACCGGGCCCACGCTGGCCGCGGTACTCGGCATGGCCACCACCAGTGGCCAGACCGACCGGGCGGTGGTGCTGGCCGTGGCGTACTGCCTCGGGTTGGGTCTTCCGTTCGTCGTCTTCGGGTTGGGCTTCAACCGGTTGCTCGGGGTGTTCCGCACGGTGCGTCGACACAGCCGCTGGGTCACCCGGATCGGCGGAGCACTGCTGATCCTGATCGGGCTGGCGCTGGTCACCGGTGGCTGGACCAACGTCGTGATCTGGTTGCAGACCACCGTCGGGGTGGGCAACTTCGAGGTGGGCATCTGATGACCGCCGTGGACGACCGGCCGGCCACCCCGGCCGAGGCACCCCGACGACGCGGCAACCCGCTGCTCGCCCTGCTGCGCAACTCATGGCGGCAGCTCACCAGCATGCGTACCGCGCTGGTGCTGCTCTTCCTGCTCGCGGTCGCCGCGATCCCCGGGTCGGTGCTGCCGCAACGCGGGGTCAATCCGGAGGACGTCCGCGACTTCTACACCGCGAACCCGGACCTCGCCCCGGTGCTGGACCGGATCGGTGCCTTCGACGCGTTCAGCTCGGTCTGGTTCTCCGCGATCTACCTGCTGCTGTTCACCTCACTGATCGGGTGCATCACGCCCCGGCTGCGCGACCACGTCCGGGCGTTGCGGGCGCGTCCGCCGGCCGTGCCGAAGCGGTTGGCGCGGCTGCCGCAGCACGCGGTGGTGCCCGCGCCCGAGGGCGGCGCGGCGGCGGTGGCCGAGGCGCTGCGGCGACGGCGGTGGCGGGTGGCGGTACGCGGCGACGAGGTCTCCGCCGAGAAGGGCTACCTCAAGGAGACCGGTAACCTGATCTTCCACACCTCGATGGTGCTGGTGCTGGTCGGCGTCGCGCTCGGCTCCTGGTACGGCTGGCAGGGCAACCGCCTGCTCGTCGCCGGCCCGGACGGTGTCTTCTGCAACACCCGTCAGCAGTACGCCGAGGTGAAGCTCGGTCCGCGCGTCGGTGACGACCTGCCCCGGTTCTGCATGCAACTGAACGAGTTCGACGCCCGCTTCCTGCCGAACGGCCAGGCATCCTCGTTCAACGCGAAGGTGACCGTGGACGAGGACGGTGGTCCGCCGCGCCCGGCGGAGTTCTCGGTCAACTCGCCCCTGCGTCTCGACGGCGCGAACGTCCATCTGCTCGGGCATGGCTATGCCCCGGTGATCCGATACACCGACCGCTTCGGCCGGAGCCAGACCAGCGCGGTGCCGTTCCTCACCACCGGCGACATCGGGCTCACCGGCGAAGGGCTGGCTGCCTTTCCCGACGCCAACGTCGACCCGGAGACCGGCGAGCGGAACCAGGATCTCCAGATGGCCTTCTCCGGGCTCTACCTGCCGACCGCACCGCAGGAGCCGCCGTTCGTCCGCTCCGAGCACCCGACCGAGCAGAATCCGCTGCTTGAGCTGATCGCGTACCGGGGGAATCTGGGGCTCGACGCCGGTATCCCCGGTTCGATCTACCAGCTCGACCAGCGTCAGCTACGCAACGGCCGGCTCACCGAGATCGGTGTGAAGCAGCTACGGATCGGCGAGAGCTGGACGCTCGACGACGGCACCACTGTCGAGTTCAGGGGCACGGAACGGTACATCGTGCTGGCGGTACGTCACGACCCGGGCATGATGCTGCTACTGGTCAGCTCCATCGGCCTGGTGCTGGGGTTGATGGGTTCGCTCTTCGTCCGGCGTCGGCGGGTGTTCGTCCGGCTGCTGCCGGCCGGTCCGGGCGACCCCGACAGTGGATCTCCGACGGGCGGTAGTAGTTTGGTCGAGGTGGCTGGTCTGCCGCGTACCGAACATCCCGGCTTCGCCGCCGAGTTCGCCCAACTGGTCGCCGTGATCGGCGGCGGTGGGCGACCCGACGTCGCCGACACCGACCAGGGCGCGCCGGCCCGGTCGCGGGAAGGAGCCGAGTGATGTCCGCACTCTCCGATCAACTGGTGTCGATCGCCACGCTGGTGTACCTGCTGGCGATGATCAGCCACGCCGTCGAGTACGCCCTCGGCAACTCGCGCGCCAGGGCGGTCGCGGCCCCGTCCCGCGAGCTGGTCGGCGCGGCGGTGGGTGGCGCTGCGGCGTCCGGCACGGTCGCGGACGCCCGCGACGCCGCAGGTGACGTGGCCACCGCCGGTGCGTTGGCGGCAGGTGGCACGGTCGGTGGTGCCGAGTCGGGCGCGGGGGCACCGGGCCGGGCCGAACGCACCGCGTGGCGGGCGGAGCTGGGCGGCCGGATCGCCGTCGGGCTGACCGCCGTGGCCGCCGCGCTGCACCTGGCGGCGCTGGTCACCCGCGGTCTCGCCGCCGACCGGATGCCGTGGGGCAACATGTACGAGTTCGTGCTCACGGTCTCGTTCATCGGGGTCGCCGCCTGGCTGACGGTGCTGGTGAAGTGGCCGTTCCTGCGTCGCCTCGGGCTCTTCCTGACGCTGGTGATGGTGCTGCTGGTGGCTACCGCCGAGCTGGTGCTCTACACCCCCATCGTGCCGCTGGTGCCGGCACTCAACTCGTACTGGTTCATCGTGCACGTGTCGACCATCGTCTTCGCCTCGGGCCTGTTCCTGCTGGGCGCGGTGCCGGCGGCGGCGTACCTGATGCGGGCCGGGTACGAGGACGGCAAGCGCAGCTTCCCGTACACCCTGGCGAAGCGGCTGCCGGCGGCGGCCGGGCTGGAACGGCTCACCTTCGTGCTGCACGCCTTCTCGTTCCCGATCTTCACCTTCGCGGTGATCGCCGGGGCGATCTGGGCCGAGGCGGCCTGGGGTCGCCCGTGGGGCTGGGACCCGAAGGAGACCTGGGCCTTCATCTCCTGGGTGGTGTACGCCGGCTACCTGCACGCCCGCGCCACCCCGAGCGTGAAGCGGAACGTGACCGCCTGGCTGGCCATCTTCGGCTTCCTGACCGTGATGATGAACCTCTTCGGCGTGAACATCTTCTTCGAGGGCCTGCACTCCTACGGCGGCCTCTGACCGCCAGACGTATTGCAGGACGCCGTTGCGGCGCTACCGCGGTGACCGTTGATGGACACCGACGGGTCGACCTCAGCTTGAATGTCGGGCCGACACCGGCCGATGCCGCCGCAGCGTCTCGCTGACGCGCAGGGTGACCTGATAGGCGGTCTCCGGCACGTCGGCCAGCTCGATCCGCTCAGACCGCAGTGCGAGCTGGGCGTGCAACTCACGGGCGATGGCGTCACGCAGCTCGACCTGTAGCGGCGACAGCCCGTCCGGCTGGCCGACGACGTACGCGTCCGACATGCCTCAATGCTGTCGTCGCCCGTCGTCCCGGTCCACCGCCGGTGAGATTTCCCCAAGTATGTCGAGATCTTGGACATTTTCTGTTCTTCGCTTACGGGAATTGTCCAAGATTTACTCGATGTCCTGGCGTTGACCGTCAGCGGTGGGTTCGCGGGGCGGCCCAGCCGAGGAAACGGTCGTGCAGTGCGGCGGGCTTCGGCGCGTCGTGGGGGTTGAGGCGGTACAGATCCTCGACCGCGTCGTACAGCAGCCCGGCGAGGTAGATCGACAGGGCCACGTGACTGTCCCGGTACTCGGCGAGCAGGGCCAGCCGGGCGGTGGCGCAGGGCCACGGTGCGGCGCAGGCCCGACACAGCCAGAGCGGCCGGAGCGCGACGTGGAACTGCGACGTCATCTGCGTACTCCTGTCTGCCGGTCGGCTGGCGGCGGGGCCGTCCGTCGCCGACGTGCCGGACGGCCCCGCGTCGGTTGCGCCCGTCCTTTCGGATCGGATCCGGGCGGTTCCGATGGGGACAGTCTGGTGCGCCGCCGACTACTCTCGGAAGGCATCCGATCGCCCTGTGTGCCTGGTCTGTCCCCCGGTGAGGGCGGTGAGAAACGCGGATCCGACTGGTGAGGAGTGGTGTGGATGGACGAGCGGTCGCGAGTGCTGATCGAGGAGCTGCGACACATGCGGGCGGCGCGCAAGGTGACGCAGGAGGACCTGGCCCGCGCGATCAACTATTCGCCGTCGACAGTGGCCATGGTGGAGACCGAGGCGCGCAAGCCGCCGCCCGACTTCTGGGAGCGGGCGGACGCGGCGCTGGACACCGGCGGCGCGTTCGTCCGGATGCTGGCCCGGTTCGGTTCGCCGCAGTGGATGCGGGAGTGGGAGGCGAACGAGCGGCAGGCCACCGTGTTGCGGTCGTTCGAGAACACAGTGGTGCCGGGTCTGCTGCAAACCTCGGCGTACGCCCGCGCGCTGTTCCGCAGCGTCGGGCTCTACGACGAGGCGGAGGTGGAGCGGCGGGTGGAGGCGCGGTTGGCCCGGCAGGCGGTGCTCGCCGGCGAGCAACCGCCGCAGCTCGTCACGGTCCTCGACGAGCATGTGCTGCGCCGCCCGGTGGGCGGGCCGGTGGTGATGCGCGAGCAACTGTGGCGGCTAATCAAGCTGGCCACCGAGCATTCCCGGGTACGGCTGCACGTGGTGCCCGCCTCGGTCGGCGCGTATCCGGGTGTCGCCGGGGCCTTCGTGCTGGCTACCCTTCCCGGTGGGGAGGATGTGGCCTATCTGGACGATCAGCTCAAGGGCCAGGTGATCGACCACACCGAGGACGTGCTGGCGATCCGGGCCTCCTGGGAGGCGATCCAGGGCGAGGCGCTGCCACCCCGGCAGTCGATCGAGTTGTTGACGGAGGTGGCGGAGTCATGGCGGAGCTGACCGACGCCCGGTGGCGCACCAGCACCCGGAGCAGCACCAACGGCGGCAACTGCGTCGAGGTGGCCGACAACCTGCCCGGCCTGGTCGCGGTCCGGGACAGCAAGGACCGCGATGGCGCGGTGCTGACCTTCGGCCCGGCGGCCTGGCGAGCGTTTGTGGAGGCGACCCGCCGACCCTGACCGGCCGCCACGCTGGACCGCCCGGCATCGGCATCTGCGGGCCGGTCACCCAGCCGGACGGCGTGGTCGTCGATGCCGCGCGAACCTTCGGCGCGGCTTGGACCGCTGGTTCGGATCGGCGCGACTCCGACCTGTGCGGCTCAGATCGGTTCGTCGCGGGCGCGCAGCCCGTTCGTGACGACGGCGGGGACGCGTAGGCGTTTGTCCGCGTACAGCAGGCGCAGCTCGTCGGCGTGCTGGTCGGGCTCGCGGGTGAGGCGGGCCAGCTCGTCGAAGAGGGCCATCCGCTCATCGTCGATCTTCTCGAAAGGGCCGGGCATCACGCCCCAGGCGTCCCACGGCAGCAACTCCACCCCGTGCAGCGCGGCGGCGTCGCGCATCAGGTTGCCCGCGATCCACCACCAGCCACTTTCGTCGATCCCGCGTAGCCCGAAGGTGTCCGGGTCGGCCTCCCCGGCGCGGCAGCGGGCCCACGCCTCTCCGGCGACCAGGAACCGGTCCCGCGGCACGTCGGTGATGTCGAAGTCGAGGTCGAGGAGTTCGTGGTGGCGTGCGTCGAGCTGGGCGTCGACCATGATCCAACGACCCTGCTCGGTGCTCCGGTACTCCGCCACCCAGTGGTCCTCGTACCAGTTGTCGACGAAGTAGTCGCCGAACCCGCACCGGGCACGAGCCGGTACGCCCCGGGCCCGCAGCGCGGTGACCATCAGCAGGGAGTAGTGCCGACAGTTGCCGGCCACTCGCTGCTCGGGAACACGCGGGACGGTCAGCGGCTGATCGTCCGGGGTGTCCGCGATCCGGGCGAGGATTTCGTCGGCGCGCCGCAGGTGCACGGTCTGCCGGTCGGCGTCGGTCAACGTCACCCCGTACTCCCCGGCGACGTGCTCGTGGATCAGCAACCCCTGGATCGTCCGGGCGATCCCCGCCGGATCCGACGGCACCGCGTCGAGCAGCGATGCGTACGACCCGGCGGAGGACAGCCGACCCGGCTGCGCGAAGCGGGAGACATCCGTCCGGTCCTGATCCATCTGTGACTCCTTCGCAAGAACACGGCCACGATGGGCACGGCGGTCCGGCTGCGGCACGCAGGGCCGGCTGGGTGGTCTGTCCCCGGCTGGGCGAAGCAAGCATCGCAGGATTCGCCGAATCGCGATGTCCCGCAGCGATCCGCTCGCGCTCTCAGCTCGACAGGCGACAACCACCACCTCCGGTGCCGGCGACAAGCGGTGCCAGGCACGCGGGCATGGCGCGGCGCCGGGCGAGGTGGGGCGTGCCACAGGGTGTACGGCCACCCGGCGTGGGCAGGACCGGAGGGAGTAGGACAGACTTGCGGGCATGGCGGCTCGTGGCTTTCCGTACACCGATCTGAAGGACTTTCTCGCGGCGCTGGAGCGCGAGGGCGAACTGCGGCGCGTGGGCGTCCCGGTCGACCCGACGCTGGAGATCAGCGAGATCGTCACCCGGACGGTACGGGCCGATGGGCCGGCGCTGCTGTTCGAGCAGCCCACCCGGGGCGAGATGCCGGTGGCGATCAACCTCTTCGGCACCGAGAAGCGCACCGCGATGGCGCTCGGCGTCGAGTCGCTGGACGAGATCGGCAACCGGATCGGCGAGATGCTCAAGCCGGAGCTGCCGGTGGGCTTCGCCGGCATGATGGGCGGCCTCGGCAAGGTCATGCAGCTCAAGTCGATGCCGCCGAAGAAGGTCAAGACGGCGCCCTGTCAGCAGGTGGTCTACCGGGGTGACGATGTCGACCTCAACCGGCTGCCGGGGCTCCAGGTGTGGCCGGGCGACGGCGGGATCTTCCACAACTTCGGGCTGACCCACACCAAGCACCCGGAGACCGGCAAGCGGAACCTGGGCCTCTACCGGCTCCAGCAGCACAGCCACAACACCCTCGGCATGCACTGGCAGATCCACAAGAACTCCACCGCGCACCACGCCGTCGCCGAGCGACTCGGCCAGCGGTTGCCGGTCGCCATCGCCATCGGCTGCGACCCGGTGGTCAGCTACGCGTCGAGCGCGCCACTGCCCGCTGACATCGACGAGTACCTGTTCGCCGGCTTCCTACGCGGCGAGCGGGTGGAGATGGTCGACTGCCTCACCGTGCCGTTGCAGGTGCCGGCGCACGCGCAGATCGTGCTGGAGGGCTACCTGGAGCCGGGTGAGCGGCTGCCGGAGGGTCCGTTCGGTGATCACACCGGCTTCTACACCCCGGTCGAGCCGTTCCCGGTGCTGCACGTCGAGGCGATGACCATGCAGCGTGACCCGGTCTACCACTCGATCGTCACCTCGAAGCCGCCGCAGGAGGACCACGGTCTCGGCAAGGCCACCGAGCGGATCTTCGCGCCGCTGCTGCGGTTCCTGATCCCGGACATCGTCGACTACGACCTGCCGGCGGCGGGGGTGTTCCACAACTGCGCGATCGTGTCGATCCGCAAGCGCTACCCGAAGCACGCCCAGAAGGTGATGAACGCGATCTGGGGCGCGCACATGATGTCGCTGACCAAGCTGATCGTGATCGTGGACGAGGACTGCGACGTGCACGACTACCGCGAGGTCGCCTTCCGCGCGTTCGGCAACGTCGACTACGCCCGGGACCTGCTGCTCACCGAGGGGCCGGTGGACCACCTGGACCACTCCTCGTACCAGCAGTTCTGGGGCGGCAAGGCTGGCATCGACGCCACCCGCAAGCTTCCCGAGGAGGGCTACCACCGGGGCTGGCCGGAGGAGATGACCATGACTCCCGAGGTCGTCTCGCTGGTCGACAAGCGGTGGAAGGAGTACGGCATCTGATGGCCGCCACCGCCGTGCAGCCCGCCGAACGCCCCGGGCGGGTGAAGTCCTTCCTCAAGCTCGTGGCGATCGAGCACTCGGTGTTCGCGCTGCCGTTCGCGTACCTGTCCGCGCTGACCGCGATGCAGGTGAACGGCGGGCGGGTGCGCTGGCTCGACCTGCTGCTGATCACCGTGGCGATGGTCGGGGCGCGGACGTTCGCGATGGCCGCGAACCGGATCCTGGACCGCCGGATCGACGCGCGGAACCCGCGTACCGCCAACCGGGAACTGGTGACCGGGGCGGTGAGCCTGCGGACGGCCTGGACCGGCGCGGGCATCGCGCTGGTGGTCTTCCTGGCCGCCGCCGCCCTGCTCAACCCGCTCTGCCTGGTGCTCGCGCCGCTGGCCGTGGTGCCGCTGGTGGTCTACCCCTACGGCAAGCGGTTCACCAACTGGCCGCACGCCATCCTGGCCGTCGCCCAGCTGGTCGGCCCGGTCGGGGCCTGGCTGGCGGTCACCGGCACCTTCGCCGGTTCCGGGCCGGCCTGGCTGCTCGGCGCGGCCGTCGGGCTGTGGATCGGCGGGTTCGACCTGATCTACGCCTGCCAGGACGACGAGGTGGACCGCGAGATCGGCGTGCGCAGTGTGCCGGCCCGGTACGGTCGCCGCTTCGCGCTGCACGCCTCCACCGTGGCGCACGTGGTCACCTTCGCGCTGTTCGGCTGGTTCGGCGTGCTGGTCGGTTTCGGTTGGCTCTGGTGGATCGGGCTGGCACTCACCGCCGTCGCCTTCGCCTACCAGCACCTGGTGGTCACGCCGACCGACCTGAGCCGGGTCAACCGGGCGTTCTTCACCGCGAACGGTTTCGTCGGGATCGCGTTGTTCGCCTTCGCCCTGCTCGACCTGGTCGTCCGGCTCGGCCTGAGCGCCTGATCGCGGGTGTCAGAAAGGGGGCGTTCCTACGCCGGAGGCGGCAGGAAGGGGCCCTTCCTTCGCGAGGGCGTAGCGGGCGCTCTCCATGGTCCAGTCGATGGTGCCGCGAACGGCCCGGGCCACGCCGTCCAGGTGGGCGGTGACGGCAGGGTCCAGCGCCGGACCGAACGAGGGTGCCGTGGCCCGCAGGCTGACGAAACGGCGCATCGACTCGTGCCAGCGCTCGGCCGCCAGGCCGATGGCGGTGGACACCGGCACGTGGTGCGCCGCGGCCAGCGCCAGCACCAGGTTGTGCCCGCCGGAGATGGCCGCGTCCCGGTCCAGCGAGGCGATGTCGTTGTACCAGGAGAGCAGGTCGTTACCGACGGCGCGGAGTTGACCCAGCTGAGGGTGGTGGTACACCGCGTCGGGCAGCGGTCGGCCAGTGATGAACTCCACAAGCGGATACGACACGTACGCCGCTGAGGTGGCCCGACGCAGCTCGACGTACTCCTCGACGCCGGGCGCGTGCCCGGTCGCCTTGTTGACCGCCTCCTGCCAGCTGCCGTCGAGGTGGTGGGCGACCGCGTCGGCGAAACGCAACCGCCAGTGGGCCGGCATCCGGCGCTGCGGCTCCCGCCAGGCGCTGACCAGCAGCCGGCGCAGTGGACCGACCAGACCCGGGTGCCGCAGCCGGGGGCCGTCGCGCAGCACCGCGACCGCGCCGTCGCGCAACGCTCGAATCTCCTCCGGAGCATTGCGGTCGCAGGCGTCGTCGACCAGGAAGAACCAGGTGAACAACGCGGTCAGCATGCGCAGGTCGGCTTCGGTGGCGTCCGGATAGAGCCGACCCGCGTAGCGGGCGAAACCGGCCCGTCCCAGCCGTTCGCGTGTCGGCGCGTCCAACGGCAGCTCCGACGCCAGCCACCCCTGCACATCGTCGGCATGCGGGGAGAACTGCGACGGAACGGGACAGGCGGCACGCAGCGCCAACAGGGTGTCGTGGGCGCAGCGGGCCGACGACGAGATGATCTCGTCGCTCATCACACTTCCCATCTGTCTGCCCACGCGTCCGTCTCCGGCAGCATGCCAGCTCCCGGTGGCCCCCGCAGACCCGTCGGGCATCAGGGGGCGTAACGGCTCAGCCTGCGGCGATCATGGACACCTCGGACACGCTTTCCGGGGTGCTCGACCGGGGCGACCGGCGACCAGGCAGGCTGAGGGGATGCGGGAACCATGGGTGGTCGGGGTGTCCGGAGCTTCCGGCACTCCGTACGCGGCGGCAGTCGTACGCGGGTTGCTCGACGCCGGGGAGCCGGTGGATCTGATCGTCTCCCGGGCCGCCCGGCTGACCGTCCTCGACGAGACCGGACGGCCGTTCCGGGACGCCCACTGGGCCGAGGATCTGGCCAGCTGGCTCGGCCGGGACGTCGCCTCGGCGGACCTGCGGCACTGGCCCGCCGGCGACCTCGCCGCCGGACCGAGCAGCGGTTCCTACCCGGTACGCGGAATGGTGGTGGTGCCGGCCAGCACCGCGGCCTGTGCCGGGATCGCCATCGGCCTGTCCAAGGACCTGTTGCAGCGGGCGGCCGAGGTGAACCTCAAGGAACGGCGGCGGGTGGTCGTGGTACCCCGCGAGACACCGGTGACCCGCAGCCACCTGGAACACCTGATCGCGCTGCACGACGCCGGGGCGGTGGTGCTGCCCGCCAGTCCCGGCTTCTACGGTGCGGGTGCCGCCGCCTCCGCAGCCCAACTGGTGGACTTCGTGGCAGGCAAGGTGCTCGACGCCCTCGACGTGCCGCACACCCTGTTCAAGCGGTGGGCCGGGAAGTTGAACGCGGACCGGACCTGATGACCGGTCCGCGCCCCGACCCGCACTTCAGTACATTCCGGCGTTTGCCGGACCGGCAGGGCCAGTCGAAGCAGGCGAACCCGCGTTACGGGGTCTACCCATCTCGTCTGCCTCGTCCAGCATGCCCTCCCCTTCAAGCAGGGCTCGCACCTCGGATTCCCGAAACCGGCGATGCCCTCCTGGAGTCCGGATGCTCCCGATCCGGCCCGCCGCCGCCCATCGCGTCACAGTCTTCGGGTCCACCCGAAACAATGCGGCGACTTCACCCGGTGTCAGCAGGCGATCTCCAGTGTCCACAGCCCCCTCCTCGCGTCGACGAAGCCCCCGGCTGAACACACTGCCCCCGGCCGGTGCGAGCCCAGAGCCGTCATGAGGGACGTATGGCAATTACAGCACCAGCGACCTGGCGTGTCCGCCAAACGCGAAAAACGCACTGAGTGGGAAGTTAGTAAATGGTACCGGCGTCGCGCCCTCGGAACCCCGGGTCTGCGAACTGTCACCCGCCACCGGATCAAACGGATACCGGAGTCCGGGTGTCACCCCGCGCCGACTAGGGTCTACAGTCCGTGGACGCCATCGACCTCAACCTCGTTGACCTGCTGCGCGGCAACGCGCGCCTGTCGTACGCCGAATTGGCCCGCCAGGTCGGCCTGTCTGCCCCGGCAGTGCACGAGAGGGTCGGGAAGCTGGAGTCCGGGGGCGTCATCCGGGCGTACCGCGCAGAGGTCGAGCCGGAAACCATCGGCTTGGGGGTGACCGCCCTGATCGGCATCGTGGAGGACTCCGAGGCGGACACCGACGACGTGCTGGAGGCGTTCCGGGTCATGCCCGAGATCGAATCCTGCTACTTCATGGCCGGCGTCGAGTCCTTCCTGCTCAAGGCCCGGGTGGGCACCATCGCCGAGCTGGAGCAGCTGATCGTACGGCTGAACCGGACACCCGGGGTCGCCTCCACCCGTACCGGCATCGCCTTGTCGACCAAGTGGGAGAACCGCCCGCAGCCGGTCGCTCCGCCAACGGCCTGAGCCCCGACGCCGCAGGTCGGCTTGCTAGGTTTCCCGGCGTGACTCAACTCGACCGGTGCGACGAGGTCAGCCGGCAGTGGGTGACCGAGGCGATAGCCGCCGTGGAGGCGGACGCGAACCGGTCCGCCGACACCCACCTGCTGCCGTTCCCGCTGCCCCGGCAATGGGGAATCGATCTCTACCTCAAGGACGAGTCGGTCCACCCGACCGGATCCCTCAAGCACCGGCTGGCCCGCTCTCTCTTCCTGTACGGGCTCTGCAACGGCTGGATCGGGCCGGCCACCACGATCATCGAGGCGTCGTCGGGCTCCACGGCGGTCTCCGAGGCGTACTTCGCCCGGATGCTGGGGTTGCCCTTCATCGCGGTGATGCCCGCCTCCACCTCGCCCGAGAAGATCGCCCAGATCGAGTTCCAGGGCGGCCGGTGTCATCTCGTCCAGGACCCGGCGAAGGTGGTCATCGAGGCGCGCTGGCTCGCCGAGGACTCAGGCGGGCACTTCATGGACCAGTTCACCTACGCCGAGCGCGCCACCGACTGGCGCGGCAACAACAACATCGCCGAGTCGATCTACGCGCAGCTCGCCCTGGAACGGCATCCGATACCGGCCTGGATCGTGGTCGGCGCGGGCACCGGTGGCACCAGCGCCACCATCGGCCGGTACGCCCGCTACCAGCGACTGCCCACCAAGCTCTGCGTCGTCGATCCGGAGAACTCCGCGTTCTACCCCGCCTGGCAGGCGGCCGACTGGTCGGTGCGGACCGGCCGGGGCTCCCGGATCGAGGGCATCGGCCGTCCGACCGTCGAGGCGTCGTTCCTGCCCTCGGTGGTGGACCGGATGGTGCAGGTGCCGGACGCGGCCTCCCTGGCGGCCATGCGGGCCGCCTCGGCGGTACTGGGCCGACGAGTGGGCGGGTCGACCGGCACCAACCTGTGGGGTGCCTTCGGCCTGATCGCCGAACTGCTGGCCGCCGGCCGTGAGGGCTCGGTGGTCACCCTGATCTGCGACGCGGGCGACCGGTATGCCGACACCTACTACGACGACGAGTGGGTGGCACGACAGGGCCTCGACCTGACGCCGCACCTGGCCATCGTCGACCGCTTCCTGGCCGACGGCGCCTGGCCGGCCTGAGCCGCCCGCCGGTCAGGCGGCGTCGGCGCAGAGTTCGGCCGTCAGGGGATGAGCCGGCCGTCAGCGGGCGCGTTCGGCCAGGCCCGGGTAACGCAGGACGTAGCCGTCGGTGTCCACCTCGACCTCGGCGCTGAAACCGTCGCTGGCGTACCGGAAGCGGTTCGGGCCCAGCGCGGTGTACACCTGCTCGGTGGGCAGCACGGTGAGGCTGGGCAGCAGCACCCAGGCCACGCTGATCCGGTGCGTGGTGTCGACCGGTGCGCTACCCAGGCCGAGCCGGCGCAGCGGCAGGGTGTTGAACAGCGGCGAGCCGCCCAGGTCCACGTCCAGGGCGTCAGCGAGCCGGTCCTGGTCCTCCACGCCGGGCAGCCCGGCCGGGGCGTGCCCACCGGCGGTGAGGATCGCGTCCAGGTCACCCTGCTCGGCGGCGGTCACCCGCCATCGCTGCGTCGCCCGTTCCAGTCGTACGCTGCGCCGCCACCCGGCTCCCTCGACCTCGACCTCCAGGCGGACGCTCGCCCAGTCGGTGTCGGTGGTCACCTGGTAGCGACAGGTGTAGGGAACCGGGTCGACGGCGATCTGGGTGCCCTGCGCCGTCATGCCGTGGCCGTCGTCGACCACGGCATGCTCGGCACCGGCGGTATCCGTGCGGTTCCACAGCAGCGATTTCGGCGTGGTCGGCATGAGCCGGACGTTACGCCACCCGGCCGAGCCGGGCAGCGTATGCGCCGAAGACCACCGCGAGCGGGCAGCTCTAGGTGCGGGCCCGAGATCGCACGCCCGTCCCTCGCCGTTCCTCGCGCGGCCGGTCGTGCGTGCTCCAACCCTCCGACCGACCGCCCCGATCACTGCCGAAACGGCGCTCGCCGCGCGGCTGGTCGTGGTAGCGGCGGTCACTCGGCGCCTGGTCCGCGTAGCGGCGTTCGCCCCGGTGACCATGGTCGGCGTAACGGCGTTCACCGGTGGGCCGGTCACCGAAGCGCCGAGGGCCGCCCGGCCGGCTGCTGCTGCGGCGGCGCGGCTCCTCGGGCTCCTCGCGTACCGGCACCCCGCTCGGCTCCCGCGCCCCGGTCAGCTCGGCCAGCACCGGGTCACCGACGCGTACCCGGGACTGGGCCGGCTCCACACCGGCCTTTTCCAGCATCGCCAGGGTGGTGCGGCGCTGCTTCGGCAGCACCAGGGTGGCCACCGCGCCGGCCTCACCGGCCCGAGCGGTACGCCCAGCGCGGTGCAGGTAGTCCTTCGGGTCCTTCGGCGGGTCGACGTGCAGCACGAGGGAGACGCCGTCGACGTGGATGCCCCGTGCCGCGACGTCCGTGGCGACCAGGACGCTGGTCCGTCCCTCGCGGAACTCCGCCAGCGTGCGGGTGCGCATCCGCTGGGTCTTGCCCCCGTGCAGCCCTCCGGCGCGTACGCCGACGGCGGCGAGCTGCGTGACCAGCCGGTCCACTCCCAACTGGGTACGGGCGAACACGATGGTCCGGCCCGCCCGTGCGGCGATCGACGCGGTCACCGGGAACTTCTCCTGCGGCGGAATCAGCAACAGGTGGTGATCCATGGTGGACACGGCTGCGGTCGCCGGTGCGGTCGAGTGGGTGACCGGGTCGGTCATGAACCGCCGTACCAGCGCGTCGACGTCGCCGTCCAGAGTGGCCGAGAAGAGCAGTCGTTGCGCGTCCGCCGGCGTCTTCGCCAGCAGGTCGGTGACCTCGGGCAGGAAACCCATGTCGGCCATCTGGTCGGCCTCGTCGAGCACGGTGATCTCGACGTCGTCGAGTCGGCAGACGCCCCGGTCGATCAGGTCGGCGAGCCGACCCGGGGTGGCCACCACCACCTCGACACCGCGCCGGAGGGCATCGATCTGCCGGTCGTACGGAACTCCGCCGACGGCGGTCTTGAGGAACACTCCGACGGCCTTGCCCAGCGGCAGCAGCGCGTCGTTGACCTGCATGGCCAGTTCCCGGGTGGGCACCAGGACCAGCGCGCGTGGATGCCGGGGCCGGGCCCGCTCGCCAGCGGCGATCCGGGCCAGCAGCGGCAGCCCGAACGCGAGGGTCTTGCCGGAGCCGGTCTGCCCACGGCCGAGCACGTCGCGTCCGGCGAGCGCGTCGGGAACGGTGGCCTGTTGGATCTCGAACGGGGTGGTGATGCCCTGCCGGTCGAGGGCCCGGACCAACGGCGCGGGAAGCCCCAGCGCATCGAAGGTGACCGGAGTGTCGGGGGTGATCGTGCCGGCCTGCTGCGGCGCGGCGGGAAGTTCGGGAGAGAACGGGGGCATGCCGAGTTCAGCGGAGGTGGTCAAGTAATGCCTTTCGAGCGGGGCGCATCTTCGCGATGTCCCGCTGCGGCCGTGGCCGCCGGATCTTCCGCAAGAACGCCCATGGGCGCGCAGTCACGCGCCAGGTCAGTGATCACCGACCAGTGTACGGCGGCCGACGCGTGCCCACTCACCTCGGAGTCGGGTAGTGGGCGGACTCACCAACGTTCCGCGAGCAGCCGGTCACCTCGACAGGTCGTTGCCCCCGGCTGCGAACGCGTCGTTCGCGAAGACCACCACCAGCACGCTGATCGCCACCAACACCGCCAGCGCGACCGCCATCAGGATCACGACGCGGAGTGTGCTGCTCGACCTCTCGGCTGCGGTGTCCGCCCAGCCCTGAGCCAGGATGTGCCCGGTCAACGAGCCAGAGTTCTCCTGCTCCCCGGTGGGGAAGGCCACCGTCGCCGAACTTTCTCCCCCGGCGTAGTACGCGCTCAGGTCGGAACCACCGGGACGGTGCGTCGGCTCCGCCCCGGGCGGCCGGACGCCTGGCCTCGATTCGGGCGTGGACGTCCCGATCCGCGCGGTGGGCTCGGAGGTGCCGGACCGCGGTCGGTTCGTACCCGGGCCGCTCTCCGGAGTGGTGACCGCCGCGAGTGGCGTGGTGGAGCCCGGGCGCAGTCCCGGACGTGACGAAGGCCGCGGCACCGCCCCCGGTGAACTGGGCGTGGGATCGTCCCGACGGCCGGCGGGATTGGTCGGCGGCGGCCAGACGGGCAACGCCGGTGCCGGTACGACCGGAGCCGGGTCGGTTCCGACGGCGGGCGGGACGGTCCACGGCATTACGGCGGCGGATGCGACCCCGGTGGTGCCGGCGGTGGCCGGTGGAGTGACCCCGGTGGCCGGCGGAGGCGGAAACGGTGGTGCCGGCATCGGGCCTGGCGGTGGCGGTGGTGCCGGCACGGGAGGGCCGGGAGGGGGCGTCGGCGGGCCCGGAACCGGTGGCGTGGGCCGGGGGCCGGGCGGCGGAGCGGGGACCGGCCCCGGTGGGTACGGCGGCGGTGGTGCCGGCGGCGTCGGGCCTGGCGGGGAAGGCACCGGCGGGGTCGGGACTGGCGGCGGTGTCGGGGTCGGCGCAGGTGGGACCGGTCCGGGTGCCGGCGGTTGCGGTGCGGGCTCCGGTTCAGGGGTGGGTGGCGTCGGCGGTTCGGCCGGCTCGCGTGGCTGGGCGGGCTCCGGTGGCCTGACCGGCTCCGGTTGCGCCGGAGCGGAACGGTAGACACCGGATGCCTTGCTGCCGGCCCCGGCCGACTGCGCCTCGTCCACGCTCACCCGGCTGAGGCCGGGTACCCGGACGCTGGCCCGTGCCGATTTCGGTGCCCCCGGCTCCCGGCTCGGCGACGCCGCGTCCCGCTGGCCGGGGACACCGGCCTGGCTGGTCGCCGCGGCCGTTCCGGCGTCGACGGTGACAGCTTCGCTCGTGCCCACCGGTCCTGCGGTGGCCGTGGCCCGGTACGTGGTGCCCCCTCCGGAGCCGCTCGGTCCGGCGTTGGCCGGTGGCTGGCCAGGCGCCACGCCTCCGGGTGCCGTCACCCGGGCGACTCCTGCCCGACCTCGGGTCGGTGCCGCCGGGCGGTCGGCGGACGGTGAGGCGCCGGCAGCCCTTGGGAGTGACGCCGCCTCATCGGCGGACGGGTTCGAGGCGTTGCCGGTGGACTGTTCCGGGTCGGCGGTGGCGGTGGGGGTAGGGGTCACCGGTCCCGCCGGAACCTCGTGCTCCGTCATCGTCGCCTCCGCGCCACGCCTCGCAACCGGACCCGTACCGCCGGGGCCGGAAGTGCCTGAGAGACACCGTGCCACATTCCGCCCGTGCGGCACACCCGGAGCGCGGAGAGCGTTCCGGATGTCGTCGGGCGCCCACCATTTGAAGATCTACCGGTGCCGATGGGCCGTGCGGGCCGGGCGTTGCGCGGGCCGAGGTCACCGGCGCGGTGGTGCCGCCGGCAGAGCATTGCGGGGCTCACCTGCCGGTAGGCCCGGTACCGGTCGTGGTCAGCGTCCGCTGGCGGTCGACGGGCTGGCCGAGGCGCTCTCCTCCGGCGTCGTGCTGCTGGCCGCCGTGGTCGGATCGGTCGTGTCCTCGGAGTTGGTCGGCGCGACGCTGCTGGACCCGAGGGTCGGCGACGGGGTGGTGGAGGTCGACGGGGTCGGCGGCGGGGTGGTGGTCGGCGGGGTAGCCGACGGGGTGGTGGACCCCGACGGACTCGGCGACGGTGACGTGCTGCCCGACGGAGTGGGCGACGAGGTCGGTGACGTCGTCGGCTTCGGCGTCTTGGTGGGCGTCGGCTTCGGCGTGGGCTTGGGGGTCGGCTTCGGCTTGGGGGTGGGCGGCTGCGACGGGGTGGGCGAGGAGGTCGGTGCCGGAACCGCGCCCACCACCCGGGTCGCGGCGTAGAGCCGGGACCAGCGGACCGTGGAGATCTTCACCACGTCACCGGTGGTCGGCGCGTGGATCATCTTGCCGCCGCCGATGTACATCCCCACGTGGTGGATGCTGCGCCAATTGCTGCCGGAGGCGAAGAAGAGCAGGTCACCAGGGAGCAGAGCGTCCCGGGGCACCGTCCGCGAGCTGGTTGCCCGGTACTGGTCCCGGGAGACTCGCGGCAACTGTCGGTAGCCCGCCGACCGGTATGCCGCCCACATCAGGCCGGAGCAGTCGAAGGAGTTCGGTCCCTCGGCCGCCCAGACGTACGGGTCGCCGAGTTGCTTGCGGGCGTACGCGACGGCGGCCTGTGCCGTGGGGTGGGCGACCAGCCCACCGGCCGGCTGGTCGCCGTAGTCGGCACCGAGTCGCTGCTCGGCGGCCTCCTGCTGACGGGCCAACTCGACCAGCTTCGCGGCGTTCTCGTCACGCAGCTTGATCAGCTTCGACTCGGCGTCGCGTAGCGCCTGCTGGGTGGCGGTGTACTGCTGCTCGACGCCTTGGAGTCGGGACTGGGCAGCCGTGTACGCCTGCGTCGCCACCTGCTCGTCAGCCCGGGTGCGGGCCAGCTCACCGGCCGCCGGAGCGGTGGCGTGCTCGACCTTTTCGCCCCGGTTCGCCCGGCGGAGCAGCTCCAGGTCACGCAGATCGGTGGCGAAACCGCCGGGTGGCAGCGCGGCGGCGGCCTTGATCGCCTCGGCCGCGACCTGGTCGGCGCGCTGCTGCGCCTGCTGGACCGCGCCCCGAGCGAATTCCAGATCACGCTCGGCGGTGCGGAACTGGGCCTGCACCTCGTTGCGCTGCTGTTCGAGTTCCAACAGGCGAGTGCCGAGCTCGGCGACGCGAGCCTCGGCGGCGTTGATCTGGGCTTCCAGCGTGTTGGCACCCGGGGCACCGAGCGACGGCACCAGGCCCGGCGTGCCGGCGGGCGCGCCGGGTAGCTGGAGAGGGCCGGTGACGACCGGGCGGGACCCGGTGTCGGGCACCGTTACGGGTACGCCCGGCTCGGCGTACGCGGGTGCGGCGAGGACCGTGCTGGCGACCGCAGCGAGCAGGGCGGACCAGAGCGCCGGCCGTAGCACCGGTGAGACCACCGGCCTGCGTCGCCGTCGCCGTCCGCCCGCGCTGTCGATCATTCCGCTCCCCGTCCGGCGCCGCTCTGCCACGCTCGGTCGGCGCGGCGGTTCGGGACGCTACCAGCGTGTGGCGTGCCCCACCCTGTCTTACCCCACCCGGCGTACTGATGTCGATGTCTGGCCGGATAACGGGAGGCTGAGAGTCTGCTGGCGCTGACCACGGTGTGAGTTGCCACCACGGCCGACGTAGGCTCGGGTGGCGACCGTGTCCCGGTCGCGACCGCAGGTGGAAGGGGACGGGGCTTTCGATGGACGCCGGACTCAAGCGCGAACTCGAAGCAAAGGTGTACGCGGGGGAGCGGCTGACTCGTGAGGACGGGATCGCTCTCTACTCCAGCGACGACCTGACCTGGTTGGGGCGGCTGGCCCACCACAAGCGCACCGAGATGAACGGTGACCGGGTGATGTTCAACGTCAACCGGCACCTGAACCTCACCAACGTGTGCAGCGCGAGCTGTGCGTACTGCTCGTTCCAGCGCAAGCCGGGTGAGAAGGACGCGTACACCATGCGCATCGACGAGGCGGTCCGCAAGGCCAAGGAGATGGAGGACGAGCAGCTCACCGAGCTGCACATCGTCAACGGCCTGCACCCGACCCTGCCCTGGCGTTACTACCCCAAGGTGCTGCGTGAGCTGAAGGCGGCGCTGCCGAAGGTCAACCTGAAGGCGTTCACCGCCACCGAGGTGCAGTGGTTCGAGAAGATCAGCGGCCTGAGCGCCGACGAGATCCTCGACGAGCTGATGGACGCCGGCCTGGAGTCGCTGACCGGCGGCGGCGCGGAGATCTTCGACTGGGAGATCCGGCAGCACATCGTCGACCACGCCTGCCACTGGGAGGACTGGTCGCGCATCCACCGGCTGGCCCACAGCAAGGGCATGAAGACGCCGTCGACGATGCTCTACGGCCACATCGAGGAGCCCCGGCACCGGGTGGACCACGTGCTGCGGCTGCGCGAGTTGCAGGACGAGACCGGCGGCTTCCAGGTCTTCATCCCGCTGCGTTACCAGCACGACTTCGTGGACTCGGCGGACGGCAAGATCCGTAACCGGATTCAGGCCCGCACCACGATGGCCTCACCGGCTGAGTCGTTGAAGACCTTTGCCGTCTCCCGGCTGCTGTTCGACAACGTCCCGCACGTCAAGTGCTTCTGGGTGATGCACGGCCTGTCGGTGGCCCAGCTGTCCCTCAACTTCGGGGTGGACGACCTGGACGGCTCGGTCGTGGAATACAAGATCACCCACGATGCCGACTCGTACGGCACGCCGAACACCATGCACCGTGACGACCTGCTGCACCTCATCTGGGACGCCGGGTTCCGCCCGGTCGAGCGCAACACCCGCTACGAGGTGGTCCGTGAGTACGATGCCGCGCCGACGCTGGCCGAGCGCCGGGCCGAGCCGCAGCAGGTCTGGGCCTGACCCGACGCGTACCCTGGCACGACGATGACGGAGCAGCAGAGCGCGTTTCCCCGCCGGGATGCCGAGGGACGGATCCGGACCCTGGGTGATCTGCTCGGGGTCGGCCTGGCCGGGGTGGTCATCGGGCTGCTGGTACTGGTGATTTTCGACGTTGCCTTCGCCTCGTTCGGCGCTGGTGAGTTCGGTCAGGCCAACGGCTGGCTCGCGGTCATCCTGCCCACCTGGCTGTTCTGGGAGGACTTCCGGGCCTGGGCCTTCGGTGCGCCCCGGGTGGTGGCCGCGCTGGTGGCCGTCGCGATCGCAGTGGTCTCCGGGCTGCTGGCGGCCGGCCTGGTGGCGGCGCTGCCGCCGCTGCTGTCCGGCGCGCTCGCCGCGACCACGTTCACCGTGGTGTACGCGATGATCTGGTTTCCCGGCGTCCGTTGGCTGACCAACCGGACCGGCTGAGACCGTATTCGCTGAGGTGCCGTCGACGGACGGTGGAGAAACGGAGTGGTGACGTGAGCGAGCGGAGCGAACGAACGTGAGTGCGGCGGTCAAGTACACACTCGGCCGGATCGGTCTGTTCGTGGTCGTGGTGGCGGCCCTGTGGCCGGTCGACATGGACATCTTCCTCAAGTTGATCCTGGCGCTGCTGTTCTCCGCGGCCGTCTCGTTCTTCCTGCTCAAGGGGTGGCGCGACGAGATGGCCGAGGAGATGGCCGCCGCCGCCGAGCGTCGCCGCGTGGAGAAGGAGCGCCTGCGGTCCGCGCTGGCCGGTGACGACCAGGCCGAGGGCGCGGCGGAGGAACGGCCCGCTGACGAGAAGGGCTGAACGCCCGGCAGTCTGGCACCCAGTTTCGTGGCGTGCCGGTCGGCGGAAACATGTCGCCGGCGTGAGGATCCGGCTGGGATGGACCAAACAACGATCAATGTTGATATGACCATGTGACTGGTGGTGGGCTGTCCGCCACCGAGCGGGAGATCCCCGCGCCTCCAGGAGGTTGTCCATGGCCTTCCGTTCCATCCCTGTCCGCCGTGCCCTGGCGCTCATCTTCGCCGCCGGGCTCGGCCTGCTCACTGTCGCCGCGCCACCGGTCTCCGCAGATCCGGTGCCCAACCGGGACGAACAATCGGCCGCCGTGTCCTACCGGGTGCTCGGCCCCAAGACCCTCGCCGACCGCAACGCGGTCGCCCGTACGGGCGCCGCCATCGACTACTCCGAGCACGGGGTGCTGCACGTCTCGGCCACCCGGGCCGAAGCCGCCGCGATCACCAGGCTCGGCTTCCGGCTGGAGGCGATCCCTGCGGTGCCGAACGACCGGCACAGCCACGCCGAGGGGGACGTCGGCATTCTCGGCTTCCCGTCGGCCGACTCGAACTACCACGACTACCCGGAGATGATCGCGGCGGTGAACAAGGTGGTCGCCGACCACCCGAGCATCGCGCGGAAGATCAGTATCGGTAGCTCGTACGAGGGTCGTGACCTGGTCGCGGTCAAGATCTCCGACAACGTCGCCACCGACGAGAACGAGCCGGAGATCCTGTTCAACTCCCAGCAGCACGCCCGCGAGCACCTGACCGTCGAAATGGCGATCTACCTGCTCAACCTCTTCACCGACAACTACGGCTCCGACTCCCGGATCACCAACCTGGTCAACAACCGGGAGATCTGGATCGTGCCCTCGGTCAACCCGGACGGCAGCGAGTACGACATCGCCACCGGCTCCTACCGGTCGTGGCGGAAGAACCGCCAACCCAACAGCGGATCGTCGTACGTCGGCACCGACCTGAACCGGAACTGGGGCTTCAACTTCGGCTGCTGCGGCGGCTCCTCCGGCTCGACCTCCTCGGACACCTACCGGGGTCCGTCGGCCTTCTCCGCCCCCGAGACGCAGGCGCTCCGCAACTTCGTCAACAGCCGGGTGGTCGGCGGGGTGCAGCAGATCAAGGCCAACATCGACTTCCACACCTACTCCGAGCTGGTGCTCTGGCCGTACGGCTACACGTACAACAACACCGCCCCGGGAATGAGCGCCGACCAGTACAACACCTTCGCCACCATCGGCCAGCAGATGGCGGCCACCAACGGCTTCACCCCGCAGCAGTCCAGTGACCTGTACATCACCGATGGCAGCAGCATCGACTGGATGTGGGCTACGCACGGCATCTGGGCGTACACCTTCGAGCTGTATCCGGGCTCGGCCTCCGGCGGCGGCTTCTACCCGCCCGACGAGGTCATCCCCGCGCAGACCTCGCGCAACCGGGAGGCGGTGCTCATCCTCACCGAGTACGCCGACTGCCCGTACCGGGCCATCGGCAAGCAGGCGCAGTACTGCGGCGGCGGTGGCGGCGGGACCACGGTCTGGTCGGACACCTTCGAGACCGCGACCGGCTGGACGACCAACCCCAACGGCACCGACACCGCGACCTCGGGTCAGTGGGAACGCGGTGCCGCGCAGGCCACCAACTCCAGCGGAGCCAAGCAACTCACCCCGTACGCGGGTAGCAACGACCTGGTGACCGGCCGGCTCGCCGGCAGCGGTGCGGGCGACTACGACATCGACGGCGGGGTCACCAGCGCCCGCTCGCCGGCCATCACGTTGCCGTCCAGCGGCACGTTGACGTTGTCGCTGGCCTGGTACCTGGCGCACGGCTCGAACTCGTCCTCGGCGGACTACTTCCGGGTCAGCGTGGTGCACAACGGCGGTACCACTGCCCTGCTCACCCAGTCCGGTGCGGCCAGCAACCGCAACGGTGCCTGGACCACATCCAGCCTCAACCTCACCCCGTACGCCGGCCAGTCGGTCCGGATCCTGGTCGAGGCCGCTGACGCCTCGACCGCCAGCCTCGTCGAAGCGGCTGTGGACAACGTCACCATCACCTCCTCCTGAAGTCACCCCGGGGCCCCGCGAGGAAATGCGGCGGGGCCCCGGGCCAAGGAGCAAACGGGCATACCGGCCCTCTCCCGGCGACTCGTGGCCGAGCCTGCGGCAGCGCGACGGCCTGCTCCGCGAGGTTCCGCCGCACCGTGCGCTACGGTCTTACCGACCCGTTCCAGCGAAGCCGGTGAGACACCGGCGCTGTCCCGCAACTGTGATGCCCCGTAACCGGGGACGAGCCAGGTCGCCTGGGACGCGGTCGCGAACCGCGCTCTCGAGGAAGGGCGCCTCGCGGACGGGTGCCTCGGCTCCCTGTCGGCGAAGCAGCACATCCTCGACCGACAGGAGGACCGATGTTCAGACGTACCCCCAAGATCTTCGCCGCCAGTCTTGCGGTGGCCGCGCTCGCGCTCGGCGCCTGCGCCGAGAAGACCTCCGACACCCCCGCCGCCAGTGACAACCCGAGTGCCGCCACCTTCCCGGTGACCGTCGGCAAGCTGACGTTGGAGCAGCGACCCGAGAAGATCATTTCGCTGTCGGCGACCGCCACCGAGATGCTCTTCGCCATCGGTGCCGGTCCGCAGGTCACCGCGGTCGACGACCAGTCCAACTTCCCCGCCGACGCACCGAAGACGGATCTCTCCGGCTACCAGCCGAACGCCGAGGCGGTCGCCGCGAAGAACCCCGACCTGGTGGTGCTCAGCGACGACCGCAACAAGATCGTCGAGCAGCTCACCACGCTCAAGATTCCGGTCTATCAGACTCCGGCGGCGCAGACGCTCGACGACTCGTACCGGCAGATCACCGAGTTGGGCATCCTCACCGGCAACGCCACCGAGGCGGCCGACGTGGTCCAGCGGATGAAGGACGACATCGCGAAGCTCGTGGCCGAGGTGCCGCAGCGGGCCGAACGGCTCACCTACTTCCACGAGCTGGGTCCAGAGCTGTACACCGCGACCAGCAAGACCTACATCGGTTCGATCTACGCGCTGGCCGGGCTGGAGAACATCGCCGACGCGGCCGACGCCGATGGCAAGAACGGCGGCTACCCGCAGCTCTCCCAGGAAGTGATCGTCGACGCGAACCCGGACTTCATCTTCCTTTCCGACGTCAAGTGCTGCCAGCAGAGCGCGGCGACGGTCAAGGCGCGCAGCGGCTGGGCGGCGCTCACCGCGGTACAGCAGGGCCAGGTCGTGGAACTCGACGACGACATCGCCTCGCGCTGGGGCCCGCGCGTGGTGGACCTGCTCCGTACCATCGTGGACGCCACCGCCAAGGCCGCCGAGTGACCGACGGCAGGCGTTAGCAGGGGGCCCTTCCTATGCACCAGGCGTTAGCAAGGGGCCCTTCCTTACCGTCGGGCGGGGGGAAGGTGGTCACCTCCCGGCCAGCGGGTCTGCAGAAACGCTGGCTCGCGGCCGGGGTGTTCGCCGTGCTCGTCGCGCTGGTGGTCGGCGTCTCGCTCGGCCCGGTCAACCTGCCGCCCGGCAGCGTCGCGATCGAACTGCTGAACCTGCTGCCCGGGGTACGCCTGGAGAGCGGGCTGACCGAGCGGGAAATCGCCATCGTCACCGAGCTTCGGCTACCCCGGGTGGTGCTGGGCCTGCTGGTCGGCGGACTGCTCGCCCTGGCCGGTGGCGCCTACCAGGGGGTGTTCCGCAACCCGTTGGCCGACCCGTACCTGCTCGGCGTCGCGGCCGGGGCCGGGCTGGCGGTCACCGTGGTGCTGACCCTGGGGGTTGGCGCGGGGGGAGCCCTCAGCGGACTGCCAGTCACCATTCCGCTGGCCGCCTTCGTCGGCTCCCTCGGCGCGGTGGCGATGACCTACCTGCTCGGTGCCGCCGGTGGCCGCAGCCGCTCACCGGCGGCGTTGATCCTCGCCGGGGTGGCCGTCTCCGCGTTCCTCAGCGCCGGGCAGACGTACCTGCTGCAACGGCACGCGGAAAGCATCCAGCAGGTGTACTCCTGGCTGCTCGGGCGGCTGGCCACCGCCGGCTGGCAGGACGTTCGACTGGTCCTGCCGTACTTCCTGCTGACCAGCCTGATCATCCTGCTGCACCGGCGGGAGCTGGACGTGCTCTCGGTCGGCGACGACGAGGCGACCAGCCTCGGCCTGCACCCGCAGCGGTCCCGGTACCTGCTGGTCGCCGCCGCCTCGCTGGGTACCGCTGCCGCGGTCTCCGCCTCCGGCCTGATCGGCTTCGTCGGCATCATCGTGCCGCACACCGTACGGATGCTGGCCGGGGCCAGCTACCGGGTGATCCTGCCGCTGTCGCTGCTGTTCGGGGGTGCCTTCCTGGCCCTGACCGACGTGGTGGCGCGGACCGCCGCCGCACCGCAGGAGATCCCGATCGGGGTGGTCACCGCGCTGCTGGGCGGCCCGTTCTTCGTGGTGGTGCTGCGCTCGGCCCGACGGGTGCTGACATGACCTTGCCCGTCCCCGCCGTCGATCTGCGCGACCTGCGGATCACTCTGGACGGCGCACCGATCCTCGCGGGCATCGACCTGACCGTCAGCGCCGGTGAGTGGGTCACGGTGATCGGTCCCAACGGGGCCGGCAAGTCGACGTTGCTGCGCGCCGTCGGCGGCCTGCTTCCCACGCCGGACGCCGTCCGGCTCTTCGGTACGCCGCTCGGTGAGCTACGCCGCCGGGATCGAGCCCGGGTGGTGGCCACGGTCGCTCAGGCACCTGTCGTACCGCCCGGCATGGCCGTGCTGGACTACGTGTTGCTCGGTCGCACCCCGTACATCCCGCCGCTTGGTCGGGAGTCCGCCGCCGACCTCGCCGTGGTGCACGAGGTGCTCGACCGGCTGGACCTCGCCAGCTTCCACGCCCGGGAGTTGGCGACCCTCTCCGGTGGCGAGCGGCAGCGGGTCTTCCTGGCCCGGGCGCTGGCCCAGGGCGCCACCCTGCTGCTGCTCGACGAGCCCACCAGCGCCCTCGACATCGGTCACCAGCAGGAGGTCCTCGAACTGGTCGACCAGCTCCGTCGAACGCACAACCTGACGGTGCTGGCCACCATGCACGACCTCTCCATCGCCGGTGAGTACGCCGACCGCATGGTGCTGCTGGCCGACGGCCGGATCGTCGCCACCGGCACCCCTGCCGAAGTCCTCACCGAGGACCTGCTGTCCCGCCACTACCGCGCCCACGTCCGCGTCATCCCCGGCCCCCACGGCCCCCTAGTCCTCCCCACCCGCCCCACCCCCACCCCCACCCCCACCCCCACCCCCACCCCCGACCCCGCCCCCACCCCCACCACCAGCGCCGATCATGCAGTTGTGGCACCGCACAAGAGCCGCGAATCGGGATGAACCAGGAACCACAACTGCATGATCGCCGGGGCCGGGGCCGGGGCCGGGGCCGGGGCCGGGGCCGGGGGCCGGGGCCGGGGGCCGGGGCCGGGGCCGGGGCCGGGGGCCGGGGGGCC
>NZ_BOPB01000025.1 GCF_016863535.1 Micromonospora lutea
GATCGCCGGGGCCGGGGCCGGGGCCGGGGCCGGGGCCGGGGCCGGGGGCCGGGGCCGGGGGCCGGGGCCGGGGCCGGGGCCGGGGGCCGGGGGGCCGGGGTGGGGTGGGGTGGGGTGGTGGGGCTAGGGGGGTGGGGTTAGGGCTATGAGGGAGAAGAGGGCGCCGTGGGGGTCGCGGAGGGCGGTGATGCGGCCGGCGGGGATGTCGCGCGGGGGAACCAGGATCGTGCCACCGAGTTCGGCGGCGTGTGCCGCGGTGGCATCCGCGTCGGAGACGGAGAAGTACACCGTCCAGTACGCCGGGGATTCCGCCGGGAAGTCCGCGCCCAGCGGGGGCATCATCCCCGCCACGACCCGGTCGCCGAGTCGCCAGCCGGTGTAGGCGACCTGGCCCATCGGCTCCTCCTCCGGCTGCCAACCGAAGACCAGTTCGTAGAAGATCTTCGCCCCGTCCGGGTCGGGTGTGACCAGTTCCGTCCAGCTCATCGCACCGGGGGTGTCGAACACCTCGGCACCAGCGAAGGTCATCGGCTGCCAGACGCTGAACGCGGCGCCGGCAGGATCGGTGAAGACCGCCATCCGGCCCCGGTCGAAGACCTCGAAGGGTGGCACCACGACCTGCCCACCGGCCCGCTCCACCCGGCCGGCGACCAGATCGGCGTCGTCGGTGGCGACGTACGTCGACCAGATCGGCACCTGGTCTGGCACGGCCGGTGGGCCTGCCCCGGCCACCGCCCGACCATCCAGCAGGAAGACCGTGTACCCGCCCGCCTCCGGCTCGGGGTCGACCCGACCGGTCCAGCCGAACAGCTCCGGGTAGAACCGTCGGGCCGCGTCGAGCCCTGGCGTCGCCAGGTCGGTCCAACAGGGCGTACCCGGCGCGACGCTGACCACGGCCACCCCTTTCCGACCTGCGGCGGCCACCGGTCGGCCGCTCCCTTCGGCATGGTGGCACCGGTTCGCCGCCGCCCGGGGTGGAAACGGGCGGAACATCCACTGAATCGGCGACCCTGGACGGGGTCAGGCCAGCGGCGCGGGCAGTGGCACGGTGTGCAGCACGGACAGCCGGGACACCGCCCGGGTGAGCACCACGTACAGCCGGTGCAGACCGCGTGGTTCGGCGGCGACGATGGCGGCGGGCTCGACCACGATGACGTGGTCGTACTCCAGACCCTTGACCAGGGTCGCCGGCACTACAGTGACGCGCGCCCCGGCGGCGGGCGCGTCGGCGGTCGCGGTGTCGATCCCCGCCTCGGCCAGCGCCGACCGCAGCCCTTCCACGGTGTCGTCGGCGGCGACCACGGCAATCGACCCTTCGTGCGCGAGCGCCGCCCGCACCTCGGCCACCGTCGCACCGGCAAGATCGGTGACGGTACGCACATCGAGCGTGCCGTCACCGCGCAGCGATTCGGCCGGCGGCACGTCGACGGCCAGTGCCGGAAGCAACCGGTTGGCGAAGGCGAGCACGGCAGCGGGTACCCGGAACCCGATGGTCAACGGCACCACCGCCGCGTCCGGCTTGCCCAGGTGGCGCAGGCTCTCCCGCCAGTCGGTGGCCGCCCAGGGCGCGGTGGCCTGCGCCAGGTCGCCGAGGAGGGTGAGCGAGCCGTGCTCGCTACGTCGGGCGATGACCCGGCACTGCATGGGTGACAGGTCCTGGGCCTCGTCGACCACGACGTGCCCGTAGCCCGTCGAGCGTTCGAGCAGGCCGGCCGCCTCGTCGATCAGCATGGCGTCCGCGGTCGTCCACCGGGTCGCCTTCGCCGTCCGGGCCAACCCGGTGCCGTTGGTGAGGCGGCCGGTCGCCCGGCGGGTGAGCAGACTCTGCTCGTCGGGGGTGAGCAGGCCGTCAGCGGCCTGTGCGAGCCGGACCGGCTCGGCGTACAGCGTGTGCAGCAGGCCGTCCGGGGTGAGCGCCGGCCAGACCGTGTCCAGGAACCCGGTGACCGGTTTCGACTTGCCCATCCGGCGCAGCCACGCGTCGCCCGGCGACTCCGCCCGTCGTGCCTCGGCCTGCCGTTGCAGCAGCCCGACCACCCGGGCCCGGACTCTCTCCCGCCCGACGGCGTACGGCAGCCGCTCCGCACGGGTTTCCTGCACCAGCCGGTGCAGCGGCTCCAGCCCGATCCGCCAGCGGAACGAGCCGTCGGAGACGAGCATCGGTTCCACCGGCTCGCCGATGTACGCGTCGACGGCCCGGCGCAGCACCTCGGCCATCCGCGCGTCGTGTTTGAGCGTGGCCACGTCCGGCGGGTCCACCGCCCGCACCGGCGCCCGGTCGACCAGGTCCTCCACGGTGGCCTGCTCCACCTCGACCTCACCCAGTGCGGGCAGCACCGCCGCGATGTAGCCGAGGAATGCTCGGTTCGGTCCCACGACCAGCACCTTCGACCGCCGCAACCGCTCCCGGTGCAGGTAGAGCAGGTATGCGGCGCGGTGCAACCCGACGGCGGTCTTGCCGGTGCCCGGGGCGCCCTGCACGCAGATCGAGGTGGCCAGGTCGGCACGGACGAGTTCGTCCTGCTCGGGCTGGATGGTGGCGACGATGTCCCGCATCGGTCCGACCCGGGGGCGTTCGATCTCGGCGGTGAGGATCCGGCTGGCCCTGCCGAGTTCCTCGCCCCGGTCCAGGTGTTCGTCCTCGAAGCTGGTCAGCTTCCCGTCGCCGAAGCCGAACCGTCGCCGTACCGCCAGGCCCTGCGGGTCGCGGGCGCTGGCCCGGTAGAACGCGCGGGAGACCGGTGCCCGCCAGTCCAGCACCAACGGTTCGCCCTGCTCGTCGGTGACGTGCCGACGACCGACGTGGTAGCGGTGGCCGGCGTGTTCGGCATCCGCGTCGCCGAAGTCGAGCCGGCCGAAGAAGAGCGGCGTTCGCGGGTCGTCGGCGAGTTCGGCGACCCGCCGGGCCAGGTGCCGGCCGAGCTGCTCGGCGGTGTACGCGTCTCCGGCCACCTTGTCGCCGGTGGCGAAGAGCGCTTCGGCGCGTTCCCGCATCCGGCGCAGCGCCGCCCGCGAACGGGTCAGGTGCGCCCGCTCTTCGGCCAACTCGTCCGCCAATCCGTACGGCGGGGGGATTTCTTGGGCGTGCAGGCTCATCCACGGACTCCTCGACACGGGGAAGAAGGCTGCCGCTCGCGTTTCCGACTCGTGGGTCGGCGCGGAGACGTCCGCTGCGGTGCTACTCACCGCGGCCGTCGGGCGGGACGAACAGCCTACTCCCGCTCATGCCGTGGACAACCGGTTTTCCTCCGACGCCGGTGGGTGCGGGGTTCACCACTTACCCGACGTCCCGCTGAGCAGGTCACGGGCGGTGGGGATACGGTCGGGGCATGGTCGAGCGCCTTGCCCGCCCCCGCGTCGGGCACATCCAGTTCCTCAACTGCCTGCCCATCTACTGGGGTTTGATGCGTTCCGGTGCGCTGCTCGACGTCGACCTGCACAAGGACTCACCGGACCGGCTCAGTGCCCAACTCGTCGCCGGCGACCTGGACATCGGGCCGATCACCTTCGTCGAGTACCTGCGACACGCCGACGACCTGCTGCTCCTGCCCGACCTGGCGGTCGGCAGCGACGGTCCGGTGCTGTCGGTCAACCTGGTCAGCACCCGACCGCTGGCCGACCTCGATGGTGCCCGGGTGGCGCTGGGCTCCACCTCACGGACCGGGGTCCTCCTCGCCCAACTCCTGCTGCGTGAGCGGTACGGCGTCCGCCCGGAGTACTTCCGATGCCCGCCGGACCTGACCCAGATGCTGCTGGAGGCCGACGCCGCGGTGCTGATCGGTGACGTGGCCCTGCGTGCCATGTACGAGGCACCCCGACAGGGGCTGACCGTGACCGACCTGGGTCAGGCGTGGCGGGAGTGGACCGGACTGCCGATGGTCTTCGCCGTCTGGGCGGTCCGCCGGGACTTCGCCGCAGCCCATCCCGGCCTGGTCAAAGAGGTGCATGAAGGGTTCCTGCGCTCGCGCGACCTGTGCCTGGCCGAACTGGATCAGGTCGCCGAGTCGGCGGCCCGCTGGGAGCCCTTCGACGCGACCACTCTGGCGGAGTACTTCCGGACCCTGGACTTCTCCCTCGGCGAACGACAGGTCGCCGGCATCCGTGAGTTCGCCCGCCTCACCGCCGCCCTCGGCGAAACCCCGCCGCTACCGTCGACCGGCCCCACCTTCTTCACCCGCTGAGGAGCGGGCGCAGGCTCACGGCGACGTGGTGAGGAGAGCCTCGGTGATCTTCTCGCAGTTGCTCATGCCGTACTCGTAGCCCTTGTTGATCGGGTACTGGAGCATCACGCCCATCGTCCAGGTGTCGCCGATCGCCAGGCAGTTGACGTGGATCTCCTGCTCACGGGTGCGATCGACCCAGCCGTTCTTGATGGCGATCTTCTTCGCCTCGGCGGCCGGGAACGCCTTGCGGATGCCGAAGTCGCCGGCACCGCGTACCTGACGCATCTCGCCGAGCAGCCACTTGGTCCACTTCGGACCGGCGGCGGTGCCGTTGGCGATGCATTCGCCGAGGCGGGCGGTGTCCCGGGGGGACAGCTCCGTACGGCTCCAGCCGAGATCGCGGGACACCTTGCTGTCGGTCAGCTCGCAGGTGGACAGCAGTCGCTTGATCGAGGCGGACCGGCCGATCTGTGTGTAGAGCTGCTCGGTGCGGGTGTTGTCGCTGTCCCGGATGATCCGGGTCAGGTCGCCCAGCTTCGCGTCGCTCGGGGTCTGCCCGGCGTCGGCGGTACGACGCAGGTAGTCGGCGACGATCCAGGATTTGATCAAGGAGGCGGTGGTGCTGGTCTCGGCCATGTTCTCCGAGCCGATGATCTCGCCGGAGCGGCGGTCCAGCACGCTCCACGCGTACCAGCCGTCGATGTCGAGGTCGATCTCCTTGGCCTCGAAGGGCAGCGGCTCCGGCTCCGGCGAAGGGCTGGGCGACGGCGACGGTCGTGCGCTGCGGTCGGTCAGGGTGGTGCCCCGGTCCGCCGGTGACTCACCCCGGCCCCACTGGGCGGCGGCGGTGGATTCGAAGGGCGAGCCGGGCAGCAGGCGCAGCGAGACCAGGACCAGCCCGATCAGCACAGCCGCGATCGCGGCCAGGCGCAGCGGCGATGTCTCGCCGTTGCGGCGGCTGCGGCCGGGCATCAGAGCTTGCCGATCGGCTGCTGCGGCACCTTGAGGGCGCCGCCCGGCTGCGGTGTCACCAGCTGGCTGGCGACGCTGGCGCAGACGTCCGACCCGTAGTCGAGCCCGCTCCGCTGGGGGTAACGCAGCATCACCGCGAGGCTCCACTTCTCGGTCACGGCCAGGCAGTTGACGTGCCAGTTGCCGTCATAGTTGAGGGGGGTCCAGCCGTTCTTGATGCCGATCGGACCCTGGCTGGTGATCGACTCAGGCAGGCCGTCGATGATGCCCCACCGGCCGCCACCCGAGCGGGGGTTCTGGTCCTTGGTGGCGGTGCTGCCGCGCACCTTGCTCATCTCGCTGAGCAGCCACTTGGTCCACTTCGGGCCGGCGGCGGTGCCGTCGGCGATGCAGTCGCCGAGCCGTACGGCGTCGCGCGGGGACATCCGGGTGAAGCTCCACCAGCCCTCGTAACCCTTGACGTTGCCGCGCTTGGTGTCGGTGAGGTCGCAGGTGCTGATCGCGCGCTTGATCACCGGGCCGGGCTGCCCGTCCGCAGGCACGCGGTAGGAGCCGCCGATGGCGCTGTAGATCCGGTTGGTCGCGTCGTCGTCGCTGTCCCGGATGGCCAGGCTGGCTGCCTTCTTCATCGCCGCGGGCGGCTCCTTGTCGCCGAGTCGACGCAGGTAGTCGGCGACGATCCAGACCTTGAGCATCGACTCGGTCGAGCTGGTCGCGGCCATGTTTTTGGAGCCGGAGAGCTCGCCGGTCTCGCGGTCCAGCAGCGCCCAGGAGAAGAACTCGCCCTTGAAGTTCACCGAGACCTTGCCGGCGGCCAGGGTCGGTGGCGGCGGCGGGGTGGGCGGTGGCGCGGCGACGCTCTCCTGGCCGGCGTTCGCTCCGCCGGCGGAAAGCCGGGCGTACGCGGTCGGCACCAGCATGACGCCGCCGAGCAGCACCGCCGTTACGGCGAGCACCATGGTCACGCGAGATCGCATGAGCGGGTAGCTCCAGATGTCGGGGCCGGGGGAACCGGCTTGTTGCCAGGACTGACCGGTGCGGATCGCCGGGGCCGGGGGAAGTGGCCCTGAACTGGCGATCGTCTTCAGCCGATCGGTGTGACGGGGGAAGTCTACGTCCGGATCGCCGTTATGCCAGGACCCGACACTGGGCAACTCGGGGTGAAGGCGGGATAACGAACCGCTATGTGGCGGTTGCGAGGATTTATCGCTGGTTCGTGACCTAACTCATAGTTACCGAATCCACCGTTCGCGACCGGTGGGTAACGGTGGGGAGTCCTGGATTTGTATGACACCCTCTGGTTTCTTCAGCGGCTAGCTGTAACACTGGTGGCATGTATGGCAATGACTTCCCGGGTGAGGACCCGCCCGGCGGCCTGCTCGGCGAGGTCGAGGCCGCGGAGGCGGCGTTGCGTGCTGCTGCGGAACGTGGTCGTGCTGCCGCCCAGCCGGGTGAGGATCTGGCCGCCTACTTCGCCGAGGTCGTCGACGCCGACCAGAAGATCGAGCCCCGCGACTGGATGCCGGAGGCGTACCGGCGGACGCTGATCCGGCAGATCGCCCAGCACGCCCACTCCGAGATCATCGGCATGCAGCCGGAGGGCAACTGGATCAGTCGCGCCCCGTCCCTCAAGCGCAAGGCGATCCTGCTGGCCAAGGTGCAGGACGAGGCCGGCCACGGCCTCTACCTGTACGCCGCCGCCGAAACCCTCGGCGTCAGCCGGGACGAGCTGGTCGACCTGCTGCTCAGTGGCCGTCAGAAGTACAGCTCGATCTTCAACTACCCCACGCTCAGCTGGGCCGACGTCGGCGCGATCGGCTGGTTGGTGGACGGCGCGGCGATCGTCAACCAGGTGCCGCTGTGCCGCTGCTCCTACGGCCCGTACGCCCGCGCCATGATCCGGGTCTGCAAGGAAGAGTCGTTCCACCAGCGCCAGGGCTACGAGATCCTGCACATCCTGGCGCACGGCACTCCGGCGCAGAAGGCGATGGCCCAGGAGTCGGTCAACCGCTGGTGGTACCCGTCCCTGGCCATGTTCGGTCCACCCGACGGCGACTCCACCCACTCCGCCCAGTCGATGACCTGGAAGATCAAGCGCTTCTCCAACGACGAGCTGCGTCAGCGCTTCGTGGACATGTGCGTCGGCCAGGCCGAGGTGCTCGGGCTGACCCTGCCCGACCCGGATCTGCGCTGGAACGACGAGCGCCAGGCGTACGACTTCACCCAGCCCGACTACGACGAGCTGATGCGGGTGATCAAGGGCAACGGGCCGTGCAACCGGCAGCGGATGGAGCACCGACGCCGTGCGCACCGCGAGGGTGCCTGGGTGCGTGAGGCGGCCGTCGCGTACGCCGCCAAGCACGCGGAGAAGGAGAAGGTGGCAGCGTGAGCCAGCAACACACCCCGCTGTGGGAGGTCTTCGTTCGGGCTCGGCGCGGGTTGGCACACACCCACGTCGGCAGCCTGCACGCGCCCGACGCGGAACTGGCCCTACGCAACGCCCGTGACCTCTACACCCGGCGTCAGGAGGGCGTGTCGATCTGGGTGGTTCCGGCGAGCGCCATCACCGCCTCCAGCCCGGACGAGAAGGACGCCTTCTTCGACCCGGCCGCCGACAAGGTCTACCGCCACCCCACCTTCTACGAGGTCCCAGAAGGGGCGGCCCACCTGTGAACGGGCCGTTCGCCTTCACCCTCGCCCTCGGCGACGACGCGCTCATCGCGGCGCAGCGACTCGCCGAGTGGACCACCCGGGCGCCGGAGATGGAGGAGGACATCGCGCTGGCCAACATCGCCCTGGACCAGCTCGGTGCCGCCCGGCTCCTGCTGTCGTACGCGGGCGAACTGGAGGGGGCCGGCCGGGACGAGGACGCGTTGGCCTACCTGCGCGACGACCGGGAGTTCCGCAACTGCCTGCTGGTCGAGCTGCCGAACGGCGACTTCGCGGTGACCATGGCGAAGCTGCTCGTCCTGGCGGCGTACCAGGTGCCGCTCTACACGGCGCTTGCCGACTGCCCGGACGAGCGGCTGGCGGCCATCGGCGGCAAGGCTCGCAAGGAGTCCGCGTACCACCTGGACCACGCCGCGCTCTGGGTGAAGCGGCTCGGCGACGGGACCGAGGAGTCGCACCGGCGGATGCAGGCCGGCGTCGACCAGATCTGGCCGTACGCCGACGAACTCTTCGCGGCCTGGCCGGACGCTCCGGTCGACCCCGCGATCCTGCGGTCCGACTTCGACGACACGGTGACCGCCGTGTTCGCCGAGGCGACCCTCACCGTGCCCGAGGTGGGCTGGACGCCGGCGGGCGGGCGCGACGGGGTGCACACCGAACACCTGTCGTACCTGCTCGCGGAGATGCAGGTGCTGCACCGCGCCCATCCCGGGGCCCGTTGGTGATCAGATGAGCAGGGCGCGGCAGGCCGTGGCGGCGGTGGTGGACCCGGAGATCCGGGTGGTCACCATCGACGACCTCGGCATCCTGCGGTCGGTGCAGGAGGACCCGGCCACCGGTCGGGTGGTGGTGACGATCACTCCCACCTACACCGGCTGCCCGGCGATGGATGTCATCCGCGCCGACATCCGTCGCGCGTTGGCCGCCGTCGGCCATCCGGACGCCGAGGTGCGTACGGTGCACAGCCCGGCCTGGAGCACCGACTGGATCAGCGACGCCGGGCGGGCCAAGCTGGCCGCCGCCGGCATCGCCCCGCCCGTCCCGGTCCGGCGCGACGGCGTCGTCCCACTCACCCTGGCGGTGCGCTGCCCACGCTGCGGGTCGCCGGAGACCGAGCAGCTCAGCCGGTTCGGCTCCACCGCGTGCAAGGCGCTGTGGCGGTGCCGCTCCTGCGCCGAACCCTTCGACCATGTGAAGGCCCTGTGACTGTCACCATCACCCGTCCGGTTCGCCGCCGGCCGGTGTTCCATCCGCTGCCCGTCGTCGCCGTCGACCGGCTCACCGCCGACGCCGTCGCGATCACCTTCGCCGTGCCCGAGGAACTACGCGGGACCTTCACCTTCCGCGCCGGCCAGCACCTGACCGTACGCCTGCCGGCCGTGGCCGCTGGCGCGCAGGGCGACGCTGCCCGCGCGGCCGGTGCGGACGTGCGCCGCTCGTACTCGATCTGCTCCACCCCGGCGGAGCTGGAGCGGCACGGACGGTTGCGGATCGGCGTGCGGGAGATCCCGGGTGGGGCCTTCTCCGGCTACGCCTGCGGGGCGCTGCGGCACGGCGACACCATCGAGGTGCTGCCGCCGCTGGGGCACTTCACCACGGCGTTCGCACCGGAACGGACACGCCACTACGGCGCGGTGGTCGCCGGCTCGGGCGTCACCCCGGTGCTGTCGCTGATCGCCACCGCGCTGGCCGTGGAGCCGGCCAGCACCTTCACTCTGGTGTACGGCAACCGGACGGCCGGCAGCGTGATGTTCGCCGAGGAACTGGCGGATCTGAAGGACCGCTACCCGACCCGGCTGCACCTGGTGCACGTGCTCTCCCGCGAACAGGGCGAATCACCGCTGCTCTCGGGCCGGATCGACGCCGACCGGCTGGGCCGGCTGCTGGACACCATCGTCCCCGGTGAGCTGATCGAGGAGTGGTTCCTCTGCGGCCCGTACGGGCTGGTGGTGGACGCCAAGGCGGTGCTCACCGACCGTGGCGTGCCGGAGTCCGCGGTGCACACGGAGCTGTTCCACGTCGACGCCCCGTCCGAGCCGGTGGCGCGCCGGGACGACTCGTCCGGCGGCACGGACGTGACGATCATGCTTGACGGACGCTCGTCGAGCTTCACGATGCGCCGCGACGAACGGGTGCTGGACGCGGCGCTGAAGGTCCGCGGCGAACTGCCGTACGCCTGCAAGGGTGGGGTTTGCTCGACCTGTCGGGCGAAGGTCGTCTCCGGCGAGGTGGAGATGGCCCGCAACTACGCCCTGGAGCCCGACGAGGTGGCCGCTGGTTACGTGCTGACCTGCCAGTCCAGCCCGCGCACCGACACCCTTGCCATCGACTATGACGCGTGACGTGACCTCCGACCCCTCGCCGGGGCAGGGGACAGGTCTCGGCCTGGTGGTGGGTAGTTTTGTTGTCGCTGGGACGACAACAAAACTACCCACCGCACCGGGCTCCCCTCACCATGGTGTACCGAGTCGCCTCGATCTCCGCCTCGGACGGTTGCCGCTGCTCGGGAAAGGGGATGGATCACAGGTCGGGATCGGCCCTGGCGGGCGGGGAGAAGAAGCGGCGTACCCTCGGAGGCGTGACGGTGAACCGGGAGATTGACGACATCCTGCAGCGTGGTGCGGACGGCGGGCGGATCACGCCCGAGGAGGCCCTGCTGCTCTACACCGACGCCCCCTTCCACGCCTTGGGCGAGGCGGCGGAGGCGGTCCGTCGGCGGCGGTACCCGGACAACATCGTCACGTACCTGATCGATCGCAACATCAACTACACGAACGTCTGCGTGACGGCGTGCAAGTTCTGTGCCTTCTACCGCGCTCCGAAGCACAAGGAAGGGTGGACCCACCCGACCGAGGAGATCCTGCGCCGGTGCGGCGAGGCGGTCGAGTTGGGCGCCACCCAGGTGATGCTTCAGGGCGGCCACCACCCGGACTATGGCGTGGAGTACTACGAGGAGTTGTTCTCCTCGGTCAAGAAGGCGTACCCGCAACTCGCGATCCACTCGATCGGGCCGAGCGAGATCCTGCACATGGCCAAGGTCTCCGGCGTCAGCCTGGACGAGGCGATCGCCCGGATCAAGGCCGCCGGGCTCGACTCGATCGCCGGAGCGGGTGCCGAGATGCTGCCGCAGCGCCCCCGCACGGCGATCGCGCCGTTGAAGGAGTCGGGCGAGCGCTGGCTGGAGGTCATGGAGCTGGCGCACCGGCAGGGGGTCGAGTCGACCGCCACGATGATGATGGGGACCGGCGAGACGGCCGCCGAGCGGATCGAGCACCTGCGGATGATCCGCGACGTGCAGGATCGTACGCAGGGCTTCCGGGCCTTCATCCCGTGGACGTACCAGCCGGAGAACAACCACCTCAAGGGTCGCACCCAGGCCACCACGCTGGAGTACCTGCGGCTGGTGGCGGTGGCCCGGCTCTTCTTCGAGACCGTGCCGCACCTGCAGGCGTCCTGGCTGACCACCGGCAAGGACGTCGGCCAGCTCGCGTTGCACATGGGTGTCGACGACCTCGGTTCGATCATGCTGGAGGAGAACGTCATCTCCTCGGCGGGTGCCCGGCACCGCTCCAACCTGCACGAGCTGATCGGGATGATCCGCTCTGCCGACCGGATCCCCGCCCAGCGGGACACGCTCTACAACAGACTGGCTGTGCACCACACGCCGGCCGACGACCCGAGCGACGACCGAGTGGTCTCGCACTTCTCCTCGATCGCCCTGCCCGGTGGGGGTGCCGGTCGGTCGCTGCCGCTGGTCGAGGCGAACTGACCGCCCACACACTGACGGGTGGCAGACGCGCCTGATTTGTCGGCCGAGCGATCACGTCAAGTGACTGCTCGGCCGACGCTGCGTCCGGGTCGAGGACGCCTCCCCGTTCAGCCGAATGGTCCGTACGGGCCATCCATCCGGTTCGAAGCGTCGGACCGCCCCGGTCGGATAGCGGGGGGTGACCGGGCAGTAAGGCCCATCAATCCGGACAATCCTTAAGTTGCCATTAGCTGAGCAGCTTGTGACTGGTGTGTTTGAGGGTGGCGCGGGTGATCGCTGAGCGCTAACGTCCCCGCCCGTACGTTTTCACTGAACCTACGGGGGAGACCATCCCATGATCTTCCGAACCCGCCGGGCCGCCAGCCTGGCCACGGCCGCGCTGCTCGCCTCGGGCACCTTCACCGCCCTGGGCGCGCCGGCCTACGCCGCTGGCACCGAGACGGACCTCGCCCTCACCGCCGCCGGCACCCGCGCCACCGACGGCGTCGAGGCCAAGGTCGGCTGGGCCAAGATCGCCAATCAGGGCGAGGGCACGCCGACCAAGGTGCTCGTCAAGGTCGACACCTCCAAGGTGGACGACAGCAAGCTCATCGTGGCCTCCGTCACCGAAGGCGGTTGTGAGGTCACCGGTGACACCAAGCCCGAGCTGTGGGTCTGCGAGCTCGACAAGGAAGAAATCCCCGGGCCGGGTGAGACGACCGAGGTGCCGATCGTCCTGTTCAAGGCGGCCGAAGGCGTCACCGGTCCGTACCAGGCGCCAGTGACGATCAGCATCGAGTCTTCGGACGACACCGACGAGAGCAACAACAGCGTCGAGATCAACGTCGAGCTGACTCCGGAGAGCGGTGTCGACCTGGGTGTCATCGTCCCCGACGTGAAGACCCGCATCGACCTGGAAACCCTCGATGAGGACGGTCCGGTGCACCCGGGCGACCGCACCGTGTTCTGGAGCGAGATCGCCAACCAGGGTGACCTGACCGCTCAGGGCCTCAAGCTGACCTACCAGCTGCCGAAGGGCGTCAGCTTCCTGCCGGTCGAGGGTTGCGAGATCAGCTCCGACAAGCGCCGCGCGGTCTGCGAGGACGACACCTTCCTGCTGGAGCGGGACACGGTGCTTGTCGTTCCGCTGGCCGTCGAGGTGGGCAAGGGCGTCGAGGCTCCGGTGACTCTGACCGGCGGCTCGCTTGAGGCCGTGGCGTTCGGTGCGCTGTCGCCCGACGCACGGATCAGCCAGCAGGCCACCAAGCCCGGTTTCGGCAAGGCCGAGGTGCGTGAGATCAAGGAGTCGGAGTTCGCCGACATCGACCCGACCGACAACTCCGATGACTTCGCTGTGGTGGTCGCTGCCACCAGCGGTGGTGGCGGCGGTGGCGGTGGCCTGCCGGTCACCGGTGTGCAGGCCGGCCTGATCGGTGGCATCGGCGCGGGTGTGGTGCTCGCCGGTGTGGCGATGTTCCTGGTTGCCCGTCGTCGCCGGGTGGTCCTGGTGACCCCGGGTGACGAGAAGACGAACGCCTGAGGTTCGTCCTCTATCGGCCCGCGCGGGCCGTTCACATAACGCACGGCAGTGAGGGCGGGATGGTCACCCATCCCGCCCTCACTGTTCGTCGCGCCCCGGCCCGGGGTGCCAGCGGGCGGGCTGGCAGAGTGGAGGGGTGAGCCGTACCCCGCAGGGCCAGCGCGCCAGTCTGGACAAGCAGCCGCACGAGGTCGCCGCGATGTTCGACGGTGTCGCGGCCCGTTACGACCTGACCAACACGGTCCTCTCCTTCGGTCAGGACCGGTTCTGGCGGCGGGCCACCCGGGCCGCGCTCGACCTGCGACCGGGTGACCGGGTGCTGGACGTGGGCGCGGGCACCGGGGTGTCCACCGAGGAACTCGCCCACTCCGGGGCGTACGCGGTCGGCGCCGACCTGTCCCTCGGCATGTTGCACGCCGGTAAGCGCACCCGCCCGCAGGTGCCGTTGCTGGCCGGGGACGCCCTGCGGCTGCCCTTCGCCGACGCCAGCTTCGACGCGGTGACCATCTCCTTCGCGCTGCGCAACGTCAACGACACCGACGCCGCGCTCCGCGAACTGGCCCGGGTGACCCGCCCGGGCGGGCGGCTGGTGGTCTGCGAGTTCAGCACCCCGGTCAATCGCGCGTTCCGCACCGTCTACCTGTCGTACCTGATGCGTTCCCTGCCGGCCGTGGCCCGGACGGTTTCCAGCAACCCGGACGCGTACGTCTACCTGGCCGAGTCGATCCGGGCCTGGCCGGACCAGGCCGCCCTGGCGAGCCGGGTCGGCGCGGCTGGCTGGCGGGCGGTGAAGTGGCGCAACCTGACCGGCGGGGTGGTGGCCCTGCACCGAGCCATCCGGGATGAATCCGTAATTTAGGTGAATACGACAATTTAAAGCCCTTTCTGGGCGTACGCTGGCCGGCATGACGGAGCCGAGGAACCGGGCCACCTGCGATGCCGTGGAGCTGATCGACCAACTCCGCGAGTTGGCCGGCGCGGATCCCGCCGAGGTGCGTCAGGTGGTGTCGGAGGTGCTCGCGGCCCTGGATCGGGCCGCCGGCGGCACCCTGCGCGAGCAGTTGCCGGAGACCATCCGGGTCAACCTGGACAGCGCTGACTCGGTCCGTCGGTGAGGGGTCGTCGACCCGCGTTCATCGCTTTTTAGCAGGTTAGGTCGCCCTAACAAGGCGAGCGTAAGGCGTCGGTCATAGACTCGTCCCGGCTGGCTTGTGAAGCATTTCACGAGCAGGGCGGGGAGGAGGCGCTAATGACCGCGGTGGAGAACGACGCCGACGTGATCGTCGTGGGCGCCGGTCCCGGTGGCTCGGCGACCGCGTACCACCTGGCTCGGCACGGCGTACGCGTGCTGCTGCTCGAAAAGACCGAGTTCCCCCGGGAGAAGGTCTGCGGCGACGGGCTCACGCCGCGCGCGGTGCGGCAGCTGATCCGGATGGGTGTGGACACCTCTCCCGAGGCCGGCTGGCTGCACAACCGTGGCCTGCGGGTGATCGGTGGCGGCGTCCGGCTGGAACTGGACTGGCCGGATCTGGCCAGCTTCCCGAACTACGGGCTGGTACGCACCCGACTCGACTTCGACGACCTGCTCGCCCAGCGCGCGGTGGCGGCCGGAGCGAAGCTGCGTACCAGCGTGAACGTCGTCGGTCCGGTGCTGGACGGTGACGGCCGGGTGGTCGGGGTGCAGGGCGAGGACGGGCCGGACAAGGCACCCGTCACCTTCCACGCCCCGCTGGTGGTGGCCGCCGACGGCGTCTCGGGCCGGTTTCCGCTCGCGCTCGGACTGGCCAAGCGGGAGGACCGCCCGATCGGTGTCGCGGTCCGGCGCTACTACCGCTCCGCCGCCCGCCACGACGACGACTACCTGGAGTCCTGGCTGGAGTTGCGCTCCAAGGGCACCAACGAACTGCTGCCCGGGTACGGCTGGATCTTCGGCCTCGGTGACGGCCGGGTCAACGTCGGGCTCGGCATCCTCAACTCGTCCTCGGCGTTCGGCAAGACGAACTACCGGCGGCTGCTCACCGACTGGCTGGCCAACACGCCGGCGGAGTGGGGCATGACCGACGAGACGAACGCCGAGGGGTCGATCCTCGGCGCCGCCCTGCCGATGGGCTTCAACCGGGTGCCGCACTACACGCGAGGCGTGCTGCTCGTCGGTGACTCCGGTGGCATGGTCAACCCGTTCAACGGCGAGGGCATCGCGTACGCGATGGAGTCCGGCGAACTGGCCGCTGAGGTCGCGGTCCAGGCGCTCGCCCGGCCCGCCGGCGTCGAGCGGGAACGGGCCCTGATGGCGTACCCGCAGGAGTTGAAAACCCGGTTCGGCGGCTACTACCGGCTGGGCGGGATCTTCGTGAAGCTGATCGGCCGTCCGGAGATCATGCGGGTGGCGACGAAGCACGGCATGCCCCACCCGACGCTGATGCGCTTCGTGCTCAAGTTGCTGGCCAACCTCACCGACCCGCGCGGCGGTGACGCGATGGACCGGGTGATCAATGCGATGACCCGGGTTGCGCCCGCTGTGTAGGGGCGCGGAGCAGGCAAGGTCCACCCCCGCCGAAGGGTGCGGGGTGGGATGTGAATAGTGTGATTTTCACCAACCACCGAGGGCAGGGAAGGACGAGCAGGAGAAAAAATGTCGCTCTCGCCTTACGTACCCATCATCGGGCTGTTCGCCCTCGCCGCGGGTTTCGCGCTGTTCTCGATAGCCGCCGCCCGGTTCACCGGCCCCCGTCGCTACAACAAGGCCAAGCTCGAAGCCTACGAATGTGGGATTGAGCCTAGCCCTCAACCGATCGGTGGCAGCCGGTTTCCGGTCAAGTTCTACCTGACGGCGATGCTCTTCATCGTCTTCGACGTGGAAATGATCTTCCTGTACCCGTGGGCGGTCTCCTTCGACATCCTGCCGGTGTTCGGGTTCGTCGCCATGTTGGTGTTCATCGGTTCCATCTTCGTCGCGTACGCCTACGAGTGGCGGCGTGGCGGCCTGGACTGGGACTGAGGGAGGAACCGCTATGGGTATCGAGGAGAAACTTCCCGCCGGTGTCCTGCTCACCTCGGTGGAGAAGCTGGTCAACTGGTCGCGCAAGTCGTCGGTGTGGGGTGCCACGTTCGGCCTGGCCTGCTGCGCGATCGAGATGATGGCCGCCGGTGGTCCGCACTACGACATGGGCCGCTGGGGCATGGAGGTCTTCCGGGCCTCGCCCCGTCAGGCCGACCTGATGATCGTCGCCGGCCGGGTGAGCCAGAAGATGGCCCCGGTGCTGCGCCAGATCTACGACCAGATGGCCGAGCCCCGTTGGGTGCTCTCCATGGGCGTCTGCGCCAGCAGCGGCGGCATGTTCAACAACTACGCCATCGTGCAGGGCGTCGACCACGTCGTACCGGTCGACATGTACCTCCCGGGTTGCCCGCCGCGCCCGGAGATGCTCATCGACGCGATCCTCAAGCTGCGCGAGAAGATCGGCCACGAGCCGCTCGGCGCGAACGGTCGCAAGATGCTGGCCGCCCGCGAGGCGCGCGGTGACGTGCCGGTGGTGCCGTACGGCTCGATGCCGTCGTCGTACCGCAGCGACAAGGCCCGGCGGGCCGAGTGGACGAAGGCCGTCCGCGAAGGCCGCGAGGAGCAGCTGCGGATCGAGAACTGGATGAAGGCCCAGAACCACCTCCACCCGTACGGGGGGATCAAGTGACTGACGACAAGCCGACCACCGGTGGGGTGCCGGTTCCGGTGACGCCCGCCGGCGCGACGAGTGGCGCTCCCGCCGAGTTCCCGCCGGCCGCACCGGCCGGTCGGGGCATGTTCGGCAACCAGGGCACCGGTGACACCTCCGGTTTCGGCGGCCTGGTCCGCCGGCACCACACGGTCGAGGACTCGCCCCGGCCCTACGGCGGCTACTTCGACGAGGTGCGGGACGCGCTGGAGGAGGCGTACCCGGCGTTCGGCGAGGCGATCGAGAAGGTCGTGGTCGATCGGGGCGAGCTGACCCTGCACATCCGCCCGGAGCGGATCGCCGAAGTCTGCCAGGTGATGCGGGACGACCCGGCGCTGCGCTTCGAGCTCTGCTCCTCGGTCTCCGGAGTCGACTACCTGGGCGCCGACGCGCGCCGGCTGCACGTCGTCTACCAGCTCACCTCGATGACCTATCGGCGGCAGGTCCGGCTGGAGGCTGCGGTCAGCGTCGAGGAACCGCACCTGCCCAGCGTCACCTCCGTCTACCCGACCGCCGACTGGCAGGAGCGGGAGACGTACGACATGTTCGGTGTCATCTTCGACGGTCACCCGGCACTGACCCGCATCCTCATGCCGGACGACTGGGAGGGACACCCGCAGCGCAAGGACTACCCCCTCGGCGGCGTGCCCGTGGAGTACAAGGGCGCCGAGATCCCGCCGCCCGACAAGCGGAGGTCTTACCAATGACCGGGTCGAACTACGCTACCGAGCGCGAGACGACCGAGGGCCGGGTCTTCACCGTCACCGGTGGGGACTGGGACGACGTCGTCTCCGGCGTCGATCCGATCAACGAGGGTCGGATCGTGGTCAACATGGGCCCGCAGCACCCGTCCACGCACGGTGTGCTCCGGCTGATCCTTGAGCTGGAGGGTGAGACGGTCCGGGAGGTCCGCTCGGTCGTCGGCTACCTGCACACCGGTATCGAGAAGAACCTGGAGTTCCGCAACTGGGTCCAGGGTTCGACCTTCGTGACTCGGATGGACTACCTCTCCCCGCTGTTCAACGAGACCGGGTACGCGCTGGCGGTGGAGAAGCTGCTCGGCATCGAGGAGCAGATCACCGAGCGCGCCACCACCATCCGGGTGCTCATGATGGAGCTGAACCGGATCTCCTCGCACCTGGTCTGGCTGGCGACCACGGCGATGGAGCTGGGTGCGATCAACATGATGCTCTACGGCTTCCGGGAGCGCGAGTACATCCTGGAGATCTTCGAGCTGATCACCGGCCTGCGGATGAACCACGCGTACGTCCGGCCGGGCGGCGTCGCCCAGGACGTGCCGGACGAGGCGATCGTCAAGATCCGCGACTTCCTCAAGCTCATGCCGAAGCGGTTGAAGGAGTACGAGGACCTGCTCTCCGGCCAGCCGATCTGGCTGGAGCGGACGCAGAATGTGGCCGTGCTCGACGTGACCGGCTGCCTGGCGCTCGGTGTCACCGGTCCGGTGCTCCGCTCGGCCGGCCTGGCCTGGGACCTGCGCAAGACCATGCCGTACTGCGGCTACGAGACGTACGAGTTCGACGTGCCGACCCACACCGACGGCGACGTCTGGGGCCGTTACCTGGTGCGTAACGCGGAGATCCGCGAGTCTCTCAAGATCATCGAGCAGGCCGTGGACCGGCTCAAGCCAGGCCCGGTGATGGTGGACGACAAGAAGATCGCCTGGCCGGCGCAGCTGGCCATCGGCGTCGACGGCATGGGCAACTCGCTGGAGCACGTCGCTAAGATCATGGGCCAGTCGATGGAGTCCCTGATTCACCACTTCAAGCTGGTGACGGAGGGCTTCCGGGTGCCACCGGGCCAGGTGTACGTGGGGATCGAGTCGCCGCGGGGTGAGTTGGGCGTACACGCGGTCTCCGACGGCGGGACCCGGCCGTACCGGGTGCACTACCGGGAGCCGAGCTTCGTCAACCTCCAGGCCCTACCGGCGATGGCCGAGGGTGGCCTGATCGCCGACGTGATCGCCGGCGGCGCCTCGCTGGACCCGGTAATGGGAGGTTGTGACCGGTGACTGTCTTCACGGACGAGACGCGGGCCCGGGCGCGGGAGATCATCGCCCGCTATCCGGCGGACCGGTCGCGCTCGGCCCTGCTGCCGTTGCTGCACCTCGTGCAGGCTGAGGAGGGCTACGTCTCTCCGGCCGGAGTGGCGTTCTGCGCCGAGGTGCTTGGCCTGAACAAGGCCCAGGTCGGCGCGGTGGCCAGCTTCTACACCATGTACAAGCGCCGGCCCACCGGTGACTGGCTGGTCAGCGTCTGCACCAACACGATGTGCAACGTGCTCGGTGGCCAGGAGGTCTACGACACCCTCGCCGAGCACCTGGGCGTTGGGCACGACGAGACCACCACCGACGGCAAGGTGACCCTGGAGCACGCCGAGTGCCTGGCCGCCTGCGACTACGGCCCGGTGATGACCGTCAACTACGACTTCTTCGACGGCGTCGACCCGCAGACCGCGGTCGGGGTGGTCGACGAGTTGCGCGCCGGTGGCCGGCCCACGCCGAGCCGTGGCGCCCGCCTCTGCACCCTGAAGGAGATGGCGATCCAGCTCGCCGGCTTCGCCGATGAGCGGGAGGGCGCCGTCGCCGACGGGGTGCCGGGCGAGCCGACCCTGCGCGGCCTGCGACTGGCCCAGCAGCACGGCATCTCGGCACCGGGCTTCGACCCGAACACCCCGATCCGCAGCGGCCAGGCCGGCGACAAGCCCGCACCGGCCACCCCGGCGAAGTCCGCGCCGACCGGCAGCACCGCACCCGACGTTCCGGCGCCGGACCGCAAGTCGCCGCAGGTGCGTACCGCCGAGACCCGGCAGCCGGACGCGAAGACCGCGGTGCCCGACGCTCCTGGCACCAAGGTTCCGGTCGACGGGCAGCCGCCGGCTTCGGATGACGCCCGGGCCGCGGAGGCCGCCGGTGCGGCGGCCAACAAGCCGGCGGGCGACGCCAAGCCGGCCGGCGACGACGCCGGGGCGCAGGAGCGCAACCTCAAGGAAGCGGAGTCCGCCGGCAGCGGTCAGGGTTCCGCGAACGACAAGGGGGCTCAGAAGTGACCACGCCTGCGCCGGAGACCCTGGCCAAGTTGACGCCCGTGCTCACCAAGCGCTGGTTGTCCCCTGACGCCTGGCGGATCGACACCTACGAGAAGCTGGACGGCTACGCCGCACTGCGCAAGGCGGTCAAGGCGCACCCGGACGACCTCATCCAGCTGGTGAAGGATTCCGGGCTGCGCGGTCGCGGCGGTGCGGGTTTCCCCACCGGCCTCAAGTGGGGCTTCATCCCGCAGGGTGACGGCAAGCCGCACTACCTCGTGGTCAACGCCGACGAGGGTGAGCCGGGCACCTGCAAGGACCTGCCGCTGATGACCCACGACCCGCACTCGCTGGTCGAGGGCGTCATCATCGCCTCGTACGCGATCCGGGCCAACCGGGCCTACATCTACATCCGGGGCGAGGCCGTGCACGCCGCCCGCCGGCTGCGCAACGCGGTGAACGAGGCGTACGCCAAGGGCTACCTCGGCCGCGACATCCTCGGCTCGGGCTTCGACCTGGACCTGGTGGTGCACTCCGGTGCCGGCGCGTACATCTGCGGCGAGGAGACGGCGTTGCTCGACTCCCTGGAGGGCTTCCGTGGCCAGCCCCGGCTACGCCCGCCGTTCCCGGCCACCCACGGCCTGTACGCCAGCCCCACCGTGGTCAACAACGTGGGCACGATCGCCAGCGTGCCGTACATCGTGCTGGGTGGCGCGGACTGGTGGAAGTCGATGGGCACGGAGAAGTCCTCCGGCCCGATGATCTACTCCCTCTCCGGCCGAATCGCCAACCCCGGCCAGTACGAGTGCGGTCTCGGCATCACCCTGCGCGAGCTGATCGAGCTGGCGGGTGGCATGCAGCCGGGTCACAACCTGAAGTTCTGGACTCCGGGTGGGTCGTCCACCCCGCTGCTCACCGCCGAGCACCTGGACGTGCCGTTGGACTTCGAGGGCGTGGCCGGTGCCGGCTCGATCCTCGGCACCACCGCCACGCAGATCTTCTCCGACCAGGACTGCCCGGTCTACGCGACCTACCGGTGGCTGGAGTTCTACCACCACGAGTCGTGTGGCAAGTGCACCCCGTGCCGGGAGGGCAACTACTGGATGGTCCGGGTCTACCGGCGCATCCTGGCCGGCCAGGGCACCCAGGAGGACCTGGACACTCTGCTCGACACCTGTGACAACATCCTCGGCCGTTCGTTCTGCGGTCTGGGTGACGGTGCCACCAGCCCGGTGACCTCGTCGCTGAAGTACTTCAAGCAGGACTACCTCGACTACATCGAGGGACGGACCGCGCCGAAGTTGTCCGACAAGCAGCTCGTGGGAGCCCACTGATGCGAGTGCGAGGAGTCAGCGCAGCGAGTCCCAACCGCGAGCGCGAGGAGAGAGCGCAGCGAGCCCCGCAGTCGCGAGCAGAGACCTGCGCCGCCGCGAGCGAAAGGCGAGCACTGTGACGGACGTTGCCAAGCCGACCGAGACGGTCACCCTCACCATCGACGGCGTCGAGGTCACCGCCCCCAAGGGTGCGCTGCTGATCCGGGTCGCCGAGCAGTTGGGTACCGAGATCCCGCGCTTCTGCGACCACCCGCTGCTGGCCCCGGCCGGCGCTTGTCGGCAGTGTCTGGTGGAGGTGGAGGGGCAGCGTAAGCCGGTCGCCTCCTGCACCCAGCCGGTCGCCGACGGCATGGTGGTCCGTACCCAGCTCACCTCCCCGGTCGCCAAGAAGGCGCAAGAGGGGATCATGGAGCTGCTGCTGGTGAACCACCCGCTCGACTGCCCGATGTGCGACAAGGGCGGTGAGTGCCCGCTGCAGAACCAGGCGATGTCGACCGGCCGCACCGACTCCCGGTTCCACGAGCACAAGCGGGAGTACCCGAAGCCGCTGCCGATCAGCACCCAGGTGCTGCTCGACCGCGAGCGGTGCGTGCTCTGCCAGCGCTGCACCCGGTTCTCCGACGAGATCGCCGGCGACAAGTTCATCGACCTGATGAACCGCTCCTCCGCCGAGGAGATCAACATTTACCGGGACGAGGCGTACGGGGCCGAGGGCGACGAGGGGGACGTCCCGTTCAACTCGTACTTCTCCGGGAACACCGTGCAGATCTGCCCGGTCGGTGCGCTGACCGGTACCCAGTACCGGTTCCGGGCCCGCCCGTTCGACCTGGTGTCCAGCCCGAGCGTGTGCGAGCACTGCTCGGCCGGGTGTGCCCAGCGCACCGACTGGCGTCGGGGCAAGGTGTTGCGTCGGCTGGCCGGCGACGATCCGCAGGTCAACGAGGAGTGGAACTGTGACAAGGGGCGGTGGGGCTTCCAGTACGCCCGCGCCGCCGACCGGCTCACCACGCCGCTGGTCCGCGACGAGCACACCGGGGAACTGCGGGCGGCGTCCTGGAGCGAGGCGCTCAGGGTCGCCGCCGAAGGGCTGCGTGCCGCCCGGGACGCCCGCCAGGGCGCGGCGGTGCTCACCGGCGGTCGACTGACCGTCGAGGACGCGTACGCGTACGCCAAGTTCGCCCGCATCGCCCTGCACACCAACGACATCGACTTCCGGGCCCGCCCGGCCTCCCGCGAGGAGGCCGACTTCCTGGCCAGTACGGTCGCCGGCAGCACCGATGTCACCTACACCGACGTCGAGAACGCACCGGCGGTGGTGCTGGTCGGCCTGGAGCCGGAGGAGGAGTGCCCGATCCTCTTCCTGCGGCTGCGCAAGGCGTACCTGAAGAACAAGCTGAAGGTGTACGCGATCGCCCCGTTCGCCACCCGGGGGCTGGAGAAGCTCGGCGCCAAGCTGGCGCGGGTGGTGCCGGGCGAGGAGGCCGGGGTGCTCGCCGAGCACGCCACGGTCGCCGAGGCGCTCAGTACCGAAGGGGCCATCCTGATCGTCGGCGAGCGGCTGGCCACCGTCCCGGGTGGCCTCTCCGCCGCCGCCGAGGTGGCGGCGCGTACCGGAGCCAAGCTGGCCTGGGTGCCGCGACGGGCGGGTGACCGCGGTGCCGTGGACACCGGTTGTCTGCCCAACCTGCTGCCCGGCGGTCGCCTGGTCACCGAGCCGGCCGCCCGCGCGGAGCTGGGTGAGGCGTGGGACATCCCGGCCGGGGTGATCCCGAGCCAGGCTGGTCGGGACACCGACGGCATCCTCGCCGCCGCTGCCGCTGGCCAGCTCGGCGCGCTGGTGGTGGCCGGGGTGGATCCGGCGGACCTGGCCGACCCGCGGCTGGCCGAGCAGGCCCTGGACGCGGTGCCGTTCCTGGTCAGCCTGGAGCTGCGGGCCAGCGCGGTGACACGCCGGGCGAACGTGGTCTTCCCGGTCGCGCCGGTGGCGGAGAAGGCCGGCAGCTTCCTGGACTGGGAGGGCCGGCTGCGCCCGTTCGACGCGGTGCTGGACACTGCCGCGATGACGGACGGTCGGGTGCTCGACGCGCTCGCCGCCCAGTTGGACGCGCGGTTGGACACCGGGGACGTGCTGACCGTCCGACGTGAGCTGGGCAGCCTGCCGGTGACCCGGGTGAGTCGTCCGGCCGCCCCCACGGTCGCGCCGGGCTCGGTACCCGAGCCCCGTGCCGGCGAGGCGGTGCTGGCGACCTGGCACCAGCTGATCGACCTGGGCAGCCTCACCGACGGCGACGAGCACCTGGGTGGCACCGCCCGCCCGCCGGTGGTCCGGCTCGGCAAGGGCACCGCGAAGGCGCTCGGCGTCACCGACGGCGACCCGGTCACGGTGGGCACCGACCGGGGTGCGTTGACCCTGCCGGCGGCGATCACCGAGATGCCGGACGGTGTGGTGTGGCTACCCACCAACTCGCCCGGTTCGACCGTACGGCGCAGCCTGGGGGCTACCTCCGGCGCGGTGGTACGGATCTCGGCACCCGGCACCATCGAGCCGGTCGCCGCTGACGCGGCGGGCCGGCCGGGACCGATCCTCAACTCCTCCGGGGGTGTCGCATGAACCCGCTGGCGCAGACGCCGTCGTTGACCGACTTCGGCCACGACCCGTGGTGGCTGGTCCTCGGCAAGATCGTCTTTGCGTTCGTGGTCGCGCTGCTCGGCACGCTGCTCGGCGTCTGGTTCGAGCGGCGGGTCGTGGGGCGGATGGCGGTGCGGCCCGGCCCCAACCAGCTCGGTCCGTTCGGCCTGCTGCAGACCCTCGCCGACGGTCTGAAGATGGCCTTCAAGGAGGACATCCTCCCGAAGGCCGCGGACAAGGTCATCTACTTCATCGCCCCGGCCATCTCGATGATCTGCGCGGTCACCATGCTGTCGGTGATCCCCTTCGGCCCGATGGTGAGCATCTTCGGTCACCAGACGCCGCTGCAGGTCACCGACGTGCCGGTCGCGGTGTTGGTGGTGCTGGCGCTGTCGTCGATGGCGGTGTACGGCATCGTGCTCGCCGGCTGGGCCTCCGGCTCGACCTATCCGCTGCTCGGCGGTCTGCGTTCCGCCGCCCAGCTGATCTCCTACGAGGTGTCGCTGGGGCTGTCCATCGTGGCGGTGTTCATGCTCGCCGGCTCGATGTCCACCAGTGAGATCGTCGCCGCCCAGGGCAGCGGGACCCAGGTGAGCCTCTTCGGCCTCGACATTCCGACGCCGGGCTGGTATGCGCTGCTGCTCTTCCCGAGCTTCATCGTCTTCTTCATCTCCATCGTCGGTGAGACCAACCGGCCGCCCTTCGACCTGCCGGAGGCGGAGTCGGAGCTGGTGGCCGGCTTCATGACCGAGTACAGCTCGCTGAAGTTCGCCTTGATCATGCTCAGCGAGTACGTCGCGATGGTGGCCATGTCGGCCTTCACCGTGACGCTCTTCCTGGGTGGTTGGCACGCGCCGTGGCCGATCACCCTCTGGTCGGGTGCCAACTCCGGCTGGTGGCCGCTGATCTGGTTCTTCGCCAAGGTCATCCTGCTGGTCTTCGTCTTCGTCTGGCTGCGTGGCACGCTGCCTCGGCTGCGGTACGACCAGCTCATGCGCCTCGGCTGGAAGGTGCTGATCCCGATCAGCCTGGTCTGGGTCGTGGTCCTCGCCGGCCTGCGCACCATCGACGACTGGGACACCCAGAGCCGGTTGTACGCCATCGGCATCCCCGCCGGCATCGTGCTGCTCGCCGCGCTGTTCTGGCCGAGCCGCAAGCCGGAGCCGAAGCCGACGCTCGTCGAGCAGGTCGAGAACCGGCCGCCGGGCAGCTTCCCGCTGCCCCCGATGGATCTGCAGGTACCACCGAGCCCGGGCACCCGGCGCATGGTCGCCGAGCGGGAGCCCGCCAACGCTCCCGCCGGCCAGGACTCTGAGGAGGTGTGACATGGGCGCGATCACCGGAACGTTCAAGGGCTTCGGGGTCACCTTCTCGCACATGTTCAAAAAGGTCGTCACCACCGACTACCCGTTCACGCCGCCGAAGCCGGCGCCGCGCTACCACGGGCGGCACATCCTCAACCGCCACCCGGACGGGCTGGAGAAGTGCATCGGCTGCGAGCTGTGCGCGTGGGCCTGCCCGGCGGACGCGATCTACGTCGAGGGTGGCGACAACACCGAGGAGCAGCGCTTCTCGCCGGGTGAGCGGTACGCCAGCGTCTACCAGATCAACTACGCCCGCTGCATCTTCTGCGGGCTCTGCATCGAGGCCTGTCCCACCCGCTCGCTGACGATGAGCAACGAGTACGAGCTGGCCCGGGACAACCGCAAGGACCTGATCTTCACCAAGGAGCAGTTGCTGGCACCGCTGCTGCCCGGGATGGAGCAGCCGCCGCACCCGATGCGGCTCGGTGACAGCGAGAAGGACTACTACGTCGGCAGCCTGACCAACCCGGGCACCTCTGCCGGCGCGGAGCGCTCCCCGATGGGTCCGGGTCGTTACCAGTTGGACGAGCACCCGGGCGTCACCTTCCCCGGTGCCGAGCAGGCCGCGCAGCGGTCCGCAGCGGAGAAGGGGGAGACGGCATGACCGCCTCGACGCTGCTCGCCGCCTCCGGTGCGGTCTCCGGCGGCGAGGCGGTGGCCTTCTGGATCCTCGCCCCGGTCGCGCTGGCCGGTGCGATCGGCATGGTCGCCGCCCGCAACGCGATGCACTCGGCGCTGTGGCTGGTGCTCACCATGCTCAGCCTCGGCGTGTTCTACGTACTCCAGGCGGGGCCGTTCATCGGCATGGTGCAGATCATCGTCTACACCGGCGCGATCATGATGCTCTTCCTGTTCGTGCTGATGCTGGTCGGGCGGGAATCCTCCGACTCGCTGATCGAGGTGCTGCGCGGCCAGCGCATCGCGGCACTCGGGCTCGGGCTCGGCTTCGCCGGCCTGCTCGGCAGCGCGGTCTACCGGGCCACGCAGGGCAGCGCCCCGGTCGGCCTGGAGCAGGCCAATGCCGGCGGCAACGTGGAGGGCATCGCCCGGTTGCTCTTCACCGACTACATCTTCGCCTTCGAACTCACCGCGGCGCTGCTGATCACCGCCACCATCGGCGGCATGGTCCTCGCGCACATCGAGCGGCGCAAGGAGGACAAGCGCGACCAGGTTGCCACCATGAAGGCCCGCTTCAGGCCCGGCAACTACCCCGGCCCGAAGCCCGGCCCGGGTGTCTTCGCCACCTCCTCGTCGGTCGCCACCCCGGCCCGCCTGCCGGACGGGCGGCTCAGCGACCGCAGCACGCCGGACATCCTGCCGCTACGGGAGCTGACCGCCGAGGAGACCACGCTGAAGGGCACTGAGAAATGAGTGACTTCTTCTCGGTCGAGCCGAACTACTACCTGGTCCTCGCCGCGGTGCTCTTCACCATCGGCGCCGCCGGGGTGCTGGTCCGGCGCAACGCGATCGTGCTGTTCATGTGTGTCGAGCTGATGCTCAACGCGGCCAACCTGGCGCTGGTCACCTTCAGCCGGATGAACGGTGACCTCAACGGCCAGATCATGGCGTTCTTCGTGATGGTGGTGGCGGCGGCCGAGGTCGTGGTCGGGTTGGCCATCATCATGGCGATCTTCCGCACCCGGCGCTCCGCCAGCGTCGACGACGCCAACCTGCTGAAGTACTAGAGGGGCCCACCGGTGGACGAAATCTTGACGTACGCCCAGGCTGCTCCGGCCGGGACCGTCTCGTACGCGACGGCCGACGGGCTGCTGAGCAGCGTCTGGCTGCTGGTGGCGATCCCGCTGGTCAGCGCGACGATCCTGCTGTTGCTCGGCCGGCGGGCCGATCGGTGGGGGCACTGGCTCGGGGTGGCCGCGGTCGGTGCCGCCTTCCTGCTCGGCCTGAGCTACTTCCTCGGCCTGCGCGGCCTGGAGAACCGGTCGGTCGAGCTGAGCCTCTGGGACTTCATCGCGGTCGGCGGCCTGCATGTGGACTTCGGTCTGCTCTTCGACCCGCTGGCCGGGGTCTTCGTCCTGCTGATCACGGGCGTGGGCTTCCTGATCCACCTGTACGCGGTCGAGTACATGGCGCACGACGAGCGTCGGCGGCTCTTCTTCGCCTACTTCAACCTGTTCGTCGCGGCCATGCTGCTGCTGGTCCTCGGCAACAACTACGTGATGCTCTACTTCGGCTGGGAGGGCGTCGGACTCGCGTCGTACCTGCTGATCAACTTCTGGTACACCAAGCCGGCCGCCGCCACCGCCGGTAAGAAGGCCTTCCTGATGAACCGGGTCGGCGACGCCGGCCTGGCCATCGCGATCTTCATCATGTTCGCCACCCTCGGCACCACCCAGTACGACGAGGTGTTCAACGGGGTCGGCGCGCTGGCGGGCGGCACCGTGCTGGTGCTCGGGCTGCTGTTGCTGCTCGGCGCGGCCGGCAAGTCCGGCCAGTTCCCGCTCCAGGCGTGGTTGCCGGACGCGATGGAGGGCCCGACCCCGGTGTCGGCGCTGATCCACGCCGCGACGATGGTCACCGCCGGCGTCTACCTGATCGCCCGGTCCAATATCATCTTCTCGGCCAACAGCACGCTGCAACTGGTGGTGGTCAGCGTCGGCGCGCTGACCCTGCTCCTCGGCGCGATCATCGGCTGCGCCAAGGACGACATCAAGCGGGTGCTGGCCTGGTCCACGGTCAGCCAGATCGGCTACATGTTCCTCGGTGTCGGGCTGGGCGGCGCGGCGTACGCGCTGGCCATCGTGCACCTGCTGGCGCACGGCTTCTTCAAGGCCAACATGTTCCTCGGTGCCGGCTCGGTCATGCATGGCATGAAGGACCAGGTCGACATCCGTCGTTTCGGTGGGCTGGCGAAGTACATGAAGATCACCTGGCTGACCTTCGGCGCGGGCTGGCTCGCCATCATCGGTCTCTTCCCGTTCTCCGGGTTCTTCTCCAAGGAACCGATCATCGTGGAAGCGTTCGCCCGGGACGACTGGACGGCCTGGCTCTTCGGCGGTGCCGCGCTGCTCGGCGCGGGGCTGACCGCCTTCTACATGACCCGGCTCTTCGTGCTCACCTTCCACGGTCCGAAGCGGTGGACCGAGGACATCGAGCACCCGCACGAGTCGCCGGCGTTGATGACCATCCCGTTGATCCTGCTCGGCATCGGTTCGCTGGGTGCCGGCTGGCTGCTGGCGACCTCCGTACCGGACTGGCTGACCACCACCGCCGGCCTGGGCGCCCAGGTGGAGGGCCACGAGGCGGTGCTGTCGCACTTCGCGATCACCGTGATCGCCACGCTCGTCACCGTGCTCGGTGTGGCGCTGGGCTGGTTCCTGTTCCGCAACGGGACGGCGACCGAGCCGCAGCCGGCCGGGGTGCTGGTCACCGCCGCCCGCAAGAACCTCTACACCGACACGGTCAACGAGGCGGTCTTCGAGAAGCCGGGCATCTTCCTCACCCGGGCGCTGGTCTACCTCGACAACCGCGGCATCGACGGGCTGGTCAACGGCTTGGCCGCAGGTATCGGCGGCGGTTCGGGCCGACTGCGGCGGTTGCAGACCGGTTTCGTCCGGTCGTACGCCGCCTCGATCCTGACCGGCGCGCTGCTGGTGGTGGCCGCCTTCCTGGCCGTACAGGCGGGGTGGTTGGCGTGATCGACCTCAGGAGGCTGTCGGCCTCTCAGGCGGCCGTCGCCGGCGGACCGCACAGTGACGACGGAGGTAAGGCCGCATAATGTCCGACTTCCCGTTCCTCTCGGTGCTCACCGTGGCACCGCTGGTCGGCGCCGTGGTCGTCGCCCTCCTGCCGCGCAGCCGGCCCACGCTGGCGAAGCAGGTCGCGCTCGGCTGGTCGCTGCTCGTGCTGGTGCTGTCGGTGGTCATGTGGGTGACCTTCCAGGTCGATGGCGACCGGTTCCAGTTCCGCGAGTCGTACCCGTGGATCCCGAACTGGGGGGTCAACTTCACCTTCGCCGCCGACGGCATCGCGTTGGTCATGCTGATGCTGATCGCGGTGCTGGTGCCGCTGGTGATCCTCGCCTCCTGGCACGACGCCGAGTCCTCGAAGCGCTCGGTGCCGGTCTACTTCGCGCTGCTGCTCGTCCTCGAATGCACGATGATCGGCGTCTTCGCCGCCGCCGACGTCTTCCTGTTCTACGTGTTCTTCGAGGTCATGCTGGTGCCGATGTACTTCCTGATCGGCAGCTACGGCGGCCACCAGCGGCAGTACGCGGCGGTGAAGTTCTTCCTCTACTCGCTGGTCGGCGGTCTGTTCATGCTGGCCGCGGTGATCGGCCTGTGGGTGGTCGGTGGCAAGACCTTCGACTGGGTGGCGCTCTCCGAGGTGGACATCTCCACCGGCGCGGAGCGTTGGCTGTTCCTCGGTTTCTTCATCGCCTTCGCGATCAAGGCGCCGTTCTTCCCGTTCCACACCTGGCTGCCGGACGCCGGTGGCGCGGCACCCGCCGGTGCCGCCGCACTGCTGGTGGGTGTCCTGGACAAGGTCGGCACCTTCGGCATCCTGCGGTACTGCCTGCCGCTGTTCCCCGACGCGGCCCAGTGGTTCGCGCCGTGGGCGTTGGGCCTGGCGGTCATCGGCATCATCTATGCCGCGCTCCTGGCCGTCGGGCAGAACGACCTCAAGCGGTTGGTGTCGTACACGTCGATCGCCCACTTCGGCTTCATCGGCGTGGGGATCTTCGCGTTCACCACGCAGGCAGGCACCGGAGCCGTGCTCTACATGGTCAACCACGGCCTCGCCACCGGGCTGCTCTTCCTGGTGGTGGGCATGCTGGTCGCGCGCCGGGGCTCGGCGCTGGTCAGTGACTTCGGTGGTGCGGGCAAGCTGGTCCCGGTGCTGGCCGGCGTGTTCTTCTTCGCCGGTCTCGCCTCGCTGGCGCTGCCCGGCACTGCGCCGTTCGTCTCCGAGTTCCTGGTACTGATCGGCACGTTCACGGTCAACAAGCCGGTCGCTGTGATCGCCACGCTGGGCATCATCCTGGCGGCGGCGTACGTGCTGTGGATGATCCAGCGCACCACCCAGGGCACGCTCAACCCGGCGCTGACTGAGATCGACGGGATGAAGCGTGACCTCAATCTCCGCGAGAAGGTCGTCGTGGCCCCGCTGATCGCGCTGATCGTGGTGCTCGGGTTCTACCCGAAGCCCGTGACGGACGTGATCAACCCCGCCATCCAGGCGACCATGGAGGACGTCGGCCGCACCGACCCGGTCCCGTCGGCAGGCACCGTCCAGGAGGCGAGCCGGTGAGCGCGAGGAGTGAGCTTGCGAGCCCCGCAGTCGCGGGTCGAAAGGCTGGTTGGGTGAGCGCGAGGAGTGAGCTTGCGAGCCCCGCAGTCGCGAACGAAAGGCTGGTCCAGTGACCGAGCTTGAACTGCCGCCGATCGACTATGCGGCGATCGCGCCGATCCTGATCATGCTGGTTGCGGCGGTGGTCGGGGTGCTGATCGAGGCATTCGTGCCTCGGCGGCTGCGGCATCCCGTGCAGCTGCCGCTGGCGCTGCTGGCGGTGCTCGCGGCGTTGACGATGGTGGTGGTCAACGCCGACAAGCGAGTGATCACCATCGGGGTGATCGCCGTCGACGGGCCGACGCTGTTCCTGCAGGGCGCGATCCTCGCGCTGTCGGCGGTGGCGCTGCTGCTGCTCGGCGAGCGGGCGGTCGAGCGGGGCGGCGCGTTCGTGGCCCAGGCCGCGGTGACCGCCGACTCTCCGGAGGACCGCCAGCAGGCGGAGAACGCCGGTGGCGCGGGTGAGGTGTACCCGCTGACCACGTTCGCCATCGCCGGCATGCTGATCTTCGTGTCGGCGAACGACCTGCTGACCATGTTCATCGCGCTCGAAGTCTTCTCGCTGCCGCTCTACCTGCTCTGCGCGCTGGCCCGCCGCCGGCGGTTGCTGAGCCAGGAGGCGGCGATGAAGTACTTCCTGCTCGGTGCGTACGCCTCGGCCTTCTTCCTGTTCGGGTTGGCGCTGATCTACGGCTTCACCGCCGGCCTCGGTGACCGGGCGTCCGGCGTGGACTTCGCCACCATCAACGCGGCCGTGGCGAACTCGACGGCCAGCCCGGTGCTGCTCTTCGCCGGTATGGCGCTGGTCGCCATCGGTCTGCTGTTCAAGGCGGCCGCCGCGCCCTTCCATGTCTGGACGCCGGACGTCTACCAGGGCGCTCCGACGCCGTTGACCGGTTTCATGGCGGCCTGCACCAAGGTCGCCGCCTTCGGCGCCCTGCTGCGGGTGTTCCACGTGGCCTTCGAAGGGGCCCGCTGGGACTTCACCCCGGTACTGGGCGCTGTGGCGGTCCTCACCATGCTGGTCGGCTCGCTGTTCGCGGTGACCCAGACCGACATCAAGCGGCTGCTGGCGTACTCGTCCATCGCCAACGCCGGCTACCTGCTCGTCGGTGTGCTCGCGCCGGGCAGCGAGGGGCTCTCCGGCACGATGTTCTACCTGGTCGCGTACGGCTTCACCGTGCTGGCCGCGTTCGCGGTGGTGACGTTGGTGCGGGACGCCGACGGTGAGGCCACCCACCTTTCCCGGTGGGCCGGTCTGGGCAAGCGGTCGCCGGTGTACGCCTCCGTCTTCACCTTCATCCTGCTCGCCTTCGCGGGCATTCCGCTCACCAGCGGCTTCATGGGCAAGGTCGCGGTCTTCGCGCCGGCGCTGGACGGCGGGCAGGTGTGGCTGGTCGTCGCGGGTGTGCTGACCAGCATGGTGTTGGCCTTCCCGTACCTACGGGTCGTGGTGCTGATGTGGCTCTCCGAGCCGGGTGACAGCACGCCGACGGTGGCCGTGCCCGGTGCCCTCACCTCGGCCGCACTGGTGATCGGGGTGCTCGCCACCCTGGTGCTCGGCGTCGCTCCGGCACCGCTGCTCGACCTCGCGTCCTCAGCGGCGGACTTCGTCCGGTAGCGGCTGACCTGCCGTTCGAGGGCCGGCCCACGGTGTGTGGGTCGGCCCTCGTCGCGTATCCACCCGGTCCGGTGCAGGTAGAACGTGTGTGGCATGGTGGAGACGTGGTGATTAGGGGTGGCGAGGGTTCAGGTGTCACCGGCTCCGGTGGTCGCCGGAGCCGGTCCGGCGCGGCGCAGTTCGGCACGCTCGGCCTTCACCTCGCCGACCCGCACAGCGAGGAGTCCGTACTCGGCGTGCTGGCGGCGGTGGAGGCGGAGCTGCTGGCCAGCGTCGCCAGCGCCGACCCGTTCGTCACCGAGGCGGCCCGGCACCTGGTGGAGGCCGGCGGGAAGCGGTTCCGGCCGCTCCTGGTGGCCCTGGGCGCCCAGTTCGGCGATCCGACCCGAGCCGAGGTCGTCTCGGCGGCCGTGGTGGTGGAGCTGACCCACCTGGCCACGCTCTACCACGACGACGTGATGGACGAGGCGCCGGTTCGTCGGGGCGCGCCCAGCGCCAACTCCCGGTGGACCAATTCGGTGGCCATCCTGGTCGGCGACTATCTTTTCGCTCGGGCCGCGGACGTGGCTGCCGAGCTGGGGCCGGAGGCGGTCCGCCTTCAGGCGCGTACGTTCGCCCGGCTGGTCCACGGTCAGATCGCCGAGACCGTCGGTCCCCGGGACGGCGACGATCCGGTGGCGCACTACCTGGGAGTGATCGCCGAGAAGACGGGCTCACTGATCGCCACCAGCGCCCACTTCGGTGCTCGGTTCGGTGGGGCCGCGCCGGAGCACGTGGCGGCGCTGGCCGGGTACGGCGAGACCATCGGCGTGGCCTTCCAGCTCTCCGACGATCTGCTCGACATCGCCAGCGAGTCGACCGAGTCGGGCAAGACGCCCGGCACCGACCTGCGGGAGGGCGTGCCCACCCTGCCGGTGCTCTACGCGCTCGGATCGGACGACGCGGACGCCGCCTCGGTGCGGCTGCGGGAGATCCTGGCCACCGGGCCGCTGACCGACGACGCCCTGCACGCCGAGGCGCTCAATCTGCTTCGGGAGAGTCCGGCGCTCAAGCGTTCCCGGGAGACCGTCCGCAGCTACGCCGAGGACGCCCGCGCTCAACTCGCACCCCTGCCGGCCGGTCCGGCCCGTCGTGCCCTCGAATCCCTCTGCGACCACATCGCCGACCGCACCAGCTGACTCTGGCCCACTCCCTCAGCCGGTCGATCAAGGAGTTTCGACTCGCCCTGCGCGCGAGTCGAAACGCAAACGTCTCGATCGACTAGGTGGGTCGCGTCGGGTGGTGCGGTGCGGTGGGAAGCAGACGGGTCGCGGTGAGCATGAGAGCGGCGGCCACGAGCATGGCGGCGGCGGCCGTGAGCCACATCGCCGGGTAACCGGCTGCGGCGGCGAGTGGTCCGAGGGCGAGCGGTCCGAGTGCACCACCTGCGTACACCCCCGTCTGGGTGATCGAGGTGGCTGCGGCCGGTGCCTGCGGATGCAGTTGGACCACCGCGAAGTTCATCAGCCCGGGCCAGGACCAGCCGAGACCGAAGCCGAGTACCACGCCCACCATCAACGGCCCGGGGCCGGCCGCCGCGAGCAGGGCCAGCCCCACTGCGCCGGCCACCAGCAGCCCGGCGATCACCGCGACGTGTCCACCGGTGCGACGGTCGGCGAGCCAACCAACGCCGACCCGGGCCGCCACGCAGACCGCACTGCCCAGGGTCAGGGTGAGCCCGGCCATCCCGGGGCCGAGACCCCGGTCGACCGAGGCGTCGACCACGAAGGTGCCCAGCGCGTTCGCCGCCCCCGCGGCCAGCGTCGCGGCCAGCCCGACCAGGATCAGTCCTGGACTCGCGTCGCCCGTCCGTCCGGTGCGGCGCGTCGTGGGCTGGGTGCCGTGCGAGGGTACGGCCGGCAGGGCGGCCAGCGCGGCACCGGCTGCTGCCACGAAGGCCCAGCGCCAACCGACGGTCAGCGCGAGGGTGGGTACCGCCACGCCGGCAAGCAGGGTGGAGACCGGGATGGCGGCCTGCTTGACGCCGAACGACAGGCCTTGCCGACGGGGCGGGACGTGCCGCGCGAGCAGCGCGTTGCTGGACAGTTGACCGAGGGCGTTCGCGGTGCCGGCCAGAGCGAGCAGACCGACCAGCACCGGGTACGACCGGGCCGCCACCGCCACGGCGAGCAGGCTGCCGGCGGAGATCACGATGCCGGCCCGGGCCACCACGGCGGCACCCCATCGTTCGACCAGTGCACCGGAAGGGACCGAAGCGAGGGCACCGACAGCGAAGTAGACCGCCACCACGAGCCCCAGGCCGGCGGGGGAGAAGCCCAACTCCTCCCGCATCTGCACGGCAAGGCCACCGACCAGGAAGACCGGCAGGACGCAGGCGATCGTGACGGTGACCGCGACCACGCTGGCCTGGACGGGCCGTGCGGCGGTCTCCGAGGTGCGCGCAGGGGCGATGGGGGCCATGATGGGCCAACCTACGCCAGGCGCATCTCAGCGACGGAAAGTGCGGTCTACCTCACATCCCGTATCGGATGACCTTGGATCCTCCACCCGATCAGGCATTTCGCGGAGGGCTGCTTTTTCATATGGTGTAAGTCCCCGGTGGCGGAGGTGGTTGTGCGTGACCCCCTGGCGGAACCTTCGGACCTGATCCGAAGTGTCTCCCGCGCGCTTCGAGTGCTTGAGTCGGTCGGTCGTGCCCCACGGGGCCTGACGGTCAAACAGATCGCCCGCCGCTGCGAGCTCACCGTGGCCACCACCTATCACCTGGTCCGCACGCTCGCCTACGAGGGCTACGTGATCCGTCGGGAGGACGGCACGTACATCGTGGGTCTGGAAGTCGCCGACCGGTACCGCGAACTGGTTGCCGCGTTCCGCTCGCCGGCCGTCGGGGAGAGCCTGCGTCGGGCGGCCCTGGAGACCGGCTGGAGTCACTTTCTGGGCCGGTTCGTGGGTGGCCAGGTGGCGATCACCGCCGTGGCGGAGGGGAGCCGCTCGCCGTACCTGGAGGATCTGGTGCCCGGGTTCGACGAGGGCGCGCATGCGACCGCACTCGGCAAGGCCCTGCTCGCCACCCTCACTGCGGACCAACGCCACCGCTACCTGCGTGAGTACGGCATGCGTCCGTTCACCAGTGCCACCCTCACCACCCCCGAGGCATTCGAGGCCGACCTGACCGCCGGGGAGCGACGCGGGATGCAGCTGGAACTGGGCCAGTTCCGGCAGGGAGTGGCCTGCGCCGCCGTGCTGGTATGCCCGGACAAGGACATGGAACGGCGGACGGTGCTGGCCTGCTCGCTGCCGGCGAGCGAGATGATGACCTCCGCCCGGGTGGTCCGGACGAAACTGCTCACCGCCGCGCGTGCCATCGCCGAGGGCCTGGCCGCCGACACCTGATCGCCGTCACCTGCCGAGACGGCCCCCTCCCGGTTTGGGAGAGGGCCGTCGGAACGGCGGCCGGCGGTGCCGGGGCGGGGTCAGCTTCCGACCGGTCCGCCGTCCAGCCGCCAGGTCACCACCACGCCTGGCTTGGCGTAGTCGCCGTCGGGCCAGGTGGAGGCCGGCTTGTGGACCGTGGCGCCGGTGAGCTCACCCGGGTGTTGCACGGCCACGAAGACCGAGCGATTGTCCCCGGTGATGAACGGACCGCAGGTCTCGGCACCGATCGGCACGGTCAGGAACTGCTTCAGGTGGCCACGCTCCGGGCCCTCGGTCGCCGTGGCGAAGAGGCCGTCGTTGCTGCCCAGCGCGTTACCGTCGGTGGAGATCCAGAGGTTCCCGGTGGCGTCGAACGCCACGTTGTCCGGGCAGGAGATCGGCGAAACCTTGGTCTTGTCGTACCCGGCGAAGTAGGTCGACGGGTCCGCCGGGTCCCCGCAGACGATCGGCAACGACCAGCTGAAGGAATCGGCGGTGTTGTCCCCCCGGTCCTCGACCAGCTCCAGGATCTGCCCGTGCCGGTTGGCGGTACGCGGGTTGGCCTCGTCCGCCGCGGGGTTGCTGCCGACGCCACGGTTCGTGTTGTTGGTCAGCGCCACGTACACCTTGCCGGTGAGCAGGCTCGGCTCGACGTCCTCCGGGCGGTCCATCTTGGTCGCCCCGACCTTGTCCCCGGCGAACCGGGTGAAGGTCAGCACCTCGGCCGCGGTCATCCCGGCCACGTATGAACGGGTGCCGCTGACCAGCTTGATCCAGCGGCCCTTGCCGTTGAAGGCACCGTCGCTGGGCAGGGTGCCGGAGCCGTCGATCTCACCGGCGCTGGTCTGGTCGAGCTTGGCGACGTACAGCGAGCCCGACTCCAGCAGCGTCAGGTTGTGCTTACGGGCAACCCAGGAGTCACCCTTCATGAACTTCTTGTCCGACACGAACTTGTACAGGTAGTCGAAGCGCTCGTCGTCACCCATGTACGCCACGACGTGTCCGCTGCGCGCGACGATGACGTTCGCGCCCTCGTGCTTGAACCGGCCCAGCGCGGTGTGCTTGCGCGGGCGGCTCTGCGGGTCGAACGGGTCGATCTCCACGATCCAGCCGTGCCGGTTGGCCTCGTTTGGGTGCCTGGCAAGGTCGAAGCGGTCGGCGGCCCGGTCCCACTTGCGGCTGCCGCTGGGGTACCGCGCGGTGGTGCTGATGCCGTAGCGCGCCAGTCGGGCCTTCTCCGACTCCGGCGCCGCGTCGCCGCCGACGAAGTACTGGTTGAAGTTCTCCTCGCCGGAGAGCACCGTGCCCCACGGAGTCACGCCGCCGGCGCAGTTGTTCAGCGTGCCGATGACCGTCCGACCCTTCGGGTCGGCGGCCGTCTTCACGAACGACGAGCCGGCGGCCGGGCCAGTCAGCTCGAACGCACTGCTCAGCGCATCGACACGACGGTTGTACGGCCGGCGGCCGGAGCCGACGACCCGCCACTGGCCGGAACCGGCGACCCGCTCGATCTCCACCACGGACATGCCGTGCGCGGCCATCGCCACCTTCACCTGCTCGACGGTGAGCGCGTCCTGGCTGGTGAAGCCGGGGAACATCAGGTCCTCGTTCGTGTACTCGTGGTTGACCACGAGCAGTGCCCGTCTGTCGTTCTTGTCCAGCGGCAGCACACCGACGAAGTCGTTGTTGTAGCCGAACTGCTTGGCCTGCGCGGCGGCGGTCTGCCGGCGCAGGTTGAACTCCGGCGCGTCGGGCACCACCGGGTCGCCCCAGCGGATGACCACGGCGTGGTCGTAGCCGTTCGGGACGACGAGCGTGTCGAGGGTGTTCGGCGGGATCGGCTTGAAGCTCAGGGCACCACTGCCCGGACGACGGCCGGGCGCCGCAGCCTGACCGGCCGGAGGCAGCGGGGGAACCGGGACCGCAGCGGCGGGAGCCGCGCCGGCCAACGCACCGGCCGCAGCGCCGCCGAAACCGAGCACCAGGGCGCCGACCGCCCCAGCGCGGACCACACCACGGCGGCTGACCTCGGCGTTCACCACGTCACCGAAGTAGGCGTTGTCGGAGGTGTTGGGCACCGGGTGGTCACAGGCGTTGCCGCAGCGGTAGAGGCAGGTCATGGCGTCGCGGCTGCCGTGGCGGGGGGTGCTCAGCAGCGGGAGCAGCCGGGGACGGTCGCTCATGGGGAGGATCCTCCTGAGGGTCGGTGCACGTCGGTGCAGGTCACCGACGCGTACCCGCCGGACGCTAGGGCGGTGCGGTGAGCGTGGGTCGGCGTCGATGTGAACCAGCGATGAACTCCGCCTCGGGAATCCCAGGTTCGAGCTGGGAATGAACCGATCGGCGTGACAGCACGTATCTCCGGTCGTAACACCGCGCCCGCTCGCGCCGAGAGCGAGGAGAAAGCCATCAGCGACCACGACGCCCACCTGCTGCGCGCCCTGCATGACGAGCATGCCGAGGCGCTGTACGCGCACGCGCTGCGGCTGGTCAACGGCGACCGGCAGCGCGCCGAGGACCTGGTGCAGGAGACGCTGCTGCGGGCCTGGCGGCATCCGGAGTCGCTCGACCCCCGGCGCGGATCGGTGCGGGCCTGGCTCTTCACCACCGCGCGCAACCTCGCCATCGACGCCTGGCGGCGGCGGTCCACCCGGGTCGGCGAGATCTACACCGACGAGCTTCCCGAGCCACCGGAGGTCGTCGACGAAACCGAGCGAGCCGTCGAGGCGTGGACGGTCGCGGAGGCACTCAACCGGCTCAGTCCGTCGCATCGTGATGTCCTGGTGGAGTGCTTCTACCAGGGGCGTTCCGTCTCCGAGGCAGCCTCTCGGCTGGGCGTGCCGCCGGGCACGGTGAAGTCCCGCACCCACTACGCGTTGCGCTCCCTACGGCTGGTCCTGGCCGAGATGGGGGTGACCGGATGAACCGTTGCGAGTTCGCGTTCGACGATGGGGCGTACGTGCTGGGCGCGCTCTCCCCGGCCGACCGGGTGACCTACGAACGGCACCTGGTCGACTGTCCGGCGTGCCAGCAGTCGGTTTCCGAGATCGCCGTACTGCCCGGTCTGCTGGGCCGGTTGGATCCGGCCAGCCTCGAACAGTTCCTGCCGCCGCCGGAGAACCCCCGGGTGCCGCAGCTGCTCAGTGCCGCCCGGGACCGCCGACGCCGTGAGCGGCAGGCCAGCCGGCTGCGGTACGCGGTCATCGGGCTGGCTGCCGCCGCGTTCGCCCTGGTGGTCGGCTTCGGGGTGGCCGTGATGCTGCCCGGGCAGGCGCCGAACACGCCGGTGGCCCAGGTGCGGATGGTGCAGATGCAACCGGTCGCCGGAACGGTGCCGGTGCACGCCGAGATCGGGTTGACCGGCACCAACTGGGGCACCGAGGTGACCATGCACTGCGGCTACGACGAGCGGGCCGGGTACGGCAAGGCGAACACCTTCCGACTGGTGGCGCACGCCGGGGACGGCTCGCAGGAGCAGATCGGTTCCTGGCTGGCCGCTCCCGGCGACGACCTGCGGATCACCGGGGCGACCCGGTTCACCAACGCCGAGTTGGTCCGGCTGGAACTGATTCGTGCCGACGGCACTCCCGTACTCGCCTACGAGGTCCGCTGAGCCGGAGCGTCAGTGGCTGCCGGCGACCGCCGCCGTGGGCGGCACGGCGGCGGCCAGGCGCAGGCGGCGGTCGTGCCGAGCCTGGCGTACGGCGTCGGCGGTGAAGACGATCAGAGCGAGCCAGACCAGGGCGAAGCCGGCCAGCCGGGCCGGCGGCATCGGTTCGTGAAAGATCAGTACGCCGAAGCCGAGTTGGAGGATCGGCGCCACGTACTGGAGCATGCCGAGGGCGGTCAGGGGCAGCCGGTTGGCGGCACCGGCGAAGAGCAGCAGCGGGATGGCGGTCAACGCCCCGGCGAGCACGAGCAGGGCCGTGTGTCCGGCCGAGACGTGACCGAAGGCGGCGTCACCGGTGGCGGCGAGCCAGCCGAGGTAACCCAGCGCGGGCAGCGACAGCACGGCCGACTCGACGAAGAGACCCTCCGCTGCGGGCAGGCCGAGACGCTTCTTCACCAGGCTGTACCCGCCGAAGGAGAACGTCAGGATGAGGGCGAGGTACGGCAGTCGCCCGTAGTCGACGGTGAGCACGGCCACCGCCAGCGCGCCGACGCCGAGCGCCCACCACTGCGCCGGGCGCAGCCGCTCCCGCAGCACCAGCACCCCGAGCAGGACCACCACCAGCGGGTTGATGAAGTATCCGAGGGCGGTCTCCACCACCCGGTCGGAATTGACGCCGTAGATGTAGGTGAACCAGTTGACGGCGATCAGCGTGGCGGCGGCACCGATGCCCGCCAACGTCCGTGGCCGACGCAGCAGGCCCCGCAGGAAGCCGACGTTGCGCAGCGCGATGAGCAGCAACGCGACGAACGCGACGGACCACACCACCCGGTGGGCCAGGATCTCCATCGGGCCGGCCGGGCGCAGCAACTTGAAGTAGAGCGGGAAGAACCCCCACAGCAGGTACGCAACAAGGCCGTAGAGGTATCCGAGGCGGAGCGGTGTCACGGCTCAACCGTAAGCGGCTGACCCGTCGGCTGCTCCTTGCCGGTGAGCGGGCTCACGGCCTGGTCACGCTGGTCCAGTTCCATCCACCGGTCGGCGCGTACGCCGTCGAAGCCGACCGTTTCGTACACCGCGTGGGCGTCGTTGGTGGCCAGCAGGATCCGGCGTACGCCCAGGTGGTCGCGAACCGCGCCCGCCAGCCAGGTGCCCAGCCCGCGACCCCGTTCGGCCCGGTCGACGTAGACGTCACAGAGGTAGCCGAAGCGGTCCAGATCGAGCCGGGCCGGGTCCGTGCTGATCGTGTAACCGTCGTCGCGGGTGCGGGTGAACACCCTGCCGAAGCTAGCGCCTCGCCTCGGTCGTGCCAGCAGCCAATTCCCGCGACATGGCCGACTTCCCGGGCCCTGCCGGCGGTCACCGGTGCGGCGCGGTCGCCGGCAGGGTCACCGAGGCGGTCAGTCGCGGTCGAGGATGGCGCCGAGGATCCAGGTGACGATGCCGACGAAGAGCGCTCCGAGCACCGCGGCCGGCCAGAAGCCGTCGACGTCGAAGGGCAGCCCCACCTGATCCGCGATCCAACCGGTGAGCAGGAACAGCAGACCGTTGACCACCAGTGCGATCAGGCCGAGGGTGAGCAGGTAGAACCCGCAGCCGACAGTCTTGATGATCGGCTGCAGGACCCCGTTGACGACACCGAAGATGACTGCGACGAGGATCAGCGTCAGTATCGTCTCGGTGGCCGAGTCCGTGTCGAGCGAAATGCCGGGAATGAGCAGCGTGGCCAGCCAGAAGGCCACCGCCGTGGCGCCGACCCGGATCAGGAGACCTTTCAGAAAACCCATGGCGGGCATGGTGTCACGGCGGACGCGTGGGCGGAACCCGCGAGATCATCCTGCTCGGCGAAGGTCCCGGACACCGACGAGCTGCGTCTCGATCGGGGTGCAGGTGACCAATGCCCAACGCAGGGCCCGCCGGTTGACCACGGCGACCATGTCGTGCCGGACCCGGGTCAGCAGCTCCGCCGCGTCGCCGAGCCCCAGAGCGTTGCCGGCGACCGTCGCTTCCGCCCGGCTGAGTGGTGGGAAGACCGCCAGGTCGGCCCGGCCCAACGCGTCCGCGTCTGCCGAGGTCAGCACGTCGCGGACCAGCAGCGTGGTCTGCCATGCCGTGCCCGGCCGTGGACCCGCCGGCGGTGGCGCGTCCAGCACCACGAGCACCGGGGCGAGGGGCGTCCCCGATCCTCCCGCCACCGGGCGGTCCGGTGGTGTCAGCGGAACAGGCCCGCCTGGCACGCCAACGCCCCGGACGAACCGCTCCCAGGCGTGCGGACGGGTGGTCTGGACGATCACCCGGGCACCGAGCGCCATCGCCCGCACGGCGACCAGTTGGGCGACGGGTACCCCACCGACGAGCACCAGTCGGGTGCTCTCCGGCCGGAACAGCCGGACGGTGACGGCCTGACCGTGCCGGTTGACGCCGAGCTTCAGCCCGGCGGCACCGTACGGTAACGCCAGCTCCGGGTGCCCGGCACCGGCAAGCGGCGGTGCTCCGGGCAGGGCCGACGGCAGCGTGCCGGCGAAGGCCGGCAACTGGCCGCCGTCGAGCCGCTCCACCGCCGCGCCGTCCACGGCCACCGCCCGGCGTAACTGCCGGGCCGCGTCCGACAGCTCGGTGGGCGTCGTCGCGGCCAGCCGTACGGACAGCCCGGTTGCGGTCGGCCGCTCCGTCTCGCTGTGCAGGGACATCGTGATCGCGGTCACCGGCAGCCGCCGCAGCCGGGGCACGAGCGTGGCCATCGCGGCCCCGGCCGGCCACCTGCTCAACCGGAAAGTGGTCTGGAGCAGGCCGCCGCACCGGACCGCCTGCCAGGACTCCCGAACCGGCAGCCCGTCGTGGTGGTGGGCGAACTCGGCGAGCACCCGTCGGATCGACTGCTCGCCCACCGGCCGCACGGTCAGCGGGCGCAGCCGCCGGATGCTCCGCCGCACGACACCCGTGAGGGCGTGCCGGAGCGCCTCCTCCGGCCAGCCCCGGGCCCGCGACACCCGCACCGCCAACACCGCCCGCTCCCAGCCGACCTGTCGTTCATCGGTGAGCTGACCGTAGGAAACGGCCACCGCGCCGCCGCCGGCACCGATCGCCGGTGCCGGCGTACCGGTCAGCAGAAGTTGTACGCGTACGGGCGGCGTCTGGTCGGTCTCGGCGGGAAGCAGCGACGCCGGTGACGGTAGTGACTGCCCGCCGTCACCGAGCAGATCAGCCGGATCGCCGATCTCCAGCAGGGTCACCAGGCCATCCGGGTCGTCCAGCACCGCGCCCGGGCCACCGTCCCACTCGACGGACCGGACCACGGCCTGCGGGTCCACCAGATTGAGCAACTCGACCGGGTTGGTGCGGCGCCGGGCCGACCGCCGTCGAGCGAGGTAACCGACGCCGATGACCAGCCACTCGTGCAACCATCGCCGACGTACCCGGAACCAGGTCACGGCGAGCAGCCCAGCCACCGCCAGTGCTGTGGCGCCGGTCGCCAGGAGACCTCGGCCCGCCACGGCGACGAGACCCGCCGCTGCGACCTGGGTGATGACGATCTGCCCAGGGTGGGGACGTGGCCACCGCCAGCGGCGGCCGGATCGTCGCGGACCGGTGGGGCGGATCCGACGTCTGGAGCCGGGGGGTGGACCGTCGGAACGGGGGTGGCCGGCCACGTCCAGGCGGTGCGGATTGAAGGTCGTCGTCACCTCGCCCTCCCCGACCTCGGTCACCCATCGCGATCTGACAACCGCCCATCGTATTTGTCAACCGGCGATCGCGTTGTCCACAGGGGAGCGGGATGGGGTAGCAGAAAGGCGATCGTGTCGCTACTGTCAGCGACGAGTTCTCGTTGGCCCCTCCCGCGTCGTGCTCGCCCTCCGACGTCGTGGGCGGTGCGTTTCCACCGCAGGGCCAGCCACGATCGAGGAGACGAGGTGACGTCCCAGGTGTCCCAGACCCAGGCAGAGGCCGTGGTGATGCAGCAGACCGCGGTCAAGTTCGAGCAAACCGACCAGTCGTTGCAGTCGATGCTCAGTGGACTGTTGGTCCAGCTGGAGATCCTCCAACAGGCATGGCGCGGGGCCGGTGGCCGGTCGTTCGAGCAGGTCAAACGGAAGTGGGCGGAGGACCAGGCCGGTCTGCAGCAGGCGCTACGGGAGACGGCGGGCGCGATCCGCACCGCCGGCACGCAGTACGACGCGTCGGACAGCGAGGCGGCCGCCCGGGTGGCCGCCACCAACCGCGGCGGCATTCGGCTGCCGCTCTAGCTCAGGACCCAGGGAGAAGAATCCGATGGAGCACGGTGTGCTGGTCGTCAACTTCGCCGCGCTGCAACAGGCCAGCGCGGACATCCAGCGGGCGTTGAACACGCTGGACGCACAGCTCGGCCAGTTGGAGCGCGACGCCGCGCCGCTGGTCGCGAGCTGGTCCGGTGCGGCCCAGCAGGCCTACGAGCAGCGGCAGGCGCGGTGGCGCAACGCCTCGCAGGACCTCCAGGCGATGCTGCGCGACATCAAGCTCGCGGTGGACGAGTCCGCAGCCGACTATCTCGACACCGAGAAGCGGAACACCCACCTCTTCCAGTGACCTCTCCAGACCGACCGCGGGGTGACGCCGACCGGCGTCACCCCGCGTCGTGGTCATGGCCGGCTGGACGCCATCGTCGACGTCTCCCCCGAGGCACCACCGCCGCGGTCAACACGACGGCGGCCACCATCGGCACCCCCACGCCGGCCAGCACCAGTGCGCGGGTCCGCGCGATCCTTCGGCGGTCCTGCTGCGCCAGCAGCGCCGGATCGGGCGGCTGTTCGGCCAGCCCGGTCGCCGACCGCGTGCGCCCCGGCACGGACCCGGACTCGGTCATGGCCCGGTACGGATTGAGCACCCCCGCGCCGTAGCCACCACCGGGCGCCGGATCGGCGGTGGCGACGATCCGCCGAGCCACCTCGACGGCGCTGAGATCAGGGCGGTACTGACGCAGCAGGGCTGCGGTGGCGGCGACGAAGGGGGCGGCGAAGCTGGTTCCGTCGGCGTTGCGGTGACCCTGCCCAGGATTGGCGACCAGCACGCCGACACCGGGCGCGACGAGATCCACCTGAGCACCGGTGTGCGAGAAGTCGGCCCGCAGCCCGTCCGCGCCGATCGCGCCTACCCCGAGCACCCCGTCATAGGCGGCCGGATAGGGGCGCCGTTCGCCCTCACCGGAGAGGTTGCTGGCGGCGGCGACCACGACCACGTCCCGGCTGACCGCGTAGGCGACCGCCGCGCGGACGGCGGGATGGTCGGCGTAGAGCACAACGGAGAGGTTGACCACGTCAGCGCCCTGGTCGACCGCCCAACGAACCGCCCGGCCAAGATCCCGGGGTGCCGACGTCCGTCCCGTCCCGCGCCCGTCGACGACCTGCTGCTCGCTGACCCGGACCGGCAGGATCCGGGCCTGCGGCGCCAGTCCTCGGAAACTGGTCCCGTCGCGTGGCGCAGCGGCGATGATGCTCGCCACCCCGGTGCCGTGGCCGACACAGTCGATGCCGCCGTCACCGCCGGGGTCGAGCAGATCGGTGCCGGCGAGCACCCGCCCGGCCAACTGGGGGTGCCGACGGTCGACGCCCGAGTCGACCACTGCCACGGTCACCCCGGCACCTGTGGCCAGTCGGGCGAGTCGTTCCGGGGCGTACCGTTGCTGTGGCCAGGGGGTCGCGGAGATTGGCCGCGCGGGTGCCGGTGGTGACTCGCATTGCGGTGCGGCGTGGGCCGACATCGCCGCGAGCGCCATCGTCGGGCTGGCCAACACGGTTGCGGCCGCGAGCAGACGGGACCAGCGTCGGCCAGCTCGCAGGTGTCGCCGGGCACCTCGTAGCCGGGACATCGACCGCCTCCGTATCGTGTCGACACCGCGACGCGATGTTATCGGTTGCTGGTGAACCGGGCGGGCCGCCGCCGGCCTGACATTGTGATCTTGTAATCACCTTGTAGGTTGTACCCGATACCTATGGCCTGTGCCCGGGAGGAGGGGTGGCCGTGACCGACTGGGAGCCGGCCACCGGGGCCGAGGCGGCGATGCGCGACGCGCTGCACGGCAATGACCAGCAGCTTTACTTCCGGATCCTGTCCGGTGTCGAGCTGCTGCTGCCGGTCTCCGCGCAGGCGGCGGCGGGGCGGACGCCGGTGGGTTGGGGCACCTGGACGACCGGCGGCCGGACGCACGTGTTGGCGTTCACCTCCGCCGAGGCGATGCGTGCCTGCCTCGGTGAGCACGCCGGTCCGAGCCGGCGCACCGGCTACGCGGAGTTGGCCGCGAGTTGGCCGAACCACGAGTGGTGGCTGGCGGTGAACCCGGGCCTGCCGATCGAGGGATACCTGCCCGCCTGGTACGTCTCCCAACTGTCCCGGGGCGACGTCCGGCTACCCGGGCGTACGGTGGGCGCCCGCGCCCGGCTGGAACGCGTGGAGGCGCTGAACCGGTCCCGTGACGCCGCCTCCACACCGCCTCCCCCGGCGACGCCCAATCCCCGACCGCGACCGCCGGGCCCGGTTCGACCGACCCAGCTTCCCCCGGCACCACCGGTGGTGCCGGCGGCTTTCCACCTCCCCGAGGTGCCACTGCCGTCGAGCGCGGCCAGCGGGCCGCGATCGGAGCCCGCCGACCGACCATCCGGCCCCCCGCACCCCACACAGCCGGACAGCAGCGGGATGGGTCGTGCCGCAGCCATCGGTCACCAACGGTTGGGTGGTCTCGGTGCTGCTCGACCGGACAGCCCCGGCGTCATGGACAGTCCGTCGTCACGGCGGTCGACGCCGGATCGACACGAGGAACCGGCGTCCGCCGGGCCGGGATGGCCGACGGCCGCGGAACGCTCCGGGACGCTCCCCAACGGGAACCGGGCAGACTCCGGCACCGAGCAGACGGGTCAGCGATCCTTCTTCGAGCCCGCGAACGGTCGCTCGACGCATCGCGGCGACCGTCTCGCCGAGCGGGCCGCCCCACCGTCCCGGTTCCGTGGTGGTCAGCCGTTTCCCCGGCGCGGCCCGGCCGGCGAACCGCCATCCGAAGGGCCGACCCGCGCCTTCGTCTTCACCGAGAACGACCAGGCCACCAGCACGCGAACGGGTCCAAACGAGGAGACGACCCAACCGTTGCCGGCACCCGACGACCCGGTCCGTCCGCTGCGGGTGAGCACTCCCGTGGGCTGGGCGGCACCGGGCGGCGGTGATCCGACCGCCGGTGGCGGTGCCGATCCCACCCAGGCGCTACCCCGTCGTCAGCCGGTGGAGGAAGAGCCGACCTCGGCGGCCGAGCCGGTCTCCAGTCCACCCGCGCCGCGTCGCGAGTTCACCCCGATCGTCATAGAGGGCACCATCATCGAGGCGCGGGACCTCACCCTGACCAACGGTCACCCGGCTCAGACCGGCGCTGAGGGGGCACCGCACGGTGGGGCAGGACCGGCCACCCATGCCGGCCCGTCGTCGACCCGACCGGCACCGGAGGACACCGAGGAGGCGGCTCCGCCCGCCGCGCCCACACCGGCGGAGCCGACGGTACGCTTTCCGGCTGCCGACCCCGAGCCGGCGCGGATCCCAACCTCGCACCAGGAGCCCGCCGCACCGGGATCCGAGCCGACTGTGCCGGTGCCGATGGCTGTGCCGGAGCCGCCGACTGTTCCGGTGCCGATGGCTGTGTCGGAGCCGCCGACTGTTCCGGTGCCGATGGCTGTGTCGGAGCCGCCCAGCCAGGCCCACACCGGGACCGACGCTGATACGGCGCAGTTGGCCGACGCCCGCCCGGCGGAGACGCCGTCGATGTTCGCGCCGGTGTCTGCGCCGCCGGCAGCCACCCCGCCCTCCTCGGCACCGGTGCCGGGCACACCGCCTGCGACGGCAGCAGCGGCAGCGCCCGGGTCCTCGGTGTCCGGCCCGAGCGCCGCGCCCGCCGCCGGTCCGCCGCCCTTCCAGCCCGCCAACGAGGTGGAGGACGACCTGTACGCTGCCGCCGGTGCCGGCAGCACCGACACGTTCCTGTCCACGTTGCTGTTGGCCCGGGTCCTGATGCCGGTGGCTCGGGACTCCGCCCCCGGTAGCCGTCCCGGCGACCCGGGCTTCGTCTGGCCGGCTGTGCAACTGGACGGGCAGACCTTCGTGCTGGCCTACACCTCCCCGCAGCGCCTCGCCGACCACACCGACCCGGCGGCCGAGACGGTCCAGGTCCGCTTCGTCCAGCTGATCCGTAGGTGGCCGGACCCGTCCTGGTCGTTCGCGGTCAACCCCGGCACCCCGGTGGGTGCGAAGCTGCCCGGTGAGCAGATCGTCGGCTTGGCCAACTGGGCGGCCGAACTCGGCCTCGGCGACGATGCTGAGGGCGAGCCCGAGCCGGCTGCCGAAGCTCCCGCCCGGGCGAGCGGCCCCCGGCAGGCCGCCCCGACGGGTGACCTGGCCCGGCCGATCGTGATGCAGAAGGCGATCGCCCCGAGCCAACTCAACTACTACCTGGAGCGGGGCTACGACCGGGTCTCCGGATTCGTCCACCGGGCGAGCGAACTGGCGCACCTCACCACCCCGTCGGCCCTCTACCAGGCGCTCGGCCTCAGCCACCCCGAATCGCCCTTCGCGCCGGACGCCGAACAGATCTACGTGCTCCGGTGGCCGGCGTACCGGCCGAGTCTGTACCGGATCCCGTACGGCGGGCAGAACGAGGCAGCCATGCGGGCGATGGAGGGCTGGGTCATCGAACGGCCCCCGTTCCGGGGTAACGGCTTCGCGCCCGGCGAGAGCAGCGACGTGCTGGCCGAGTTCAAGGTGGACAGCGTCCGGCTGCCGCACGGTGCCCAACTGGTACGCATCGACGCCTCGGGCGACGAGCGGCTGATCGCCGTCCTCGACACCGACACGCTCTCCTGGCAACAAGTCGGTGAGCGGTGATGCGCGACGGCTACGTGGCCCGCTGGCGTGGGCAGGAATATCAGGCCAGCCCGGACGGCGGCGAGGTTCGGCTGTACCAGCCGGAAGCGACCGAGGGTTTCACCGAGGTCCGCCCCGGCCGGTACGTCCGGGTCGTCCCGGCCAACGAGATCGAGGAACTGGCGTACGTCCGGACGACCTGCACCTGGAAGGGTCAGCCGTTCATCGTGCTGGCCGAGCACGACGGGTGGCTGCGGGTGGAGTACACCGGCGGACGATGGCCGGTCGCGCAGGCGATGCGGCTGGAGGCCTTCGACTTCGGCGTCTATCAGGGGTGGGCACCTGTCGGCGAGGTCACCGAGGTGCGCGAACAGCGGGTCTGAGGCGGTCGGCGCGGGTCAGGACTTCGCCCACCGGAGGATCTCGCCGAGCACCAGTTCCGGTGTCTCCAGGTGCGGGAAGTGCCCGACGTCGTCGAGCAGCCGCCACTCGTACGGTGCGCTGACGTAGCGCCCGGAGCCCTGAGCGGTGCGGGGCAGCGACGCCACGTCCCGCGCGCCGTGCAACTGCAGGGTGGGGGTGGTCAGCGGGCGCTGCATCAGCTTCACGAAACGGTAGCCGTGCAGCCGCAGTACCGACCGGAACGCCCACCGGTAGCCCTCCAACGCGCAGAAGGCGGCCTGCGGGATCCGCATGGCCTCCCGGTAACGGCGCGCGTACCCGACGAAGTCTGCGCCGGTGACCCAGCGGGGGCCGCCCCAGCGGCGCATGATCTCCTCTACCGCCCGGCCGTCGTCGCGGGTGAGAAGGTGTTCGTACCGGGGCAGCTGGAACTTCAACGCCGGTGTCGACGCGGCGAACTGACCTCGTGGATCGGCGAAGATGGCGGCCCGCAGCCGCAGCGGGTGCGGGGCGCCGAGCACCACCAGGCGGCGCACCAGGTTGGGGTGGAACGACGCCGCCGTCCAGGCGATCATGCCACCGGCACCGGTGCCGACCAGGGTGGCCGAACGCTCGCCCAGCGCCCGGATCAGCCCGGCCACGTCGGCCGCGAGGGTGTATCCGTCGTACCCACGGGGTGGTTTGTCGCTGGCGCCGTAGCCCCGCAGGTCCATGGCGACGGCGCGGAAGCCGGCGTCGGCGATCGCCGGCAGCATCTGATGCCAGGCCCACCAGTACTCGGGGAAGCCGTGCAGGAAGAGGACCATCGGGCCGGTGCCCGCCTCCACGACGTGGAAGCGGCTGCCGTTGGCACCCACGAACCGGTGCGTCCACGGCCCCTCGGTGAGTACGCAGGACTCGTCGACGGCATCGCCACGCTGCTCGGTCATGACCGACAGCCTAGGACCTGTGTCGAAGCGGTCGGGCGAGCCGAGGCGCTGGCCGTGCGGCGGCAGTCGGAGGCCGGTCCTTGACGGTCAACTGACCGGGCTCATCTTGAGGATGCTGACCGGGACACCCGGGCCGCAGTCCACCTCGGCCGTCGCCGGAGCGGTGGTCACTCGTACCCAGGTGCCGGTGGCGAAGGTGCCTTTGCCGGTGCCGTGCAACGCGTACTCCCGGCCGTCGTCGGTGACCAGCGTGTAACAGGGACCGCTGCCGCCACGGCTGAGCCGGCCGGCCAGGACGTTCGCCTTGCGTAGCTCGGTGGGATGGCTCGGCGGTGCCGTCGGGGTGCCGATCAGCGGCGGTTCGGTCGGTGACAGCGTTCCGCCGGTGCGGCCGGCGGGAGGCTGCCCGGTGGCGTCGCCGTCAGCGGGGTCGCTGGCGCTGCCCGCCGGCGCGCTGCCGGCCGCGGTGGGGCTCTGGTCGGTGGTCACGGTGCCTCCGTCCGGGTCGCCGCAGCCGGCCAGGACCAGCAGCATGGCGAGACAGGCTGCCGGCACACGGGCGCGGCTGGTGGCGGGCACGAGGGTACGACGTGCGCGCTGGCGCGTCGGTTCCCTCCGGTCGTGTCCGGGCGGTGCCGGAGAGGGCGATGCCCCGGGCAGGTGGCCTGCCCGGGGCATCACTGTCACTCAGCGGATCAGGAGAAGCGGACCTTGGTGTAGATGCCGTCCTGCTTCATGACCTTGATCTTGGTGCCGGTGGCGGGGAGCTTGACGCCGTGGTTCGGCAGCTCCGGGAACCAGTACTGCTTGGTGTCGTCGAACAGCGGCTGCGCGGCCTGACCACGGATGTACTGCGGCTGGCTGTTCAGGTGCAGCGTGAACGAGTCCGCCTTCTTGAGGCTGAACGGCGCATCGTAGACCTGGATACGGGCCCGCCAGGGCTGTCCGGTCAGGTTGTAGATCGGCCGTGGGTGAGCATCGATGATCAGGTTCCGGCCTTCGCCCGGGTGCGCGAACGTGTCGTTGTCCGCCCACCGGGTGTTCCAGTACGAGATCAGCAGCCCCTCCTGGTACGCGTAGTGGTCCACGTAGTCCGGCTTGGTGTTCGTGTACCCGAAGAAGTACGGGCCGGTCTTGAGGTACTTGTCGTACGAGATGTACTGCCGGGTGCCCGCGATGTAGTAGTTCGCGAACTTGCGGGTGTACGTCTCCTCGACCACCTCGAACCCGCCGGCCAACGTCCAGCCGTCCGCGCCGGACTCCGCACCGTCGGTGAAGACCGTCTCACCGTCGGCGGTCAGAGTGACCGCGTCGCCGAAGAAGCCGCCCTCGGAGACACCACCGTCGGTCTGGTAACGCAGCCGGAATCCGACGGTGCCGCCAACCACCTGGTCCAGCGGGATCTCGACGTCGACCCACTCGTCGTCGGTGCTGCCGTCCAGCGCGTACCGGCCGGGAGAGATCTCCTTCAGCGGCTTGCCGTCGGCGGTGCCGGGCTGGGTCGTCCAGCTCTGTCCGCCGTCAACGGAGGTCTCGAAGAAGAGGTAGTCGTAGTCGGCCTCGATGCTGTAGCGGCCCTTCATCGACAGGGTCGCTGACGACTTTCCGGTCAGGTCGAACGTCCGGGTCATCGTGCTGTTCAGGTCGTCGGCGTTGCCGGAGAAGAACTGCTTGTCACCCTCGAACGGCGCGCCGTTGTCGAAGGTGTACTCCCGCTCGGGCAGCACCACCACGGCGGCCTGGGCCTCCTTGGTGTTGTACTCCTGCGGGCCGAGGGTCAGCGTCCGCTTCTGCCCGGCCACGATCACCTCGTAGTCGAGCCAGCCGAGCTGGAGCTTGTTCCAGGCGCCGAGGTCGCCACCGCGTTCGCCGATGCCGCCGTCGTTCTTGGCGCCGAGACGGCTCTGGGCCATCAGCGTCCAGTGCTCGTTGTTGTTGTCGCCGCCGCTGATGACGTTGTAGTCGTCCGGCAGGCCGAGGTCGTGCGCGTACTCGTGGTAGAAGACGCTGCGACCGCCGTTCTCCGGCTGGATGGTGTAGTCACCGATCCACACCCCGGTGTTGCCGATCTGGGTGCCACCGGCCGGGAAGTTCGGCGGCCCGGTGCGACCCTGGTCGGAGGCGTACGCGTACCAACGGTGGCTCCAGATGGCGTCCTCGCCCTGGATCGGGTCGCCGTCGGCCATGTCGCCACCGGCGTGCACGATCTGGAAGTGGTCGATGTAGCCGTCCGGCTCGTTGAAGTCGCCGTCACCGTCGTGGTCGTACCGGTCCCACTGGTCCATCGCCCGGATGTCGGTGGCGATCTCCTCGTCGGTCCGCCCGGCCGCCTTCTGGTCGGCGACCCACTGGTTCGCCGCGTCGCGCACCAATGCCCAGACGTTGTTGCAGACGATCCCGTCGCAGGGGTAGCCGCTGGAGCGGCCGTAGCGGGCTTCGTTGTACTGGACCTTGACCCAGTCGGTGACCACGCCGTCCACGCTGTACCGGCCGGAGGACTGGGCCTCGTAGTACTGCTTCACCGACTCGTCACCGGGGCCGGTGCCGAAGTAGAGCTTCCGGTAGTGCTCGGCGTCGTAGTCCGCCTGCCAGACGGTGGAGTTGTCCACCGACCGGTCCGGCTCGGGGATTTCGTTGTGCAGCGGCCCGTCGAACTTGATCGGGCCGGGGATGTCCGGGTCGGTGTCCTGATCGGGGTAGTCCGGGTGCCGTTCGTTGCCGAACTCGGCGAGGATCACGAAGATCCGGTCGGTCTTTTCCCGGGACAGCTCGACGTACTGCTTCTCGGTGGGGCCTCGGCCGCCCTTGGTGGCCTTGGCGTTGCGACCGGCCTTACCGCCACGGGTGGCTCGCTCGCCGACCTTCACCACCGTGCTGCCGTTGATCCGTTCGGCCTTGGCTCGGCCCGAGAGCACCTCACTGAGGCCCTCCTGACGCAGGGCGCGACGCTTGGCCTCCAGCGGGTTCGGTAGGTCGTGTTCGGCGTGGGCGGGCTCCGCGATGGACGGGGCGGCCGCCGGCGTCTCCAGCTGCGGCGCAGCGGCGGCGGATGTGCCGACCGTCAGTCCGGTAGCCGTCAACGAGAGCCCGAGCAGACCCACTGCGACTTTCCGCACGTGGTACCTCCGGATTGAGGGAACCGGCCCGTCGGGGGTTGTGGGCCGGTGAAAAAGGCCCCCGTGAATGGGGCCAGTGGTGAATTTAGGCACTGACGGGGCCGGTGGGAAGGGTCAGGCCGGAATTTGTTGCAGATAGTTTCTGACAGGTGTCCTCGCTGTCACATGGGGATCAGGTCGGGACGGGCCGAAACATGACGAAGGGTGGCGGTCCGTACTCGGACCGCCACCCTCGTCGGGCGTACGCCTGCCGTCAGTCCTCGTCGGACTTCCCGCCGCTCATCCCGGCGGAAATCAGCTCCATCACGGACGAATCCTGCAACGTGGTCACGTCACCCAGCGAACGGTTCTCCGCCACGTCCCGCAGCAACCGGCGCATGATCTTGCCGGAACGGGTCTTCGGCAGCTCCGGCACCAGCATGATCTGCCGGGGCTTGGCGATCGGGCCGAGCGTCTTCGCCACGTGGTTGCGCAGCTCGGCGATGAGCTGCTCGCCGGCCTCACCGGAGATCTCGGTGCTGCCCCGGGGGATGGCGAACGCGACAATCGCCTGCCCGGTGGTCGGGTCGGTGGCGCCGACCACCGCCGCCTCCGCCACCGACGGATGCGACACCAGCGCCGACTCCACCTCAGTGGTGGAGATGTTGTGCCCCGACACCAGCATCACGTCGTCGACCCGGCCGAGCAGCCAGATGTGCCCGTCGTCGTCCTTCTTCGCGCCGTCACCGGCGAAGTAGATCCACGGGGCATTGGCGTCGCCACTGGCACCGGCGCCGAACCGCGACCAGTACGTCTCGATGAACCGGTTGTCGTCGCCCCAGATGGTGCGCAGCATCGACGGCCACGGCTCGCGCAGCACCAGATAACCGCCGCCGCCGTTGGGCACCGACTGGCCCTGGTCATCCACCACGTCCGCGACCACACCCGGCAGTGGAGTCATCGCCGAACCGGGCTTGGCGGCGGTCACCCCCGGCAACGGCGAGATCATCATGCTGCCGGTCTCGGTCTGCCACCAGGTGTCCACGACGGGCAGCTCACCGTGCCCCACGTGCTGCCTGTACCACATCCAGGCCTCGGGGTTGATGGGCTCGCCGACACTACCGAGCAACCGCAGCGAGGAGAGGTTGTACTCGGCGGGAATCTCCTCGCCCCACTTCATCATGGTGCGGATCAACGTCGGCGCGGTGTAGAGGATGGTCACTCCGTACCGGTCGACGATCTCCCAGATGCGGCCCTTGTGCGGGGTGTCCGGGGTGCCCTCGTACATCACCTGGGTCACGCCGTTGGAGAGCGGACCGTAGACGATGTAGGAGTGGCCGGTCACCCAACCGATGTCCGCCGTGCACCAGTACACGTCGGACTCCGGCTTCAGGTCGAAGACCGCGTGCGAGGTGTACGCCGTCTGAGCCAGATAACCACCGGTGGTGTGCAGGATGCCCTTCGGCCGGGCGGTGGTGCCGCTGGTGTAGAGGATGAACAGCGGATGCTCGGCGTCGAACGGCTGCGCCGAATGCTCCGGCGACGCCTGCTCCACCGCCTCGTGCCACCAGAGGTCCCGCTCGGACCACTCGACCTCCCCGCCGGTACGACGAACCACCAGCACGTGCTCGACCGACGGGCACTTCGCCACCGCCTCGTCGACGGTCGGCTTGAGCGCGGAAGGCTTGCCGCGCCGGTAGCCACCATCGGCGGTGATCACGACCTTCGCCGAGGCGTCCTGGATCCGGTTGGTCAACGCCTCGGCGGAGAAGCCGCCGAAGACCACGCTGTGCGTGGCGCCGATCCGGGCACAGGCCAGCATCGCGACTGCGGCCTCCGGAATCATCGGCAGGTAGATCGCCACCCGGTCACCGGCGGTAACCCCGAGGTCGGTGAGCGCGTTCGCCGCCTGGCAGGTCATCCGATGCAGGTCCGCGTAGGTGATGGTGCGGCTGTCGCCGGGCTCACCCTCCCAGTGGATCGCCACCTTGTCGCCCTGACCGGCCTCCACGTGCCGGTCGAGACAGTTGTAGGCCACGTTCAACTGCCCGCCGACGAACCACCTCGCGAACGGCGGCCGGGACCAGTCCAGCACCTGGTCCCACTTCTTCGCCCAGACCAGCCGGTCGGCCTGGCGCTCCCAGAAGGCGAGCCGGTCGGCCTCCGCCTCGGCGTACGCGTCAGCGGTGACGTTGGCGTCGGCGGCGAGTTCGGCCGGCGGCGGGAACTGGCGCGTCTCGTTGAGCAGATTGGCCAATGCCTCACTCATGCCGACACTCCGCTTCGCTTCGTGTCGGCATGAGGCACCAGCGCGCTGCGTTGATGATTCGCTCGCTGCCGCTCACTCATGCCTGCACTCCTCGTCGTTCAGGTGATCTGGGTCTCTTCCGGGCAGGTTAGTCGTGGCGTACGAGCGAGGCGACCGATCCCTCGCGCGCCCGTCGCCCAACGGCCCCTCCCACGCGCCGAGGTGCAAGGAAGGGCACCTTGTTAACGCCTCCGGTAGAGGAAGGGTCCCCTGCTAACACGCCGCTACGGGTGGCGGGCGTCGCGTTGCCGGTTACTCGTGCCCGAAGCTGCCGACCCGGTCGCTAGCGTGACGGGGTGACTTCCGATCCGCTCGCGCCGCTGCTCGACCTTGCCGACATCGCCGCCGCCGTCGAGCGCGCCCGCGACCGGTTCGACCGGGCACTCGGCCATCGGGCGCTGCGCCGTCACGGCGGCCAGGTGGCGGCCGAGGTGAGTCTGCGCTCCGCGGTGGCCAGCGCCGCCCTGGAGGGCCACGACCACGAGCGGGAGGCGGTACGCGCCGGCACCGTCACCGAACCGGTGCTCCAGGGGGCGCTGCGGGTCGCCGGCGCCCTGCCCGGGCTCAGCGAACTCTGGCCGAAGGCACCCCGACAGGTACTGGCGAAGCTGCACGTACTCGCCGCCCGTGAGGTGATCAGCGAAGCCGAGCTGGGCCGCCCGGTCGACGACCCGGTGGTCGCCGCCCGGCTCGACGGGCTGGTCGCGCTGGTGGCCGGCGGTACCCAGGTGAGCCCGCTGGTGCTGGCCGCCGTCGTGCACGGCGAACTGCTCAACCTGCGCCCGTTCGCCGGCCCCTCCGGCGTGGTGGCCCGGGGCGCGGCCCGTCTCGTACTGCTCTCCACCGGCTTCGACCCACGCGGCCTGCTCGCCGTCGACGTCGGCCACCGCGAGCGTGAGCCGGAGTACGTGGGCGCGGCCGGTGCCTTCGCCACCGGCACCCCCGACGGGTTGCGATCGTGGCTGCGGCACTACATGTCGGCTGTCGAAGTCGGTGCCGACCAGCTCACCGCGATCGGAGACGAAACACTGGCCGCCTGACGGTCCGGGTCGTGGCGCGGGGTGAGCTAACCGGCGGTGCTGTGGCGTGGGGCCGGTTCGGGTGGGCGGTCAGGCCGGCGAGGCGCTGGCGCGGGTGCGGCGGTGCCGGCCGTACCAGGCGATGCCGATCGCCACCCCCACACCGACGCCGAGCGCGGCCGCAGCGACCGGAACGGCGGGTCGGTCACGCAGCCGCCGACCCAGCGGGACCGGATGCCGGAACTCAAGCACCGGCCAACCGTTCTCGACCGCCAGCCGGCGCAACTGCCGGTCCGGGTTGACCACGCTCGGATGACCCACGCACTCCAGCAACGGACGATCGCTGTACGAGTCGGAGTAGGCGTACGCGGCGGACAGGTCGTACCCGCGCTCGGTGGCGAGTTCGCTGACCGCCTCGACCTTCCGGGGACCAGCGGCGTAGAACTCGACCTCACCGCTGTACCGACCGTCGACCACGCTCATCCGGGTGGCGATCACGTCGGTCACCCCGAGCAGCGCACCGATGGGCCGGACCATCTCCTCGCCCGAGGCGGAGACCAGCACCACATCCCGGCCGGCGGCCTGGTGCTCCTCGATCAGCGCGGCTGCCTCCGCGTACACATAAGGGTTGATCAGTTCGTGCAACGTCTCCGCGACGATCTGGCGGACCTGCTCCACCTGCCACCCCTTGCAGAGGGCGGCGAGATAATCACGCGTACGCGCCATGGTCTGCTCGTCGGTGCCGCCCAGCCGGAACATCAGCTGCGCGTACGCCGACTTGACCACGTCACGCCGAGTAATCAGACCGTCCCGGTAGAACGGCCTGCCGAACGCCAACGCGCTCGACTTGGCGATGACGGTCTTGTCCAGATCGAAGAAAGCGGCACTTCGGCCCACGGCGCGAAAGTCTAGCCCGATGGTCTATGGTCGGCGGGTGCCCGGGGCCTGAAGAGCACTCGGACCTGCGGGCCGAACCCCCGCTTGCCTGCGAAGAGTGACGGCGGTCACACGCTGCGAACAGGATTTCGCAGGGAGTGGAGGCTACACCACTCGACGTACACAGGTCTGCTCAGGCAGACTTGTTCACTAGCACGAGTATTCACACCAGCAGACCCTCGGCGGTTGCACCCCCCGTGACCGCTGAGCGGGTTCGGCTCGACCCCCCCCGGAGCCGAACCTCCGACGACCCCCGTCTCCCCCCGACGGGGGTCGTCCCTTTCTCGGGTGAGCGCTCTACCGCAGTTCACAACCGGGTGCCTGGTCACCGCGACCTCCTCGACGGTGAGGCTGCCGCCGGTGCTTTCCGAGTCGTTCCGCTTCGCCCTACCTGGCCGGTACGCCCGGTTGCGGGGGTGGGTGCCGGGGCGATCAGCCGCAGGCCGGCCGGTCGCACGAAGATTTCCCGCCGGTCCATGGCGTTGCCGGTCCGGTCGAGTGTGTAGCCGAGGAGCCAGACCCAACCGTCGTACGTTGTCCAGTCACGAACCTTGATTACTCGGAAGGTCACCGACCGCTTGCCAGCGAACTGCACGGACGCTCCGCTACCTACGTGCAGCACATCGCCCGGACGCGGGTCCATCACGGCCTGCCCTTGGCGCCTGATGTGGATGGGCACCGAGGCAAGCGGGCTTTGGCCACGACCGACACCGTGAGAATCAGATGATCGATCGACGAAACGGGCCCCAGGCGATGAACCGCTCGAACATCTCGCGGGGACTCTGGCCGTCATGCGGGTTCAGGTGGTACAGGTCTCGCATCGCTTTGTACATCAGGCCAGCGAGATAGATCGACAGGCCGGCGGCGTTCTTCTCGTACTCGGTCCGTAGTAGCAGCCGAGCGGTTGAGCAGGGCCAAGGGTGCCCGCAAGCCCTACAGCACCACATCGGGCGCAGCGGGGTGTGCGGTGGCTCGGTCTGGGTGCGCCAACGAGGCCGGTCGGGGGTCGGACCGTCAGCAGGGATCGACACCATGGACGAGATCACCGGACCTCCCTTTGGTCAACTGGGTGGGCCGCCCCGCCATCCCCTGCGAGGCGGCCCCGGACGTACGAGGCCGCCGGGCTCTCGCCTCCACCAACCACGCCGCTTTGACCTCAACCTTGCCAACCGTTGTGGAACGAACACACAGCGTTGCACTATCTCGTGTAGACGTTCGGAACGTTCTGAGGGAGCAACGGATGAACCATGCCGTTATCGAAGCCATGGCAGCGACAGGCGAGACAGCGGAGAGCCTTGCAGCTCAGATCGGCGTGGACCCGAAGACGGCGGCGAAGTGGGCGAACCCGGGACGGATACCACAGACACGCCATCGCTCCCAGGTTGCATCGGTGCTTAAGCGCGAGGTGCAGGAGCTTTGGCCGGACGTATTCAAGCGACGGGAACCGACATGGTTCCGGCGGTGGGTGGACATCGAACACGATGCGGTAGCCCTGCGGTGGTTTGAACTGGCCTGGGTACCAGGTCTCTTCCAGACGGAGGCGTACGCGCGGGCAACGCTTGCCATGACGAACCTCAGTTCCGAAGAGGTGGACGAACTGGTCTCGGCGCGGCTGCGACGGCAGGCGATCCTTCAGCGGTCACGGCCCCCGCTGGTCGTCGCCACGCTCGATGAGGCGGTCATTCGGAGACGGGTCGGTCGCGACGGGACGCTGATGCGCGAGCAGTGCGAACACATCGCGGCATGTGCTGAACTGCCGGGTGTTCAGATACACATCGTGCCCAGTGGTACGCCGATGTATCTCGGCATGGGTGGTCCGTTCATCCTCGCCGAGCTGCCGGACGGCACCCGGATAGCACACCTGGATGATCAGGTCAGGGCACACCTCACCGACGAGACGACCGAAATAGCTACGCTCGAACATCGATGGGCGCGCATAGTGGGAGAGGCCCTACCCTGGACGCAGTCCTTAGACCTCGTCAGAGAAGCGGCAGCATCATGGACATGACCGGCGCACAGTGGCGTAAGAGCAGCAAGAGCGGTAGCAACGGTGGAGCCTGCGTCGAGGTGGCCGACAACCTGCCTGGCGTGATTCTTGTTCGGGACACCAAGAACCGTGACGGCGGGACGCTGGCCTTCCGCCCGGCCGCTTGGCAGGGTTTCGTGGACATGGCCAAGGGGATCGGCGCGGCACGCTGACTCAATGACGGAAGCGCCCCGGCACCCATCACCGGTGACCGGGGCGTCTTGGTGGCTGCGGCTAAGACAGGTAGCGGTAGACCACGTGGGGCACGATGTGCTTGCGCCGTAGCCGGCGGGCGGGTGGCTCGCTCTAGGTGATCGATTACAGGCTCGGCACTTTGCTCGATGCAGCGAACGTCTTCACGGCCTGGAGTAAGCGGTCGAGGAAGGTTGGCAGGTCGGTGGCGGCCATGTCGAAGTGCGGGTCCTCCGAGGTGTAGACGCCGTCGAGGAGAGCGTCCGGTGGGAGGCGGTAGACGGGAGGGATACTCCACCGGAGACCTGGCCGTGGTCGTTGACGTCGGACACGTCGGCGAGGGGCAGGAGCCGGGAGCGGCCGTTCGTCCACAGGGCGGGACCTGCGTCGGTGTGACCGACGACCTGACCCCGGTTGTTGATCGCCACGGGCCGCACGAACGAGTCACCCAGCGGTCGCAGGAGACCGCGATCCCAGATGTACGCACCGGAGCCGTCGTCGTGGCTGCCGACGATCTGGCCACGGTCGTTGATGTCGACTGGGCTGAAATCACCGAGGTCGATCATCCGGCCGTGACGCCAGAGGAATCCGCGGTAGATGCCGTCCGTGCCCTGGGCGCGGCCCACCACGTCGCCACGGTCGTTCATGGCGTTGGCGTAGCTGCTCTCGCCGCCGAGCGTGCCGAGGTCCACCATGCGGTACTGGGCCACGGTGTCGGGCGCGGCGGCGGTGGGTGCGAGAGCGGGTGCCGCCGTCACGGCGGCTGCGAGGAGAGCGGTAGCGAGGATGGATGGCATGGTCAGCGTCCTCCGCAGCGTCGCCGGGCGAAACGTGCGCTCAGCGTAGGCGCGTCCTGCCGCTCCGGCAGGGTGCTGTCACGTAGCGGACAGCCCGTGCGCATCAGGAATCGCCGTGGCGGATCGCGAACCGTTGAGCCGGATCAACACGGAAGACCGGAGCAGCAGCGAACCAGTCACTGTCCCGAGGATCCAGCCTGGCGACGAGAAGGCGGCAGCGGACCTCCGGGAGGTGGGGGTCGAGCAGGACGAAACCATGAGCTTCGGGAAAGCAGCCAGTGAGGGAAAGACCACGGCTTACCTGATCACGGCTCGGCCGGGCGTACCCGTCGGCTCGAAGCAGGCCAGGGTGCGGCCCCGGCGGTCGGTCACCACCCACGGGTGACCGACGTACGTGTGCTGCTGGTACGACTCGTGTGGTTGCAGCACGGCGTACTGCCTCCGGTGCCCACGATGGTCGAGCCAGTGCACGATGACCGACCGCGACCGAAGGTTGACGAATTCGATGCTCGTCTCGCTGCCGCCGTCGGTCGACCGCAACCCGCGTTCGCGCCAGGCTGGCAGTGGGTTCAGGTGCTCCGGCTCGGGCGGGCGGGTGGTCGCTGGTGGAGCCACCGGCCGGCTCGGCGAGGGGGTGGGGCGGGTGTTCGGCGTCGCCGCTCTGGTAGGAGAGTCGGCGCTGGTGGGCGACGGGGGCGGCGTCGCCTTGCGACTCAGGTTCGGCCGGGAGGAGGAGACGCCGCCGACGGATGAGGAGGGGGTCGGGGCGGAGGGTGACGGCGCACCGGCAGAGGCGAAACCGTCCAGGTTGCCCGCCGGGCTGCCCGGCGGCGGAGGAATCCAACCCGCCGGGGCATCCGGTGCCGCGACCGTCGGCGGTTCGGTCGCCGGCCAGAGCACGGTGAGGATGAGGCCGAGTACGGCGGCGGCGACGCCCGCCAGCACCAGCCGGTGCGACATTCGGCCGGGAGCGCGATGGGCGGGTTCGAACGAGACGACGGATTCCCGTACCAGCAGAGGTGTGGCCGAATCGTTGGCTCCTGCCTCCGGTGCCGGTGGCAGTGCCCGTGGAGCCGGACGTGCCGCCAGCTGCCTGGCGCGGGAGCGTGGGTCGAACAGCCAGGGGCCGACCCGCAGCCTCGGCTCGACACGGGCATGTTCGTGATCTGGCGACTGTTTCATGACCTCGATCCGGCGCGGAATACCGTTCGGCCGACGGCACAGGACGTCGATTATGCGTGGTGCGCGTCACGTCCGCCATGGGTGGTCAGGGTGCGATGTGCGGCCGTCCACATAACAGATCAACAACGGGTGTGGGTGTTGTCCACAGAACGCTTCGTTGTCCACAGGCTCGTCGGCTGGGGCGGCATCCGGGGTGGCAGCGGCGGCAGGGTTCGACCCAGTGAACCCGCGCCGACCGCTTGGAGGCCGCGATGCCACCCCGTACCTCCCTCCCACCGGACCGACGTCCGCCGCTGGTCGTCACCTCGGACGGTGACCTGCTCGACGACCTCCTCCGGCTCGCTGCCGCAGGAGGAGTCGAGGTGGAGGTCGCCGCTGATCCGGCGGCCGCACGCACCCGCTGGCGCCCGGCCCCGCTGGTCCTCATCGGCAACGACCAGGCGCAGTCCTGCCTACGGGCGCGGCTGCCCCGGCGTCCCCGACTGGTCCTGGTGGGGCGGGCCGGCGACGTCGAGGCCGGCTGGCAGGTGGCCGACCTGCTCGGCGCGGAACACGTGGCCGTGTTGCCGGCGGCCGAGCCGTGGCTGGTGGACCGGTTCGCCGACTGCGGGGGCGAGGGTATGGCCACGGCCCAGGCCCGCATGGTCGCGCTCGTCGGTGGCCGGGGTGGAGCCGGTGCCAGCATCCTCGCCGGTGGCCTCGCCGTCACCGCCGCGCGGGCACGGCTGCGCACCCTCCTGCTCGACGCCGACCCGCTCGGTGGCGGCCTGGACCTGGTGCTCGGTTGGGAGCAGATGGAGGGGCTGCGCTGGCCGGCGCTGACCGGGGCCGATGGGCGGGTCGACGCACCTGCCCTGGTACGAGCGTTGCCCAGCCGGGGCGATCTGGTGGTGCTCTCCTGGGACCGGGGAGACCTGATCGCCGTGCCGGCCGAAGCGGTCGCCGCGACTCTGGACGCCGCTCGGAGGAGCCGCGACTTCGTGGTGGTGGACCTGCCCCGGCATCTCGACGACGCTGCGGTGACCGCTCTTCAGGCTGCTGATCGCGCGTTCGTGGTGGTTCCCGCCGAGCTGCGGGCGACCGCCGCCGCAGCCCGGGTGGTCGCCGCAGCGGCACCCCACTGCCCCGACCTGTCCGTCATCGTCCGAGGTCCGGCGCCCGGCCGACTCCGTGCCGTGGAGGTGGCCAAAGCGCTCGGCCTGCCGCTGGCCGCTTCCCTGCGGCCGGAGCCGGGCCTGTGCCGTGGGCTGGAGCGGGGCGAGGCTCCGGCGGCCGGTGGGCGCGGGCCGTTGGCCGAGCTTTGCCAGCGGATCGTCACCGAGCTCACCGGTCAACCCGCGGCGGGTGCGGCATGACCGGGGAGAATCTCGCGGCCCGGGTACGCCAGCGGATCGCCGCCACCACCACGCCGGTCACCCCCGCCGCGATCGTCTCTGCGGTACGCGCCGAACCCGACGCCGCCGTCCTTGGTGACAACGCGCTGCTGCGGATCGCCGACCGGGTACGCGACGACCTGGTGGGCGCTGGCCCGCTCGCCGTGCTGCTGGCCGACCCCGAGGTGACGGACGTCCTGGTCAACGGTGCTCGGGTGTGGGTCGACCGTGGTCAGGGGCTGCACCAGGTTCCGGTGCCGGTGGGCACTCCGGACGACGTGCGTCGACTCGCGCAGCGGCTTGCGGCCGGTGCCGGTCGCCGGCTGGACGACGGTTCGCCGTGCGCCGACGCACGGTTGGCTGACGGCACGCGACTGCACGCGGTGCTGCCTCCGGTGGCGACCGAGGGCCCCTACCTGTCCCTGCGTACCTTCCGGCAGCGTCCGTTCAGTCTGGACGAACTGGTGGCACAGGGTGCGGTGGCCCGGCCGGTGGCGCCGGTGCTCGCCGCCGTGGTGGCGGCCCGGCTCGCCTACCTGGTGATCGGAGGTACCGGCTCCGGCAAGACAACCCTGTTGAACACGTTGCTCGGGCTGGTACCGAGCACCGAGCGGATCGTCCTGGTCGAGGACGCCGCCGAGCTGCGGCCGGTGCATCCGCACGTGGTGAGCCTGCAAACTCGCACGGCCAACGTGGAGGGTACGGGTGCCGTCGGCCTGAGCGAGCTGGTCCGGCAGGCGCTGCGGATGCGCCCGGATCGGCTGGTGGTCGGTGAGTGTCGGGGCGGCGAGGTGGTCGACCTGTTGGCCGCCCTCAACACCGGTCACGAGGGTGGCGCGGGGACGCTGCACGCCAACACTCCGTTGGACGTACCGGCCCGGCTGGAGGCGCTCGGCCTGCTCGGTGGGCTGCCACGTCCGGCGCTGCACGCCCAGGTGGCGGCAGCACTTCAGGTGGTGTTCCAGATCCGCCGCACGCCGCAGGGCCGCGTGCTGGAGTCGATCTGCCTGTTGCTGCCGGAAGGGCCCGACCGGCTGGTCACCGCAGTCCCCGCCTGGATACGTGGTCGAGGAATCGGGGTGGCGGCTCGGGCGCTCGGCACGTTGATTCGTGGCCGTGACGTGTCGGTGCCGCCGATCCTGTGCGAACCCTGGCCCGCGTCGGCGGTGTCGTCATGAGCGGCGCGTGGTGGGGGACGTTGGCGGTGTTGCCGGTCCTGGCGGCGGCACTGAGGCTCCGGATGCGGGGCCGTCGTGTTCCTGGAGGGTCCACGAAGGGCCGCAAGGCGGCCGACGATCCACTGGTCGAGTGGGTTGTCACCCTTCGTGAGACGAGTGCTCAGTGTGACGGTGAGGGGCTGGCCCGGTCCGCCGGGCCGACCTGCACGGTGCGGGGTCCGGCCAGCACTCGAGTGTCGGCACGGGAGCGCGGGGCAGCCATCCCGATGGTCGGGGTGCGCCCGGGTGGGCCAGCGGCCTCGCCGATCGCATTGCCCGCGTCCGGGCCGTCGACATCACCTGTCGCGTCCCGCCCACCGGGGCCGCGCGGAGGCCGGCGACCGTCTCGGCCCGGCGGCCTACCCGGTGGTGCCACGCAGGGACCAGCAACCGCATTCGCGGTGCCGACGACCGGTACCCCGGCACCTGCCGAGGACCAGATCGCCGCGACCATGAACAACCACCGAGTTCAGGCCGACCGTCGAGTTCAGGCCGACCGTCACGATCAGGCAGACCGCCGTGATCAGACAAACCGTCGCGGTCAGATCGGTCACCGCGATCAGACAAACCATCGCGGTCAGATCGGTCACCGCGATCAGGCAGACGGCCGGGTACTCAGGTCGAGAGGGCTGACAGGGCGGCTGACGACGCCACGCCGCATCCTGTTGTTGACCGGCCTGCTCGGCGCGGGGGTAGGTGAGCTGCTTGCTGGCCCGGTGGCCGCAGTGGCTCTGGCCGGTTATGGCGTCCTGGGTGTGCGGGCATTGCTCCGCCGGGCAACCGTGGGTCGGGCCGTCGGGGACCGCAGGGAGCGGTTGGATCAGCTCTGCGCCCTGGCCGGGGACCTACGGGTCGGTCTGCCCGTACCGGCGGCTGCCCAGGTGCTGACCAGCCCCTTATCGGCTGTGGGCCAGCCGGATGAGACCGTCATCGCGGACGGTCGGACCGCCGGATATGTGCCAGGGCTGCCAGCCGGGGCCGATCCCGGCCGGGCGGAGGATCGCCTCGGGCGACTGGCCGGGGCGGCGGTACGGCTGGCCGAGCGCACGGGGGCGCCGCTGGCCGATCTGGTGGAGCGGATCGAAGCTGACGCCCGGTCGACGGACCGAGGGCTGGCCGCGGTAGCGGCCCAGGCGTCCGGAGCTCGAGCCACCGCCTGGCTGCTGGCTGCCCTGCCGTTGGGCGGGATCGGCCTCGGCTACGGGATCGGAGTGGACCCCCTCCAGGTCCTGCTGCACACCCCGGTCGGTGGCGGTTGTGCGATCGCAGCCGTGGGCCTTCAGGTGATCGGGCTGCTCTGGGCGGAGCGTCTCGGGGTCACCTCGGACGGGGACAACTGATGCTCCGGACGCACCTGATGGCCGGTGGCCTGGCCGGCCTCGCCCTGCTCGCCACGCTCACGGTCGGTTGGTACCGGCCCCGGCGCCGGTTGCGCCGGCTGTCCAACAGGGCACCGGCCGTCCAGCCCAGCGGGCGAGATGGCGATGTGCCGAGACAGGCTTCGATAGACCCGCCACGGCGTCCGCCCACATGGCGGCCGGACCTGGTACGGCTGGCCGCCGGGCTGTCCGGCCTGGCGGTGGCGGTACTCGTCGAAGGCTGGGCCGGCCCGGTGGCGGCGTTGCCAACGGTGGTGCTGCTCGACCGGCTGCTCCGGCGGATCGAACCGCCGGCCGTACGCCGTCGTCGGTTGCGCGCCGCTGCCGACCTGCCACTCGCCGCGGATCTGCTCGCGGCTGCGCTGCGGGCCGGGGCGCCGGTGGAACGTTCGGTGCTCGCGGTGGCCGACGCGCTCGGTGGGCCGCTGGGCCGACAACTTGCCCGGGTCGGTCGCACGTTGCAACTCGGCGGTGGCCCCCAGGAGGCGTGGGCACATCTGTCAGCGGTACCGGGAACGCATCGGGTGGCCACTGCCGCGATCCGTTCGGCGAGCAGCGGTGCCGCCCTGGCCGGAGCGCTCACCCGGCTCGCCGACGACCTGCGAGCAGACCGGGCCGTCCAGCTTGAGGCGGCCGCTCGCCGTTCGGGTGTGCTGATCGTGCTGCCGCTGGGGCTCTGCTTCCTGCCCGCCTTCATTCTCGCCGGTCTGGTGCCGGTGATCGTCGCTGTCCTCGGCGACGTGCTGTGAAACTCATCGAGAAAGGACGAACACGTGCGCAGAATCCTCGCCCGCCTTCGCGGGGACGCAGGAATGAACACCGCAGAGTACGCGGTCGGAACGCTCGCCGCAGTGGCCTTCGGAGGTGTCCTGCTCAAGGTGCTCACCTCCGATGGCGTGCAGTCCGCGTTGACCGCCGTCATCGACCGGGCACTGAAGTGATCGGGCGCCGGCCGGCCGGCCACGACCGGGGGTCGTTCACCGCCGAGATGGCGGCCGGCCTGCCGGCGCTGGTGCTGCTCCTGCTCACCGGCCTGACCACGATCAACGCGGTGAGTACCAAGGCGGCGTGCCTGGACGCGGCCCGGGAGGCGGCGCTCGCCGCCTCCCGGGGAGAGCCGGGCGTAGCCGCTGGCGACCGACACGCCCCGACGGGCGCGGAGGTGAGCGTCGTCGTCGACGGTGAGTACGTCCGGGCGACGGTCCGTGCCTCCGTTCGCGCCCTCGGTGCCGACCTGCCCGCGATCAGCGTCGTGGCCACGGCGGTCGCGGCGGTCGAACCGGGTGCGCCGGAGCCGCAGCCGTGAGCGCCGTCGCCGCCGCGCGGCCCCAACCCCCGGCCGCGAGGGCGTCGTCGGTCCGGCGCAGCCGACGGGCCAGCACCCGCCGCCGGCCGGTGGGCTGGCGGGCCACCCGGGGCGGTGACAGGGGCGGGGCCACAATCTGCCTGCTCGGGGTGGGGTTGCTCTTCGTCGTGGCCGGCCTCTTCGGGGCCGGGGTGGGCGCGGCCCGGGTGGCGCGGCAGCAGGCCCGGGTCGCCGCCGATTTCGGTGCCCTCGCCGGTGCGGCTCAGGCCCTTCAGGGCGAGCCGTTGTCGTGTGCCCGGGCGGGCGAGCTGGTCGCCGCGAACGGGGCCCGGCTGGTGTGGTGCCGGCTCGACGGTTTGGACGTGCTGGTCACCACGGAGGTCAGCGTGGAGCCGTTACCGGGCCTGGCCCGCACCGCCACCGCCACCAGCCGGGCCGGCCCGCTGCGTGGCTGACCGGCTCGGCTCGATGACGGCTGGCCGGGCTGCTGAAACGGTGGCGCAGCTCCGCGTGCTGTCGGGTCGGGTGCCCGGTCATCACCGCCTGGACGCCCGCCGCCGCTCGCGCGGCGGCAACGCCGAGCGAGCCGGCCCGGAGCCGAGCGAGCCGACCAGGAAAGGACGGCTGTGTGGCCGGTCCGACGTCAGCGGCCCTGGAGGGCGTCGAGGGCGACGGCCATGGCGATCACCAGGCGACGGTCGATCTGCGGGTTCTGAATTTCGACGACGTAACGGTCCCGCAGGCCCCACTTCTTGACCACGGAGAAGACGGGCTGGCCGCCCGCGACGAAGTCGAAGTGGTACGGCAGCCAGGACAGCGAGTCGATGAAACGGCGGAGCAGCGCCACCGGCATGCTGCGTTCCTGCCCGGTGACGTTGGGCAGGCCGGCCTGCTCGACGTGCCAGGTCGAGCGGAGCAGGGACTGCGCGAAGTCCTTCCGGAACAGGCCGATCGGGTTACCGGCGTGGTCGGTGACGTCGTACGTGGCGCCGAGGTCGAGGCGCTGACGGGCCTTGAAGCCGAGCAGCGGCTGCTGCTTGGAGTCGTCGGTGTAGATCGTCACCTGCTCCTTGAAGGCGAGCCGCTTCTGCTGAGCGAAGGCCAACAGCCCGCCCTCGGAGCCGTCCGGCGCGACGCTGTGCACCTCGTACTGGTTGACCATGAATCGCACCCGCTGGCGGATGTGGAACTGCTGCTGCGCCTGCAAGTTATCGAGCTGCATCTGAACTCCTCAACTGTGGTGCGCCGGAGTGTCGCACAGTCGGACAACGGCGGCGGCCCGGGACCGCCGTCAGCGGAGGCCGTGAAGTCGGGTGCCGTGACGTCGGGCGAGGCCGTGACGTCGGGTGCTGTGACGTCGAGGGGAGGCCGTGCGGTCAGCGGACGCCGTCGACGGTCGACCGGTGCGTCAAGGTGGTCAAGAGTTGCTGGATGGTGCGCAGGCGTTCGTTGATCTGATCCAGCCGCTCGGCCTGAGCCAGGGTGGCGAGCGCGGTTCCCAACGCGATCTGCTGGTTGATGTCGAGCTTCTCCTGGTCGATGGTGTAGAGCAGGTCGACGGTCTCGGCGATGGTGTCGGCCACGGCCCCTCCTCCATGGTGGCAAGGACAAAGACAACGAACGGTGAGACGGCACTCGATGGAAGCGCTCCCACAACCAATGCCCGCCTGCCCCGGTTTTCATGCCGGCCAGATCACTCCGGCAGGTTGGTGAGTACCACGTCGAGCACCCGGATCGCGTCCGGCTTGGACAGCGGATTGTTGCCGTTGCCGCACTTGGGCGACTGCACGCAGGACGGGCAGCCGGCCTCGCAGCCGCACTCGGCGATCGCGTCCCGGGTGGCCCGCAGCCAGGACGCCGCCATGCCGTACGCCCGCTCGGCGAAGCCCGCACCCCCCGGATGCCCGTCGTAGACGAAGACGGTCGGGGCCTCGGTGTCCGGGTGCACCGCCGTGGAGAGGCCGCCGATGTCCCACCGGTCGCAGGTGGCGACCAGGGGCAGCAGCCCGATCGCGGCGTGTTCGGCCGCGTGCAGCGCTCCCGGCACGTCGGCTGGATCCACCCCGGCGGCGGTCAGCGACTCAGGGGAGAGGGTGAACCAGACCGCGACGGTACGCAGCTCACGCGCCGGCAGATCCAGCGGCCGGGTGTCGATCACCTCGCCGGTGGCGATCCGACGCCGCTGGTAGGAGACCACCTGACTGGTCACGTCCACCTCGCCGAGGAAGAGCCCGACCGGCCCGGCGTCCACGTAGGAACGTACCGAGACCACCGACAGTGAGGTGACGTCACGGGCGTGGGTGGACCAGTCCGGCTCCTCAGGGTGCACCAGCGCACACCCGTCGTCGAGATCGAGCGAGTCGACCACGTACGACACGCCCTGATGCAGGTAGACCGCGCCGGCATGCAGCAGAAAGTGCGCGGAGCCGCCGTCGACCGTGCCGAGCAGCCGGCCGGTCGCCGCCTCCACCACACAGACCGGCGCGCCGCCCTCGCCGCGCAGGTCCACCTCGGGTCGCTCCCGGTGCCGCCAGTACCAGCCGGTCGGTCGTTGCCGCAGCGCGCCCGCCTCGACCAGTGCCGCCACAGCCTGCTTCGCGCCGTCGCCGAAGAGCTCCAGATCGGCCCGGGTCAGCGGGGCCTCGGCTGCCGCGCAGGCCAACTGTGGACCGAGCACGTACGCGTTGGCCGGGTCGAGCACGGTGGCCTCCACCGGAGCCCCGAAAACCGCCTCCGGATGGTGCACCAGGTAGGTGTCCAGCGGGTCGTCCCGGGCCACCAGCACGGCGAGGGCCTCCTGGCCGGAGCGCCCGGCCCGGCCCGCCTGCTGCCACAGCGAGGCCCGGGTGCCCGGATACCCGCAGATCACGACCGCGTCGAGCCCGATCAGGTCGACTCCCAGCTCCAGCGCGTTGGTCGAGGCCAGCCCCAGCAACTCGCCGTGCAGCAGCGCCCGCTCCAGGTCGCGGCGCTCCTCGCGCAGGTAGCCGCCCCGGTACGCGGCCACCCGGCCACCGAGCCCCGGGACCGCCTCGTCGAGGCTGCGCCGGGCGCTTGTCGCCACCACTTCGGCGCCGCGTCGGGAGCGGACGAAGGCGAGCGTGCGTACCCCGGCGGCGACGGTGTCGGCGAGCAGGTCGGCGGTCTCCCGCAGCGCGGACCTCCGGACCTGGGTGAGATCCGACCCCGCTGCGGGCGCACCGGACCCGGCGGGCGTCCCGGACGCGCCAGGCTTCCCGGAGACACCGGGCTCTCCGGATGGATCGGGCTGCCCGGCAGAGGGGTCCGGGGGGAGCAGCGGTGGCTCCCAGAGGGCGAAGGTGACCCCGGCGCGCGGCGAGGTGTCCTCGGTGATGGCTGTCACCGGGAGACCGGTCAGCCGGCCGGCCGCCGCGGCCGGGTCGCCCGACGTCGCCGACGCCAGCACGAACGTCGGTCCGTCGGCGCGGCCGTAGCGGGCGCACTGCCGCCGCAGTCGGCGTAGCACGTGCGCGACGTGCGAGCCGAACACGCCCCGGTAGACGTGACACTCGTCGACTACCACGTATGCCAGCCGGCGCAGGAAACCGGACCACTGGGCGTGCCCGGGCAGGATGCCGTGGTGCAGCATGTCGGGGTTGGTCAGCACGAACCGGGAATGCCGCCGGATCCACTCCCGCTCGGCACGCGGGGTGTCACCGTCGTAGCAGGCCGGGCGTACGCCCTCGATCTCCAACGTGGCGACGGCGCGCAACTGGTCGGCGGCGAGCGCCTTGGTCGGTGCCAGGTAGAGCACGGTGGCGCGTGGGTCGGCGAGCAGCGTGGCCAGCGCCGGTAGCTGGTACGCCAGGGACTTGCCGGAGGCGGTGCCGGTGGCCACCACGACATGTCTCCGGTCGTACGCCAGGCCGGCCGCCTCGGCCTGGTGCCGCCACGGCGTCCTGACTCCGCGCCGGGCGTACGCCGCGCGTAGTTCCTCCGGAGCCCAGGACGGCCACGGCGCCGGTATCCCGCCCCGGGCCGGCACCCGCTCGACGTGGGTGACCGGATCGTCGGGATGCCGCTGGCGTAGCCGGCGCAGCAGGTCCCCGGGCGACGCGAGCGGCGGGCCGGCGGGTACGGCTTCCGTGGTGCGCTCGGGGTCGCTGCCGGCGGATACGGTGGCTGCCGAGGTCACGTCCTGCACTCTCGCACTGGTGTTCGGAAATCGGAAATCGGCATGCCGGGTACGGGGGACTGCGCCGGTGAGTGGTCGGACCGACCTTGGGGTAGTGGTTAGATGCCAAGAGAGTTTACGGCTGCCTGAAGGAGGACGGATGGAGCTGTCGCTGGCGACCCGCACCGTGGGTGAGCACACGGTGCTCGAGGTCGGCGGTGAGGTGGACGTCTACACCGCCCCCCGGCTGCGCGAACGGCTCCTGGAACTGATCGACGCGGGGGCCCGGCACGTGGTGGTGGATCTCGGGCGGGTGGACTTCCTCGACTCCACCGGGCTGGGCGTGCTGGTCGGCGCGCTCAAGCGGCTGCGCACCGCGGACGGCACCTTCGCTCTGGTCTGTGACAAGGAGCCACTGCTCAAGATCTTCCGGATCACCGCGTTGGATCAGGTGTTCCCGCTGCACCCGACGGTCGAAGCGGCGACCGGCACCGGCCAGTGATGGCCACGGTCCGGCTCTCCTTCTCACCTGCGCCGGTGCACGTGCGTACCGCACGCCTGGTCGGCGTCGCGGTGGCCCGGCGCGCGGGGGTCCGCGAGGATCTGCTCGACGAGGTCCGGCTGGCCATCGGCGAGGCGTGCACCCGGGCGGTTGCCCTGCACCGCCAGTACGGTGTCGCCGAACCGGTGCTGGTGGAGATGTCGGACTCGGGGACGTACTCGGTGCGGGTGGTGGACCGGGCGCCGATCGAGGCGAGCATCGGTCTGGCCGCGCTCGACGCCGATCAGTTGGCCAACGAGTCGCTGAACGAGGACGACCTGACCACCGGGGTCGGCTTCGCCCTGCTCGCCGGATTCGTCGAGGATCTTCAGGTCCGTCCGGTCGACGAGGGCATCGGCACCGAGGTGCGGATGGTCTGGCCGGTCAACCGCTGACCTGCTGGTGACCCGCTGACGCGTCCATGGACCGGCCGCTATACCAGATTTGGGTTCATAACACAGCGACGGAGATCATCCAGACCTGCCGCCACCTCGGTGTGACCTCCAACACTGCGGACGGCTAGAGTACGCGGGTTGTCAGCAAGTGATCCACCGGGCAGCCAGCGCAGATGGGCGTGGAGTCGCTGGTTCGCCGGGCGGATCGGCGCGCACTTGCGAATTCGCATCCAGGCGCCGGGCGGTGCGTCTCTACCGGCCGGCGCGTTGTTCGGCACAGGAGGACACAGATGTCCGACAGCTTGGCCGCCGAAGGCGGCGGCGCGATCTCCCTCACCGGAGCCAATGTCACGTACGTCGTCATCGCCGCGGTGATCGCGCTGGTCGCGCTCGCCTTCGCCGCCGCGTTGACGAAGACGGTGCTGGCTGCCGGCAAGGGCACCACCAACATGCAGGAGATCTCGGGGGCCGTGCAGGAGGGCGCCTCGGCCTACCTGCTCCGACAGTTCCGTACCCTGGCGATCTTCGTGGTGATCGCCGTGGTCCTGTTGTTCCTGCTGCCGGTGCACAACACCGAGGGCAGTGAAGTCGCGGTGAAGATCGGTAGGTCGCTCTTCTTCGTGGTCGGTGCCCTGTTCAGCGCCTTCATCGGTGGCGCGGGCATGTGGCTGGCCACCCGGGCCAACCTGCGGGTGGCGGCCGCCGCTCGGGAGCGCGAAGGTGGCCGGGAGACGGCCATGAAGATCGCCTTCCGGACCGGTGGCGTCGTCGGCTTCCTCACCGTCGGTCTGGGCCTCTTCGGTGCCGCGCTGGTGGTGCTGGTGTTCCGGGGCGACGCGCCGACGGTGCTGGAAGGCTTCGGTTTCGGTGCCGCCCTGCTGGCCATGTTCATGCGGGTGGGCGGTGGCATCTTCACCAAGGCCGCCGACGTCGGCGCCGACCTGGTCGGCAAGGTGGAGCAGGGCATCCCCGAAGACGACCCGCGCAACGCCGCCACCATCGCCGACAACGTGGGCGACAACGTCGGCGACTGCGCCGGCATGGCCGCCGACCTCTTCGAGTCGTACGCGGTCACCCTGGTCGCCGCGCTCATCCTGGGCCGGGCCGCGTTCGGCTCCGACGGCCTGGTGCTGCCGCTGATCATCTCCACGATCGGTGTGCTGGTCGCCATCATCGGCGTCTTCATCACCCGGCTGCGCGCCTCCGACCGCAACGGCCTGACCGCGATCAACCGGGCGTTCTACCTCTCCGCGCTGATCTCGGCGGTGCTGGTCGCGGTGGCCACCTTCGCCTACCTGCAGCCGTCGTGGGCGGCGCAGCTCGGCGACGACTGGCGGGAGACGCTGAACGTCAACGGCGGAGACCCGCTCTTCGGCCCGCGCGGTGTGGTCATCGGCGCGGTCGTCATCGGTATCGTGCTGGCCGCCGCCATCCAGGCGCTCACCGGCTACTTCACCGAGACCAGTCGGCGTCCGGTGCAGGACATCGGTAAGAGCTCGCAGACCGGTCCGGCCACCGTCATCCTCGCCGGCATCAGCGTCGGCCTGGAGTCGGCGGTCTACTCGGCGCTGCTCATCGCCGCCGGCGTGTTCGGCGCCTTCCTGCTGGGCGGCGGCTCCATCACCCTCTCGCTGTTCGCCGTGGCGCTGGCCGGTACCGGCCTGCTCACCACCGTCGGCGTGATCGTCGCGATGGACACGTTCGGCCCGATCTCCGACAACGCCCAGGGCGTGGCCGAGATGTCCGGCGACATCGACGAGCACGGCGCCCGTACGCTCACCGAGCTGGACGCCGTCGGCAACACCACCAAGGCGATCACCAAGGGCATCGCGATCGCCACCGCGGTGCTGGCCGCGACCGCGCTGTTCGGCTCCTACACCGACACGCTGCGCACCGCGTACGCCGATGCGGGTGTTGGCGACGTCAACGACATGATCCTCAACGCGTTGAACGTGTCGAACCCGCAGAACCTGGTCGGCCTGATCATCGGTGCGGCGGTGGTGTTCCTCTTCTCCGGTCTGGCCATCAACGCGGTCTCCCGTTCGGCGGGTGCCGTGGTGATGGAGGTCCGCCGGCAGTTCCGTGAGCTGCCCGGGATCATGGACCGTACCCAGCGTCCGGAGTACGGCAAGGTCGTCGACATCTGCACCCGCGACGCGCAGCGCGAGCTGCTCACCCCCGGCCTGCTGGCCATCCTGGCGCCGATCGCGGTCGGTTTCGGCCTCGGGCCCGGCGCGCTGGCGTCGTACCTGGCCGGTGCGATCGGTGCCGGCACGCTGATGGCGGTCTTCCTGGCCAACTCCGGTGGTGCCTGGGACAACGCCAAGAAGATGGTCGAGGATGGCGCGTACGGCGGCAAGGGCTCCGACGCACACTCCGCGACCGTCATCGGCGACACCGTCGGTGACCCGTTCAAGGACACCGCCGGCCCGGCGATCAACCCGCTGATCAAGGTGATGAACCTGGTGGCGCTGCTGATCGCGCCGGCCGTGGTGGCGTGGAGTGTGGGCGACGACCGCAACGTCGGCCTGCGGGTCAGCATCGCGATCGTGGCGACGTTGATCGTCGTCGCGGCGGTGGTGTTCAGCAAGCGCAAGAGCATCGCGATGGGCGACGACGCGGACAGCGGCTCCGACAGCGGGGACCCGCGTCCGGAGGAGATCAAGGCCTGACGCGTAGGACAGCACCGGTCCCCGGTCGGCAACGTCTGCCGGCCGGGGACCGGTCGCCTCTGGTGGCCCCGGCACCGACGACCGGTGCCGACCGGGAAGAGAAGCCGTACGCTGCAACGCATGCGTACGTGCCGGGCGGCAGCCGCCGGAAAGTTCACGGTGGTCCTGGCCACGCTGATGCTCCTGGCCGCCTGCGGCTCCAGCGGCCCCAGTCCGCGAGCCTGGGCCGCTTCGGTCTGCTCGGCACTCACCCCCTGGCGTGCCGAGATCAGCAAGCTGACCAACAGCACCGATCAGCAGATGACCGCGCAGACCACGCCGGCTCAGGCCAAGGAGAACCTGGTTCGGCTCTTCGGTGGCGCGGAGCAGGCCAGCGAGACCGCTCGGCGCAAGGTGGAGCAGGCCGGAGTGCCCGAGGTCGAGCACGGCGAGGACATCTCCGCCGGCTTCCGTGCCTCGCTCGCGTCGATGCGGGACGCCTATGGCCGGGCCCGGAGCACCATCGACGGTCTGGGTACCGGCGAGGCCAGCGCCTTCTACGACGGTGTCCAGGCTGCGGTGGAGACGCTCCAGCAGGAGTACGACGCGAGCGCGCTGGACACCAGCCGGCTCGACTCCGAGGAGTTGAAGCGCGCCTTCGACGAGGTACCCGAATGCCGTTGAGCGGTTCCGGCGAGACACCGGCGGCACAACCGCTGCCGGTGTCCTTCCCGCCGCCCGCCGAGACGCCACCGGGGCTGCCCCGCAGTCGGCGGACCGGCCGCCGGCCCTCTCCCGGGGACCCGGGCGACGACTCCGTCGACGGCCCGACAACGACCCCGGTCGACGCGACCGGCTACGACCGGCAACTGGTCTTCTTCGGCGCGGAGACCGGTGAACCCTCCGTGGCAGACCTCGCCGGTCTGCTCGCCGGCCCGGGGGAGGTGCACCGGATGGGCGGCACGGCCCGGTTGTCGGTGGTGGTGGAGGCCGCGTGGCGGGTGCATGTGCTCATCGGTGAGCTGGCCCAGCGGGGTGTCCAGAGCACCTGGGCACCCACCGAGGACCAACGGTACGTGGTGCGGACCGCGTACACCCGGATGATCGTGCCGCTCGCGGCGGCCTGGCTGCGCGGCCCGACGCAACAGCCGCCGCCGGGGTTCCAGCTCGACGGCCGGCGGCTACGCCTCTGGCTCGCGGCGGCCGGCGTGGCCGATCCGCCCGACTTCCTGCTCCGTCTCGGCGGTGACGACCCGCAGCGGTGGGCCACGGTCGGTGCCGCCCTGGCCACGGCCGGGCTGACCGGCGAGCTGGTCGAGGCGGGACCTGATGGTCCCGCGTACCGGATCGCGGGCCGCAGCCGGACCCGGCGGCTGGCCGAGCTGGTCGGTGAGCGCCCACCCGCGAGCCCGCCCACAGCCTGGCCGACCCGGATCTGACCGTCGGCGTGGCTGTCCGATGGGAGACAGCCGGACGTCGGGGAACACCGGGAGAATCGGCCGGGTTTGACCTCCACCGAGGGGCTGCCATGGTCACAGCGGCCCGCTTGTCACCCTACCCAGGGTGTACGGTGACGCCGTCTGGCGTGACCACAGATCGTCCGGGGCGGATTGCCGCCCGCGAAACTTGAAACACGGACGGCGCGTTACGTTGGACATCCGGACCGCCGGGAACCGGTGGGTCGAGTGCGCCCAAGCCGGCCAGGCGCGGCCATTGAGTGGGAATGAGGTCGAAACAGACGTGCCGAGTAACGCTGGAACCACCCGTCTGGTCATCGTCGAGTCTCCGGCGAAGGCCAAGACGATCTCGGGCTACCTGGGCCCGGGGTACGTCGTGGAGGCCAGCTTCGGGCACGTCCGTGACCTGCCCCGTAACGCTGCCGACGTGCCCGCCCGCTACAAGGGCGAGTCGTGGGCGCGGCTCGGCGTGGACGTCGACAACGGCTTCAACGCCCTCTACGTGGTCTCCGCGGACCGCAAGCAGCAGATCAGCAAGCTGACCAAGCTGGCCAAGGAGGTCGACGAGATCTTCCTGGCCACGGATGAGGACCGCGAGGGCGAGGCGATCGCCTGGCACCTGGTGGAGACGCTCAAGCCCAAGGTGCCGGTCCGGCGGATGGTCTTCCACGAGATCACCAAGCCGGCGATCCAGGCGGCGGTGGCCAATCCCCGGGAGATCGACCGGGACCTGGTGGATGCCCAGGAGGCTCGGCGGATCCTCGACCGGCTGTACGGCTACGAGGTCTCCCCGGTGCTGTGGAAGAAGGTCATGCCGAAGCTCTCGGCGGGCCGGGTGCAGTCCGTGGCCACCCGGATCGTGGTCGAGCGGGAACGACAGCGGATGGCCTTCCGTACCGCCGAGTACTGGGACATCCTGGCCACCCTCGCCGTGACCAACCCGGGCGAGGGACCGCGCAACTTCAACGCCACTCTGGTGGCGCTGAACGGCGACCGGATCGCCACCGGCAAGGACTTCGAGCCGACCACCGGCCGGGTCAAGCCCGGTGCCGGGGTGGTCCACCTCGACGAGGGCGGGGCCCGAGGGCTCGCGGCCCGGCTGGAGGGCCGGCCGTTCACCGTCACCCGGGTCGAGGAGAAGCCCTACCGTCGCCGGCCGTACGCCCCCTTCATCACCTCCACCCTCCAGCAGGAGGCGGCCCGGAAGCTGCGGTTCTCGTCGCAGCAGACGATGCGTACCGCGCAGCGGCTCTACGAGAACGGCTACATCACCTACATGCGGACCGACTCGGTGAACCTGTCGGAAACCGCCATCGCGGCGGCCCGCCGGCAGATCGTCGAGCTGTACGGCGAGCGCAGCGTGCCGCCGGAGCCGCGCCGCTACACCGGCAAGGTGAAGAACGCTCAGGAGGCGCACGAGGCGATTCGTCCGGCTGGGGACAACTTCCGCACCCCTGGCGACGTGGCCAAGGAGTTGTCGGCCGAGGAGTTCAAGCTCTACGAGCTGATCTGGCGGCGCACCATCGCCTCGCAGATGACCGACGCGGTCGGCTCCAGCATCTCGGTGCGGATCCGGGCGACCACCTCCGGCGGTGAGGAGGCCGACTTCGGCGCCACCGGCAAGACCATCACCGACCCGGGCTTCCTGCGGGCGTACGTCGAGTCCAGCGACGACGAGAACGCCGAGGCCGAGGATGCCGAGCGTCGACTGCCGAACCTGGTCAAGGACCAGCCGCTGACCGCCGAGGAACTGGCCGCGCAGGGACACCACACCCAGCCGCCGGCCCGTTACACGGAGGCGTCGCTGGTCAAGGCTCTGGAAGAGCTGGGCATCGGCCGTCCGTCGACCTACGCGTCGATCATGCAGACGATCCAGGACCGGGGGTACGTCTTCAAGCGCGGTCAGGCGATGATCCCGTCGTTCCTGGCCTTCGCGGTGATCGGGCTGATGGAGCGGCACTACCCGCGCCTGATCGACTACGACTTCACCGCCAGCATGGAGAACGAGCTGGACGAGATCGCCGGTGGCGACCACGCTGCCGTCGACTTCCTCACCGCGTTCTACTTCGGCACCACCAACGGTGCCGGTGACCAGGACATCGCCCGTTCCGGCGGGCTGAAGAAGCTGGTCACCGAGAACCTCAGCGACATCGACGCGCGCAGCGTCAACTCCATCCCGCTGCACACCGACGACGAGGGACGCGAGGTGGTGGTGCGGGTCGGCCGGTACGGGCCGTACCTGCAGCGCCGGGTCCCCGGCGAGGAGCAGGCACCCGCCGCGGAGGGCGAGGAGGGCACCAGCCCGGGCGACCGGGCGCCGATCCCGGAGGGGCTGGCGCCGGACGAGCTGACCCCGGAGAAGGTGCACGAGCTGTTCCTCGGCGGCGGGGGTGAACGCAAGCTGGGTGACGACCCGTCGACCGGCGAGCCGATCCTGCTCAAGTCCGGCCGGTTCGGCCCGTACGTGGCCAGTGGGGAGCGCAAGTCGTCGCTGCTGCGCTCGCAGTCGCCGGATTCGCTCACCCTCGATCAGGCGCTCAAGCTGCTCAGCCTGCCCCGGCTGATCGGGGTCGGCCCGGACGGCGCGGAGGTGTTCGCCAACAACGGCCGCTACGGCCCGTACGTCAAGCGTGGTGACGAGTTCCGTTCGCTGGACTCGGAAGACAAGATGTTCACCGTCACGCTGGACGAGGCGCTGGCGTTGCTGGCCGCACCGAAGACCCGCCAGCGTCGGGCCGCCGCTCCGCCACTGCGGGAGATGGGTGTCGACCCGTTGACCGAGAAGCCCCTGGTCATCAAGGACGGTCGGTTCGGCCCGTACGTCACCGACGGGGAGACCAACGCCTCCCTGCGGCGCGGGCAGACTCCCGAGGCGTTGAGCCTTGAGGAGGCCTCCGAGATGCTCGCCGAGAAGCGGGCGAAGGGCCCAGCGCCGAAGAAGAAGGCCGCCGCCAAGAAGGCCCCAGCCAAAAAAACCACCAAGTCCACCACCAAGTCCACCACCAAGACCACCGCCACCAAGCCCACCAAGGCAACAAAGCCCACCAAGGCAACCCGCACCACAGACTGACCTCACCGGATCTTGGTCCGAAACCGCCCCTGGAGGGGCGCTCGGCGACCAAGATCTTCGCGGTTGTCCACAGGGGCAGCGCCGGGAGACGCGCTCCCGGCAGGGTGGCGGTGTGGGGAGTCAGGACGCGGGACGGGTGGAATGTGGATCCGGTGCGGATGGATCCACGGGGCGCAGGGTAGGGCAGTGTCGGCCCAGCGGGCCGGTGCAGCGACGCGGACGTGGACTCGCTCCAGGGGCGGGCCGGGGAGACGCCCGGGAGCGTTATCCGGAGGCGGGACGGCGACGTGACCGGGAGCGCGACTCCCGGCGGTGGATGCCGGTCCTGCCCGGGGACGACGCGGACGAGCTGACCTGGTTGCTGTTTCACCAGGAGCAGGTGCTCAGCCTCGATCAGGCCCGGCTGCATCTGTCGCCGAAGGCGATTCGGCACCGGGTCACGTCTGGTCGATGGCAGCAGGTGCACCGGGCCGTCTACGTGACGCACAACGGCCCGCTGACACCTGCGCAACTGCCCTGGATCGCCGTCCTGTCCGCCGGCCCGGCGGCGGTGCTCGGCGGGCTGAGCGCCGCCCAGGCGTGGGGCCTGCGCGGACACGCCGACGGACTCGTGCACCTACTCCTGCCGGCCGGACACCGGCCGCGTTCGATGCCGTCCGGCGTCCGGGTGCACCGCACCACCATCCTGGCCGACGAGGACATCCTCGACGTCGGGCAGCCGCGCCGCACGATGCCGGCCCGGTCGATCGTGGACGCGGCGCAATGGGCGACCGCTGACCATGAGGCGTGTGCCATCATCGCGGCCGGCTTTCAGCAGCGCCTCGTCGGCGGCGACGATGTGCAACGCGTACTCGATCGCCTGCCCCGCGCCCGGCGGCGCAGTCTGATCCGGTCGACCGCCGCCGACGCGGCAGGTGGTGCTCACTCCCTGCCGGAGCTCGAATTCCTCGCCCTGGTCCGGCGAGCCGGGCTGCCCGAGCCGACTCGGCAGGCGGTTCGGCGGGATGCGGCCGGTCGGCGGCGTTACCTGGACGCGCTGTTCGAGGAGTGGCAGGTGCTGGTGGAGATCGACGGCGGCCAGCACCTGGACCCGGCCACGGCCTGGGCGGACATGCGCCGGCAGAACGACCTGTGGCAGCGCAGCGACCGGGTGCTCCGCTTCCCGGCGTGGACCATCCGCCACGCACCCACCCAAGTCATCACCCAACTTCGCACCGCCCTGACAGCGGCCGGCTGGCACCCCTGACCGCGCAAATCTTGGTCCGCGCGCGCCCCTCGGGGGGCGGGTTCGCACCAAGATCTCGTGTGTCAGGTGAGGAGGGTGGTCAGGTGGGGGGTGGTGAAGGTGCGGTGGGGGTCTAGGCGGGCGCGGATCGACTGGAAGTCGTGCCAGCGGGGGTAGGCGGGGGCGAGGGAGGCGGCGTCGCGCCAGTGCAGCTTGCCCCAGTGCGGTCGGCCACCCAGCTCGGTCGCCACCTCCTCGAAGGCCCGGAAGTACGGCTCGTACGGCATGCCGACGTACTGGTGCAGGGCGATGTACGCCGAGTCACGGCCGTAGGAGTGGGACAGCCAGATCTGGTCAGCGGCGGCGAACCGCACCTCGACCGGGAAGAGCACCTTGAACGGCAACCCGTCGACGATGTGGCGCACCGCCTCCAGGGCCTCGGGCAGGGCCGCGCGCGGCAGCGCGTACTCCATCTCCACGAAGCGGACCCGGCGCGGGCTGCAGAAGACGGTGTCGGAGCGACCGGTGTAGCGGCGCTCGCTGAGCGCCCGCGCGGAGATCGCGCTGATTGCCGGTGCCAGGCCGGGCACGGCACGGCCGAGCCGGCAGGCTCCGGCGAAGACGGTGTTGGCCAGGAAGTCGTCGTCCAGCCAACTGCGCCAGCGGGACAGCGGACGGTCGTCGACGGGCACCCGGTCGTTCGTCTTGAGCTGCACCCGTTCGGTGTACGGGAACCAGAAGAACTCCAGGTGGTCGTGGGCGTCGACCAGGTCGGGCAGTTGCGCCAGCACGGCGTCCAGTGCCGCCGGACGCTCGTGTGCCAACAGGACGAAGGCATCCACACAGCGCAGGGTCACCTCGACCAGTACGCCGAGCGAGCCGAGCGAGACGCGGGCGGCGTCGAACACCTCCGGATGCTCCTCGGCGGAGCAGCGCAGCACCTCTCCGGCACCGGTGATCAGGGTCAGCGCCTCGACGAAGGTGGCCAGGCCGCCATAGGCCGCACCCGTGCCGTGGGTGCCGGTGGAAATGGCCCCGGCCACGGTCTGTGCGTCGATGTCGCCGAGGTTGGGCAGGGCCAACCGGTGGTCGGCGAGTAGCGCGTTCACCCCCCGTAGCGTCATCGCGGCCGGTACGGTGACGAGGCGTCGATCGACGTCCACGCGTACGTCGATGGCGAGTCGGGTCAGTTCCATCCGCTGTCCGTCGCTGACCGCGACGGGGGTGAAGGAGTGGCCACTGCCGACCGGGCGGATCCGCTCATTGGTTTCGGCGGCTCGTCTGACCTGTTCGACGGCCTCGTCGACCGAGGACGGCCGGAGCACGGCGGTGGCCATGCCGCGTTGGTTGCCCGCCCAGTTGGACCAGGCGGTCTCGGTGGCGGTGCTCTCGACCATGGGCCCGCTCCCTTGAAGTGAATATGAACCGAATTCATATCAGGAACGTTGTCCCTGGTAAACACCGCAATCGAGGTCCGCTCGTTGTACCGGTAGTCACGGACTCGTGACGTGCAGATATGTTCATCCGTCGAGAGGGGGTGGCGAGTGTCCACTTCAGCCGCCACGACCGGGCCACTGCGTCGAGTACCAGTGCAGGGTCGTAGTGTCGCGCGTGTCCAGCGGATGCTGGACGCCTGCGCCGAACTCGTCGACGAGGTGGGGTACGAGGGGCTGACCACCACTTTGCTCGCCGAGCGGGCCGAGGTGGCGATCGGGTCGGTCTACCAGTTCTTTCCGGACAAGCGGGCGATCGTGCAGGCGTTGACGCTGCGCACGATGGAGGCGTATCTCCAGCGGCTCGATGAACGCTTCGCCTCGGACGACCTGACCCACTGGTGGGACGGGGTCGACGCGGGGATCGATGAATACATCACGATGCACCGCACCGTTCCCGGGTTCCGTACCCTGCACTTCGGCGACGTGGTCGACCTGCATCTGCTCGATGAGCAGCGGGACAACAACGGGGTGATCGCTGACCAACTGGCCCGGGTGCTCACCGAGCGGTTCGGGCTGGCCGATGTACCGGACCTGCGCTTCCATCTGGAGATCGCGGTGGAAGCGGCCGACGCCCTGATCAAGCTGGCGTTCCGGCGGAAGCCGGACGGTGACGATCGGGTGCTGATCGAGGCGAAGGCGCTCATCCGGGAGTACCTGCATCGGCAGGTCAACGCCCGGGACGCCGCCGGCCGCCGGCCGGTGGTGCAGCCCGCGAAGCCGGCCGACGATCAGATCGTCGCCGACGCCGAACCCGCACAGCCGGCGGCCCAGCCCGCCTGACGCAGGCCCACTCGGGCCGGCCGGGCAGTCAACCAGCCAGGCGGTCAGAGGAAGGCTCGACCCTCGCCCCGGTAGGTCGGCACGGTGGCAACCACCGCGTCGCCGTCCACCAGATGCAGCTCGTTCACCCGTTCACACAGCTCGCCCGACTTCGCGTGCCGGAACCAGACTCGGTCACCGATGCGCAGGTGGGCGGCGGATGTGCCGGTCAGCGGGGTCTGCACCTCGCCGGCACCCTCGGCGTCGAGCAGGCTGAGCCCGGCGGGAAGCCATGGCCGGGGCAGCCGGCTACGGTCGGCCGCGCCGGAGGCGATCCAGCCACCACCCAGCACGGTGGCCAGGTCGGGCGTCGGCCGTCGGACCACCCCGCAGGCGAAGAAGGCCGCCGGGGTGGGACGCCAGGCGCGGTACGCGTCGAACAGCGTCGGCCCGTACAGGCCCGATCCCGCGGTGATCTCGGTCACCGCGGGATCGGCGCGGGTCGCGGCCACGCTGCCGGTGCCGCCGCCGTTGACGAATTCCAGGTCGGCGTGTTCGCGTACCGCGGCCACCGCCGCACTTCGGCGGACCAGCAACTCGCGGTACGACCCGCGCTGGGCCAGCCGGATCGCGCTGCCGAGCGCCGCCCGCCCGGGCGGTGCGTCGCCCAGGCCGGCGATCTGCGCCTCGTACGACATCAGCCCGACCAGCCGGAAGCCCGGCCGGCGGGCGACGGTGGCGGCCAGCCGGCCGGCTGCCCGGGCGCTGTGCACGGGTGAACGACGCACGCCGATGTGCAACCGCCCGCCCAGCAGCCGCCACGAGGCATCCAGATCGAGGCAGACCCGCAGCTCGGATCGGCGTCCGGAAGGCGACACCCCGTCGCAGAAGTCCAGTTGATCCGGATCGTCGACCATCAGGGTGATCGCGGCGGCGAGCCCCGGATCGGCACCCAGCTCGGCCAGCGCGCCCCGGTCGACGGTGGGGTACGCCAGCAGCACGTCGGCGGTGATCCCGCTGCGGACCAGCCAGATGGCCTCGGGCAGGGTGAATGCCATCACCCCGTGCCAGCCCGGTCGGGCCAGCGCGCGGGCGATCAACTCGCGGCTGCGTACCGATTTGCTGGCGAGCCGCAACGGCTTGCCGCCAGCTCGGTCGGCGAGCGCGGCGGCATTGGCGTCGAAGGCACCGAGGTCGACCACCGCGTACGGCGGGTCGAGATGCGCGGTCGCCCGGTCCAGTCGGTGGCGCAGATTCTCGCTGTCGGTGGCCACGTGTGCACGCTAACTGTGAAACGGTGAATGCGAAATACCCTCGCGTCCGTGTTGCCTGGGTCGGGCTGGCCACAGCGGCCTAGGCTCGGCGCACAGGCGGTGCAGGACGGAAAGACGTCCCTACCGGGTCTAGAGTGTTCCACCGGGGGAGCCCAGCGATGGGCCGGCACGTGGAGGTACGGCCATCGAAAGCCAGTTCAACGGCGAGTCGTCCGGCGTGTCGCCGTCCGCAGACCAGTCCGCCGGCACAGCCGGACGCCGGGCGACCGACCAGTCCGGGGGCGCGAGGAAGCAGCCCGGCAAGGCCGGGGCGCAGAGCCCGCCGGGTGGACCCGGCGGTCAACCCGATCTGACCGGGTACGGCGCGATCCGTTCGGTACTGCGTATCCGGCCGTTCCGCCGACTCTGGATCGTGCTCGGCGCGGCCTCCTTCGGTGACTGGCTCGGTCTGCTCGCCACCAGTGTCTTCGCCGCCGCCCAGGTGGAGGGCAGCACCGCCAAGGGCGCGGCCTTCGGTGGCGTGATCGCCATTCGGCTGCTCCCCGCCCTGCTGCTCGGTCCGGTCGCCGGAGTGCTCGCTGACCGGTTCGACCGACGCTGGACGATGGTCATCTGCGACCTGCTGCGATTCGTGCTCTTCGCCTCCATCCCGCTCTACGCGCTGACCGGCGCGAGCGGCGCGCGGGTGGTCAGTTGGGCGGCGATCGCCACCTTCCTGATCGAGACGGTCACCCTGCTCTGGATCCCGGCCAAGGAAGCCGCCGTACCGAACCTCATCCCCCGGGCCCGCCTGGAGACGGCCAACCAGCTCACCCTGATCACCACGTACGGCCTGACCCCGGTCTTCGCCGCGATCCTGCTCGCGTCGGGCGACGGCATCATCCGGGGTGCCACCGGCGGCGAGATGCCGGACTGGGCTCAGCCGGCCCAGCTCGCGCTCTGGTTCAACGCGTTCTCCCGGCTCGCCACCGCCGTGGTGGTGGCCTTCGGCATCAAGGAGATCAGCCAGGGGCAGACCGACGAACGGGAACGCACCGAGCAGAGCATGGTGCGCCAGTTCACCGAGGGCTGGAAGTACATCGCGCAGACCCCGCTGGTGCGTGGGCTGGTCCTGGGCATCCTCGGCGCCTTCGCCGGCGGCGGCATCGTCATCGGCACCGCCCGGTTCTTCGCCGACTCGCTCGGCGCCGGTGACGCCGCGTTCTACCTGCTGTTCGGCGCGATCTTCATCGGTCTGGCGATCGGCATCGGGCTCGGGCCGATGATCGTCCGGGAGATGTCCCGGCGTCGCTGGTTCGGCATGAGCATCGTGCTGGCCAGCGCCTCGGTGATGACCCTCGCCTTCGCCATCCACCTGTCCATGGCACTGGTCGGTGCGGTCTTCGTCGGGGCCGGTGCCGGGATGGCCTTCCTCTCCGGCACCACCCTGCTCGGCGGCGAGGTCGCCGACGAGGTGCGCGGCCGGGTCTTCGCCGTGGTGCAGATCGGCACCCGGATGGTGCTGATCCTGGCGATCGCGCTCGGTAGCCTGCTGGCCGGTGTCGGTGGCTCGCGCACCCTGAACATCGCCGACCTCGGCATCTCCGTCTCCTCCACCCGCCTGCTGCTGCTCGCCGCCGGCGCAGCCGGAATCTTCGCCGGGATCAGCGCCTTCGGGCAGATGGACGACAAGAAGGGCGTGCCGGTCCTGGCCGACCTGTGGGGCTCGATCCGGGGTCGTCCGCTGATGCCGGCCGAGCCGTTCGTCTCGGCCGGGCTCTTCGTGGTCTTCGAGGGCGGCGAGGGCGCCGGCAAGTCGACCCAGCTCGGCGAGCTGGCCGAGCTGCTCCGCGGTCAGGGCCGCGACGTGGTGGTCACCCGGGAGCCGGGTGCCACCGGCGTCGGCGCCCGGATCAGATCGCTGGTGCTCGACACCGCTCCGGAGGAGGCACCCTCCCCACGCGCCGAGGCGCTGCTCTATGCCGCCGACCGGGCACATCATGTGGCCACCGTGGTCAGGCCCGCCCTGACCCGGGGGGCGGTGGTGATCAGCGACCGGTACGTCGACTCGTCCCTGGCCTACCAGGGGGCCGGCCGGACGCTGCCGGTCGACGAGGTGTCCTGGCTCTCCTCCTGGGCCACTGGCGGGCTCAAGCCCGATCTGGTGGTGTTGCTCGACGTCGATCCGCGTACCGGGCTGTCCCGGGTGGCCGCGCGGGCGGCGAGCGCCGACCGCTTGGAGGCCGAGTCGATCGCCTTCCACGACCGGGTCCGCTACGCCTTCCTCGATCTCGCTGCCGCCGACCCGAAGCGCTACCTGGTGCTGGACGCCGCCCGCCCGGTTGAGGAGATCGCCGAGCGGGTCGCCCGCCGGATCGAGGAACTGCTCGGCAACCCAGACGGGGTCGAACACCCGGGCCCGGCGCATGGTCCGGACACCTCGGTGCAGCCCGAGTTATCCCCATCGGAGCTGGTGACGACGGAGCGGACCTGATGCCGGACGCCTTTGCCGACCTGGTCGGGCAGGACGAGGCGGTGGAGACGTTGCGGCGGGCCGCCGCCGCTGCGGCCGCCGTGCTGCGCGCCACCGGCGAGCCCGAGGTGGCCACCGGTGCCGACCCGGGTGGGGGCATGACCCACGCATGGATCTTCACCGGCCCGCCCGGCTCGGGCCGGTCGGTCGCGGCGCGGGCCTTCGCCGCCGCGCTCCAGTGCGTACATGGCACCGGTTGCGGCGAGTGTCCCGGCTGCCACACCACCCTCGCCGGCACCCATGCCGACGTCCGGCTGGTGGTGCCCGAGGGTCTCTCCATCGGGGTGAACGAGATGCGGGCGCTGGTGCTCCGCGCGGCCAGCACGCCGTCCGGCGGGCGCTGGCAGGTCGTGATAGTCGAAGACGCGGACCGGCTGACCGAGGCGGCCGGCAACGCGCTGCTCAAGGCGGTGGAGGAACCCCCGCCGCGGACGGTCTTCCTGCTCTGCGCGCCGTCCACCCACCCGGACGACATCTCGGTGACCATCCGGTCGCGGTGCCGGGTGGTACCGCTGCGGCAGCCGGCGGCCGAGGCGGTGGCGGACGTGCTCGTTCGCCGCGACGGGATCGCCCCCGATGTGGCCCGCTGGACGGCCGCCGCTACCCAGGGGCATGTGGGGCGGGCCCGGCGGTTGGCCCGTGATCCGCAGGCTCGTGCCCGCCGGGAGGCGGTGCTCGCGGTGCCGCGCCGGCTCACCGGAGTGGGTGCCGCCTTCGATGCGGCGTCCGCGCTGATCGAGGCCGCCGAGGCGGAGGCCGAGGCGTCAGTCGTGGAGATCGACGCTGCCGAGCGTGCGGCGCTGGAGACGGCGCTCGGTGCCGGCGGCACTGGTCGTGGGGCAGCCAGCGCGGCCCGAGGGTCCGCCGGGCAGCTCAAGGACCTGGAACGACGTCAGAAGTCGCGGGCGACCCGGGCCCAGCGGGACGCGCTGGACCGAGCCCTGGTCGATCTCGCCGCGTTCTACCGGGACGCGTTGACCATGGCGCTGGGTGCGCCGGTGTCGCCGGTGCACGCCGACACCGCCGAGCTGGCCGAGGCGGGTGCCCGGAGCTGGCAGGCGGAGGGGGCGCTGCGGCGTCTGGAGGCGGTGCTGACCTGTCGCGCCGCGATCGAGGCCAACGTCAAGCCCCGGATCGCCGTCGAGGCGATGATGCTCGCTCTCTGGAAGGGCTGACTGCCGCCGGCCGTCCGTAGCCGGACCGTTGCCCACAGACATCGACAGGCGCGATTCGCGTGCGGTACGGTCCGGTGTGCCGCGGTGACGATGGCGGCACGCACAGTGAGGAATCCGGGAGGAGTCCGGCGATGCCGCGGGGTGAGATCGACGAGGCATGGATCGAGGAGGCGGTCCGGCGCTACCGCCGTATCGAGTCGCTCCAGGCCGAGTTCGACCAGGCCGTGGCGACAGTCGAGGTCACTGTCCGTTCACCGGACGGTCTGGTCGAGGTGGTGGTCACCGCTGGCGGCCGGATCACCGATGTGCGGTTCCTCGGTCCGCTGCACACCCGGGCACCGCGCGACGTGGCCAACTCGGTGCGGGCCGCGGTGGCTGCGGCCGCCGACGCCGCGGAGTGGGCGAGGGAGAAGCTGCACAACGAGACCTTCACCGCGTACCGACCGCTGACGGGGGCCTGAGATGGACAGCCTTCGCGCCCTGGCCGGCCGCCTCGACGAGGCGAGCGCCACGCTGACCGCGCTCTCCCGATCGGTCACCGCCACCGATCCGGCGCAGGTGGCGTTCGGCGCCGACGCACCGGGCCGGCCGGGCGAGGTGGGTCGGGCGCTGCATCGGCAGTGGGTGGCCGCCACCGGCGATCGGGCCCGAGAGGCGCACATCGCTGCCGTCCAGGTGGCGTCCCTGGCCGCCGCGCTGCGCGAGGTGGCCAACCGCTACTCCGACACCGACTCCGGCGTCTCACGTCGGCTCGCCGGCGAGGCGTGATGGATTTCCTCGACCGTTTGGCCGAGCCCGGCCTCGACCTGCTGGGGCGGGTCGACACGCTGCTCGCGGCGGGTGCTCCGGAGGGGCACCGGGTCTGGCCCCTGCTGCGCCGGATGCAGGTGCTGCCCGGTGACGCGCTGGGCAGCTTCCTCGACCTGCGGCCGGGGCCGCTGGCCACCGCCGGGCACGCCGTGCGCCGGCACGTGCACGGCTACGACCACGCCTGCGCCGCGTTGACCGACCCGGTGCTCTGGTCCGGATCAGCCGCGATGGCGTACGGCCAGTCGCGAGCGGCACTGTCGCGCCATCTGGACGAGGGTCCGGAGAGCCTGGTCGGGCGGCTGGAAGCCACCGCCGGCTACGCCGACGCACTCGCCGACTGGGTGGAGGGCAGCCGGCTCGCCGTCGCCCGGACACTGGCCGAGGTGATCGGCTCGACCGAAGCGGTTGCCGTCGTCGCCGCCACCTCGGGCCGCCGGACGCCGGACGGCGGACCGTCCGGGTCGGGTGCGATCGCTGCCGCCGAGATCGGTGCCCGGGTGCTGGCGGTGCTCTGCGTCGCGTACGACGGGGCGGAGACCCTGTTGCGGCAGTGGTCACCAAGCCTGGCCGAGTCTCCGTGGCGACCGGGCGGCGGACGGTTCCGTCCGGACACCGGTGGCCCGCCGGGTGGCCGGACGACCCGCGTCGGTTGGTGAGGCTCGCCCCCACCTCACAGGGCACGGCGCCGCTCGCGGGCACCCTTTCAGGCGGCCCGTCCGCGACGCCGTGACCTTCCCTGCACCCCCCGCAGGTCTGCTCCCACTCAACGCGCTCGATCCGTTCTTGTCCCGCCCGGGGCGCAGGTTTCAGCCGTCCGGGCGGCATCGTCGTACCGGTGGTCGGGATGGGGATCGGTCGAGTCGACAGTCATGGATGGCTAGGTGGCCAAGGCGGGTGTCGATGTCCTCGGTCGAATCGAGGCGGAGTCCGGGCGGCGATCCGGCCGGCGCGACGTAGGGTGAGGGAATGGGCATGCTCTGCGCGGTCAGCTTCCAGCGGTACGGGCGCCTCTACTATCTCGACCCCGGCGAGCTGCGGCCGCAGGTGGGCGACAAGGTGCTGGTGCCCACCGATGACGGCCCCGAGGTGGCGGAGTGCGTGTGGGCGGCGCAGTGGGTCACCGAGGAGACCGAGGGCTTTCCCCGGCTGGCCGGGCTGGCGCAGGAGGAGGACCTGCGTCGCGACGAGGCGCTGCGGCGGCGCAAGGCCGAGGCGAAGGTCGCGGCCAAACGGCTGATCCGCGAGCACGGCCTGCCGATGAAGGTGGTGGCGGTCGACCACGTGCTCGGCAACGGCGAGGGTGGCGGGGAGCGCAGCACCATCTACTTCACCGCTCCGCACCGGGTGGACTTCCGCTCCCTGGTCCGTGATCTGGGCGCGACCCTGCACTGCCGGGTGGAGTTGCGTCAACTCTCGGCCCGCGACTCCGCGCGGGTGCAGGGCGGCATCGGCTCCTGCGGCCGGGACCTGTGCTGTGCCACCTTCCTGACCGACTTCGAGCCGGTCACCATCCGGATGGCCAAGGACCAGGACCTGCCGCTCAACCCGCTGCGGATCTCCGGCGCGTGTGGTCGGCTGATGTGCTGCCTCAAGTACGAACATCCGTTGTACGCCAAGTTCGCCGAATCCGCCCCGGCGATCGGCAGCCGGGTGACGACCCCCGAAGGCGATGGCCGAGTGGTCGGTCACAGCGTCCCGAGAGACGCGGTGACCGTGCGCCTGGACGCCGACGGCTCCCGGTGTTCGTGCTCGCGAGCCTCGGTCTGTGGCCCCCGCCAGGCGCACGACCAGCGCTACACCCCCGAACCAGGTTGATCATGAGGTTGTTGTCGTCCGCACACCGTACGGACGGCAACAACCTCATGGTCAACATTGCGGATGGGGTGGTCAGGTCAGGGTGACGGGGGGTTCGGCCAGGCGGGGGGTCAGCGGGGTGGCCGGGACCAGCCAGGAGGACGCAGGGGACTGGTCGGGGTTGACCCGCCAGTCGCGGGAGACCCGGTCGACGACGACCGGGTAGAGGGTCAACGTGCCGTCGGGACCGATGTGCATCCGTACGAAGCCCTTGGCGTCCTCGATGCCCTGTCCGGCGAAGAGCTCGTTGACGTTCACCCCGAAAGCGCTCGCGAGCAGCAGGTACCCAGCCACCAACTGGCTGGCCACCAGCCCGATCACCGGCAGGTAGACCACTGCCGCGGCCACCGCCGGCAGCGGCCAGGGCCAGTTGTGGAACGGCAGCGCCAGCCAGACCCAGGTGCCGGCGGCGGCCAGACCGATGTGTGCCAACCCGTGCCCGATGCCGAGGAGCCAGTGCCGGGCGTGCCGCTTGCCGCCGGAACTGGGCGGTTTCGCGAACATCGCCGCCGCGAGCACCGTCACCAGCAGCATCACCACCAGCGGCACACTGAACAGCCGCAACTCGGATGCTTCGGACCGGAAATCGGTCACGCCGGCCATGGAGAGCATCAGCAGGGTTTGCAGGACGCCCAGCAGAGTCGAGAAGCCCGGGTTGCGGTGCGGCAGCCGGGCGAAGATCCCCCAGCCGTACCGGCGGGAGCGGACGGCGTCGGGATAACGTGCCGCCAACTCGTACTCCCGGGACGGGCTGGATCGTCGGGCCAGGGTGTCGCGCGGCGGCACCTCGATGCGCTCGGGCAGCTTGTGCGTCGGGTACAGGTAGGCACCGCCGCTGCCGCAGGTGACCAATTGCCGCCCGTCCGGCCCGGTGTACCGCGCGTAGTGGTGCAGGTCGCCGGAGATCAGCAGCCGGACCTGGGCGCCGGTGGGCGCGACGATGGTGCGGATGAAGTAGTCGATCGAGTCGTACGCGGTGGGCTGGTCGACGGCCTTCACCCAGGCCGGCGCCGGCACCGCCAGGATCACCCGGCTCTGCGGGCCGAGTCGCTTCGCCACCGCGTCGAAGTAGGTGAGCTGCGGGTCGTCGACGTACGAGCCGGACTGGTCGTCGAGGCCGAGCAACCACCAGTCGGCCGGCAGTTCAGCGGCGAAGTACGACCGGGACTGGCCGGTACGCCAGCCGCCGAAGTGCCGGTCCCGGGTACGCACGAACATGCGCAGGAACGCGGTCAGCCCGTCGTACCAGTCGTGGTTGCCGGGCACCGCGAAGACCGCCGGCTGCTCCGGTGGGGTGGCCGGCAACGCCGCCTGGTACGGCCCCTTGCACCGGTCCTCGTACGCCGCGTAGTCCGCCGACGGGTACACCTGGTCGCCACCCATCACCAGGGTCTGCGCCCGGGGCAGCCGGTGCCCGTCCACCGTGATCTCCCGCTGGGCGAGCAGGTAGGCCACCGAATAGGTGGCGTTGAACCCGTCACCCAGGTCGGCCACGTAGTCGAGCCAGAGCCCTCCGTCCGGCCCCACCTGCCGGGAGATCTCCGCGTCCAGCGCCTTCTGCAGCTCCCGCTTGTCCAGGTACGCCCCGAACAACATCGCCAGCAGCGTACGCAGGCCGGTGCTGATCAGCAGGAACGGCGCCAGCCACGGCACCGGCTTACGAGGGGTGAAACCCAGCTCCAGCGGATCGGTGCTGCGCGGCCGCCGGGCCGCCCGACCCCCGGCGGCCTCCTCGGCGTACGGGCCCAGCGGCTGCGCTCGATCGCTGGCCGGTGACCCGACATCGACCGGTTCGTCGCGAGAGGTGTGATCGTCGGTCATTCGCCGCAGCGTAGTGCGGCCTGCACGGCCCCGACGACCCCGCAAACATCCTGGCGTCCGAGTCGGGCAATCCCGCTCGGCCACGCAGCGGCGCGTGCCGTACACTTGACCACCGTTGCCGCCTTAGCTCAGTCGGCAGAGCGACGCACTCGTAATGCGTAGGTCGACGGTTCGATTCCGTCAGGCGGCTCGGCATGCAAGCCCAGGTCATCGGCCTGGGCTTCGCCGTTTCCCGAGGCCGACCACGCAGCTGCTGCCGGCTCGGAGTGTGCCGTCACGGCATGGTCGAGCTGATCAACGGGCGGATCCCTTGGCCTTTCCGATCCGGCCGAGGTGGGTGTGCTCGAACCCCTCGGTCGTCTTGAGGCCGTAGCCGAGGGCGCGGTCGACGGCGATGTGGAACGCCCAGGCGATGGCGAGAATGCCGAGCCAGTCGATCGGGTCACGGAATGCGGCGAAGGCCACCGCAACCACGCCGAGCAACGCCGGCAGCGCGTAGGAGTGCCCCAGGTTGTAGCAGAAGGCACCCACTCGCGGGCCGCGCAGATAGCCGACCATCGACAGGTCGAAGACCAGGAAGAGGGCGAGCAACCACCACCACGCGTACCCGACGGCGACGGTCACCACGACGGCGAAGGCCGCCACGACGACGCCTTCGATGCGCTGCGTCTGGACCGGGTCCAACATCCGACAACTCCCAAGGTGACGATCTGAGTTACAGCCAGTCGTGTTCGCGGGCGTAGCGCGCGGCTTCGTGGCGGGTGTGGGTCTGGGTCTTCTGCATCGCGCTGGAGAGGTAGTTGCGTACGGTGCCCTGCGCGAGGTGCAGCCGGGCGGCGATGTCGGCGACCGAGTAGCCCTCGCTTGTCACCCGCAACACGTCGAGTTCGCGCTCGGTCAGTGGGCAGTCGTCGACGATGGCGAGCGCGGACACGTCCGAATCGATCCAGCGTTTGCCCTCGTGCAGGGTGGTGATCACCGAGGCGATGTGGGCCGGCTCCGCCGACTTGCTGACGAAGCCCTGGACGCCGAGCTTCAGTGCCTTGCGCAGCACGCCGGGCCGCGCGTGCCGGGTCAGCATGAGGACCACCTGCTCCGGCCGGACGCGGCGGATCTGCGCGATGGCGCCGAGACCGTCCACGCCGGGCATCTCCAGGTCGATGACCAACACGTCAGGCTGGTGTCGCAGGGTTGCCTCGACGGCGGTGTCGCCGTCGGACGCCTCGGCGAGGACTGTGATGTCGCCTTCGAGCGGAAGCAGCGCGGCCAGCGCCTTGCGGAGCAGGGCCTCGTCGTCGGCGAGCACGATGGCGGTCATCGGTCATCCTTCCGCTGCGTGCCGGGGGACGCGGCGGCACGAGCGGGCGGGAACCTCGCGGCCGTGCGGAAGCGTCCGTCCTGCTGTTCCACAGTCAGCTCGCCGCCGTCGCCGGCCACCCGTTGTCGGAGGACGGACAACCCTCTGAGGTCGGGAGGCGTGTCGCCGGTCACGCCGTCGTTGACGATGGCGATGCCGGATTCGGAGAGCGTGATCTGCACCTGGGTGGCCTGCGCGTGTCGCAGGATGTTCGTGGTGGTCTCGCGCAGGACCTGGCCGAGCAGTTCGCTGCTCCCCGCGTCCACCTCGGCCTCCCGGGTCACCCGCACCCGGATGCCCGCCGCCTCGAACAGGTTCTTCGCATTCTCGAGTTCTGCCGAGAGGTTGAGCCGGCGCTGGGCGTACGCCAGCTCTTTGGTTTGGGTGATGGTGTCGCTCACCAGAGCGTACGTCTCCCGAAGTTCCTTCTCGGCGCGATCGGCGTCGTGGAGCACCAGCTTCTGTGCCAGCGCGATCTTCAACTTGACCACGTGCAGGGTGTGGCCCTGGATGTCGTGCAGATCGCTGGCGAAGCGGACGCGTTCGCGGATGACCGCGAGTTCTGCTTCCCGCTCCCGGGCATGATCGAGTTCCCGGATGAGATCGTAGAAGCGCTCGCCGATGACGGTCAGGACGGTCACCAGGATGGTGAGGACCGTCGGGACGAGGACGTAGGTGATCAGGACGCCGCGTACGTCGTCCTGCTGCGCCAGGAGCCGCGTCGCACCGATGGCGGCGACGTAGCTGAACAGCCCGACCGCCACCAGCCTCCGACGGCGCCGTACCTGGCGTAGCGCGAGGGACCCTACGGCGCAGACGCCCCAGTAGGCGTTGGGGCTGCCGGTCAGCAGCACCCCGAGCGGCCACACCGCAGCCGCGACGATCAGGCAGGGTAGGGCGACCCGAGCGAGGTCGTCCGCCGTCCAGCGTTCGAAGGCCACCACCGCCGCGACGGCACCCGGGACCAGGACGATGAGATGCCACCAGGTGTGCGCGTCGGTGGCCAGGAGAACCACCGCGGCGACCACGACAGGCGGGAGTGACGTCAGGAGATTGATCCGGCGCAGGCGCTTCTGCGTCGTCTTGGTGAAGCCCGGCGATCTCACGGTCACCCAGCCAGTATTCCCACGTCCAGGCGGGGCCAGCAGTGACACCACGTCACATGTGGTCGTGACATGGCGACCCTGAACGATTGGATCGGCCGCTGCTGTCATTGGGACATGTCCACGACACCAGTGATCGAAGTCGAACGTCTCAACGTCAGGTACGGCAACTTCCACGCCGTGAAGGACCTTTCCTTCGAGGTCCGGCGTGGGGAACTGTATGCGCTGCTCGGCACGAACGGGGCGGGAAAAACCTCGACCCTGGAGACCATCGAGGGACACCGGGCGCCGACCTCCGGCACGGTGCGCGTGTTCGGGCACCAACCCGGTGACCGTCGGGTGGTTCGTCCCCGAATGGGGGTCATGCTCCAGGAAAGTGGCTTCTCCCCGGACCTGACGGTTCGTGAGTCGGTCCGCCTGATCGGCACCCTCACCCGGCGGACCGACGACGTCGACCGGGTGCTCGACGTCGTCGACCTCACCAGCAAGGCCGGCCGGAAGGTGTCCCAGCTCTCCGGCGGAGAGAAGCGGCGGCTGGACTTCGCCACCGCCGTCTACGGCACCCCGGAGCTGATCTTCCTCGACGAGCCGACCACCGGCCTGGACGTCCAGTCCCGCGACCACCTGTGGACGACCGTGGACCGGCTCCGCGAGAACGGCGCGACAATCGTGCTCACCACGCACTACCTGGAGGAGGCCCAGCAGCGCGCCGACCGGATCGGGCTGATGCACGAGGGCACCTTCCACCGGGAGGGCACGGTCTCCGAACTGACCCGCACGCTCCCGGCGGTTATCCGCTTCTCGCTGCCGCCGACGGCACCGGCGCTGCCGTTGCAAGCCGCCACGAACGGCGACGGCAAGGTCGCGATCGAGACCTTCGGCATGCAGAAGGACCTGCACATCCTGCTCTCCTGGGCGCAGGACCACGCCGTCGAGCTGCGGGACCTGGAGGCCGGGCCGACCCGCCTCGACAACGTCTTCCGCGCCATCAGCAGCTGACTCGTTCCCCGAGAGGACTTTCTTCCGTGTTCCCCATCGCCTTCAGCGAGTTGATCCAGATCTTCCGGAACCGGCTGGTGCTGGTCACCAGCTTCATCATCCCGGTGGTCGTTTCCGCGTACTTCGTCCGCCAGCACGAGACCTTCGCGGCCCTCGGCAGCCTCGGCTACATCGCGGCGATCGTGCTGTTCACCGTGGCTGCGTTCGGGCTCTACGCCACGACCGTGACCACCCTGGCGTCCCGGCGGCAGAATCTCTTCCTCAAACGCCTGCGCTCCACGGCCATCGGGGACGCCGGCATACTCGCCGGCCTGCTGCTACCCGCCACAGTCGTCGCCGTGGTGCAGGTGACCGCGATCCTGACCGCGCTGGCCATGGTTGCCGGCGGGCCGGCCAACGTGCCCCTGCTGGTGGTGGCGATCGTCGCGACCGTGGCCATGCTGCTGGGCCTGGGCCTGGCCACCGCCGGCCTGACGAATTCACCCGAGCACGCCCAGGTCACCACCCTGCCCGTCATGCTCGGCGTGATCGGCGTGGCCAGCTGGGTGGGCATCAGCGGCACCGAGGAACTCGCCCTGCTCAAGCGGCTGTTGCCCGGTGGTTCAGCCACCGAGATGGTGATGAACGCCTGGAACGGCGGCGTCGCCGTGACCGACTCCCTGCTGCTGCTGGGTCCGACGCTGGGCTGGGTCGTCGTCGCCGTCGTGCTGGCCACCCGTCTCTTCAGCTGGGAGCCCCGCCGCTGAGGCGGCAAGCGCGCCGCCTTTGACCCCGACCGTCCGTTCGACCAGATGCACACGGCCCGAAGAGACGTACGACGAAGGAGTGACCGTGACCGCAGAGACGACCGTACCCGGAGCCCCGACCCTGGTGGAGGACCTGCTGCTCCTGCTGTTCCAGCCGAGGTCGGGCACCATCGCCGGTGAGAACACCCTCTTCTACGTCCTCGCGGGGGCCGTCCTCGCGGACCTCGCCCTCAACGACCGGGTGACCATGGTGGACCGGAGCAAGGTGAAGATCGTCGAAGGTATCGCCCCTTCAGACGATCTCCTCCGATCGGCGTGGGACTACCTCTCCGAGAAACCGCGAGGCGTCCAGACGGTGCTCGCTGCCATCGGCCCCGAACTGCGCCAGCCGGTGTTGGAGCGGCTCATCGAACGCGGCGACATCACCCGAGAGGATCGCAACGTGCTCGGCCTGTTCCGTACGACAGCGCTGCGCGACGGTGGCAACGGACGCCGAGCGCGCCTGCTGGAGGAGGTCCGGCAGGTCCTCGTGGACGGCGCGGAAACGTCGGCCCGGGTAGCCGCGCTCGCGGCGCTGCTGTCGGGCAGCGGAACTCTGCCCCAGTTCCACCGCGACATCCCGTGGACCTCACCCGTGATCAGCCGTGCCAAGGAACTCGAGCAGGGCAACTGGGGAGCCGGTGCCGCAGCGGAAGCCGTGACACGGACCATGACCGCAACCGTCGTCAACAGTGTCATCGTCACCACCACGGTGATTCCCCGAAGCTAGGACGTCTGTCCATGCGGCGGGCCCGCACCGTAGCCGGGTCAGCGGCCGGGGACCACCTCGACGATGCTCATCCCGCTGGTCGAGTGATCGTCGTCGACGATCGTGGTGGTCAGGTTGTAGAAACCTGCCTCGGCGTCGGTGGGGATCGCGATGGTACTGACCGGGCGATAGCCGGGCTCGCCGGAGGCGCGGACCGTCTCGGCCTTGAAGACGGCCCGCCCGGCGGGTCCGGTGCTCGACTCCAGCGCGGCCTTCAGCTCCTCCACCGAGGAGAATGGCCCGGTCAGCTCCGCTTCCAGGTCGACTGGACGTGGTGGTGCCGTGGACTGCTCGCCCGACACTTCGACCATCCAGTGCAGGGTGAACATCTGCCCCGGGGTGTACAGCCTGTCGATGTCTGCGGTCTCACAGCAGGTGTACGTCACCGGCGGAGCCATCGGTGTCTCGGTGCGTACGGTCACGCACGCTGTCAGGAGCGGCACGACGAGACAGGCCACCAGCAACGCACGGGACACCTTCATGCCCGGATCGTAGGTACAGGTGGCAACGGCTGTCCGGCTCGCTCAGCCGGCGCAGGCAGCGGGTTTGACCGCTGTCTGTCGGACGGCAGCGTTAGGTTGCGAGCGTTCGATGGCGAATCCACAATTCACCGGAGGTTCCTGTGCACGCTGCGCCGGTTGTCGTCAGCCTGCCGATCGCCGACCGACAGGTCTCCCACGACTTCTACCGGGCCGCGCTCGGTCTGGCCACCGTCGGTGAGCCGGCCGAGGACGGGCTGCCCGAGCCGTTGCAGTTCGAGGTCAACGCTGGGCTGCGGCTGATGCTGGTGCCGACCGGCGGGTTCGGCTGGGTGCTCGGTGGTCGGGAGGTGGCCGACTCACGGCACAGCGAGTGCGTGCTCGGCCTGACCGTGACGGGTCCGGACGAGGTGGACGCGCTTGTAGAGCGGGCCCGGGCCGCCGGCGCGGAGGTGGTCACCGAATCAGGCCAGCAGCCCTGGGGGTACGCGGGCACCTTCGCCGACCCCGACGGGCACCTCTGGATGGTCGCCGTCGGTCAGGTGTAGAGGGTGGCGGCGTACTGGGGGCCGTAGTGACGTTCGAGGTCGGCAAGGGTTTCCGCCGGAGCCTCGACCTCCTTGATCAGCCGAGCCCGGCTGGGCAGCGGGTCCTGCGGCCAGGTCTCCGGCTGCCACAGCTGTGACCGGAGGAACGCCTTCGCGCAGTGGTAGAAGATCTGCTCGATCTCGACCATCACGGCCAGCACCGGCCGGTGCCCCTTGACCACCATCTCGTCGAACCACTGTGCGTCGCGCAGTAACCGTGCCCGGCCGTTGATCCGCAGGGTGTCGGTGCGCCCGGGAATGAAAAAGATCAGGCCGACGTGCGGATTCGCCAGGATGTTGCGGTAGCCGTCGGCCCGCTTGTTGCCGGGACGCTCCGGAATGGCGATGGTTCGGTCGTCGAGCACCAGGGCGAAACCGGCCGGGTCGCCCTTCGGGGAGACGTCGCAGGTGCCATCCGCTCCGGCGGTGGCCACCAGGCAGAACGGCGAGGCGGCGAGCCACTGCCGGTCACGCTCGTGCAACCGGGTGCGTTCCTTGGCGGCGACGCGGGGCGCCGGAGTGCCGAGCAGTTCGCTCAACTCGGCCGTGGATGTGATCTCCACCGTCACTGTGTGCCTCCCCGTGGAGTTGACCGTGGTGACGGCACCCGGGCGCGAGACCGCCACGGGCAGTGTAGTTGCGGTCAGTCGTGAGGTTTGTCCCCCGGTGACCGGGGTACCGATCCATCGACCGCCCTCGGCGAGCAGTTGGAGGCCCGGAGATGGAGAGTCGGCTCAAGATCCTGGGTCATCCCGTCCATCCGATGCTGGTGATGTTTCCGTTCGCCCTGCTCGTCACCGCCGTGCTCTTCGACGTCATCGACACGGTCGGCGGGCCGGACTTCCTCGGGGAGGTGGCGTACTGGAACCTCACCGTCGGCCTGATCGGTGGTCTGCTGGCTGCGGCAGCCGGGACGTTCGACCTGTTGGCCATCCCTTCGGGTACCCGGGCCAAGCGGGTGGCGCTGACCCACGCCGCCGCGAACGTCGCCGTGATCCTGCTCTTCGCCGCCGTCTGGGCGGTACGCCTCAACGCCGAGTCGCGGGGTGCCGGCGGGGCGTTGATCGCGATCGAGTTGGTGGCGCTCGCCATCCTCGGTGTCAGCGGTTGGTTGGGTGGTGAACTCGTCGACCGGCTCGGCGTCGGGGTCGACCGGGATGCGGGCCTCGACGCGCCGAGTTCACTGCGGCCGGCGGCCGCCAGTCAACGGATGGGAGATCTGCGATGACCAGGCCGGGACGTGGTTGGCGGGGCGGGCAGCAGGGCTGGGACCCGATGGGCGAGTTGCAGTCGCTGCGGGCCGAGTTGAGCCGACTGGTCGGTGGCCGGCCGGGGCCACCCGAGGTGGAACTGGGCGAGACCAGCGACGGTTGGGAGGTGGTCGTCCGACTGCCCGGTGTCGCCCCGGAGGAGGTCGCGGTGGAACTTGACGACCGCGAACTGTGCGTACGGGCGCGGACAGAGGCCGAGGTCAACGCCGACCACGGGATTCCGGGTGGGTTCGAGACCCGGGGCTTCGAGTACCGCGTGCAGCTGCCGTCGCGAGTGGACCCCGAGGCCATCGACGCGGTGATGGACCACGGGCTGCTGCGGGTACGGCTGCCCCGGGCGCATCGAGCCACGCCACGCACCATCACCGTCGGTCGCACCGGGCCGCGTTCCGCCGCCCCCTCCGGTGGTACGCCGAGCAGCGTCGACCCGGCGGCGGATCGGGAACTGCACCAGCCGGACGTCGCCACCGACGATTCCGGCCGGTAACGCGTCCGGTGGGCCCGGCACTGCTGGCAGAGACCGCCGATCGGGTGCCCGACGTGGCCCGGATCGCCGTGCTGCGCGCCAACGCCCTCGGTGATTTCATTTTCGTGCTGCCCGCGCTGGAGTCGCTGCGGGCCGCGTACCCCCAGGCGGAGATCGTGCTGCTCGGCGCGCCCTGGCACGCGCAGCTGTGGCGGGACCGGCCTGGCCCGGTCGACCGGGTCCTGGTGGTGCCGCCCGCGCCGGGGATCCGGACGGCGACCGCCGGCGAGCCGGAGTCCAGCATGGTCGATTTCCTGGCTGCTGCCCGTGCGGAACGCTTCGACGTGGCGCTGCAACTGCATGGCGGCGGCGCCAACTCCAATCCGTTGGTGGCCGCGCTCGGTGCCCGGGTCACCGCCGGTCTGCGCGCCGAGGATGCCCCGCCGCTGGATCGCTGGCTGCGCTACGTCTACTACCAGCACGAGGTGATCCGCTATCTGGAGGCGGTGGCCTTGGTGGGTGCTCCGGCCGCTACGATCACGCCGACGCTGACGGTCACCGACTCCGACCGCGCGGAGGCGCGGTCCGTGCTCGGTGAGCCGGGACGTCCCCGGGTGGCGTTGCATCCCGGGGCGACCGACACCCGTCGTCGCTGGCCCGCCGACCGTTTCGGGCAGGTGGCCCGGACGCTGCACACCGACGGGTACGAGGTCCTGGTCACCGGAACCCCCGCCGAGCAGGACGTGGTCGACCAGGTGGTCGCGGCCGCCGGTGTGCCGGTCCGGCCGCAGGTGGGCACGCTCAGCCTGGGCGGACTTGCCGGCTGCTACGCCGACTGTGACCTGGTGGTTTCCAACGACACGGGCCCACTGCACCTAGCGGCTGCGGTCGGCACCCCCACCGTCGGCATCTTCTGGGTCGGCAACCTGATCACCACCGCTCCCGTGCTGCGGGGCCGGCACCGGCCGATCACCTCGTGGACGGTGCACTGCCCGGTGTGCGGCGTGGACTGCACCCCCGACATCTACCCGCACCGCCCGGGTGACGGCGACTGCCCGCACCGCGACTCCTTCGTCACCGACGTGCCGCTGGCCGAGGTGCTCGAAGCCGCCCGCGAACTGCTGTTCCGCTGAAAGGAAGGGCACCTTGTTAACGCCTGCGGTATAGGAAGGGGCCCTTGCTAACGCCCGCCCGCTCAGGCGTCCGGGTCGGCGAGGACAACCTCCCACGCCTCCACGTCGCGCTCGGTGACCGTGGTCGGCGACTCCAGGTGGTACGCGCCGCTGGGCAGGACGCCGGCACCACCGTGACGCGCCAGCACGGCGAGCTGTGCGGCGACGTCCTCGCCCTGATGCCGGGTCGGCACCCGCTGCCAGAAGTCGAAGCCGCCGGCCTCGATCAGTTTGGCCCGGTCGTAGAGCACGCACCCGCCAACCCAGGAAACCCGGTACGCCCGCCACTCGCCCTCCGACAGGGCCAGCGACGCGGTCACGTGCAGCAGGTTCGCCGCGGAGTGGATCTGCGCCCGATCCCACTCGGGTGTGCCCGGCCGGATCCGCTCCGGCACCGGTCGACTCGTCCACTCCTGGTAGTGCCGGTGCGTGTCTGGCCGTACGTCGGGCAGGTAGGACAGGCCGTGCACCGCGTTGCCGACGAAGCCGCAGCCCAGTTCACCGAGCGCGGTCACCAGTCGGCGCAGCGTCCCCGGTTCCAGCCAGACGTCGTCGTCGAGGAAGAGCACGTACCGGGCGGCGGAGTTGGCGAGCAGGTAGCTGCGGTGTTCGGCGAGCCCTCGCCGAGGTAGCCGCCGGGTCAGCAGCACCGGATGTCCCCGATGACGCAACGCCCGGACCATGGTCGCCGCCGCCGGATGGGCGTACCCGGGTTCGCCGTCGGACTGGTCGCTGACCACCACGCCGAATCCGGGTACCCCCTCCTGGGCGGCGAGCCCGCTGAGGGTGACGGCGAGTTCGGTGGGACGGTTGCGGGTCGGGACGAGCACGTCGACCTGCCGGTCGACGCGGAACTGCGCGGGCGTACCGGCGTCGAGGGGTCGGTTCACGGTGCCTTGCCGGTCAGCGGTGGAGTCTCCGCACCGGCCGTGCCGGAGGTCTCCACCCCGGAGGCGGGCACGGTCGGCCCGGCCTCCGCGCCGGTCACGGTGTCCTGGCCGTACGCGCGGATGCGGTCGATGATCGCCGAGGTCGAACGGTCCGGCACGTACCCGAGGGTGCGGACCTGGCCGCCCAGTCGCTGCACCAGGGGCGCCTCCGGCACCAGCTCGGGTGGGTAGTCGCCACCCTTGACGTAGACGTCCGGTCGGACGGCCTCGATCAGCCTGGCCGGCGAATCCTCCTCGAACACCACCACGTGGTCGACACAGGCCAGCGCGGCGAGCAGGGCGGCCCGGTCCTCGATCGGGTTCACCGGCCGGTCCGCCCCCTTCAACCGGCGTACGCTGCCGTCGGAGTTGATCGCCACCACCAGCAGGTCGCCGAGGGCGCGGGCCTGTTCCAGGTACCGCACGTGGCCCCGGTGCAGGACGTCGAAGCAGCCGTTGGTGAAGACGATCGAGCGGCCGACGCGCCGGTGCTCGGCGACGATCTCCGCCAGGTGCCCGGTGTCGACCAGCACCTGCTGGCCCTCGGGTGTCGGTCGGCCCAGCGCGGCCAGCAGGTCCTCGCGGCGGCACACGCAGGTGCCGGTGCCGGCGATGGTGCTCGTGGCGGCGAGCTGGGCCAGTTGGGCGGCGGTGGACAGTGGAGCGTCGGCGGCCAGCGCGAGTGTCATCGCCGCGAGGTACGCGTCACCGGCACCGACGGCGTGGCTGGCGGGCACGGGCGTGCTGTGGCTGCGGGCGGGCGCGCCGTCGGTGCCGCCGACCACCGCGCCCTCGGTGTCCAGGGTCACCGCGACCACGGCCGCGCCGGTGTGGGCGCGCAGCTCGGCGAGTCGGGACTCGGCCAGGACGGCCCGGTCCACGCCGGCACCGGCCTCGGTGTTCACGGTGACGCCGGTACCGGTCACGCTGAGCCCGTCGAGGGTCATCGCCACCCGACTCTCGCCCGGTGTGGGTTCACCGGTGGGCCCGTCGGTACGCCGCATCCCGGCCGCGCCGGGGGCCGTGCCCACGGTCAGCTCGGAGGGGCCGTCCGTCGGGTCGACCTCGGGATGCTCCAGGTGCAGCTCGTGGCCGCCGGTCCGGGTACCGTCTCCGGTTTTCGGGGTGGCAGTGCCAGCCAGGTCAGCGGGGGCCACCGGGTTCGTCGTCGACCCGACGGTGCCCGCGCGGGCGAGCAGTCGGGTGGCCTCCGCGAAGCTCGGCGTCACCACGGTCGGGGCGAGACCCCGCCAGTCGGCGAGGTCGTGGGCGTCGAGTGCGACAGTCGCGTACCGGTCCCGGTTCTCGACCAGCCAGGCGCGTACCGGCGCGGGCAGGGCACCCAGGCCGTAGTCGCAGACCACCAGCGCGGGGGCTTCGCCGCCGCTGCCCGCCCGCAGTTCCTCGGTCGCGCAGTCCAAGGCGGTGAGCAGGCAGTCCACTCCCACGTCGGTGAGTGGATCGTCGGGGTCACCGGAGTCCTCCCGCAGCAGGATCTGGTCGCCGGCCAGCATTCGGCGCTTGACCGGGGTGGCACGTCCGGGTTGGCTCACCGTGCGGTCCCAGACGCCGGCCCGGTCGAGGCAGTCGTGCAGCTCGTCGCCGGCGGCGTCGGCACCGACGGGTGCCACCAGCACCGAGAGCCCGCCCAGCGTGGCGATGTTGACGGCGGTGTTGGCGGCGCCGCCCGCCGCCGAGATGCGGCGGCGCAGGGTGAGGACCGGGGCGGGGGCTTCCCGGCACAACCGGTCGGAGTCGGCGAACCGCCACTCGTCGAGCATGGCGTCACCGATCACCAGGACCGGACGTCCGAGCCAGCTCTGCACAACGTCGGCGAGCCGGAGCTGTTCCGCTGCTGCTCGTGCCATGCCGGCGGTTCCCCTCCGGCTGGCGGGGTCAAACCTGCCGGCCGGGCACCTGTTGACGCCGACGTGCGGTGGGACACCGCCGCGCCGCGTTTCGTGACTTCGGCGTCGGGAACGGATATGGACGAACCCCCGGAGAGGAGAACAAGATGGCAGCGACGTTGCAGGGTAAGCGGGTCGCCTTCCTCGCCACCGACGGCGTGGAGGAGGTCGAGTACGTTCAGCCACGTCAGGCCGTCGAGCAGGCCGGCGCGACCGTCGAACTGGTGTCGATCAAGCCCGGGAAGATCACCTCTTTCGAGCACCTGGACCCCTCCACCACGTACGAGGTGGATGTCAGCGCGGCCGACGCGGACCCCGCGCGGTACGACGCGTTGGTGCTGCCCGGCGGGGTGGCCAACCCGGACTTCCTGCGTACCGATGCCGACGCCGTCCGGTTCGTGCGGTCGTTCTTCGACGCCGGTAAGCCGGTCGGGGTGATCTGCCACGGCCCGTGGACGCTGATCGAGGCCGATGTGGTGCGGGGTCGCCGGATCACCAGTTGGCCCAGCCTGCGCACCGACCTGGTCAACGCCGGCGCGGAATGGGTCGACGAGCAGGTGGTGACCGACAACGGCCTGGTCAGCAGCCGTAAGCCCGACGACCTGCCGGCGTTCTGCGCCAAGATCGTCGAGGAGTTCGCCGAGGGACGGCACTGACCGCCGTACGGCACTTATCATCCGGTGGCCTCGCCCGGGCGGGCGAGGCCGGCCGGGTGATAAGAGGGGGCCCCTGCTCTACCGGAGGCGTTAACAAGGGGCCCTTCCTTACATGCCCGATCGCCGGTTACTTGAGGATCAGGCGGTTGGTCTGCTCGAAGACGTCCAGATCGGCCAGGGTCTCCAGGACGCTGGCCGAGAGGGGTTGGGGCAACGCCTCGCGGTGGAAGAAGCCCGCGTCGATGGTCTCGTCGGTGACCCGAGCCAGCCGGCCGTCCCACTCCTCGACCCGGAACGCGGTGGTGAAGATCTGATAGGTGTGGCCGTACATGTTGGTGTGGGTACGGTCCGGGCCGGTGTAGAGCGCGAAGGCGCTCACCCGCAACGCCCTCAGGCCGGTCTCCTCGCGTACCTCCCGCACGGCGCAGTCCGCGATCGACTCGCCCAGCTCCATCGCGCCCGCGGGCAACGCCCACTGCCCGTTGTCGGAGCGGCGGATCAGCAATCTGCGCGCCGAGTTGTCCCGCACCACGGCCCGCGCACCGACGAACATCAGCGTCCGGTCGCCGGCCAGGGCGCGCAGCTGCCCGACGTACGAATCAGCCCAGGAGATGCTCACCCGGACAATTTACGGGGGTTCCCAACGTGTGACTGGCGACACTAATTTGTTACCCATGCGTAGCACGATGATGGACGCCCCCCTTCAGGTCTCCCGGATCCTCGAACACGGCGCCACCGTGCACGGCACGGCCGAGGTGGTGACGTGGACCGGCGCGGAGCCACGGCGCAGCACGTACGCGCAGGTCGGGCGCGATGCCGCCCGGCTCGCCCACGCCCTACGGGCGGAGTGCGGGGTGACCGGCGACGAGCGGGTTGCCACCTTCATGTGGAACAACACCGAGCATCTGGTGGCGTACTTCGCCGTGCCCAGCATGGGTGCGGTGCTGCACACGTTGAACATCCGGCTCTTTCCCGACCAGGTGGCCTACATCGCCAATCACGCCGAGGACCGGGTGGTGCTGGTCGACTCGACGCTGATCCCGCTGCTGGCGAAGTCCCTCGGCAGCATGACCAGCGTGCGGCACGTGGTGGTGGTCGGTGGTGGCGACCCCGCGCCGCTGGTCGCGGCGGCCGGCGACCGGATCGCCGTACACCACTGGGACGCGCTGCTGGCCGAGCGGCCGGAGGTGTACGACTGGCCCGAGGTGGACGAGCGCGATGCCGCCGCCCTCTGCTACACCTCCGGCACCACCGGCAACCCCAAGGGGGTGGCCTACTCGCACCGCTCGATCTACCTGCACTCGCTGCAGATCTGCATGCCGGAGGGGTTCGGGCTCGGGCCGACCGACCGCGAGTTGGCCATCGTGCCGATGTTCCACGCGATGTCATGGGGACTGCCGTTCGCGGCCTTCCTCTCCGGCGCGTCGCTGGTGATGCCGGACCGCTTCCTCCAGGCCGCTCCGATCGCCGAGATGATCGCCGCCGAGCGGCCGACCCTGGCCGGCGCGGTGCCGACCATCTGGACCGATCTGCTGGCCTACCTGGACAGCCACGACGTCGACACCTCCTCGTTGAAGGAGGTGATCGTCGGTGGTTCGGCCTGTCCGCCGTCGTTGATGCACGCGTTCGACGAGCGGCACGGCATCGACGTGATCCACGCCTGGGGGATGACCGAGATGTCGCCGCTGGGCTCGGTGTCGCGTCCGCCCGCCGGAGCGGACGGCGACGATGCCTGGCGCTACCGCTACACGCAGGGCCGGGTGCCGGCGGGGGTGCGGGCCCGCATCGTGGGCCCGGCCGGGGAACCGCTGCCCGCCGACGGCACGTCCGTGGGTGAGCTGGAGGTCCGTGGGCCATGGATCACCGAGCGGTACGTCGGCGACGACGCGCCGGACCCGGAGAAGTTCCGCGACGGCTGGTTGCGGACCGGTGACGTGGGCACCCTCTCGGCGGACGGCTACATTACCCTCACCGATCGCGCCAAGGACGTGATCAAGTCCGGTGGGGAGTGGATCTCCTCAGTGGAGTTGGAGAACGCGTTGATGGCCCACCCGGCGGTGCTGGAGGCCTGCGTGGTGGGCGTACCGGACCAGCGGTGGGACGAACGGCCGCTGGCGACGGTGGTGCTCCGGGAGGGCGCCTCGGCGACCCCGGAGGAACTGCGTGAGTTCCTGGCCGGGTCGGTGGCGCGCTGGCAGTTGCCGGAGCGGTGGGCGTTCATCGAGGCGGTGCCGAAGACCAGCGTCGGCAAGTTCGACAAGAAGGTGGTGCGCGCCCGGTACGCCGACGGCGACCTGAATGTACGGGAACTGGCCACACCGTAACGTTTTTCGGCGCATCATCGCCATTGGGAGTAGTGGCCTGCACAGACCTCTCTCCGGTGGGCGGCCCCGGCGTTCGCACCGCGCCGGGGCCGCCCGTTCCTTTACGGGGTAACCCGCAATGCCAGTATTGCGAGACTTGTTCGCCTCTGTCCTGCGGACGGCGAAAACTCCCAGGTCAAACCCGCCCGTCGGGCCCAGCCGGCACCTAAGGGCCCTGGTCGTGGGCGCTGAGCAGCACCTTGCCGACCACCGAGTCCTCCACCGCCTGATGCGCGGCAGCGGTCGCTGACAGCGGATACGAGTGCAGCGGCAGGCCAGCCTCCTCGCCAACCCGGATACCGCCCTGCGCGGCGGCTGCCGCCACGTCCACCACCGCCTGCGCCTTGGCGGCCTTCGGCATCGTGTAGACCAGCACGAACTGCCAGCGGGCGTTCGGTGCCATCAGCGGGCGGATCGGCAGCGTCACCTCGTCGCCACCGTCGTCGGCGTACGCGCAGACCACCCCACCCGGGCGCAGCAACCGCACGTCGGTGGCGGCGTTGCGGGCGGGCGAGACCTCCACGATCGCGTGCACCCCGTCGGGTGCGATCTTGCGGACCTCCTCCACCACGTCCTGCTCCCGGTAGTTCACCACCGCCGAGGCGCCGGCCGCCGCAGCCAGCTGAGCCTTCTCGGCGCTGCTCACCGTGGCGATCACACAGGCGTCGGCCCAGGCCGCCAGCTGGATCGCCGCGTTGCCCACGGCACCGGCCCCACCCTGCACCAGTACCGCGTGATCGCTCAGCGCGCCCGGGCGCAGACACTCCGGCAGATACTCGCCGGCGGTCAGGCACCGGTGCGCCGTCAGGAACGGGATGCCCAGACAGGCACCCAGCTCGAAGGAGGCGTCACCGAGGCGTACCGCCTGGCGGACCGGGACCACGGTGTACTCGGCGGCCGTGCCCCAGGGCCGCTGCCACGCGGCCTCCCAGACCCACACCCGTTCGCCGATCAGCTCCTGGTCGACGCCCTCGCCGACCGCCTCGACCACCCCGGCGCCATCCTGGCCGGGCGTCTGCCAACCGGCCGGCAGCGGACCCTGACGGCGCGACTTCCAGTCCGTCGGATTCACCCCGGACACCGCGATCCGCACCAGCAACTCACCCGGACCGGGTTGCGGCACCGGCCGCTCGACCACCTGGAGGACCGACGGGTCACCGGTGCGCTCGTACACGATCGCCTTCATGCCACCGACCGTAGGCGGGCCGGGGATCGCCTGGTGGCGGTTCAGCCCAGCCGGTCGACGACCTCCGGGGTCAGCTCGTCGATCGAGCCCAGCACCGTCACGGCCAGTTGCCGAGCGTCGGAATCCAGCGGGTACGCGCCGTGCGGCACCGCCACCACCGCCATCCCGGCGGCAGCGGCCGAGCGGACCCCGTTGGAGGAGTCCTCCACCGCCACGCAGCGCGTCGGGTCGAGGCCGATTCGCCGGGCGACGCTCAGGTAGACGTCCGGGGCCGGCTTGCCGCGCTCGGTCTCCTCGGTCGACAGGGTGCTGCGGAACGCGTCGGTCAGGTCGGTGGCGGCCAGCGCCGCGGCGATCAGCCGGGTCGGCGAGGAACTGGCCAGCCCCAGGGGCCACCGCGCGGCCAGCCGGCGGACCACGTCGACCGCACCGTCGATCACCGGAACCCGGGCCGCGTACCGGCGGGCCATCTCCTCGACCACCTCGGCGGCAACCTGGTCGGCGGTACGCCGCACCCCCAACTCGTCACTGAGGTACCGGGCCCACTCGCCGGTGCTCATCCCCATCAGACGTCGCTGGGTGTCGTCCTGCCACTCACCGCCGTGCTCGGCCACATAGGCCCGCCGAACCTCCTCCCACACCGGCTCGGAGTCCACGATCACGCCGTCAAGGTCGAAAACCACCCCATCCACAGTCACACCCCCATCCTCCCATCCTCGCCCCTACCGCGTTGATCAAGAAGTTTGCGTCGGGGTCAGGCGAGAACCTCTTGGTCACCTCAGCTCTGCAGGGGTGGGAGGCCGATGGGGCTGTCCGGCGGGATCACCGTGTGGGCGGCGCGGGCGATCGGGTCGAGCAGTTCACGTAGGCGGTCTGCCCGCTCTGGGCCGAGGGTCAGCCAGGGGCGGGCGGCGGCGAGATCGGTGGCGTCCTCGATCGCCTGAAAAGCTGCCCGCCCGCGCTCGGTCGGCTGTCCGTCGGAGTCCAGCCAGCCACGGCTGGTGAGCCGTTCACGGGCCTGTGCCCAGTCCTGCTCCGACCAGCCCCGACCGAGCAGGTTGGCCGGCGGCATGTCGATCGCGACCCGCCAGGCCAGCGTCTCCACCGGGTCGAGATCGGCGGCGACCAGCGCCGCCACGTGACCGTCGCCGCGATGCTCGCGCAGCGTGGTGGCGGCCTGCCAGAGCCGAGCCAGCGGGTACTCACCACGCGGCAGGGCCGCATTCGCCGCGCCGAGCACCCGACCGGCCGTCGTGAGGCCGTCAGTGGCGGCCTCAAGCAGGTCGGCGGCGTCCACCAGGTGCCGCTCGGGCAGCTCGTAGGTCAACTCGGCGAGTGCCTGCACCGCCCCGGTCAGCCGGGCGCGCAGCGCCTGGTCCGGCGTGGCCAGCTGCCACACCGCCGGCAGGGCCCGGCTCACCATGTGCGGCGCGAAGTTGTAGCAGGCGGCGATCACCGGTGCCGGACCGGTCGGCCCGAGCGGGGCGGCCCGACCGGCGAAGTAACCCCGCCAGTAGCCGCGTAGGCCGACCGCCTCATAGGCGGCGCGGGCACGCGGGTGGAAGTAGGTGACGGCGTGCACCGGCTCGAAGTGCGTCCACATCAACCGGGCAATCCGCCCGCCGGCCTCCGCTGCCGTCACGTGCACCTCCGTGTTCGCTTCGACCAGCGTCCCCGGCGCGGTGCCCGGGACGCTGGTCGAAACTACTGCCGGTGGGTGACCGGCCGGAAGCCAACTGTGGTCAACGGCATCGATGTTTTCCGAGCCGACCCGAGCCTCACGCGGCGGCGAGCACGTCCACCACGAAGCGCAGCGGGCCGGCAGGACGGCCGCCCCCACCGTCGCCGTACGCGTCCTCGGCCGGGATGTCGAGCTGCACCCGACTGCCCACGGTCACGCCCACCAGGCCCTTGTCCCAGCCCGGGATGACCTGCCCGACCCCGATCGGGAAGGTTGCCGGTTGTCCGCGTTCCCAGGAGGAGTCGAACTCCTCGCCGTTCTCGTAGAACACGCCGACGTAGTTGGTGGTGATCGACTGGCCGGCCTCGACCTTCGGCCCGGTGCCCTCGATCAGCGGGGTCACCGTCAGCTTGGTCAGCTTGCCCTCGCCAGCGGTGACGGTCGGCTTGCTGCCCAGAGCCGGGTCCGCACCCTCCGGCAGCTTCGGCGCGGGCGGCTGGGCCGGTTCGCTGGCCTCCACCGGGGCGGACGGCGTACCGGCAGCCTGCTCGGGGGCGTCGTCACCACCACGCTGGCCGACGATCACGAACACGGTGATCAACACCGCCACGACGGCGATCCCGGCGAACGCGCCGGCCCAGGCCTGCCGGCGGCGTTTCGCCTCGGCTGCCTTCTGAGCCGCCAACTGCTCGGCCAACCGTCGCCGTGCCTTGGTCTCCTGCTCGCTCACGTCCTCGACTCCCTGCTGAGAGGTGTGGGATGGGTCCGGCCACGGGCAGCCGTCGCCGACACACGGTACCTGGTATCGGACGCACTTCCGACCGTCGATGGCCCGTACCGGCAGGCACGGCTGTGCCGATCATGAAGTTCGGGTCGCGCCGGTGCCATCAGCAGACGTATTCGAGCGAGCTGAGCTGCGGAATCGGCGAAATCAGGCGGACTTGCGCGGCGTGGTCTTCTTGGCGGCTTTCTTCTCGGCGGACTTCTTGGCCGGCTGGGCCTTCTTGGCGGTGGCCTTCTTCTCGGCGGTCTTCTTCGCGGGCGCCTTCTTGGCCGGAGTCTTGGCGGCCTTCTTCTCCGCCGCCTTCTTCTGCGCCGAGCGCGCCGAGGAGATCGGGGTCGGCTCGGCGCCGCCACCGGCCGGTGCCTCGCCGCGCGCCGCCCGGGCTCGCTCCACCGATGCCTTGAGCGCGGCCATCAGGTCGACGGCCGCGGCGGGAGCCTCCTCCACCTCCTCCGGCTGGACCACCTCCCGGCCCTCCACCTTCGCGTCGATGACCTCCTGCAACGCCGCCCGGTAGTCGTCGGTGAACTCGTCCGGGTGAAAGTCCCCGGCCATCGAATCGATCAGCGAGGTGGCCATCGCCAGCTCCGGTGGCCGGATCTTCAGATCCTCGTCGAGGAAACCGAAACTCGGCTTACGGATCTCGTCGGGCCAGAGCATCGTGTTCAGCAGCAGTACGCCCTCACGGACCCGGAGAGTGGCCAACTGCTCCCGCTGGCGCAGCGCCACCTTGACGATCGCCACCCGCTCCGAGTCGGTCAGCGCGTCTCGCAACAGCAGGTACGGCTTGGTCGCGGTGCCCTCCGGCTCCAGGAAGTACGCCTTGTTGTAGAGGATCGGGTCTACCTGCTCGGCCGGAACGAACTCCAGCACGTCGATCGCGTGGGAGGTGCTCAACGGCAGGTCGGCGAAGTCGGAGTCGGTGAGGATGACCATCTCCCCGCCGCCGAGGTCGTAGCCCTTGGCGATGTCGTCGTAGCTGACCTCCTCGCCGCAGACCTGACAGGTGCGCTTGTATCGGATCCGTCCGCCGTCGGCCCGGTGCACCTGGTGGAACCGGATGTCCTTCTCCTCCGTCGCGGAATACAGCTTCACCGCGATCGAGACCAGGCCGAACGACACGGCACCCTTCCAGATGGCCCGCATACTGCGCTCCCTTCCCCGGTATCGACCATGCTCGCATCACAGCGAACCGGGCGCGAGGTGTTCGGCCTGCTACTACAGTCGTTCTGTGCCCGGCGCGCCGTTCAAGCCGATGCTCGCGATGACCGGGCAGCTTCCGACCGGTCCCGGTTGGGCGTACGAGTTCAAGTGGGATGGCGTACGCGGCCTGGCCGACATCGTCGGCGGGCGGCAGCGCCTGTACGCCCGCTCCGGCGTGGAGATCACCACCGCCTACCCCGAGTTGATCCCGCTCGGCGAGCAGGTCGAGGACGTCCTGCTCGACGGCGAGGTGGTCCTCTTCGACCAGGCCGGACGGCCGTCGTTCACCGCCCTGGCCGAGCGGATGCACGTCCGCAACGCCGCGAAGGCGGCTCGGCTGGCGGCCACCGTACCGGTCACTTACATGATCTTCGACGTGCTGCGGCTGGGCGGACAGGACGTCACCGGCTGGCCGTACACCCGGCGGCGGGAGGCCCTCGACGGCCTCGGGCTGGGCGCGGCGCGGTGGGCAGTGCCCCCGGTCTTCTCCGATGGCCCGGCCACCTACGAGGCGGCCGGTGAGCACGGGCTCGAAGGGGTGATGGCCAAACGCGTCGAGTCGACCTACCGGCCCGGGGTGCGTTCACCGGACTGGGTGAAGGTGAAGCTGGAGGTGACCGGCGACTTCGTGGTCGGCGGCTGGCGTCCCGGCGCGCGGAAGATCGGTGGCCTGCTGGTCGGGGTACCCGGCGTCGACGGCCGACTCGTCTACCGGGGCCGGGTCGGTGGCGGCATCGGCGCCGCCCTGGAACGGGAACTGCTGCGTGAGCTGGAGCCGCTGCGTACCACCGCCTCGCCGTTCTCCGGCGACGTGCCCCGCGAGGATGCCCGGGGCGCGATCTGGGTAACTCCCCGGATCGTGGTGGAGGTCAAGTACGGCCAGCGCACCCCGGACGGGCGGCTCCGGTTCCCCCGGATCCTGCGGCTGCGGCCGGACAAGCCGGCCGAGGAGGTCGAAGATGCCAGCTGACCGGTTCCCAGTCGACGTGCAGGGCCGCACGCTGGAGCTGTCCAACCTGGACAAGGTGCTCTACCCGGCGGCCGGTTTCACCAAGGGCGAGGTGATCGACTACTACACCCGGGTCGCGCCCGTGCTCCTGCCGCATCTGGCCGACCGGGCGCTGACCCGGATCCGCTACCCCAACGGCGTGGACGGCAACTCGTTCTTCGAGAAGAACGCCCCCGCCGCCACCCCCGACTGGGTACGCACCGAGAACCTGCCCGCACCCGGCTCCACGAAGGGCCGGGAAACCATCGACTACGTGGTCGCCGAGGACCTGCCCACCCTGGTCTGGCTGGCCAACCTCGCCGCGCTGGAACTGCACACACCGCAGTGGAAGATCGGTGAGCATCCGGACCTGATGGTGGTCGACCTCGACCCCGGGGCCCCGGCCTCGCTGAAGCAGTGCTGCCAGGTGGCGTTGCTGCTGCGCGACCGGCTGGCCGCCGACGGCCTGGACGCCTACCCGAAGACCTCCGGCAAGAAGGGAATGCAGCTCTGCTGCCCCATCTCCGGCACCCAGTCCGCCGACGACGTGTCGGCCTACGCGCGACGTATCGCGCAGGAGTTGGAACGCGAACATCCGAAGCTGATCGTGTCGAAGATGGCGAAGAACCTGCGCTCCGGCAAGGTGTTCATCGACTGGAGCCAGAACAACGCGGCGAAGACCACGGTGGCCCCGTACTCGCTGCGCGCCCAGCCGGTCCCGGCGGTGTCGACCCCGCTGACCTGGGACGAGGTGGCGGCCGGCGCGGCCGGCAAGCGGCCGGCGACGAAGCCGTACACCGCCGCCGAGGTGCTCAAGCGAGCCGAGAAGTCCGGGGACCTGCTCGCCCCCCTCCTCGACGGCGGCCCTCAGTTGCCGGTCTAGTGGTCCGGCGTCAGGCGTACGGCCAGGTGGTGTACGAGATCCGCGCGTTCAGGTTGGCCGGCACGCCCAGCCAGGCGTAGCAGTTGACCCGCACCACCGTGTCCGCCCCAGACCGCCCCCAACTCGCCAGCACGCAGTGCCCCCGGGTCGGTTGGCTGTCGAAGTGCGGCGCGTGCGCGTTGACGAAGGCGGTGCCGAACGTGGTCCCGGTGTTCTGGAACGTCAGCTGGTACCGGCCGGTGCCGAGCAGCGCGCCGGTGGCGCCGCCGTGCGGGTCCACCGTCGAGTTGTACGAGTCGCCGCTGATCACACCGTCGCGGACATTCTCGCCGTAGAGGGTTCCGCTGGCGAAGCGCGGGCCGGCCGAGTGGCCCAGCAGGTCGACCCGGGTGCCGTAGGTGACCGCGAAGCGGGCGTCGACCGGTGCGCCGGCCGGGTTCGCGCAGCGGACCTGCCAGTGGTCGGGCCAGGAGATCTGGCAGTTCACCGCGCCGGTGCCGAGCGCGGTGACGTGGGTCATCGGGAAGTAGCCGGTCCCGGGCGGATCCGGGTTCGGGTTCATCCGGAACTGGTAGCGGCCCTTTTCCAGGCGCTCGTACCGGATCTCGCCGCCGGTGGAGTCGTAGCCGTAGGTGGCCGGCAGGGTCCGTACGCCGGTCGGCGCGGCCTGGTCGGTGACGAACCATGCGAGGCGGCCCTGGTGGATCTGCCGCCGGTTGGTGAAGGTCGCCACGAACCGGCTGTCGACCGGCGCGCCGGTCGCCGAGAAGCAGCGCACCTGGATCAGCAGGTCGGGCGCGACCAGGCTGCGGTACCAGCCGGCCACCGTACAGTGCACCGGCCCGCCGCCGTACGCCACCACGTGCGCGACCCCGCCGGTCGTCGCGGCACCCTCCAACTCCACGGTGTACGCCCCGGTGGCGGTGCGCCGGACCACGATGTCGCCGTCGGCGGAGTTGACGCTGTAGCCGTTGGTGACCCGGTACTCCGCGATGGTGGGCTGATCCGCCCAGACGGTGGCTGTGACCGGATCGGCGAGCGGATCCGCCCCGGCCGGTCCGGGCACGGCGAACGCCGCTCCGAGGAGCAGCGCGCTGATCCCCACCGCCATCCAGCTCGTACGTCGCACGACCGTAGCCCTCCCGCCCTCGCCGGACACCTGGCACCGCGCCACGAGTCTGGCAACCCCCGTCAATGCCCGTTCCCGGTCAACCGGCGCGGGCGTCGCGGCCATCGCTGTGACGCTACGCCCGCCGCCGTCGCCACAGAGCCGACCCCGGCGGCGGGGTGGTGGCTGCGTAGGGTGGGCGGAGCGCGGGTTCGGCTCGGGGCCGGCGGTCGCGCCGAGCGCTTGGAGGAGGCCCGATGGCCAGCATCGACATCGCCGTACCGGCTCCGGCCGCTGTCGTCCCGCCCGCGCTGGCGGACCGTCCGCTGCTCACCTGGCTCGACGGCGCGACCGGCGAGCGGGTCGACCTGACCGCGGCCCAGCTCGGCGGGTGGGCGGCGCGCTCCGCCGGCCTGCTGCGCGACGGCTGCGGCCTGACGCCGGGCAGCCGGGTGGCGGTGCTGCTGCCGCCGCACTGGCGTACCACCGCGGTTCTGCTGGGCGCCTGGGCGGTCGGGCTGGAGGTCTCGTTCCGGCCGCGCGCCACCGCCGGGCTGCCGGTGCTGGAGCCCGGCGGTGATCGACCGTACGACGCCGTCCTGGTCACCCCGGAACGGCTCGACGACTGGCTGGAGGACGTACCCGACGGGCTGCACCGCTACCTTGTCGGCACCGGGCCGGAGCCGCTGGACGACGTGCCGGCCGGCTGGCTCGACTGGTCGGTGGAGGTGCTGCGACACGGTGCCGCCCCGATGGATCGCCCCCTCCTGCACGCCACCGACCCGGCCAGCCCGGACGGCACCACCTACGACGAGTGGGGCCGGGTGGCCCAGGCCGTCGCCGAGCAACTCGACCTGCGGGTCGGCGACCGGCTGCTGGTCGACGTCGCTGAGCACGACCAGCCGCTGAATTGGCTGCTCGCCCCGCTGTCGGCCGGCGCGTCGGTGGTGCTCTGCGCCAACCTCGACCCGGCGGCCCGGGAGGCGGTGGCCGCTGCCGAGCAGGTCACCCGGGTGCTCTGACCCACCGGGCCTCCGGGCCGGCCGTCATCCCTCGTCCAGCCGGTCGAGCAGGTCGACGGCGGCCCGCATGTAACCGCTGATCCAGCGGTCGTGGATGCGTTTGATCGGCAGCGGCGCGAGGGACAGATGCCGCTCCCGGCCGACCTTGCGCCCGGTCACCAACTCGGCGCGTTCCAGCACCCGTAGGTGTTGCAGCACCGTGGTGCGGTCCAGTTCTGGCAGCAGCGCGCAGAGCGAGCCGGTGGTGTGCGTGGACGCTTTCAGCGCGTCGAGCATCCGTCGCCGTATCGGTGAGGCGAGCGCCTTGAACACCAGATCGTCGTCGGAGTCGGCGGGATCCTTGGCGACCGAGCCAGTCATGTTGTAAAAATACAACATGACTGGCTCACTTACCGAACTCTCCTTCACCGTCTCCGGCCGCATCGCACGCCCGCGCGCCGAGGTGTACGAGGCCGTCGCCGACCCGGCGCAGCTTTCGCGCTACTTCACCACCGGCGGCGCCCAGGGGCGGCTGGAACCCGGGGCGCAGGTCACCTGGGACTTCCACGACTTTCCCGGCGCCTTCCCGGTCACGGTGGCCGAGGCCGACCCGCCACACCGGATCGTCATCGAGTGGGACGGCGAGGCGACCACCGGCGACGGCGGCAACACCCGGGTCGTCTTCGAGTTCGAGTCGATCGACGACGACACCCGAACCCTGGTCACCATCACCGAGACCTCCTGGCAGCCGACTCCCGAGGGGGCCCGGGCCGCGTTCGGCAACTGCGAGGGGTGGACGGGGATGCTCGCCGCCCTCAAGATCTGGCTGGAGCACGGCATCAACCTGCGCGAAGGCTTCTACAAGTGAGCTGGCCGCGCCGATCGTCGACCGGACCACCTGGAACGACGCGCGAGGCGTACTCCTGCACAGGAGAAGGCCCTGACCCGGATGAAGGACGCGATCAGCGCCGCCCGCCGCCGCATGCCGATGGTCGAGGTACGCCCAGACTACGCCTTCCACGGCCCAGAGGGCGTCGTCACCCTGCTCGACCTCTTCGACGGCCGCCCGCAGCTCATCGTCCAGCACTTCATGTTCGCGCCCGACTGGCAGGAAGGCTACGACGGCTGCTCGATGATGGCCGAGCACATCGGCCCCCTGGCCCACCTGCACGCCCGGCGTACCTCCTTCGTCCTCACCTCCCGCGCGCCGCTGGAGCGCCTGCACGCCTTCCGGGCCCGGATGGGGTGGCACCTGCCCTGGTACTCGACCGTCGGCGACGCCTTCAACGAGGGCTTCGGGGCTACCGTCGACGGTGTGGAACGCCAGGGGATCAGCGTCTTCCTCCGCCGGGACGACCGCGTCTTCCACACCTGGTCGACCCACGCCCGGGGCGAGGAGCCGTTCATGGTCGTCTTCGACCTGCTCGACCTCACGCCACTCGGGCGCCAGGAAGACTGGGAGAACTCGCCACCCGGCTCACCGCAGGAGCCGACCTACTCCTGGATGCGCCTCAGTGGCAGCTACGAGGAGAACGGCCGGCCTCGTAGCTGCCACCGACCGGAGCACGCCTGACAGTCACTCGACCCGGGGTACCCGACGCCGGTCAAGCCCCGGCACCCGCCGCGAGCAGGGCGCATTGTGCTCGTAGGGCAGCACGCACCGCCCGCCGCCGTCGGGCAGCGGCTGGTCGCAAAAAACCCAGTGACGTACGTTCTGCTGATCCTCCAGCGAGACGTTCACCCCGCCCGGCTCGACCCGTGCGTTCAGCCGGGCCAGCACCCGGGCGGCGGTCCGGGCGAAGATCCGGGCCCGCAGCAGGTCCGGCGCGCTGACCGGCACGTGGATCATCCAACGCTCGCTCATCGGTACCGGTACCTCCCCGACTGGGCGCTCTGCCAGGCCCGCAGGGCGCTCTTGATGCGTACGTTCTCCTCCTGCACCGCCACCAACGCGGTCTGCGCGGTGGCCAGTTCGTCGGCGACCCGGTGCAGGAAGGCGCGGATCTCGGCCGGGTCCAGCCCGCGTCGCCGGACGTTGAAGCACCGCTCGCGGATCTGCGCGGGCCGCAGTGGATACGGAGCCGGCGGCGGCAGCACCGGCCATTCAGGGCTTGCCGCAGGCCGGCGCAGCAGCCGGCGGAACAGGTTGCGCACGTTGACCACCCTTCGTCGGATCGGGTGACGGTGGAGGAGTGGCCTCCGCCGAGGGGGCCGGCGGAGACCGCCCTCGCCCGGCCGTCGCAGCCTCAATTGGCGGTACGACGACAGGGCCGCGCTGGGGGCGCGGAGTGGGGTCTCGACGGCGATGCGAGACCGGTACGAGAGGCGCCAACCGACCGCATCAGCACCGCATCACCGAGAGCGACGCTACCGATACCTCTCACCTCTGTCAACGCTCTCTTACCTCTCGAATCTAGCCAGCCCCCTGCCTGCTCCTTCTCTCCTAGTCATTGCTGCTCTCTCACCTGGTGCTCGATACTGGGAGGGCCAACCGACTGCAAGGGGCCTGCACGTGCCGATTCCGCCAACCATGGACGAGTTGATCAAGGATCTGCTGAGACGGATCGAGGTGGGAGAGTTCCAGCCCGGGTCACAGATTCCGTCCACTCAAGAGCTTTCCGACCACTACGACGTGTCGGTGTCAACGATCCACCGCGCGGTGGCGAGGCTGCGGCAACAGGGCGTGCTGGTCGGCCGCCCAGGTCGCGGCGTCTTCGTCGCGGAGGCCACACGGCGCTGATCTTTTCCTGATCTCGCTGCCAGCGATGTGCCCTCAACCCGGGGGAGCCGAGCAGACCACCACCCGACCGGCCAGCGCGTACGAGCCGTTAATTTGAGGCCGCCTGACCGACCGCGGCGGAGGCCCGCTCCCCAGAGGGGAGGGCCGATGGCAGACGGGATGGTAGACCGCGTCACTTCTGATGCCACCTACGCCGGCTTGAGAGGACGACGGCTGGATTCAGCGGGCTAGAAAGATCACCGTCTGACCGACCGAGGCGACGGCAGTTCAAGAAATGAACCGACTGTCGGACTGCCGCCAGCAGTGGCCGGCAGCCTTGGGGCGCAGCACCCGGCCGGGTGCGGTTTATTGCCGATCAGTACGCGCGTAGCCGATCGAGGTTGTCGCGAACCGCCGTATCGGGCGGCTTTACACCGTAGTGCAGGCTGCGAAGCGCCGCCGCAGCCTCATCAGGAGCGTCGCAAACTGCAGCACGTAGTTGAGTACGTCTCCACTGCTCGCGGCCCGCACGAATCGCTGCGTCCCACCCATCAACATGGTCCACACCGAACTCGACCACCAGTGAGTTGAGTACGTCTTCGATGCAGGGACGGAACCGGTGGCCGCCCACGGGAAAGTGAAATTCCGCCATGTGTGGAGGCTTCCCGGTACGCCATCGCTGGCGAGCTTTGCCCTTCTCACCAGCCACGAGGACGTAGGCGAACTCATCGCGGTGGGCATGGACGTGGATGTGGGCGGCCGGGACAGAGCCGTTCACTTGGCGGAGGTACTCGTACCGAAAGAGAGGGACTTTGTCCCCAGCCGGGACCACATGAAACCAGGATTCTTCCACAGCAAGGTAGGAGGCACCCCGGTCCCAGCAGCAGTTCAGCTTGACGGACAAGTCCAGCCGATGGGTGCCACCGATGTACAACGGGAACACGGCCTCTTTGCCGTTCTCGTATGCAGCCACGATGACGCGTGGGCTGTCGGCGCCGCCGGCAACGACAGCGGACAAAGCCATCCTGGTTGGGATGACCCGCCCGATACGAGAGGTAAGGTCCTCAGCGAAGGCGGTGGCTTTGTCGATCAGTTGCTCGTCGGCGTTGTCACTCATCTTCGCCGAGGAGATAGTCGATGCTACGGACGGTCTCGTACACCGCGCGCTCGTCGGGGCGCAGGTCAAAGTTTCGCCCTAGGTCGTACAGCGTCTCCTTGTCCATGCTCACGCGACGTAGGAGCGCTTCGCGCCATGCCAGCAGCTCGTCCCGCGTCTTGACGATGGCGGTTGGCATAGCCGGTCCTCTCGTCGCTGACGGTACTGCCGTAAGGCTCATGTTAAGCGGACCTCCTGAGAGCTGCTACCCGTAGTAACGGACCGACACACTCTTGGCGACGGTGCGGACAAGTTTGAACACGAAGTGCGAGAAGCGACACCCCCCGATCGGGTAGATGCTGCGTGCTGACAGCAAGGAGTCGGCATAACGACAGTGGATGCGGTGCAACCAAGTGCAGTCACCGTCCCGCGTTCACGGTGCATTCGGCTGGAGGTCAGGCATATGACTCGATGTCCTTCCAAGGGGGTGTGTTGAGACGCTTCGGGGCTCAGGTTGGGTGGCGTGCTGATGGGGGCGGCTGGTCGGCGGGCTGTCCTATGCTCGTCGGGTGAGTGCGGCGGCGGGCATGCGGGCAAGATGGGGCGGCTCGTGCTCGGTGAGATGCTGATGCCGCTGTCGGCGATCCCGGCGGAATCCGTCGAGCACGGTGAGGTCTTCACCCGTCGTTGGATTGTGGATCTGATCCTGGACCTGGCCGGATACACCGCTGATCGTGATCTCGCGGCGCTGGTGGCGGTCGAGCCGGCCAGCGGGGAGGGTGCTTTTCTGGCCGCGATGGCTGCCCGGGTCAGTGCCTCGTGTCGTAAGCATGACCGGTCTCTGCTGGACGCGAAGCACGCGGTGCGCGCCTTCGACCTGCTGGCACCCAACGTGGCGGCCAGCCGCCGGCTCGCCCGGGACGTGTTCGTCGAGGACGGCTGGCCGCTCCCCGAGGCCCGCGAGGTGGCAACGGCATGGGTACGGCAGGGTGACTATCTGCTCGATACACACGTCGACAGCGGTGTCGATCTGGTGGTGGGCAATCCGCCGTACGTCCGGTTGGAGGACGTGCCGGCGGACCGCATGCTGGCCTACCGCGCCGCGTGCCCGACGATGACCGGCAGGTCGGATCTGTATGTCGGCTTCTATGAGCGTGGGCTGCGCTCCCTGAAGCCGGGCGGGGCGCTGGCGTTCATCTGCGCCGACCGGTGGATGCGTAACCAGTACGGGCGGCAGTTGCGGGAGCTGATCGTCGCCGGCTACAGCGTCGACGTGACGGTCACCATGCACGATGTCGACGCGTTCGAGGAGCAGGTTTCTGCCTACCCGGCGATCACCGTGCTTCGGCGTGCTCCCCAGGGTGCGGCGGTGGTGGCGGATGCCCGGCGTGGTTTCACGGCTCCGGATGCCCCGGAGTTGTTGGAGTGGGTCGCCGATCGGGAGTCGAGGCCACGGGCGGACGACCGGTACGAGATAGCGAGGCTACCCCACTGGTTCGACGGCGGTGACTCCTGGCCGGCGGGCTCGCCCTCGCGGCTGGCGCTGATCGAAGATCTGAACGACCGCTTCCCGCCGTTGCAGGACGCGGCGACCGGCACTCGGGTCGGGATCGGTGTGGCCACTGGCGCCGACAGTGTCTTCATCACCACCGGCGCCGACGTCGAGCCGGGGCAGCTGTTGCCGCTGTCGATGGTCCGCGACACGACGTCGGGGACTCTGCGGTGGTCGGGCCACTACCTGGTCAACCCGTGGAACGCGGACGGGCAACTCGTCAACCTGGATGCCCTGCCTCGGCTGCAGGCTTACTACCAGCGGCACGCGGCGGCCCTCAAACGGCGGCACGTCGCCGGCAAACAACCCGCCCACTGGTACCGGACGATCGACAAGGTCGACCACTCCCTCGTCGAGCGCCCGAAACTGCTGTTTCCCGACATGAAGAACGCCATCCACCCCGTCCTGGACGAGGGCGGCTTCTATCCGCACCACAACCTGTACTACATCATTTCTGCAACCTGGGACCTCCGCGTCCTAGGTGGACTCCTGCTTTCTCGTGTCGCACAAGCCTTTGTAGAGGCCTACGCCGTTAGGATGCGTGGCGGCACCCTTCGATTCCAAGCCCAGTACCTGCGCCGGATCCGCGTACCCCGGCCCGAGGCCATCTCCGCTGCGGACCGGGCTGCGCTCGCAACCGCCTTCGACAAGCGGGACAGCCGGGCGGCGACGGAGGTTGCCCTACGGGTGTACGGGATCGACAAACCGGGAGACCTGATCGATGGACCAGCAGGCGTTCGAGGAGGCAATCCGTAGCTCCTGGGCGGTCCGAGAGTCGCAGGCCGCGAAGAAGCTGCTGTCGGGCAAGACCGACACCGGAGGACGTGGCGCAGTCACCGGCGGCGCGCATCTCGACGCTCTGACCGAACTGCTGGCCAACGTCTTCCGGGACGCTGGATTTCCGCCGGACGCGGTGCGTTGCAAGTCCGGCATCGAGCTGCCCGGCTATTTTCGGCCCACAAAGCAGTGGGACCTCGTGGTGCTTCACGAGGAGGAACTGGTTGCGGCCATCGAGCTGAAATCGCATGTCGGCCCATCCTTCGGCAACAACTTCAACAACCGCAATGAGGAGGCGATCGGTAGCGCCGTCGATCTGTGGCGAGCCTATGAGCATGGCCTACTCGGCCGGCTGCGACCGTGGCTCGGCTACGTCCTCCTGGTCGAAGAGGCGAAGGGGTCGACGCGCAAGGGCAGACCAAGGAGCGGTACGTTGCCTATCGACCCTGCCTTCTCCGACACCTCTTACCTGGACCGTTACGCGATCCTCTGCAAGCGGCTGGTGGACGCAGGATTGTACGACGCCACGTGCCTCGTCACATCCTCGCGGGAGCCGGATGCGCCCATCCGCCAACCCGACCCGGAGATCGGGTTCGCCGCCTTCGTCGGTTCCATCGCCGCCCGCATCGAGAAGGTCGGCGTGCCCCGTCCGAGGCTCAACTGAACCCACACTCGGGGTGGCACCTGCCGCCGCCCTGAGGGCAATTCCACGCAATGTATTGCCTCAGCCCTCGTCCTGCGGCCGTGCCGTCGGTCCGGCCAGCCCGTGCAGTATGAGGTCGGTGAGGGTCTCCACCACCTGATCGTTGTCGGGTGGGTCGGCGGTGCTGGGCAGCGCGTAGTTGAGCGTGAGGAGCATCGCGCCGATGGCCGCGGCGACGAGCTCCGGGTCGCCGGGCAGTCGGTGTCCGCGTTCGGCGAGGTACTCCAGGTGCTCGCGGATGGTGTGGGTCTGCTCCCGCAGGTCGCGCCAGGCGCGGCCCGAGCCGGGGTCGTCGGCCACCATCGACTGGAAGACAGCGATTGCCACCGGGCGGTTGTCGCGCAGCACGGCCCACGGGGCGGCGAGGTGGTCGCGGAGCTGGTCGCGGTTGGTCAGGTCGTGTTCGCGCGGGTGCTCCATGCCGGCGACGCGCGCGTCGACCGCGTCTTCCAGCTCGGCGAGGAGCGCCTTGAGCAGCTCCTCCTTGCTGGTGAAGTGCTCGTAGAACGAACCGGTGGCGCGTCCGGCCGTGGCCGTGATGTCAGTGATCTTCGTGTTGAGGTAGCCGCGCTCGCCGAACAGTCGCCGTGCCGCGTCGAGCAGCGCGGCGCGGGTCTCAGCCGCCTTCGCCTTCCGCGTGGCGGCCCTCTCCTGCGGCATCCGTCCTCCAATGGCTGTTGACCCGGACGATAACATCGAACATACTTTCACCGAATCAGGATTCGGTGAATCTAAGTTCAGGGAGGCTTCATGCGGACGATCGTGGTCGGCGGCGGAATCGCCGGAGCGGCCGCCGCGCTCGCGCTGCGGCTAGACGGTCACGACGTGACCGTCTACGAGGCGTACGAGAACCCGGCCGGGCACGTCGGCGGCCACCTCAGCCTCGCGGTCAACGGCCTGCGCGGTCTGGAGAAGCTCGGCTGCCTGCGCGAGGTGCAGGCGGCCGGGTACGACATCGAGCGGATGCGCTTCCACAGCGGGAGCGGCCGACGGCTGGGCGACGTGCCGCGACTGCGCCGCCAGGCCGATCCGCTGCGGAGCGTCACGATCATGCGGGGACGGCTGGTGGACATCCTGCGGCGCGCGGCCCTCGACGCGGGCGCGCGCATCGTCACCGCCGAACGTCTGGTCGGCATGGTCGAGACGCCGGAGAGCGTGACGGCCGAATTCGCCTCCGGTCGACGCGACACCGCAGATCTGCTCGTGGGCGCCGACGGCATCCACTCAACCGTGCGCGGGCTGCTCGACCCGTCCGCGCCGCGCGCCGAATACGCGGGGCTCTACGGGGTCGCCGGGATCTCCACGATCGAGGATGCCGAAGTCGGCATCTGGAACCTCACCCTCGCGCGGAACGGTGTCTTCGTCTACAGCACCGTCGACGAGGGGACCGCGTGGTGGGCGGCCCAGGTCGCCGATCCGGTGCCGCCACCACTGCGCGGCGGCGTCGACGAAGCACACTGGCGACGGCGCCTGCCCGGGCTCTTCCCGGAGGCCGTGCCGGCGGCCGTGCTCGCCGCCACCACGAAGGTGCTCGCCGCAACCCACATGCATGCCTGCGGCCCGATCCGGACGTGGCACAGTGATCGGGTGGTGTTGGTCGGCGACGCCGCTCACCCGGTCGGCGTCGGGCAGGGCGCCTCGATGTCCATCGAGGACGCCCTGGTGATCGCTGCGGCGCTGCGGACCGTGCCGACGATTCCCGCAGCGCTCGGCGCTTATGCCGCGGAACGCCGCCCACGCATCACCCGGCTGCTCAAACACGCCGACGACGCCCGTGGCGGCAAGAAGCCCGGCCCTGTGAAGCGTCACCTGGATGCGGCCATGATGCGCCTGTTTCTCCCGTTCTACGAGCGGGCCCAGGGCTATCTGTACGACTACGAACCGACCGTGTCCGCAGCGCGCACCGGAGCGTGATGTCAGGCAGCGCGCGGCGGCACGGCAGGCCCGCTCAGTCGAAGGTGGGGAGGGTGGGGCCGAGGACGTCGTCGGCGTCGACGATGGTGTACGCGTACCCCTGCTCGGCGAGGAAGCGCTGTCGGTGGGCGGCGTACTCGGTGTCGATTGTGTCCCGGGAGACGACGGTGTAGAAGTGCGCCTGCCGGCCGTCGGCCTTGGGGCGTAGCACCCGGCCGAGCCGCTGCGCCTCCTCCTGGCGGGAGCCGAACGTCCCCGACACCTGGATCGCCACCGCCGCCTCCGGCAGGTCGATCGAAAAGTTGCCCACCTTCGAGATCACCAGCGTCCGCAGCGAGCCGGACCGGAACGCGTCGAAGAGCCGCTCGCGTTCCTTGTTCGTGGTCGAGCCCTGCACGATCGGCGCGTCGAGATATTCGCCGAGCTGGTGCAACTGGTCGATGTACGCGCCGATGACAAGTGTCTGCTCGTCCGGGTGCCGGTCCACCAGGGCCTTCACCACCGGCAGTTTGGTGCGGGCGGTGGCGGCCATCCGGTAACGCTCCTCCGCCTCCGCCGTCGCGTACGACATCCGCTCGGCATCGGTCAGGGTGACGCGTACCTCGACGCACTCGGCGGGGGCGATCCAACCCTGCGACTCGATGTCCTTCCAGGGCGCGTCGTACCGCTTCGGGCCGATCAGGCTGAAGACGTCGCCTTCGCGGCCGTCCTCGCGTACCAGGGTGGCGGTCAGGCCCAACCGGCGACGGGCCTGGAGGTCGGCGGTGAAGCGGAAGATCGGCGCGGGCAGCAGGTGCACCTCGTCGTAGACGACCAGGCCCCAGTCGCGCGCCCCGAACAGGTCCAGGTGGGTGAACGCGCCGCCGCGGCGCGAGGTCAGCACCTGGTACGTGGCGATGGTGACGGGCCGGATCTCCTTGCGCTCGCCCGAGTACTCGCCGATCTCCTCCTCGGTCAGCGAGGTGCGGGCGATCAGCTCCCGCTTCCACTGCCGGCCCGCCACCGTGTTGGTGACCAGGATCAGCGTGGTCGCCTTCGCCTCAGCCATCGCCGCCGCGCCGACCAGGGTCTTGCCGGCGCCACAGGGCAGCACCACCACCCCGGACCCGCCGGCCCAGAACGAATCCACGGCCTCGCGTTGGTACGACCGCAGCGTCCACGGCTTCCCGCCGTCCTTGCCCGCCTCGGCCAGCTCGATCGGGTGCGCCTCCCCGTCGACGTACCCGGCGAGGTCCTCCGCCGGCCAGCCGAGTTTGAGCAGGGCCTGCTTGAGTCGCCCACGCTCGGACGGGTGCACCGCGATGGTGTCGTCGTCGACGCGGTTGCCGAGCATCCCGGCGAGCTTCTTGCTCTTGGCCACCTCGACCAGCACCACCCGGTCGAGGGCACGCAGGACGAGACCGTGCGCCGGATCGTTGGCGAGCTGGAGGCGGCCGTACCGGTCCATGGTCTCGGCCACGTCGACCAGCAGCGCGTGTGGCACCGGATACCGCGAGTACTTGATCAGAGCGTCGACCACGCCCTCGGCGTCGTGGCCGGCGGCACGGGCGTTCCACAGCCCGAGCGGCGTCAGTCGGTACGTGTGCACATGCTCAGGCGATCGTTCGAGTTCGGCGAAGGGAGCGATGGCCATCCGGCAGGCCTGTGCGTCGGGGTGGTCGATCTCCAGCAGGAGGGTCTTGTCCGATTGCACGATAAGCGGTCCACCACTCACGCCGAATCCTCTCGTCCGTACGGCTGATCCGGCCGCCGGAGCAGGCGGCTGACCTGCCGCCGGGCGACCATCCAGTCTTGCACGCGGTGGCGGGTGGCGAGAAAGTGCTCGGGTTTGCGCAACCTCGCTGGTAGTCATGTGCGTCTAGCAGTAGGGGACGAGTTGTCGAGGTCGACGGTCGGTGAGTCGCGTACGAACCACCGTGGTCCTCGCGGTCGTCATGCCGGTCGGTACCGGTGCGTAGCGCGTTCGATCCACGGTCCGACGGGCCAGGAAGCGGGGGACCTTCCCGTCACCGTGGACAGCCAACGGGGGCGAGCGGCGCGCCCGGGCCGCACCGGCGACCCCCCAGCCGGGTTGGCCGCTGGACGGCAGGGGTAGGAGCCGAACCCGGATCGGTACCCGACGGTGCTGGTCGACAGACGTCAAGGGTGACACCCTTGACGTCCAGGGACGGACCGTACGGGGGAGGACAGATGACTGTTGATCAGGAAGTTGTCCCCAAGCGCGAGCAGGCAGAGTCAACCGAACCCGTCTCCACCGCCACGGTGGTCGCGTACGCGATCGTCGGTGTCGTCCTGTTCGGCTGGTTCCTGTTCGGCTGGTTGGTGCTCCAGCAGGGTTTCGTCGACTCGGTCGGTGAGGCCGCCGGCACCGGGTTCGCCCTGCTGCTGATCGTAGCGATCGTCGGGTCGGTGCGACGCAGCCGCCGCTGAAGCGCCGATCCTCACTTCTCCAACACCGCTGCGGTGATGCGGTGCAGCGCGAAGGTGTGCAGCATCTCGGTGCGTTCATCCTCGGCCCGCAGGTAGCCCGCGCCGAGCGAGACCGGTCGCACCAGCCGGGACGCGGTTGCCCCGTGCGCGTCGACGTAGCCGACCCAGACCAGCGCCTTGTCGCGTACCGCCTGTTGCAGCACGGCCAGGGCGTCGTGGTGACCGTGGGTGGGCACGGGCCCGTCCGGCGTCACGCCCCGCACCACCGCCGGGGCCCGTCGGGCGGCTCGCGCCGCCGCGTCACCCCGACGGATCTGCTCCACCACGCCGAGCAGGCGGGGCAGCGGCAGACGTGGGGTGGCAAGTGGGTCGAGCGCTCGGCTGGCGACCGAAACCCTCGCCGCGGCCCGTCGAATCTTGGGCCGGGTGAGCACCGTCGAGCCGGTGGCGTCCTCGGCCACCGGAGCGTAGCCGGCCTCCCGTAGCACGCTCAGCAGCCGGCCGCCCTGGTACGGGGTCACCAGCACGGTCGGCGCGAGCCGGCGCAGCGCCAGTGCCTCGACCCGCCGGTCGGCCAGCACCTCGGCCAGCAGCGCCTCGTCGTCACTGCGCAGGTACGCCCCGGCAGAGCCGATCCGCAGCCCGCCGTGCTTGCGGGCCACGTCGTCGACCAGGTACGTCAACCCCTGCGGTACCGGCGTTCGGGAGCGGCGGCGGAACAGTTCGTGCAGGTCGTCGGCGGAGTAGCCAGCATCAAGGGCCCGTCGCACGCTGCCCGTGGTGATCCGGTGCACGCTCGCTCCACCCGCCGACTCGGGTTCGGCGACCGTCTCCAGTTCGACGGCGAGCGTCGGCTCCGGCGGCCCGGGCACCACCACGGTCAGGTCGGCCTGGACGAGGAAGTGGTCCACCGGGGCCGGCAGCAGCGTGTCCAGCGCCCGGACCGCACTGCCGCCGTCCTCGGCGTCGGCCCGAAGCCCCAGCGGGTCGTCCGTCGCGCCGTCCTCGCTGGCCGTCGCTTCGGTCAGCAGCAGTCGCCCGTACGAGGTGAGTGCTCCCAACCCGGTCACACCCAACGTGGCCGCCTCAGCCAGCACCTCCCGGTACGCGTTCTCCCGGCCACGGCTGCGTCGAGGTGCCCGCCAGTCCAGCAGTGCCAGCACCTCGTCGACGCTGGGCGCGGTGGCCGGTTCCAGATCCGCGAGCACGCCGAGCACCGCCTGACGGGCGGCGGGGGCACCGGCCCGTTCCGCCTCCGCCGACAGCACGGTGATCGGGCGGTCCCGGTCGTCCCGCTGGCCGACCAGCCCGACCTGTCGAGTCATGGTCAGCCAGGCCCGCGCCAACTGCTCCCAGCGTTGGGCCAGCGAACCGGCCCGCCACACCTCGTACCCGGCGGTGGGCAGCACCTGCTGGTCGGCGCCGTACCGGCTGGCGGCGCCGGGCAGTTCCAGCTCACCGGTCAGCCCGGCCGCGTACGCCACCTCCAGCAGCAGCGCGGCGGTCGACTCGTCCAACCCGGTGGCCCGCACCAGCCGGCGCAGGTCACGTACGCCGATTCCGCCCGACCGCAGGACCGGCGCCGGTTCGGCGGCCAACTGCTCCAGCAGCGCCTCGGTGTGGCGTACCACCTCCATGGTCTGACCAGCCCCCGCGGAGTCGGCGGCCTTCGGCTCGCGGGGTGTGGCCGTCACCTGCGGCGGACTGCTGCTCAGCGGCCCGAGCGGCCCGGTCTCGCGGCGCAGCAGCAGCCCGATCTCCCGGGGCAGCTCGACCATGCCGGTGGTGCCACCCTTGCCGCCGGACACCCGCACCAGCAGCCGATGGTCGACCAGCCAGCGCACCGGGGATCCGGTCGCCGCCCCGCCGTTGGTGTCGTCCGGTGGCAGGTCGTCGTCCGCGCCGACCGCCGGTGCCTGCAACGCGCCGGGCGGCACGCTGCCGACCGGTGGGCCGGCGGCCAGCCGGTCCAGGATCGCCCGGGCCGACGGGGGCGCGGACAGCAGCGTCCGGCGCAGTTTCGCCGGGTCCGCGCAGAGCGCGGCGGTGCGCGGGTCCAGCTCCGTCGCCGGTCGGCCGAGTCCCGCCGGGTACGGGGAGATCTCGTCGATGCCACCGACGAGATGCAGGGCGCTGTCGGGGCCGTACAGCAGGAACCGGGCACGTAGCCGGTCGACGGCGGCCCGGACGGCGGTGGGGGCGGGCGGGTTGGGGCCGGCCGTGGCCAGGGCGAGCACCCCGTCGACCGAGGTGGTGCCGTCGGCCGGGTCACGGGTCAACCGGGCGGCATCCATGATCTGGAGCGTGAACTGGTCCAGCCCGTCGAGGGCGCGCGACACCGAGACGCGAGACTGCGCGCGGATGGCGAGGGCGGCCACGTCGGCGGGGACCGGCACGACGAGGTCGGGCCGTAGCTGAAGGAGCGCGGCGAGGGACTCGTCGGGCAGCGACCGCAGGTGGTCGGCGAGTGAGGTGCTCATCGTCGTTCCACGCTAGCCCGGCTGGGGCCACTCCCGCCTATCGGACGTCCCGGCCGGTCCGGCTGGCCGGGTAGCTTTCCAGGATGCCTTCGTTGACCGTCGGATTCGATCTTGACATGACGCTGGTCGACTCGCGTCCCGGCATCGCCGCGGCGTTCCGCGCGCTGAATGAGCTGACGGGGGTGTACGTGGACCCCGACGCCGCTGTGTCGCGGCTTGGCCCGCCGCTGCGCACCGAGATCGCCCGCTGGTTCCCACCCGAGCGGGTGGAGGAGGCGGTCCGGCTCTACCGCGAGCTCTACCCGGCGTACGCGATCACGCCGACGGTTCCGCTGCCCGGTGCCCGCGCGGCGGTGGCGGCGGTGCGCGAGCGGGGCGGCCGGGTGCTCGTGGTCACCGCGAAGATGGGCCGGCTGGCCCGGCTGCATCTCGATCATCTGGGGCTGGCCGTGGACGAGGTGGCCGGTGACCTGTTCGCCGAGGAGAAGGCGACCGCGTTGCGGGCGCACGGAGCGACCCACTACGTCGGCGACCACGTGGCGGACATGGTGGCCGCCGCTGCGGCCGGGGTTCCTGGCATCGCGGTGGCCACGGGCCCGTGTTCGGCCGATGATCTGCGCGCCGCCGGGGCCGCGACCGTGCTGGCGGATCTCACCGGATTCCCAGCGGCGCTCGACGGGATGATCCGGCTAGCCTTGAGGCAGTAGACGGTTCAAGCGAAGCAGAGGTTCTCAGGTGCCTACGGGTCGAGTGAAGTGGTACGACGCGGCCAAGGGATACGGATTCGTCACCAGTGACGAAGGCGGCGACGTGTTCCTGCCGAAGGCCGCGCTGCCGGCGGGTGTCACCGATCTCAAGGGGGGCCAACGGGTCGACTTCAGCGTGGTGGACAGCCGGCGGGGCACGCAGGCGATGGGGGTGAAGCTCCTGGATGCGCCGCCGTCCGTGGCGGAGCTGCGCCGACGCCCCGCCGAGGAGCTGCACGGCCTGGTCGAGGACATGATCAAGGTGTTGGAGGCGAAGGTCCAGCCGGACCTGCGTCGGGGCCGCTTCCCGGACCGCAGGACCGCGCAGAAGATCGCTCAACTGGTCCACGCGGTCGCCCGCGAGCTGGAGGTCTGAGGCACGAGCCCGGCGTCGGTGGCCCGGTCGAGCAGTGCCTCGACGGCAGCGAGACCTGCCTCACCCAGGTCTGCGGTGAACTCGTTGACGTAGAGGCCGATGTGTCGGTCCACCACGTCGGGCTCCATCTCCTGGGCGTGCGCCAACACGTACGCCCGGCTGGCCGCCGGGTCGGCCCAGGCCCGCTGGACGGAGTCCCGGATCCAGCCGGCGGCCTCCTGCGGGTCGACCACACCACGGCGGGCCAGGATGGCACCGAGCGGAATCGGCAACCCGGTGTCGGACTCCCACCACTCGCCCAGGTCGACCAGGGCGGTGAGACCGTGTCGTGGGTAGGTGAACCGGGCCTCGTGGATCACCAGCCCGGCGTCGTACCGCCCAGCGGCGACGCCCGGCATGATCTCGTGGAACGGGACCACCTCGATGCGCCGCGGTGCCCGCCCGGCCGCCCACAGCCGGAACAGCAGGTAGGCCGTGGTCCGGTCACCGGGCACCGCCACGGTGGCGCCGGTGAGGTCGGTGCGGTCGGGTCCGCCGCCGTGGTCGGCCCGGGTGAGCACCAACGGACCGCACCCCCGACCCAGGGCACCCCCACAGGGCAGCAGGTGGTAGTCCTTCAGCAGCCACGGCAGCGCCGCGTAACTCACCTTCACCAGGTCGAACGCGCCGCGCTCGGCGGCCGTGTTGGTGACGTCGACGTCGGCGTACGTCACCTCGACCGGCGGTGCGCCGGGCACCTGTCCGTGCACCAGGGCGTGGAAGACGAACGTGTCGTTGGGGCAGGGCGAGATCGCCAGCGAGAGCGCCACACCCCCACCGTAGCCCCGCCGCCCTGACCTGCCGCCGGCCGCCTGGGCTGGTACCCGACCTCGCTGGTGCCCGCCGCTCTCGCTGGACGGACTGCCAGCGGGGGCAGCAGGCGGGCGGAGGCAGCGGGGGTCAGCGTAGGGCGGTGGCGGCGGCGGTGAGGGCGGTCAGGGCGTCGCGCATGCGCCATGCGTCGCGGTCGCGGGGGCCGATCGGGTTCGAGACGGTACGCAGCTCGACGAAGGGCACGCCGGCCTGGCTGGCCGCGACCGCGACGCCGTATCCCTCCATGGCCTCGGCCACCGCGTCCGGGTAGCGCCGGATCAGTTCGTCGGTGCCGGCGGTGGTGCCGGTCACGGTGCTGACGGTCAGCACCGGGCCGACGGTCGCGGTCGGTATCGCTGTGCGCAGGGCCGCCAGCAGCGCCGGGTCGGCGTCCAGGGTCGACCCGCCGCCGAGCAGCTCGGCCGGCATGCCGAGGTCGTCGATCGGGATGAAGCCGTCGGGTGATTCGGCACCCAGGTCGGCGGCGATGGCCCGGCTACCGAGCACGGTGCCGCCGACGGCGACCCGGCCGGCGAAGCCGCCGGCCACCCCCGCACTGACCACCGCCCGGTACGGGCGACCGGCCAGCTCGGCGAGCGCCAGCAACCGGGCGGTCGCCGCACCGGCGACCGCCGGACCCACCCCCACCGGCACCACTGCCACGGTCGGGTCGGCGAGGCCGGCCTGGATCGCCTCGGCCTCGGCCGGCACCGCGGTCAGCACGAGCAGGCCGCTCATGTGATCGATCCCGGTGAGCTGCGCCGCGTCTCATCGTCGCCGCCAGCGGAACCGGTGATGGTCGAGGACGGACGGTAGATGTGGAAGCCCGGCGGTGCCAGCTCCGGCTCCTCGGGATCTCGGCCGCCCTGGACGGGTGCCGGGGACATGGGTGCGGCTTCGGCGGCGCGTTCCTCCTCGGCGCGCTTCTCTTCGGCCTGCTTCTCGGCGGTCAGTTCGTCGTCGGTCAGCGGCCGTCCACGCAGCCTCTCGGCTCGGAGTCGGCGGGCCATCACCAGGCCGCGGAGGGCGGCGAGCGCGCCGACAGCAGCGGCGACGGCGACGCCGATCCGGCCGTCGAAGGGTACGAGCCCCAGCCCGCCACCGGCGACGAAGGCGAGCATCAGCACGGTCTCGGAGTGGGCGAAGGAACTGGCCCGCAATCGTTCCGGGATGCGTTCCTGGATGGAGGCGTCCACGGCCAGTTTGGCGATGCCGCTCATCATGGCCGTGACCACGCAGAGCAGGGCGACCATCGGCAGCGAGAAATGCAGCACGGTGAGTACGGCCACCCCGGCGACGATCACCATGCCGCTGGACTGGAGGGCGGCCGGCCGGTGGATGTGCAACCGGGTGCCGATCGCGGTGGCGAGGAACGTGCCGATGGCCAGCGCGCCGCCGACCAGGCCGAGTGCGCCCTCGTCGCCGAGGTCACGCCCGAACACCACGGTGGTCAGGTCGCCGGCCTTGATGGTGAAGGCCAGGAAGAGCAGGAGGAAACCGTAGACCGCGCGCAGCGTGGCCGCGCCGACCAACGTCGAGATCACCAAGCGTCCGGCGGGCCGGCCCCGGCCCAGCGGCCGGTCTCCGGTGGCGCGACGCAGCGCCCGAAGGGGGCGCGGTACCCGTTCCGGCGGCTCGGAGTCGGCCTTCGGCGGCAGCCGAAGAGAGATCACCATGCCGACCAGGAAGATCACCGACGCTACCCGCAACGGCCACTGCGGCCCGAACCAGAACGCGGCCAGACCGATCGGGGCGACCAGTGCTCCCGCGACCGTGCCGTAGACGCTGGCCCGGGCACCGACCTGGGACAGGCCGAGCCCGTCCGGCAGCAACCGGGGTACGGCCGCGGAACGTGCCACTCCGTACGCCCGGGAGAGCGCCAGCACGCCGAAAGCCGCCGGATAGAGCCCGAAGCCGTGGATGTAGTCGGAGATCAGCCAGGCCAGGAACGCCCGACCGAGCATCGTCGTGGCGAGGGCGTACCGACGGCCGTGCCGGAAGTGGTCGAGCAGTGGCCCGACCACGGGAGCGAGCATGGCGAAGGGCACCATGGTCACCAGCAGGTAGAGCGCGACCTTGCTCCGTGCCTCGCCGAGGGGCACGTTGAAGAAGATCGTCCCGGCCAGCCCGATGGCGATCAACGTGTCACCGGCGCAGGAGACCGCGTGCAGGTCGAACAGCCGGACCATGCCGGTCTCCCCGCCGGCACCCCTTGCCCGGGCCCGGGCGGCGCTGCGGGTCACCCAGCGGCCGCTGGTCACGGAGCCACGCAGCATCAGCCGGGTGGCGCGGATGCCGGTGCCGACGGTCCGCCCGAGGAGGGACCGCTCAGAGCGGGAGAACAGCGGCATGGCACCCATCCTGACCCATCGGCCCGAGCGATGCTGCGCCACCGGCGGAGAACACCTCTGGGGAGTGCCTCACAGTCTGCCCATCCGATGGGGAACAATGGTCGGGTGACCAGGCCCGTCTCCGCCCGTGCCGCTCGCCTTGACCAGGTCTGCGCCGCCGCCGTCGAGGTGGCTCGCGCCGGCATCACCGAGGTGGGCCCCGACGACGTCGGCGACCACCTTCAGGTTGTCGCCGAGGGCGACCGACTCGTGACCCACTACTTCGAGTGCCGGCTGGCCGGTTACCGCGGTTGGCGGTGGGCGGTCACCGTGACCCGGGTACCACGCAGTCGTACGGTGACGATCTGCGAGACCGTCCTGCTGCCCGGGCCGGACGCGTTGCTCGCGCCCGGCTGGCTGCCCTGGCAGGAGCGACTGAAGCCCGGCGACCTGGGCCCCGGCGACCTGCTGCCGACCCCGTCGGACGACGAGCGACTCCAACCCGGCTACCTCCTGTCCGACGACCCGGCGGTCGAGGAGACGGCCTGGGAGTTGGGGCTGGGGCGGTCCCGGGTGATGTCGCGGGAGGGACGCATCGAGACCGCTCAGCGGTGGTACGACGGCGATCACGGCCCCTCGGCGCCGATCTCCGCTTCCGCGCCCGCCGCCGCCCGCTGCGGCACCTGCGGTTTCTACCTGCCACTCGCCGGCAATCTGCGGCAGTGCTTCGGCGTCTGCGGCAACTTCTACGCTCCCGACGACGGCCGGGTGGTCAGCGCCGACCATGGCTGCGGTGCCCACTCGGAGACGTTGGTCGAGGCCGACACGGCGGTCGACGAGATGCCCACGGTCTACGACGACAGCGCGGTGGAGCCGATGGCGGTCAGTCGGGCGTCCGGGTCCGTCGAGAGCGGCGAGCCAGCGGAGCCGTACGGGCACTCCTGACCGTGCCGCCGCCGGCGACTCAGCCGGCGGCGCGGCGACGGCGGCGATTGGCGTCGTGCCGCATCATCACCGCCAGACCGGGGAAACCCCACAGGAATCCGGCCAGGCAGACCCAGAGCCAGTTCTCGTGACCGCTGGCGACCAGCCGGTCGCGGAAGAGCAGCAGCACCAACCCGGCGACGGCCCAGGCCGCCATCCCGGCGAGTGCGAACGGCACCATCGGCGGGTCCAGCGGCTCGGGACGGGGTGGTGGGGTGGACACCCGACCAGGGTACGTGACCCCGTTTTCCGGCGGGCCCGTCATCTGCGACGATGCGCGCGACAACCCGATGATCCGCTGTGAGGTCCCTGATGGCAGTAGCGCCGCCCGACAACGGCACCCCACCCGGTTCCGGCCAGCCGACCAACGGCTTCGACCGGTACTTCGAGATCACCGCCCGCGGCTCGACGCTCACTCGCGAGGTGCGCGGCGGCCTGGCCACCTTCTTCACGATGGCGTACATCGTGGTGCTCAACCCGCTCATCCTCGGCAGCGCCGTCGACGGTGCCGGGAACACCCTGCCTATTCCCGCGATCGCGGCGGCCACCGCCCTGGTCGCGGGTCTGATGACCATCCTGATGGGCGTGGTCGGCCGCTTTCCGCTGGCGGTCGCCGCCGGCCTCGGGGTCAACGCCCTGGTGGCGTACGAGGTCGCGCCCGAGATGACCTGGGCCGACGCGATGGGCCTGGTGGTGATCGAAGGTCTGATCATCGCGGTGCTGGTGCTGACCGGGCTGCGTACCGCCGTGTTCCGCTCGGTACCGACCCAGATGAAGACGGCGATCGGCGTCGGTATCGGCCTGTTCCTCACCATCATCGGTCTGGTGGACGCCGGGTTTGTCCGGCGGATTCCGGACGAGGCGAACACCACCGTCCCGGTCGGCCTGGGCATCGGCGGCAAACTCGTCAGCTGGCCGATGCTGGTCTTCGTGGTGGGTCTGCTGGTGACCCTGGTGCTGGTGGTACGCCGGGTGAAGGGCGCCATCCTGATCGGCATTCTTGCCTCCACGGCGTTGGCCATGGTGGTGGAGGCGTTGGGCAACATCGGCCCGTCCTTCGTCGACGGGGTGCCGAACCCGAAGGGCTGGTCGCTGAACGTTCCGACGCTGCCGAGCAACCCGATCGACGTTCCGGACCTGTCCCTGCTCGGGAAGTTCAACGTGCTGGGCTCGTGGGAGCGGGCCGGTTGGCTGGTCGTGCTGATGTTCATCTTCACCCTGCTCATCACCGACTTCTTCGACACGATGGGCACGATGGTGGCCGTCGGTCAGGAAGGCGGCATGCTCGACGAGGAGGGCACTCCGCCGCGTGCCAAGGAGATCCTGCTGGTCGACTCGATCGCGGCGGCCAGCGGTGGTGCGGCCAGCGTCTCCAGCAACACCTCGTACATCGAGAGCGCGGCCGGTGTCGCGGAGGGTGCCCGGACCGGGCTGGCCAACCTGGTCACCGGCGCGCTCTTTCTGCTGGCCATGTTCCTGGCGCCGTTGGTGGTGGTCGTACCGTTCGAGGCGGCGTCCGTCGCACTGGTGGTGGTCGGCTTCCTGATGATGACGGCGGTGCGGACGATCGACTGGTCCGACTACGAGATCGCCATTCCGGCCTTCCTCACCATCGTGTTGATGCCGTTCACCTACTCGATCTCCAACGGGATCGGGGCGGGCCTGATCGTCTACGTGGTGATCAAGCTGGCCAAGGGCAAGTCCCGGGAGATTCACCCGTTGCTGTACGCGGTGGCGGCGCTCTTCGTGGTGTACTTCCTGCGCGGTCCGATCGAGGCGCTGCTCTCCTGACTGTCACCGGGCCGGGCGTGTGATCCACGCGCCCGGCCCGGAGCAGGGAAGACGCCAAGGTGAGCATGGTCATATCAGCTGCCAATCCGGCAGTTCCTTAGTTAGGCTAACTATCGTGACGGAGCGGACGGTGACGGCTCAGAGCATGCCACCGGCGCAGCTGGCCCTTCAGCTGCGTGATGCGATAACCCGGTTGAACCGACGGGTCCGCCAGGCCCGGCCGGTTGGTGACCTCACGGTCACCCAACTGTCCGCGCTCACCAGCCTTCGGCTGGCGGGCGCGCTGACGCCGCGGGAACTCGCTGACGTCGAACGGGTGCAGCCACCGACGATGACGAAGATCGTCGCGAAGCTGGAGGAGCGCGGCCTCGTGCAGCGCACCCCGCACCCGACCGACGGTCGGCAGGTCATCCTCGCGACGACTGAGGGAGGCCAGGCCGTGCTCGACCAGTTGGAACGGGTTCGGGACGGTTGGCTGGCCCGCCGGCTGACCGAGTTGAGTGACACCGACCGGGAGACGCTGCACCGAGCTGCGGAGATCCTGCAACGAATCTCCCACGCCTGACGCCGCGCACACCTGGTGTGCGACCCGCGCCGTGCCGTCCGTCGTTGACGACGCGTACGACCGCGAGGAGGCGCACCGAGAGTGCAGGCAAGGCTGAGCACGATGTTCCAGTCGTTACAGGTCCGCAACTACCGGCTCTTCGCATTCGGGCAACTGGTCAAGCTGATCGGTGTCTGGATGATGTTCATCGCCCAGGACTGGCTGGTCCTCGAGCTTTCCGGCGACTCGGCCACCGCCCTCGGTGTGGTCGTCGCTCTCCAGTTCACCCCCGTGCTGCTGCTCACGCTGCTCTCCGGCCGCCTCGCCGACCGGTACGACAAGCGGATGCTTCTCTTCGTCGCCAACGCGTTCTGGACCGTGCTGTCGCTGGCGATGAGCGTGCTGGTGCTCACCGGGCTGGTCCAGCTCTGGCACGTCTTCGTCTTCGCCGCCCTGCTCGGCGTGGCCAACGCGGTGGAGACCCCGGTGCGGCAGGCGTTCGTCTCCGAACTGGTCGGCATGTCCCTGCTGCCCAATGCGCTCTCGCTCAACGCGGCCGTGTTCAACTCGGCCCGGATCGTCGGCCCGGCCGTGGCCGGCCTGGCCATTGCCCTCTTCGACGTCGGTCCGGTCTTCCTCTTCACCGCGCTCAGCTCGATCGCGCCACTGGTCACGGTGATTCGGATGCGTCCGGCCGAACTGCATCGGGAACCGCTGCCACCTCGGGACGAGCGGGCCGCCGCGACCGTGCTCGACGGGCTGCGCTACGTCGGCCGCCGACCCGACCTGCTGCTCCCGATGGTGGTGATGTCGGTGATCGGGATGTCGCTGTTCAACTTCCAGTTGACGCTCGCGGCCCTGGCGAAGACCGTCTTCCACACCGGGGCGGCCTCGTTCGGTCTGTTCAGCACGACGCTGGCCGCCGGTGCGCTGGTCGGCGCGTTGGCCGGCACCGGGCGGCGTAGCCGTCCCTCGGTCTGGCTGGTGCTGGGCGCCGCGATCGGCTGCGCCACCTTCGGCACGCTCGTCGGGCTCGCACCGGAGTACTGGATGGTGGTCGCCCTGCTGCCGCTGACCGGTTTCTTCATGGTCTACTTCGCCCAGGCGGCCAACCAGCGGGTGCAACTCGGTACCGACGCTGCGTTCCGTGGGCGGGTGATGGCGCTGTGGGTGCTGGTCTTCCTGGGTACCAATCCGGTCGGCGCTCCGATCATCGGCTGGGTCGCGGAGACCTTCGGCGCCGGTGCGAGCATCTGGGCCGGCGGGCTGCTCTCGCTCACCACCGCGCTGCTCGCGTTGGCCTGGCAGCTGCGTCGGGCCGGGGCCCGGCTGCGGTTCCGGATCCTGCCCCTGCCCCGCTTCTACGTCACCGAGGTGTGACCGTGCCGGTGATGGGCGGCTGGTAGCTCGCCTCACACCTCGGCAGGACCGGCCGGAATCGAAAATCGGTTACGTCACGTTCCGCTGCGACATAACTTCGGTGAGTGGAGGTCCTACGCTTACTGCTCCTCGCTGTGGCGCTGGCGGCCGTGGTTCTCGTGCCGGTGCTGATCACGTTGGTCATCTGCACCGACGAGATTGTCGATCGGATGACCGGCGGATACGGCGAGCGGCGGCAGCGGCGCCGGGAACGACGCCTGATCGCCCGGCTGAACGAGGCCGCCGACGCGGTCGCGGTCGCCGAACAGATCGACCTCGACGCGCTCGACCGGGTGGACCGCCGGCCACTGGAGCAGATCGCCGCCGACCTGCGGTTCCTGCGCCGGGGCCGGGCCGGCGGCACCAGACCGGCGGTGTGGCACAACGGTGTGCTCGACGCGTACGACGACCGACTCCGCCTGGCCTGCCGGGCGCTGGGCGTCAGCGAACATCTCGCCGAGGTGACCGGCCTCGACCGGCAGATCGAACGGGTACGGGTCGAGGCCGAACTGGACGCGGCCGGCCTACGACTGCCGGCCGCCCGCCCCGAGCAACCCGAACGCAACCGTTGACTGCCACTCTGTGACAGGTGCGACTCTTCACCGCGATCTACCCGCCGGCCGAAGCCATCACTCACCTGACCGCGCGGGTGGCCGGGTTACGCCTGGCGGCGGCTTCGGCCGCCGGCACGAACGTGCGGCTGATCGACCCCACCCAAGCCCATCTCACGCTGGCCTTTGTCGGCGAGGTCGACGCCGCGCGGCTGGCCGACGTGCGGCAGGCCCTCCGGCTCGCCGTCGACGATGCGCGCGACCGTGCAGAGGCGGGCGGCGGTCCGCCGGTACTGCGGCTGGGCGGCGGCGGCCGGTTCGGCTGGGGCCGCAGCACGGTGCTCTGGGCCGACGTACGCGGTGACGTGTCCCGCCTGGCGTTGCTGGCCAGCGCCGTACGTGCCGGACTGACCAGGGCCGGGTTGCCGAGCGACGACAAGCCCTTCCGACCGCACCTCACCATTGCCCGCCCTGGTGACCGGATGCCGCACGCCGACATCGAGGCGGACCTGGCCACCCTCGACAGCTACCTCGGGCCGCCATGGCGGCCCGAGGAACTGGTGCTGGTGGAGAGCCGCCCCGGACCACCGTCGCGTCATCACCGGCTCACCGCCTGGCCACTCTGAGGCCCGAGGGCCGACCGCGGGGCTCGCGGGTCAGGATGACTCGCGAGCCGCCGGGCCGCTGCCGAAGAGGACGTCGTCCCAGCTGGGAAGCCGCTTGCGCGGCTTGCCGCCGGCCTCGCTGGACTCGGTGGCACCACCGGTCGGCGCGTTCGTCCGGCGGGGTCGCAGCACCGCCAGCGAGGGCACGGCCGGGACCTCCTTGGGCGCGTCCGCGTCGTCGTCGAAAGCCGATCCCTGACCGCCCCCGAGCAGCGCCGCAGCGCCCCCGGTGACCGCCCGTTGGCGCTGCGCGTCCGGACCACCGGCGAGCGCGGCCGGCGAGCGCGGTTCGAGACCACGACCCGAGGTCGAGCCGAGCGGTCGGTCGAGGGAGGCGAGCAGGGCGTCGCGGCCGGCTCGAATCGGATCACGACCCGAGCGGCCCGGATCGGCGGGCGACGGCAGACCGTGCCCACCCCGACTCGGCTCGCCACGCGACGGGCCGGGCAGGGCGTGGCCGCCCCGCTCCGGTGCCGGTTCCTGACCGAGGATCGGTGTCGGGCGTTCGGCGCAGAGATACTGCGCCATGTCGTCGTGCGGGGTGACCGACTGCCGGGTCTTGTCCAGATCCCAGGCCGCCTGAGCGGTGGCCTTGCCAGACGGCCAGGTGGCGACGATCCGCCAGGTGCCGTCGTCGCGACGCCACGCGTCCCAGGAGATCTTCTCGGTGTCGATCCCGTGCTGCGCGAGCCGACCGTTGACGACCTCGGCCAGCGGCGTCGGCTTCTCGGCGCCCTTGAGTCGGCTGCGCCGGGCGTGCTGGGCGAGCATCGCGCGCTCCTGGAGCACCGGCCCGGCGTAGCGGAGCACCCGATCGACCGGGACACCGGCGATCCGGGCAACGTCCTCGGCGGACTCTCCGGAACGGATCCGAGCCTGAATGTCCCGAGGGGACAGGGAGGGCACCGGGTCGGCGGTGGCCGCGGCCACCGCGAGCGTGGGCGTACCCGGCTCGGCGTGCAGCGCTCCGGCGACCCGCTCATCCAACGGCAGGGCGAGCAGTCGCCCGACCTCGTCGGCGAGCACCAGGGCCTGGCCGTCCTCGGAGAGGGCGACGAAGCGTACTGGGCGCATCGCGTTGCCTCCGTCCCGCTTCGCTGGCCGTACGCCACGAGCCGGCCACCCGGGGCGTTGAGCTCCACGGTACGCCCATCCGTCCCCCGGTGGGAGACGCCACGCCCGGGTAAGCGTCGGATCCGCCTGCTCCGCCGCTGTGTGACGGGTCAGCTGTCGCAGGCGGACAGTGGCCTGCGCACGGGCCGAAGCGGTGCGGCCACCCGGTCGCCGGAGTCGATCCACCACCGACGCCGGTACGGTGCGGGCCCGGCACCCGATCGGGGTGCCGGGCCCGTGGGCGCGACCGTCGGGGTGTTACAGCCGCTCGACGACGTAGTCGATGGACGCGGTCAGCGCCTCGACGTCGGCCGGCTCCACGGCTGGGAAGAGCGCGACCCGCAGCTGGTTACGGCCCAGCTTGCGGTACGGCTCGGTGTCGACGATGCCGTTGGCGCGCAGTGCCTTGGCGATCGCGCCGGCGTCCACCCCGTCGGCGAAGTCGATGGTGGCGACCACGTTGGAGCGCAGCGCCGGGTCGGTGACGAACGGCGTGGCGACGGAGGAGCGCTCGGCCCACCCGTACACGATCGCGGCGCTCTCGGCGGTGCGCTTGGCCGCCCACGCCAGACCGCCCTGGGAGTTCATCCAGTCGGTCTGCTCGGCGGCGAGGAAGATGGTCGCCAGCGCCGGGGTGTTGTACGTCTGCTCCAGCCGCGAGTTGTCGATCGCGGTGACCAGGTCGAGGAAGGCCGGGATGTACCGTCCCGAAGACTTGATCGCGGTGGCGCGCTCCAGCGCGGCCGGCGACATCAGGGCGAGCCAGAGCCCGCCGTCGGAGCCGAAGCACTTCTGGGGCGCGAAGTAGTAGACGTCGGTCTCACCCACGTTGACCTCCAGCCCGCCGGCACCGGAGGTGGCGTCGACCAGCAGCAGCGAGCCGGGGTCGGCACCGGCCACCCGGCGGATCGGCACCGCCACGCCGGTCGAGGTCTCGTTGTGCGGGGTGGCGTAGACGTCCACGCCGGCCTCGGCGACCAGGCTCGGTGCGCTGCCCGCGTCCGACTTGCGGACCGTGGGCTCGCCGAGGAACGGGGCGTCCTTGACGGCCTTGGCGAATTTGGCGCCGAACTCGCCGAAGCTGGCGAACTGGGCCCGGTCGCGGATCAGGCCGAAGGTGGCGACCTCCCAGAAGGCGGTGGCGCCACCGTTGCCGATGACCACCTCGTAGCCCTCGGGAAGGGAGAAGAACTCGGCGATGCCCGAACGCAACCGCGCCACCTGGTCGCGGACGGTCTGCTGCCGGTGTGAGGTGCCCAGGTAGGTGGTGGCCACCTCGGCGAGCGCGGAGACCGCCGCCGGACGGACCTTGGACGGCCCGCAGCCGAATCGGCCGTCGGCGGGCTTGATCTCGTCGGGAATCCGGATGGTCGGTGCGTCAGCCACGGTGTTCAAGATCCTTCCGCATGGTCGGTGCCCGGGTGAGCAGAATGGGCGTGGACCGAATGGCGGGCGCGTGCGCGATCGCACGGCGTTGCCGGGTCGAAGCCCCTCCGGCAGCGCTGCCGGCTTTCATCCTCGCACCAGTCGCCGCCGCCCCGGGCGCTGGTCCCAGCCCCAACCGTGAGGCGTCCGCCACAGCCCGTGGCGTCCCCCACATCCCGCCGCCGACGCCGCCCGCCGGATGGGCGGCCTCGGCGGACCGGGGCTGTTAGGAAGGGCCCCTTCCTCTACCGCAGGCGATAAGAAGGTGCCCTTCCTTACAGCTCAGGCGTCGCGGGGGACGGCGTCCCAGCCGTCGACCTCATGCGGCTTGCGGGTGCCGGGGCCCACGTAGCGGGCCGAGGGGCGAACCAGCCGCTGGAGCTTCTTCTGCTCCAGGATGTGGGCGCTCCAGCCGCCCATCCGGGCGCAGGTGAACATGGAGGTGAACATGTGCGCCGGCACCTCGGCGAAGTCGAGCACCACGGCGGACCAGAACTCGACGTTGGTGGCGAGCACCCGGTCCGGCCGGCGGGCCTGCAACTCGGCGAGGGCGGCCCGCTCCAGGGCCTCGGCGACCTCGAAGCGTGGGGCACCCAGCTCCTTGGCGGTACGGCGGAGCACCCGGGCGCGCGGGTCCTCGGCCCGGTAGACCCGGTGGCCGAAGCCCATCAGCCGCTCACCCCGGTCGAGTACGCCCCTGACGTAACCTTCCGCGTCGCCGCTGCGCTCGACCGCCTCCAGCATGCTGAGCACCCGCGACGGGGCACCGCCGTGCAGCGGACCGGAGAGCGCTCCGATGCCCGAGGAGATGCAGGCGGCGGCGTCCGCACCCGTGGAGGCGACGATCCGGGCGGTGAAGGTGGAGGCGTTCAGCCCGTGCTCCGCGGCCGAGATGAAGTACGCGTCGACGGCCTTGACGTGCCGAGGGTCGGGCTCACCACGCCACCGCTTCATGAAGCGCTCGACGACCGTCTCCGCCTTGTCGATCTCCTTCTGCGGAACCGCCGGCAGCCCGAGGCCGCGAGCGGACTGGGCGACGAAGGAGAGCGCGGTGACCGAGACCCGGGCCAGGTCCTCGCGGGCCTGCTCGTCGGAGATGTCCAGCATCTGCTGCAGACCCCAGTACGGCGCGAGCATGGCGACGGCGGACTGCACGTCGACCCGGATGTCTCCGGAGTGCACCGGCACCGGGAACGGCTCGGCCGGCGGCAGGCCCGGGCCGAAGCGGCCGTCGACCAGCAGCGCCCAGACGTTGCCGAAGGAGACCTGGCCGATCAGGTCCTCGATGTCGACTCCGCGATAGCGCAGCGCACCGCCCTCGCGGTCGGGCTCGGCGATCTCGGTTTCGAAGGCTACGACGCCCTCAAGTCCGGGTTTGAAGTCGGCCATCTCACTGCTCCTGGTGTGTGGTCGGTGCGCCCGCCCGGGCTCGGTGTCCCGGCCCCGGCCGGGTGAGCGCCTTAGGCGACCCTCAGGGATGTGTTCGTGACATCTTGCCTGCTGGCGACCGGGTGCGCGAGACGCTGGCAATGTGCTGCAGGCGACATCCCGCTTGCCGGGCCCCTCCCGGCACCGATAAGACTGGGCCGGACGGGCTGGTCGCCGGGCGCGTACCGGCCCGACGGGGGAGGAGCGGGAACGTGATGGGGGACACACCGGTGCCGGCCGGAATGCGGCACGAGTACGCCGCCGAGTCCGGCCTGACGGAGAGCGGACTGGCCGCCGACTGGCACACCCAGTTCGACAGGTGGTTCGCCGACGCCGTCGCCGCCGAGTTGCCCGAGCCGAACGCGATGGTCCTCGGCACCGCCGACGCCGCCGGGCGGCCGAGCGCGCGGACGGTGCTGCTCAAGGGGTACGACCCGGAGGGTTTCGTCCTCTTCACCAACTACGACTCCCGCAAGGGTGCCGAGGTGGCCACCAACCCGTACGCCAGCCTGCTCTTTCCGTGGTTCCCGATGCAGCGGCAGGTGATCGTCACCGGTCCGGTGACACGGGTCGACCGGGCGGAGACGGAGGCGTACTTCGCCAGCCGGCCACGCGGCTCGCAGCTCGGAGCCTGGGCCAGCACCCAGTCGTCGGTGCTGCCGGACCGGGTCGCCCTCAACGACGCCTATCGGGCCGCCGCGGAGCGCTTCGCCGACGTGGACCCGATCCCCGCCCCACCGCACTGGGGTGGCCTGCGGGTACGCCCCGACTCGGTTGAGTTCTGGCAGGGCCGGGCGAGTCGACTGCATGACCGGCTGCGGTTCCGTCGCACCGGTGCGGACTGGGTCGTGGAGCGGCTGGCACCGTGATCGTCGGCAGCACCAGCCGGCCGCGCGAACAGCGCCGCTGGGCGATCGACCTGCGTCCACTGCGGGTGCCGGCGTACCGGCGGATGTGGTTCGGCAACACCGTGGCGATGTTCGGCTTCCAGCTGACCGCGGTCGCCGTTCCCGTGGAGATGTACGCGCTGACCCAGGATTCGCTCTGGGTCGGTCTGCTCGGGATCGCCGGCTTCGTGCCGTTGCTGATCTTCGGGCTCTGGGGCGGGGCGGTGGCCGACGCCTGGGACCGGCGTCGGGTGCTGCTCGGCGGCTCGGCGCTGCTCTGGGCGTCGATGCTCGGGCTGCTCGGGCACGCGCTGCTCGACATCGGCAGCCCGGTGCTGCTGCTGGCGTTGGTCACCCTTCACTCGACCGCGTTCGCGATCAGCTCACCGGCACGCAGCGCGATCCTGCCCCGACTGCTGCCGCTGGAGCTTGTGCCGGCCGGCGCCACCCTCAACTACACGACGTTCACGGGCGCGTCGGTGGTCGGGCCGCTGGCCGCCGGGCTGATCTTCGCGGCCTTTGGTGCCGATCGGGGTCTGCCGATCGCGTACGCGCTGGACGCAGTGCTCTTCACCGCGCTGGTGGTGGCCACCGTCCGGCTGCCCGCGATGCCGCCCGAGTCGGAGGTTGACGGCGAGGCCCGCCGGGGCGGGCTGCGGGGCGTGGTGGACGGCTTTCGATACCTCGCCACCACACCGGTGCTGCTGCTGTCCTTCGCCATCGATCTGATTGCGATGATTCTGGCGATGCCTCGGGCGCTCTTCCCCGAGGTGGCGCAGGAGCGGTTCGGCGGTGACGCGGTGGTGGGCTGGCTCTTCAGCGCCATCGCGATCGGCGCGATGCTCGGCGGGTTGACGTCCGGCTGGATCGGCCGGCTTCGCCGCCAGGGCCTGGTGCTGGTGGCGGCCGTGGTGGCCTGGGGGTTGGCGATCGCCGCGGCGGGGCTGGCCCGACAACTGTGGCTCATGGTGCTGCTGCTCGCGGTCGCCGGAGCGGCGGACCTGGTGAGCGCCGTGCTGCGACAGTCGATGCTGCTGGTTTACGCACCGGACCGGATGCGGGGCCGGCTACAGGGTGTCAACACCGTCGTGGTGGCCGGCGGTCCGCGCCTGGGTGACCTGCGGGCCGGTGCGATGGCGGCCGGATTCGGCAGTGGGGTGGCCTGGGTGGGTGGCGGTGTCGCGGCGGCGTTCCTGGCGGCGTTGCTCGCCGTGGCCTTCCCGGCGCTGACCCGCTACCGGCCGCCGGCTCGGGAACACGGACCCGAGCACGACGGGAGTCCCCGACCGCGGCGAGCGGACGACGACGGCGGCGACTAGGGTCTGGCGACATGGACAGCCGCGATCCGATCCCCCTGTCGGGAGCCCAGTGGAGCATCTCCGCCGCCGGTCACGAGGCGGTCATCGTCGAGGCGGGCGGCGGACTCCGCGCCTACCGCCAGGACGGGGTCGAGCATCTCGACGGGTACGCCACCGACGAGGTGTGCCCGGGCTCGGCGGGGCAGGTGCTCGCACCCTGGCCGAACCGGATCCGCGACGGCGTCTACACCTTCGGTGGCCAGTCGAGGCAGCTGAACCTGACCGAGCCGGAGCGGCACAACGCCATCCACGGTCTGGTGAACTGGGTGTCGTGGCAGCTCATCGAAAAGCGGTCGGACGAGGTCACGGTCGGCTACGACCTGCTGCCGCAGCCCGGGTACCCGTGGCCGCTGCGGCTGCGTACCAGGTGGAGTGTGGGCGCCGACGGACTGCGGGCCGAGCACGAGGTGACGAACGTCGGCACCGAGGCGGCGCCCTTCGGCTTCTCCGTGCATCCGTATCTGCGGCTGCCGGGGGTGCCGGTGGAGGACATCGCCCTGCGCGTACCTGGCCGGACCCGGCTGGTGCTGGACGGTCGGCTGCTGCCGGTCGGCGCGGCCACGGTGGCCGGCACCGAATACGACTACACCGAGCCGCGCCGCATCGGCGACGCGGTGCTGGATCTCGCCTTCGGGCAGGTGATCCGGGACGCCGACGGTGGCTCCTCGGTGACGCTGACCGGTCCGGACAGATCGGCCGGGTTGCGGCTCTGGGCCGACGACCAGTTCGGCTGGTGGCAGGTTTACACCGGTGACACGCTGACCGGCGAGCGGTTCCGCCGGTCGGTGGCGGTGGAGCCGATGACCTGCCCACCGGACGCGTTCCGGTCTGGCCGGGACCTCATCACCTTGGCCCCGGGCGACACCTGGCGCGGAAGCTGGGGCATCCGACCAGGTGTCTGAGCGCCCGGTCACGTGCCGGGCGGGCAAGTGGAGGAGTACGGCGTGGAGTTCGCGGAGGTGGTCCGGCGGCGTCGGATGGTGCGCAACTACGACCCGGACCGGCCGGTCCCGCCGGAGGTGCTGGAGCGGCTGCTGGAGCACGCGCTGCGGGCCCCGTCAGCGGGCTTTTCGCAGGGCTGGGGCTTCCTGGTGCTGGAGTCACCGGAGGACCGGGAACTCTTCTGGACGGCCAGCACCCCCGAGGGCGGTGGGACGGGGCGGTGGCTCACCGGGATGCGCCGGGCCCCGCTGATCGTGGTGCCGCACGGCAACCGCTCGGTCTACCTGGAGCGCTACGCGGAGCCGGACAAGGGTTGGGCGGACCGGTCGACGGATCGGTGGCCGGTGCCCTACTGGTACGTCGACACCGGCTTCGCCGCGCTGCTGATGATGCTCACCGCGGTGGACGAGGGGCTCGGTTCGTGTTTTTTCGGCATCCCGCCCCAACGGTTGCGGTCCTATCGCGAGGCGTTCGGCGTGCCGGACGCGTACCACCCGATCGGTGCCCTCACTATCGGTTATCGAGCCCCCGACCACCGGTCACCATCGCTGCGTCGTGGCCGTCGTCCAGTGGACGAGGTTGTCCGGCGGGGACGGTGGAGCTGACCGGAACCGGTGGCTTCGTCCGGTTGAGAACTGGACGACCGGTGGTGAAACTGGCATCAGGGAGCAGAACGTGGGGTGCGGGGTCCGGCTACGCTGGCACGGTCATCGGCGCCGCAGGTCGCGGCGTTGTGCCGCGACGCGGCCCGGCGTCGTGGTTCGACCCGGCCAGGGGGAGGGGAGCGTGCCGTCGTGATCTTCAGAGCGGTCCGGGACGGACGTCCCTATCCGGAACACAACCTGACCCTGAAGCAGTGGGCGGAGATTCCGCCTCGCCCGCTGCGTCTGGATCAGCTCATCACCACCAAGCGGGAGCTGGCGTTGGACAAGCTCCTCGCCGAGGACTCCACTTTCTACGGTGACCTGTTTCCGCATGTCGTGCAGTGGAACGGTGGCCTGTACCTGGAGGACGGCCTGCACCGGGCGTTGCGTGCCGCGCTGCAACAGCGCAACCAGATCCACGCTCGGGTGTTCGTGCTCGCCGGGGCGGTCGAGTGACCCAGGTGGACCTGCTCGACCTTGACGCGTCGCTGACCGAGGACGAGCGACAGGTCCGTGCCGTCGTACGCCAGGTGGTCGACGACCTGGTACGCCCGCACGTGGCCGGCTGGTACGAGGCGGGCCAGGTGCCGGCCCGCGAACTGGCCCGCGAGTTCGGCAAGCTCGGCCTGCTCGGCATGCACCTGACCGGGTACGGCTGCGCCGGCTCGACGGCCGTCGCGTACGGGCTGGCCTGCCTGGAACTGGAGGCCGGTGACTCCGGTGTCCGGTCACTGGTCTCGGTGCAGGGCTCGCTGGCCATGTACGCGATCTGGCGCTACGGCAGCGAGGAGCAGAAACAACGTTGGCTGCCGGCGATGGCGGTTGGCGAGGCGATCGGCTCGTTCGGGCTGACCGAGCCGGATCACGGCTCGGACCCGGCGTCGATGGCCACCCGGGCGCGCCGTGACGGCGACGACTGGGTGCTCAACGGCAGCAAGATGTGGATCACCAATGCGCCGATCGCCGATGTGGCGGTGATCTGGGCGCGCACCGACTCCGGCGTGCGGGGCTTCGCCGTACCGATGGAGACGCCGGGGGTGACGGCCAGGGAGATCGGCCGGAAGATGTCGCTGCGGGCCTCGCTGACCGGGGAGATCTCCCTCGACGACGTCCGGCTGCCGGCCGACGCCCAACTGCCCGACGCGATCGGGTTGAAGGCACCCCTGAGCTGCCTGACCGAGGCTCGGCACGGCATCGTCTGGGGTGCTCTCGGCGCGGCTCGCGACTGCCTGGAGACGGCCCTGACGTATGCCACGACGCGCACCCAGTTCGGGCGGCCACTGGCCGGCTTCCAGCTCACCCAGGCCAAGCTCGCCGACATGGCGGTCGAGTGGAACAAGGGCTACCTGCTGGCGCTCCAGCTCGGCCGGCTGGCCGACGCCGGAAAGCTGCGCCCCGAGCAGGTCAGCGTCGGCAAGCTGAACAACGTACGCGAGGCGTTGGCAATCGCCCGGCAGTGCCGCACCATCCTCGGCGCGAACGGGGTCTCCGGGGACTACCCGGTGATGCGGCACGCCAACAACCTGGAGAGCGTGCTGACCTACGAGGGCACCTCGGAGATCCATCAGCTGGTGGTCGGGCAGCGGCTCACCGGCGTCTCGGCGTTCACCTGAACCCGGCCCGCTCCATCTGACGGACTCGACGAGCGGCTGTCGTACGTTGGGCTTACCGTCATCAACAGAAACCGCGTCTGACGAGGACGGTGAGGGCGATGGCACGCGACGGCGACATCAACGAGCCCACCAGCAACTTTGATGATCACCGGCCGGACGCCCCGGACGCATCACCGCAGCCCCCACAGTCAGGTGGCGGAGCGGTCCGCGCCCTGCTCTGGGTGCTCGGGGCCGCGGCGCTCGCGGTGGTGGTGCTGCTCGGCGTGCAGACCACCGGAATCCTGCCCGAGTTCCGTAACCCGTTCACCAAGGAGCAGACCGACCGCAGTCAGCCCGCGCTGCTTGAGTCGATGCAGGATCTCAGCCGCTACGTGGCAGCCGAGGGCAACTTCCAGGTCGTGGTCGACCTCCAGAACGACCGGCGCAATGTGCCGGACTGGCTGCTCAACCAGCGGACCTTGTTCGTCGGGTCGGGCAGCGTCGAGGCGTACGTCGACTTCGGCACCCTCACCGAGGGAGCGATCGTGCAGTCGGCTGACGGGAAGTCGGTCGAGATCAAGCTGCCGGCACCGCAACTGGGCGAAACCAACCTGGACCTGGAGAAGAGCTACGTCTTCGCGGAGGAGCGTGGCCTGCTCAACCGCGTCGGTGATCTGATCGGCGGTGATCCGAATCGGCAACAGCAGGTCTACCGGTTGGCCGAGGATCGGATCACTGCCGCTGCTCGGGACAGCGGCCTGAACGCCCGCGCCGAGGAGAACACCCGCAAGATGTTGGAAGGGCTGCTCCGCTCGCTCGGTTTCGAGCAGGTCAGCGTCACCTACGTCGCCCCCTGACCGACCGGTCCCGGCCCGCCGGTAAGGCGGGCCCGGTCGGGTGGCCGGCGGCTCAGCGTCCGGCGACCAGGTGGCGGTCCTCGTTGGGCATGATGATCCAGAGTGCCAGGTAGATGATCACCTGAGTGCCCGGCAGGAGCAGTGACAGCAGGAACAGCAGCCGGACCAACCCGGCCGATGTCCCGAACCGCCGCGCCAGACCGGCGCAGACCCCGGCGAACATGCGCCCCTCGCGGGGGCGGACCAGTTTGCGACTCATTCGTGGCACTTCCCCTCTGCGGCGATCCGCCGCTGCTGCAATCAACGCTAGGGATGGATGGCCGCCCTGCCCTCGGTCGGGAGGAGGAAGACCACCGCGCTGACCCGTAGGTGCTTTACCCGCGCAGGCTCCGGATGACGCCTACCACCGGGATCAGGGCTGACCGCGACGCCAAGGGCGAGGTAGTAGGCTCGCTGGTCGGGCGCCCTCACCCGGGCGTCACCAGGGCCGGACCGCACCGGAGACCGGCCACGACCGGGTCGGCTGCACGGAGCCGACCATGACCGGCCGCGTACCGGTAACCCCGGGGACGGCGAGAAGGCACTGTCATGATCAGCGTGTTCGACCTGTTCAGTGTGGGTATCGGACCGTCCAGCTCGCACACCGTGGGGCCGATGCGGGCGGCGCGTACCTTCGTTGCCGGGCTCAAGGGCGACGGGCTGCTCACCGACACCGCCCGGGTGCGGGCCGAGTTGTTCGGTTCCCTCGGCGCCACCGGGCACGGGCACGGCAGCGACCGTGCGGTGCTGCTCGGCCTGGCCGGCGACGCCCCCGAGACGGTCGACACGGACAGCGTCGAGACGCGGGTGGCCCGGATCCGGACGGAACGCCGGCTGTCCCTGCTCGACACGCACGAGATCGACTTTGACCCGGAGCGGGACCTGACGTTGCACCGCCGTCGGTCGCTGCCGTACCACCCGAACGGGATGATCTTTTCGGCGTACGACGCGAGCGGGGCCGAGGTGCGTACCCGTACCTACTACTCGGTGGGTGGTGGGTTCGTGGTGGACGAGGCAGCGGCCGGGGCGGACCGGATCAAGCCGGACAGCACCCCGGTCCGGTACCCGTTCCTCACCGGCGCCCAGCTGCTCGACGTGACCGCCGCGACCGGGCTCTCGATCAGCGAGGTCATGCTCGCCAACGAGGTGTCGTGGCGGGCCGAGGCGGACGTTCGCGCCGGGCTGCTCGACATCTGGCGGGTCATGCGGGAGTGCGTCGAGCGCGGCTGCACCCGCGACGGCACCCTGCCGGGTGGTCTGAAGGTGCGTCGACGTGCCGCCGAACTGCGTCGGAGCCTGCAGGCCGACGCCGCCGGAGATCCGCTGCACGTGATGGACTGGGTGACGCTGTTCGCCTTGGCGGTCAACGAGGAGAACGCGGCCGGCGGCCGGGTGGTGACCGCGCCGACCAACGGGGCAGCCGGCATCATCCCGGCGGTGCTGCACTACTACACGCGGTTCGTACCGGGCGCCTCCGACCAGGGGGTGGTGCGGTTCCTGCTGGCGGCCGGCGCGATCGGAGTGCTGTTCAAGGAGAACGCGTCGATCTCCGGCGCGGAGGTGGGCTGCCAGGGCGAGGTCGGCTCGGCCTGCTCGATGGCCGCCGCCGGGCTGGCCGAGGCGCTGGGCGGCACGCCGGCCCAGGTGGAGAACGCCGCCGAGATCGGCATGGAGCACAACCTGGGGTTGACCTGCGACCCGGTCGGGGGTCTGGTGCAGATCCCGTGCATCGAACGCAACGCGGTGGCTAGCATCAAGGCGATCACCGCTGCCCGGCTCGCGCTCCGCGGTGACGGGGTGCACGCCGTCTCGCTCGACAAGGTCATCAAGACCATGCGGGAGACCGGTGCCGACATGAAGGTCAAGTACAAGGAGACGGCGCGCGGTGGCCTGGCCGTCAACGTGATCGAGTGCTGAGCGTACGGGCGTTCACCGGCTGCTAACCTGTCGTTCGTTCAGCAGGCGGGAGACGGCGGTGACCTCTGGCGTCGCGGCCCTGTGGTCGCACCGCAATTCGCTGCGCATCCTGGTCCGGCGTGATCTCGCGGTCAAGTACCAGCAGTCGGTGCTGGGTTACCTCTGGTCGCTGATCGAGCCGCTGGGCATGGGCGCGATCTACTGGTTCGTCTTCGGCGTGCTCTACTCCCGCGACACCAACCGACACCTCGGCGAGGCGGCCGGGTCGTACCCGCTGTTCCTGATCACCGGAATCTTCGCCTGGATGTGGACCAGCTCGGCGCTGAGCGAGGCCACCCACGCGCTCACCGGCCAGTCCCGGTTGATCACCACGATGAACGTACCCCGGCAGGTCTTCCCGATCGGCCGGGTCGTCGGTCGCTTCGCCGAGTACGCCGCGGGCCTGCCGATCCTGGCCGCCATCGCGATCTGGTACACGGCGCAGGGCCGGATCGAACCGGGCTGGTCCCTGCTCGCCCTGCCGTTCGCGGTGCTGGTGCAGGCGATCCTGTTGATCGGGCTGGCGTTGCTGCTGTCGGCGTTCAACGTGCTGATGCGGGACGTGGAGCGGTTCATGCGCCTGGTCATCCGGGTGCTCTTCTATGCCACGCCGATCATCTATCCGCTCAGCCTGGTCCGTGACTCCGGCCTGCCCGGCTGGCTCAGGGCGGCCTACGAACTCAACCCGCTGGTCGGCATCTTCCAGCTGCACCACGCGGTCTGGTATCCGAATGAGTTCCCGGGCGCGCGGCTGCTCGCCACCACCGTCGGCATCAGCGTGCTGCTGTTCGTGGCCGGCTGGTGGGCGTTCCGCCGGCTCGAACCGGCCGTGCTCAAGGAACTCTGATGGGTGAGCCGATCATCGAGGCGGAGGGCCTCGGCATCCGGTTCGTCCGCAACCGTCGTCGACAGTTGCGGCTACGGGAGCTGTTCATCCACCGGGGGACACGTGGTGCCTCCGACGGCCGGTTCTGGCCACTGCGCGACGTCTCGTTCTCGATCGCGCCCGGGGAGACCGTCGGGGTGATCGGCCGCAACGGCACCGGTAAGAGCACTCTGCTACGGCTGATCGCCGGGGTGCTGATCCCCGACGAGGGGCGGATCCGGGTCTCCGGTGCCGTCGCCCCGCTGCTGGAGCTCTCCGCCGGCTTCTCCAACGACCTGACCGGGCGGGAGAACCTGTACCTGGTGGGCGGCCTGCACGGGCTGTCGTCGGGCTACCTGAAGCGCCACTTCGACGAGATCGTCTCCTTCGCGGGCGAGCAGGTGGAACGAGCCATCGACACCTCGGTACGGCACTACTCGTCCGGCATGAAGGTGCGGCTCGGGTTCGCGATCATCTCCCACCTGCCGCACCCGGTACTGCTGATGGACGAGGTGACGGCGGTGGGCGACGCCGAGTTTCGCAAGAAGTGCTACACGACCATCGACCGTCTGCTCGGGGAGGGGCGCACTCTGGTGCTGGTGTCACACAACGAAAAGGATCTGACCCGGTTCTGCCGTCGAGGACTCTTCCTCGACGCGGGCCGGCTGAGCGTCGACGGCACTATCGCCGAGGCGATGGCCGCGTACCACGACGCGGTTCCCCGGTGACCCTCGCGATCGTGCTCGCCGCCGGATCACCGGCCGCGAGCCTGCCGACGGCTACCGGCGAGACGATGAGTGAGCGGCTGGCCGCCCAGTGGCGACGGGCCGGCGCGGCCGAGGTACGGATGGCCGCGGACCTGGACGAGCTGGCCCACCTGGCCCGGTCGGCCGACGGTCCGGTGGTGGTCAGCGGGGTCGACCTGGTCGCGCACACGGCCGTCCTGCGGCACCTGGTGACCAGCCCGGTCGGGCCGACCGTGGCGCTGGTGCTGACCGATCCGCCCACCGACGGGCGGACGGTGCTGCGCGAGGAGCGCGGCCAGGTGGTGGAGGCGGGCCGCCCCGAACAGTTGGCGGGAGGCACGGCCACCGGCATCTTCGGCGGCGCGGTGCGGGTCGGTCGGGAGGACGTGCCGGCGCTGGTGGCGGCGGCCCGCGCGGTCGCCGCCGGTCGACTACCGGCCGGAGCCGTCGCGGTGGACCCCTTCGAGGGCGCTGCGCCGGTCGTCCGCCCGGACAGGGCGGCAGGTCCGGTCGTGGACCAGCTCTTCGCCGCACTCACCGCGCAGGGCGCGCTCGTCTTCGCACAGCGGGTACGCCTGCTCGTCGCGCACCGGGTCGACGAGGCCGCCGGGCTGGCCCGGGCGGAGGCGGCGGTGGCGGCGGTCCACGAGGACCGGGCCGAGTTGCGGCTGTCGGTGAAGGAGAAGGACGACTTCTTCACCACCTTCTTCGTCAGCACCTGGTCGCCGTACGTCACCAAGGGCTGTGCCCGGTTGGGGCTGAGCCCGACCGCGGTGACCATGGTGTCGGTGGCCTTCGCGGCGGCCGCGGCGGCGATGTTCGCCGCCGGTGGCCGGCCGCTGCTGGTGGCCGGCGCGGTCCTGCTCTACCTCGGCTTCGTGCTGGACTGCGTGGACGGTCAGCTGGCCCGGTACACCCGCAACTTCAGTGCCTGGGGTGGCTGGCTGGACACCATGGCCGACCGGGCGAAGGAGTACCTGGTCTACGCCGGTCTCGGCTGGGGCGCCACGGCGGCCGGGTTCCGGTACGGCTGGGCCCTCGCGATCGCCGCGATGACCTTGCAGACCGTGCGGCACATGACCGACGCGTGGTACGGGGTGCTGCACGACGAGGCGGCACGTCGGCCGAAGAGCGTCGGGACCGGTGGGGGTGGGATCGGCGATCGACTCAACGCGGCGTCGACCCGGGTGCAGGCGGACACCGGCTCGGTGTCGTACTGGCTGAAGCGCACGGTGGTCTTCCCGATCGGGGAACGGTGGGCGTTGATCTCGCTGGCGGTGGCCCTCTTCGACCAGCGGGTCGCCCTGTTCGCGGTGCTGACCTGGGGCGTGCTGGCGTTCGCGTACACCGGTGGGCTGCGTACGCTGCGGGCGCGTTGGATGCGGGTACCGGTGCTGAACACGCTCGACGCGACCCTGCACCGCGACGACGGACCGCTCGCCGCCCGGTTGCCGGTGGCCCGCCGTCCGGGGCCGTTGGCGCTGGCGGTGGGAGCCACGGCGGTGGTGACGATCCTGCTGGTCCTGGCGCTCGGCTACGGTGAGGCGTGGCCGAGCTGGACCGTGCTGCTCGGGCTGGTGGGGCTGCTCCTCGCGGCCGGCGGGGCCGGGGCGGCGCACCACGGGCCGTTGGACTGGCTGGTGCCGGCCGCGCTGCGGGCCGCCGAGTACCTGTTCGCCATCGCCGTCGGCGTGATCGGCGGCGCGCCGGCCTGGCTCATCTTCGGGTACGTCTTCGTGCTCACCCTGCATCACTACGACCTGGTGGCCCGGCTGGAGAAGCGGCAGCCGGCCCCGCCGCTGCACGCCGCGACGCTGGGCTGGGAGGGACGCTCGGCGGTGCTGGCCCTGACGGCGATCGCCGGAATCGTGAGTATTGGTCTGGCTACACTCGGTATCTACCTGTTGGTGCTGTTCATGGCGAGCGTGGTGCTGGCGTGGGTGGTCCGGCCGGCGCGCGCCGCGCGGCTGCCGGCGGGTGCGGGAGCTCGCGCGACTCGCTGAGGAGGGGCCGGGACGATGACGCTGGTCAGCTTCGTTGTCCCGGCCTTCCGGGTGCAGGGCTACCTGCGGGAATGTCTGGACTCGATCCTTGCCCAACCGGTCGCCGACATCGAGGTGATCGGAGTCGACGACTGCTCGCCCGACGGCAGTGGGGAGATCCTCGCCGAGTACGCCGACCGCGACGACCGGGTGACGGCGGTACGCCTGGACCGCAACGTGGGGCTCGGCCCGGCCCGCAACGTCGGGCTGGACCGGGCGGTCGGCGAGTACGTCTGGTTCGTCGACGGTGACGACTGGCTGACGGCGGACTGCCTGGTCGAGGTGGCCGCCCGACTGCGCGAGACCCGGCCGGACGTGCTGATCGTCGACCACGTACGCGCGCACTGGGACGACACGGTGACCCGCAGCGCGATGGCCGATGTCTTCCCCGTTCCACCCGGGCCGGTCACGTTCCGCCTGGCCGAGCGGCCGGAGACGGTGAGACTGCTGCACACGGCATGGAACCGACTGATCCGTCGGCAGTTCCTGGTCGACGTGGGGCTGCGCTTCGCACCCGGCTGGTACGAGGACGTCTCCTTCAGCTATCCGACTCTGTTGGCCGCAGACCGGATCGGGGTGCTGGACCTGGTCTGTGTGAACTACCGGCAGCGGCGGGCGGGCGCGATCACGAGGACCCGCGGCGAGCGCCACTTCGACGTGTTCGAGCAGTGGCACCGGGTGTTCCGGGAACTGGACCGGCTCGGAGCCGAGGAACTGCGGCCGGAGCTCTTCGAACGGATGATGTGGCACTACCTGGTCGTGCTCGGCAACGGCGACCGGATCGGGCCCGAGCTGCGACCGACCTTCTTCGCCCGGGTCGCCATCGAGCACGCTCGGTTCCGGCCACCCGAGGGGCACCGGGTGCCGGGCGGGGTGGCGGGGCTCAAGCACCGGCTGGTGGCGGCGGGTCGATGGCACGCGTTCAGCGCGCTGCGGACCGTGAGCCGGGCGGGGGAGACCGTTCGCCAGGTCGCCGGCAGGACTCGCCGACGAGTGCTGCCGGCGTCCCGGGTCGGCGTGCGGCGGGCCCGTGACGCGGTGCTGCGCCAGTACCAGCGGGCGGAACGCCGCCGGCCGGTCGAGGAGAACCTGGCCGTCTACGCCGCGTACTGGTATCGCGGTTACACCTGCAATCCCGCCGCGATCTACGAGGCGGCCCGCCGGCTGGCACCGCAGGTCCGGGGCGTGTGGATCGTCCGACGGGACCGGGTGCACACCCTGCCCGAGGGGGTCGAGTACGTGATCGCGGGCACCGCCGCGTACCACCGGGCGCTGGCCCGGGCCCGCTGGCTGGTCAACAACGTCAACTTCCCGGACTCGGTACGCAAGCGGCCGGGCACCGTGCACGTGCAGACCCACCACGGCACCCCGGTCAAGGTGATGGGCCTGGACCAGCAGCGTTATCCGCTGGGTGCGGGCGGGATGGACTTCGCCGGCCTGCTGCGCCGGGTGGATCGGTGGGACTACAGCGTCACCTCGAACAGCTTCTCCACCCAGATGTGGGAACGCGCCTATCCGGCCGGGTACACCACTCTGGAGGTGGGATACCCGCGTAACGACCGGCTGGTGACCGCGACCCCCGAGGAGGTGCTGCGGCGGCGCGCGGAGTTCGACGCCGGCCTCGGTGAGCAGGTCGTGCTGTACGCGCCGACCCATCGGGAGCATCTGCCCCGGTACCGGCCACCGTTCGACGTGGAGCGGTTCCTCGGCGCGCTCGGTCCCACCGGCCTGCTGCTGATGCGCAGCCACTACTTTCATGACCGGGACCGGCGACTGCCACCTCCGGCCGCGCGTGGTCGCGTCCTGGACGTGAGCGCCCATCCTCGGGTGGAGGATCTGTACCTCGCCGCCGACGTCCTGGTCACTGACTATTCGTCGGCGATGTTCGACTACGCCGTCCTGGACCGACCGATCGTCATCTACGCCCCCGACTGGGACGCCTATCGCCTGACCCGGGGTGTCTACCTGGACATCACCGCCGAGCCGCCGGGCCCGGTGGCGCGGAACTTCACCGAACTGCTCGACGTGTTCCGGTCGGGCGCGCTCCGCTCGTCTGAGGCCGAGCAGGCGCGGGCGCGCTTCCGGGAGCGGTTCTGCGCCCTGGAGGACGGGCACGCCGCCGAGCGGGTGGTACGCCAGGTCTTCCTCGGCGAGGCACCGGCCTGAGTTCGAAGTTCCGCATAAACGCCGCTAATCGATGGAACGTAATAGGTCTGTCACGTTTCAAACATGGCACGTTTACCCGATGTGCCGGCTCCATGATCCTGGCCACAGTCATTCGGGGCTTCGATGACGAAGGTGGGGAGGGGACGGTGACCACCGTCGCGCTCAAGGATGTCACAAAGGTCTTCCGAGACGGCACGGTCGCGGTCGACAGCGTCAACCTCGACGTGACCGACGGTGAGTTCATGGTGCTGCTCGGGCCGTCCGGCTGCGGCAAGTCGACGGTCCTGCGGATGGTGGCGGGGTTGGAGGACCCGACCTCCGGCGCCGTCCTGCTCAACGGGGAGGTCGCCAACGAACTGCCGCCGCGGGAGCGGCGAGTGGCGATGGTCTTCCAGGATTTCGCGCTCTACCCGCACATGAGCGTCAACGACAACATCGCCTTCCCGCTCAAGCTGGCCGGTGTCGAGCCGACGCCGCGTGGCGAGCGGGTCACCGATGTGGCCAGCGCTCTCGGCATCGGTGACGTGCTGGCCCGGCGGCCCAGCCAACTCTCCGGCGGGCAGCGGCAGCGGGTGGCGATGGGCCGGGCGATCGTCCGCCGGCCGGGGCTGTTCCTGATGGACGAGCCTTTGTCCAACCTGGACAGTGGGCTGCGCGCGGAACTGCGCGCGGAGATCTCCGGCCTGACCCGCGAGCTGGGGGTCACCACCATCTACGTCACGCACGACCAGGCCGAGGCGCTGACCATGGCCGACCGGGTCGCCATCATGCGCAAGGGTGTCCTTCAGGACGTCGGCACCCCGACCCAGGTGTACGGCCGACCGGCGACGCTCTACGTCGCCGCGTTCCTGGGCAGCCCTCGGATGAACCTGCTGGAGGCGTCGGTCTACGTCCACCTCGACCGCTATGTCACGCTCACCCTCGGGGAACAGGCGCTCTACCTGCCCTGGGACGACATCCGCAGCCGGGCCGTGGCGCACTACCACGGCGAGCGGATCGTGGTCGGGATGCGGGCCGAGGCGCTCACCCCGGTCGCTCCCGACACCCCCGGTGACGTGCTCCAGGGCCGGATCCGCTACCTGGAACACCACGGCCACGAGTCGTTGGCCTTCCTCGACATCGGCGCCACCGCCATCATGGTGGACGACATCGGCGCGCCGGTGGACGCCGAGACCCCGCCCGGCCAGCGCGGCCTGCGCCGGTTCGGCCAGGTGATGCAGCGGTTCAAGGGACGGGCCAGTGAGCCGGCGACGCCCGGGGGCAACGGCAACCGGACCAGCGTGCTGCACGACCCCGGCCGCCACCACCGCCGCCCAGCCGAACTCGCGGTACGGCTCGCGCCGTACCCCGCCGTCACCGCCGGGCACCCCCTCGCCGTCCAGGTCCGCATGGACGCCCTGCACTTCTTCGACGACCGCGGCGACCGCATCGACGTCGGCTGGCGCTAACCCCAATGCCGCTCCCTCCCCCCTCCCTCCCCCTTCGGCGTCGATCATGCAGTTGTGGCACCTGACAAAGGCCACTTATCCGTGTATATCGGGTGCCATAACTGCATGATCAGCGTGGTGGGAGGGGGAGGGGGAGGGGGAGGGGGCGGCGGTAGGGGGACCAGGCGACGAAGCGGGTGAAGAGGGCGCGGGGGGTGGGTCCGTCGTGGGGGTTGAGGTGGTAGAGGTCGCGGGTGGCCTCGTAGAAGAGGCCGGAGAGATAGATCGACAGGCCGATTTCGTTGCGGCCGTACTCGACCTTGAGCAGCAGGCGGGCCATCGAGCAGGGCCACGGATTCCCGCATGCCCGGCAGCACCACAGCGGGCGCAGTGGAGTGTGTGGTGTCTCGTGCCGGGGATAGGCCCGGGGCCGGTCAGGGGCCGGCCCGTCGCTGGGCTGCGGTAGCTGGGTCGTGATCGGCCAGTTCGGTGTGGGGCGGGTCATGTCTGATCGCTCCGATCCATCGTCTTCGCTCACCGCTATGGGTCCGGGGTCCGTCTCGGCGGGGGAGGCCGGACGGACCCCGGGTACGGAACCCCACGGTCTGCCGCAACCCGGGGTATCCGTTACGTGACAGTCTGGTGAGGACGGCGCTAGCTTCGGAAGGCGATCGCGCCCCACCAGTCCGGCCGTACGAGACGGCCGGCACCGACGTGCAGAGGTGTGCAGATGGATCGGATGCCCTTGCTGGACCTGTTCGCCGGTGAGTTGCGCCGGCTGCGGACGAAGGCCGGCCTCTCCCAGGAGGCGCTCGGCGAGCAGATCAACTATTCGGCCTCGCTGGTGGCCTCGGTCGAGCAGTGCCGGCGCGCGCCCCGGGAGGAGTTCACCCAACGCTGTGACGAGGCGCTGCACGGCGAAGGGCTGCTGCTGCGGATCCGGGAGGCGATCCTCAAGGAGAGCCTGATGCCGTGGTTCCGGGAGTGGGTGACGATCGAGCAGGAGGCGACCGCGCTGTGCAGCTTCCAGCCGCTGGTGGTGCCCGGCCTGCTCCAGACCGAGGAGTACGCCCGCGCGCTCTACGAGGGTGCGAGTCACCTGGTCGGCGACCAGGTGGAGCAGCCGCTGGCGGCCCGGCTCGACCGGCAGAAGGTGCTCGACCGGCCCAACCCGCCGCTGCTGGTGGCGGTGCTCGACTACACGGTGCTGGAGCGACCGGTCGGCGGCCCGAAGGTGATGCGGGAGCAGTTGCGGCACCTGGTGACGGTGGGCAACCGGACCCGGGTGCACCTGCACGTGGTGCCCCGGGGCGTCGGCGCCTATCCCGGGCTCAACGGCGCATTCGTGATCGCCACGCCGCCGGAGGGCGACGACCTCGCCTACCTGGACAACCAGTTGAGGGGCACCATCGTGGAGCGCACAGTGGACGTAAACTCGCTGCGGCAGCACTGGGAGTCCGTCCGAGCCGAGGCGCTGCCGCACGGGGCCACCCTCACAATGATCTCGGAGGCGGCGGAATCATGGACCTGACCGGCGCGATCTGGCGCAAGAGCAGCCGCAGCAGCGGGAATCAGGGCGACTGCGTCGAGGTCGCCGACAACCTGCCCGGCGTGGTGGGCGTACGCGACAGCAAGGACCCCCACGGCCCGGCGCTCACCTTCACCCCGGACACCTGGCGCGCCTTCGTCGAACTCACCAGACGGCACTGACCCCGGTTCGGCAGAGGGCGCCGACCCACGGATCGGTCCTTGCCGGCCAGGTTACCGACGGGTAGCGTCGGGGCATGAACATCGACTCGCGGCAGGTGGCAGCCGGCATGCTGGAGGCGGTGCCCTTCGCCCGGACGCTCGGCGTCGAGTTCGTCGAGGTGGCCCCGGAGGCGGAGGGCGGCGTCCGGGTGGTGGTCCGGCTGCCCGACTCGCCGGCGACCCACAACCACATCGGTGGTCCGCACGCCGGTGCCATGTTCACCCTCGGGGAGACCGCCTCCGGTGCGGTGGTGCTCGCTGCCTTCGGTCACCTGCTCGACCGGGCCACGCCGTTGGCGGTACGGGCGGAGATCGCGTACCGCAAGCTCGCCCTGGGTGCGGTGCGGGCGACTGCGCGGCTCGGCCGCCCGCCCGCCGAGGTGGTCGCGGAGTTGGAGGCCGGCGAACGACCCGAGTTCCCGGTACGCGTGGAGATCGCCACCGAGGCGGGCAAGCCGACCTCGGAGATGACCGTCGTCTGGACCCTGCGCCCGAACTGACCCGCCGCCGGTGGAGATGCTGAGGCCCGTCGATGTTGCCGGGGCGGGGCCAAGCGTGCTGGAATGGCTCATATCGCCGCAGCGCGGGGGCAAACGCGCTGAGCCCGGTGAGCACGGGAGCAACGTAGTGCTGGCAGCGCGCCGTTTCAGGGTGCGCCGCGCGCCGCGTCGTCGGTCCCACGTCACTTCGACGGGCGCACATCCCGGGCAGGTGTCTCGTCCCAGGTAACACCGGCACGTGTTCCGCGGCGGTTGGCCGTCGACGCGCCGGAGGCGTCCCAGCGATCCGCAACGCACATAACCGGCGACGAGGTGAGAAGCGATCATGATTTCCCGGGAGAGTTTGGCCGGGTGGTTCCGGCACCGCTACGTGTGGGCGGCGGTGATCCTGCTGGCGGTGTCGGCCGGCGCGGTCGTGCTGGTCACCACGGCCAGCTCCAAGTCGCAGCCGCCGGATCTGCACGGGCAGATCATGAACCGGATGCGGACCACGCTGGAACAGGCCGACCCGGAGCAGCACAACCACGCCGGGCACGAGGTGCAGCAGGTCAACGGTGAGGACGTCAAGCCACCGGTGATCTGCGGAGTCCACGTCTACGGCTACGAGCCGGCCGAGGTCACCGTGCTGGCCGACGTGAAGACGGTCTACGGGTTCCACCTGTGCGGAGTCGCCGAGCAGGGACGCACCTGGGACTGGGCGGTCAAACTGGCCGGCCCCCTGATCATGGACCTGTCCACGGAACCTGCCGGCATCCAGGTGGTCGAGGCGACCGAGGACACCAGGTTCATCGACCGACTGCATCAGATGTTCCCGGCCAAGTACGCGGAACTGGCGGAGAAGGAGGCGCTCGGCGAATCCGAGATGCTCGATCTGCGTCGCCGGTACGACTCCGCAGCCGGACTCTGACCACGTGGGGCATGGGCGGGTGCGGCCTGCTGACCGCACCCCTACGCGCCGCGCGGCCCGCCGCGCCGTATCCGAAGACGTACGTTTGCCGGTACGTGTCGGCGGATAGATTGGTACGATGCTCGGCCTGCCTGATCACGTGACCGCTGTTCTGTTCGATCTCGACGGTGTGCTCACCCAGACCGCCCGGGTGCACAATGCCGCCTGGACCGAGACCTTCGACGACTACCTGCGCCGACGGTCGGACACCACGGGGGAGCCCTACCGACCGTTCGATCCCGGACCTGACTATCACCGATATGTCGACGGTCGCCCCCGTCTCGACGGAATCCGGACCTTCCTCGCCTCGCGGGACATCACGCTGCCGGAGGGTTCTCCGGAGGATCCACCGGGCGCCCAAACCGTTTACGGCCTCGGCAATCAGAAGAATTCCCTGGTGCTGGAGCGGATCCGCACCATCGGGGTCGACGTGTACCCCGGCTCGGTGGCGTACCTCAAGGCGGTGGCCGCGGCGGGACTACGCCGAGCGGTCGTCACCGCCAGCGCCAACGGCCGCGAGGTGGTCGCCGCCGCCGGTCTGGAGCCGCTGCTGGAGGCCCGGGTGGACGGCCTCACCGCCCGAGCCGAAGGGCTGCGCGGCAAGCCGCACCCGGACACGTTCCTCGCCGGGTCGAAACTGCTCGACGTGGCACCGGAGAATGCGGCCGTGATCGAGGACGCGCTGGCCGGTGTGGAAGCCGGCAAGGCCGGCGGTTTCGGGTACGTCGTCGGCGTCGACCGGGCGGGCCAGGCCGACGAGCTGCGCGCGCACGGGGCCGACGTGGTGGTCGACGATCTCGCCGACCTGCTCGACGCTGGAGGGGCCAAGTGATCCGGGAGCGGGCGTATCCGGTCGAGCCGTGGCACGTGCGGGAGACCCGGCTGGACATGGACGTGATCGCCCAGTCCGAATCGGTGTTCGCCCTGTCCAACGGGCACATCGGGTTGCGCGGCAACCTGGACGAGGGTGAGCCGCACGGGCTGCCCGGCACCTACCTCAACTCGTTCTACGAACTGCGACCCCTGCCGTACGCGGAGGCCGGGTTCGGCTTCCCCGAGTCCGGCCAGACCATCGTCAACGTCACCAACGGCAAGCTCATCCGGTTGATGGTGGACGACGAGCCGCTCGACGTGCGCTACGGCGAGGTGCTCGGCCACGAGCGGATCCTCGACATGCGCGCCGGCACGCTGCACCGGTCGCTGCACTGGCGCTCCCCGGCCGGCCGCGAGGTCCGGATGACCAGCACCCGGTTGGTCTCCTTCCGGCAACGTTCGGTGGCCGCGTTCCGTTACGAGGTCGAACCGGCCGACGGCAAGCCGCTGCGATTGATCATCCAGTCGGAGCTGGTGGCCAACGAGACGTTGCCGCCGCAGAGCCGTGACCCGCGCGTCGCCGCAGTGCTGGAGTCACCGTTGCAGGCGGAGGAGGAGCTGACCACCCCGGCCGGTGGGCTGCTGATCCATCAGACCAAGGTCTCCGGGCTGCGGGTCGCCGCCGCGATGGACCATGAGGTGAGTTCACCGGCCCGGACGTCGGTCGGCTCCGAGGGGTACGAGGACTGGGTGCGTACCACCGTGGCCTGCGTGTTGGAGCCGGGCCAGAAACTTCAGGTGGTCAAGTACCTGACCTACGGCTGGTCGAGCCGACGTTCGTTGCCGGCGTTGCGCGACCAGGTCGGTGCCGCGCTGGCCGCGGCGAAGCTGGACGGCTGGGACGGGCTGGTCCGTGAGCAGCGGGAGTACCTGGACGAGTTCTGGGACGCCGCTGACGTCGTGGTCGACGGTGACCCGGAGGTGCAACAGGCGGTCCGGTTCGGCCTGTTCCACGTGCTCCAGGCGGGTGCGCGAGCGGAGCGGCGGCCCATCTCGGCCAAGGGGCTCACCGGCCCCGGGTACGACGGGCATGCCTTCTGGGACACCGAGATGTTCGTGCTGCCAGTCTTGACGTACACCCACCCGGCTGCCGTACGGGACGCACTGCAGTGGCGTTTCTCCACTCTGGAGCAGGCCCGGGAGCGGGCGCGAACGCTCAACCTGGCCGGGGCCGCCTTTCCGTGGCGCACCATCGAGGGGCCGGAGTCGTCGGGATACTGGCCGGCGGGGACTGCCGCGTTCCACGTCGCGGCCGGCATCGCCGACGCGCTGCGCCGCTACGTGTTGGCCACCGGTGACCGGGAACTGGAGCGGGAGATCGGCCTGGAACTGCTGGTCGAGACGGCGCGGCTGTGGCGCTCGCTCGGGCACCACGACCGCGCCGGCAACTTCCACATCGACGGGGTCACCGGTCCCGACGAGTACACCGCCGTCAAGAACGACAACATCTACACCAACCTGATGGCCCAGCGGAACCTGCGGGCCGCCGCCGAGGCGGTCATGCGGTACCGCGACGAGGCGTTCCACCTGCGGGTCACCGACGAGGAGGCCGCCGCGTGGCGGGACGCCGCCGCGGCCATGCACATCCCGTACGACCAGGAACTCCACGTGCATCAGCAGGTGGAGGGCTTCACCCGGCTGCAGGAGTGGAACTTCGAGCAGACCCCGCCCGACCGGTACCCGATGCTGCTGCACTATCCGTATTTCGACCTGTACCGCAAGCAGGTGATTAAGCAGGCTGACCTGGTACTGGCCATGCACTGGCGGGGCGACGCCTTCACCACCGAGGAGAAGCTACGCAACTTCCTCTACTACGAGCGGCGTACGGTCCGTGACTCCTCACTGTCGGCCTGCACCCAGGCCGTGCTGGCGGCGGAGGTCGGCTACGCCGATCTGGCGCACAGCTATCTGCGCGAGGGCGCGCTGCTGGACCTGCACGACCTGAACGACAACACCCGCGACGGCGTGCACATGGCGTCGCTCGCGGGTGCCTGGCTCGCGCTGGTCGCCGGGTTCGGCGGTCTGCGGGACCATGACGGGACGCTGTCGTTCGCGCCGTCCCTGTCGAGCCGGCTCAACGCACTGTCGTTCTCGCTTCAGTGGTGCGGCATGCGGTTGCGGGTCGACATACGCAGCCACGAGACGACGTACGCCCTGCACCACGCCGACCCGGACGCGCTCATCGAGCTGCGTCACCACGGCAAACCGGTGCGGGTCGTCTGCGACGAGCCGGTGACCGTGCCGAATCCGCCGCCGCGTACGGACCTGCCGATACCGGAGCAGGCACCCGGGCGGGCACCGCTGCTCCGGCTACCGGACAATCCGGCCTGACCCGGCTGCGCCGCCGTCAGATGGGCTCGCCCTGGGAAGGGCGGCCGGCGGCGTCGTGGGGCGACCTCGCCCGAGGATCGTCGGCCGAACGGGCCTCGGCCGCGTCGTCCGCCCAGTCCCGTCCGCGCTGCTCGTCCTCTTCCCGCCGGTCGCGTTCGGCGGCGGACTGCACGGGCTCACGCTGGTGATGCGCCATGACGATCCTCGCGATCTGTCGGCGGCGCCGGTGACGCCGGTCCGTCTGCGGTCGCCCGCCGGCTACCCGGCACCCCCCGGCGCAAACCCTCCGGGCGACCGGGGCGTGTGGCCGGCCGGGCTGGGTATCCGGGCGGTTGAGACAGCCGGCAGGGGGACGAGATGGATGTGCACGGGCAAGCGGCGACGATCCCGGCAGGTGGCGTCCTGCTCCCCGCCGACCTGCTGGTGCCGGCGGAGCTGGTCGGGGCGGTGCTGTTCGCGCACGGCAGCGGCAGCTCCCGGCACAGCCCGCGCAACGTGGCAGTGGCTCACCAGCTCAACCGTGCCGGCCTCGGCACCGTCCTGGTGGACCTGCTCACCGCCGCCGAGGACGAGATGGACGCGGCAACCGCCGAACTGCGTTTCGACATCGGGCTGCTGGCTGACCGTCTCGCTGGGACCCTGAACTGGCTGGCCACCGAGCGGCCGTTCGGAGCCGCCCCGGTCGGCCTCTTCGGCGCGAGCACCGGGGCCGCCGCCGCGTTGGTCGCCGCGGCGCAACGGCCCGACCTGGTGCGGGCGGTGGTGTCCCGCGGTGGTCGTCCCGACCTGGCCGGGGCCGCCCTGGACCGGGTACGCGCCGCCACGCTGCTGCTGGTCGGCGGTCTCGACGAGGAGGTGATCACTCTCAACGAGCAGGCGCTCGGCAAGCTGACGTCCCGGGCCGAACTGCGGGTGATCCCCGGAGCGACGCACCTGTTCGAGGAGCCGGGCACCCTTGACCAGGTCGCCGAGGCGGCGGTCGACTGGTTCCACGACCACCTGCAACCTCAGCCGACACCGCACTAGGCCCGCTCCGAAGCGGTCACGCGGAGTCGCCGGTGGCTGCAGCGGCCTGCCGTTGACGCTGGACGCTGTCGATCACACGCCAGGCGACAGCGGTGATCGGGACCGCCACGAAGGCCCCCGCAATGCCGGCGACGAGGGTGCCGGCGGTCACCGCGATCAGGATCACCGCCGGATGGAGTCGTACCTGGCGCTTCATCACCAGCGGCTCCAGCAGGTTGCCCTCCATCTGCTGCACGGCGATCACGGCGGCCAGGGTGAGCAGGGCGGTGGTGGGACCGTTGGCGGCCAGTGCGACCAGCACCGCGACCGCGCCGGCCACGGTGGCACCGACGATCGGCACGAATCCGCCGATGAACGTGATCAGCGCCAGCGGGAACGCCAGTGGCACCCTGAGCAACACCAGCGCCAGGCCGATACCGATGGCGTCGATGGCCGCGATCAGCATGGTGCCCCGACTGTACGAACCGAGGGTGCGCCAGCCGACCCGGCCAGCCTCGGCAGCGATCTCCCGGTTCCGCCCGGCCGCCCGGCGCAGCGTCCAGTGCCACATCTCCCGGCCGTCCTTGAGTAGAAAGAACAGCAGCACCAGGGCGAGCAGGGCGGAGCCGGCCACTTCGATCACCGTGCGGGCACTGGCGATCGGGTCCACCTCCTGCTGGCTGACCGTCTGACGCAGCTGGGCGAGCAACCCGTCGAGCTGTTCCTCGGTGACCGGCAGGGTGGAGATGACGAAGTCCCGGGTGCGCTCCAGCCCCTGACCCAGCTCGTCGCCCAGCTCGCTGAACTGGTCAGCGGTCAGACTCCAGACCAGGATGCCGACGCCGCCCAGGATGCCGAGCAGAAGCAGGACGGTGAGCAGGGCGGCGAGCGCGCCGGGCAGGCGTAGCCGGCGTAACGCCAGCCGCACCGGATCGAGCAGGGCGGCAAGGAAGAGGGTCGCGGCAACGGCGATGGCCAGTGGGGTGACCAGCAGCGTGATCTGCGCCAGCAGGTAGAGGCCGGCGGCGATCACCACCAGACAGGCGCTCCACACCACCGCGGAACGGATCAGCCAGGGCAGGGCCGCCCACGTCTGGCGCGGCCCGGCACCCCGGACCGTCGTCTCGTCGGACGGGTGCCCGCCATCTCCCGCAGCCACGTCGGCCCTCCTCGATCTCCGGCGAGGTCGGTACCCGGTCGGCGTTCTCCCGACACCGATTCCGCACCAGGGCCTGTTCTCGATGTGCCGGCTGAACCAGGGACGTCGACACAGACCCTAGTTGCCGGAGGCCGACGCGGAGGGCTTTCGGCGCGCGAGGCCCGGTTCAGTACGCGGCGGCCGGAACCCGACCACCGGCGACCGCTGGCATCTCCCGGGTCTGCTCGGCGGCACTCGGCGTGGTCAGCGGCAGCACGTCACGATCCTCGGTCGCCGGCAACAGCGCGCGGACCGATTCCTCGCGCAGGCTGCGTGCCGCGGCGGCGGCGAGTTCCGCGGCCCGCCAGGCCAGCTGCTCCCGTTCCCGGGCTGCCCGCTGTCGGGCCAGGAGGTGGTCGCGTACCGCTCGGCGCAGCATCAACTCCTGCTCGACCGGGTGCAACCGGGGATCCCAGCCGCGGTGGGCGAAGACGTCGCTGAGCTGTTCCACCGACAGCTCCCGTCGCCAGTACGCGTCCAGAGCCGCCCGATGCAGCCAGCGCTCACGGTCGGCGTACTCGGCGGGCGTCCGGGCGGTCTGCGGCAACGGCATGCCGGCGGCACCGGAGAGCCGACGCACGTCCGCCTCCGCCGCCTCGTACGCCCGCCATGCCTGCTCGGCCTCGTCCTGCGCGGCCAGCCATTCGTCGCGGCGGTGTCGGGCCGTGGCATCGGCCCGGTCTGCGGCGACGGTGACCTCTTCGGCCCAGCGTTCCTGGTCACGTCGTTGCTCGGAGTGTTCGGACCGGCTCGGCAGCGCGGCCTCGCGGATGCGGGTGCCGGCGTCGAAGCGGAACAGCCGGGGCCGCAGCAGCAGGGCGGCGACGGCGAGGATCACCACACCGAGCAGACCCAGCCAGATGACGGCGGCGCGGGGCGCGTCGAGCAGGACGGAAGAAAGGGCGGTACGCATCATCAACACCTCGCGGTCGGGATGAATCATCGACTGTGGTGGACGCAGGTGACGGCTGGTCGGTGGTGGCGCGGGCCGTGCCACCCGTCGGCCGATCGGGATCGCCGGGATGGGTCCGGGGATCAGCTGCCGAGGCGGCGACGCGGGGTTGGCCGGTTGGCCATCGCTGGCGTACTGGCCGGCGAGGCGCTGGCGTCACCGGCACGATCGGCCGGGCTGCCGTCGGTCAGCCGGCGGGTGGGCCGCGGCGGGTCGGCTCGCCCGCGCGGACGGGGGCGATGAAGTGACCGACCTGGGTTGCTCGGGCCGGCGCGGCGTCGCCACGTCGGGGCCCGACCGGTGCGCTAGCCGTCGGCTCCTGCCGGCCCTGGCCGGCATCGATCGTGGGGCGGGGCTCGATGGCGGGTCGGACCGCCACCGCTGCGGTTGACAGCGGGCCGACGGCGACCGCTGCGTTCGACGGTGGGACGGCGGCGGACCGGGCCGGCGGATCGGCCGCGACGGCCGCGCCGAGACCCACGGCGAGCACGAGGGACGCCAACGCCAACCGGGTCAGCTCACGCAGTGCGCGCAGCGTCGCCGGCCACAGTGGACGGGCGAACGCTGGTGAGGGCACGGACCCAACCTATCCCGCCGTCGGCACGATCGCAGCGCTGCGACGCCACGGGGTGGGTGAAGCGCGACACGTCGTCCGATCAGGACGGCGACTCAGCGATCGGCGGTGCCGGTCACCGGCACCTCGGTGAAGAGGGCCAGCAGGTCACCGACCTGGCGGTCGGCCTCTGCCGGGTGGCGGAACCGTCCGGCCGGGTTGAGGGTGTATTCGTTGCGCCGGCCCACCCGGGTGCGGTGCAGGTAGCCGCCGGCCTCAAGATCGGCGACGATCGCCTGGGCGGCACGTTCGGTGACACCGACCTCGGTCGCGACGTCGCGTAGCCGGGCGGTGGGGTTACGGGCGATGGCGAGCAGAACGTGCGCGTGGTTCGTGAGGAAGGTCCAGTTCCGCACATTTTCCCCTGCGTCAGTGTTCGCCATGCCCGCCATCGTATGACCTGCCGTTCGGGTGTCCAGGTCGCGCTGAGGTCGGCATTCGGCGTGACCGGCGCAAGCGTTATCTGATGCATGAAATGCATATCACGTATAGCTTGACGTGCGTTATTTCGCGTGTGACCGTGATGGCAGCCCGTGACCAGCGCCGGCCGGGATGACCAGGCATTCCTCCCAGAGATGAGGTGCAGCCGAATGAGTCGACCCGGAACGCTCGGTCCCCAGCCCGGGCCGGAACGCGAGTTTCTCACCGCGGATCTTCCCGGCGCCCCGCAACAGGCCCTCGCCGAACTGTTGGCCGGCAATCGGCGGTTCGTCACCGACACGTTGTGGCACCCGAACCAGAACGCCGGGCGGCGGACCGCCGTCGCGGTCGAACAACATCCCTTCGCGGTGATCGTCGGCTGCTCAGACTCCCGGCTCGCTGCCGAGATCATCTTCGATCGCGGACTGGGTGACCTCTTCGTGGTCCGCACCGCGGGGCACACCGTCGGGCCGGAGGTGCTGGGCAGCGTGGAGTACGCCGTGCTCGTGCTGCGTACGCCGCTCGTGGTGGTGCTCGGGCACGACTCGTGCGGTGCCGTCCGGGCGGCCCGCGACGCACTGACCAACGCCATCACACCCCCGGGTCATCTGGGCGCCGTGGTCGACGCCGTGGTGCCGAGCCTGCATCGGGCGCAGGATGCCGGAGTGCACGAACTGGACGAGATCGTGGACATCCATATCGCGCGGACCGTCGAGACGATGCTGGCCTCCTCCGAGACGCTCGCGGCGGAGGTGGGTGCCGGGCGGTGCGCGGTGGTCGGGATGTCGTACCGACTGGCCGCCGGCGAGGTGCGGGCGGTGGCTGCGGAACCCGCCGAACTGGTTGGCGCGATGGCGACCACGTCCTGATCGCGACCGCCGTGGCGGTCGCGTGAACAGCGCCACCGCCGCGCCTGACGACGAGGGCCGTTCCGCCAGCCGGCGGAACGGCCCTCAGCACGTCGGGTCGGGCGATCAGAGCAGCGACACGTGGACGTGGTCGGTGTGGTTGGACGGGCCGCTGTAGGAACTCCAGCGCTCCGTCGCCGCGAACCAGATCTGTCGGTTCCAGATCACGTAGTAGATGCCCAGCCGGTCGGCGTTGCGGACCAGGAAGGCCGCCAGGTTGTTGCCGTAGATCCGGGTGTCGTTGTTGTGCCACGGCCTGAAGCCGCTGTTCTGCAACGACCAGTCACAGGCTCGGCCCTTGGGATGCTCGAACTTGTCACCGGGGCGGAAGCAGCCGACGAACCGGTTGAATCCGGCCCGCTTGACCTCCTTGTACATGTGCAACGTGCGAGGAGTGATGCAGCCCGACGTGGTGGGGTCGTTCTGGCTGCACGACTCGGGTTTCCAGCTGCCGTCCGAGGCTCGGTTCGGGGCGACCCGGGCCACCGGCGAGGTGGCGTCCACCAGCCCGCCGGTCAGGCCGACACCGCCGACCAGCCGGAGCGACTTCTCCGCCTCGCTCTTCTTGCGCGCCATGTCGTTGGTCAACTTCTTCTGCTCGCGCACCTCGGCGTCGAGCGCGAGCTTGGCCCGTTCGGCACGGGCCTTGACCGCGTTGACCTCACCCAGCTTCTTGTCGTTGAAGAAGTTCAACTCGTCAAGTGCCGAGGCCCGGTCGATGAACGAGTCCGGTGCGGTGCTCTGCAACAGCATGGCGATCGCGCCGACCCGGCCCGTCCGGTACGACTGGGTGGCGATCTGGGTGACCTGTGGGGAGAGCGCGTCCAGGTCGGCCTGCGCGGAGCGGACCTCGACCGCCAGTTTGAGCTGGTTCTTCTTGGACTTCGCCAGCTTCGCCTTGGCCTTGGAGTAGTCCCGGGTGGTCGCCTCGATCAGATCGTTGAGCATCGGCGGGTCGTCGTCGTGCTCCGCCGGTTTGGGGTCGTTCGGTGCGGCCGTCGCCGGCATCGGACCGGCGAACACGGCGAACGCGGCGAACACGGCCACCACGGGTGTCAACCAGCGGCGTAGGGGTGCCGTCACTGTTTTCCCTTCCATCGACCGCCGACCGGGTTAGCTGACGGGTTCGGGACGGAAGTGGCCCCTACCGCTTTCGCGGATTCACCCCACGCACCTGGGTCCCCGGCTCGCCTGACGGCGATTGGGCGGTGGTACCGCAGGCGCCGCTGCGCGCCTTCGGCGGTGACCGGCAGTGAGGCTACCCGACAGTCCAACTGTGCTTCTACGTCCCGAACCCGACGAGATGCGTCATTTCGTAATCGCGTTGAGTGACCAGCAACACGGTTTCGAACCGCATCAGTCGGGACGGTCACGTTGAGGAGTGTCACCATGTGGTGTCCGTGCTCCTGTCCGGGTCGGGCCACCCCGAGGAGGTGGCGGGGGACGTGTTTCGGGTGGGCGGGGTACTGAGGGCGCGCAGCGACTCGGCCCGGTCCCTCGCGGGCCGGGGAACCACGGGGGTGGGCTCGCTGGTGGAGGTGCCGGCGTCGTCGCGCCCAGCGGTGCTGACCACGACCGCCAGCGCGGTGGTCAGCGGCACCGCGGCGATCAGGCCGAGCGTGGCCACCACGCTTCGGACGATCTCCGTGGTGAGGAACTCGCTGGTCACGATCTGGCCCAGGGCGCGGGAATCCGCGGTCAGCAGGAGCAGTAGCGGCAGCGAGGCGCCGGCGTACGCCAGCACGATGGTGTTGACCACCGAGGCGATGTGTGCCCGCCCGACCCGGGTGGCCGAGCGGTACAGCTCCCGGCGGGTGAAGTTCGGGTTGGCGTGACGCAGCTCGGTGACCGCGGCGGCCTGGGTGACCGTGACGTCGTCGAGCACGCCCAGCGAGCCGATGATGATGCCGGCCAGCAGGAGGCCGTGCAGGTCGACGTCGGCGCGGAACATGGACAGGGTGGTGGCGTCCTCGCTGCCGAACCCGGTCAGGTGGGTGGCTCCGGTCGCGGCCAGCCCGAGCAGCCCGGTGAGCACCAGGCTGGCGAGGGTGCCGAGGACGGCCACCGAGGTCTGGGCGGATATGCCGTGGGTCAGGTACAACACCACGAACATGATCAACGAGGCGCCGACGATGGCGACCACGAGCGGTGGTCGGCCGGCGCTGATCCCGGGCAGCACGAAGGTCAGCAGGATGGCGAAGCTGGCGGCCAGGCCACCCAGAGCCGCCAGCCCCCGCAGCCGCCCGAAGGCGATGATGGCGGCGGCGAAGAGCACGGCCAGCCACACCAGCGGCTTGCCGCGCTGGTGTTCGGCGATGTTGTAGTTGCTGACCGAGGGATCCTCCGGGTCGATCAGCGAGACCAGGATGATGTCGTCGTCGACCTCGACCCGAGGTGCTCCCGGCCCGGCCGGGATGGGCGTCTGCACCTCCTGGCCGGCGTCCGGGCCGGTCTGCACCCGAACGGTGACCGTGCCGCAGGGGCCCGCCGCGGCGGTCGGGGTGCCCTCGGGCACCGCCGGGTTGGGCGGGCAGGGCTCGCTGACCACCCGGGTGACCGTGCCGTGGTAACGGGGGGCGTCGTCGGCGGCCTCGGGGCGCGGGGCGTCCCGGGGCCAGAGCACGAGGGCGGCGATCAGGGTGGCGAGAAACAGGGGGACCACGGTCACGACGAGGATCCGCCGCACCCCGGGTGGGGTGGGCGGCGCGGAACGGGTGTGGTCGGCGCCCATTCAGTGTCTCCCAACGATTTCAGGGCTGAGTACGTGTCGATGGGCGGGACGGTTCAGTACCGCTCGACGACCGCTTCGAAGGGCAGCCTGAATGGCCTGAGCGTGGCGGAGTGGCTGCGTACCGTGAGTTGCCGACCGGCTCGCGACGGCCGTTCGGGCGTTCGCCCGACAGCGACCTCGGGCCGCGAGGTACGGATTTCGGCTGGCCATCGTGTGCGAATGGTAACCAGCCCGACATCCCGACTCGGGCCGCGAGGGGTGCGTCGGCGGGTCGGGTCAGCCGCGCTTCATGAGGCGGCCGACGGCGGCCATCATCTCGGTCGCCATCTCGTCGGCGCGGCCCTCGGCGGCGCCTTCGTGCATGCAGTGCCGGGCGTGCCCGTCGAGCAGGCCGAGGGCGACCTTGTCCAGGGCGGCCTGGATGGCGGAGATCTGAGTCAGCACGTCGATGCAGTAGCGGTCCTCGTCGACCATCTTCTCGACGCCACGCACCTGGCCCTCCACCCGACGCAGCCGGGCGAGGAGCTGGTCCTTGCTGGCGGTGTAGCCGCGGATCGGCGTGGGTGTGCTCATGCCGGCAAGGATAACCTACCCCTGGGGGGTATGGTACGGTCGATGCGGTGGATACCCCCTGCGGGTATCCAGGCTCGCCGCGAGAAGTGTTTGGGAGGGGTTCCATGGTCAGCACGACGTACCAGGTGCAGGGCATGACCTGCGGCCACTGCGTCAGCGCGGTCAGCACCGAGATCGGTGCGATCGAGGGCGTCAAGGACGTCCAGGTGGACCTGGCCGCCGGTCGGGTCACCGTCACCAGCGACCAGCCCCTGTCCGACGACGCGGTGCGTGCCGCCGTCGACGAGGCCGGCTACGAGCTGGCCGGCGACTGAGCCGGCCGACGGGCAGAACCGAGGGGTCAACCATGAACACGGCGACGAAGCTGAGCGGCTTCGCACTCGGCCTTGCGGCCGTGTTCGGTGCCGCGTACGGGGTGGGACAGCTGACCGGCCCGGCGAGCGTGATCACCGCCGGCCACGACAGCGAGGGCGCCGACCATGGCGGTGACGCCGGTGACGCCGGTGACGCCGGTGACGAGGGGGCGACCGGGCACCTGCCCGGCGGACTGCTCGTCTCCGACCGTGGCTACACCCTGGTGCCGGTCAACGCGCCGACGGGTGAGTTCGCGTTCCGGATCACCGGCCCCGACGGCCTGCCCGTGACCGGCTACGACGTCACCCACGACCAACGGATGCACCTCATCGTCGCCCGCCGCGACCTTTCCGGCTTCCGACACGTCCATCCGGAGCTGGCCGAGGACGGCACCTGGCGGATCGACTCACCGCTGGACTCCCCCGGGGTGTGGCGAGCCTTCGCCGACTTCACCCCGACGGGCGGGGAACCCTTGACGCTCGGTGTCGACGTGACCGTCCCCGGCACGCTCACCGAGCGACCACTGCCCGCCCCGGCGAGCAGTGCCACCGTCGACGATTACACCGTCACCCTCGCCGGTGACCCGCAGGCCGGGCGTACCGCGACGCTGACGCTGACGGTCAACCGCGACGGAGCGCCGGTCACCGATCTGGAGCCGTACCTCGGTGCGTACGGTCACCTGGTGGCGCTACGTCGTGGTGACCTGGCCTACCTGCACGTGCACCCCGAGGGCACCCCGGGAGACGGGCGGACCACCCCCGGCCCGCAGGTGAGCTTCGCGACCGAGTTCCCCTCGGCCGGGGCGTACCGGCTCTACCTCGACTTTCGCCACCGGGGCGTGGTGCGTACCGCCGAGTTCACGGTGCACGTCGGCGACCCGGGCGACACCACCGGATCGGCCGACGGGAACGGCACCCCCCGGCCCGAGGACGGGCACGGCAGCCCCGGGCACGGGCACGACTGACGGGACCAGACCATGAGTACGAGCCGACCACTGACCTCCGCACCGCATCTGATCGAGCTGGCCATCGGCGGGATGACCTGTGCGGCCTGCGCAGCCCGCATCGAGAAGAGGCTCAACCGGATGGATGGCGTGCAGGCCACCGTCAACTACGCCACCGAGAAGGCAACCGTCTCGTACGCCGACCCGGTCACTGCGGACGACCTCGTCGCCACGGTGCAGAAGACCGGTTACCAGGCCACCCTCCCGCCACCGCCCACCCCGGCCGCACCGGCAGCCGCCGCCGAGCCGGCGGACACGCTGGCCGCGCTGCGTACCCGGCTGTGGGTGTCGGTGGCGCTGAGCGTGCCGGTGATCGCGCTGGCCATGGTGCCGGCCTGGCAGTTCACCTATTGGCAGTGGCTGTCGCTGACCCTGGCCGCCCCGGTGGTGGCCTACGGTGGGCTGCCCTTCCACCGGGCCGCGCTGGTCAACCTGCGCCACGGTGCCGCGACCATGGACACGCTGGTGTCCCTGGGCACGCTCGCCGCCCTGGGGTGGTCGGTGTGGGCGCTGTTCCTCGGCACCGCCGGCACCCCGGGCATGACCCATCCGTTCAGCTTCGACATCGGTCGCACCGACGGCGCCGGCAACATCTATCTGGAGGCGGCCGCCGGGGTGACCACCTTCATCCTCGCCGGTCGGTACTTCGAGGCGCGGGCGAAGCGTACCGCCGGCGCCGCCCTGCGGGCCCTGTTGGAACTGGGCGCGAAGGACGTGTCCGTCCTGCGTGCCGGGGTGGAGACCCGAATTCCGGTCGACCAACTCGCGGTGGGTGACCGCTTCGTGGTGCGACCCGGCGAGAAGATCGCCACCGACGGGACGGTGGAGGAGGGCTCCTCGGCGGTCGACGCCAGCCTGGTCACCGGCGAGTCGGTCCCCGTCGAGGTGACCACGGGCGACTCCGTGATCGGCGGTTGCGTCAACGCCGGCGGCCGGCTGGTGGTCACCGCGACCCGGGTGGGTGCCGACACCCAACTCGCCCAGATGGCTCGGCTGGTCGAGCAGGCGCAGAGCGGCAAGGCGGCCGCGCAGCGGCTCGCCGACCGCATCTCCGGCGTCTTCGTGCCGATCGTGATCGCCCTGGCCGTCGGCACGCTGGGTTGGTGGTTGGGAACCGGCGCTGGCCCGGCCGCCGCGTTCACCGCCGCCGTGGCGGTGCTGATCATCGCCTGCCCGTGCGCCCTCGGTCTGGCCACACCGACCGCGCTGCTGGTGGGCACCGGTCGTGGCGCGCAGCTCGGCGTCCTGATCAGAGGACCCGAGGCACTGGAATCCACCAGGCGGGTGGACACCGTGCTGCTCGACAAGACCGGCACCGTGACCACCGGACGGATGACCCTGCTCGCGGTGACTCCCGCCGAGGGTGAGCAACGTGACGAGGTGCTGCGGCTGGCCGCCGCCCTGGAGAGCGGCTCGGAGCATCCGGTCGCCCGGGCAGTGGTGGCCGGTGCCGCTGAGATCGGTGTGCTGCCGCCGGTCACCGATTTCGCCAACGTGGCCGGGTTGGGCGTCACCGGCACCGTGGACGGCCGGGAGGTGCTGCTCGGCCGGGCCCGGCTGCTGCGCGAGCGGGATCTGGTCGTACCGGAGGAGGTCGCGCGGGCGGCGACCGACGCGGAGGCGGCGGGGCGCACGGCCGTGCTGGTCGGCTGGGACGGTCGGGCCCGGGGCGTGCTCGCCGTCGCCGACCAGGTGAAACCGACGAGCCCGGAAGCGGTACGGCGGCTGCGTGCGCTCGGCCTGAAACCGGTGCTGCTCACCGGCGACAACGCCACGGTCGCCCGGGCGGTGGCCGCCGAGGTGGGTGTCGACGAGGTGATCGCGGAGGTGCTGCCGACGGAGAAGGTCGAGGTGGTGGCCCGGTTGCAGGGGGAGGGCCGGGTGGTGGCGATGGTGGGTGACGGGGTCAACGACGCCGCCGCGCTGGCCCGGGCAGATCTCGGCCTGGCGATGGGCACCGGCACCGATGTGGCGATCGAGGCGTCCGACCTGACCCTCGTCCGGGACGACCTGCTGGCCGCGGTCGACGCGATCCGGCTGGCCCGCAGCACCCTCGGCACCATCAAGGGCAACCTGTTCTGGGCCTTCGCCTACAACGTGGCAGCCCTGCCGTTGGCGGCTGCCGGGCTGCTCAACCCGATGATCGCTGGCGCGGCGATGGCGTTCTCCTCGGTGTTCGTGGTGGCCAACAGCCTCCGGCTGCGTCGGTTTCGGCCGGTTGCCTGAACTTTTCCGGTTGGCCCCGGCCCAGCTGGGTACCTGACTGTTCGTAGCGACAGAGACCCCCGGGAGGCCGAGATGGGTATCGAGGACAAGCTCAACAACACCGCCGAGAACACCGGCGGCAAGATCAAGGAAGGCGTGGGGCGCGCCACCGACGACGAGCGCCTGGAGGCCGAGGGCCGGGGCGACCAGGCCAGCGCCAACCTCAAGCAGGCCGGCGAGAAGATCAAGGACGTGTTCCGCAAGTAATCCGGTACGCGACGCGACCGCCGGGTCGGCTCATGCCGGCCCGGCGGTCAGGCACCCAGCGGTCGACCGGCGGTGAGCCGCAGGGTAAAGCCTTCGGCGTCGCGGTGACTGGTCACGTGGTTGCACGACTGATGCGTGATCCACAGGCCCAGCCCGCCCGGCGTCCCGTTGGCCGACGGCAGCAGCCCGGCGTACGGATCCACCGGGCCGGTGCCGGTGTCACTGACGGTGGCCACGATGCGGTCCGCATCCGCCCAGACCCGGAAGCGGACCGGGGAACGGCCGTGCCGCAGCCCGTTGGTGACGGTCTCGCTGACCGCGACGACGAAGTCGTCGAACTCGTCAGCCCGTAGCCGGCCCTGGCCAACCTGGTGCACGGCCGCGCGGGCCTGCGCCGCCGTCGGGTCGAGCAGATCGACCAGCGGTGGGGCCACCTGAATCGGATCAGGGGGCATCGGGCGCACCTGGCTCAGGAAGGTCTCCGGGGCGACGTAGTCGGCACTCGGCACATGCCGCCCGTCGGGTGCGGCGAAGCAGGGATGGGTGGCGGCGACGTCGGCCAACACCTCCGGCGCGGTGCTCCGGGTGTCGTACGCGCACATGCTCCACAGCGGCCAGTCGTCGTACGCGCGGTTGATCGCCGACTCGTACCGGGCCCACCAGTCCCAGGTGGGGCCGAGCCCGACCGGCGGCACCTCGCCGATGATCCGGATCTGGGTGGCGCCGTCGGCGACCAGATCGGCGAGGAGCTGGCGGTACATCCGGATGGCGGCGGTGGGCCGGCCGTAGACGTCACCGCCCGACAGGAACTCGACCTTCGCGTCGGCGGGCAACGCGGCGCGGACCAGATTGCCGGTGCGTTCGCCGAGCGCCACGAAGGTGGGCTCGTTCGCCTCGACGCCGCCGATCAGGAACGGCACCACGACGGCGAGCAGTTCCTCCTCGGAGCGGTAGCAGAGGGCCTCGTGGAAGTAGCCGGTGCGCCCGGCGGCCGGACCAGTCCTCACCGGGCCGCCTCCACGCGCAGGGCGGGTAGGTCCAGCAGGGCGGCGAGCCGGGCCACTCCGGAGCGGGCAGCCCGCAGCACGACGGTCGCGTGCCGGTCCCGGGCGTACTCGTTGAGGTGGATGAGGGCCCGATGGTCGAGGAAGCGGAGTTCGTCGGCCTCCAATACCAGTTCGTCGTCGACGGGGTGCAGCTCCGCGCGGTCCAGCGCGGTGCGGAACAGGGCGTGATTCGACGGGTCGAGCTCCCCGGCCAGGGCCACCTGACCCTGGCGCATCGGTACGGCGTACAACCGGAACTGCTGGTGGCCGAGGTTGTGCTCCGGATGCAGGCAGGCCAGCTCGGCGATCGCCGGCTCACCCAGCTGCGTGCGGTCGTACGCGCACATGGCCCGGAACGCCTCGGTGCGCATCATCTCGTTCACCTGCTGCTCGTAACGGGCGAACGCGTCGCGTTGGGTGGGCGTGCGGACCAACTCGGTGGCGTCGGCCGCCACCCGCAGGCCGGTGTAACCGTCGGTCACCGCATCCCGGGTGGCGCTGCGGTAGGCCGCCACCTGGCTGGCCGGATCGATCACCGCCGTGCTGGTGTACGCCCCGGCCAGGCAGTGGACCTGGGCGGCACCCGTCCGTAGCGCGTCGGCGAAGTCCCGGACCCCGAGCAGTTGGTCCCGAACCGGCTCGGCGGCACCGGGGACGACGAACCAGACCCGCTCGCCGGCCGCCAACCCGGCGCGCAGGAACTCCACGGCGTGGGTCATGAATTCCGTCGAGCCGTCGTACGCCCAGCACAGGTGCCAGTACGGCGACGACTGCTCAGTCAGCACGGCACTCCGCTCTCACCTCAGGTGCCCCATCCGGTGGAGTGTACGGCGTCATTCGACGCAGGTCCGAGACGCAGCTCCTTCGGATAGTCGACCCCTCGGGAACCAACCGGCGGGTATGACCGACCAATACGGCGATGACAGCCGTGACCGACGACATCAGCGGGTACGCGCTCGCCGCGGGCCGGGGCGACCATGCCGCCGCGGCAGCGTTCGTGCGGGGCACCCAGCACGACGTCCGTCGGTTCCTGGCCCACCTGCCAGGGGTGCGGGAGGTCGACGACCTGGTCCAGGAGACGTACCTGCGCGCCTGGCGGGCGCTGCCGACGTTCGCCGGCCGTTCCACGGCGCGGACCTGGCTGCTCGCCATTGCCCGTCGGGTGGCCGTGGACCAGGTACGCGCCGCCACCTGCCGGCCACGAACCGCGAACCTGGGCGACTGGCAGGCCACCGCGGAGAGCACGCCGGCCGGAGTCCGTGCCGGGGTGGAAGAGCAGGTGGTACTCCTCGGACTGCTCGACGGTCTCGCACCCGAGCGGCGCGAGGCGTTCGTGATCACCCAGTTGCTCGACCTGTCGTACGCCGAGGCCGCGCAGGTGTGTGACGTGCCGGTCGGCACCATCCGGTCCCGGGTGGCCCGGGCCCGTGACGACCTGATCGCGGCGATCCGGGCAGCCGAACATCCGGCCGAACGGCCCGACGCTGCCGGCTGAGATGTTCCGGGGCGTCGTCAGGCCACCCATCGCTGGCCACGGTTCCGGTCGCCGCGGTGCTGGGCGGCACCACGGCGAACCCGCCCCGGGTCGCGGCGGGCGTGCGTGGCGTGGTGGTGCGCCTGGCCCGAGTACGGCGGCAGCAGCCGCAGCGGGGCGGGCTCGTCGACCTCGTCGAGGTGCAACCGCCAGCGGGACCGCTCCGGCTGGTGGCGGTCGCCTGGGTCGCCCGGCTGTCGGGAGCTTCGCGCCAGCAGCACGGTGATCAGGTAGCCGACCACCAGGAAGCCGTGGCTCACCAGCCGGGCCACCTCGACCTGCGAGGCGACGAGGTCGTTCACCGACAGCAACACCAGGGTGACCACGAAGGCACCGAGCATCGGCACCAGCCCCGACGGCGAGGTCCGACGCAACGCGACGAAGAGGAAACCGGCACCCACCGCGACGTTCCACGCCGCGGACTCGTGCCACAGGTGCTGGCCGGTCGCGTGGATGTGGCCGGCGACCTCGCCCCGGCCGATCTGCGCCAGCCCGAGCACCAGCTGCACGGCACCGAGCAGACCCAGCGCGGCGCGCAGCCCGTTGACCATGGTGGGCAGCCCGGCGGTCGTCGGCCACCAGCGACCCGGGACCGCCATGGCGACGCGCGTGCGCCAGTGCCGGCGCGGCGGCGGGGCCGCAGCGAGGATCGACGCGGTCAGGTCCGGCAGCGAGGTCACCACCTGGGTACGCGCCCGACGGGTCACCGTCGCCGCGGAGTCGAGCCAGGCGCGGCAGCCGGCGCACGTCTCCAGGTGCACACCGACCCGGCGTTGCTCGTCCTCGGTGACCTCACCGTCCAACTGCGCCGACAGAATTTCCCGCCACTGCTCACACCGCATGTACCCATAGTCGCTCCCCGGGCCGGCATGGTTCCCCGTCGGGACCGACGGCAACGGCCGAACCCGAGGTCAGGGGCCACCCCGGCTGGCCCAGGCGTGCAGCGCGTCCCGGTTGCTCGCGCCGTCGAGGTTCAGCGCCGCCTCGATGAGGGCGAGATGGGTGAACGCCTGTGGGTAGTTGCCCAGGGCGGTGCCATCGGCGTCGAGCTGCTCGGCGTACAGGCCGAGCGGGCCGGCGTACTTGAGGAGCTGCGCGAAGACCTCGTGGGCCTCGTCCCGCCGGCCGGCCAGCACCAGCGCCGACACCAGCTCGAAGGAGCAGAGCAGGAACGCGCCCTCCGTACCGGGCAGGCCGTCGTCGGCTTTGTAGCGCCGGAGCAGGGCAGGGCCGATCTCCAACTCCGCGCGTATCCGGTCGATGGTGGCCAGCATCCGGGGATCGTCGCCGGGCAGGAACCCGACCAGTGGGATACGCAGCACGGAGGCGTCCAGCTCGGTCGAGCCGTACTCCATCACGAAACTGCCCACCTGTGCGTCGAAGCCGCGTTCCAGCACCTCGGCGTGCACCGTGTCGCGGGCCGTTCGCCAACGCTCGACACTCGCCGACGAGTCACCGAGCAACTCCGCCAGGCGGATGCCCCGGTCCAGGCAGACCCAGGTCATCACCTTCGTGTTCACGTAGTGCCGGCGCGGTCCGCGTACCTCCCAGGTGCCGTGGTCGGGCTCGTGCCACCGATCGGCCATCACGTCGACGTGCTTGCGCAGCAGCGACCACTGCTCCCTGGTCAGCTCGCCGGTGAGCTGGTGATACGCCAGCGCGGCGTCGAGGACGTGCCCGTACGTGTCGAACTGCACCTGCTCGGCGGCCTCGTTGCCGATCCGTACCGGCTGCGAACCGGCGTACCCCTCCAGATGTGGCAGCTCCCGTTCCTGTGTCGTGGTGCCGTGGATGCCCACCAGCGGGCTGAGCAGCTCTTTCGAGCAGAGGGAGATCAGGAAGTGCAGGTAGCGCCGGCCCTCCTCGGCGTGACCGAGCCGGAAGAGCGCGAGCAGCAGCAGGGCCGCGTCCCGGTGCCAGACGTAGCGGTAGTCCCAGTTGCGTACGCCGCCGATCTCCTCGGGCAGGCTGGTGGTGGGAGCGGCGATCAGCGCACCCGTCTCGTCGAAGGCGAGCCCGCGCAGCACCGCCGCGCTGTGCCGGACGGTGTCGGCACCAAAGCCGGAGTAGGTGCTGCGCGCCGACCACTTCTCCCAGGTCCGGCAGGTGCGTCGCAACAGCTCGTCCGGGTCGGCGGGCGCGGCCGGGGTGTCGCCGTAGCCGAGCAGCAGCGCGGTGGTCTGGCCGGCGGACAGCTCCGCGGCGAACCGCAGGGTCCCGTCGGCCACCTCGCTGGGCAGGTCGCAGTGGACGTGCAGCGGAGTGTGCACAGCCCGCCACCGCCCGTCGTCTCCTTCCCAGGTCACCGCCTGGGCGCCGTACCCGATCCGGGGCCGTACCCGGATGTCCAGCCGGACGGTGCCCTGCTCGACCGTGACCCGCCGCACCAGCAGCTTGTCCGTGGGCAACGGCTCGGCGAGGTCGCTGGGCGTGACCGCGAGGAAGTCATGGACGATCGCCGTCCCGTCGGGCGCCTCGTACCGGCTCTCCAGCACCAGGGTGCCGGGTAGGTACCGCCTGCTCGGCTGGGGGCAACCGGCCACGGTGAGGTCGAGGGCACCGCCGGTGCGGCGGTCCAGCAGCCGAGCCAGCAGGGCGTCACCGGCGAAGTGCGGCACGCAGAGCCACTCGACCGCTCCGTCCGCGGCGACCAGCGCGGCGGTGTGAGTGTCGGACAGGAACGCGTACGAGTCGATCGGGGGACAGGTCATCGCAGCTCCGGAGCGCCTGGTCGAGGAGGTTCCGCTACGCCGATGACTACCCCTCCAGCCCGGGGGTAAGCGCGCGGTTGGTCTGTCGGGAGGAGGTTGCGGGTGTCGCGTCCCTTCGTGAACTGGTCCGGCAGTCTCGCGTTCACCCCCTCCGGTCGCGCGGAGCCGGCGGACGAAGACGAGGTGCGGGAACTGGTGTTGCGGGCCCGCGAGTCGGGGACCACCCTGCGGCCGGTCGGCTCGGGTCACTCGTCGAGCCCGCTGGTACGCACCGACGGCACCCTGGTCAGCCTGGACCGGATGGTCGGCGTGATCGACATGGCCGGCGACCGGGCCACGGTCCGGGGCGGCAGTCGGCTCAAAGAGTTGGGCGAGGGCCTCTACGACGCCGGGCTGGCGATGGAGAACCTCGGCGACGTGGACTACCAGTCCATCGCGGGCGCCACCGCCACCGGCACCCACGGCACCGGCCTGCGCTTCGGCAACCTGTCCACCCAGGTGTCGGAGGCGCGCCTGGTCACGGGCACCGGCGAGGTGCTGGACGTCTCCCCGACCAGCAACAGCGACCTGCTGCCGGCGGTCCGCCTCTCCCTCGGTGTGCTGGGTGTGGTCACCCAGCTCACCCTCGCGTTGCTACCCCGCTACGACCTGCGCCGACGGGCCTGGTGCGCGCCGGTCCAGTGGACCCTCGACCATCTGGCCGAGTTGCAGCACCGCAACCGCAACATGGACTTCTACTGGTACCCGCGCAGCGACCTGACCCAGATCCGCACCATCAACCGCGCGGACGAGGTGCCCGAGGTGCCGATCGAGGCGAGCCGGATGTCCGCGTCCGACGGGTGGTACGAGCCCAGGGACCTGGAGGTCGGGCCGACCCACCGCACCATCCCGCAGCACCGGGAACTGCGTTTCGAGGAGATCGAGTACATGCTCCCGTCGGAGGCGTTCCCGGCCTGCTTCGCGGAGGTGCGCCGTCGGATCCGGGACCGGCACCGGCGCACCGTGGGCTGGCGGGTGCTGGTACGCACCATCGCCGCCGACGACATCTGGCTCAGCAACGCGTACGGTCGCGCCACCACCACCATCGCCTGCCTGCAGAACGCCTCGTTGCCGTACGAGGAGTACTTCCGGGACATGGAAACCGTCTTCCGGCAGTACGGCGGACGGCCACACTGGGGCAAGAAGCACTGGCTGACGGCTGAAGACCTGCGCCCGCTCTTTCCCCGCTGGGACGACTTTCAGGCGGCCCGCCGTCGCCTCGACCCGGACGGGGTATTCCTCACCCCCGACCTCGCTCGACTACTGGAGGAGGCGTGATGACACAGGTGTGGGCGGTGCCGGGCGGGCACGTCCCGTTCGCCGGCACCGGTGTCGAGCCGGAGTTCACCAGTTTCGACAAGCTGTGTGTGCTGAACACCACCGACTCCGAGGCGGAGGTGACGCTCCACTTCTACTACGAGGACGCCGAGCCGGTCGGGCCGTACCGTTTCGGCGTCGGTGCCCGACGGATCCGACACGTACGGGTCAACGACCTGATCGATCCGGAGGCGGTCCGCCTCGACCGCCCGTACGGCTGCGTGCTCAGCTCGTCGGTGCCGGTGGTGGTGCAGTTCCTCCGGCAGGACAGCCGGTCGTCGGCCAGGCTGGCCCTCACCGGGACCATGGCCCACCCGGTCGGATAGCCACCCCGACAGCTTGCGATGGCTCACATCGGGCATCCCGGGCCATGCCGAACTCGGTGGGACGCCGCCGAGGACGTGTTTCGGCCGTGGGGCGGTGGCGGTTGCGGTCAGGCCCACAGCGCCTCGGCGAGGGTGACCCCGAGGAACGCGGCACCCACCGCGGCGGTGACGCTGATGCCGGCGTTGAACAGCGCGGCGCGGCGCGCCCCGTCCTCGAAGAGCCGGATCGTCTCGTAGCCGAAGGTCGAGTAGGTGGTCAGCGCACCGCACAGGCCGACGCCGAGAAAGGCGACCAGGGAGCCGGAGACCGCGCCCACGGCGGCACCACCGATCAGGACGCCGAGGACGAGCGAGCCCAGCACGTTGACCGTGCAGGTGCCCCACGGAAAAACCGTGTCGTGGCGGGCCTGCACCGCCCGGTCGACCAGGTAGCGCAGCGGCGCGCCGAGGGCGGCGCCGAGCGCCACCAGAAGCACCGTCATCCGGCGCTCCGGTTCCGCTGCACGCCGGCCGCCAGCCGGGTCAGGGCCGTGCCCAGCCAGACGGCGGTGAGGGCGGCGACGAGGGTACCGGCGAGATACAGCAGGCCGGTCCGCGCGGCACCGGCCGTCACCGCCTGCTGCACCTCGACGGCGTACGTGGAGAAGGTCGTGTACCCGCCGAGCACGCCGACGCCGAGGAAGGGCCGGACCAGTCGCGGCGCGTCCCGCACCTCGGTGATCAGCACCATCAGTACCCCGATGAGCAGGCAACCCGACACGTTGACCGCGAAGGTGGCCCAGGGGAAACCGCGGGGCGGGTGCGGGAAGGCGATGGCCAACCCGTGTCGCACCAGCGCGCCGGTCATGCCTCCGACGGCGATCACGGTGAGCAGGCTGGCGGCACCGTCGGGCAGGGCGGCCCGTCGGCTCGGCTGGTCCAGCTCGACATCCGGGTCGACGGGTGGTCGCTGTGGCCCCAAGGTCACCCCCTACCAGCACGAGGGTAACGTCGCTCGGCCGGCGTCAACCCGGGCGCGGCCCCCGGCGACGGTAGGGTGCGGCAGTGACCGTGCTGCGTTCCGTTCTGCTGTTCGCCCTGGCGGCGATCGCTGAGATCGGCGGAGCCTGGTTGGTGTGGCAGGGCTGGCGGGAGCACCGAGGGCTGTGGTTCGTCGCCGCCGGCATGCTCGCCCTCGGCGCGTACGGCTTCGTGGCCACCTTCCAGCCCGACCCGAACTTCGGCCGCATCCTGGCCGCGTACGGCGGGGTTTTCGTGGCCGGTTCGCTCGCCTGGGGGATGATCTTCGACGGTTTCCGCCCGGACCGGTGGGATCTCACCGGCGCGGCGATCTGCCTGCTCGGCGTCGCCGTCATCATGTACGCCCCACGCGGCGCCTGACCCGCATCACCACGGTGCCGCGATGCGCGTCCTCTTCGCCAGCCGCTGACCGGGCTCGGGGCCGTGCCGGGCGGTTCGGCACGCCGACAGGGCTGGACCGCCGCCGCATCGACGGTGACTATAAGTAGCTGGTCGAACGCCGTCGGCTGCGACTGGCGGTAGTCCGCGTCGCGGTTCCGTCGTGCGACCGCGGGCCGCGTCCGCGTGTCGCCGACACCGAGGAGGTTCCACATGGCCGCCACGTCGACCCGGCGTCGTGACCGAGCGGCGCAGGCCGGGCCGGCGGCAGGGGAGTCGGTGCTGCCCGAGCTGCGGGCGATGTGGTGGGAGACGGGAATGCGGGCGCGGACCCAGGCCGGTCTGCTCGCCGTCTTCGCCGAACTGCCCAGGCTGATCTGGGCGGCCCTGCGGTTCAGTTGGCGCGCTGACCGGCTGCGTACCTCGGTGGTCGCCGTGACCACGGTCGGTGCCGGCGTGATGTCGGCGTTCGGGCTGCTCGCGACGCAGCGGGTGCTGGTGGAACTGTTCGCCGGTGGGCCGACCGGGGAGAAGGTGGTGGCCGCGCTGCCCGCGCTCGCGATGCTCGCCGCCGCGACAGCGGCGCGGTCCGGGATGGCCATCGCCACCGGCTACGCCCTGAACGGGCTGACCCCCAGGGTCAGCCGGGAGGTGGAACGAGGGCTGTTCGAGGTCACCACGGCCGTGCGCCTGGAAGCCTTCGACGCGGACGCGTTCGCCGACGACATGGAACGAGCCACCCGCGGCACCCAGTCCGCGGTCGACCTGGTGCCGGCCTCGATGAACCTGCTCACCGGGCTGGTGGGGGTGATCGCGGTGACCGTGGCCGTCGTGGTGATCCATCCGGTGTTGCTGCCGGCGCTGCTGGTCGCGACCGTGCCGAACGCGTGGGCGTCGCTGCGCGCGGGGCACCTGCGGTACCGGACCTACATCGCCGGCTCGGTCCGGCGGCGTCGGATGTGGCTGCTGCACCGGCTGATGGCCGAACGGGCTTCGGCACCGGAACTGCGCTCGTACGGACTGCGCCGGTTCCTGCTGGACCAGTACGACCGGGTGATGGGTGTGGAGACCGACATCGAGCTGGCCCTGGCGCGTCGGGTCACCACCACGGTCACCGTGGGCTCGATGATCGGTGGCGTCGCCACCGCCGTGGTCTACGTGCTGCTCGGACTGCTGCTCATCGACGGGCAGATCCCGCTCGCGGCGGCGGCCACCTGTGTGATCGCGGTGCAGGCGGCGCAGCGTTCGTTGGCCGTGGTGACCTTCCAGATGGACCGCGTCTACACCGAGGGCCAGCACTTCCGCGACTACACGGGGTTCATGACCCGCGCCGCCACCTATCTGCCCGAGCAGGTGGTGGCGGCGGCACCGGACCGGCTACGGGTGCTGACCGTGGACGCGGTGAGCCTGCGTTACCCGGATCGAGACAGCCCGGCGGTCGATCGCGTCACGTTGACCGTCGAGGCGGGGCAGACGGTGGCTTTCGTCGGGGAGAACGGTTCCGGCAAGAGCAGCCTGGCCGCCCTGATCGCCGCACTGCGTACGCCCAGCGAGGGGGTGATCCGCTGGAACGGTCATCCCCTGGCCGAGCTGGACCGCGACACGTTGCGTGGCCGCATCGCCGTGGTCACCCAGGAGTACCACAAGTGGCCGTTCACCGCCGCCACGAACATCGCCATCGGGGACATCGACGCCGAGGCCCGGCAGGATCGGATCGAGGCCGCGGCAACCCGCGCGGTCGCCGACGAGATGATCCGCGAACTTCCGCACGGGTACGAGACGCTGCTCGACCGCACCTTCGCCAAGGGGCAGGATCTCTCCGGCGGGCAGTGGCAGCGGATCACCGCGGCCCGTGGCTTCCTCCGCGACGCCGAACTGCTGGTGATGGACGAGCCGTCCTCCGCGCTCGATCCGCGTGCGGAAGACGCGTTGTTCCAGGCCATCCGCGACCGGCGGGGCCGGGCCACCACCATTCTGATCACGCACCGGCTGGCCAACGTCCGGCACGTCGACCGGATCTTCGTGCTGCATCACGGGCGTCTGGTCGAGGAGGGCACCCACGACGAGCTCGTCGCCGCCGGTGGCCGCTACGCCGACCTGTTCACCCTCCAGGCCGCCGGCTACGCGGGCACCGGCAGTCCGCCCGTTCCCCGGCAGCATCCGCACCCGGCCGCTGGCTGACCCGGACCCGCCGCGCGTCCTGGGTGGAGAAGCAGCGTCACGTTTGCGTCATCCGGCGACGGGAAGGGTGTGGCGTGACGGCAGGAGCAACGCATGAGTGAGCCCGTGTCCGACGAGCCCGTCGGCCAGCTGGAACTGGTCCACGCCTTCAGCGGGCCCATGCCCACGGGAGTCAGCGTCTCGCACACCGGCCGGATCTTCGTCAGCTTTCCCCGGTGGGGCGACGACGTGCCCGCCACCGTGGTCGAGCTGCGCGACGGCGTCGAGGTGCCGTATCCGGACGAGCGGTGGAACCAGGCGCGCGGCACCGACGACCAGGACGCACTCGTCTCGGTCCAGAGCATCGTGGTCGATCCCGCCGACCGGCTCTGGGTCCTCGACACCGGCAGCCCGATGTTCCGACCGACCCGACCGGGCGGCCCCAAACTGGTCCGGATCGACCTGGACAGCGACACCGTGGCCCAGGTGATCACCTTCCCGCCGGACGTGGCGCTGCCCACGACGTACCTCAACGACGTGCGCTTCGACCTGCGGCGTGGCGACGCGGGGCTCGCGTACATCACCGACTCGGCGATCACCGGACCGAACGGGATCATCGTGGTCGACCTGGCCACCGGTGCGTCCTGGCGTCGGCTGCACGATCATCCGTCGACCAAGGCGGAACCCCTGTCCCGCTTCCGGCCCGTCGTGGAGGGACGACCCTTCCTGCAACAGCCGGACGACGGGCCGCCGAATCCGGTGACCATCGGCGCGGACGGAATCGCCATCTCCGCCGACGGTTCCCGGCTCTACTACTGCGCGTTGGCCTCACGCCAGTGGTACAGCGTCGCCACCGACGCCCTCGCCGACGTCTCGGCCAGCGCGGATGAGGTGGCCGCAACGGTGATCCACGAGGGCGACAAGGGCACCGGCTCCGATGGGCTGGAGAGCGATGCCGCCGGGCGGATCTATTTCACCGCGTACGAACACAACGCGGTGTTGCGGCGGCGTCCGGACGGCGAGTACGAGACCGTCGTCCACGACCCTCGGCTGCTCTGGCCGGACACTCTGTCGGTGGCGGTGGACGGGCATCTCTACGTGACCGCGAACCAGGTGCACCGACAGCCCAACTTCCAGCAGGGCAGGGACCTGCGCCGCAAGCCGTACGCGCTGTTCCGCACCCGGATCGACGCCGGACCGGTGCTGCTGCGCTGAGACCGCCGGCAGCAACTCGGTGGTGCACGGCCGCGAGACCATGGGCGTCTATCGTTGCTTCGAGCTGACGAACCCCGATGATCCGCAGCTGATGGGGCGGCGACGAGATGACGAGCGTGGCGGGACGCCCCAGCCGGCTCAGGGTGGCCCTCACCTGGCTGGCCGGTAACGCCCTCATCGGGTACTTCTGGATCTTTCCGCTGGGCGCGGTGGACGGGGGCGCGGTGGCCACGGTCGTCGTGCAGCTGCTGCCGTTCGCATGCTTCCTGCTCTTCACGGACCGTACCGTTCCCCCGTTCCTCTGACAGCGGGGGAACGGTACGACCGGACTGCGGCGGCCGGGTCGGACAAGGCCAGCGACGTGCTGGTTGGCCCGGACCGGCCGGTGGAGCGGTTACAGTTCGGCCGTGTCCGGACGACAGCAGGTACGAGTCTGTGGGCGCAGTTCGACGCGGCGCAGCAGTTGGGCGTTGAGCGCGACCACGATGGTGGAGGCCGACATCAGCACGGCGGCGACCGCCGGGCTCAGCGCCACGCCGGCCCAGGCCAGAACCCCGGCGGCGAGCGGCAGCGCGACCACGTTGTAGCCGGCGGCCCAGGCCAGGTTCTGGAGCATTTTCCGGTACGCGGCCCGAGACAATCGGATCACTCCGCTCACGCCACGCGGGTCGGACGAGGCGAGCACCACGCCGGCGGACTCGATGGCCACGTCGGTGCCGGCGCCGATCGCGATGCCGACGTTCGCGCGGGCCAGGGCGGGCGCGTCGTTGACCCCGTCGCCCACCATGGCCACCCGCAGTCCTCGTCGCTGCAACTCCGTCACGGTGTCGTCCTTCTCCGCCGGCAGCACCTCGGCGAAGACCTCGTCCTCACCGGAGCGGAATCCGAGGTCGGCGGCGACCGCCTCAGCGACCGGACGAGCGTCCCCGGTGATCATCATGATCTTGCGAATGCCCTGCCCGCGCAGGTCGGCGATGGCCTGCCGGGCCTCCGGCCGGACCTGGTCGGACAACGCGAGGGCGCCGAGGACGACGGCCCGGCCGTCCTGTGGCCGCAGCAGGTAGAGCACCGCCGCGCCCCGGCGTGACCAGTCCTGCCGGTGCTGGTCGAGATCGTCCGGGACCGTCACGTCGAACTCCCGCAGCAGTGCCGGACCACCGACGGCGTAGGTCACCCCGTCCACCTCGGCACGCACACCGCGCCCGATCATCGAGTGGAATCCGGATGCCACCCGCCGGTCTTCCTGGTCGGCGGCGGCAGCCACGATCGCTCGGGCCAGGGGATGCTCGCTGTCGGCCTCCACCGCCGCCGCGATGGCGAGTACCTCCTGTTTGGTCGCGCCGGCGGTGGCGGCGACGTCGGTGACGACGTGCTCGCCCCGGGTCAGCGTGCCGGTCTTGTCGAACAGCACGGTGTCCACCGTGCGCATCCGTTCCAGGGCCAGCCGGTCCTTGACCAGGATTCCGGCTTTGGCGGCAACGGCCGTGGACAGAGCGATGACCAGCGGGATGGCCAGGCCGAGCGCGTGCGGGCAGGCGATGACCAGCACCGTCACCGTGCGTACGATGGCCTCGTCCACATCGCCGAGCAGGGACCAGACCACCAGGGTCAGTACGGCGGTCGCGGTGGCGATGTAGAACAGCCAGGCGGCGAACCGGTCCGCCAGCACCTGTGCCCGGCCGCTGGACTGCTGTGCCTGGCTCACCAGCCGCTGGATGCCGGCCAACGCGGTGTCGTCACCGACGGCCTCGATCCGGACCCGCAGCGCCGCGTCGGTGGCCACCGTGCCAGCCACCACCCGGTCACCGGCCGAGCGCGACACCGGCCGCGATTCACCCGTGATCATCGACTCGTCCATCTCGGCGCGGCCGTCCACCACGGTGCCGTCCGCGGGAACCCGCGAACCCGGCCGGATCAGGACCAGGTCGCCGACATCCAGCTCGGTCACCGCCACCCGTTGCGGCTGTCCGTCCGGGTCGAGCCGCTCGGCGTCGTCGGGCAGCAGGGCGGCAAGTGCCGACAGGGCGCCCTGGGCCTGGCCGATCGCCTTCATCTCCTGCCAGTGCCCGAGCAGCATGATCGTCACCAGCGCGGCCAGTTCCCACCAGAAGTCCAGGTCGAACGCGCCGAACGAGGTGGCCAGTGACGCCACATAGGCAACCGTGATCGCCATCGCGATCAGCAGCATCATCCCCGGTGCCCGGTCCCGGATCTCGCGCACCGCGCCTTGAAGGAAGGGCCAGCCGCCGTAGACGAAGACCAGCGTGCCGAGCACCGGACCCACCAGACCGATCCCGGGGAAGTCCAGCTCGTAGCCGAGCCAGCCCATCACCATGTGACTGGTGGCCACGATCGGCACGGTCAGCGCCAAGCTGAGCCAGAACTTGCGGCGGAACGCTTCCGGGTCGTGTCCGGCGTGCTTGTCGTGCCCGTTGTGCCCGTCCTGCCCGTGCTGTTTGGTGTGGTGCTGCGTGTCGTCGTGGGACATCTCGTCGCCTCCCGAAGCCACCTTATACCCCAAGGGGGTATCTGGCGACGTCGTTCGCTGCTCGTCGGGAGGTGGCCCGGCTACCGCCTGCCCTATAACAGGATCGCACCCAAAAAGACCTAGCCCTTTTCTCCATTCGTCCACAACGATTGGTCGGACAAGTTTCGCTGACGTGTTTCCGGTTCATGTCCAAGACGTCACTCAAATGTTCGGCAGGCGTACGGGGATCTAGAGCTGAACCGTTACACCATGGTAGGAATGCGCTTTGACGTGGGCAGGATGCCCACCCTCCACCGTGTAGCCGGCGTGTGCGCCGGATCCTGCTGAGATCAGCGTCGATGAGGCAAGGGGGCGGAGTTCGCCGGTGACACGTGCTACAGCGGCAGCCGCAGTGCGTACCCATGCCGAAGCGCGCCGGGGATGGCTGGCTCGGGGCAGCATCGTTCGGCTACTACGGCTGCTGGTCGCCGTACCATTGATCGCCGTCGTGGGGTTCGCCGGCCTGGCCCTGGAGGGCACGGTCCGGCAGGTGCTCAACGCGGGCACCGTGCACGACGTCGTCACACTCTCCACTCAGGCCGGCGCGCTCGCCCGCGCCCTCCAGGCCGAAAGGGTGATCGCCGCAGTCGAGGTGACCACTCAGGGGCAGGCCGCCAGCGCCGCCTTCGACGACCAGGTCGCCCGAACCGATGCGGAGATCGTCGAGTTCCAGCGACGCAGAGCCGAGGTGTCGACCGGAAATTCGGCCCTGCAACGGATCGACGCCGGCCTGACGTCGCTGGGCACGGTACGCGAGCAGGTCCGGTCAAGCCCTCGCGCCACCCTGTCCGCGATCGCCTTCAGCTACCGGATTCTCGTCGCGGACCTGCTCGCCTTCCGCGCGTCCGTGGCCACCGACACCTCAACGCGGATCGCCGACGACGTCCGGGCCGCGGTGGCGGTCTCGGAAGCGGGCGAGGCGATCGGTCAGCTCCAGGTCATCGTGCTGCGCAGCCTCGCCGGGGGAGAGCTGACCCCGGCCGGGCAGCAGGAGATCGTCGGTGCCCAGGCCCGGTACGCCGAGGCCACCAACGCCTTCCTGGCCCTCGCCGAACCGGGCTGGGCGGCGGATTGGGAGCAGATCGGCACCGACGCACAGGTCGTCGCCGCGCAACGCCTGCAGGACCAGGTCGGCCGCACGCTGCCCGGTGGGCGGCTCGCTGTCGACGCGAACGCCTGGGTCGAGGCGACCGATGGCTGGGTCAGCCAGATGTTCCGGATCCAGAGTGACGTGGACGCCGCCGTGGCGGAGCGGGTGTCGACCGAGCGAGGGCAGCTGCTGCGCAACGCGCTGCTGCAGGGCGCCGGCATCTTCCTGGTCCTGGCGCTCACCGCCGTACTCACCGGTGTGGTGGCCCGGCGGATCACCCGCCGGCTGCGGTCCCTGCGCAACACCGTGACCACAGTGGCGTACGACCGGCTGCCGGCCGTGGTGCGGGAACTCAGCGCCGCCGCACCCGGCAGCGTGCAGCCCAACGAGGTGGCGGACCGCTCGGTGTCGGAGTTCCGGATCACCGGCTCCGACGAGATCGCCGAGGTGGCCACCGCCACCCGAGCCCTGCACCGGGAGGCGGTCCGGATCGCCGGTGAACAGGCGGTGATGCGGGCCAACGTCGCGGAGATCTTCGTCCACCTCTCCCGACGCGAGCAGCGACTGGTCGACGCCATGTTGGCCCAGGTCGACGAGGTGGAGCGCGACGAGGCCGACCCGGAGCGCCTCCAACAGCTGTACCAACTGGACCACCTCGCCACCCGGATGGCGCGGATCAACCAGAGCCTGCTGGTCCTCGGTGGTTCCGGTATCTCCCGGGTACGCCAGGAGCCGGTCTCCCTCGACCACGTGATCCAGGCCGCGCTGTCCCAGATCGAGCACTACACCCGGGTCCGGATCGGCGCGGTGGACAAGGAACTCGCCATCGCCGGCACGGCGGTCGATGAGACCGTGCACCTCGTCGCCGAACTGCTGGACAACGCGACCGGATACTCCCCACCGGACGCCGAGGTGCTGGTCACCGGGCACGCGCTCGCCGACCGGGCGATCGTGCAGGTGGTGGACCAGGGAGTCGGGCTCTCCCCGCAGCGGTGCGAGCAACTGAACGCGGCGCTCGCCAACCCGTCGACGATCGACGTGTCGGGAGTGCGCGCGATGGGTCTGACCGTGGTTGCCCGGCTCGCCGCCCGGCATGCGATCAAGGTCGAGCTGTGTCCCGGCCCGAGGGGTGGCACGGTGGCCGAGATCGCGCTGCCGGCGACGATCGTCGTGCGCCGGCCGGTCGAGCAACCGCAGCCGGTGGCGTCCGAACTGGGTCGGGCCCGGCCCTCCGCCGCAGGAAGGCGTCCGGCCGCGACCTCCGTGCCCCGTACCGACGTCCCCGTGGCCGGCTCCGGCAACCCGACGTCCCACGTCGCGCGGGTGCCGGTCGGTGTCGGAACGGCTGCGGTCGGGCGAGCGCTGCCCAGCCCGGTCGTCAAGTCTCCCGCGCCCGCACCGCTGTTCCAGCCGGTAGCCCAGCCCCAACCGACGGGTTTGGCGCGGCCGGCGGGGCCGACGGTGAACGGCTGGTTCAAGACCGCCCTCGACGGCGACTCGGTGGCCGTCATCTGGCCGGCCGACGCCGGCGAGAAGTGGGCGACCGCCTCGCCAACGCTGTCCACCCAGGTCGGGCTGCCGCGCCGGGTGCCGCAGCCGCATCTCGTACCGGAAGCGCAGCAACCGGCCGCGGACCTGCGGCGGAAGCTGGATCCGGCAACCGTGGCGGCGGCCATGTCGGCCTACGCCAAGGGCGTCGCCGGACGCCGGGCCCCCAACTCCCTCTGACGCTGAATTCCCACCCCTCCCCGATCTGGAGCGACGTCGTGACAAGCCCGAACGATCTGAGCTGGCTGTTGCAGAACTTCGTGAGCCGTACCCCCGAGGTAAGCCATGCCCTCGCCATTTCCACCGACGGACTGGTCCTGGCGCACAACCACGGTCTGCCCCGCGACCGGGCGGACCAGCTCGCCGCCACCGGCAGCGGACTGATCGCCCTGCTTGTCGGCGCCGCCCGGTTCTTCGAGGCGGGCGCGGTGATCTCGAACGTGACCCAGATGGACGGCGGCTTCATGTTCTGCATGTCGTTTAGCGACGGAGCTTCGCTGCTCGTGCTCGCTTCCCCCGTCTGCGACGTGGGCCAGGTCTCGTACGAGATGACCGACCTGGCCAACCGGATGGGTGAGGTGCTGACCCCGGCGGTGCGTTCCCAACTGCTGGGGATGATGTGAGCGCCAGCCAGCCCGCTCGACGTGTCGTTCCGCCAGCCCGAAGGCTCCTCGCGGCCCTGCTGACCGGCGTTCTGGTCGCCGTCACCGCCGCCTGTGACGGGCCGTCGGAGCCGGAGCGTCAGACCATCCGCATCGGTATGATCACCGCCCTGGCCGGTTCGCTTGAGGCACCGGGCTCCGAACTGCGCGACGGTTTCCAGCTCTACCTGGACATGCGCGGTGGCCAGTTGGGCGGTCATCCGGCCCAGCTGATCGTCGCCGACGAGGGATACGAACGCGACGTGACCGTCGAGTCCGCCACGAAGCTGCTGGAGCAGGATCGGGTTTCGGCGATCACCGGCATCATCAACGGCGGTAGCGTCGCCGCCATCTATCCGCTCATCAACCAGCACAAGGTGCCGCTGGTCGGCGCGCTGGGGCGGCCGGCGCTGACCGACGTGACCTACGTCTGGCACACCAACCTGATCTCCGTCGAGCCCGGTGTGGCCATGGCGCCGTTCGTCAAACAGGAGGTGGGGCGGGGCAAGGTCTACGCCATCGGGCCGGATTTCCAGAGCGGGCGCGACGAGTTGCGCGGATTCGTCGACACGTTCGTCGAACTCGGCGGCCGGTTGGCCAACCCCGGTGGCAAGGCCGTCTTCAGTCCGTTCCCGGTCACCGAGGACTTCGGGCCGTACCTGGAGGAGATCGCCGAGACCGGTGCGGACGCGGTCTACTGCTTCTTCGACGCGCAGAACGCCATCACGTTCGTCAAACAGTACGCCGAATCACCCGTCGCTGACCTGCCGCTCTACGCGGCGGGCTTCGTGACCGAACCGGCCAGTCTGGTCGAGCAGGGCGACGCGGCCGAAGGCATCTACAACGGACTGAACTATTCACCCGACCTCGACAACGCGGCGAACCGGGAATTCGTCGCCGCCTGGAACGCGGCCTACCCGGGTCGGGTGCCCACCTCCATCGTGATGGCGTCGTACGACGCGGCAGCGGTGCTGGACCGGGCGATCGCCGCAGCGGGCACGAACCCCAGCCCGGAGGAGATCAACGCCGCGATCGCCGGGCTTGGCCAGCTCAACAGTCCACGGGGGCCGTGGCAGTTCGCGAAGGCCACCCACGCGCCGATCCAGAAGTGGTACCTGCGCCAGGTCCGCCGGGACGGTCGGGCGCTGACAAACGTCGTCGTCTCGGAACTGGCCACGCTCGGCGGCTGATCCAGCGGAAGGCGTTTGCTGGTCAGCCGGGCCGGCATGCCGATCGTTACCGGCTGCGTTCCACGACGTACTCGGGCAGGCCGAGCAGGAATCTGCCGTCCTCGGTCTCGGCTGCCGCCGGCCCCAGCGCCTGCTGTCCTTCCCGCCACGCGGCGGCGGCGAGTTCGCGGGCGCTGCGGCGGGCGGACTCGACGCAGTCGTAGGCGAGCAGCCGCCCGTGCAGCCAGCGCACCTCCGCCGCGGTGCGCTGCGCCCGGGACCGGCTGAGGAACGCGACAGTCCGATCGCGTTCGTCCGCGGTGCAGCGTCGCAGGAAGTCGATGAGAATCAACGTTCGCTTGCCCTCCCAGAGATCGCCCGCGATCTCCTTGCCGTACCGGGCGAAGTCCCCGACGAGGTTGAGCGCGTCGTCCTGGATCTGGAACGCGGCACCGAGATACCAGCCGTAGCGGTCGAGGACGTCGACAGCGTCATGCTGACCGGTGGCGACGATGATGCCGGTACGGCACGGGTAGATGCAGGTGTACCAGGAGGTCTTCTTCAGACACATCCGGAAGTAGTCGTCCGCGTCCAGGTCACACACGTTGTCGCGGATCCAGCCGACCTCGATGGCCTGCCCCTCCAACGAGTGACGCAGCATGAGTTGGGTCTCGTCGAACAGCCGCCACGCGATGCCCGAGCCGAGGGCTCTGCGATTGGCCGCGAGCCGCTGCAACGCGAGTAGGTTCGTCATGTTTCCCACGTTGAGGGCGACACCGACCCCGTACTCGCCGTGCAGGGTCTGTGCTCCGCGCCGCTGCTCGCTCTCGTCCTGGATGTCGTCATGAATGAGAAACGCGTTGTGGAACAGTTCCACGGTCACGGCGGCGTTGAGTCCGACCGACGGCGTGCCGCCGAAGGCCCGGCAGGCCGCCAGGCAGAGCGCGGCACGCAGCCCTTTGCCCCAGCGTCGCGGATACTCGGACACCAGGTCGTAGAGGTAATGCGGTCCGCCCGACGGCACGTCAGCAAGGAGCGCGTCGATCGCAAGGGCTCGGTAGCGCTCCAGCAGGTGCGTGACATGGTCACGAGCCACGCCGGTGGTGGACACGTCACCCGGCTACTTGTCCGACGGAGCGGACTTCTGCGTGGCCTCCGACGCGAGCCGGTCGACCAGCCCGTTCGCCACGTCCGGTACCAGCCGCGCAAGGTTGAGGACGCCGTCGAGGGCCTCGTGCGCGTCTGACGTGTACCGGCGGATGACCTCACCACGCCGGTCGTCCGAGGTCTTCAACTGCGCGACGACAGTGTCGATCAGTGCGTGTCCGTCGGTGCGCACCCGCGTCACCAACTCGTCGAACGCCTCCGGATCCACCCTGCGGTCGGCGCTCAGCTTCTCCTCAAGCCGTCGCGCGCTGGCAATGCCCGCCGCGAGCTCCTCCTCCAACACGCTTGCCGCATGGGTCACGGTCTCGGAGGTCTGCTCGGCCACCTTCTCGAAACGTTCGTCGCTGCGCTCACGCCCACTGCTCTCCATGGGAGAAGTGTTGGCGACCCCTCGCCGACCGGGTAGAGGTGTGTCGAGATGGTGACTCAGAGTATCCGTGATCGGCGGTCAGCGGTTGAGGTAGGCGGCCAGACCGCCGAGTTCCTCATTGGCGATGAAGACCGACCGTACGTTGAGGATGGCTTCCTCGACGTGGCTGGGGCAGCCCCACGCCGCGTCACCCCACGAATCGGCGATCTTGATCTCGGCCGGTGCGCTGCACTCCTGGTTGCCGCCGAGCTGGCAGCGCTCCGGGTGCGGGGTGGCCGCCTGTGCGGCGGCGGCGGCACGCATCTGGGCATTCAGTTCCGCGGCGGCAGTGGCGCGCTGCTCAGCTTCGGCACGGAGTTCCCGTTCCGCGCGAATCGCCTTGGCGAGTTCGTCGTGGGCTGCCTTGGCCTGCGCCTCGGCGGCGAGTTTCGCCTGCTCGATGTGGTGGCGCTCGATGGCCAGTGCCGCGGTGCCGGCGAAGACCCGGGCGAGGGCCAGGTCGGTGTCCTGCGGAATCCTTGGGCTGCGGTGGTACATGGCGAAGGTGCCCAGCAGGCTGCCGTCGCGGGCCAGGATCGGTGTGGACCAGCAGGCGGCCAGCCCGGCGCGCCCGGCCAGGTCGCGGAAGTCGACCCAGAACGGATCAGTGGCGATGTCGGTGACGACGACCGGTTCCCGTCGGTGCGCGGCGGTGCCGCAGGATCCGACGCCCTCGCCGGTGGCGATCCCGTCGATGGCCTGGTTGTAGAAATCCGGCAGGCTGGGCGCGGCACCGTGGCGCAGGTGTCGACCGTCGGGGTCGGCGAGCAGCACGGAAACGAGCATCTCCTGCGGAGCGAGATTCTCGATACAGCGCGCCATACCGTCGAGCACCTCGGCGAGCGGTGCCTGGCGGGCGATCTGCTCCAGCATGGCGCGGTGCTCGGCCATCAACCGTTGCGCATGCTTGACCTGGGTCGTTTCCATGCCGATGACGCGGATGCCGATCACTGTGCCGGCGGCGTCCCGGCGCGGCTCGTAGGTGAAGTCGAAGTACGCTTCCCGCGCGTGCGGCTCGGTGCCCAGCATGACCCGCACGTCCCGGCCCGTGTAGGGCTCACCCGTGCGGTACACCTGATCCAGCAGGGTGATGAAGCCCTGATCCGACAGCTCAGGCAGCACGTCCACGAGCGGTACGTCGGTCCGGGCCCGTTGCTCACCGATGGCGGCGAAGAACGCGTGGTTCGCCGTCTCCACCAGGTGCTCCGGTCCGCTCAGCGATGCGAAGACGGCAATGGACTGCCCGAACAGCGTCCGCAGATCCTCGGCTGCCTGCCCGGTACCCGCCGGATCCGCAGCAGTAGGCAGTTCACCTGGTACCGCCGTCATGGTGGTTCGCCTTTCATCTGCCCGTGCGGAACGGTCGGTTGTATGCCGGTCGGATGACGGTGGCCGCAAACTAGGGGAACGCCTGAGGCCGCCGATGCAGCGTACCGGCAACCCCTACTTCTGCTCGTTGGAGCTTCTCCCGTGGTGTGAGCTCGGGCTGCGGCGTCGCTCATCGGCTCGGTGGTGTCCGTACCTCCATCAGGTGCTTGGTGATGCGGAGCAGGACGCGGTCCGGCGGCCCGGCGACGAAGGCGGCGCTGTCGGCGAGCGCCGCGATCAAAGGCAGGCCGCGGCCGCCGACGGTGAGCGGCGCGGGAAGGGCGGCGTCGAGTGCGGCATCGGTGGGGGTGCTCCCGCGGTTGCCGACCTCCAGCAGGCAGACGCCGTCGTCGATGACGATGGTGATGTCGACGACGCTGTCGACATCGCCGTGCAGTACCGCGTTGGCGCATGCCTCGGTGATCAGCACGGCGAGGTGGTTGCGGGAGTCCTCGGCGGCGTCGGTGAGGCTGAGCAGGGTGGTGAGTACCTGGCGGGCGCGGGTCACCGAGGACGGCTGACGCGGGAGTGACAGGGTCATGCTCACCCGCATTACGTCGCTCCTCCCGGACCGTGCCCGACCTGTCGGAGAACTACACCGAGGCGCGATGCTCCGGTGGTGATCAGCCGTACCCCGGGTTGCGGAGGTGAAACGGTCAGTGTGTCGCTCGACAACGCCGGCCAACGGCAGTTCACCTGCCGGCAGAATATGGTAGGGGGGATCAAGGGCTTGGGGAGGCTGCTGTGGGTCTGCTGTTGTCGGTCCGGCCGGGCCGGGGTTGCACCGTGCTCGAGGTGCGCGGCGAGCTGGACATGGCGACGTCCCCGCAGTTGCGCGAGGGCCTGCAACGGTTGGTCGACGCCGGTGACCATCAGGTGGTGGTGGACCTGGCCGAGGTGGGGTTCATGGACTCCAGTGGGCTGGGCGCCCTGGTGGTGATGTTCAAGGCGTTGCGGGAAGTCGGCGGTCGGTTGTGCCTGGCCGCAGTGCAGCCTGCCGTGCAGAGCGTCCTGACGATCACGTCGGTGAATCGAGTGATCCCTATTTATGACAGTGTGCAGGCGGCTGAAGCCGATCTGCCATCCACGAACCCCGCGACGGGCGGGTAGTCAGTCGGGCAGCGCGGCGCTGGCACGCTCCTGGTCGGCACCGGCGTTGGTACGCCGGTCCTCGTTGTGCCCGTCATGCCAGTCGAGAATGAACAGGGTGGCGTCATCGGCCAGAGTCGGCCCGCTGACCTCGAGGACGGCGTCGGCCAACGCCCGGACGGCCTCGCGTGGATGCAGGTTGGTGATGGACCGCAGCATGGTCGGTAGATCCAGGCTGGCGGCGTTGCGCTCGCGCATGCCGTCGGTGACCACTACCAGACGATCGCCCGGCCGCAACTCGATCTCACCGGCGCTGTGTCCGGTATCGGCGAACATACCCAGCGGGAAGTTGGCCGGTAGCGACAGCGCCCGGCTCTCTCCGTCGCGTACCAGCAGCGGGGGGACGTGCCCGGCGTTGAGCAGCGTGCACACCCCGGTGCGCAGGTCGAGACGGCCCAGAACCGCGGTGATGTAACTGCCGGGCACGGGGGCGTGGTCGGCCACGTCGGCGTTGGCGGCGTCGGCCTGCTCCACCAGGCTGGCCCCCCGGCGGCGGCTGTTGCGCAGGCTGCCCACACCCAGGGTGGCCGTCAGCGCGCTGGCCACCCCGTGGCCCATCGCGTCGGTGACGCTGAAGTGCAGCGCGTCGCGGGCCAGACTGTAGTCGAAGGTGTCTCCGCCGATGCTCGCCGCGGGTTCGAGCCAGCCGGACAGGGTGAACGCGCTGGCCTCACACGTGAACGATGCGGGCAGCAGGCGACGCTGGATCTCCCCGGACAGGGTGAACGGGGTGGTGCGTTGTCCCCACTCGAACAGGTCGGTGTGCCGCCGGTTGGCGATCACCACGAACGCCAACACGTGCGCCGTGCGGGTGATCTCCTTCAGCGTCCGCGGGTCCGGCTCGTCCGGCAGAACCATCTCGAGCAGGCCGATCGCCTCACCTCGGTCGGTCACCGGCGCCAACACGGTCCACCCGTCGGGCTGCGGGACAACCCGCACCGTCTGGGTGCGTAGCGCCTGCTCGGCTGGGCCGCCGCCGAACGGCATCACCGTGGCGAGTTCGGCACCGTCCCGACGTCCCTCGCCGGGCTCGTCGAGCGGTACGTGGGTCAACCGGACCAGCGCCCGGCCGCTGAGGTCCGCGATCAAGAACGCCACGCTACGTGCCCGCAGCCCCGCACCGAGTTCGCGGGTGACCGCCTCGACCGCCTCGACCGGCGAGGCGTTCTCCGCCGCATCCAACATCTGCGCCATGACCGGTCCTCGACTGCTTCTCACTGCTTGAGCGTACGAGACCAGGTCGGTTAACGCCGATCATGAGCGTCGGTACGGCAGCGTCGGCTGGGCACCCGTTCCCCCGACCGCCCCGGTCAGCGCGACGCCGCCAGAAACTGCGGCAATGCCGGCCCTGGTACGGTCGGCGCCCCTGTGAAGGAGGCGGGCGTGACTGACGCTGCTGTTCAGGGACCTCGTCGTACCCATCTGGTGGTTGCGGCCGCTGCTGGCGTTGCGCTGGGGCTTTTCGCGTTCGTGGCCGACGCTGTCGCGGGTGTGGTGGGGCAGATCCTGATCACGCTGACCAGCAGCGGCTTCGCGTGGGGTTTGGCGGCATTTCTGGCCGGCCGTTGGGCTGCCACGGGCAACAGGGCAATGGCCGGTGCCAGCGCCTTGTTGGTGACCGCCACGCTGTTCTACTACCTGCTTGTGCTGGCGGTCAGCCGTCGATGGAGCGGCGGCACTCTGGAAGACGGCTCGTCGGCCGACCTGCTGGGGTTGCGCTCAGTCGCCGTCATGACGGCGCTGTGGTTGACCGGGTCCCTCGTGGCGGGACCAATCCTCGGAAAGCTCGGCCACGCCGTGCGTACCGGTGCGGTGGAACCAGCCGGCAGCGGCGACAAGGCGACGACCTCCGCGCTGGCCGCGGGTGCGGGGTGCGGCCTCCTGTCCGGGGAAGGCTGGCACTCCGTGATCCTGACGCCGCCCTGGCAGGTGGCCGTTGTCGATGCGGGGCACGCGGAGTTCCTCCGAGGCGTGCTGATCGGGCAACTCATCATGATCGTGCTCCCGATCGTCGTCCTGGCCTGGCTGGCCACGGCGCACCGTCTCTGGCGCACCATGCCAGTGCTCCTGGCCGCAGCGGCCTCAAGTGGTGCCCTGAGCGCGGTGCTGTGGCACCTGCTTCGCACGGCCGCGCACAACCTCTGAAGAACGTGTGCCGAGGCGGAAAATCCGTCGCCGAACGGCAGCGTGGAGGTTCCGGTGTAGAGGACGATGCCGGCGATGAAGCCGTCGCCGAGGCGGCCAGCGAGTCGACGTAGTCCGCGGAAGTCGTCGGGTCAGGAAGATCTCTTCCAGGGCCTGGAGGTGGCGGGTGATCGTCGGCTGGCTCCGTCCGAGGGCGGATTCGAGGTTGCGGCGACGATGGTCGCGGATCTGGCTGAGGGGAGGCGTACGAGCCTGCGTAGCGCCCTTACGGTTTCGATCTGCGAGGGTAGGCACGTTCGATCTGCGGCAGAGCTGCATCTGGAACGCCGCCCTTCGGTGTCCGATTTGCGGGACCCTGAGGCCGCAGCGCGGCCGACGCGGCGGCGCATTGGACGAGTAGGTGCCGATGACGAGATGTCTGTCGCTGGCCTTGGTGTTGTCGGGCCGGTCGACGATGGTCCGCCGTTCGCGGGTGCTCATCGTGCCTTGGAGCAGGAGCGCCGGGTGGGTGTGGCGGTGAGGCCTGCCGCAAGCACCGGTTGGTGTGGTCCGGGGCTGGGAAAACAGGGGGTCCCTGTGTTGCGGGCGAACGCGGATCAAAGTGAGCCACTCCCTGCCACACCGGGTGAACCCCAAGTCGCTAGACTAGGCGCTCGCGCCCTCGTAGCTCAGGGGATAGAGCATCGGTTTCCTAACCCGACGCTCCGCCGGTGTCCGCAGGCCGATGACCTGCGGCTTTCCTGGCGTCCCCGTTGCGTGCCGGTCGCTTCGCGGGCTCGCTGCGATCGCTTGCCGAAGATCAGCTGAAACATCGTGGGCCTGCGGGTGCAGGGTTGACGTAGCCGCGAGTCGGGACCGAGTCACCCTTCCTCGTCGTCGAGCAGTTCGCGGCGCCACTCCGCGAATCGGCTTCGGAGTTCGTCCAGCGCTGGGCCGGTGACGCCGTACTGAGCGAAGTCGTCGGGATCGAGCTGGGCGGCTTGTCCGAGGGCGTCGGCGAAGATGCGCGGGTCGAAGCCACGGTCGGCGCGCTGCGCGAGGGCGAGGAGGGCGTCGCGGGTGTAGCGGCCGGATCGGAGCGCGGCCTCGATGTCGATGAAGTCCCGGGCGAACGCTCGCCCGTAGAGGGCGCTCATCTTGTTCGCGACCGCGTCGTCGGGGTGCAGTACCGGTCCGATCGCCATGAGGATCGGTTCGTTGGCGCGCCAGTCCACGCCGAGTTCGACCTTGGAAACCCGCACGCCGTCGGTGACGGCCAGCCGGGCGAAGGTGTCGTACTGCCGCTCGGTCTCGACGGTGAGGCCGTCGTCTCGGTAGGCGTGTACGACTGCGGCGACTGCGGCGGTGAATCTGTCGCGGCGGTCCCATGAGGTGAACAGGTCGACGTCCTCGCTGGGTCGCTCCAGGAGCCCGGCGGCCTGGACCGCGTAGCCGCCGGCCAGCGCGAAGCCGTATCTATCGGTGGCCCTGAGCCCGGTCCGGGCGAGGCGTTTGTGGAAGGGGTTCACCGCTATGCCGCGTTGCTGCGGGTGGCGGCGAGTTCGGGGAAGGCGTCCTCCCAGCGCTGGCGGAGCTGGGGTGGCAGCCAGAGGCTGGGCCAGAGCCGCCGGAGGAGGTCGGCGTCGAGCCAGGTGTTCAGATCCTCGACGGTGCTGGCCTCAGTGAGTACCACCTTGTACATACTGGCCAGGCGTGCGGCCCGGCTCAGGTCGTACTCGGCGTGCCCGGACCAGTCGAGGTGACGCGGAAGCGACACCGTGCCCTCGGTCGGTCCGTGCAGTGCGGCCAGGGTTTCGGCCACCACGTAGGGCCTCCGGTCACCGTAGGACCGGTAGTCCGCCGGCGGTTGGGGTGCCGTCCTGCGTCGGCTGATGTTGGTCGCCCGTCGGACTTCCGGTCGGAGCGCCTGACGGATGGTCTCTCGGCTGTATCCGGTGACCCGCTGCAGATCGACCGGCCGCCACCCGGCCGCGTGAAACGCCCGCAGCTGCTCGTCCCGCTCGGTCAACGCCTGCGCCCGCGTCGCCTCGTACCTGGAGACAACCGCCTGCAACTCATCCTCGGAGAACCGGCCCATGGCCATCAGCCTACTACGTTAGGCCAAGCGCGCTTGGCGTTTTTATAGCTGGCGGGACCAGGCGTGGTGATCGCGTTGGGATCACTCATGTTCTGGTGAAGCCGAGGGCCTGGTATCCGGGCATGCGGCGTGGGAGTGAGGCGGCGAGGATGGGTGTGGCTGGGTCGTGGTAGTCGTGGACTTCGGCGACGTTCTTGCCGGGTGCGGCGCGGATGACGCGGCCGGCGCATTGGATGAGTAGGCCGTCGTAGGAGATGGGGCCGGCGAGGAAGAGGGTGTCGAGGGCGGGAGCGTCGAAGCCTTCGCCGATGAACGGTGTGGTGCCGATGACGAGCAGGCCCTCACCGGCCTTCGCGCCGTCGAGCCGGTCAACGATGATCCGCCGCTCGCGGGTGCTCATCGCGCCCTGGAGTACGAGTGGTTGGTGTCCGCGTGCGGCGAGCAGGGCGGTGAGTGCCTCGACGTGGGCGACCCGTCGGGTCAGGACGAGACAGTTGCGGCCGCGTGTGAGGGCTGCTGCGATGTCATCGGAGATCTGGGTGTTGCGGGGCTCGTCGAGGGCCAGTCGTCGGTGCACTTGGGCGAGCGCGCCGGGAGCGTCAAGGTCGATGTCGCCGGGTTGGAAGGTGGTCTCGTGGATGAACAGCGCTCGACTGGGTCCGGCGTCGGCGTGCATGGCTGCCGCTAGGGTGCCTTGTTCCTCGTCGGTCAGGGTGTGGCGTACGGGTCCGAGTTGCCAGGTGACGAGTTGGCCGAGGCCGTCGCGTCGGGTGGGTGTGGCGGTGAGGCCGAGCCAGAACTGCGCGGCGATCCGTTTGACCAAGTGCTCGTACGCCGCGGCGCCGAGGTGGTGGCATTCGTCGACGATGACGTGGCCGTAACCCTGGGTCAGGGTGGCGACGTCTTCGCGTCGAGCGAGGGAGGGCAGCAGTGCGATGTCCACGGTGCCGGTGAGCTTGCGTCGGCCGCCGCCGAGTTGACCGGGCTTGATGCCAAGGAACTGCTCGATGCGGGTGCGCCACTGGTCGGCGAGGGCTTTGCGGTCGACGAGGACCAGGGTGGAGGTGTTGCGTTCGGCGATCAGGGCGCAGGCCATGACGGTCTTGCCGGAACCGGGTGGAGCGACCAGGATTCCGTCGTCGTGAGCGAGAAGTGCGCCGACCGCGTTGACCTGTTTGCCGGTGAGTTCGGCGGTGAACGCGGCGTCGATCTCGGCCCCGGGGTTTCGTGCTTCCGTGACGGCCAGCCGGGATCCGGCGCGTTCAACGATGGCGGCGATGGTGTGCTGCAGGCCCCGTGGGAGGACCAGGCGGTCATCGAGGGTGAGGTCGTAGCCCTGGATGAAGCGCGGGGTGTCCCAGGTGGACTTGCGGAGCCGCTGCAACTCGTAGAACTTCGGGTTGGCCATGGCGGCGGCGTGCTTGAACGTCGCCAGCGCGGCGGGCGTGAGCTGCCTGGCGTCGATGCTCAGCCCGGCACCTGCCTCCGCGTGGACCACCGGAGGCAGCGGAGGATGAACCTGCGTCGCGGCGGACCGGCTCATCGTGGCGAGGTCAGCACCGGTGACGGCTTGCTTCGCTTGCCGGGCGACGTGTTCGGCGTCGCTGGGGCTGAGGCGGTCCAGCGTCGACAGGAATGCCCACTGGTCCGCGTACGGCTCGAGCGTGCCGAGGTCGAGAAACGTGGTCAGCCCGTCCTTGCGGCGGCGACCCTGCAGCGGCGCGGCGATGAGGTTGCCGAAGCCACCCTCGGGCAGGACGTCCTGGTTGGGGAACAGCCGGTCGTACGACCGCAGATCCATCGACCCGCGCAGCACCATCGCCTCACGCAGCAGGACCGTGCCGACGGCCCGCGCGGTGGCCGCGGCAACGGCGCCGGTAAAGAAGACCCACACGTGGGCGCCGCGGCCTGACTGGGAGATCTCCAACGCGGCGGGCACTGCGCGGGCCCGTGCCGCCTTCACGTACGCGAGGGCGTCGAGCATCGCCGTCGGCCCGTCGAAGTCGGCCACGACGAAGTGGCAGGTGTTGCCGGGCATCAGCGGGTACAGGCCCATGAACACGCCGCCGACCAGATGCGCCGCGACGACCTCCGTCGTACGGGGCAGGTAGGTGGCACCCCGCCGGTCCATACCCTTACGCCAACCGCCGGCCACCGCGGGCATCCACCCGGCTGCGCCGGTACGGGCGTTGTCCCACCGCACGGCGTACACGTCGGCTCGCGCCCGGAACCGGTCGGCGAACAACGCCAGCTTGTCCCGGGTCGGCGAAGCCATGGTGACCAGCCCCGGCGGCTCCACCGGCGCGGACAACTGCTCCGGCGCCGCAGCCGTGTCCTGGCCGCGCAACTCCAGCAGGCGCGCCAGCCGGGCGTTTCTCCGCCCGTAACCGCTCCACCTCCCGCCGAAGATCGACGAACTCGGCCAGCGAACCCATGCCGACCATCCTCGCGCATCGGGCTCCGAACAACCCGGCACCGATCCGCTATCCTCCGCCGATGGCATCGAAGGGCAACGCCGCGCTGGAGGCGATGATCGAGGAAGCCACCGTCGACACGGACGGTCACGAGGACGAGCGCACCGGCCTGTTCAACATGATCGAGGAACATCTGGCGGTGCCGTTCACCACCACCGTCCTCGGCGTCGAGGTCACCGTAGGCAAGATCGAGCTGGCAGCGGACAGCATCGTCGCGGTCTGCGCCCGAGGCCGCCACCGGCAGAGGATTGATCTCCTCGACTTGCCGCTGCCCACCCCGCCGCCGGACGGTGCCGCGTGGATCGACGCCTACCGGCACTGGGCCGGAAGGTAAGCCACGGTGAGCGAGTACCAGTACTACGAGTTCACCGCCGTCGACCGACCCCTCACCGGCCGGGAGCGGGCCGAGCTGCGGTCGCTGTCCACCCGGGCCGACATCACCGCCACCAGCTTCGTCAACACCTACGAGTGGGGCGACTTCAAGGGCGACCCGCGCAAGCTGATGGAACGATACTTCGACGCGCACCTGTACCTGGCGAACTGGGGCACTCGCCAGCTCATACTGCGGCTACCGAAACACGTGCTCGACCCCGCCACCGTGGCCCAGTACTGCCAGGGTGACAGTGCATCCGCCTGGACTGCGGGCAAGCACCTCATCATCGACCTTCACGACGAGGACGAGGACGGCGCCGACGAGTGGGAGCTCGACGGCCACGGCCTGCTCACCTCGATCATCCCGGTCCGGGCCGGCCTCGCCGCCGGCGACCTGCGCCTGCTCTACCTGGCCTGGCTGCGCTGCGTACAGTCCGAGGACATCGCCGACGACGAGCCCGAACCGCCCGTCCCAGCGGGGCTGGACACCCTCGACGCGGCCCTCACCGCCGTCGCCGAGTTCCTGCGCATCGACCCCGATCTGATCGCGGCCGCCGGGTCGACGGCGGCCGCATCCGGTGAACCGACCGCCGCGCAACTACGCACCTGGGTCGCCGGGCTACCCGCCCGGGACAAGGACGCCATCCTGACCGACTTGATCGCCGGCGGCGACAGCCACCTGCGCAGCCGACTGCTACGCCGCTACCGCGACGCACACCGCACCGATGCCCCCGCCCCGGCAGCCACCCGCACCGCCGGGCAACTGCTCGCCACCGCCGCGGAGTTGGGCGCCGAACGGGAACGACGGGACGCCGAGCAACGCGAACGCGACCGGATTCGCCGCGAACGGTCCGCTGCGGCAGCACGGCAACAACACCTTGACACCCTCGCAGTCGACCAACCCGCCGCCTGGCAGCGGGTCGCCGAACTCATCGCCACGAAGAAACCCCGCGAGTACGACACCGCCGTACAACTCCTCGTCGACCTGCGCGACCTCGCTGAACGCGACGGAGACAGCACATCGTTCCAAAATCGCCTGGCCGAGCTACGGGCGGCGCACGCCCGCAAGCCCAGCCTGCTCGAACGCCTCGACGTCGCAGGCCTCGACACCTAACGCGTGGTTCGCCGCCCAGTGACCATCACCGTGGCGCGCAAGATCGTGGACAGCCCGGCGTCCCCGGCGCGACGCCCCTGATAGCGGCGGCTTGGGCTTCTGGTGTCCGTCGGAACCCGCAACCGGAAATCGAATAGCTTCGTTTAAGGGGTGGACCCGGAGGGTCGGGTGACTGTCTGGGTGTGTGCTGCCGAAGTCATGGCCAGCTTGAAGTACGACGCCCCGGCCCTCGCCGATGATTGCCGCTGTATCAGCACTGGATGGAGACTTGCGACCGATCGCCCTTTCCGAAGTTGTGGCTACTGAACCGCGGCGGGTCCACGCCCCTTGACCAGACAACCGAAAAGGGTGAAGCCCGATGGACAGCCTGTGGGCCGGCGTCGACGTCGGCAAGACCCACCACCACGTGTGCGTCGTCCAGCGGATGCCAACCCGGGCGAACCGGTGCCAACGCGGGTCATCGCGGCCGACCCCGGTCGCAAACCGGGGTTCGTGTGCTCGGGCTGTGGTCCTGGGCTGGGAGAACGGCGGTCCGGGTGACGCGGGGGAACGTGGGCCACTCCCTGCCACCTCAGGTGAACGCCCAGGTCGCTAGACTAGGCCCTCGCGCCCTCGTAGCTCAGGGGATAGAGCATCGGTTTCCTAAACGGTGTGCATCTCTCTGCCGCAGCGCTGATGACCTGCGGTTTTCTGCTTTTGAGGATCAATAACTGGTCGCAGGGGGTACTGCTGTGATCGCTTGCTGGAGATTTGCGGCTGCAGCGTCTGGCCTGCTCAGAGTGCTGATGGCGTGATGGACTGTGTCAGCCGACTCCCAGCTCCAAGCACTCCCGTGCAGAGACAAGTACGGCTTGACGTAAAAGGTTGCACCGGGGGACACGGCTCTTTGATGGCCGGTTGCCCTGACGGTTGTGCGACTGACCGTATGACCGGTCGATGACGTTGCGTGACGGGCGTCCAGTCGACATCTCTCCACCCGGCATCCGCTTCTGTCGATGAGCGGATGTCCCGCAGCTCGTTGAAAATGTCATGATCGGCAGTAATGAGCAGCAGGGATCATTCTGATTTCGTTCTCGGTGAGGCGCGTCGTCACCACCTGACGCAGGTGAACGGTGTGCTTCGTCGCCCTGGGATGTACGGCAGGGACGAGGTGGCTGAACGGCTTCTGCTGGAGGCGATGGCCGCCGTGGACGGGAGCCTGACGCGGTGGCGGGCGGAGTGCGAGGGACTACGCGACCGCGACGCGTTCACCGCGACGGGCGTTATGGGCGCATACAGCACGATCCTGCCGGCAGATGCCGTGCGGGATGCCGCGTCCTCCGTCTACGCCGAGATCGCTCATCGCCTCGGCTGGCTCGAGCTGGATCGTGCGCTGTCCGAGGCGGAGTATCAGCAGCTGAGTGCCAACATCAGTAGCTGGGTGTCACAGGACCGAACGCTACCCGAGGTCATCGAGACGTTCGGGTCACCGTCGCTCTGGATTGGCGGAACGAACCCGCTCTACCCCAAGACGCTTGCCTACACCACGGCCGATCATGATCACGACTTGATCTGCTTTCACCTGTGGAATGCCTTCGCGAACGCTGCAGCCGAGACGGGTCTGCGGGGCGTGTACCCCGATCCGGTGGTCCTCGCCGTACGTCATCTCCCAGGCAAGTTTCCCGGCGCGTTCTCGTTCACGCCGAAGGGCCTGCACCGCAGGCCCGCTGTTCAACGGAGCCCACTGAGGTCAACCGTCTGGATTTTCCACGGTGACCGCGCCCGATACGCCTCCGGAGTGTTCGACACTCTGGACGCCGGGCTTGCCTGGGCGGCGGAGCGCCAAGTGACCGGGATCTTGGCCGAGTACGCCGGTGGGGGTGCCTACGACCTCGCAGTCAGTGAAGGCCGCTTCACGCCGTCGAAAGCGCACCACGGCACATCGGACCACGTCGCCGCCTTCAGTCCCGGGTTACGTCACGTCCACCTGACCGACGGCCATCGAGATTCATAGGTATTCGCTCATGGCAGACATCGTGCGCCCGGGTCGGAGCCTGCTTCTGCCTCGACTGCTGTCGGCGGTGTCTTGAGGCCTTCGGCGGCTGGTTGTCTTTAGGATTCTGCCGGGCGAAGGAGGCGGGCCGGAGGTGCCGTTCACGGGGAGTCATGTCGCGGCGGTGCTGCCGTTGACGCGGTCAGCGTGGCTGGTGCCATCGGCCCTGGTGATCGGGAGCATGGTTCCTGATGTCCCCTACTATCTGCCGCTGCCGGTGCAGGCGGCCCTGACCCACTCGCTCGTCGGCGTTCTCAGCGTCGATGTGGTGCTGGGTCTTGGGGCGTTGATCCTCTGGCATGGGCTGCTGGCCCGCTTCCTGACCGCCATCTCGCCTGCTCGACTGCGCGAACGCCTACCTTCGCCCAGGTCTCGATGGTCGGTTGGCTACGCGGCGACGCTGGTCGTTTCCCTGGCGATCGGTGCGTTGACGCACGTGCTGTGGGACTCGTTCACGCATGACGGGATGTGGGGCGCCGTCCACATCGGCTGGTTGGCGGAAACGCACCTCGGCACGCCGGGCTATCGCTGGATACAGCGTATGAGCACCATCGTCGGCGCCGTCGTGGTCGTGGTCTGGCTGCTCCGTTGGTGGCGCAGGCAGTCGCCGGTGCCTGAGCAGCGGCCGGCCGCCAATCGGGTACTCATGGTGGCCGCCTGGCTGTCCATCGGGCTCGCCGCCGTCGGCGGTGCCGCCCTGGCCGCCACCCAGGACGTGACCCCTCAGCGAATGGTGTTCCTCGCCGTCACCCAGGCAGGCGGTGCCGGTCTAACGGCCGCGATCGTCCTCGCCGCAGGCTACGCCGTCCTGGCCCGGCACGACCAACCAACCCGATGACCGACCAGAAGCTCAGCCACTGAACCGGAGGGCTCACCCGGTAACGCCTTCAGCAACGACACCCGCTTCTGCCGCAGTCTGCTCAATCAATGCTGCTGCAGGTCCGGTCGCGGCAAACTCGGCCCCATCGGGTCATCGCGGCCGGCGCCGCTGGAGATATCTTGTCCCCGTCCAAGTGCGCTGTACTGACGGCGGCAATGTGTGTGGGTCCTGGGGATTGGGACCATTCGACGACGACACCGCCTGCGACTGGGGTTACGACCTCGACGAGGCCATCCCGAGTGAACGATCCGCAGTCCTCCGCGAGGCTCTGGCTGCGGCAGCCGACGCGACCGGCTATCTGCCTTACGTTGAAGGCACCCAGGCGATAGCAGCCGCAGCCATCGTGGCAGCCCACCAGCCCGGCGGCCCAGCGCTTGACGCCGTATACAGCCCTGACTGTCCGCGCACGGACGGTCCACTCGACATACCAACCGACCTCATCGGCCTCTCACTCCGCGCGTTTGATCGAGTAGTAGCCGAGGACTCCCATTGGCGTGAATTGTGGGAAGAGGCAGGCCGATTCGACGAGCTCATCGCAGCCCTCGCGCCCATCCGCACCGCACTCCACGGCTGCTGAAGCGCCCAGCCGGAGGATCGCCCGGCCCACGCAAGGCCTACCCATAGAAGTGGCAGATCAGCGCACTGATCTGCCGCGAGCCGCGCGCTACGCAGCGTCAGCCGAGCCGGCCCAGGTGCCTCCGGACGTGCCGGTGAGCGGATGCTGGACAGGGGCCGGGAGGCTGAGTGGCCAGGTGATCAGGCGTGCGCAGATGAACCGAACACCCAATGGCTGGTCTGAAAGATGCGCCCGGCGAAGGTCGTCTCCTCTGGACCGATGAGGGAGAACCCGGCCGAGCGGCAGATGGCGTTCGATGCGGCGTTCGTCGTGCTCGGGAACGCGTGGATCAGCCCCCAACGCCCATCCGCGCGGGCCAAGTCGAGAACTTGGCGGACGGCTTCGCCCGCCAAGCCTCTGCCCTGGAATTCTGGCAGGACCATCCAACCGATCTCGGAGATGCCCTCATGGGGGTACAGCGTCACCGTCCCCGCCACCTGCGCGGAGTTACCGGCAACGATCATTTTTATCCAGGCGCTGTCCTCGTGAACCGTTTCAAGGTCACGCCTGAGCTGAGCGGCAATGCGCTCGCGCGGCTGCGGGCCGCCGAGCTCCAACATCATGACCGGATCGCAGCGCATGCGGACATACGCATCGAGGTCGGCTGGCTCCACGTCACGCAGAAGCATCTCGGGAGCCTACCCAGTCCCGCAGCAACCGACTGCGTTGCAGAAGCAGTCGCACATCTGGCGCCGGTCGTGCGGCCCCTGAAGCTGTCAGCCCATCACGGAGGTTTCCAGGTCGCGGCGGGTAAGCGCGGCACGGAGTTGCAGCGCCTCGGTCGCCAGATTCTGACGGCCGCCCTGCTCGCGGTCGATGGCGCAGACGACCGTCTCCACCTGGGCGCCGATGGAGCGCAGTTGCCTGCACGATGCCAGTAGGGCGCCTCCGGTGGTCACGACGTCCTCGATCAGTACGACACTGCGGCCGTTGACGGGACCGCCCTCGGCGACCTTGTTGGTGCCGTACTCCTTGGCGTGTTTTCGCACGAACACGGTGGGCAGTCCGGTCAGCTGTGACATCACCGTGGCAAGGGGGATGCCGCCCATCTCCATCCCCGCCAGCACGTCGCACTCGGGGAGCAAGGCGACCATCGCTTCGGCGACCTCACGCAACAGGTCCGGCTGCCCCTCGAACAGGTACTTGTCGAAGTACTCCCCGCTGATCTGACCGGATCGCAGACGGAACCGTCCGGTCAAGTGGCAGGTGTCATTGACGCGGCGCGCGAGCGGGAAGGTCACTCGGACAGCCTCGCATCCCGCCTGGATCAAGCAATCGTGCCCCTCGACAGCAACCCGCAGATCGTCCTGCAAGGACGACGCCCTGAACCGTCGACGTCCGGACTTGCCGCCGACCGGGCGACACAGCGCGTGACGGAGGAACCACGGCGACAGGTGCGTTCGTAGCCGGTACAGATCTTGAATGGTCAGGTTGTGTCGGGTTCGAGTGTCAGTCCGGTGTGAGCGAGGAAGCCGTCGAGCAGGTCGGTGCGGTACTGGATGCTTTTGAGTCGGTTCTTGATGATCGCGAGGAGATGGTCGACGCCGGTCACGGCGAGGTTGCCGATGCTGCGTTTGAGGTGTGACCACACTGCCTCGGTCGGGTTCAGGTCTGGGGCGTAGGCCGGTAGCCGGATCACGGTCAGCCAGTCCCGGGCGTCGATCATGGCGCGCATCGCGGCGCTGATGTGGGTGTTCAGGTTGTCCCAGATCAGCACGATCGGCCCGTCGAGTTGCTGGTGGGCGGCGTCGAGAAGCTGATGTAGTCGCATTCGCTGAAGCTGCGTCGTTCGTTTTTGCGGCCGCGGTGCACGATCGTGCGGTAGATCAACCGGGGCCGCTGGCCGGGCCGGTAACAGGTCAGCCCGGCGATCGAGACGCGGCCGGAGCCCTTGCCCGACACCGGGACCACCGGGGTGTGACCGCGTCGGCCCCAGGTGCGTACCTTCGGTGGACGCAGCGTTTGACCGGCCTCGTCTTCGAAGACCAGCCACGCCTGCCGCTGCGCCGCTACCGTTTTCCCGCCGGCCAAACCTCCCGCCGCCACGTCGAGACCGCGGCTTCGTCACGCTCGACCGCACGGTGCTTGGGCACCTGCACCGACCAACCAAGCCGGTACATGATGTTCGCCGTGCCACGCAGCGTGTAGCGGGTGCGGAACATCCGAGCGATCAGATCCGACACCCGCGCCAGGGTCCACCGCTGATCGGCACCGAACCCGTGCGCCGCCGGCCCCTGCTCCAGGGCGTCGGCCAGGCGCCGCAGCCGGCCCTCATCAAGGCGACAGCGAGACCCACCGGGCCCCTTCGACGCCAGAGCCTGCTCACCACCGGCCTTCCACCGTTTGCGCCACCCGTACACCGCGGTCTGCGACACCCGCAGCCTGCGCGCGATCTCCGGCACCGACACATCCTGGACGAACCAACCGGCCGCCTGCCGTCGTACCGCCTCACGCTTGGCCCGCCCCCGCGCGGACAACCCACCTCCATCGGGATACCTCATCACCCCGGCCTACAACGACCACCAGCGAAGATCACGACGACACGCCGAACCACAGTGGACACACCTGGCCATTCAAGATCTGTAGCGAATGCCCGCGCCAAATCCGACCCGACTCACCCCGGACCAGCTGGGCATCCCACTGGCAAGCCGTGCGCGCGGACATGTCAACACACAGCTCACCCCAGGGGCAATGGTGCGAACTCCCCACACCACTCAACCGTTCGGCCCGCCAGACTCGCGGTCTGTCCGCGCGCCGACCGTCCCAAGTGCCAGCCGTTTGGCTTCGGCGGCTGGTCAACGACGTGGCAGGACCACGGGGCATTTGTGGCTCGTCGCCGACAGCCACGGCCACGTCCGAATGGTTGCGCTCCGTTACCTACTCGGCGAACCTCACGGCCATTTCAGGCAGCATGCCAGTTCCAAAGTGACCGCCGATCGTCGCTCCTCGACGGATGCTTCGGACGGCCCGAGATGATCTGATGTGCGCGGGACCCGTCCTCGGTAAGGAAGTCGGTAAGGAAGGACGATGTCATGAACTGCTGCGCGAACGCGGCGCACAGTTGGCCGATGGCAGACGTTCTGCGATCTCTGCGGCCAATCGGGCGCACCAACCAGCCATCTCGGTCGTACCTGTGCGTGAAGGATGTGTAGCAATGTCGAGGTCGACCCGGCAGCGAGAGCGGTGACCGGAAGCTGTCGAAAGGTGGAGCAATGAGTTACTGCACCAACTGTGGTGCCGCCGCCCAGCAGCAAGCTCGGTTCTGCGCAACCTGCGGAACGGCCATCGTCGCTTCAGGTGGTCCTCCGGATCAGGTCTTCCGGCAAGATCCTCCGATGGCCGGCGGTATCGTGCCTGCCGCGGAACGGCCGGTCTCCGGCGGTCCGAAATTCCCGCCCTCCGCAGCTGCGCGGGTGGGTGGCGGCGCGCCCGTAGGCAGGCCTCCCATGCGACGCCGCGTCGCGGTGATCGCGACCGTGATGGCGGTGTTCCTCACGGCGGGCGCGATCGTGGCTGTCGGGGCGCTTCGGGGCGACGACCACCCGACATTGCAATGGACCAGCATGCCCACCTCCGGACTCCCTGCGAATATCGATTCAATAGCGTGCCCGGCGGAGAACGAGTGCTGGATGGCGAGCCGGAACATCCGGGGTATCGCCCACCTCAAGGACGACGCGATCACGATCATCGAACTGAACCCCGATTTCGTGCCAATCAGCGTGGCCTGCCGAACGCCGGATGATTGCTGGGCCGAGGGAGAAGATCGAGGCGCACTTGACGCTGCCGGGGAGCCTATGTCGGTCGGGGGGCCTTGGACCTTGGCCTACCACTACCACGGCGGCACGTGGACGCCCGAGCATTTGAACTCTGGGGGGCGTTTCGGATGTACCCCGCAGGCATGTTTCCAACGACGAGACTCTATGGTCAGGGTGTGGGACGGCAGCCGGTGGAGGGAGAGCCCGGTGCTGCCCGCGGCGGTGAATTCCGTGATAGTGACGTCCCTGTCCTGCAACGCCCACGACGACTGCATCGGCTTCAACCACAAGGGCAGTGTGCTCCGACTGACCGGTGGAGAGTGGTCCGCCACGGGTGAACCGCTGGATCTGCCGGACATGTGGCCAGTCGGCCAGTGCCCGACCACGGATGACTGCATCGTGCTCCTGACCTCTGTAGGGGGGGCCGATGCCTCGGTCGTCCAGGTAAAGGACGGGCAGTGGGTGCTCACAGATGACGCACGCCGCGGGTTGCCGAGGCGCTTCTTCACCAGGGCGGCCTTCGCCTGCACATCCATCACAAACTGCCTCATCGGTAGATCCCACAGCACGGACAGCGAACCGACGGACACGCAGAACCTGGTTGATGAGTGGATCTGGCAGTGGAATGGTAAGGAGTGGCGAGCCAACAGCGTCAGTGGGTTGACGAGTACCGCCGCTGGGATTTCCAAGGTGAGCTGTGCCTCGGAACGCTCCTGCTACGCCATTGGCTACTACACAAACGACGAGCCGTTCATCCTACACGGCACCCCAGGCTGATCACCATCCTCGTGCTTGGCCCAATCGGCGGGAGCATGCCCTTGCGGCCGGCGCAGCCGCCGCGACGCGGCCGGGTCTGCGATGCGCGAGATCCAGCTCCCGTCCGAGCACCCGCAGCACCGGCAGGTCGGTGTCGGCCTTGACCCAGGGCTATTGCGTAGTTGGTTGACGGGTGTTTGACCTGGGAGTTGGGGGTGGGGTCCAGCGAGGTCGGGTCCATGTAGGACGGGCGCGACCCGTTGGTGATCATGGAGTTTGCGAAGACCCATGAGCCAGAACAGGACCGCACCCGCCGATGTCATCATCGCTCACCGAGATCGTGCTTGCGCACCGACCCTCCGATGAATCGTTACCTACCGCGGTCACCGAAGGTGACCATCACAGTCTGTTCGTGGTGCTGGCTGCCGTGCCTGACCCGCGTGAACCGCGGGGCCGGCGCTATCCGCTGGTGAGCATCCTCGCGGTGGCGGTGTGCGCGGTGCTGGCCGGGGCGTGCACGTTCGCCGCGATCACCGATTGGGTGCGCGATCAGGATCGATCGGTGTGGGGCCGGCTCGGGTTCACCGATCGGGTTCCCGCGGCCACGATGATGTGGCGGCTGTTGATCCGCATCGACGCCGAGGTGCTGTCGCAGGTGCTGGTCCGGTGGCTGGGGGCCCGGGCGATGCCGGTGGTGGCGACCGGACGACGGTGGCGCCTCGTCATCGCCGTCGATGGGAAGGTCGTCCGCGGTGCCCGGCTGCCCGACGGGCGGCAGGTCCATCTGCTGTCGGCCCTACGACACGAGCACCTGTGTCGTGCTCGCCCATGTGCAGATTGCGGCGAAGTCCAATGAAATCCCGGCGTTCACACCGCTGTTGCAGCTGGTCGCGCCCAGCTGGGATCACTCAAAGACGTCCTGGTCGTCGCGGACGCGTTGCATGCCCAGACCGGGCATGCCGAGCTGCTCGCCGCCGCCGGAGGGCATCTGATGGTCGCGGTCAAGGGAAACCAACCGAAGCTGTTCGCGCAGCTCAAGGCCCTGCCCTGGGCGCAGGTGCCGGTCGGGGACCAGACCCGCGACACCGGCCACGGCCGCAAAGAAACCCGAACCGTCAAAGCGATTACCATCCAAACCCCGGGCGGGTTGGGCTTTCCCCACGTACAGCAGGCCGTCCGGATCACCCGGACCCACACGATCAAGGGCAGAACCACCCGCGAAACGGCGTACCTGACCGTGTCCCTGCCCGCCGAACAGGCCCAGCCAACCGACCTGGGCGCCTGGGCGCGGTCCGAGTGGCACATCGAGAATCGCCTGCACTACGTCAGAGACGTGACGCTACGTGAAGACGCCCACCAGACCCGCACCGGCAACGGCCCTACCGTCTTCGCCACGCTCCGTAACACCCCGATCGGCTACCACCGCACCAACGGCGCAACCAACATCGCCGAAGCCACCCGACGCGCCAACCGCCGACCACACGACCTCATCGACGCCGTGACCAGGAGAAACCCAACTACGCAATAGCCCTGGGTTGCCCCCACCGACAACCTCAGGCTGAAGACATACGATCGGAACGGCCCACTGGAAGAACTAGATGACATACGAGGGGCGTCAGTAGTGCGCCGAGAAAAGGTTTGCGTCGGCGTGACCCTTTCGCGGCCGGCACCCCATGGCGATAGTGATCGCGAATAACGCGGGGGTGCAAACAGCCTCAATGCGGCATCTGACGGCTTCGAGGAAGACGACCTGACCGTCGAGTTCGACGATGAAGCGGGTAAGTTCTGCGTCGTCGGTGAACGCGCGTTGAGCTAAATGGGCTGGTGATGACGCGAGTCGCCCGGAGCTTACACACAATCTCGGGCATTTCCGGGATGCGCCGCCTGCGGCGATGAAGACGTCGGCCACACTCGTCAGACCGGGCCAGGCACGTAGCCTCATTCGCTTTCTTTAGCCCCTGTCTCTGCGAGACGCCAACGGCGCGGGCGCGACAGCCGGTTCAGAGCCGAGATGTTATCAGCTTGCCAATTTCAAGCAGGGCGTCGTGATCGATTATCGTCGCGTCGATGCTGGGACCGACACCAACACTGACACTAGCCCGCTTGGCATTGAAGGAGTGGGCATTGATGTACGCCTCCCAGCCGCCACCGACGTCAACAGCATGCCCATATGCACGGTTGGGGTTGTACCAGTTGTCATTGGTGGGCCTCGTTACATCAATAGTATAGAATTTATTTCCCTGACCGTATCGACACTCCGCGACCGGCCCATCGGTGCTGTCAACGGATTCGGTCAGGCCCTCTTTGGGGTACCCGGCGAGCAGAGTAGCCGCCTCTTGGTCAGTCAATAGACTGCACGGGTCAACGCCAACCCTCGCGATGGCCTCCCGCGCCGGACTCTGCATCGTCGGACTAGGCAGCAACAGGTCGGGCTGTTCCGGCGTGGTCGTCTCGGTGGTCTGCGAAGTCGGGCGATCCGAACTCCCGGAGGGCGCAGATGTGACATTATCAGAGCCAGACAGATGATCGTTACTCGGTGGACTACATGCAGTCAATGCAGATATCGCGATGACCGCAGGCAGGCCGACGAGCCGCATACCCTTGAGCGTAATCATAAAGAACCCTTCAATCCGGGGTGAAGTGCGCGCCCGAATCGTACCGGCCGAAGTGCCGCCCCACCACCATCTCATCATTGATAGGCAAGTCAACGAGCTTCCGCATGAACGTATCGGTCGCGATCCGCCACCCTTGGACGGCCACTCGGCTCCCCCACGAACACGGCGCCCAAAGCCGAGATTCGACACCTCCCGCACGAACGCCGGCAGTGCAGGTAGAACATGAATCGCCCGCCTCGACTCCTCATCAAAGACACCAAGGCGGCCGAACTCTTCAGCCGACAGGGATTTTGCTAGAACTGCCCTTTATAGCGAAGAACGACGTCACCCAGACGGGCGCTTGGATCTCCACTGCAGTGATAAGAGATGGCTGGCGGCGCCAGCGGACTTCCGGTCTTAACGCCAAGTTCGATCCCCACTTGGCGCAAACCACGCAAGGCGTCCTCCGAGGACGCCTCAAGGAACTGCTGACAGGTGGAATTTTGAGTGATCTCATTCCCGGACGAAATTTGGTTAAAACCGTAGAGCGCGGCAATCACAAGCAACCCAGCCAGAAGGATTCCTCCACCGATCTTTGTAGTGTTCGTTTTACTAATATTGTCACCCATGTGAGCCCCACCATGGATGACTCCGCTCATTACTTTAGCCTCACCACTTGCGGTGACCGTGCTGCTGATCTGGTCACCTACGATAGAGCCGGCTTCTTGCACCGTCGAAAGCGCCTCGGCTTCTTCGATCAACTCTCGGATCTTGGACTTGAAGAAAACGTCATTCTTCGCCAACCAGCCAATTGCCGCAGCTAGGTCGCCTTGAGCGCGGACGCTTCTCGGGCTTCTCTCCCATTCCTCGTAAATCTCACTACTATCTGAGTCGATGAGCTGAGAGTGAACCCGCGAGCGAAGCTTCTTCGCTGCAGCTTGAAGACCAGCGCTCGCGGCGCCACCAATCGCGGCAACCAGGACACCTACAGCCGCCTTGCCAAGCTCCTCTTCCATAGCGTCATAGTTTCGGTCATCGGGCACACGAGGGGACCGACTGAATCGGCCCTCTCCATGTCAAGAAGCCGACAGCACCACGAAGGCAAGGAGTTGATCACGCTCGATTAACCCCAATTGGCGGCATAGATCCCACAAGGATGCAGACCACATTCTCCGGGGCGGCCGGTTCGCGGATGACACGGTGGACGTGTTTACCGGGGGCCGGCGACTGCGCACGTCGGTGG
>NZ_BOPB01000026.1 GCF_016863535.1 Micromonospora lutea
CCCACCGACGCGAAAGCCCACCACGACGGTCAGTCGGCGAAGGCGGAGAGGTCGAAGCGGCCCAGGCGTTCCGGGTCGGCGATCACGTCGATCTCGGCGATGCGTCCGTCGTGGACGGTGAACGCCATGATCGACAGCGGGCGACCGGACGCCATGACCACCACTCCGGCGCCCCCGTTGATCACCGCGTGACGCGCGTACGGTGAGAATCGGCCGAAGGTCGTGGCCTGTTCGGCCACCTCCCGCGCACTGGTGATCACGGTGGTGTGGCGGGCGCGTGTCGCGCCGCCGTCGGAACGGAGCACCACGTCCGGGTGCAGCACGGCGACGAGCCCCTCGATGTCGCCGTCGCGGGCGGCGGCGAGGAACGCGGTGACGACCGCTCGCTGACGTACGAGGTCGGTGTCGACCGGCGGTGCCTGTCCGCGTACCCGACGGCGGGCCCGGCTGGCCAACTGTCGGGCGGTGGCCGGAGACCGGTCGACCATCGGGGCGATCTCGTCGAAGGGCACCCCGAACATGTCATGCAGTACGAACGCGAGCCGTTCGGGCGGGCTCAGCGTGTCGAGCACCACCAGCAGCGCCAACCCCACCGAGTCGGCCAGCACGGCGGAGTGCTCGGGATCGTCGGGACCGGCCGGTGTGATCACCGGATCGGGCACCCGGGTGTCCAGCGGCTCCTCACGCCGCCGCTGCCGGGTACGCAGGGTGTTCAGGCACACTCGGGCAACCACCGTGGTCAGCCAGGCGGCGAGATTGTCCACCTCGTCGGAGTCGGCGCGGGACAGCCGCAGCCAGGTCTCCTGCACGGCGTCCTCCGCCTCGCTCAGCGATCCGAGCATCCGATAGGCCACCGAATGCAGGTACGGCCGCTGCTGCTCGAAACGTTCGGCCAACCAGGCGGATTCCGCCATGCCACTCCCCTTCCAGAAGGTCCACTCCCTCGACCCCGGCCGGACCGTGGATGTGACATGGGTTCGCCGCCGGCGGAGAGCACCGTGTGCAGGTGGACGTCGCCCCGGTACCGACCAGGGCCCCGGTCCGCCGTGTGGCGGGCCGGGGCCCTCGTCTGGTCGGGATCAGGCTGGGCTTCAGTCACGCGAGGGCCGCAGGAAGTGCTCGGAGGTGTTGAACGTGTAGCCGCGCGAGGCGATCAGGTCGGAGTCGTCACGCTCCCAGGTCAGTTCGTCGATCACCTCGACGACGCCGGCCAGTCCGGCGGTGTGGTCGGCCACGATGCCGGCGAGACTGCGGCTCTCGACGGTGCCGGACAACGTCACCACGCCCTCCGCCACCGCTACCGTCACGCTGCTCGGGTCGATCCACAGGCGGCGCAGGACGTTGTCGGCGACGTCGGCGCTGATCTCCTCGTCCGGGCGGGTGTGGATCCGCAGCAGGTCCTGCCGTGACACGATGCCGACGAGCCGCCGTTCGGCGTCCACGACCGGCATCCGCTTGACCCGTTCCGCTTCCAGCCGCCGGGCCGCCCCGGCGACCGATGCCGCCGGGTCGATCACGATCGCCGGTGCGGTCATCAGGTCGGCGGCGACCTTGGCCTGCGCCTTCGCCGCCACCCGGCGTACGCCGATGAGCCGGCGCTGCCGCTCGTCCCCGGCGGCCTCAATCTTGTGCAAGAGGTCGGCCTCGGACACGACGCCGAGGACGTGCCCCTCCTCGTCCACCACGGGCGCCGCGCTCACGCCACGGCCCACCAGCGCGTCCACCACCTCGCGGTACGAGGTGTCCGGCCGCACCGACACGACGTCGCGGGTCATCACGTCGTCGACTGTCCATTGTGTTTTCTTCTTCGGGGTGGTCATTATGTCGCCTCCTTACTCTGGCCAGGCTGCCACCGTCGCCGACCAGCCACCAGAGGCGTTGGCCCTGATTGCGCGGGACAGTCCTCCTCTCCTACCCAGGTAGGAGGTGGCATCCAACCATCGGCCGCAACCGGGGCCCACGGGCGGGCGACCTCCACTGGCACACCGATCAGCATCTACAGGCATGACTGACAACCTGTCGCGGCGGTCGTACCGGCACCGCCCCCTGATGGTCTTCGTATCGGCGATGGCGGTGCTCGCCGTCGTCTGCGCGGTCGGCATCGTCGCCGACCAGCGGGTCCTGACCGGCGTGCCGATCTGGCTCAAGCCGTTCAAGTTCGCGGTGTCCTTCGTGCTGTACGCCGGCACCCTGGCCTGGCTGCTCTCCCTGCTGCCACGCCGCAGCCGGGTCGCGGAGTGGGCGGCCACCGTGGTGGTCGCCATGGGGGTGGTGGAGATCAGCATCATCGTCGGCCAGGTGCTCCGCGGCACGGCCAGCCACTACAACGAGACCAGCGCGTTCAACGCCGTGCTGTGGCAACTGATGGGTGCGGCGATCATGGTGCTGTTCGTCGCGCACGTCGTCATCGGCGTCGTGGTGCTGCGGTACTCGATCGTCGACCGGGCCGCCCGGTACGCGATCGGGCTGGGGCTCGCGTTAGCGGCGCTCGGCATGCTGGTGGCGCTGCCGATGACGATGCCGGCTCAGGCGCCCCTGATCGAGGGCATCGCCGGGGCACACAGCGTGGGAGTACCCGACGGTGGCCCGGGGCTGCCGCTGCTCGGCTGGAGCACCACCGGCGGTGATCTGCGCATCGGGCACTTCGTGGGGCTGCACGGGCTGCAGATGTTGCCGATCCTGGCGCTGCTGCTGAACCGCTTCGCCGGTGACCGACTGGACGCGCGCACCCGGGCGCGGCTGATGCTCGTCGCGGGCCTGAGCTACGGCGCGTCGACCATCCTGCTGACCTGGCAGGCCCTGCGCGCCCAACCGCTGCTGCGCCCCGACGCGCTCACCCTGACCGTCGCCGTGGCGCTGGCGGTCGCGACCGTCGCCGCCGCCGGTGCGGTGCTGGCGCGACGCCGGGTGCCGACGGCCGGGGCCGCAGACGAGGCTGCCCCGGGCGTACGGCAACCGGCGAGGTCGCACAGCGGCCAGGTCGACGCCGACGAGCCGGTGGAGATGACCGCGTGAGCGCCGTCCTGTTTCCGTTGACCTTCGCGGTGGCGGCGCCGTTCTGGATCCTGATGATCCTGCTGCCGAACTGGGCGGTGACCCAGCGGGTCGTCCGGTCACCGCTGATCGTGACTCCGGCCGTGGTGATCTACGCGATCCTGATCGTACCGGCGTTCGGGGAGGTCCTGCCGGCCGTGGCCTCCCCGACCCTCGACGGCGTACGGGAGTTGCTGGGCAGCGCCGACGGCGCGGCGGCGGGCTGGGCACACATGATCGCCTTCGATCTGTTCGTCGGTCGTTGGGCGTGGCTCGACAGCCGGGAACGGACGATCCCGCCACTGGTGATGGCACCGGTGCTGGTGCTGACCATCCTGCTGGGCCCGCTCGGACTGGCCGCCTATCTGGTGGTACGCACCCGATGGGCCCGCCCGCCGACCACTTCTGACCTCGATCCGCACCCCCTAGGGTGAGGGTGTGGGCTGGATAGGACGGCTGTTCGACGCGCGCGGCAGCTTCACGCGGATGGCGCTGCTCGCGCTCGCCGGCCTGAACTATCTGTTCTTCGGCGCTCAGGTCGCGCCGACGACAACGCAGTGGATCCTCGCGGTGCCTGCCTTCGGGGTCGGGCTGGCGCTGCACCACCGACCGCTGGCCAACCTGCTGGCGCAGACCGCGCTGCTGGCCGTCGCGATCTGGTTGGTCGACGATTTCATGATCAATCAGGTGGGTGCCAGCTGGGCCCTGCTCGAACTGACCATGGCCGCCCGCCGCGGCCGGACCATCTGGCTGGCGGCGGGGCTGTTGGCCTTGGTCGATCTGACCGATTCGATCGGCGATCCGCTGCCGAGGCTGCTCTCCGGCGTGTTCGGGCTGCTGCCGGAGGTCGGCGTGCCGCTGCTGCTCGGGCTGGTCATCCGGACCACCCGGGAGCTTGGCCAGCAGTCGCGGCGGCGGGCCGAGGAGGAGCAGCGACGGCGCGAGTCGGAGAGCCGCGCGGCCCGGGCCGACGAACGCAGCGCCATCGCCCGGGAACTGCACGACGTGGTCGCGCACCATGTCGCGTCGATAGTGCTGCGGGTCGGGGTGGCCCGGCATGTGCTGAGCGACCTTGACCCACGGGTGGGCGCGGTCTTCGACGACGTGCACGGCACCGGCACTGCGGCCCTCGCCGATCTGCGCCGGCTGGTCGCGGTGCTGCGGCACCCCGACGGCGTACGCGGAGATGCCGCGCTGACCGCGATCGAACCGTCGGCGCTGCCCGCCGCGCTCGGTGCCGCCGTCGACCGGGCCCGTCAGGCGGGTGTCAACGTGGTCGCCGACATCGACCCGGCGATCGGCGCCCTCGACGCGGTACGCGGCCTGGCGGTGCTGCGCCTCAGCCAGGAGGCGCTGACGAATGTGGCCAAGCACGCCGGTGCCGCCGCCGTGGCGCGCCTGACGGTCAGCGTGGTCGACGGGGCCGTCCACTGGGAGGTCACCGACAACGGGCATGGCTGGGTGCCCGCCACGGTGCCGGTCGGCGGCGGTCACGGCATCACCGGCATGCGTGAACGGGTCGCCGTTCTCGGCGGCACGTTGGCGGCCGGCCCGACCGACACCGGGTGGCGGGTGGCAACGGTGCTGCCCGCCGGCCACCAGGTGACCGGGCCACCCAGATCGGCGGCGGCACCGGCTGACGTTCCCGCCGCGCCGTCCGCGCCGGATGCATCCGCCGCGACGCCGAACGCCGCACCACCGGGCGGGATGGACCAGACCCGCACCGGGCCGCCGGCCAAGGAGAGCGCATGATCCGCGTCCTGCTGGTCGACGACCAGCACCTCATCCGGGCCGGCCTGCGCATGCTCTGCGACGCCCAGCCCGACATCGAGGTCATCGGCGAGGCCGACAACGGGCGTGACGCGATCACCCTCGCCGCCCGGCTGGTGCCCGACGTCGTGGTGATGGACCTGCGCATGCCGGGCGTCGACGGCATCTCCGCGACCAGTCGGATTCTCGCCGACCGCCCCGCTGCCCGCGTCCTGGTGCTCACCACGTTCGGCGACGACGACCACCTCTACCCGGCGTTGGCCGCCGGCGCCTGCGGCTTCCTGCTCAAGGACGCACCGCCGACCGATCTGCTCGACGGGGTGCGCCGGGCCGCGACGGGCGACAGCCCGTTCAGCCAGGAGGTGCTGCGCCGACTGGTGCAGCGCGCGGTGCACGCCCGCACCGGTACGCCGCCGACGGTCGCCGGGCTGACCGCCCGGGAACAGCAGGTGTTGGACCTGGTCGCCGACGGGCTGTCCAACGGCGAGATCGCGGCACGGCTGCACATCGGCCTCACCACGGTCAAATCCCATGTCACCAGCCTGATGACCAAGACGGGCAGCCCCAACCGGGTCCGCCTGGCGCTGTTCGCCCGTGGCCTGTGAACTGCTGGGTCGGCGGCCACCGCGACTCGCGTGCTCCGGTCAGCCTCCGGCCATCGCACCGAGCACGATGAGCGGCTCCTCGCCGGTGACCACCCGCTCGGGCAGGGGCGTGTCAGGTGAGCAGTTGGACAGATCCTCCTCGCAGGCGTAGAAGCGGACAAAGGCGCGGCGCTTACCGCTGTGCCGGTCACGGATGGTGCCGAGCAGCATCGGGTATCGCGCCTCGATGGCGTCGAGCACCAGGCGCTGGGTGGCCGGCCCGGGGCCGGCCACCTCGACACGCACCTCGCCGGTGACTCCGGCGAGGGTCTTCAGGTGAGCCGGGAGGACGACCCGGATCACGGCAGCACCTGAACTTCCACGGAGAGCACGGGCGGCAGGTCCCGGACGATCGGTGCCCAACTGTCGCCGCCGTCTGCGGAGCGGTAGACCTGGCCACCGGTGGTGCCGAAGTAGATGCCGCAGGGGTCGAGCGTGTCAACGGCCATCGCGTCGCGCAGGATGTTCACGTAGCAGTCCGACTGCGGTAGCCCGACGGTCAACGGCTCCCACTCGTCGCCGCCGGTACGGCTGCGGTAGACGCGCAGCCGACCCTCCGGCGGGTAGTGCTCGGAGTCGCTCTTGATCGGCACCACGTAGATGGTTTCCGGCTCGTGCGCGTGCACCGCGATCGGGAAGCCGAAGTCCGAGGGCAGGTTGCCGCTGACTTCGCGCCAGTTCGCGCCGGCGTCGTCACTGCGCATCACGTCCCAGTGCTTCTGCATGTACAGCGTGTCGGGCCGGGACGGGTGCTGGGTGATGTGGTGCACGCAGTGGCCGACCTCGCTGTCCTGGTCGGGGATCTCCCCCGACCGCAGCCCCTTGTTGATCGGCAGCCAACTGGTGCCGCCGTCGTCGCTGCGGAACGCGCCGGCCGCCGAGATGGCGGTGTAGATCCGACCTTTGTGTACCGGGTCCAGGATGATCGTGTGCAGGCACAGGCCACCCGCGCCGGGTTGCCAGGACGGCCCACTCGGGTGGGTACGCAGGCCGGTCAGCTCGGTCCACTTGCCGCCGCCGTCGGTGGACACGTAGAGCGCCGCGTCCTCCGCGCCCGCGTAGACGGTGTCCGGGTCGTCGCGGGACGGTTCGAGGTGCCAGATGCGCTTGAACTCCCACGGACGCGGGGTGCCGTCGTACCAGAGGTGGTCGCCGACGTCGCCGACGTAGGCGAAGTCGTTGTCGACCGTGTCCCAGGTCCGGCCGCCGTCGTCCGAACGCTGGATCAGCTGCCCGAACCAGCCGCCGGACTGGGAGGTGTAGAGCCGGTCCGGGTCGGCCGGCGACCCGGTGAGGTGGTAGATCTCCCAGCCCCCGAAGTGTGGCCCGTCGACCGTCCAGCTGTCGCGTCTGCCGTCCGAGGTCAGGATGAACGCACCCTTGCGCGTCCCCACCAGTACGCGTACACCACTCATCTGCGCTTCCTCTCGTCATCCGGGCGGCGGCGGTCCGATGTCCGCCGCACCGCCCCTGGTCGGTCTACTCCCTGGGTATGACGAACTGGGATCAGCGAAACGGACAGCACCCGGCGCTGGTCGGCCTCGCCCGGTTTCGGTCGGATATCCGTCACCCGCGGCCCGCACTCGCAATCCGTCGTGGCAGCCCTTGCACGCTGTAGTGACACCGACCACGATGGGATCATGATCGATGAATTGATCTTGCAGGTCGTGTCGGACGAGTCGGCCAGCCACGAGGAGCTGGTCGAGCAGGCGCGCCATCTGAAGGAGCACCTCAACCAGCTCCCGGGCGTCGAGGCGAGCGAGCTGACCACGCCGGCCGCGGCGGGTACCCGCGACACGGTGAGCTACGTCTTCGGCGTACTTGCCCTCGCCGTGTTCACCGTGCCGACCGTCAAGCGGGCGGCGGCGGACATCCGGCACCTGGCCGAGGTCATCAAGCGCTACCAGGAGCGCAACAAGGGCAAACGGCTGCGGATGACCCTCCCCGATGGCACCGAGATCGACGTACGGGACGTGTCGGAGAAGACCCTGGCCGAGCTGATCAAGTCGGTTTCGGCGCCCCGGCAGGGTACGGCGTCAGTGGCCGAGAAGGTCGACGGTGACTGATCCACAGGCGCTCCGGTGAAGCGGGCGCTGCTGATCGGGGTGGGCAGCTACGCCAACGAGGCGCTGCCCACACTCGACTCCCCCGCCAGTGACCTGAAGGACTGGTCCCGGCTGCTGCGAGATCCGACGCTCGGCGCCTTCGACGACGTACGCGATCTGTCGGACGCCGACTCGTACCGGCTCCAGATCGTCCTCTACGACTTCCTGACCAGCGCCGATCCGCACGATTTCCTGCTCGTCTACTACTCCGGCCACGGACGGCTGCATCACGACCACCGGCTCTACCTCACCGCGACCGACACCGACCCCGAGCGGCTTCCACCGACCTCGCTGCCGACCGACGAGCTTCGGCACTGGATCGACGAATGCCGGGCCGGCGAGCTGGTGCTGATCCTGGACTGCTGCCACGCGGGCGCCTTCGGCGACCTCAAGCAGCGCGGCGACCGCAGTCGCATCGTCGTGGTGTCCGCCGGGGCCACCGAGTTGGCGCACGAGGGCGACGGCCACAAGCAGCACGCGCTGCCGTCGGCGTTCTCCGGTCCGTTCCTGGAAGGACTGCGCACCGGGGACGCCGACCGGGACGGCAACGGGATCATCAGCGTCCGGGAGGCGTTCGAGTACGCGGCCGTGCGAATGGTCGACCGGGAACGACGGCAGACGCCCCAGATGCGCGCCGCCGGCGTCGGGGATCTCATCCTCAGCAACGCGCCACGCCGGCCCGAGTTGATCCCGGCGGAGCTGCTGGCGCTCACCCGCAGCCGGCTCGTGGCGGCGCGGGTGCTGGCCGTGGACGAGCTGAGCAACTGGGCGTACGGCCACCAGCGCAGCCGGGAACAGCTGGTTGCCGCCTTCGAGACGCTGGAGACCCTGGCACGGGACCCGGCGGAGCGGGTGGCCGAGCGGGCCCGCCAGGCCCTGTCGGGTCGGCTCCGGCTCACCCGGGCCGAGGTGACGGAGGATCCCGGGCCGCCGGAGCCGCCGGGTGAGCCAGGCTGGGCGGCCGGCAGCATCTTCTACGAGGTCAACGTCCGGTTCTTCTACGACTCTGACGGCGACGGTCACGGTGACCTGCGGGGCGTCACCGAGAAGCTGGACTACCTACGCCGGCTCGGCGTCGACTGCCTGCTGCTCAATCCGATCATGGCGGCGCCGACGCCGGGTGACGGTCGGGCGGCCGCCGACTTCGAGGCGATCGACGAGGGTCTCGGCGCGCCGTCGCACCTGCTGGAGCTGCTCAGCCTCGCCCACCGGCAGGGATTGCGGGTGGTGCTGGATCTGGTCCTGAACCACACCAGTGACCAGCATCCGTGGTTTCAGGCGGCCCGCGACGACCCGGCTGGACCGTACGGGAACTTCTACGTGTGGAGTGACAGCGGCGACGACTACGCCGAGGCCGACGACCCGCTCGACAGCCACGGCGCGGGATGGACCTACGACAACCGACGCCGCCAGTACTACTGGCACCGCTACAGCCGATCAGAGCCGGACCTGAACTACGATTCGCCCGAGGTGCGCGCGGCGATGCGCGACGTGATGGATTTCTGGCTGCGCCAGGGCGTCGACGGGCTGCGCCTGCTCACCGTCCCGTACCTGTTCGAGCGCAGCGGCACCTCCAGCAAGGGGCTCGACGAGACCCACACCTACCTGCGCGAGCTGCGGTCCTGGTTGGACGCCACCTACCCGGACCGGATCCTGATCGCCTGGAGCGAGGACTGGCCGGAGGGAGCCGGCGCCTACTTCGGCACCGTGGAGCACCCGGAGTGCCACCTGGTGATGTACGCCTCGCTGATGCCGAGCCTGCTGCTGGCCATGCGGCGGGAGGCGCACCGGCCGGTGTCCCGGGTGCTGGCGCAGATGGGCGACCAGCCGGCCGACCGCCACTGGGCGGTGTTCCTGCGCAACGGCGACGAGATGCCGCTGGGTCTGCTGCACGAGCGGGAACGCGACGATCTGCTGCACGCGTACGCCCCACTGGCCCGGATGCGGGGTGCGACGGGTATCCGGCGCCGCACGGCGACCCTGCTCAACGACGACCGCGGGCAGTTGGAACTCGCCTTCGCGCTGTTGCTGTCGATGCCCGGTGTCCCGGTGCTGTACTACGGCGACGAGATCGGCATGGGCGAGAACCTGGCGTTGCCCGGCCACCTGGCGTTCAACACGCCGATGCAGTGGGCGCCGGACCGCAATGGTGGCTTCTCGGTGGCCCAGCCGGAGAACCTGCCGGCGCCACCGATCCACGAGTCGATCTACGGCTACATGGCGGTGAACGTGGAGAACCAGCTCCGCTCGCGTTCATCCCTGCTGCACGTGCTCGAGAAGCTGATCGAGACCCGACACGCCTGGCCGGCTTTCTCCCGGCCCGGCTGCCGGATCGTCCGCTCCACCAATCCGGCAGTCCTGGCGTTCCTGCGCGGCGAACCCGGCGACGAGGTGCTCTGCCTGTTCAACTTCTCGCGGTACCCGCAGACCACGACCCTGGCCTTGACCTCGCACGTCGGCCGTCGGCCACGCGAACTGATGGGCGGCGCCGAGTTCCCGCGCGTGCCGGATTCGGGCGAGTACGACCTTGGCGTCGCCGGTCATGGTGTCTTCTGGCTCTCGGTGGCCGAATGAGTCGTCGGTCGCGCCCGGCTTCGCCCGCGCGATCTGGCGGTTGCCGGCATCCGCTGCGGGGCCTCAGGCCTCGCGGGTTCGTCGCGCGTCGGCGGGCCAGATGACGGTGGTGGGGATGCCTCGCTCGCGGGCCCAGCCGACCATCCGGTCGGTTGACGCGTCATGGCAGCCCGGTGCACCGTCCCAGACCGCCAGTAGCCGCTGCACCCGCAGCAGCAGTTGGCGGTTGGCGGCCACGTAGGCTGCCGTGCCGGACGTCCGGTGGCCGGTGTGGATCACCTCGGTCGCCCGGTCGAGCAGCTCGTCGAACGCGGCCCGGCGCGCAGCGGCGATCGTGTCCCGGTAGTCGGGGGCGGGCAGGATCACCTCGTACGTGCCGCCGCAGTCCACCAGCACGCGGGCGAAGATCTGGTCGGTGCCGGCCGCCAGGCAGGTGACACCGTGCACCGGCTGGTCGCTGATCCGGAGCAGTTCGACCCGGATCGCCTCGGCCACCAGCAGCTCGGTGGCCGAGGTCAGGTTGATGTGCCCGGTGATCCCGACGCGGACCGGCACCCGTTCAGACGGCACCGGCGGCTCCTTCCCGCTGGGCCGGCACCGTGGGACTCAGCCGGATCAGCTCGAACCCGCTGTCGGAGAGCACATGGGGCAGTGCCCGGATCTCCTCCCGGTTCTGTTCCTGCACGGCTGCGGGCAACTCGTCCCACGGCCGCAGCAGGTGGTGTCGCTGCCGTGCGTCGTCGCGCGGCTCGCCGTACGTCCAGCCTTCGGAGCGCCGTTCCCGGCACCACCGTTCGTGTTCGAGCCGGGCCAGCTGCTCGACCCGATCGTCGATGGCCCGACCGGCAGCCGAGGCGTCACCGGCACCACCGTGCCGGGGCGCCACCACGCAGCCCAGGTTCAGCAGCTTGGCGGCGATGTCCTGGACGTGGCTGCGGTTGGCGCGGCGCAGCGACTCCGGCAGCCGGGACCAGGGCACCATGGCGGGCGCGTCACCGAGGCGTACCCCGGCCCGTTGCTGGGCGTGCAGGTACCGGAGGTGGATCTGCTGGGCGAGCCGCTCGGTGAGATCCTCGGCGATCAGCCGGGCGTCGCAGGCCTGGGTCAGCACCGGATACAGCCGCAGCTTGCCGTGCACCTCGTCGAGCAGGTCGTGGCGGGCGTCGCCGTGGAACGCGGCGGCGAGCGCGGCCTGCCGGTAGACCGGCACGAAGACGATGCTGCGCGCCCCACGCCACAGCGCGGGGGTGTCCAGCGCGAAGCGCAGACCGCTGATCTCGTCGGTGGCGCAGATGTAGATACGGTCGTAGTTTCCGGCGGCGAACTGGTCCAGCCCGACCAGGCCGTCGATGGTCCGGTCGTACCCGGCCAGCCGGAAGACGTCGTTCAGGAACGGGTAACGGGCGGTGGCCAGGGCGAGTTCGGCGCGGGCGTCCGGTGCCACCAGGTCCACCCGCAGCCGGCGGTCGGATCCGCCCTGATCGACCTGGTGGGCCCGCCAGTGCCGGGCGGTCTCCACCAGCAGGGCTCGACGGAAGCTGCCGTCACCGGCGATGAGGACCGCCATCGGCCGGTCCATGGCAGCCGGTAGCGGATGGTGCCGGTGCAGCGCCCGGGCGGCGATGTCGTCGACGTGGAAGTAGTCCAACCGCAGCCGGCTGGACCCGGCGGCGCCGAGCCGTCGGGCCTGCAACGACAGGCACATCTCCGGGTCGTGGACCTGCACGTAGACCCGGGGCGGGTGCCGCCGGTCCTGGATCAGCCGGTTGGCGGTGTTGGCGATCGCGTGGTTGCGGTCGTCGTCGTCGGTGCAGGCGTAGACGGTGTGTGCCCGGGGCAGGCCGGCGCCGCGCAGCACCTCCTCGTTGGTCGGGTCGCCGACCACGCCGAGGTAGCGGCGTCGGCGGTACTCCAGCGGCCCGAAGGGCTCGGAGCGTACGACGACCACCCGGTTTCCGTCGGCGTGCAGCCGGTCGGCCAGCATGTGCGCGAACTGCGAGTCACCACAGACGACGGCGTGGCCGCTGGCCCGCCGGGCACGCCGTCGGCGGATCTCCGCGGCCAGCAGCAGGCGACCGGCCTCGGCCACCGCCAGCAGGGTGAACAGTGGAGCGACGAACCGGGCCACCTGCAGCTGCCACGGATAGGGGCCGGGTTCCTCGAAGAGCTCGGCGCTGAGGAAGAACAGTTGCAGGTCGTAGTAGATGATGTCGTAACGGTCACCGATGGTGTCGGGCCGGACCTGCGCCAGCCGTTCCAGGCCGACGTAGCCGAGCACCGAGGCGACCAGTCCGATCACCCCGAAGACGACCCGCAACCACCACGCGGCGGGACGGGTCGCAACGGGGGTCGGCTGGGTCATCGCCCGGCTGCCTCGACCGGCCGATGGTACGCACTCGGCCCGCGCCGACAACCAGGTCGGCGCCCCAGCCGCCAGAATATGACCATGGGCGTCATGCTATTGGACAAAGTCGATCACCAAGGTCGGTGACGTGCCCGTCGGCCGGCACTTTTCGCAGGTGCCGCCCCTTTCGCCGACACCGGGTTGTCGGAGTTCGGATCGACATCGTCCGGCGTACCGGTCGGACCGTCGCAACGGCGGTGACGCCCGCGCGTCGATCACCGGCCGGTGTGACCGGTGATCGACGCGGACCGCCGTCAGCGATAGCCGGCGGCGACGATGCTGGCGTGCACGGCGTTCTCGGTGGCGTCGGAGGGATAGCCGGCGACCATGGCGCCCTCGTAGAAGGTGCCGGCGCTGAGGTTGGCTCCGCCGTCTGGTTTACAGCAGTCCCCGCCGCTGCCCAGGATGATCGCGGCACTTTGACCAGGGACGATGGCCTCGGCGATCACCGCACCCGGTGCGGCGACCGCGACCCGGACCTGCGGGGCCAGGATGACCGCGACGGCGGCCCGCTCAGCCGCGTCCAGGCATTGACGGGCCGCCGGAAGGAACGCCTCGCCGGCCGGGGTCAGCCGCACCCGTACGCGACATCGCCGCCGGTGCAGCGGCCTGACGCGGAACGCCATGTCGCCGTCGGCTACTGATCGCGTCAGGCGGTGACCAGCGGGTCGTGCACCCGGCCGAGGAAGAGCGGCACGCCAGTGACCTGGTCGTGGATGATGTACAGGAACGGCCGGTTCACGAAGAACTGCGGTCCCACCGGGATCGACGGCGGCCGGATGATGACCGCCGACGCGGCCGCCGCCTCGACACCCTTCTCGTCCACCCCGATGAAGGTCTCATGCACCACGTCGTCGATGCAGAGATCAGGATCGGTGGTGCTCATCCCGGTGAAGTCGGCGTACGGGCTGAAGGCCGTGGTCATGCCGAGGCCACTGAGCGCGGCGCCCAACTGGGCCGGCAGGCGGAACGTCCACCGGGGCATCCGCAGTTGGATGTCGGTGTACCGGAAGCCGGCGAACAGGGCGCTCAGCCACGCCCCGTCGACGTGGGCCTCGACCGTGGCGAGATCGTCGCGGGTCGGCATGACGATGGCCATGGCCAACCCGTTGCCCGCGAGCGGCACGTCGACAGCCCGCCAACCGTCGCCCAGGAGGTGGCCCATCGGGTCGAACGGACCGCGCATCATCGGCACCTGGACGACGGTGCCGTCGTCCCGGGTGAACGGTTCCTCTGCCGTGGCCCTGGCATTGAACGGGTAGTACCAGGCCGCCTTGAGGTAGGCCGTGTTGGTCAGCATCAGACTGGTGTCGGCGCTCACGGTGCCGGACGCCAGCAGCTCCGGGATCTTCGCGTTGGTGCGATCGGACACCCAGGTGTTGATCTCCTGGCGGGCCGCCTCCGGCGCGCCCCGGAAGTCGACCGGGTGCGGGACGGCACCGTAGTAGCCGGCCAGAGTGTCCTGGAACCCGGATCGCAGCACCAGGTCGAGCCGGGTCCACACGGCGTTGGCCGTGGTCACCCGGGGCTGCCTGACTCCGTCGCCGTCCTGGAACCGGCCGGCGAGCGACTGGTCGACGGTGTTGAGGCCGCTGTCGAGAGTGCCGGGCCGCGGATGCGGCGCGTGCAGCACGGCGTCCATCTCGTCGGCGGTGGTCGATCCGGCGCCGGCCCGGGCCATCGCGAGCGCCAACTGGACCGAGTAGGGCGCGCACACCACGTTGCCACCGGCATGGGTGGACGCCAACGTGTGGTAGAGGTCGGCGGTGAAGCCGCACACCGCGCTCGCGGCGGCCTGCATCGTGGCCGGGTCGGGGGCTACGCGTGCCGGAACCGTCGACGTGGACGATCCGCTGAGCCAATGGGGATGAGCTGGGGCGGCGGTCAGGGCGGCGGTGGCGAGTGGCACCGTTCGGAGAATCGATCGACGCGAGACCATGTCTCGACCATAGAACAGCGCCACGGCGACGCGTAAGGCGAAGGTTCAGGTTTCATCGATGGTCGCCAATCACCGCTCCTTGCATGCGAGGCCCACCGACCCCTGCGGGCAGGTGCCGATCCTGGAGCCGGGCCACGGCACGACCCTGGCCGCCACAGCGCCGTACCGCCTCCTGCCGAGCCTTGGTACAGCAGGCTGCATAGCCGGTAACCGTGAACCTTTTTAGGCTCTTCACATCGGTACGGCGCCACATCCGGTGCGGTCAATTCCCGCGTCATTCACCTGCCAGCAAACACGTCCTGGATTGGACGAAATTTCACCGCACGCGTGCCGCAGGGATTGAGGGTTTCGATTCGCACAGTGGGATCAGCGCAAAGGTCAGGAAGAGGAGAAGGAGACCGTACGTGAAGTCACAAAGAAGGTTGTTCGTCGGTGGTGTCAGCGCACTGATGCTCGTCGGGACGTTCGCCGTCGCCCCGTCCGCTGTCGCGAGCGACGCGGCCGTGTCACTCGCCGCATCACCGGACGGTCCGCCGCCGGAGTTCGTGGCGGCGGAGACCGTCACTCGGCAAGAGACGCTGACCGCCGCGTACGAGGCCGCGGTCGCCGAGACCGACCCGTCCACATTCGCCGGCGGCTGGATCGATCACGCCAACAACACGGTCGTGGTCGCGGTCACCCGCCCTGGTGACGCACCGGAACAGGCCGCCGGCGCGACGGTGCGGGAGAAGGTCGTCACGCGCTCCGCCGCAGATCTGAAGGCGGTGCAGGACAAGGTCGACGCGATCGCCGCGCGGCACGAGGCCGGGGCCGGCTCCTGGTACGTGGACAGCCAGGCCAACGTCGTCAAGGTCGAGGTGGAGGCCGGCGGTTCGAGTCCGGAGTTCCTTGCCGCCGTACGCGCCCTGGGCGACGGGGTCCGCCTGTCGGAGGTACCCGCGGGCCCGGCCGCGATCGGCCGGGAAATCAACAGTGCCGACGAGGTACAGGCCAGCAACGGCATCAAGTGCTCGCACGGGTTCCGCGTCAAGACCTTTGACGGCAAATGGGTTCTGCTCACCGCCGGGCACTGCATTGGGAACGCCCAAGGCAAGACGTGGATACACAATGGCGTGTTGATGGGCACCAGCGGTGACTGGCGCTTCGACGCAAGCGGCGACTGGGGCATCATCCGCTACGACTACAATTCCCGTCAGCACCCCGAACCATGGGTCAATCGGTACGGCCCGTCGACGGTGCAGATCAAGGGGATGGGCCGCGTTCCGGGGCCTGGCTCGCACATCTGCAAGTCCGGGCGTAGCACCAAGACGACGTGCGGTGAAGTGCTACAGCACGACGTGTCGGTGAATTACGGCAGCCCCAAGCGGGTCGTCAAGCACCTGATCTCGACCGATCTCTGTGGCGACAGCGGTGACAGCGGCGGTCCGGTCTACAACTTCGTAACCCCTGCTCCCGGCGTCGTCAGGGCGCTCGGGATGTCGGTGGCCGCCAGCCGCAGCGGTGTCTGCACGCTCTTCTTCCAGCCGCTGGACCGGGCCCTGGCTGCTTCCGGCACCTACTGGGCCGACAACTGACCGCAAATCGGTAGACAGCGCCCGGGCCACGCGACCCGGGCGCACTGCCGGTATCAACCGCTCTGGCTGCTGATGGCACTCGCCGGGGACGCTTCTGTCGGATCGCCGTCAGAGCCACCCGAGACATGGATACATCTCTATATGTTTTCGGTGTTGCGGCACCTCGGTCATGCCATCCGTAGCACAGGGAAGGTGACCCCATGTCCGTCGACCACGTCCCGATCACGTCTCGCCCTCGCCGGCCATCGGCGCTGCTGCTGGTGCTCGGCCTGGTCGTCGGCCTGGTCGCCGCCACGGCACTGATCAGCCCCGCGAAAGCGCGGACCGTCACCCCGCTGTCCGCTGAACCCCTCTGCGCCACCGTAGGTTTCAGTCAGCCACCCGGCATCAGCAACCCGCTCGCCCTGACCTGGTCGCACATCGGCAACCGGACCAATGGCGGCGTCACCTACCGGTACTGGATGGTGCAGGAGTTACACGGCTCGACGCTGCTGTACCGAAACAGCTACGTGGCCCGATGCTCCGGCGTCACCCTGCTCTCCAGCGCCACGATCCCGACGAGCAGCGCCTTCGGCACACCATCCTGCACCAGCAGCGGCGACTACAGTCCGCCGACGTCGGCGAGCACCGAACGGTACGTCGGGCAACGCGCCTCCCGAGAATCATCGTTCATCGCGAACCTGACGTTCCGCTACTGGCACCGGGAACGACTCTCGATCGTCACCCTCACCTGGGTCTACGATTCCAGCTTCGTGGCCCGCTGCTGATTCACCACCACGACCTGATCGTGGGGCCGCGCACCCGTCCGGTGGTCCGCCGCGATCGGCGAGATCGCTGAACCAGGTGAGGGCGTGGCGTCCCGAGGCGATGCCGTAGTCCAGCGTCGCGCGCTGGTACGCCGCCACATCGCGGAACTCCGCAGGCACCTCCATCGCGTCGAGCTGCTTCTTGAGGGCGGTCAGGTTGGACAGGTCGGCTGCGGCCCGTTCCCGCATGCGTCGCAGCACCGGTGCGCGTTCCGCCGGGTCGAGCAGACCGAGGAAGAACAGTCGGGGAAGCGCCGCTGTCTCCAGGTCCGCTCCGCTGAGTTCACCGGCCATCCATCGGTGGAACTCCCGCCGTCCGGCCTCGGTCGCGCGATAGACCTTCTTGCCGCGTCCGCCCGGTTCGGTGCTGGCGACCTCGATGAGCCCCTTGCCGAGCAGCGTGTCGAGCGCCCGCTTGATGCTGCCGGAGCTGGCGCTGTAGAAGAGCGCGACACCCGCTTCGAAGCTCTTGATCAGGCCGTAGAGGCTCTGCGGGGCGAGGAGCAGCAGGCCCAGGATCACGTGTGCCACACCCGGGATCCTACCCGGTTGATTCTCTTAGACATGTCTAGTAGGCATGTTGCTATGCGAGCAGGTTCTCAGCGGCGTACGTTCACGGCAGCCGGCAACCGCATGACCGGCGCGGTCGACGCCGGCCTTACCGGCCTGGCGCGCAGGTTGGCCTCCCGACCCGGTCTGCACCACGTCAGCCTCGCCCTGTCCAGCACCGACGGGCAGCGCCACTGGTCGGGTGGGTCCGGGCCGGAGGGCGCCGACGAGCCGGAGGTGCGCCCCGAAACGCCCTTCTTCATCGCCTCGATCACGAAGCGGTTCATCATCACGCTGGTCCTGCAGGCCCACGAGCGCGGCGAACTCGACCTCGACGCCCCGATCACCACCTACCTGCCCGCGTCCGTCACCACCGGACTGCACGTGCGGCGCGGGGTGGATCAGACGCCACAGATCACCGTACGTCACCTGGCCAGCCACACCTCAGGGCTGCCGGACTTCTTCGAACGACGTCGCGGCGCACCCAGCCTCTACCGGCAGTTGCGCGCCGGGCACGACACGTCCTGGACATTCGACGACGTCATCGGCATCACCCGCGAGCAGCAGGGCCCCCACTTCAGCCCGCAGGACCTCGCCGCCGCGACGCAGCGGGCCCGCTACTCCGACACCGGCTTCCAATTGCTGATCCGGATCCTGGAGAGCGTCACCTCGTGCGGCTTTCCCGATCTCCTCGCCGAACGCCTCACCGGCCCGCTCGGCCTCAACCGCACCTGGCATCCCGCCGCCGAGCCCGCCGAGCCGGGTCTGCCCGCTCCCCTGCCCCTGTACGCCGGGCGGCGTCGGGTGGACGTGGGCGGAGTCATCGCATCGAGCAACGACCTCTACAGCACCACGAGCGATCTCCTCACCTTCGAGCGGGCGCTCCTGGCCGGCGAGCCCTTCGGTGACAGGAACACACGGTATCTGCTGACCGAGCGACGCAACCGGTTGCGTAACGCCCCGGTCCTCCGCTACGGGCTCGGCACCATGATCTTCACCGTCAACCGGCTGATGTCGCCGCTACGCGGGCCGGTGACCCTTGTGGGGCACTCGGGATCGACGGGCACCTGGCTGTTCACCTGCCCCGAACTCGACCTGCACCTGGCCGGCACCGTCGACCAGACCGAGGCGCGCGGCCTTCCCTTCCGGATCATGGCCGCCTGCCTGCGCATCTGGGCCGGCTAGAGCGTGGGTTTCAAACCCACACCCAGCCAGACGTCGCCGCCGCTGGCGCGGCTTCCCTTCGAGTTAGTTCAGCCCACCGAACTCGAAGGGCAGGGGAGGAACCAGACAGTTCTGCGCCACCATGATCGGCCGTATGATCTCCAGCTGCGCGAGGGCCCACGACCGCAGTGCCGGGTCCTGCGCCAGCCTCTCGTAGAAATGCCACTGCTCAGCCCACGCCGAGCACGTCGAGGCAAACGCCGGCTGTGGAACAGCAAGGCTCCCGCCGACCAGGGCAAACAGCGCGGCGAGCACGACGGCGGCTTTCCTGGTGCCGTTCACAATTCCTCCTCGAGAGTACCGACGAAAAAGTTGACCTGATTCTGCTGTCCAACCCCTCCGTTGTCGTTCCCGCTCACTGGCCGAATCTGTTACCACAGGCTGGATTGCGAAATTTCAGTCGCGGGGATAGGCCCAGCACGTCTCGGGTGGACGGGGTCTGGACAGGACGTAGCCACACCGACGAAAAACTCGACGAGCACGTGGTCGTCGAGCTGAGACGCCCGCTGAACCATGTGGTCGTCGGCACCACCCACACAACCGCCTGCGTGGGCGGCTACCCGAATGCAAAGCTCAGCCGGCTGTCCGGACCGCGCTTGACGTCGTGTGGATCAAGAAGGCAGTCTGTCCACAGTGGTCACAGTGTGGTGACGAAACGTGGTTACCGACAGTGGAGGTGTGCCGATGCGCGATGCGATTCGGCGATTCGGAGTGCTGGCAGCGATATCGGTGCTGTTCGGCGCGGGCATCCAGGTCATGATGCCATCACCGGCGGCAGCGAGCACCACCTCGATCTGCAAGTCGCAGCCGATTCCGGCCGGCTACGTCGCGGTGGCCGAAGGGTCGTCGCTCTCGTGCTCGGGCAACTTTCCCAACACCTGGACGATCACCCTGCCGGACAAGAACGGCACCGCGATGTGCCGGTTCGCGTCGCCGATTCCGTCGTCGGGCCGGTGGGTCATCGTGGCCGAGAACAACTCGCCGTTGTGCCCGGGCAGCTACCCCAACGTCTGGGAGATCAAGCAGGCACCGGTGAACGCCCCCATCGCCGTCTGCAAGATCTCCCCGATACCGCCAGCCTATGTGATCACCGCGCAGGGCACGTCGGCCCTGTGCCCCGGCACTTTCCCCAACACCTGGACCATCGAGGGGGCCACGGGGGCCAGCATCACGGTCTGCACGGTGTCCACTCTGCGCAGCTTCCACGTGATCACCGCGCAGGGGTATTCGCTGTCGTGCCCGGGTAGCTCCCCGAACACCTGGACCGTCCAGCGGCCGTTCAGCACCGGCACCACCGTGGCCTGCGCGGTGTCCCCGGTGCCGCAGTACTACGTGATGGTCGGCACCACCCACACGACCGCCTGCGTGGGCTCCTACCCGAACGCGAAGCTCATCCAGTCCGCCTGACCAGTGACATCACCGGGCGGGTCGCCTTCGTCGGCGGCCCGCCCGGTGATGTCAGGGCAGCGAGGTAAACTGTCCACAATGGTCACCAGGCGGTGGCGTACCGGGTTGATACGGACATTGGGGGTTTGTCGATGCGCGAGGCGATCCGGCGACTCGGGGTGCTGGCCGCGATATCGGTGCTGATCGGCGCGAGTGTCCAGCTCATGATGCCGGCACCGGCGGCGGCGAGCACCACGTCGATCTGCAAGTCGCAGCCGATCCCGGCCGGCTACGTCGTGACGGCCGAAGGGGTATCCCCCTCGTGCCCGGGCAACTACCCCAACACCTGGACGATCACCCTGCCGGACCCGAACGGCACCGCGATGTGCAAGGGGGTGACGGCGGTGCCGGACCGCTACGTGATCATCGCCGAAGGCAGCTCGGCCGAATGCCCGGGCAACTTCCCCAACACCTGGAGCATCCGCCAGGCACCGACCAACACCGCCATCTCGATCTGCAAGGTTTCTCCCCGGCCGGAGGGTTGGGTGATCACTGCCGAGGGCACCTCGGCCTCGTGCCCCGGCAGCTACCCCAACACCTGGACCATCGCGTACCCGGCAGTGGGCGCCACGGGGGGCATGACGGTCTGCTCGGTCTCCGACCTGCGCCCGCACTTCGTGATCACCGCGCAGGGCTATTCGCTGTCGTGCCCGGGTAACTCCCCCAACACCTGGTACATCCAGCGGGCCAACACTTCCGGCACCACCGTGATCTGCGCGATCTCGCCGTACCCGCCGCAGTTCGTGGTCGTCGGCACCACCAACACGTCCTCCTGCGTGACCGGATCCCCGAACGCAAAGATCATCCAGCGGGTCTGACGGCATTCGCCGGCACCCCCGACGGCACGGGGTCCGTCCGGGTGGTCCAAACCCGCCAATGCCCGTCTGGCTGATGTGGTACTTCGCCTCGCTGACCGTACTCGACCCGCTCGCAGCGCTGTTGCTGGCGCTGCGAGCAGGTCGAAGGACCGATGCTCGGCTGTGTCGTGCTGCCGCCGAAGGCACGCTGTTCCTCTCGACCTGACAGCGCAAACGAATCGGGCGACCGGCGGCTCATCGTCGGCGTGAGGGCTTCACGAGTGACAGCACCAACGGTTCAACTAGACAGGCCCCACACGAGGTATCAGCCGGCTCGCCGGTGGCCAGGCCACTCCACGCCCACCTTCCTGAACTCGCTGCCGTACCAGCTCGGGCATGCGCAGGCGGGCCACCGGCGTGGTGCCGGGTCAGGGGGCCGGCGGCTGGGGCATCTGCCGCGAGTGGTGGTCCAGTAGGCGGGTGAGTAGTTCCACGAACTGGTCGCGTTCGGCGGGGAGCAGCGGGGCGAGCAGCTCTTCGTGAAGGTCGTCCAGAACCTTGTCGAGGCGGCGCAGCTGCCGGCGGCCCTGGGTGGTGATCGTGATGACGTTGCGGCGGCGGTCACCGGCATCCGGCGCCCGTTCGACGAAGCCGCGCTCCGCCAGTTCATTGAGGACGCCGACCATGTCGCTGCGGTAGATGCCGGTACGTCGGCTCAGCGTCGCCTGGCTGGCCGGGCCGTACTCCTGCAACGAGGCGAGCACGGCGTAGTGCCACCGGCGGGCGTCGGCCTTGGCCAGCCCGCCGGTCACCAGCCGGTCCGACTGGGCGGTCAGCTGTGACAGCAGGCGGCTGGCGCGTCGGCGCAGCCGGTCCGGCGTCTGCATACCGCCGTGGTCGGGCATGTGCGCGGCTTCGGCTCTGCTGGTCATGACGCTGATCATACTCCTTGCGTTAGTTGGACTAACGGTCTACATTCGTTCTCACCCGAAACGTTAGATGAATAAACGTTAGAGCAGAAAACAGATTGGGAGGTCATCGTGACGACCCCGACCCCTGCCTTCGGCGCCGCGCTCATCGGCCAGACCGAAAAGGCGCTCAACGCGATCCTGGATCGGCAGCTCGCCGGGACCGGCATCACCGAAGCCCAGTGGGTGACCCTCACGCTGACCGTGGTCAGCGGCGACGACACCGAACGGGCCGAGCTCATCCACCGAGTCGGCGCTGCCACCCAGTTCAGCCCGGCGGCGGTGGCCGAACGCATCACCGAGCTGACCGCCGCAGGGCTCCTGCGCGACGGCGGCGACGGCCGCGTCCAGGTCACCGACGAAGGGCAGGCGCGCTGGACGCGAATCCGCACCGCGATCGGCCCGATCACCGAGCGGCTGTGGGGCGACCTGCCGGCCGAGGATCTGGCCACTGCGGGCCGTGTCCTGGGCATCGTCCTGGACAGGGCGAACGCGGTGCTGGTCTGCCGCTGAGCCCTCGGGGTTCGACTCCAGCACTTCCGCGACCCTTTGGACGTGGCACTACCGGGCCGACACCGAGAGGAATCCTGATCCACCGCGTTCTGGCCGCTGCCGCCGAAGGCACGCCGACCCTGTGAACCTGACAGCGCAAACGAATCGGGCGACCGGCGGCTCCTCCTGGAAACGGGACCTCGCCGGCGTGACAGCACGAACGGTTCAGCTCGACAGTTCTTACCCGATGCCACCTCGTCGAGGGGTCAGTTCTCGGATTCGTCAAGTCCCTCGTCGAGCAACAACTCACGATGCCGGGCCGGTGTCGGACTGGGCCGTGATCCGCGCGGCCGTGGGTCAACGCATTGTTTCCGCACCGTTAACGCTGCCGATCGGCATCGATTGAGGTCCGGCGTAGGGCATGAAGCGGCGCGGGCGCCTTCCGCCCGGAACGACCCCTGGTACGGACGGTCATCTCGAACTCACCGGGTCGAGCCAGCAGCCGGCCGCGCATTGCCACCAGCCCGACTGTGCTGGCACACTCCCGCTGTGATGATCTTGCCGTCCCGAGCAGCGCTGGTCGCAGCTATGAGCGCCATGGCATCCGTCCTGCTGCTGACCGGCTGTGCCAGCAACGATGAGCCGGCACCTGCGGTACCGGCCAGCGTGATCCACACCGTGCCGACCGACCTCTGCGACCGCATCGACTACACGATCGCCAACCCGGCCTTCCGCGAGGCGATGCCGATTCCGCCAAAGGATCTCGACCGGGGCCCCGATTTCCGGTGCGCCCAGGGATTCTTCGGCGGAGACGGGTACGCGGGCGGGTTCGTGACTGCGCGCGTGCAGACGTTCGGCAGCAGGGACGAGGCGCGCACCGGGTTCGAGCGGAGCGCCCCTGCTAGCACGGCCCAACCCTTCGAGGGCGGCTCCGACATCGTGGCGGATGCCGTCCGCTACCAAAACGTTTCCGAGGAGGATACAAAGGTTGAGGTGCTGGACGCCAACGTGATCGTGGAGGTCCGGTTGACTGCGCCGAACCCGGTGAGTGACGAGCAGGCCCCGCAGCTTCCGCCGGCATCAGTAAAGATCGCAATCCAGACGCTGGAACTCATACGCTCGTCGTAAGGCAACTCGAGATCCCTGGCCCTCGCATCATCGGGACGGCTGCTCACGCCGACGAGGTGGGTCTATGCGATCGTGTCTCAACCAGGGCGAAGGGGCGTTGCTTCGGTTCCCGTCAACCCCATCTCCAGCCGGCAGGCGGCTGCCTGCCGGCGGCACTCCTCGGCCAGGGCCCTGCTCGTCCTCTGACCGGTCTAGATCATGTGCCAGTGTCTTGAACGCTGCTTCTGCACACCGGAAGTAACCGGCAAGCATGTACAGGTTCGCGATATCCGTCCGTAAAGCGACCTTGTCTGGGGTGACCGTACCGGCATCAGGAGGCAGGGAGGACAGGAGACGCTCCAACACATCGGCCGCCTGCACGAACCGCTCCTGCTCGGCCAGTTCGTGCGCCTGCGCCCCCAACTCGGTCAGCTCCAGCGGCGTTCGCTGAGCTGGCACGGGGTCGGACGCGGGCCGAGGACCGAGCAGTGCTGGCATCACTGGAGGCATAGCGTTGTCGCTGACGAAGGGCGTCAGGAGGTGCTCGACTTCGAGGGCCGACGCCGGCCGCTCCGCGGGCTCCTTGGCGAGTAGGCAGAACACTAGATGCGCCAGGTCGTCCGGCACGTCCGACCGATACTCGGTGATGACGGGGATCGGCGAGTGCAGGTGTCGGCGCAGCATGTCGGGGGCGTTCGACGCCTCGTACGGCGGCTTACCGGCGAGCATCTCGAAGAGGATGCAACCCAGGGCGTAAAGGTCGGTGGCAGGTCCGATCGGGCCGCCTGCCGCCTGCTCAGGGGCGATGTAGGCCGGGGTGCCGACGGTGCGGCCGGTGGCGGTGAGTCGCGAAGCCTCGGGCGGGCCGAGCAGGGCAGCGACGCCAAAGTCCAAGACCTTCACCGCACCCGATTCCGCGATCATGATGTTCTGAGGCTTGAGGTCGCGGTGCACGAGGGATGCGGCGTGAGCGGTGGCGAGCACGGAGCAGATCTGCGCGCCGATGGCGGCCGCCTCACCCACGGACAGTTGCTCCTGCTCGGCGATGTGGTCGGCGAGGACGATTCCCCGGATGAGCTGCATGACGAGGTAGAGGTCGTCGCCGTGCTCACCGAGATCGTGGACGGCGGGTACGCCATGGTGCTCGAGACGGGCGGTGGCCCGCGCCTCGCGCCGGAACCGCTTGACCGCGACCTCGCGCTCGTCCTCCGGCACCTCCAGTTGCCGGAGGAACTTGATCGCCACCGGCCGGTCGAGTCGCTCGTCGAAGCCGGCCCAGACCTGGCCCATGCCGCCGCGCCCGATCGGGTAGGTCAACTCGTACCGGTCCCCGATGCGGTCCCCTGCCTGCACGCTCACCTCCCAAACGTTCGAGCCGCCCATCACTGCGACCGGATCGGTGCGAAGGGTCGCTATCGCTGGACGAGTCGGCTGGTGAGGAATGGGCTCGGCGTGCCGTGCCAGAACACCGCCAGTTCGTCTCGGGGGCGGGTGGCGGCGACGAACAAGAGGGACCTGTCCCGCTGGCGCTCACGCTGGTAACGCTTCGGATCGGTGTCCCGGTACCGATTGATCATTTGCCGGGGCACGAGACCGTCGCTGACCCCCGCGATGATCATGCGCTGGTATTCGAGACCCTTGAACCGGTGCATGGTGCCGACATGGACGCCGTCGGGCTGCTTCGGGCCGTCGGGGCCGATCTCAACGGCAGGCAGTCCGTCGGCCTCCAACCGGCTGATCACATCCGCCGCCAGTTCCCGTGTCGGTACACAGATCGCCACCGTGCCGTCGGTCGGATCGTCCCACGCCCGCAGTTGCTCAGCGATCAGATCCCGCTCCTGCGACCACGTCGGCGCGCCCCGGAACACCGGCCGGGCGCCCCTCAGCAGCGAGCGGTAACCGGCCAGGTCCTCCTCGCCGCCGTCCAGGTCGTCGTACACCTCACCGGTCATGATCTGCAGGGCGTCGGCCAGGATCTGCCGGGTCGTGCGGTAGCTCAGGGTGAGTCTGGACGAGCGGCCCCGGATGTTGATGCCGAGGCTGCCCAGCGTGACATGGTTGTCATAGATGCGCTGGTGGGTGTCGCCGGTGAGGAACATGTCGTCCGGCCCGGGGGCGACCATCGCCCGCAGCATCTTCCAGTGGGCGGCGCTGAGGTCCTGCGCCTCATCGACCACCACGTGCCGGTAGCGCGGCCGGTGGAAGCCTCCGGAGGATTCATCGCCGGCGGCGGCCCGGTCCATCTCAAGGCGCGCTGCTCGCTGGGCGACCTGTCGCCAGGTCCAGACGCCTCGCGCTTCGAGCCAGGTGGTGAAGCGTTCCGTCAGCTGCCAGATCTGGTCCCGCTCGACCCGGGTCAGGCTGCGACCCCGGTTGGGGCGCCGTGCCTTGAAATACTCGTTCCGTGAGTTGAGCACCTGGCCCAGAATCACCTGGTTCCACTCGGCGGCGAGGAACTCCGCGTCCCAGCCGGACTCACCGGTCTCGACCAGGAAATCGCTCCACAGGTCGGGGACCTGATTGTCGTCGACGACTCGCCGGCTGCCGCCCGCCTTCGCCTCGGTCACCACCCGGCTGGCCAGCCGGTCGATGTTGACGATGTCGACGCGGGCCACCAGTTCCTGGCCACCGAGGGCCAGCAGCCGGGTCCGCAGGTCGGCGGCGAGGTTGCGGTTGAAGGTGGTGAGCAGGATGGGTTTGTCCGTGCCGGACGGCAACTGCCGGGCGAGGTGCGCAACCCGGTGCAGCGCGACGATCGTCTTGCCGGTGCCGGGTCCGCCACCGACCCGGGCAGGGCCCTTGTACGGCTTCTCGACCAGCTTGCGCTGGGTCGGGTGCAGGAAGATCTGCCACCGCTCGAAGGCCTCGGCGATGACCGCTTGGAGCGCCTCGTCGTCCGAGGTCACCTGGGTGGCCGGGCGTTCCACGGCCGCCTCGAAGTCCTCCGGGTCGACCGGATCCTCGGCACGCACCGGATCGGTGACCTGCTTGAGCACCTCGTCGTAGGGGGTGCCGTCGAAGAGCGCGAAGAGCACGTCGGTGGTGAGCTGCGGTGCCCGGTCGAGCAGTTCGAGCAGCTCGACCTCGGTGGTGAGTTCGCGGATCTGCGGCAGCAGCGGCTCGGAGACGCCCAGTTCCAGCAGCTGCGCGTCGGTGTACGCCGCGAAGAGCGGCTTCTGCGCGGGCTCCGGCTCGACGTCCGGCGGCACCACCCGCCCGACGATGCTGTCCCCCATCGGTGCCAGGTCGACGACCTCGATGCCACCGGTGACCCGGTTGATCCGGTACGCGTACCGCGACAGGTCGTCGTACACCTCGCCCCGGTGCTTGACCGCGACGAGCAGGTAGTCACGTTCGGCGATGTGCAGGAGCAGTGCCCGGTAGTCCCTGTTCACCCGCGCTGACATCAGCCGGGAGTCGCCGCTCAGCGACTTGAGTTTGAGTCCCGGGTTCTCCGGGTTGTGCCGGAACTTGTGCATGAACTCGTAGACCGCGCCGATGTCGGCACGGTTGAGCTTCATGACCTCCTTGTCGGCCCGGTCCAGCATGCGCAGGGTGGCTCCGGTCCCCATCAGCTCACTCCCCCACTCGGCTGCACCAGCTGTGCTGCCAACTCCTGGACCGACCACTCCCGAGCGGTCCGCGCGTGCCAGCCCGCCTCGGCGTACGCCCGGTCACGGTCCTCGATCTCCGGATCCCCGGACGGCCCGGTGAGCACGATGGCGATCCGGTGCTCGGGCCAGGCCAGCTCGGCCTGCCAACCCTGGTCGCCGAGCTCGTAGCCGACCACCGGCGTGGGCAGGTTCTGTCCAGCGAGCTGCTGTACGAGCGCTTCCAGAGTGCCTTCGTCCGGGTCCACGTACCGCAGGACGTCGCGCCACGGCGACTCGTCGGCGACCGAAGCCGCCTCGGTCGGCGTCGGCTGCGGCGCGACACCGAGCCAGGTGGCCGTCTCATCGTCCAACGGCAGCGAGCGGCGGGTCGACACCAGTCCGGTGCCCTCGGTGACCGCCATCGAGGCCGGCTCGAAGGCATCGACCGCGGAGACCGCGAGCTGGCCGGCGTCCCCGCCGCCGTTGGCGAGGAACTGGATGACGTTGCCCCACGCCAGCCAGGCGGCCCAGCGCTCCCGGTGCCCCAAGCCGGCCACGGCGGCCGGCAGGTCGTCGAGAACGGCGAGCGCCGACATGGTCGGCAGCGGCTTGGTGCGCGCGTCCAGCACGACCGTCACCGGGCAGTCCGCGTTGTCGTGGGCACGGGCGACCATGATGTGCCCGGCTGTCGGCGCGGGTAGGGGCTCTCCGCGCAGGGCGGCGGTCACCCGTTCCGGAACCCCGGCGGAGTCGGTGGTGCTCTTGTCCCGGGCCTGCTTGAGCATGCCCCACAGAGTCGCCTCCGCCCGCCGCTGCCAGCGGGCGAGATCCGGGTCGGCGAGGAAGCGCATGAGCTGGTCGATGGGGTTGACCCAGATCGCCTCCTCCAGCTCCACCGGGTCCCCGCCGGGCAGCAGGGCGCGAAACTTGTCCCGGGCGGTCTGCTTGCTCAGCCCGCCGTACGGCATCCACCGCCCGTCGGAGCCGTTCCAGGTCTTGACGTCGTCCCAGGTGGCGGCGAAGACGAGATAGCCGTGGGCGCGCAGTCGCGCACGCTTCTCCGCATCGTCGGCGAGGCGGTTGTACTGGGACGAGGCGTGGTACTTGAAGCCGTCGAGGTAGACCGCCACGTCGGGCGAGGTTCCGTCGAGGCGTGTGAAGTGCACGTCCGGACGGGTGCCCTTGACGGTGTTCTGCAGTTTCATCTGCCAGTGCGTGACGTGCCGGCCACCGTCGCGGACGAATCTGAGGTCGGCGATGCGGGCCCCGTCGTGATCCGTCCGCCGGTCGATACGCAGCCCGGAGCCCGGCGTCTCGCCGAGGGCGAGCAGCTTGGTCAGGAACTGCAGCTCCAACTCGCTCTCCACCTGCTGGATCAGCGAGATCTCGTCGGTACGGGTGCCCTCCTCGACATCCCAGGTCTCGAGGAGCTTGTCGAGCATGCCGAGCGCCTCGTCGCGGCTCATCAACGCGAAGTGCTCGTTGCGGGCGTAGCGCAGCAGGCACCGGTGGCACACCGGCTTCGCCTCGTGCCGGCAGTCGCAGTCGGCGATGCGCTGCCGGGCCAGCTCCAGGACGGCGCGGAACTCCTCCGGCTTGGCCAAGCGATGGAGATAGCCGGTGCCCTGCGGTTGGGTGTCGTAGACGACCACGAAGTTGCGGGTCCCATCGCTCTGCCCGTCGGGCATCGTGGCGGAAACGGCTTGCAGGTGGGCGGGCTCACCGCCGTACTGGGCCGCGATGCCGAGCCGGATCGCGGCGGCGAAGGACAGCAGCCGCTCCTGCACCATCGCGGTCGCCGCCGGGATGAGGATGCGCAGTGCCTCGGTCTCCAGCTGGTGGGCCAGGATCAGGTCGACGTGGGTGTCGGGTGCCGCCGCCGAGCGCCGGTACGGGCACCAGGGCCGGTGGTGCTCCGCGCCCTGCACGACGGTCGCACCGGAGGCGTGCGCGGCGAGCTGTTGGCTGACCGCCGGGAGACCGTCCACGGTGGTGCCACCGCAGGAGGTGCAGGTGTGGAACTTGTTGATCCGCACCTCCTCGCCGGCGAAGAGCTCGGCGGCCCGGTCGTAGCGCTGGGCACCGAGGTTGAAGTGGCGGATCATGGCGTGCCGGCTGTAGTCGACGCCGAAGGTGTCGCGGGCGTGCCGCCAGGACGACTCGACCTTGGCCGGGTCGATGTCGACGGCCACCGTGGTGGCATAGAAGCGGCGGTCCCGGTCGTCGCTGTCGTCGCGGATCCGGGCGTCGTCGCGCTTGTCCCGGCTGTAGACCCGGGTGGGCGCAAGCACCTGGAAGAGCCGGCCGTGGTCGGCGATGCCGCGGTCCGCGCAACGCGGGCAGGCGCTGGTGTCCTCCTTGGCCAGGTGGGTGCGCACGTAACCGCACTGGGCGCAGACCCGCCACTGTTCGTACGCGGGCCGGTCGGGCGGGCCGACGTCGAGCCCGGAGATCTCGTGCCGGTAGCCACGCACGTAGTAACTGTTGCCGGGAGCGATCTCCACCAGGGCCGGGCGGGCAGGGCGGGCGTACTCGCGCAGCTCGCTGTGGAACCGCCGGTCACCGTCGGTCTGCTCCTCCCAGGTCAGGGTGGCTTCCAGGTCGGTACGGCTGTCGATGAGCGCGTAGTTCGGCAGCAGCCCGAACTCGACCAGGGTGCCGTGCGCGGCAGCCGCGCTCACCTCCCGCAGACGGCGGCGGACCGCGCCCTGCTCCGCCTTGAGCATCCTGATCTCGCGGGCGTGGTCCGGGTCGCTCGGCACGAGCGTGCCACGAGCGGTGTCGATCTCATGGAGTCGGCGTCGCAGGTCGGCCAGCCGCTCCTCCCAGGCCTCGTCGGCCTCCTTCACCCGGTGGGTGATCCCGTCGATCGCGAACTCGCGCAGCTGGTCGGCGGCGGTCGGTGAAACCTTGTCCCCGAAGAGCGCCAGGAACTCCTCGACCAGCCGGGCGCCGTCACGGCAACCGGCCTCGGCGAGGTGGATGAGCCAGCCGGTCGGGCCGAACAGGATGTGTGCCTTCCGGGGCATCGGCAGCACACCGGGCAGCCGCCCGCGGGCGGCCAGGTCGATCAGGTGCGCCAGGTACTGCCGGCGCAGGATCTCCACGGCGGAGAGGAAACAGCCGGGCGGCACGATCTGCCCAGCGATCATGTCCCGCGGCTCGGTCAGGTAGTAGCGGTCCCGCTCACTGCGGCCGACCAGGGTGAGCACGAACGCGTTGCCGCTCTGACGGCCGGCGCGACCGGCCCGCTGCACGTAGTTGGCCGGCCCGTGCGGGAGGGACGCCAGCACGACCGCGGAGAGCGCCCCGATGTCGATACCCATCTCCAGGGTGGGCGTGCAGGACAGCACGTTCGGGTCGGTGTAGCGCTGGCCCTCACGGAACTGCTTCTCCACGGTTTCCCGCTGGGCTCGGGTGAGCATGCCGGTGTGCTCGCCGGTGACGACACGGAAGACGGAGCTCTCCAGGTAGAGCCGGCGGTAGTAGTCGTCCGGTGCGGTGTCGTCGTAAGCGGCCCGCAGCCGGCCCCGGCAGCGATACTGCCGGCAGGGCTGACCGATCCAGTCGGCGACGCGCTCTGGGTGTTCGGTCTGCTGCCAGTGGCAGGTGTCGCAGCCGACTCCGGCGCGTACGGCCTGCCCGTCGTCGAGCCGGGTGACCCGCAGGTGGCCGGGCATCAGCCCGTACACCGTGTTGCCGTCCTCGGTGTCACCGGCGGCGACGATGCCGGCGGTGGCCAGGGCCGGCAGCAGGCGGGCCAGGTAGGGGCCGGCGTCGCCGGGGTCCAGGCCGAGGCACCGCGAGGTCCAGTCCTGGTACCAGTTGCCGCGCGCGTTGATCGCGTCGAACTCGGAGCGGGACTTCGACGTCGCCAGGAGGAACGCCGGTGCGGACAGGCCCTTCGGGAAGGCGGGCATGCCGGCCGGACGGCCACCCCAGACCTGCCACCGGGTGCCGCCACGCCTCAGGTACGGCACCAGCCACTCGTGGTAGACCGCGCCCCGGCTCCGCAGCCGTTCCAGCAGGCCGCGGAGGAAGGCGAGGTAGCGGGCGGCGTCCGGTGGCGCGGCACCGAGCTGGCCGGCACCGGTGAGGTGTACGTCCCGGCAGATCGCGGCGGCCGTGGCGGGATCGTCGAGGGCGACCTCGACGGCGACGCTGCGGGTCAGCTCCAGGGTACGACCCTGACGAGAACGCAGCCCGGTCTCCATCACGGTGGCGAAGACGAGCCGTTCGCTGATCAGCGACCAGGTCTCGCGGCTGCCGCTGTGCTCACCGGCGAGCAGGCTGTCGACCTCGGGCTGGTCGTGCAGGTCCGGTGGGACGACGGTGGAGAGGATTTCCGGCTGTGCCGCCTGCTTGACCATCTTCGCGACCAGGTCGTCCAGCCCGACGGGCTCGCCGGGCGAAAGCTGGTCAGCCAGCAGCGCGCGCAACGAGAAGGCGTACGACCGGTTGGCGACGAACCCGGCGCGATGCGCGGCATCCTGCACGGAGTCGTTGAACAGCAGCGTCTTCTTCTCGCGTTCGTCCAGTTCGCCGCCGGTGAAGAGCTGGGTGATCGCCACCGAGGCGAGGGTGGCCAGGCCGGCGCCGAGGAAGCGGATGCCGTGGTCCATCTGGCAGGAGGGGCAGCGATCCTTTTCCGCCGCGTCGATCGCGGAGAGGTCACCGAGCACGACGAACGTGTCATCGCCCGGTTCGGTGTCCCGCTGCGGGTCGAAGGGGCGCACCCGGCGGCCGTACTCCAGGACCAGCAGCCCAGCCGGCCGTTGGCGGATCTCGTCCCCGGTGGCGGCGATCAGCGCCCGGACCCGGCGCTTGTCCCGGCCGACGCTGGCCCGGTAGATCTTGTCCGGGTCGGTCTCCAGCTCCTGCGGGTCCTTCTCCGGCGACAGTGCCATCCAGCCGGAGCGACCGCAGTGCCGGCAGTAGACGGCGGGCAGCCGGGGGTAGCGGTTGTCAGCCACCACCACATCGGCGTCGGGCGCGTACGGATCCAGCTCGCGGGGCGGTTCGCCGTACCAGCCGAAGGCGGGCTGGTGGGAGGTGCCGCGCAGCAGCCGCGAGACGGCGCGTACCCAGAGGTGGGTTTCGATGTTGAGCAGCGGGCGACCCGGAGCGTCCGGGTTCTGCGCCATGGAGAGCAGCCCGACGAATCGGGCCAGCGCTTTCGCGGTGATCTCGGGGCGGGATCTCATTGCGCTGCCCCAGCCGGTGGCGTTCTTACGGGGCAGCACGTCGATGATCTCGCCGAGCGTGCCCGGTCGCGCCTGCAGCGAGTCGAGCACCGCCTTGGTCAGCGGGTGCTGGCGCAGCAGCTCACCGAGCCGGGTGGGGTCGTGCAGGCAGGGCTCGCCGACCACCAGCTCGGCGACCTCGGCCATCATCCGCTCGGGGTCCCGGTCGTCGACGGCGGCGAGTTGCTCCGGGCTGGGCAGCGGCAGGCTGAAGTCCTGCCGGATGATGAACTCGCCCGGCTCGTACCGGTCCTCCCCCACCAGCGACGCGGCATCGAAGGTGACGCCGAAGACCTGCTCGGCGACCTCCCGGATGGCGGTACGGCCGTCCCGGCCGCCGCCCTCACCGAGGGTGGCGGAGGTGGCGACCGGACAGATCGGGCCCAAGGGGCGTCCCGGCTCGGTGAGGCCGAGTGCGGCGGCGAGCCGGCGCAGCAGCATCGCCACGTCGGTGCCCTGCGCGCCGTCGTAGGTGTGGAACTCGTCCAGCACCACGTACGCCGGCTCGGCGCTCTCCCACAGCGGCAGGTCGTCGGCGCGCTGAAGCAGCAGGTCCAGCATCTTGTAGTTGGTGATCAGGATGTCCGGCGGGGTGCGGCGCATCTCCGACCGCTTGGTGAACACGTGCGGGTATTCGATGGCGGCGACGTCGCCGATGTAGAGGCCGGCGGTGACCCCGGCCAGCGCCGGGTCGGCGAGCAACTCGTTGATGCGGGACGTCTGGTCGGTGGCGAGGGCGTTCATCGGGTACAGCAGGATCGCCTTGATCCCGGGCTTCTCCTGCTGTCGCTGCCGCCGGCAGTGGTCGAGCACCGGGATCAGGAACGACTCCGTCTTGCCGGAGCCGGTGCCGGTGGTGATCAGCGTCGGCTCGGCCGCCTTCCCCTTGGTCGACAGCCGGGCGAACGCCTTCGCCTGGTGCAGGTAGGGGGTGAAGCCGGCCGGCGCCCAGTCCAGGCACGCCCGCCAGTCTCCCGCCGCCGGCCGGAAGGGGGTGCGGATCCGCAGGTACGGGCCACGGAAGATGCCCTGCTCCGGGTGGGAGAGGAAACCCTCCAGGCCCTGGCGTACGCCTTCCTCGGTCAAACCGAAGGTGGTCGTCAGGTACTGCGTGAGGCTCCGGCGCAGGGTGTCAGCGGCGATCGTCGGTCTCATGAGCGGATCACCCGGCGCATGCTACTTCACCCCCCACCTGCCCTGACCTGGCCGACAAGCCACGAAGCGGCCGAGTCGGATTCACGACAGCTCACAGTGCAAGCCACGCGGAGCACCGTGCAAACCGATCCAGAGGGAGCACGACCTCGGCCGATCCGGCAGACAGGCATGGTCAGCCGCCTCTTAGCGCCGCGTTGAGTGCTGCACTACCCTTTGTGACTTATCTTGATCACGTACCGAAGCGATGAGGTGACAGCTTCCGATGGTCGCAGCGGCAGAGACCACCCTTCAGGGCCTACTCGAAGGCGCGAAGCAGTACCAGGTGCCTCTCTACCAGCGCACATATTCTTGGCAGGACCATCAGCTGGAACGTCTCTGGGAGGACATTGCCCGGCTCGCCGATGATCGAGCCGAGAACCCCAAGACGACACACTTCATCGGCTCACTGGTGCTGGCACCCAGCCCGAACAACGGCCCCGCCGGCGTCGGCGACTTCCTCGTGGTCGACGGCCAGCAGCGGTTAACGACCTTGTCCATCCTGCTGTGCGCGATCCGTGATCACCGGGTCGCCACCGAGGGTGACGAGCATCGCGACCGGCTGAACGACCAATATCTGATCAACAAATGGACGCCGCACCGCCGGTTGAAGCTTGTCCCCACCCAGGCCGACCTTGACGCATATCTCGCCTGTGTGGACTCTTCAGCGCAGATCGGCGGGGGTGCCGTCGGAGCCGCCTACCAATACTTCCGCGACCGGCTCAAGCCAGCCGACCAGGCGCAGGTGCAGCGCCTGGAGGACGCGGTGATCTTCGGGCTGGCCGTGGTTTCGGTAGTCGCGCACGCCGACGACAACGTCTACCGGATCTTCGAGTCGCTGAACAACACCGGCCTCAAGCTCACCCAGGCCGATCTGCTGCGCAATTACCTGTTCATGCGCCTGCCCAATCGCAGCAAGACCGTCTACGACGCGCACTGGCTGCCGTTGCAGCGGCGACTCAGCTCGCCCGAGTTGGAAGTGCTGTTCTGGCTGGATCTCGTGCACACCGATCCACGGATCACTCAGGGCGACACGTACGCGCGACAGCAGGCCCGGCTCGACCGGCTCAGCACGGAGGACGAGATTGAGGCAGAGGTCCGCAGGTTCGCCCGCCTCGGCGCACTGCTGGAACTCATCCTGCGCCCCGAGAAGGAGCAGGACCCGGACGTAAGGCTCCGACTGCAACGGCTACACGCCTGGGGTACCACTACCGTCTACCCGATCCTGCTGCACCTGCTGGACCGTCGCAGCCTGGGCACCGCGACCAGTGCAGAGGTCGCGTCGGCGATGCGGTACGTGGAAAGCTTCCTCGTCCGGCGACTGCTGATCGGCAGGGCCACCGCGAACATCAATCGCAATCTGCTCTCGATCGTCACGGAGATGGACAAGAGCCAGCCGGTTGACCAGGCGGTGCACTCCTACCTGTCGGCCGGTCGCAAGTACTACGCGACTGACGCCGACGTACGTCACGCGGTGCGATCGCTACCTTTCTACACCAACGGCCGCGCGTCGCAGCGCACGCTGGTGCTGCGCTGGTTGGAGCAGTCGTACGGCAGCAAGGAACCGGTCCTGCCCGAGAAGCTGACCATCGAACACGTCCTGCCGCAGAAGATCGGGCCGGAGTGGCAACGGATGCTCGCCGCAGACCTCGAACCGCATGAGAACGTCAACGAGGTGCACGAGGCACTCAAGCACACCTTGGGCAATCTCACTCTGACCGGATACAACGTGGAACTGGGCAACAGCCCGTTCGCGGTCAAGCGGGTCGAACTCGCTAAGAGCGGCGTACGCCTGACCCAGGACATAGTCGCCTGTGAACGTTGGGGTCGACCCCAGATCCATGCACGCGCCGACGCTCTCGCCGAACGGATCATCAACGTCTGGCCAGGTCCCACCGGACAGGCGACCGACCAGTCCGAGGTGCGCTGGGATCTGATGGATAAGGCGCTATCCGCTCTACCGGCCGGGTCCTGGACGACCTACGGGGACCTTGCCGCCCTGGTCGGCACCGCACCGCAGCCTGTCGGCAACCGGCTGCGCAGCGTGCCAGCACCCAACGCACACCGGGTGTTGCAGGTCGAAGGAACAATGGCCGCTGGTTTCCGGTGGCCAGACGGACGCACGGACGACCCAGTCGCGGTACTGCAGGCTGAAGGGGTCATGTTCGACCAGCACGGTCGCGCTGACCAGACCCAGCGCATCGACCTTGACGAGCTGGCGCAGCTGGTCGGGTTGGCACCCGATGAACTGCCGCGACGGATGCCCCGGCCGCGGCCCGGTGAAGGGCAGTCACTTGCCGACCGCTTCGTTGAGCAACTGAGCCTATTGCAGGACAAGACAGTCGTCGAGGCCACGCTGACGCTGCTTGAACATTGGATCGAGTTGGGCGGCACGCTGCTTTACGGCGGTGCGGCGGAGACCTCCTGCTTCCTCATGGCCCGTGAGCGCGGCCACCGGAACGGCGATATCTGGCCGATGACGCTCTATCCGAGCGGGAAGGTCGAGGTGGTATTCCAGCACTTGGCCAACCGCCCCCCCTTCGGGGATGTCGCGCTGCGCGAGCAGTTCCGGCAACGACTCAACCAGCTCCCGGACGTGAACATCGCTGCAGCGAAGCTCGCTTTACGCCCTGGCTTTCCACTTTCGATCCTCGCCGACAGCACCACCACGACGGCACTCGTGGAACATCTGCAGTGGTTCTACGAGCAGGCGCATCTGTCCGACCAGCCAGACGAGACGCTCGCGGTTCAGCAATGAACGTAGCCGAGAGTGCCTGTCCTCAAGTGGGGCGGCCACCGAAGGTGATGCCGCCGTGGACGTCGCGTGCCTGCACAACCGGCCCGCCGACATCACCGGACACCGTGTTCGTCACGTCTCCATGGATGTCCGCGACGATGGCCTGGACCTCTGCGAAGCGTGCGCGGAACTCGGCACCGAAGGTGGCGTCACGGCGGGCCTCCTGGTGCAGGAGCGCTGCGAGTCGATGGACCGCGTCAGGGGTAGGTTGCCGTAGGGCGACCTCGACCGTTTCCCGCGATGCGGTCTCCCGTCGGAACCGGTGCCGAAGGAACTCAGTCAGCCCGGTCACGGCGGACCGGGCGCCCTCGGCGAGGTTGGTGGTCACCCAGGTGACAAGTGTGGTCGCCGCCGCGAGCATGAGTGGATCGTCCATACCGCACTCCCCGGTTCGCCGTGATGCTCGAAGTCAGACATTACCGAACGTAATTCAGGGCCCTGAATGTTACTCTGAGTATCCAAACCAGCACAGCTTCAAAGGAGGCGCCGTGAGCGGACGTCGGTGGGAGGCGGATCCGTCTGCCCAGCTCAGCCGTCGTTGGGGCAAGTCTTCACACGAGCTGGGCAACACGTCCGGGGACGGCAGTTGTCCCGACATCTGGGAGTTGAGCAACGGCGATGTTGCGGTGATCGGGCAGGACCTCACCGACAGCTACCGAGATCGCCTGCCAGAAGGGGTCTCCGTCGACCCCGGCGAGCGGCTAATCATCATCCCCCGATCGACCATGCTCGCCGCGAAGGTGGACATCCCTGATGCATGACCTCCTCGACGGAGACCCAGGCGAGTTGCTGCCCCTAAACGCCTATTGGGCCGACTTCGACAAGCGATTCTGGACGACCGGCCCGCCCGGCTTTTGGAAGCTCGAACGGCAACAAACGTTCAAGGAGCCCAATGACGAGAGCTGGCAGGCGTTCGCCGCAGGCCGGTGGGACGAGTCGCTGCGGATTCTCGACGCCCGACGTTCTGAGTTTGAGGACTACTACCGGCGCATAGCCGACGGCGGGTTCGCCACTCGACGGGTGCGGGTGGTGCAACAGCCGCTGACGCCGTACCTGCAATGGGAGCTGCATGTGCTGCGGCTCCGCCACGAATACGGCGGCCTGACCCGCGTGGTGGGGGCCGACCGCGTCGTCGCCGCGGAGGCCGAGGGCGCGCTGCCGGAGATCTACACCCTCGGCACCGACGTGATGTACGAGGCGATCTACGACGCCGACGGAGTACTCGAAGCTGCTCGGCGGTGGCGGAACCCACGTGTGGTGGCGCGCTGCCAAGATTTCATCGAGTCCCTCTACAACGACGGTGAGCCGCTCGACGAGTACTTCGCGCGAGCGGTGGCGCCGCTGGAGCCGCCACGCCTGGACTGAGCGATGACCAACCGGGGCGCGGACGCACAAGAACCGGACGCACAAGGACCGGCCGGACGAGGACTGGGCGGACAACCGTCGGACGAGCGAGGACCGCAGCATGTCAACAGGTCAACGCTGTCCGGGCCCGCCGATCTCGTCCAGGCTCGTGATGTGTACGGCGGGGTGCACTTCCACTCCGGCGACCCCTCGCCCACGCACCCGCCGCCCCGACAGTTGCCCGGCGACGTACGCGGCTTCGTCAACCGGGTCAAAGAACTGGACTCACTGGACCGGCTGCTCGCCGATGAATCCGTCCGGGCCGCCCTCGTCGTCATCTGCGGCACCGCCGGCGTGGGCAAGACGGCACTGGCGCTGCGTTGGGCGCACGCCGTACGCCAGCATTTTCCGGACGGCCAGCTCTACGCGAACCTTCGTGGCTACGATCCGGGTCAGCCCAGCCGGCCGGAGCAAGTGCTCGACCGCTTCCTGCGGGCGCTCGGCATACCGTCATCCGCCATCCCGGCCGATCCTGAGGACCGTGAGGCGCTGTATCGCTCAAGGATCGCTGACCGGCGCGTCCTGGTGGTCCTGGACAACGCCGCCACCGTCCGCCAGGTGCGCCCGCTGCTACCGGGTACGAGTAGCTGCCTGGTGATCGTCACCAGCCGGACCATGCTCTCCGGTCTGGTCAGCCGCGACGGCGGGCGACGCCTCACGCTGCGCATGCTGTCCGAGGGCGACGCGGTGACGTTGCTGCACGAGGTGACAACCGGGTACCGCGCCGACGACGATCCGGCCGAGCTGGTCGAGTTGGCCCGTCTGTGCGCGAGGCTGCCGCTGGCGCTGCGGATCGCCGCGGAGCGGGCGGCGAGCCGGCCGTTCATGCCGCTGGCCGAATTGATCCAGGACCTGCGCGACGAGTCGGCTCTGTGGGACGCCCTCACCACTGACGACGGCGAGGAGGCTGACGCCGTACGGACGGTCTTCGCGTGGTCGTACCGAGCCCTGAACACCTCGGCCGCCCTGCTGTTCCGGCTGCTCGGTCTGCATCCCGGCCCGGACTTCAGCGCACCGGCCGCCGCCACGCTCGCCGGTCTGCCGATGTCGGCCGTCCGGCAGCCACTCGACGCCCTGGTGAGAGCTCACCTCCTGGAGCAGAGCGCACCCGGGCGATACCAGTTGCACGACCTGCTGCGCGCGTACGCGGTGGACCAGGTCAGACATCTGGAAAGTGACCAGAGTCGCCGGGCAGCGCTGGGTCGCGTGCTCAGCTGGTACCTGCACACGTGCGACGCGGCGCTGGGCCGTAGCCTCCCGTTCTACCGGACGGTGCCGCTGGACCCGCCGGCTGACGTCACGCCGCTGAGCTTCGACACGGCAGTGGAGGCTGACGCCTGGTTCACCGCCGAGCAGGACAATCTCGTCGCCGCCACCCATGCTGCTGTGGACGCCGAGCTGCCACAGGTCGCCTGGCAGCTGGCGGTCCTGCTGCGGAGCGTATTCATGCACCGCAACGCTTTCGACGCGTGGTTCGCCACCGCGCGGACCGGTCTCGCTGCCGCCCGGTCCCTACAGGACCGGCGTGCTGAAGCGGAGGCGCTGGAAAGCCTCGGCAAGGCCCACTTCCAGGCCCGCCAGTTGGCCGAGGCGGAGGAGCACCACCGGGCCGCGCTGGCGATCCGACGGGAGATCGGCGACGAGCACGGCACAGCGGTGTCGATCAACGCCCTGGGACTGCTGGCGTTGCGGCACCGCCGGCTCGCCGACGCCCTGACCTGGTTCGGCGAGAGCCTCGACATCTTCACCGAGCGCGGCGACCGGCGTTGGCGAGCCCTGCTGTTGAGCAATCTCGCGGAAACCCGGTACGAGTTGGGTGACCTCGCCGACGCCGTGACGCTGCTGCGGCAGGCACTGGCGGTGCAGCATGACATCGACGACCGTGGGCAGGAGGGAAACTCCCTCTTCTTCCTCAGCATGGTCCTGCGCGAACTCGGGCGCATCGAAGACGCCCGCGCGGCGATCGAGGCGGCGCTCACCATCGCAGAAAGCGGCAGCCCGGTGTGGCTGGCGCACTGGCTGGTCGAGTACGCACGGGTGCTGCGCGGCTTGAGTCGGCCCGCCGAAGCGCTGGAGGCGGTGCATCGCGCGGCGACAATCCAGCGCCGGTTGGGCGACCGCAGCCGGGAGGCGATGGCGCTGGACGGTGCCGGTGAGGCGTACCGGGAGCTGGGACAGCCGGACCAGGCGATCGCCTTCCATGTGCGGGCGGCGGCCGTGCACCGACAACTCGGCGACGACTGGCAGCTCGCTCTGACGCTGGATCACCTCGCTGCAGCGTTGACCACCGCTGGACGTCCCGAGGAGGCACCCCGTTGGTGGGGCGAGGCGATCGAGCGACTGGCCGGGTTTCCTGACCCCCGGGCGATGGAACTCCGGCACCGCATCGAGTCAGACCTGGGAGGCACCGCCGACTGAGGACGAAGACGCACGCAGGCCCTTCTCAGCGGCCGGTGCTTCCGTACGTTCCCTGCACCGAGGGCTTGACCGGGAACTGCGCCAGGGCAGTCCAGTCCTCCATGGCGGCGAGAAGGAGCTTCTTGACCTGGGTCTTGGCTTCCTCAAGGGCAAGGTCGATGAAGCACTGGCATCGGGTCAGGTCATCACCGTTGACAAAGCACAACAGCACCCCGGTCACCTGAAGACCTCGCGCAGTGGCGACCAGCTTGGCGTCCGGAGGCAGCGGGATGTTCGACGCGAGTTGGCGGGCGAACGCCTGCACGATCCGGTCACCGCCGAGGAGAGCGGCAAGCCAGGCCGCGATGGTGCCAACCAAATCGTGCAGCAGCTTCTTTCCGGTCAGGATCGTTGCCGCCATCTGCGCCAGACGCCGGCACCGTCTACGCCTCCGGCGGCTGAACAACTGCCGCCAGGTTTCCTCGGTCACGTACTCGGCGGCGCGCTCGGACACGACGCTGGTCCACCCGTCGTTGAGTATCGCGACGCAGTACTCGGCAGCCTTCTCGACGCGCTCCTGGCGGCGACGCTCCTGTGCGGCTGTAGGACGCCGCCCGCCTCCGCCTTGTGACGCACTACGAGGAGCCGCCCGAGGGCGCGAAGACGTCGATCGGCGAGAGGTCCTTCGAACCTTGGGATGCCGCGGCCCCGCCTCGGGCATACCGACATGGCGGTAACAGCGCATCCCGAGCATCCGCACTCGCTCTCGACAAAGCGTGTTGTCCTTGCACCTGGCACGGCATTTGGGCACTGAGTAATCATCGCGTCACCCAAAGGTGAAGACAGTCGGGTATCAGCAGCTGACGATGCTTGCGAGCCTCACGGGGTCGCAGGTAGTTGGAGCTCTGCTGCCCGGGCCAGTACCGGCTGGAACGGGCCGTTCTGGTCGTCCGGTCCAACCTCGACGCCTTCGAGCCACACCCACTCGCCCTCGTACCATTCGCTGATGTCCGGCCGGATCCGGACGATCCTCAGCCGGAGCGGACCGGTGGCGTGCCGATGATCGGACTCGGCGAGTCGGACCACGTCCTCCGCAGCGACAGACACGCACGGACGACCGGCAGGCGGGCCGTCGCCGGTACCGGGCGGGCGCCGCGCTGGCTGCCGCCGCCGGTCGGCATCCAGTGCCGCCTGCCGGGCCCGCAGGATCAGCCGGTTGCGGATCTGCGCGGGCGACAGGTCGAAGGCGTTCATCGCAGGTACGCGCGCAGGCAGCGCATGAGGATCGCGTCGGCCCAGGTTGCGCGGGGGCAGGTGCCGTCCGCGCGGCACTGCGGGCACCTGCGGGTACGCGGATCCTCCGTGGGGCTGCGCCAATGCAGGTCAGCCAGGCGGTTTGCCTGTTCGAGCTGGGCGACGGTGGCGAGGAGATCGTCCGGAGGCGCGACGTCGACCGGCTCACCGTCGGACGGCGTCGCATGGGCCGGCGTCACGAACCTCCCCCGGTTCCCGCCGGAACGCCCCGGGTCGTAGCGGCTCGCACGCTGGTTCCGGCCCGGCACCGCCGACCGTTCCTCGGGCCACTCGTAGACGAGCGCGCCGTCGCAGCGCGAGGTTTCTCGCATCTCCGGTACGACATGCTCGACCGTCAGCTGCCGGAACCGCCCCGGCACGTCCCCGTCCGGCACCGCCTGCCCGGTCAGGTCCAGCGCGACCTTCCCGGGCCGCAGGAACCACTTCCACCGCCTGCCCATGTCCCCACACGCCTCCCCTACCGCCTCGAAGTCCTGTCCCGACTCCCGTGGCCGTCCCGCTCGGTCAGGCGCATCCGGCAGGCCGAAAACGGGGAGCGCGGCGGCCGGTTCGGGGGAAGACCCGGCCGCCGCGCTGCAGCCATCAAATGCCAGTACGCAGGAGAAACGCAACGTTTGGCGGCGCAATCGCGGGTAGTTTGGCGGACTTTCTTTATCGCGATCCCTGGATGTTGCAAGGATGGACCACGGAATGTTTCATGGCGGCCAACTCATCCCATTGCGCGCCAAGTAATCCGCATGGCATCTCACGGGCCGATGCCCGTTCCCCCATCCGGTGCGGGTCCGCGACGTTCGACGTGGGTAAGCGGACGGCCGACCATTGTCTGTTGTGGACCGCGGACGGGAATCGACATTCGTACGGTGCTCGTACCGAAGAACCGGTGAACATCCCGCCTGACCGGCCGGCGAGGAATCCTGGCTCGGCTCAGCAAAATCGAGGCGTGAAGAACCAGCCTCTGCGCATCATCTGGATCGGTGCCGTCGCCCTCGTACTCATGATCTGCGGGGTGGCGACCATCTCGGCGATCGTCGCACCCTCGTCTGAACCTCCGGGGCGGCAGGATCTCGTCGCCGAGCCGCTGCCGTCCGCCCTGGTCGACGACGGTTCCTCCCCGACCACGGCCGCAGCCCCGACCACGGCGGCGCCACCGACGCAGTCGCCGTCGCCGGTGGCGCAGACTCGCACCATCACCGTGACGAAGAAGGTCCCGTACAAGACGAGGACGGTCAACGACTCGTCCCTGGCCAAGGGCACCAAGAAGGTCAGCACCCGTGGGGTGCCGGGCGTCAGGACCCTGACGTACGAGGTCAGCGTGGTCGACGGCGTCCAGACGGAGAAGAAGCTGATCACATCGGAGATCACCACGCAGCCGGTGACACGGGTCGTCCGGGTCGGCACCAAGCAGGCTCGGCAATGTGACCCGAACTACGCCGGCGCCTGCGTACCCATCGCCAGCGACGTCGACTGCGCCGGTGGCAGCGGCAACGGCCCCGCGTACGTCAGCGGCCCCGTACGGGTGATCGGCTCCGACATCTACGACCTTGACCGGGACGGAGACGGCATCGGCTGCGACCGTTGATGTCGGCGCGGGCGCGGACATCACCTGCGCGGGCTGGCCTTCAGGTCACGCAGTATCGCCAGACCGAGGACGAGCAACCACAGGTCGCCCGGCCACAAGGCGAGTCTTTCCAGCAGGCCCCCGAGGTCGGCGCCCGGCGGGATGCTTCGGCAGAAGGCGCGCTGTTTCGCGGTCGCATCACCGGTCGGTCACCCAGAGCAGGTTTACCCACGTAGCGGGCGGGAAGGGCTCTGCAAAACGAATGAGGTTCCATCGGCGTCGAGCGAAGGATGATCTGATGGGTGGCGCACGCGGTACAGAGATTGTCAACGGTTGGCCGGAAGAATCCCGTGAGGCAGCTCAGCTGGTCATCGACGCGTACGGCGAGCCCCACGAGGCGACCGAGTCACTGCTCGTGTGGCACAACGTCGGCCCCTAGAAGCGGATGGTCGCCTCCCGCGACTTCTACGCCCACGAATTCCCCACGTCGCACACCGATTCGGTCGAGTCCTTCATCGACTACCGGGTGCCGGCAGACGTGGTCAGCCAGCTCGCCGAGTTCGACGGCAGTATGATCGTCGATCGCACCGCCGGCACGGTCTCCGCCCGCTGTCATGACGAGCAGGCGAACCTGCTGGCGCTCAACCTGATGCACGACATCGTCACCGGCCAGCGAACGGCTGACGAAGCGCGACAGTACTACGCCAAGGAGTTCCTGGACTACCGGCGCAAGAAGCCCACGCCGTACATGGAGAGGCTTCACTTCACGCCGGGCGACGGAGACACTGCCGACCCCGACCACCCGTTGCTGACAGAGCAGGATCTCCAGCAGGCCGTGGAGGAAGGCAAGGCCGCGTAGGCAGGGCGGGCGATTCGAAGGCGACAGCTACGACTCCGCCACGAGCGCCGCACCTCATGCCAGCTTTAGACCACCCTCAAACGGTACGCCAATTGCGCTGACGGGAATTGCACGGTTATGGCTCCTGTCGGAGGCGTCTTGTAAGGTCAGACGCATAATCACCTGCGCAAACGAAGCCCGGAAGAATCGTCTTCCGAGGTGACCGTTCCGCGTTTCACCGATGGCGTCCGGATGTAACAAAACGCAACACGAGAGGGGTGGCCGATGGCCGACGACATGGGCTCGACAGTCCCCAGGCGACAGCTCGGGCGGGCACTACGCGACCTGCGCACCGAAGCCCGCATGACCCTCGACGGCGCGGCCGAGGCCATGCAGTGCAGCCGCCAGAAGATGTGGCGCATCGAGACCGGCCTCGGCCCCACCCGCGCCGTCGACGTCAAGGCCATGTGCGAGCTGTACGCCGCCACCCCCGAGCTGACTACCGCCCTCGTCGCCCTGGCCAACGAGACCAAAGCCAAGGGCTGGTGGCACTCCTACGGCGACGCCATCCCCGACTGGTTCGAGCTGTACGTCGGCCTCGAATCCGCCGCCTCCCGTCTGCGTGGGTTCGACGAATCCCTGATCCCCGGTCTTCTTCAGACGGAGGCTTACGCCAGAGGCGTCTTCCAGAACCGCACCGACATGAGCGACGACGACTTGGAGCAGTTCATCGGCGTCCGGCTTCAGCGGCAAGGACTCTTGCGACGGCGGCTGCCGAAGGCACCCATGCTCAGCTCCGTGCTCGCCGAGTCGCTGCTGATCAAGCAGGTTGGCGATCGGACGGTGATGGCCGATCAACTGCGCCACCTGCTCGACCTCACCGAACTGCCGAACGTCTCCATCCGCATCCTGCCTCTGTCGGCTGGAGCGCACTATGGCGCGCTCGCCGGCACCTTCATGATGCTCGACTTCCCGCTGACCACCCGGACCACTCCGGAGCCGTCCGTCGTTTACAGCGAATCCCTCACCGGCGCGCTCTACCTGGATCGCCCGGACGAGATCGCGGCCTACGAAAAAGTGTGGGCAAGTCTCGATCTACTCGCCTTCGATGAGCAACAATCGAGGCATCTGATCAACAAGATCATCGGAGAGGTTCACCATGGCTAACCTGACCGACGCCCAGTGGCGCAAGAGCATCCACAGCGGCGACAACGGCGGCGCATGCGTCGAGGTCGCCGACAACCTCCCCGGCCTCGTTGCCGTACGCGACAGCAAGGACCCGGCCGGTCCTGCCCTCACCTTCTCCCTCACCGCCTGGACCAACTTTGTCCGGTCCACGAAACCGAGGCAGTAGACTGCGCCTCGGCCGGAGCGCGGTGGAACTTCCTGACGCTCCCGGCCATAAACCAGCAACCTCAGCGATTTTCCGCTCTCCCAGGGTTGCCTTTAGACCGATCGTCATCCCCGCCTCGAGGAAGAAGCATCTGCAGGAGCAAATTGGGGCCTGCAGACATCTGTCGTGCTGGCGACATAACAAGGCGGCCAGCTGAATCCTCAGGGAAGATGTTGGTTCCTTGTGCGGAGCGACAGTTCAAGCGCGAAGCAGACATGCAGCGTTACCGCACACAAATCGGGCATAATGCGCCCATCGAAGTGGAGAGGATCACACTTTGGCGCACTGCAATGTTTGCTGCCTACGGGTTCCCCTGACCAAAGATAAGAAGTTGCCCAAACACTACACCGAAGAGACATATGGCTTTTGGACAACCGGTCGGCAGAAGGAGTGCAGCGGGTCAGGCACAAAGAGCCACCGCCCTGATGGGGAACTGTCAGGCAGCTGTCGCCGGCCACGCAGCGGGCGGGCTTGCCCATCTTGTGGCAGAAGGCTCACCCTAAATAGAAACGGACAGTTTCCGAAGCATATGAGCCCTAGCGGCGAGACCTGCGACCTGTCGGAGGCAAATAACCGCCGCTAAGCGATCCGTCCTTCTCAGAGCCGACCGCAATCTCTGCGGCGAGAGCGGGAGACAGCAGTTGGCACTCAGTCAACCCCTGATCGGACAAAGTCCGGCTCTAGGAGGAGCGCTCTCCCGCTCGCAGTGCTCATCGCATACCGCCTTATGGCTATCGACGTTGCCTGAAGGTCCCGTGACGAGCGAGGCTGCTGTCCGTTAATTCAGATGCCAGTTTCTCGTCGCATCGACCGAAGGTACTGTCATGCGCTTGGTTAAATACTCCGTTCGTGGCCTGCGGTCCCTTGCAAACGTTGTCGACATCCCGGTGGGTCGACCGACGATCGTCGTCGGCAGTAACGATGGCGGCAAGACCAGTTGCCTGCTAGCGCTGCAGTTTCTCCTCACCGGCAAGCCCGAGATTGGGGAGGAGGATCGGACATACGCAGTCGACGACGAAGAGGCAGCCGTGCTCACCGCAGATGGTCTTCGGCATTATTGCATGAATGTCACTGGAACGTTCATGCCGACCACTTATGAGGAACGAACGCTTGGTCTGGTCGGGCCGATCCTCATCCGCCGGATCAGCTTGGAGGGCACGGCTTCACAACTGGAAGTGCAAAAGGCCGTTCCTGCTTCCGAGGACCTACGCAATCTGGCTGAGTTGAAGCGCGATGATTTGCGTTCTCGTGCGGAGGCACGGAACCTAGACCCAGAGGGCAGCAGATCGTCGAAGGACGCGTGGCTTCTTCCACTACAGCGTCTTGCTGACGACGAGATATCCTCGGGAAGTTGCGTCACTACGTGGATCCCCCTCGCTCGTGATCTTGCCGGCAGGTTACCCATCTACCTGCCATTTTCCTCGACCGATGAACCTGATCCTGAGGTCGAGATTAGGACGGCATTGCAGGCAGGATTTCGGCAACTGATTGACGAAGCAGGCGAACGACTATCGGTGATTCGCCGGCTTGAGGCCGACTTGCAAGACGACCTGGCACGCGAGGCTGATGACTTGCGACAGCTAATCAAGCAGCGATGTTCGCGAATCGGTGAGGTAGTCATTGTCCCTCATGTCAGCTTCGCCGAAGGGCTACGTAGCGTGGAGATTCAACGCGCTAAAGACGACGGCCGCCGGATCACGCTGCGCCGCGCCGGGGCGGGACGACGTCGACAAATCAGCCTGGCGGTGTGGGAGTGGACTAGCAAGCAGCTCAGGAATCCACCGCCCGATCACCCGGGATTTGTCATCGCTTACGATGAACCGGACACACACTTGGACTACGCGCATCAGCGACAGCTATTCGACCTCATCCTCGACCAGTGTGCACACGACGAAACGCAAATGATCGTTGCGACCCATAGCCTGAACTTCATCGACCGCGTTGACCCAGCCGATATCGTCCATCTGCGCCTTGACCATCAGGAACGCACGGCCCTCACGCGTCTACTCAGCCCGAATCACAGTGCCGTTGATGAGTATCTCGCGCAGATCGCAGCAGCGATGGGGCTACGCAACAGTGTCCTCTTGCACGAGAGATGCTTCCTCGGTGTTGAAGGCGAGACCGAAATGCAGTGTCTGCCGATTCTCTACAAACTCGCTATGGGTAAACCACTGCAGTCCGACGGCATTGCCTTAATTAATGGAGAGAGCAACGTTGGTGCCCTACAGGTCGCCAAGTACCTTCACGAGTCCGGCCGCAAGGTCTACTTCCTAGTGGATAATGATTCCACGTGCAACAGCGGTTCCAAGAGCCACTTCGTTGAGGAGAAGATCCGTCGGTCAGGAATTAGCCGGCAGCAGTGCATGTATGTAGGCACACGGGAGATTGAAGACTTGTTTACCGATGAGCAATGGTGCACCGCCGCGAACAAACTCTGGCCCCGTGTCGACGACCGGGCTTGGACCGAGGAGGACATCGCCGGCATGCGAAAGAACGGCAAGTTTAGCGCCGAACTCGACTCCGAAGTTCGTATGGCCTCCCTCAGTGCGCCTTCCGGAAAGGTTGGCTTGCTGTTCGAGCTATCCACCACACTCACCAGTTCAGAGGACGTGCCCGCCAAGCTCGTCGAGCACTTCAAGACGCTACAGGCTCAGAGCGGTTAGTTAGATCCTTTACGAGGATTACCAAGACGAGAAGGATCCAGTCGGCCGACCTCCGGCACCACTTTGTTATCCAAAGCGCTCACAAGGTTATACGTATTCCAGTTGTAGGACTCTCGGGCATGGGCAATATTAGAGTCACCGTCTACGATCGCCTTCAGCCTTCATCATTCGAATCCTGCAGCCGCTTGCTAAACACGGAATGGGCCTGTCGATATTCGTGTTCCCTATCCGCCCGGTAGAACGGTGCCGTGTAGCCGTCCGGCACGGCTTTCCCCTCGGGATCTTCCAGGAATGCCATCAGTTGGCCGTATGCCTCGTTAGGCTGGTTGACGCCGCGTGCGTAGTAGTCGCGGGTAATCCTGCGCCCGTTGCCGTCAAACCACATCGCGGACTCGTACTCGCGTAGCACCGGGAAGCGAGCCCTGTACATCGATAGCAACTCCTCGACACCGATCCCGAGCCACACGGCGACGAGTGCATCAAGCTCAACCAACGCGGACCGACGGGCCAGCTCGGTCCGGAGCGGGACATGCCAGGTCCACGAGCGTTCGACTTCGCCGAGGGCCTGCGCCTCGGGCAGCCCGGGCCAGGACACCGCCCAAGCCTCACCACTTCGCCACCGGTCTTCGTAGAGGCCGTGCCAGAGCGGGGCGTATGAGCGAGTGAGGCAATTCAGACGAAGCACACGCAGCAAAGCTGCAGGCGCAAGACGGTGGCCGGGATCGGGGGCGGGCATGAGTCCGGCATCGTTGACCTTCAAATGAGCGCGGCCCGTGATTCGAAGCAGGTAGTCCAATGGCAGCGAGGCCCAGAACGCTGCGTGCAGGGCGGTCTCGCGGTCCGTGGAGAGTGCCATTGAACGAACCGCATCGATGTGTGTCGGACCTGGCGGGATGATTGCTGCGAAAAGGCTACGCTCCGTGTTAAGCGGGATCATCTCTCGCCAGGCGACACGATAGTAATCGCTGTACGGCCGGCCTCTCCAAGAGTCCTGAGCCGACTGGTACGCGCTCGGATCAATCGATCGGCGATAGTTGGTCCTTGGTACTGCGTCTGCTGAAAGCCCCGTAAGATCCCACGGTTCGTAGTCCTTAGGACTCCGGCAGGGGATGTTCGGCTGCTTGGCGAGTGGCGTCGCGACGCCAAAGTGTGGACCTTGAAGGACTACCTCATGCCAATCACCGGGTTCCGAGCCTTGCCACTCGATAACCCCATCATTCTTGGCTCCCTTCTCATGAAATCCGGACGAGACCATGGGTTGCCGATCTGCTAGCCGTCGGCCGACGTTCGCCAAAGCAGAAATCACGGCTTGTTCGCCTATGGTGACAGGTTGAAGAAGCCTCGTCTGATCCGCAGGGGCGTTGAAATCGCCGATGACTAGGTGCCACTCCGCGAGAATCGTTTCGTCTACCGTGACAAGCCTGCCCCGGTGCGGACGCAGATCCCAGGTTCCCGCAGCCTTTATGCCCGGAAGTTCCCCTTGGCCGCCGTGTGTCAATGAACCTACCAACGTCTCGGGCGCGTACAACCAACTGGCGTGAGTGAAGGAGATACAGCCTCGCGGTGTTCCATATACGTGAATCCCGAACTCTCGGGTCCAGCTAATCTCCTTAAAAATCAGGCGCATGTTTTGGAAATGCCCGTGAAGGCGCAAGTGTCTATAAGCTGCCGAGCGCAATCGACCCTCCCGTGCGCCGCTGAAATGGCTATCCGGGTGGACCATCCCTGCCATGCCCGGCCCAGAGACGTTTGACCACACGCGACACATGAACGCTCGGTACAGATCCGGCTGCGTTCCGGCGAGTAACGGATATGTCGCCAACGATGAATAGTACGCGACGTAGCCGGAGCTGGCCGTGCGCTCTTGGAGGAAAAAATCGTCGGCTAGGGCAATCCGTGTTTTCCGGATCTGTCGAGTATGTTGCGGCGGATTTTCAGTCAGGACGAACCAGGGATCACGTTCGGCGAGCACGACGTTCTCTTCCCATACTGGGCGAACCCACGGGGGGTTTCCGACTTGGAGGTCGAAGCCGCCCCTGGCGAACGCCTGAGCGAACGTCAGTTCCCAGTGGAAGAAGCCCTGCTGTTCGGCGATTCGTTCGGCCGTCAGCAGCCACGGGAAGCGGTCGGCCAGCATCCACGGCGAGTCCACCCCGATGACCCCGTCGAGCTTCTGTTCGAAGTCGCTCATCTCGGCCAGGCTGTCGAGCTTGCGGCCGTAGAAGCGTTCGGTGTTCTCGTCCACGTCGCTGCGGCCGACCAGCGCCTCCGCGAACGTCAGCCAGTCGTCCAGGTTGGTCAGCGGGACCTGCTTGCGGAGCTGTTCGGCCACGGTCATCCGCCGGGTGCCGGTCGCCTTGGTCGGCAGGGTCATCTGGCGCGGTTCCACGTTGCCGAAGATGTCCGGCGTCTCGTAGACCACCTGCTCCTCGTACGCCGGCTCCTGCTTGATGTGCGCGACCTGGACGGGCGCGGCCGGGTAGGCGGGGTCGGAGCCGTCGAGGAGGCCGACCTTGTCCAGCGGCCAGAACCAGAGCGCGCACCAGACATCCATCAGGGTCTTGAGCCGCCAGTACGGCGTGCCGGGCGCGGTCAGGTCGGCGAGGATCTTCTCCCGGGGCACCGCCTCGGTGACCGGCGGCAGGTCGTCGGCGCCCCATACGGCGATGTCGCGGCGGATCTCCCGCTCGGAGATGGCGAGGCGCTGCTGCACCAGCCCCCACAGGAACTCGACCCGCCCGGCCAGCGCCTGCAAGCGTTTGACCTGCGAGTTCTTGCCCTTGGCGGACGGGGTGCGCTTCATCGCCGTACGCCAGGCTTTGAGTCTCGCGGTTTCGGCCGGGGCCAGCTCGCGGGCCTCCTTCTCCCCCGCTACCGCGCCCCAGCCGTCGGCGGGGAGCAGGAAGTGGTGGATGCTGCCAGCGTCGATCGGGCCGTCGCGGAACGGCTTCTCGGCCGGGGCGGTGGTCAGCCAGGATTTGTCGGCGAGCTGCGTCGGGTCGTAGGTCTTGCGTCCGCAGCCGATCAGCGAGTTGCCGCGTTGCAGGTGCAGGCCGAACCACGGCGCTTGCAGGCCGGCGTGCATGACGTTGAGCCAGAGGGAGACCTCGGCCAACTCGACGGCGGTGCGGTTGAGGTCGACGCCGTAGCAGTTGTGCAGCGCGATGTACGCCTTCACCCGCTGCAGTTCCAGGTGGTATTGCTCCGGGTCCAGCTCGACCTTCAGCTCGCGGGCGCGGCGGCGCAGGTATTCGGCGGCGACCTGGTTGATAGCTTCGTTGAGGAACGCACCGGAGCCGAGCGCCGGCTCGCAGATCGTCCAGTCCAGCAGCTCCCGGGCGGGCGTGATCGTGTCGTCCTGGTCGAGGCGGTACTTCAGGGCGAGTTGGACGGTGACCTCGGTCAGTGACTGGGGGGTGTAGTAGGAGGCGCTGGTCTGCCGGTCCCGGCCAGCGAGCCGGTAGACGAACGCGCCGGGGGCGTAGCTGACCCGGCTGCGCACGCCCGTGTACGGGTGCTCCTTGTAGACGAAGACGTTGTCGTCGTACTCGTCGGCCTTGGATGCCGGGATCATCCACGAGCCGTCCTTCGGGTCGCCGTTCTTCGCGACCTCGTAAAGCTGCTCGGTGGCGACGAAGCCGGTGTACGACATCAGGCCCTCGTAGACCGCGCCGAGCTGGTTGATGCCGAGCTGGGCGTACGAGATGAAACCGCCGCGGCGCTTGCGGCCGCCCTTGGTGAGCATCAGCCGGCGCAGCACCTGGTAGAGGACCTTGTTGCACAGCCGGGTGTCGATGGTCGGCGCGCCGGGGTCGTCCTCGTCGTCGCTGTCGGGCACGGGGATGAGCCGGCCGATGAGCCGGGTCTTCTCCGGCAGGAACAGGTCCGATTTCATGGGTTCGAAGCGCAGACCCTCACCTTCGCTGGCCAGGTCGTCGACCTCGGCGCCGCCGCGTGGGCGGTGGCCCTCGTTGACCATGCGGAACAGCAGGTCCAGCGACTCGTACAGGTGGAAGCCGCCCTCGGCCGACGGGGCGAGGCGGCGGGCGACCAGGTCACCGATGCGGGCCAGGCTGTAGCCCTCGACGTACTGCGGGTCGTTGACCGGCAGCACGCCCAGCTCGGGACGGGCCTCGGCGTAGAGCAGGAACAGGATCCGGTACAGGTAGCGCAGGGCCTCCCGGCCCAGTTCCTTCGCCAGCTCGTCCAGCTCCATCACCTGCTGCGGCTGGTAGCCGGCCTGCCGGATGCGGTCCAGGACCTCGTTGGCGATGAGTTCAACGGAGACCTTCAGCCCTTCGCGCAGTTCGCTGGAGACACCGACGGCGTGTTGGCGGGAGCCGGCGACCAGCTCGGCGAGGGGTTCGGTGTCGCCCTCGGCGGGTGGGCGCAGCGAGTCCGCGCCGAACAGGGCGGCGACGACGTCGTACTCCTTGTCGTCGTTGCGGGCGTAGAGGGTGTCGAGGCTGACGGCCAGATAGCGGCCCTCGCCCCAGGCGGCCCGGTCGGCGAGGGTGACCACGCCGCCGTTGAGGATCAGCACGTACCGTGGCGGGTTCTCGGCGGCGAAGAGCCAGGAAGCGAGCTTCGCGCCGGTGGTGATGATCTCGTTGCCGGGCAGGGTGACCGGGTCGAGCAGGCAGCCGGCAGCGTCCGGGTCCTGGGCGGCCTCGGTGTCCACGGCCCAGCCGCAGTCCAGCGCGACAATGCCGTGCGCGGTGTTCAGCTCGGCGTGGGCGACCGGGATCTGGTGTTCGTGGCCGGCGCGTTCGACGGTGACAATCTGCGGCTGCGACTCGAAGCCGAGCGCCTTCAGCAGTTCCTGGTGCAGCTTGCGCAACCGCTCCGGGTCGAAGAACTCGTCGTCGGCAAGCTCGGTCTTCGCGTCGAAGTAGGGGCGGCGCAGGCCCCGCAGGCCGGTGCGTGGGGTCTGCTCGCCGGCCTTCTCCCGCCCCGTCCACTGCTTGGCCAGGCCGCCCTTGACGGTGGTGGGCAGGATCTCGGCCAGGTAGTGCGCGGAGAGGTACTCGCCGCGGTTGGTCAGCGACTCGAAGCTCATGCGAGGTTCTCCGGGGACGGGACGAGGACGGCGAGCACCCGCAGCAGCGGGTCACCGTCGGTTTCCAGGCGGTCGAGCAGGTCGTGCTGCTCGGCGACGGTTGCGGTGATCCGCTGGCGGCGCTTCTCGCGCACCGGTACGGGCAGTTCGTCGAGAAGGCTGGCCTGCTCGAACGCGGTCAGCCGGTCGCGGTGGTGGCGCAGCGGCTCGGCGTTGGCCGCGTCGAACTCGGCGCGCTTGCCTGCCAGGTGCTCACGGGCGGCAGCGACGGCCGGGGTCAACAGCCGTTTCAGCGGCTCGGTGTCGACCGCCTCGGCGCGGTTGACCATGTCCGGGCCGACGTTGGCCGCGCGCAGCACCTCGTCCATCGGCCGGATCTCCGGCGCGGCGGGCAGGCCGGTGACGGCCATCCACTGCACCACGGTCGGCTGGCCGAGGCGGTTGGCGTAGACGCCCTGGATCAGGTAGGTCGGTGCGTCCACGTCGGCGGTCAGCACCGGCGCCTGCTGCCGGCCGAGCCGGATGAGCACCTTGTCGACCAGCCAGTCGACCATCGGGTGCACGTCGCTGAGGAAGGCGATCTCCGGCCACATCGGGGTGCGGCTCTGCCGGGCCTGGTCGAGTTTGCGCTGGGCGAGCCGACGGTCGAAGGTGACCTTGAGCCGCAGGTCGTCGCCCTCCCGGTGGGCGCGCAGGTAGGAGCGGGGCAGGTCGGTGAGCCGGTGCACCAGATCGTCGGGGGCGAGGAAGGTCAGCAGCTCCTCCTCGCGGCGCAGGTCGATGTGGTCCTCCGGCCGGTCGTCGTAGATCTCGTGCAGGGCGGCGTCGACAAAGTCCCGGGTCGAGTCGAAGAGCTTCGGCACCCGGGCCTGCGCGATGTCGGCGGCCACGGGTGCGGAGCCGATCTCACCGAACAGGTCGGCCATCACGTCGATCTCGGCGTGCGCGGCCTCGTAGGACTCGTCGACGGTCCGGCCGTTGAGCAGGTCACGGACCAGCCGGTCCTCCTCGGCCTTCGCGTCGTAGAGACCGGTCGCGGCCTCCACGCTGCCGAGGCTGCGGTGCGCGTTCTCCTCTCGCTGGAGCAGCTTCTCGGCCACCGTACGGTCGTCCTTGGCGTCCTCGCGGCCGGAGGTGAGGATCAGCGCCCGGAACTGCGGCTGGTGCCGCTGCCCGTACCGGTCGATGCGGCCGTTGCGCTGCTCGATGCGGATCAGGCTCCACGGGATGTCGTAGTGGATCAGGTGGTGGCACTGCTGGTGCAGGTTGACGCCCTCGGAGGCGACGTCGCCGGTGAACAACAGCCGCACCTCGCTGCCGGCCAGCTCGAACTCCTGCAGGATCCGCTGCTCGTCTTTGTCCGCGACGCCGCCGTGCAGCACCCGCACGGCGTTCGGCTTGAGCCCGAGCAGCCCGGGAACGACCTCGGCGAGCCACTTGATGGTGGGCACCCGCTCGGAGAAGACCACCGCCCGGATCTCGCTGCCCCGACCGACGCCGATCTTCTTCAGCTCCTCGACCAGCATCCGCAGCTTGCTGGAGTCCCGGTCGGTCATCGCGGAGGTCAGCTCCGCGAGCCGGTCCAGCGCCGCCCGTTCGGTGCCGGTGGCCTTCTTCTGCCGAATCTTCACCGTCTCGTGCAGCGCGCGGTGCGAGGAGAGGAAGGACTTCAACAGGGTGTACGGGAAGAGCCGGTGCTGCCCGGTGACCGCCTCGTCGCTCCACTTGCCGGCCAGCCACACGTCGGTCAGCTCGTCGAAGATCTGCTCCTCGATCGGGCTGGCCGCGCAGTGCACCGCCTGCGACGGGCCGCGGTCGGCCCAGCGGTCGCCCATCTGGTCGCGTACCTCGGGGCTGATCTTCGTGCGGCGCAGGTAGAGGTGGGCGATGTCCTTGGCCTCGTACTCCTTCTCGTTGGCGATGGCGGCCGGGTCGAGCAGGGAGATGAGCTGGGCGAAGGATTCCCGGTTGCCGTTGTGCGGGGTGGCGCTGGCCAGCAGCAGCGCATCGGTCTTCTCGGCCAGCCGGCGGGCCAGCTCGTTGCGCTTGGTGCCCTTGTTGATCAGGTTGTGCGACTCGTCGATGACCACCACGTCCCAGACGGTGGCGTCGAGGTGATGGCCGAACTGGCCGGCATCCTTGAGGGTGTCGACGGAGATGATGGCCCGCTTGAAGTAGGTGAACGGGTTGCGCCCGGCGGGGATCTCCTGCTGGATGCGCTGGATGCCGGTGGAGTCGAGCCGCACCAGTGGGATGGCGAAGCGGGTCCAGAGTTCCCGCTGGAACTGTTCGAGGACCTGCTGCGGCGACACGACGAGGATGCGCTCGCCCCGGCCCCGGCGGATCAGCTCGGCGAGGATCAGCCCGATCTCCAGGGTCTTGCCGAGGCCCACCACGTCGGCGAGCAGGATCCGGGGGCGCAGGCCGGCGAGCGCCAGCTCGACCGGACGCTGCTGGTAGGTCAGCGGGTCGAGCAGGAACCGGTCGGCCAGGGCCAGGCCGCGTTCGGTGCGCGGCAACGGCGTACGCCGCAGCACCGCCTCCAGAAACAGTCGGCTCTGCCGGAACCGCGAGGAGGTGTCCCGGACCAGCACGGTCTCCTCGGGACGCATCGCCTGGATGTCGTCCAGGGCGGTGAAGAAGGTGGCCTCTACGTCCTGCACGAACTCGGAGACCCCGACGGCCTTGATCATGGTGCCGTCCGCGGTGCCGGTCTTCACGCTGCGGACCAGCCACTCCTCATCGCGGACGACGATGCGGGAGCCCGGGGCGAACGTGGCCTCCTGGGAGGTGGTCATCGGTGGCGCCTTCCTACAGGGTCGAGCGGCGGGCGTACTGGCGACGGATCTTCTCGACCAGCCAGGTCACGTCGGGGCCTGGGCTGGCCGGCCGCTCGGGGTCGACCTTCGTCGGCGTCGGCTCGGGCACCTCGACCGTGCCTGCTTCCTCGACGAGGGGCAGGTCCTCCGGGTCCTCCGTCGGATCGGTCAGGTCCGGCGGCACCAACAACTCGGTCTCGCCGTCATAGGTGAGAGCGGCGACCTCCGAGCGCAGGTCGAGGGCCCTCCTGCCGCTGCTCGCGGTGGCCACCGCCAGCAGCCGGGCGCGGACGTCGTCGAGCCCGGGCCGGGCGGTCGGGTCGTGGGCCAGCATGGCGCCGAGCAACGGGACCAGCTCGGCCGGCACCCCGGAAAGGTCGGGCAGGTCGGTCGGGTCGGTGATCCGCAGCAGCAGGTTCCAGGAGTTGGTCGGCGGGTAGAGGCCGTGGCCGGTGAGGGCGAAGACCAGCGTGGCCGCCAGGCCGTAGATGTCGACCGCCGGCGTCAGATCCCGCTCGCCACGGACCTGCTCCGGCGACATGTAGGCGGGCGTACCGACCAGTGCGCCGGCTTCGGTCAGGTAGTGCTCGCGGTCGATCAGCACCGCCAGGCCGAAATCGATCAGCTTCGGGCCGTCCGGGCCGAGGATGATGTTCTGCGGCTTGAGGTCGCGGTGCAGGAGACCGACCTGGTGCACCCGGACCAGCCCGTCGGCGAGCATCGCCCCGACCATCGCGGCCAGCGGCAGCGACAGCGGACCTTTCGCGTCGACGTGCTGCCGCAGCGTGGCACCCGGCACGTACTCGACGGCCAGCCAGGCGGGATCGCCCGTGGCGTCGGCGTCCTCCAGGCGCGCGACCCGGGACCCGTACACCAGCTTGAGGCTCTCCACCTCGGCGGCGAACCGCTCCCGGATGCCGGAGTCCGCCAGCAGCTCCTTCTTGATGACCTTGAGCGCCACTCGATCGGCCGTGGGTGAAATCGCGAAGTAGACGGTCCCCATGCCGCCCGAGCCGAGCGGCCGGACCACGTCGTACCCGCCGATCCTGTCCAGCGCCATCAGACTCCCCACGCGGTGACACCCACCTGCACCGATGCGCCCGCCGCCGGCCCCACGCCCGGCGGACGCATGACCGTACAACGGCGGACGAGCGCGATGCCAGCAGCCAAACGGCGGTTCCTCCGCACCGCAGGTTTCATGCCTCGTCGTGCGGGCGGAGACTGCCCTGGGCCAGGCCGTCGGCGGCGAGTTGCGCCAGCTCAGCTCCCAGAAGCGCGGCCTGTCGGATAGCCGACTCGAACGCGTCGAGCCGGCGGAACGCCTCCCCGTACGCCCGTTGCTCCGCCAGCGGCAGCCGCCGTACCAGCGCCCGCCGGATGTCGAACCGCAGCGTGCCGGAGAGACTCGACGCCTGCTTTTCGTTGGCGGTGTTGCGCAGCTGCCCGGCCAGGAACCACGGGTCCAGTGCGGCCGGGTTGGGCCGCAGCAGGTACATGTTCGCCCCGAGCGACGCCTTCTCGTCGGTGACGACCCGGGCGGTGATGCGGCGGGCGACCACCGGCACGACGACATCCCCCGGCGCGAGCGGGATCGGCTCCCCCGCCGGCCGGTCGCCGCGCGAAGAAGGCCCAACTCCCTCGATGACGTCGCGCGCGTGCAGCACCGGAGTTTGCGGCCGACCGTCGTTGTCGCGGGTCGCCCGGAGCGGCCCGAGCAACTGCAACGCTCCACTACGGACCAGCTCGGCGACCGTGACGGCGAGGGCCGCGCCCGTCTGCGGTGCGGCGCTGACCTGCGGGATCAACGCCGGCAGGTCCCGCACGACGGCGGCGAGCCGTTCCCTTGTGCGGATCATCTGCTCCCCCGTCCGCGCGCTGACGCCGGCGGGTTGGCGGCGGGCGGGGGTGAGGTCGACCTCCTCGTCGAGCAGCTCGATGACGGGGGCCGCGCGGGCGAAGCCGGCCTCCTCGACGTCCGCGTCCGCAGCGGCGGTGAAGGCCTGCCAGGTGGCGAGGATCCGGGGGGCCAGCTCGGCGAGGTCGCCGTCGGCGGCGTCGACCAGCAGGGTCCGCGCCGGTGGCGGCGCGTCCGTGGCCGGGTGCCGCAGCACCCACAGATGCAGGGGTACGCCGTGCGGCGCGGCCACCCCGCTGGGCAGCGCGATGACGGCCCGGAGCGCGCCACGACGCAGCAGCTCGGCTCGGATGCGCCGGCCGGTGCGGCGTCCCGCCGCGGTCGGTGGCATGAGGAGCACGGCGTACCCGCCGACGTTCAGGTGTGCCAGGCAGTGCTGGGCCCAGGCCAGCTCCGGTTCGGTACGCGGCGGCGACCCGCCGTACTGCCAGCGCGGGTCGTAGCTGAGTTCCTCGTGCCCCCAGGTGGTGACGCCGAACGGCGGATGGCAGACCGCCGCGTCGAAGGTGCGGCCGGGGAAGGCGTCGGCGCGTAACGAGTCCCCGTGGTGGACCTCGCCGGGTACCCCGCGCAGCGCGAGCCAGAGCCCGGCGAGGGTGGCGAGGTCCTGGTCGAGCTCCTGCCCGTACGCCTCGGTGCAGCCGGCGCGGACCGCGGCCCGCAGGGTGGCTCCGGAGCCGGCGGCGGGGTCGAGGATGCTGCGGCCGTCCGCGCCGGCGAGCCGGACCATGAGGTCGGCCAGCTCGTTCGGGGTCGCCCATGGGCGGCCGGGGGCGGGCGCGGAGAAGCGTTGCCACAGCTCGTCGAAGGCGACCGGAGGCGTCAGCTCGTCGGCGAGGGCGTCGATCTCCGGCAGCAGCGGCTTGACGGCCGGGTCGATCGCCGGGCGCCTCGGGCGTTTGCCCGCCTGTCGGTTGAGGAGTCGGGCGCCGACGCTGGCGAGGGCGGCCGCTGGGCTGTCGGTGGCGGCGGCGAGATGCCGCCAGAGTCGGTCGGCGCGCGACAGTTCGGGAAGTTTGCCCTGCTCGCGGAGCCACGTCTCGACCTCGCCGAGGTCGAACTCGGGGCTGGCCGCGGTGCCGCCCACCGGCGTCGGGAAGCCCGGGTGGCGTTTGCGCCAGTTGCTGACGGCGGCGCGGCCCACCCCGGCGAGCCGGGCGATCTCCGCTGCCGTGATGGTCGGGTTCACCTGCACCGTCGAAGTGTGTCACACATGTCAAGCATCATGCTTGTTGACAGTGTTCACACGCCATGCTCTCATTGACGCCGCAACGTTCACGCCAGGAGGACAACCATGCGCAAGATGACCACGTTCGCCCTGTTCGCCACCGCCCTCGTCGCGCTCGGCTGCGGCGTCGGCGCCGCCGACGGGGCCGGCAGCTCCGGCGACGGCGACGACGCCGCCGCCGAAGACAAGCCCGCCAAGCCCGCCAAGCCCGCGAAGATCGGCCAAGCGGCCCGGGACGGGAAGTTCGAGTTCACGGTGAAGTCGACCAAGTGCGGCGTCAGCAAGGTCGGCAGCGACCTGCTCGGCACCACGGCCCAGGGCCAGTTCTGCCTGGTCACGGTCAAGGTCAAGAACATCGGCAAGGAGCCGCAGACGCTGATCGACAGCAGCCAGAAGGCGTACGACGCCGAAGGCACCGAGTACTCCACCGACTCGGCGGCCGCGATCTACGCCAACGAGGACCAGCAGACCCTGTTCAACGAGATCAACCCCGGCAACCAGGTGACCGGCGTCCTCGTCTTCGACATCCCGAAGAAGGTCAAGCTCACCACGCTCGAACTGCACGACTCGCCGTTCTCCGGCGGCGTCGAAGTCGCCCTGAACTGACCCCGTGCGTCGAGGGCGGGTCCCGCGAAACCCGCCCTCGACTCCCCAGCACCGCTGCCCGACCACGAATCTCTACGCGAGGAGATCGAGATGCGCAGTGCGACCAAGCGGATCCCGCCCACCTTCACCACCCGACCGCCGGGCCGGAAGGACCGCCGCCGGCCCGCCCACGAGCAGCCCACCCTCTTCGACGGTCCGCTCCCGCCGGGCCCGCCCGGCACCTACCCGACCACCCTCTACCGTCTTCGCGTCTCTCCTGACCTGGAGGGTCTGCGGCAGGCCATCCGGGGCCGTTATCTGGCCGACAACGGCTTCGAGCCGATGCCGCGACAGGTTGCGGGCGTGCCGGCGCTGCTGGTGCACGGCACGGTTCCCCGGCCACGCGCGGAATGGTGCGACGCCCTGGCCAGTCTCACCGGCGAGGACATCGACCTCGGCCACAGCAGCGGCGGTGGGGCTCTGCTGCTGGCCGTCGACGAGCGCGCCTACGCGCTGACCTATGGGACCCTGGGCCGGCACATGATCGACCAGGAGGTGTTCGATCGGACCTTCGGCGTGTCGTTCGCCGTCCGTGCGCTCATGCCTAGCGACATCCGGCAGATTCGCCGCCGCGTCATCGGTGCCGCCGGACGAGTCGACCGCAGCTTCGTCCCCGCAGGGCAGCCCATCTGGAAGTACGGCATCGACAAGTGGGGAGAGATCGTCGGCCAGGTGTGTGGGCGTACCGAGAACCCTCGACTGACGGTCTGCCGGCGTAGTGGCAGACCAGCCCGAATCGACGGCGGCGACGCCCTGCACATCCAGCTCTGCGTCGAGCCCGAAGGGCTCCTGGCGGATCTGCGGGAGATCGATCGCGTGTGCCGGGAGGAGTCACCGCCGGCCGATCTGGAGTTCATCACGCAGATCCGCCCGGTCCGGGCCTCGGACCCTCGCATGCCGAAGCTCATCGACACCATCGACGAGCGGTTGGGACTTGCCAATCCGCCTGCGCTCGGCGTGGCGGTGCCCGGCGATCTCATCAGCGACATCGAACACGTCCGGTCGTACCGGATTCAGATCCCCAAGTCCGGCCGCCGTCGGACCTTGACCGCGGAACTGGACCTGCCCGCCATCCTCGCCCACAGCAACGGGGCGCTGGACGGCGATCGGTGGAGTGGACTGCGCAACGGAACCATCACCCTCTGCACCGACACGCGCGGTGCAGAGGAGATGGACTCGACCCGGGCTTTCCGCTGGCTCACGGCTGAGGTGGCCGTCGGCACCAGCCACCTGCTGCTGCACGAGGGTGAGTGGTACGAGATCGGCGACCGGCACCGCGACTTCCTGGGCCAGGAGATCGCCGAGATCCTGGCCCGGCCATCGGCCATCGCGCTGCCACCCTGGACGGCGGACCTTGCCGACGAGGACGCCTACAACCGGGAGGCGGCCCGCTGCAACTCCGGCCTGGTGCTGCTGGACAAGAAGCTGCTGCGCACGACCCAGCACCGCCGTGGCATCGAGGCGTGTGACCTGCTCGGGCCGGGCGGCGAGCTGATTCACGTCAAACGTGCGAAGAGCAGCTCCCCACTGAGCCACCTCTTCGCCCAGGGCATCGTCTCCTACGAGGCGCTGCGCTACCAACAGGATGCCCGTGCCAGATTCCTCGACACGGTGCGGCGGCAGCCCAACGGACGTGACCTAGGCCCGGACTTCCGGCCCACCAAAGTCGTCTACGCCATTGCGCTCGGCACCAGCCGGAGGGTCAGCGTCAACTCACTCTTCACCTTCGCCCAGGTGGCGCTCTACCAGGCGATGAAGGCGCTGCGCAACGAGGGCGTGGAGGTCAGCGTCATCGGCATCCCGCAGACCTGATGCAGCGGCGCTCGCCGCGTTTCGTCAGACCGCTGTCGTAGCGTGGGCCGATGAGCGACATGGTGGCGATCGTCCGGCGGGCCTGCCTGCGTCTTCCCGAGGTCAGCGAGCGGCTGAGTCACGGCACCCCGACCTGGTTCGTCCGGGGCAAGAGGTCGTTCGCCACCGTCTGGCCGGACGGCCATCACCAGGACGATTTCGCCCACCTGTGGTGTGCCGCGCCGCCAGGCGCCGCGGTCGAGCTGATCGCGGAGGACCCGCGGACCTACTTTCGCCCGCCGTATGTGGGGCATCGCGGCTGGGTCGGGGTACGCCTCGACACCGGCATCGGTGAGGCCGAGTTGGCCGAGATCATCGAGGACGGCTACCGGGCGGTGGCGCCTCGGACCCTGCTCGCCCGGCTCGACGCACCCTGACGGTGCGTCGAGCCGGAAGCAGGTGCAGATAGGTACACCACTTGGGAGACATCGTGTCGGGTCGGTTCGTGTACTGGATGAACGTGTCGCTCGATCTGCGGATCGAGCACGCTCCGGGTGAGCAGGGCGGTGGCGACTGGCTGCGCATCGGGGAGTCGTTGCACCGGGAGTTCAACGCCCGGGCGCGGGCGTTGTCGCTGATGGTCGAGGGCCGCACCATCTACGAGACGATGGAGGCGTTCTGGCCGGGCGCACGGGACGACGAATCCCTGCCGGACTACCTGCGTGAGTACGGCGAGATCTGGACGTCGATGCCCAAGGTGCTCGTCTCGCGTACCCGCGCCAGCGCCGACCACAACACCCGCGTCATCGGCGGGGACGACGCGATCGAGCAGCTCGCACAGCTACGGGCACAGGTCGACGGGGACATCGGGGTCGGTGGCGCCACCCTCGCCACCGGCCTGCTGCGGGCCGGGCTGCTCGATGAACTCCTGCTCTTCACCCATCCCGTCGTACTCGGTGCCGGGCGGCTACTCTTCGACGCCCTCGACCTGCCGGTGGAGCTCGACCTGATCGAGCAGGCGTCGTTCGAGCGGGGCGTCACGATGCATCGGTACGCCGTGCGGGGCTCACGTCACTGAGGTGAGTCGGTCGGGGTGATGCCGAGGCTGGCCAGGATGGCGCCCTGGTAGATGGTGACCGGTTTGCCGGTGCCGTCGCGCCGGACGATCACCACGGCGTCGAGGTTTCCCGGTTTCTGCCCGCCTCTGGTCGCGCGCAACGAGATCAGCAGGTGTTCGGTGTCGGGGGTGAGGAGCACGGTGTCGACCCGCTGGTCGGGGCCGGCGCCGGTGGGCACCTCGGTCCGGTTGCCGGAGGCGTCGGTCACCAGCAGCCGGTCGGCCCGTTCGTTCCCGTTGTCGTCGGTGAGGGTGTGCAGCACCGCGCCGTGGCCGAGGGTCGCCCGGGGGGTGGCTGTCGGTGGGGCGCTGGTGACCGTGCCGTCGGGGCTGAGGGTGAGGGTCGTACCGTCCGGTCGGAACGACAGCGCCGTCACGGCCGTGGCGTTGGCGGGCGGAGCATCGTGCTCCAGCACCCGCACCGCCGCCGCCTCTGGCGTGTTCGGGTGGGAGGTCGCGGTCGCGGTGGACAGCCGTACCGACCAGGTGCGGCTGGGGCGGGGAGCCCGCAGGCCGGTGTCGGGCCCGGCCGCCAGCTCCACGACCAGGGCGGTGTCGCCGGAGGCCGTCGCTGTGACGGCGCCGGTGACCGGCGGCAACTGGGTTCCGGAGCGGTCGGCGCCGCCGTCGACCACCGGGGTGACCGTGCCTGTCTGCAGGTCGAGCACGGCGATCCGCCCGGTGCCGGAGCGGGTGTCGATCACGAGGGCGCGCCGCCCGTCGGGGGCGAAGGCGACCTCACCGACAGGGGTGAGCAGGGTACGCACGTCCTTGTCCGGGGTGACCAGGCTGATCGTCCGGACGTTGCCGACCCGGTGCAGCACGGCGAACCCGTCCTTGGTGAAGACTCCGGGAACATCCGTTCCGCTGACCGTCACCGTGGGTTCTGTCCGGCCGGTCCTGGTGTCGGCGATGACGAGTTGCCGGGGTCGGTCGGTGGTCAGCGCGGCGAGGTAGCGGCCGTCCGGTGAGGCGGCGATGGGATGTGACGGCAACGCGATGGCCCGGCTCGCCGCCCCGGTCGCCAGGTCGATCGCGCCGTAGCGGTCTTCCGACCGGTCCCGCCACACCACGCCGCCTCGGGCGATCGTGCAGGAGGACTCGACCGCAGGTTGCGTGATCGTGCCGTCGCCGGTCACCGCGAGGCATCGTGACGCCGTGACGGTCAGCGTGTCACCGACGCCGGTGGCCCGTCGGGCGAACACATGGTCGGGGAGCGTGATCTCGCGTAGTCGACCGTCGACGAGCAGGGCGTCCCGGCGATCGTCACCCAGTCCCCGGGCGACGGTCGGGTACCGGGGGTCACCGAAGGCGACCTCGGCGTGCCGCCGGGCGAGTTGCTGGCCGGCCAGGTCGTCACCGAACCGTTCCACGGCGAGCAGACCGACCAGGTCGGTACGACGATCGTCCGCGACGGGCACCGCCAGCACCGCCGGCCCGAGCCCTCGCACCTCGGCCGGTAGCGATACCGCCCGGGCCGGCAGCTCGGTTGATTCGGCTCCGGTGCCGGTGCAGCCCGTCACCACAGTCAGCACCAGCAACCCCGTCAACCCGGTCCAGCGTGTGCCCCTCATGCCCGCCATTGTGATCACCTGCGCAAGTCGAGGTCCAGGAAGAGGTTCTGGGACCGCACTTGTCCGACCGGCTGCGTTGCCCCTACGTTCTCGGTATGGCGCGCCGGCTGGCACTGTGGACGGTCTGCGCGACGGTCTGGTGGCTCGGGTACGGCTGGATCGCCGCCCGCAACTACCAGCAGATCACCGCGGAGTGGGGCATCTACGTTCCGTGGTCGGAGGTGCTCACCGCCGAGTTGATCACTGCCGGGTTGTGGATTCCACTGACCGTCCTCGCGCTCGCCCTGGCGGCCCGGTTCCCCCTCGGCCGACCGACCCCGCTCGTCCTGGGCGTGCACCTGGGCGGGCTGGCGGTGGCGGTTTTCGGACGCTGGTGGGTCGTGCACCGGCTCGACGAGTGGCTGGGCTGCTGGCCGGCCCTGCCGCTGCTCGCCGAACTGGCCGTCGACCAGCGCCCGCAGCACGCGTTCACGTACGCGTTGCTGACCGGTGTCGGTCACGCGCTGCACTACGCGTCGGCGCACCGGCGGCGCGAGGCCGAGTTGGCTCGCGCGGAGTTGGCCCGGCTGCGCGCGCAGATCCGGCCGCATTTCCTCTTCAACACGCTGAACACGATCGCGGCGGTGGTGCACGACGACCCGGACCGCGCCGAACGGATGGTCGTCGACCTGGGGACCCTGCTCCGGCAGGCTCTGGAGCACGGCGACGACCGGCCGGTGCCGCTTGCCGCCGAGGTGGACCTGACCCGCTGCTACCTCGACATCGAACAGCAGCGCTACGGCGACCGGCTCCGGGTGGTCTGGGATGTCTCCGCCGATGCGGCGGAGGCGCTGGTGCCGCCCCTGGTGCTCCAGCCGCTCGCCGAGAACGCCGTCCGGCACGGGCTGGCGCCCCGGGCCGGTGGCGGTCGGGTGCTCGTCGCCGCGCACCGTGACGGTGACACGCTGCGTCTGGTGGTCGAGGACGACGGTGTCGGTCCGCGTGCCGGCTCCGGCTCGGGCGGCATCGGGCTGGCGAGCGTCCGTTCGCGGCTGCGCGCCGCGTACGGTGTCCGGGCCGAGCTGACGGCCGGCGCGCGGCCGGGTGGCGGGTTCCGGGTGGTGCTGCGCGTTCCGTGGCGGTCGGCGGGCGCGCAGCGGGTGTCCGTGTCGTCGGCGGCGGGTGTGCGGTGATGCGGGTGCTGGTGGTCGACGACGAGCCGCCGGCCCGTCGGCGGCTGACCGCGCTGCTGGGCCATCATCCGGATGTCACCGTCGCCGGTTCGTGCGGCACCGCTGACGAGGCGGTACGCGCGATCGCCGCGAGCCGGCCGGACGCGGTCTTCCTCGACGTGGCGATGCCGGGCGCGGACGGCTTCGCCGTACTGGACGAACTCGCCGACCCACCGGCGGTGGTCTTCGTGACCGCGCACACCGGGTATGCCACGCGCGCCTTCGACGTCGCCGCGGTGGACTACCTCGTCAAGCCGTACCACCGGGAACGGTTGGCGATGGCGCTGGACCGGCTCCGCGTGCACCTGCGGCACCGTCGACCTGCCGTCGGCCGGATCGCGGTCGGCACCGGCGGACGCACCCGGCTGCTCGACCCGGAGGAGGTGGATTATCTGCGGGCCGACGGCAACTACGTGCGGGTGTACGTGGGCACCGCCAGCTATCCGGTGCGGGCCACCCTGACCGGGCTGCTGTCCACGCTGGACCGTAACGCCTTCCTGCGGGTGCACCGGTCGCTCGCGGTCCGCCTCGACCGGGTGCGTGACGTGCAGACCCTGCGCCACGGCGAGTTGGCGCTGCGGCTGCGCGACGGCGCGGTGCTGATCTCGGGTCGGGCCTACCGTGACGAGGTGCGGCGGGCGCTGGGCCTACCTCTCTGACCGCTCCCGTTCGTCCCACGCCCGCTCCCGTCCGTCACGCCGGTGCTCCGACGCCGTCGCACGCGGGGACACCATCGGCGCATGCGTGAATACCTGGCGTCGGTGGTGACAGTGGCAATTCTGGGATGTCCGGGCGGTCCCGGGCCGTGGGGCGACCCGCCGGGCACACCCGAACCGGTCGGGCCCGGCGTCATCTCGACCGACGCGTACGAGTGGCGGCTGGCCCTGTCACCGGACCGCAAGACGATGTACTTTCCGCGCAGCGAGGGCTTCTTCCCGGCCACCCGGCAGGCGACCATCATGGTGTCCGACTGGACGGGCAACGACTGGTCGACACCGAGGGTGGCGCCGTTCTCGGGGCGGTACCCGGACCTGGATCCGTTCTTCAGCCCCGACGGGCGGACCCTGCACTTCTCCTCGATCCGCCCGGTGAACGGGCAGGAGCGCACCGACGCGGATCTGTGGCGGGTGCGGCGTACGCCCGGTGGTGGGTGGGGTGAGCCGGAACACCTCGGGCCGGTCAACAGCCCGGCCGACGAGCTGTATTCGTCGGTCAGCGCGGATGGCACGCTCTACTTCGCCAGCGAGCGGGCCGGCGGTCTGGGCGGCTGGGACATCTACCGGGCACGACCACGACCGGGTGGTGGGTACGGCCCGGCGGAGAATCTGGGCGCGCCGGTCAACACGGCCGGCTGGGAGTTCAACCCGACGATCACCGCGAACGGTCGGATGCTGCTCTTCACCGGGTTGAACCGGGCCGGCGGCGCCGGCAATGGCGACATCTGGGCCAGTCGCCGGGTGGCGGGCGGGTGGTCGCAGCCGACGGGGGTCGGGCCGGTGGTGAACACGGCCGCCGACGAGTACCACCCGTCGCTGTCGCCGAACCAGGACCGTCTCTTCTACGTCGTCGACGGGGACATCCACCAGGTGGCGATCGACGCCCTGGAGCTACCCCGCTGATCATCCCGGTCGCGCCGAACCGATCGTCGCGGTTAGGCGACAAGTCGTCGATCCCACGGCTGCTTCCTGGAATCGGGGGTGGAAGCCGCCGCCGAGGCCCGCGGACAGGTGCCTGTCCGCGGGCCTCGGGTCGCTGGGCGGCGGATCGAGCGGGCTCAGGTGTCGGCGTGCTCGTGGCGCACGGGTGCTCCGAACGGTGTGCACAGATCCACCGAACGGTGGAGGCGCGAATCAACCCAGGCTCAGACACGACGGTCGACGTGGCAGGATGCGGTACGCCATAACTTCGCAGTGTGATCGCATTGGAAGTACGAAACCTCCATAAGCGCTACGGGTCGCACGTGGCCGTTGACGACGTCTCCTTCACCGTCGAGGAGGGGGAGATCTTCGGCATCATCGGACCCAACGGCGCCGGCAAGACGACAACCGTCGAGAGCGTCGCCGGCCTGCGAACGCCCGACTCGGGCTCGATCTCCGTGCTGGGACTCGACCCGATCAAGGACCGGGCACAGGTGCGTGAGCGACTCGGCGTTCAACTGCAGGAGAGCAGCTTCCCAGACGCGATCAAGGTCGCCGAAGCCCTGGAGCTCTACAGCTCCTTCTACCGGAACCCGGTCGATTGGCGCGAGCTCATGGAGCTCCTTGGTTTGACCGGGAAGCGCAACACGCGGTATAAGGCTCTCTCAGGCGGACAGAAGCAGCGGCTGTCGATCGCGCTCGCTCTGGTCGGCAATCCGAAGGTCGCGATTCTCGACGAGCTCACGACAGGGCTGGACCCGCAGGCGAGGCGCGACACCTGGAGCCTCATCGAGCAGGTTCGTGACACGGGCGTCACGATCCTTCTTGTCACGCACTTCATGGATGAAGCGGAGCGCCTCAGTGACCGGATCGCCGTCATCGACGGTGGTCGGGTCGCCGCTTTGGATACGCCGGCAGGGCTGATCGCACGTTCGAGTGTGGTGCAGCAGGTCCGGTTCCGCGTGGGGCAGCCGCTGGACAAGAGTGTCCTGGCGGAGCTTCCCGACGTGACCGGTGTCGAGATCACCGGGGATCGCTGGCTGGTCACCGGCCGAGGACAGCTTCTGAGCAGCGTCGCAGGGGCTCTCGCCCGAGCGCAGGTCGTGGCGGAGGATCTCCGCGTCGAGCAGCGCAATCTCGACGACGCGTTCGTGGCCTTCACGGGCCGCGCCCCGGAGTCTCCAGAACCCCTTCAGGAAGGCTGACCCATGTCTGCTCTCACGAACATGGTCAAGATCGAGACGAGGCTCTTCCTTCGGGACTCCGCCACCGTCATCTTCGGTGTGCTGTTCCCACCGGCACTCCTGCTCGGGCTGGGTGCCATCCCGGCGCTGCGCGAGGCGTCGCCGGAAACCGGCGGACTCCGGCCCATCGACATCTGGGCCCCGACCGCACTGGTGTTCGGGATGGTGATGATCGCCGTGCAGCACGTCCCGGGGGTGGTCGCGACGTATCGCGAGCGCGGCATCCTGCGCAGGCTGTCGACCACTCCTGCGCATCCGCGGGGGGTCCTGTTCGCGCAGATGATCGTCGCGTTCGCCTCCGTGATCGGCTCCGCGGCACTCATGATCTTCGTCGCGTGGGCGGTGTTGGACATCGCGCCGCCCGCGCAGCCCCTGGAGTTCGTCGTCGCCTTCATCGTCGGCTACGCGGCACTGCTCGGGATCGGCATGATCTCCGCGGCGGTGGTCCGCACGAGCAGCGCCGCAAACCAGATCGGTACCCTCCTGTTCGTTGCGCTGATGTTCTTCGGCGGGGCCTTCCTACCCCGTGTCCTCATGCCCGACGTGCTGCGCGAGATCGGCGAACTCATACCGCCCGGGCTGCAGGCTCTCACCACGGCATGGTCGGCAGAGGCAGGCGAGATCACCGCCACCGCCGGTGGGCAGCCGTTCTGGCTGCAGATTGCGGTGACGGCCGGTATCGCCGTGATCGCGAGCGGGATCGCCGCGAAGCTCTTCCGCTGGGAGTAGACGACGATGATGCGAGACGCCGGGGCCGGTGAGCGTCCGAGCTCCAGTACCCACGAGTCCGCCATCGCGGAACAAGCAGAGATCGCGAATCGCTCCCGGTTGGCCTGGAAAGCAGAGCAACTGCGGGTCTGGGACCTGCTGCAGCTGTTCACGCCGTGGCTGCTACTGACGATCTCGACGACCATCTACTTCTCGTGGGTGCTTCCGGCCTCCGGCGAACCCTTCTGGCCCGAGGGCGCACGCGTCCTCGGGCTGGTCGCGGTCTCGGTGCTGTGGATGCTGTTCGGGCACACGCTGCCCATCAAGAGGCGAACGCTTCGGCCCGTGCCGATGACCATCTACTTCGTTGGACTGCTGGCACTGTGCGTCGCCCTCATGACCTACTCCGATATCTTCCTCGTCTTCACCATTGCGGGCTTCTTCCACGCGTACCTGCTCAGGCCGTGGCCGGTGGGGGTGCTCGGCGTCCTGGCCACCTCCGTGGCCCTCAACGGCTCGGCGATGCACGTGTGGGCCAACCGGACCCCGGACCTGCTCGCGGAGTTCGTCCTGATCGTCGCCGTGCAGACCGCGGCGATCGGGGTGGGCATCCTGCTGACGGCGCGCAGCGAACCAGAGGAACGCAAACGGGAGGAACTCGTCGAGCGACTTGAGGCGGCCCTGCACGAGAACGCCGGGCTCCATGCGCAACTGGTCGCCCAGGCCCGGGAATCCGGGGCCCAGGATGAGCGACAGCGACTGGCCCGCGAAATCCACGACACGCTGGCCCAGGGTCTCGCCGGCATCATCACGCAGCTCCAGGTTGCGGAGCGTGCCGCGAGAATGCGGGGCGAGACGGAAGAGCACGTCGTGCGTGCTCTTCGGCTCGCGCGCAGCAGCCTGACCGAGGCCAGGCGGTCCGTGCGGGCGCTCGCTCCCCAGGAACTCGCCAGAGCGCACCTGCCCGACGCGCTTCGCGCGCTGACCGAGCGATGGTCGCAGGAGGAAGGGATAACAGCGCAGTTGGAGGTCACCGGCACCCGAGAACCACTGAGCCCGGCGATCGAGGTGTCGCTCTTCCGGGTCGCGCAGGAATCGCTGACCAACGTGGCGAAGCACGCGGAGGCCTCACGCGTCGGTGTGACGCTGTCGTACACAGGCACCGAGGTGCTGTTGGACGTGCGGGATGATGGACGCGGGTTCGTGGAAGGGGTCGGCACCGGCTTCGGCCTGACGAGCATGCGCCAGCGCATCAGAGGCGTCGGCGGTCACGTGGAGGTACAGAGCGCACCGGGTGAAGGGACATCCGTCAGTGCGCGCGTTCCGGCGATCGCCCCCGGGGGTACGACAGCGAAGGAGCAGCCCGACCGATGATCCGGCTATTGATCGTCGACGACCATCCGATCGTGCGGGGCGGCCTTCGCGACACCTTCGCGGACGCCGAGGACATCGTCGTGGTCGGCGAGGCCCGTGACGGCGCGGAGGGCGTCGAGCGTGCGAAGGCACTGGCAGCGGACGTCGTTCTCATGGACCTTCGGATGCCGGGGATGGACGGCGTCGCCGCGACCGCGACCCTGCGCGAGCAGGCCCCCGGTGCCCGGGTGCTCATCCTGACCACCTTCGACAGCGAGAGCGACGTCCTGCCGGCGATCGAAGCGGGTGCGATCGGTTATCTGCTGAAGGATGCGCTGCCGGAGGAACTGATGCGAGCGGTCCGTGCCGCCGCGCGTGGAGAGTCGGTGCTCGCCCCGTCGGTGACGCAGCACCTCATGGGGCAGGTTCGGAAGCCCAACGCCGGCACACTGACCGATCGCGAGAAGGAGGTGCTGCAACTGGTGGCCAACGGCAGTTCGAATCGAGAGGCCGCTGCGGCGTTGTTCATCGGCGAAGCGAGCATCAAGACCCATCTGCAACACATCTACGACAAACTCGGCGCTCGTGATCGAGCCTCGGCGGTGGCCGAGGGCTACCGCCGTCGCCTGCTCACGTGACGCCCGCCGCCGGCCACCGCACAGCAGGACCACCGAGATCGGGGTACCCGTCGGCTCGCGCGCGGGCCGGTCTATCGCAGGCGGCGGGCGGGGAAACGCCTCGGTGGGTCGGCGATCGCGGCCTGGGCGGCGACCAGCTGGAGTTCCCGGGTGCCGGCGGCCAGGGTGGCCTCCAGCACCGCGAAGATCGAGGCGGTGGTGCGTTCCAGCGCCGTGGCGGGTGACCCGGTGGTGGCCAGGTGCGCCAGGTACAGGGCGGCGGTGACGTCGCCACCACCGTTGGGGTTGATCGGCAGCAGCGGGGTGGTCACCGCCCAGGCGCCGGCGTCCGAGACGGCCACCACCTCCAGTAGGCCGGGCGGCAGGTCGCCGTGCAACACACTGGTCACCAGCATGTGCCGAGGTCCGGTGGCGCGTACCGCGTCGACGGCCGACAGCAGCTCGTCGATCGAGTTCGTCGGTCGGCCGGCGAGGAAATCCAGCTCGAACTGGTTGGGGGTGACGATGTCGGCACGGGGCACCACCACGTCGCGCAGGTACTCCGGGATGCCGGGCCGCACGAACATGCCCCGGCCGACATCGCCCATCACCGGGTCGCAGCAGTAAAGGGCGTCCGGGTTGGCGGTCTTCACCAGGGTCACCGCGTCGAGGATCACCGCGCCCATCTCCGGGTCCCCCTGGTAGCCGGAGAGCACCGCGTCGGCGTCGCCGAGCACACCACGGTCGGCGATGCCGGCGATCACCTCGGCGACGTCCGAGGGTGCCAGCAGCGGACCCCGCCACGCGCCGTACCCGGTGTGGTTGGAGAAGTGCACCGTCAGCACCGGCCAGACCTCGTGGCCGAGCCGTTGCAGGGGAAACACCGCCGCCGAGTTGCCGACGTGACCGTAGGCGACCGAGGACTGGATGGAGAGGATCCGCACCGTCCCATGATGGCCGTCGGCGTGCTCCGCCGGTGCGCCACTCAGGGCACTACGACTCCGTCGACCGCCGGTCGCGCAGCGTGAGGATATATGTCGCGGTGAGGGCCACGGCACGATCGGCGTCCCGGGACAGCTCGGTCAGCGCCCGGGTGGCCGTGGTCCCCGGGATGTCGGCGAGCGCCTGCGTCAGCCGGCGGCGGGCGGCCGGCTCGACCTCGCCGCCGGTCAGCTGCGCGACGAGACGGGTGGCGATCTGATCCGCCAACGCGGGCTCGACGGCCAACGCGGTCAGCGCGTCGGCCGCGTCGGCCTCGTGCGTCTCCTCCACGACCAGCTCGACGAGCGTCGGGATCGCCTCGACCACACCACGCGTCCCGAGCGCGACCGCCGCACACCTGCGCACGACCCGATCGGTGTTGCTGAGGGCGTCGCGCAACACCGCCGTCGCGTCGGCGTCCGGGATCTCGGCGATGGCCCGGACGGCGCGTTCGCGCACCTCGGCCACGGGCGAGTCGAGGCCCGAGGCCAGCAGCGTCGGCGCGCCGTCGACCGAATGCGCCAACGCCCAGCGCAGGGCGCCGGCGACATTCGGATCCGCCTCGCTCAACACCGCCTCGACCAGCGCTTCCACCGGCGCCTCCCGGGCCGAGGAGAGCGCGGCGCGCTGACGCCGGCCGGCCTGCTCTGATCCGAGTGCCTGGAGCAGGGCGACGATCTGGAGGACCTCAGTCCAGTCGGCGGGTTGCGTGGCGCTGATCCGACGCAGCCGCGTGAGCAACTCCGTCTCCACCGCGATGCGCTGCCGGGTCCGCTCGATCAGGTCGTCGACGAGTTGCGCGGGAGTGAAGCCGGGATCGTCGAGCGCCCGCCTGACCTCCCGCAACGTCAGCCCCAACGACCGCAGGCTCTCGACGAGGAAGATCCGCCGGATGTCGGCGTGGGAGTACTCCCGGTAGCCGGCGCCGGTGCGTCCGGTCGGCTCCACCAGGCCCAGCGATTCGTAGTGCCTGAGCATTCGGGCGCTCACGCCCGAGCGTCGGGCCACCTCACCGATCAGCACCGCCGGTCACCCATCCTGCCGGTCGCCCCCGAGAGCCACCACCCGCTTCGCCTCCTCGATCGCGTACTCGAAGGCGGCGTCCGGGTCGCGCAGCAGACGCTCCGTGGCGGCGGCGTGCTGGCGCACGACCGGGTCGGAATCGCGGACCGCGGCCCGCAGCACCGGCGTGATCACCTCACCGAGGGCGATCAGCGCCCGGCTGAGACTCAGCTGAACGTCGCGCGCGCCGCGCCCGAGCTGGGTCGCCAGCACCTCGGCCAGTGCCGGCTGCTCACCTTCGGGGACCAGGACCACCGCCGCTCGCCAGGCGCTGCGGGCCACCTCGTCGTCGGCGTCGGTCAGCAGCGTCCGGGTGATCGCCGGCCACGCCCGCCGGTCGGCGATCTTCGACAGGGTGTGCAGCGCCTGACTTCGTGCCTGGGCGCGCTCGCAGCGCAGTTCGTCGACCAGGCGGGGCACGGTCAGTGCGGCCGGGTGCCGGGTCAGGGCCCAGGTGAGCATCTCGCGTACGGAGAAATCGGGCTCGACGGCGCAGCGTCCGACGAGCAGGTCGACGAATCGGGGAGCCGGTGTGGTGCCGGCGGCCAGCGCGGCCCGCAGCCGCACCGACGCGTTGTCGTGCTCCAGCCCGCGGTGGATCCGCGCCGTCTCCGTGGCCTGCTCTGGCGTGTTCATCGCGACCACCTCCTCGGGCACCAGTGAAGACCTTGTCACTCTGTCAAGGTCAAGCCACCGGCACCCACGACATGGCCGGACCGCCGAGGCGAACGCCGGCCCACACAGTCAGGTGGACCGGCGTTCGTCGGCGCGAGGCGACCGCCTCCGTGGCGGGCGCTGCCCGCATCAGCGTTTCGGCAGCGTGACCTTCTGCTTGTTGTGGTTGTTGCCCCGGCCGTCGGGCTTGTAGTTCTTCTCCACGTTGCCGGCCGCGTCCACGGAGAACCAGTGCACGGTCGTGCCGACGGGAACGGTCAGCGTCTCCCCGCCCTCCCGGATGCCGGCCGAGCCGTAGAGCGGGGAGGCGTAGGTGGGCCGGCTCCGGTCGAGGGTGTAGAAGACCGCCGCCGGTTCGCTCGTGGAGAAGGTCACGTCCACCATGCCCGGGGTGGCGCTCGCCGTCACCGACAGCGAACTGGTCGGCCGCTTCCGGTCCGTGTCGAAGTCCCGGGCCACCCGCAGCAGCTCGACCAGGCCGTTGGAGAACTCCATCGTCTCGGCGTGCGCCTCGCTCCAGGCCGGCTGGAAGGAGGTGCCGACCTCGAAGTTCCAGGCGTAGATGCCGTACTTGTACCAGAGCATGTCACCGGAGTTGCCGGCCGCCGAGTACAGCACGTCGGCGATCGGTCCGGTCCGGGCCGGGGTGACCGCCAGGTTGCGGTGTCGTTTGATGGCGGTCAGGATCCGCGACGACGCACCCCAGAACAGCGACTCCTCGGCCAGCGTCGGCCGGGGCGCGGAGATCCGCCCGGGGGTGGCGTAGGCGCCGGGCGACCACATGAAGTAGTTGCCCGACGAGTGCAGGTTCATCGAGAACCTGACGTTCGGCCGAGCGGCCAGCCAGTCGACGTTGCGGTTCTCCGGCTCGGAAAGTTCACTCGGCCCGGCGTACGTGCCGCTGGTGCAGCTGGTCGACGCGCCCGCGTAGCCGTCGAAGAGGCTGTACTCGCTGTAGTTTCGGTTGTTGTCCACGCCCCACGAGTTGCGGCCGAGGAAGTCGCCGCCGGTGGCCGGGGCGCAGTGGTTGGTCATGTTCTTGCGCTGCGAGTTGAAGTCGTAAAACGAGTAGTGCCCGCCGTCCGGGTTGACCGAGGGGGCGATCCAGATGTCGAGGTTGTCGACCAGGTCGCGGGTCCGGCGATCATGCGCGTAGTTGCGCAGCAGCCGTTCGGCCGTCTCGATGGTGACCAGCGGCGGCACCCACTCACGGGCGTGTTCCTGGGCGTACGCCAGCACCCCGAGCCGGGAGCCGTCACGGTGCTTGCCGATCCGGATGGCGTACACCGGGTGGGGGTCGCGGGAGACCGACGCCGGAGCGGCGAGGCCGTCGGAGAGCGCGGTCCGCGCGACCGGCGCGACCGTGCCGGTGCCGGCGCTACCCCGATAGGTGTACGCCGTCAGCAGCGTCCCCGCCTGCGCGTTGAGCGCGGCGACGACCTGCGCGGCGGTGCTGGTGACGGTGCCGCTGCCGTCGGTGGCGAGATCGACGTGGACCTGGGTGCCGGTGACGGTCACCGTGAGGGGCGCGTCGGCGACGCCGGGATCGGCGAGTTCGACGGTGATGTCGTTGCCGCCATGGTGTCCCCAGGCCAGCGAGTCGACCCCGATCCGGCTGTCGTTGGCGGTGCCGAGCACGGCCTGTGCCTTGCGCCGGTAGCCGTTCGTCCGGTACGGCAGCTCGACGATCTCCGAGATCTTCGGGTACTGCGCGGACAGGGCCCGGATCCGGTCGTACAGTTCGGTCGGGGTCAGGTAGCTCGCCACGAAGTCCTTCATGTAGCCCGGCCCCTCGGGGTTCTGGTCCGGGACGGGCAGCCACTCGTTGACCTTGGCCACCGCCACGTCGCCGCTCGGGCTGGTGATCCGCACGTACGCCGGCCGGCTGGTCACCTCCGCCGCGCCCCGGTGGTAGAGGTAGACGCCGGCGTCGACGAAGCGGGAGATCGTCTGGGTGCCGCCGGAGCCGATCTCGGTGCCCGGCCCGCTGTCCCGCTCGACGGTCAACGGGCTGCTGTCGGTCTGGCCCTGCGCCCACTTCGCCTCGACCGAGAGCACCTGCGTGTCGCCGGAGGTGTAGTAGTCCGCCCTGATGATACGGACGTCGGAGACGGTGGACCGGGCGGAGAAGTCGGCCGCGGCGGCGTACTCCCGGTTCTCGGCCAGGTGGGCGGCGATGGTGGCTTCCCGTTCGGCCACCCGCTGCGCCGCGTCCGCCGGGGTGTGCAGGACCCGGCCGAAGGTGAAGCCGGCCCGGGTCAGCGTGGCTACCTCGTTGCCGGTCACCACGGCGTGCACGACGATGCCGTCCCCGGTGTGGGTGACGTGATGGTCGAGGTCGACGCCGGTGGCGACCAGGGCGTCCAGTTCAGCGCTGTCGGCGAGGATCACCTCGACCACGCTGGCCTGCTCGTCGGCGAGCCGGCCGAGGTCGGCGGGCACGGTGGCCGGGGCGGCGGCCTGCGGCACGATCGCGGCAGCCGGATCGACCAGCAGCAACACGGCCGTCACGGCGGCCAGGGCGGTGGCGGCGGGCAGCTGGGGTCGCCAGCGGAAGCCCGTACGGACCTTGGACATGAGGCGGTCGCCCCTTTCCTCGGCACGCGACGCTGCCCGCGTCACCGATCACGCAGCGTTGCGCGTCCGGGTCGATGGAGTGATCGAGATGCCGACATCCTTCGCCAGCAGATAGTTGTCTGTCAATGACTGGCGGCCCCGCACCCGGTGACCGCGCCCACCTCTGCCGACGGTCCCCGTTCCCGGGTTTGACCCGGGTGCAGACTGGAGATCAAGAGCGTGAGGCTCGACTACGAGGGGGATCACGCGTGTCCGAGAACGCCACCGACCGGCACCATCAGACAGCCGACCGTCCGGCCGGGGTCACCGACCCGCTGCTGTGGCGGCTCGCCCTGGACGTCGCCGACGCGCACGCGCCGAGCGAGGACGGCGGCTGCGTCCACCTGCTCTGCTCCGGCCAGGACTGGCCCTGCGAGCCGTGGCAGCAGGCCCAGCGGGCCCTGAACCTCGCCCAGGGTGACGCGGCCGACGAGGCGTCGGCACCCGCCACCTCACAGGACGACGCCTGGGCGGCCCCGCACGCCCGGCCGACCTGGTCGACGGAGCACTCCCGCCACCAGTCCGCCGCCTGAGCCGGCGACCACGAGGAGCCGAGCAGCGGTTCAGCGCTGTCAATGTAGCGTTGACGAATGCTCGACTCGCTCCACCGACTCGCCGACGTCCCCGGCGTCCGGGAACGGCTTGATGACACCGAACTCGACCTCATCGACCGGGCCCGGCAGGCCGGTGCGACCTGGAACCAGGTCGCCGAGGCTCTCGGCCTGGGCAGCCGGCAGGCCGCCGAGCAGCGCCGCCAGCGGCTGGCCGCCGCGCGACGAGCCCGCCGCGCGATGTCCGACCGAGGTTGGCCGGTTGAGGTGGCGGCAGTGCGCGGCCTGGTCACCGACCTGCGCCGCTGGATCGACGCCGACCGCCGCTGGGACACCCGCTTTCCCCGAGCCGCGCTGACCCGCCGCACCACGGTGCTCGCGCTGGAGGCCGAACCGGGCGCGTTGTACCACCTCGCCGCCCGGATCTGCGCCGACCTGCCCATCGGCGATCCCGACCTGCCGGCCCCGGTACGCGCCGTCGCCAGCGACCTCGCCGAGCGCCTGTCAACACGAAGTTGACGTCGCGCGCGGCTATTGCGTGGATGCGACTCAAGACACGAGGCTGGGAGCCACTCCTGACACCTGGAGGGGCGAGTCGTGCGGCGCAACGCGATCCTGTTCGTGGCGGTGTCCCTGCTGTCCGGCCTCGGCAGCACCACCATGGCGCTGGTGGTCGGGATCTGGATCCTCGACCTGACCGGCTCCCCTGGTCTGGCCGCCCTCGCCGGACTCTGCACGTACGCCCCGATCCTCGCCGGCCCGTGGCTCGGCGCCCTCGTCGACCGGCTGCCCCGGCATCCGCTCGCCATCGGGGCCCACCTGTCCGTCGCCGCCGCCCTGCCCAGTCTGCTGGCGGTCCGTGGCCCCGGCCAGGTGTGGCTGCTGTTCTGTGTGGCCACGGTCTACGGCATCGCCTACGTCCTCATCGACGCGGGCGAGAGCGCCCTGCTGCCGGCTGCCCTGCCGGCGACGTACCTCGGGCGGGTCAACGGGTGGCGTTCCAGCGCCCAGGAAGGTGTCAAGCTCGTCGCCCCGCTGGTCGGCGCCGGCCTCTACACCTGGCAGGGCGGTCATCTGGTCGCGCTGTTCGCCGCCGTACTGCCAGCCATCGCCGCGGCCGGCTATGCGGCGCTACGCCTGACCCGGACGCCGACTCCGGCCGCGTCCCCGGACCGGCGGGTCCGAGTCGGGCTGACCGTCCTGTTCGGCACGGCGTCGATCCGACGACCGGTGGTGCTCGCCGCCGTCGCCATCGGCATGGCCGGTTTCACCACCGCCGCCGGCTACGCCGTCGTCACCGACACACTCGCCCTGCCGGCGACGTTCCTCGGCGTCCTGCTCAGCGCTCAGGGGGTCGGCTCGGTCGCCGGTGGACTGGTGGTCGGTCGGTTGATCACCCGCTTCGAGTCGACGGCGGTGGCACTGGCCGGGGCCGGACTCTTCGCGGTCAGTTGCCTGGGCCGGTGCCTGCCCTGGTGGCCAGCGGTGGTCGCCTCGGCGGTGGTGACGGGCCTCGGGTTGCCCTGGGCGCTCGTCGCGGCGGTCACCGCCGTGCAGACACACAGCCCCGACGCGCTGCTCGGCCGGGTCGCCGCCACCGCCAACACGGTCATGTTCGGTTCGATCGCGGCGACCACCCCGCTCGGCTCCGCCGCCGTGCTGCTCGGTGCCCGGCCACCGCTCGTCCTCGCCGCCGCCGCCTGTCTGGCCGCCTGCGCGCTGACCTGGCGAGGTCAGCGCACCCGGACGCCGTCGTGCCCCTCCCCCGTGCCAGCCGGACGTCCCGGCTGACTCGCGGATCGATTCCAGCGCGAACGTCGGCGCAACGTCTCCCGTCGAGGTCAGGCGCGCCGGTTCATGGCCGCCACGATCCTCAGCCATGACGGGTCGCCGTCTGACGCGTCAGTGACCGTCTCCAGGTCGCCTGGCCGCCAGGTCCGATGTCCGTCGGTGAGGTCAAGTTGCTCCATGTCGATGACCGAAGCATCGGAGGTGCCGGCAAGGAACTCGGTCACCGCGTCAGTTGACGCCGCCGCTGGGCTGGTCCGTCCGTCCGACAGCACCAGAAGCGTGCCGTCGCCGGCGACGATCAGCTCGCCGGTGGCGGCGGCCGTCAGCGCGGTCACCGGCGAGCCCGGCAGCAACTCGTGCTCGGTCACCTGCCGCCCATCGATCGTCACCTCGATGAGGCGGCCCTCCGGCGTGCCGATCCAGAGCACACCCGGGCCGAACGCGACGTTCTGGCGTGACCAGGCACGCATCCCGTCCAGCCACTCCTGAGGGTACGGGTAACCCGGATTCGGCTCCCCCAGCGTCAGGCCGAGAACACGGCGCAGCGACGGAAACTCGAACACCTTCACCGAGTTGTCGTAGGCGTTGCCCCGTACCGCGACATGTCGTCCGTCCGGGCTGAAGATCGGCGTCTCGTAGCCGTCGCAGTCGAGGATCAACGCCCGTCGCATCGGCCGCAACACATGCTCGCCGGCGCGGCAGAAGAGCACCAGCGTGGCACCCTGATCGCTGTGCAGCGTGGCGACGAGGCCGCCGCCCGGGTGCGCCGCGACTCCGGTGTCCCAAGGCGGACCGGTTCCGGTAGCACCGGAGGCGAGATCGACAGTGATGGAGGAATTCCAGCCCTCCTCGCCGCCGCCGGGCGACAGCCAGAGCGTCTGACCGTCCGGGCTGAACGCCACATTGCGCGGGCGCTCGGCCGGCGGGAGGCCATCGATCGCTTCGACACCCGCAGGAGTCCAGCAGACCGTGCTGGTGTCATCCGCCATGACCAACCGCGGCTCGCTCGGATGCCAGGCGGCAGCAGGTGTCCGCTCGAACCGGTCACGGCCGCCAGCGTCGTAGACTGCCGAACCCGTACCGACGCCGCCGACCTCGCGCACCTGCCCGGCTGCGTACTCCCAGATTCGGATCGCGGGACGCTCGGCGTCCCAACCGGCTATCAACGGCAGCCTGGGATGACAGAGCAACCGCTCGACTGAGGCTCCGCAGCGGTTGCGCGCCAAGGGTTCCACCGGCACACCGTACCGGCACGAGTGACGGACCCCCAGTCACGGACGGCTCGGCCAGCGGCTCATCGTCCAGTGTCCACCGTCGAAGGTCATGGCGAACTCGCGGCAGACACCGCGTTCGTCCTGATCGAGCGCGACGAACCGATCGTTCGCGCCGTGCCCGACGCGTCGTCAACCAAGGTAGTGCGATGCGGGCCGGATGTTTCTCCCGACCCGCGCCTGCAACGCTGACCGGCAGGCCGGCCACTCCTGGGCGATGACGGAAAACATCGCAGAGTCCCGTAGGAGCCCCGACTCACCGGGCGCCCAGGACCGCGACCAGCATCGCAGAACGCCTTCGAATCGCGCTCCCGTACGCTCGATCGCGTTGCGGGAAACCGTGTTGCGGGCGTCGGTCTTGAGGTCGACCCGGTCAACTTTCCACACCTCGAACGCGTGGGTGAACAGCAGCAGCTTAGCCTCCGCGTTCACCCCCGTGCGCTGCGCCGACGCCGCCAGCCAGGTGAAACCCACCTCCACCGCGTACGGCGCGGCGCAGTCGGGCAGCGACCGGGGATCCCAGTACGCCGTCGCGCCCACCGCCCGTCCGCTGGCCTTTGCCACCTGCGCAAACGGCAACAGCGTCCGCTGCGCCGCCCGGGCCAGCTGTGCGGCGATGTAGTCGCCGACCTCGGCGGCGGTGGGCACCCACGTGAACCGGTACGAGCGTCGGTCCTCTTCGGCCGCTGCGGCGAGGTCGGCGGCGTGCCGGTGCTCCAATGGCTCCAGCCGAACGAGGTCGCCGTCGAGGACACCAACGGCGTGTGTCATGGGGAATGGCATCATCTCTCCATTCGCGGCTTGCCCGGTGCGGCGTGCAGCGGGCCAGGTCATCACCCGGGGCACCCCACCCACGAGATGGAGGGTTGCCGGCCAGCAAGCCGGGGCTTCGCGCTGGCGCTCATGACCTGGAACGACCCTAACAAGCAGCACGACCGCACCGCGATCCCGATCACCGGCACATCGCCGCCGTTTCTGTCGCCACCGGGGCAATCCGGCGACTGGAGCAAGCACCGAAACTCAGGCCACCGGTCTCCGAACCGGGTCGGCTCCACCGTGGATAAGGTGAGGCATGACAACGATCTTGGTGCCCTACCACCACGATGAGCGGCTGCCCGACGATGACATCCCGGTGTCGGCGGACGTCACGGTTCGATCGCAGGTGCGCGACGGGGATACCTGGCGGGGCGTGGCGGGGGTGTGCGCCGCTACCGCAGCGGCGGTGTCGCCGGTGGTGGCGGCCGGCGGCGTACCGGTGGTGCTCTCCGGCGACTGTCTGGTCGCCGGCGGAACGGTTGCCGGGGTGCAGGGAGCAGGGGTGGACCCGGCGGTAGTCTGGTTCGACGCCCACGGCGACGTGCACACCCTGCAGACGAGCACGTCGGGCTATCTGGGAGGTCTTGCGCTCCGGCTGCTCAACGGCGCGCATCCGGACAGGTACGCCGACGTGTTCGGGTTGCGGCCGGTGCTGCCGGAGCGCTCGGTGCTGGTCGACGCACGGGACCTGGATCCCGCCGAAGCGGAGCATCTGGCCGGCAGCGCGACGCGCCGGATTCCGGTCGCCGAGGTCGCTGCGGACACCGTGCCGTCGGGCCCGCTGGTCCTGCACATCGACGTGGACGTCATCGACTCGGGCGAGGTGCCCGGTCTGCGCTACCCGGTGCCGAACGGCCCGTCGACGGACGCCGTACTGGCCGCCTGCGCGCGGCTGTTCGCCACTGACCGGGTGGTGGCGTTGGACGTGGCCTGCCCGTGGTCGCGGACCGACGACGAGGGTCAGCTCGACGTCCGAGCGCGGCTGTTGTCCCGGCTGACGGCCCTTGCCGCACGCTGAAGTCCCAGGCTCGTTCGGGCGACCTCAGATTCGGCTCACTGCGACGCGGCGGCCGTCTGCCCAGCGGCCGTCTCCTCGGCGTCGGGATCCGGGCAGCAGACGGTCAGGGCGGCGGGCACGGACCGTACCTTCAGCTTCCGGGCCGTGGTGCGGGCGCCGCCGTCCAGCTCGTACGTCTTCGGCTCGGCGAAGCGCACCTTGACCTTGCGACCCCGGGTGATCCGCACGAACTTCGAATCGTCGGAGCGGCCGGTGGCCATCTTGCCGAGGGTACGCGCCCAGTCGACGGCGCCGCTGGCGGTGGAGACTCCGATCTCCAGCGCGCCGCTGTCGGGGCGGGCGTCGTCGAAGGCGGGGATGCCGCCGGTGATGGTGCCCACGTTGCCGAAGAGCACGCAACTGGCCTCACCGTCGAACCAGGTGGCACCATCGACGGTGATGCGGGTGCGGGTCAGTTCGCCACGCACGTGGCGCATCCCGGTCCACACGTAGGCGAGCCGCCCGAGACGTCCCTTCATCTCCCGGTCGGCCTCCCGGATGAGGTCGCCGTCGAAGCCGGCGCCGGCCATCACCGCGAAATGCTCACCGTTGAGCTTGCCCAGGTCGAGACGGCGACGCCGTCCATGCAGCCCGATCCGGACGGCCTCGCGCAAATCCTCGGGGATGCCGAGGTTGGTGGCGAACAGGTTGGCGGTGCCGGCGGGCAGGATCGCCATCGGGACGCGGGACCCGGCCAGGGTGTCGGCGCAGCGTTGGACCATGCCGTCACCGCCCCAGACGAAGACCAGCTCGGCCCCCTTGTCGAGAGCCTTCCGGACCTTCTTCGGGGCCTTGCGGCTCTTGGGCACCTCGTACCAGAGCAGATGCTCGACGCCCGCGCCGACCAGCACCGCGCGCAACTCGTCGAGGCCACCGCCGAGGTTCTTCTTCCGATGGGCCACCACCGCGACGGTCCCTACCGTCACAGCGGGGGCCGACGACCGGTCCGGGTCGACCACCACACTCGCGCTCATGTCGACGAGAGATACCCAGCCGCCAGGAGCCTCACGCCTGACGTACAACCACCCGCGTCCTCGGCTGTCGCCAATGGCCGCCAGTTCCACGGCATACGCGACTTCTGGCCGTTCCGGGCACGCGTGTTGAGGGCAACGAAGCGGGTACCGTCCAACGTGTGGCTTGGCGGGTGCCGCTGGCCAAGCCGGCTACTCGGAAGGTAGGCGGTCAGCATGGCGAAGAGTGCCGACACCGTAGGAGCGAGGGTCCGCTACTGGCGGATGCGTCGGGGTGGGATGTCGCAAGCCGTCCTCGCCGGGCTCGCCGGAGTCAGCCAGTCGTACGTCTCGCAGATCGAGTCGGGGCGAAAGACCATCGACCGGCGCTCCACTCTTGTCGCTTTCGCCGCCGCGCTCCAGGTAACCGTCGCCGACCTGCTCGGCCAGGGCATCGAGCCCGGCGACCCCGCCCGGGAGAGCGCGGCGGAGTGTGTGCCAGCTATCTGGTCGGCGCTGATCGAGATCGAAGACGGCGAGCGGCGGCCGTCTAGTCGTGCCCGCGAGCAGTTGGCCGGCGACATCGCGCGCAGCGACCAGCTCCGGATGACCTGCAACTACCCGGCCATGGCCCGGATCCTTCCCAGCCTGCTGGTGGAGGCCGCCGCCGTGGGCGGCTCGACCCTGACACAGGCTGCGTACCAGGCGTCGACGTGCCTGCGGCATCTCGGGTACCGGCATCTGGCCCTCAACGCGGCCCGGATAGCGGTGTCGGCGGCCGAAAGCGTCGAGGATTCGGCCTGGCTGGCGGCGGCCCGTTTCGCCTACGTGCAGAGTCTGCCGATCGAGTCGGCGGCGCTCGCGGCCAAGGCCGCTGACCGGTCGCTTACGGGGTTGCAGGCCGACGCGGGCGATGTGCGGGTGCGTCAGATGCTGGGCCAACTACACCTGTCGGCAGCGTTGACCTCGACCGTGGACGGCCGCCTGGATGTCGCTCGTGACCATCTCGCCGAGGCGGCCCGTGAGGCGACCAGTCTCGGCGATCCTGCCGACGGCGGTGGCTTCAACGGCTGCGGGTTCGGGCCGACCAACGTCGGGCTGTGGCAGATGTCCATTGCGGCGGAGCAGGGCGAAATGGGCAGGGTGATCGAGTTGTCCCGTACGGTCCGGCCGCAGGTGCTCGCGGCGACCATCCGACAGTTGTCCTACTGGCTCGACCTTGGCCGTGCCTTTGCCGACACCGGCCGTCGGGATGCGGAAGCGCTGGGCGCGTTCGTGCAGGCCGAACGGGCCGCACCCATTCCCTTCGCGCTGAACCCTCTCGCTCGCGACGCGGTGGTCTCCCTCGCCCAGCGGGCCAGGCGTCGGGCCGTTCCAGACGATCTCCGGCTACTCGCCGGACGAATGGGCATCCGCCTCGCCACATAACTGCCAGTAATCATTTAATCACCAAATCGCCCTACCGTCCCGTTTGGAGAGGGCAGCAGCTTTCTCCGACCTTGACGAGACCGGAGGTCTCGGGAGCCACGATCGGTGGAGGTGGGATGGGCGCGCAGGGCGACGCTACGTCGAGGAGCCGGGGCGAAGACATCGAGGCGGCTGAACGGGACGCCGCCCGACGCCGACTGCTGGAGCAGGCCGAGACGGAGCGTATTCCGGTGGAGGAGACGACCCGGGCGGTGCCGGACCGGCGGTGGCGGCGTGAGCGGCGGCGGTGAGCTGCCGATCGGGCGACGGGTGGCGCAGTGGCGGACGCGGCGACGGATGACCCAGCAGGCACTCGCAGACCGACTGGGCAAGTCGAAGAGCTGGGTTGACAAGGTGGAGCGGGGTGCCCGCCGGCTTGACCGGTACCCGACGATCCAGCAGATCGCCGACGTGCTGCGGATTGATCCGGCAGTACTGCTGGGCGAGCAGTCGTCGACGCTGGCCGGTGCCGTCCCCACGGACGGGCTTGACGGGGTGCGGGCGGCGTTGGCCCGGTACGGGGTGTTCCAACGGGCTCAGTGTCCGGTGTCGGCGATTGAGACACGCCGGCAGGTCGGGCACGCCTGGCTCACCTATCAACATGCCCGATATCCGCAGGTGGTTCGACTGCTGCCGGGGCTGTTGGCAGCCGCGCAGGGCATTCCTGACGCCGAGCCTGACCTGTTGGTGCAGGTGTACCGGATCGCCTCGTCGGTGCTGGTGAAGCTTGACGCGCCCGACCTCGCCTGGCTGGCCGCGGACCGAGCGGTGACGGCGGCGGGTGGGGACGCGCTGTTGGCCGGCACGGCAGCCGTTTCGCTCGGGCAGGCGTTGCGCGCCGCAGGCCGGGAGCGGCTCGCGTTGGCGGCGACCCTCGACGCCGCCGTACGGCTGGTGCCGTTGGCCAGGGCGCAGGGACGAGCACCGGGTGGGACCCGGGGAGAATCGGCGGTGGGCGGGGCCCTGCTGCTCCAGGCCGCGTTTGCCGCCGCGACCTGCGGCGAGGCTCAACGGGCGGGACAGTTGCTCGACCGGGCCGCCGACCTCGCGGCCGGGTTGCCGGACAGCGCCGGTGACGACTCGGGCGGCGAGCGTACGGCCGAGGCGCAGCGCACGTGCTTCGGGCCGGTCGCCGTGGAGTTGGCGCGAGTGGTGGTGGCGGTCGAGCGGGGCGACGCCACCGGGGCGGTGTGTCGGCACGAGATGGTGATCCGGCGGGACGGATGGCGGCGGCTGCCGGCCGAGTACCGGGGCGCCTACCTGGTGGACGCCGCGCGGGCGTACCTGCTCGCCGGTGACCTGGCCGGTGCCGGTCGCATGCTGGTCGCCGCCGACGCCGTGGCCCCGGCCGAGGTTCGGTCGCGGTCGTCGGCGCGTACGCTCCTCGCCGAGATCGCCCGGGGTCGACCCGCAGCGGCCGGCGTGGCCCGCCTGACCACCCTGGCCGGCCTCACGCGCTGACGCCGCAGGGGCCGACGGTCGACACCGCCCGGGATCCTGCTCGATCCGGGAGCGAGATGGTCTCGTCGCGACGCTGAGACCACTCGCTCCCGGATCGAGCTGACCAGGGCAGCGGCTACAGGGTGCGAGCGAGGCGGTCGGCGAGGATCCGGGCGAACCGCGAGGGGTCGGCCAGGTCACCACCCTCGGCGAGCAGCGCGGTGCCGTAGAGCAGCTCCGCGGTCTCGGCCAGGGAGTCGCCGGTGTCGCCCTGCTCGTGCGCCTTGCGCAGGCCGGTGACGAGCGGGTGGGTCGGGTTGAGTTCCAGGATCCGCTTCACCTTCGGCACCTCCTGCCCCATCGCCCGGTACATCTTCTCCAGCGTCGGGGTGAGGTCGTGCGCGTCTCCGACCACGCAGGCCGGCGAGGTGGTCAGCCGCGACGACAGCCGGACCTCCTTGACGCTGTCGGCGAGCACCTCCCCCATCCAGCCGAGCAGCTCGGCGTACTCGGTGCGCTGGCGTTCACGCTCGGCCTCCGCCTCGGTGCGCTCCTGCTCGGTGTCCAGGTCGACCTGCCCCTTGGCGACCGAGCGCAGCGTCTTGCCGGCGTAGCTGCCCACCCGCTCGACCCAGACCTCGTCGACCGGGTCGGTGAGCAGCAGCACCTCGTAACCCTTGGCGCGGAACGCCTCCATGTGCGGGGAGTTCTCGATGGTGGCGCGGTTCTCGCCGGTGGCGTAGTAGATGTCGTTCTGGCCCTCGCGCATCCGGTCGACGTAGCCGGCGAGGTCGGTCTGCTCGGTCGGGTCGTTGGTCGAGGCGACCGACAGGATCTCCAGCAGGGCGTCCTTGTTGTCGGTGTCCTCGAGCAGCCCTTCCTTGACCACCGGCCCGAACTCGGTCCAGAAGGTCCGGTACCGCTCCGGCTGGTCGGTCTTGAGGTCCTTGACCGTGGCGAGGACCTTCTTGACCAGGCGGCGGCGTACGGCGCGGATCTGCCGGTCCTGCTGGAGGATCTCCCGGGAGATGTTCAGCGACAGGTCGTGGGCGTCCACCACACCCTTGATGAAGCGCAGGTAGTTGGGCATCAGCGCGTCGCAGTCGTCCATGATGAACACGCGCTTGACGTACAGCTGCACGCCGCGACGCCCCTGCGGGGAGAAGAGGTCCAGCGGTGCGTGGCTGGGGATGAACAGCAGCGCCTCGTACTCGAAGGTCCCCTCCCCCCGCATGTGGATGGTGTCGAGCGGGTCCGCCCAGTCGTGGCTGACGTGCTTGTAGAACTCGTGGTACTCGGCTGGCTCGACCTCGCCGCGCGGACGGGCCCACAGCGCCTTCATCGAGTTGAGCGTCACCGTCTCGGTGGTGGCGGGAGCGTCGTCGACGCCGGGGCGTTCGACGGTCATCCGGATCGGGTGGGCGATGAAGTCGGAGTAGCGCTTGACGATCTCCCGGATCGTCCATTCGGCGGTGTAGTCGTGCAGGTTGTCCTCGGCGTCGGCGGGCTTGAGGTGCAGGGTGACCGCCGTGCCCTGGGGGGCGTCGTCGAGCTCGGTGATGGTGTAGGTGCCCTCGCCGGTGGACTCCCAGCGCGTACCGCCGGTCTCGCCGGCTCGTCGGGTGACCAGCTCGACCCGGTCGGCGACCATGAACGCGGCGTAGAAGCCGACACCGAACTGACCGATCAGCTCCTGGGACGCGCCGGCGTCCTTGGCCTCGCGCAGCTGCCGCAACAGCTCCGCGGTGCCGGACTTGGCGATCGTGCCGATGACGGAGACCACCTCGTCGCGGCTCATGCCGATGCCGTTGTCCCGCACGGTGAGGGTGCGGGCGTCCCGGTCGACCTCGACGGCGATGTGCAGGTCGCCGGTGTCGACGGCGAGATCCTTGTCGACCATCGACGCCAGGCGCAGCTTGTCCAGCGCGTCCGAGGCGTTCGAGATCAACTCGCGGAGGAAGACGTCCTTGTTCGAGTAGATCGAGTGCACCATCAGCCGGAGCAGCTGACGCGCCTCGGCCTGGAACTCCAACGTCTCGGCCCGGTCGTTCACACCAAGTCCTTTCCGGTCGTCGCCACGATTGCTCGCGGAAAGGATACGAGTCGTCGCGCTGCGCGTGCCTCGGGTGGTCGGTGGACGGGCGCCGACGATCGTCACGTGTGTCGCTGCCGGAACGACGCCGCCCGCCCCCGAGTCGGGGCGGGCGGCGTCCGGCGACGGTCAGCGGCGACGGCCGTAGGTGCCGGCGACCAGGGAGACGCCGACAGCGGCGAAGGCGATCTGGATGAACAGCTCGATCCAGTCCACGCCAGCGGTGTCGTCGACGCCGAGCACCCCGGCGAGCAACGTGCCGAGGATCGCGGCGACGATACCGATCAGGATGGTCAGCAGGATCGGGATGCGCTGGCGACCCGGCACGACGAGCCGACCGAGGGCGCCGATGACCAGACCGATGAGGATGGCGGTGAAGAAGCCACTGATTTCCACGAGAGCCGTCCCTCCGACGTCGAACATGAGCGCCCACCTGGTGCCCCGCCCGGCCGGGCCGTCAAACGCCACCATCTCTCGCCGCCGACTTTGTCACGCAACCGTCGCGTAACCGCGAAACTCCCGTCATCCGGGTGCTCAGCGTGGATTGATCAGCACCGCGTAGTCGCCCGCGGTGAGCGGCCCCGACGACAGTGAGCCGTCCGCCCGTGGGACGCTCAGCGGCGCGCCACCCTCCAGGAAGAGCACCGCGTTGACGTCGGTGCGAGCGCTGAGTGTGCAGACGATCTGGCCGTACGCCAGCCGTCCGTCGCTGCGACCGGTGTCCACGGCGGTCAGCACGACGGTGACCTGGGCCACCCCGTCGACGAGTTCGACCACCGCGCTGGTGAAGGCTCCCGGCAGGGCGCTGGTCAGCCCGTCGTCGCGCTCGGCGGGGGTCGGCCCGGCCAGCAGGCCGCGCAGTTGCGCGTCGACCGCGGACACCTGATCGACCCGTCGGATCACCGGCACCAGTCGGTCGTCGCTGGCGAAGTAGAGCATCTCGGTCACCGCGCCGGTCTCGGCCACCGTCGGGGCCGCCGAGGCGGTGGACGGGAAGGGGACGGGTGGCGGGGTGACCGGGCGAGGCTTGTCCTCCGCGGGTACGCCGCAGGCACCGAGCAGCAGAAGCACGGTGGCGGCCACCACGGCTGTGGCCGCCAGGGCGCGGCCGGTGACGCGACGGATCACGAGATGCTCCCGGGCAGTGTGACGCAGAACCGCGCGCCACCCTCGGGGCGGTCGCTGACCGAGGCGCTCCCGCCGTGCGCGGCGGCGTGCTGGGCCACCAGGGCCAGCCCCAGGCCGGTGCCGTCGCCGCCACCCCGGTAGTTGGCCGCCCGACCACGGACGAAACGGTCGAAGATCACCACGCGGTCCTCCATCGGCACTCCCGGACCCTCGTCGTCGACCTCGATCACGCCCGTGTCGGCGACGTGGGACAGCCGCACCGCGACCGGACCGGCGCCATAACGCTCGGCGTTGTCGAGCAGATTGGTCAACACCTGGGTGACCCGGCGGCGGTCCACCCGCCAACTGGGCGGTGTCCCCGCCGCCAGCTGCACCATCGACTCCGGCAGGCCCCGGTCCTGGCACGCCTGGCGCGCCAGCTCGGGCAGGTCGACCGGTTCCCGGTGCACCGGTTGATCGCCCCGGGCCAGATCCAGCAGGTCGTTCACCAGCTGCTGGAAGCGGTCGATCTCGTCGGCGACCAGCCGGGCCGCGGTGGCCGTCCGCTCGTCCTGATTCTCCCGACGACGGGAGAGCACACTGGCCGCCGCGGCGAGCGTCTGCAACGGCGAACGCAGCTCGTGACTGACGTCGGCGGCGAAGCGCCGGTCCCGGTCGATCCGCCCGGCCAGCTCGTCGACCATCCGGTTGAAGGAGGTGGAGAGGCGGGTCAGGTCCGGGTCGGTGTCCGGCGCGAGCCGGGTGGTGAAGTCGCCGGCCGCGATCCGCCCGGCGGCGTCGGCGACAGCGGTCAGCGGGCGCAGCCCGTGTCGGGTGGCGTACCAGCCGAGGGCCGCCCCCGATCCGGCCACCATGATCGCCACTGCGGTGAGCGCCAGCGCCAGGACCTGGAAGGTCTGCTCCAGTTCCCGCAGTGAGGCGATCTCGTAGAACGCGGTCGACTCGGACAGCGGCACGCCGACCAGCATCACCGGATGGTCGTTGACGCGGACCCGCTGCACCGCCGGTTCTCCCGCCGCGACCAGTTCCTGCAGCCGGGTCGGAACCACTGTGGTGAGCCCGTTGTCGGCGCTGCGGGCGTACCACTCGCCGTTGAGCAGCACCAGGGGTCGCCGCCCGGTGCCGGTGTCCAGCGCCCGGAGTGCCTCCGCGACGTCCGGATCCTCGGCGTTGAGTCCGGCGCGAACCACCGCCGCGTCGTAGTACGCCGCTCGCAGCAGGGTGCGTTCCCGCTCGTCGAGCAGGGTGCGGCGGGTCAGCTCGTACGACACCAGGGCCATCGAGGCGGACAGCAGCAACGCACCGATCGCGAACGCGGCGGTGACCCGGGCACGCAGTCCGAGGCGTCTCATCGTTGCAGCTTGTAGCCCAGGCCGCGCAGCGTCACCAGGTGCTGGGGGTTGGCCGGATCCGCTTCGATCTTCTGGCGCAGCCGACCGACGTGCACGTCGACCAGCCGTTCGTCGCCGCTGTCGTACCCCCAGACGCGGCTCAGCAGCTGTTGGCGGGAGAGCACCCGGCCGGCATGCTCGGCCAGCTCACACAGCAACCGGAACTCGGTGCGGGTGACCGCGACCGGCTCGCCTGACCGGCGTACCTCCCCCGCCTCGGGGCTGACCTCCAGATCACCGAAGGTGAGCACCGGCACCGGCTCCGGGCCGTCCGGGGTGGTCACGGTGCGGCCGCGTCGGCGCAGTGCGCGCAGCCGGGCGGTCAGCTCTTTTATGGCCACCGGCTTGACCACGTAGTCGTCGGCACCGGCCTCCAGGGCGGCGACGATGTCATGGGTGTCGTCGCGGGCGCTGACCACGACGATCGGCACGTCGTCGTCGCGGCGCAGCTGGCGGATGCCCTCGAAACCGTCGATGCCGGGCAGCATCAGGTCGACCAGGACGTAATCGGCGGGATCGCGGCGCTGCGTGCGCAGCCCCTCCTCGGCGGTGGCCGCTCCCCGGGCCTCGTAGCCCTCGTCCTCCAGAGCGAGCAGCAACGCCAGCCGGATCCGGTCGTCGTCCTCGATCACCAGTACCGCTGTCATACCGGAATCATCCCCAAGCCCTCACCACCGAGCCAACCACGACCGGCATCCGGGTGTTTTGTCACGCAACTGTCATCCGTCCGCGCAGTACCCGCCAACCCCGCTGGGCAGGGTGAGAGCCACTCGGAGACAGCAGGAGAGGGGGTCTTCGACGTGACCGCACCACGACGCCCCGAGTGCTCGGTGCCGTTGGTGGAGGTGTCCATCACCGAATTCGACCTGGCCTGCCTGCCGGAGACCGGGGCGGTCCTCGACCAGCTGCTGGCCCTGCGCCCCCAGCAGGTCGTGATCGACCTGGCCGGCTGCCGGCACATCGACGCCGCCGCCATCGGCCTGCTGCTCGACGTGCACCGCCGGATGATCCGCAGCGGCGGTGTCCTCGCGGTACGCAACCCGAATCCGCGCATCACCCGCATCCTGCAGACCGCCCGGCTGGACCAGATCCTGCCGGTGCACACCGACACCGGAGCCGCACCAGCCCCGGTCACCGAAGCGGGAGCCGCCCCGACGGCTGCCGTACCGGCTCCCGCCGCACCGGGTGGCCCGCCGGCCGGCGGGCCACCGCCACCGGGCGCGACGCCGCGCGCTGCCGCGTACGGCCGCGCCGCGGTCACCGCGCGCACCTGACCCACCGCAGCCGACGCATCAGCCCGCGAGCACAAGGAGCAGCATGACCAGCGCCGGGATCGTCACGGCCCTTGCCATCGGCCTCGCTGTCGGTGCGCTCGGCCGGTTGGTCCTGCCCGGCCGCCCGGGCGTGCCGCTCTGGCTCACCATGACCATCGGCACCGTTGCCGCGCTGCTCGGTGCCATCACCGCCTGGCTCGCCGGCGTGCAGGGGTTCAGCCTGGTAGGCCTGGTCGTGCAGACCGGGCTCGCGGCGGTGGCAGTGGTGATCGCAGTCGCCACCACCGGTAAGGAACGCTCCGACTCCCAGTGAGGAGTCCGCACGGCGACGGCGATTTTCACCCGCCGCCCCGAGTCCCGAACCCCGGCCGACCGGCCGTGGCGTCGGAGAGGAAGCAGGATGACCGTCGTACCGGACGACAACCTGATGACCCTGATCTGCGACGTCTGTGGTGAGACGACCACCGGCAGCGCCTGTGTGTTGCCCGACGCCGAGGTCGTCTGGACGCTGGTCTCCGACCACGGGTGGAGCGGCTCGCCCTTCGCCACCGGTCCGCACCGCTGCCCCCGGTGCAGTGCGCTGCCGCCGGGTACCCCATCCCCCGGCGACCGCGACGGCGATGGGGCCGGTGGCGCCGAGATCGCGACGGTCCCCGCCGACCTCGCCCAGGACACCGGCGACGCGTTGCGGGCCGCCCTGCGCGGCGCGTTCGACGTGAGCGGGACGGTGGTGGTGGACCTGACCCGCGTCCAGGTCATCGACTCGGTCGGGCTGGGCATGCTCGTCCGGGCGCACCGGGACGTACGCGAGCGGGGTGGACGGCTCTGCCTTGCCGCACCGTCGAGGTTCATCCGCACGGTGCTGCACACGATGAAGCTCGACGGGGTCTTCCCGATCTTCGACAGTTTCGACGCGGCCCTCGACCAACTGCGGGCGGCGGCGCCTCAGGACGACGCCTCCGCCGGGATCCATCCGATCGACGTGACGCCGACCGACGTCCCGAGGCCCACCACCGAGGTCCGGTCGACGCCCCGCCCTCGCCGCCGCCCGGCCAACCGCGTCACCGTCTGAACCTGATCGCCGGCACAGGTTCCCCGCGTCCCGATTGAACCGATCCGCCACGTCCTCCGTACCTCTGGGCGAAGGGAGTGGCCCATGAAGCGCCTGACCCCGTTGCTCACCCTCCTGTCGGGGGCGGTGACGGCTGCCGTGCTGTTCACGATGAGTGCACAGGCATCCCCGCCGGGCACCCAGCCTGCGGCCGGCGGAGCACCACCGGCTGCCGCGCCGGCTCCGCCCGCCGAGGTGGAGGCTGACACCGACGCCGAGGTGGACCCGGACGCGGCTCCGCCCGGGGAGGAACCGGGCGACGTCGACTCGTCGCCACCGACGGATTCCGACCCCTCGTCGGCCGGCACCGAGGTGACCACGGTCGAACAGAACTGGATCGGTCAACTCGAGAACGGGGCCACCATCGCCATCACCGTGAAGAACGGTAAAGCCGAGGCGTACGTCTGTGACGGCCGGAGCATGGAGTTGTGGCTGTCCGGCACGGTACGCGACGGCAAGATCGAACTGACCGGGCAGGACGCCAAGCTGACCGGTGTCATCCGGGGTGACCGCGCCAGCGGCGAGATGATCGTCGGCGTCCGGCGCTGGAAGTTCACCGCCCGACCCGACAACACCTCGGCCGACGAGGCGGTGGTGAAGTCCGGTCCTGGTACCGCTCCGGCGATCTACCGGGTGACCGACGAGACCCGCAAGGCGGGCTTCGACGGCGGCTGGATCATGTTGCGCGACGGCACCCAGATCGGCATCGTCACCTGGAACGGCCAGCCCATTCCGGCACCGCCGCTGGATCCCGCCTTCAACAGCACCGTGGTCAACGGAGTGACTCTCGTCGCCGAGCCGGTCATCCCCGGAGTGCGGTGATGTCCCAGCACCGGCAGGGCGGGGCACGCACGATGCCCCGCCGGGCGCCCGAGCCCATGGTCGAGGTGCTGCGTGACTTCGGCGACCCGCCATCGAGCGCACCGAGGCGGCGTCCCTCACTGCTGGTGCCGCTGGTCGTCGGGGCGGGGGTGGCGGTGGCGCTCGGCGTCTACGGGCGTACCCACACGCCCACCGGCATCGCGGTCAACGTGGCCGGCTTCTCCTCGCCGCTGACGGTGAAGGTGTGGCTCGGCACCGGGGCGGCGTTCTTCGCCGTGATCCAGCTGCTGTCCGCGCTGTCGATGTGGGGCCGGCTCGGCGGCTTCTCCCCGTCCTGGGCCGGCGCGGCGCACCGCTGGTCGGGGCGGGTCGCGTTCCTGCTCACCGTGCCGGTGGCGGTGCACTGCCTGTACGCGCTCGGCTTCGCCGACTACGACACCCGTACGCTGCTGCACTCCCTGCTGGGTTGCTTCTTCTTCGGCGCGTTCGCCACCAAGATGTTGACGCTGCCCAAGCGGGGCCTCGCCGGTTGGGTGCTTCCCACGGTCGGCGGGTTGGTGTTCGTCGCCCTGATCGGTGTCTTCCTGACCTCGTCGGTCTGGTACTTCACCACGTTCGGCATCCAGTTCTGATCCCTCGGAAAGGCAAGGCACCTCAGATGAACCACGAGCAGGCTGGCTGCTGCCGGTCGCGACGGACCTTGCTGGCCGGCACCGGCGCGGTGGGGGTGGCCGCGTTGACCGGTTGTGCGACGTACGGTCAGCCGACGGCGGCACCCGCGCCGCCGGCCGCGTCATCCGCTGGTGCCTCCGGCGCCGATCCGTCCGGCACCGCGACCCCGGGGGGCGACGGCGCGGACCCCGGAACCCCGGCACTGACCACGCTGGCCGACATCCCGGTGGGCGGTGGTGCGATCTTCGCCGATGCCGGCGTGGTGGTGACCCAACCGACCGAGGGGACCATCAAGGCGTACTCGGCGACCTGCACCCACCAGGGCTGCACGGTCACCTCGGTCTCCGACGGCACCATCGTCTGCGCCTGCCACAACAGTGTGTTCGACATCGCCGACGGCTCGGTGCGCAGCGGTCCGGCGCGGGCGCCGCTGCCGGCCGCGAACGTCACGGTCGACGGTGACGCCATCCGGCTGGCCTGACCGACGCTCGGCGATGCGAACGCGGTGACGCGGCCCACCCAGGCCCGGGCCGCGCGGGGCCGTCCGAGGTGGCGTGAGCCTCCCGGACGGCCCCTGCCCCACCCACCACGCCGGGTGGGGCAGGAACGAACCTCAGCGTCAGGACGCGGTGCAGGTCAGCCCGGACGGTGTGCCCGATCCGCTGCCGGTCAGCCCGAAGGTGGTGCTGGTGCCGGCGGCGAGTTGCCCGTTGTACGGCTCGTTGCGCACCGTCACCGTGGTGCCGGAGGTGGTGAGCCGGCCGTTCCACAGCGACGCGATCGTGGTGCCGGCGGGGGCGGTCCAGTTGACGGTCCAGCCGGTGATGGCTGCCGTGCCGGTATTGCGGACGGTCACCTCCGCCTGGTAGCCACCCTGCCAGGAACCGGTCACCCGGTACGTCGCGGAGCAGCCGGCGTCGCCGTTGCCGTTGTCGTTGCCGGCCGTAGTGGTGACGGTTCGTGGCGGCGAGGCCGCCGAGACGTTACCGGCGGCATCACGGGCCCGCACGGTGAAGGTGTAGCTGGTCGAGGCGGTCAGGCCGGTCGCCCGGTAACTGGTGCCGGAGACCGTGGCGACCACGGAGGCCGCCCCGGACCCGGTGGCCCGCAGCACCTCGTACGAGATGACACCCACGTTGTCCGTGGCGGCCGTCCAGTTCAGGGTGGCAGCGGTGGCGGTCACGTCGGTGGCGGTCGGCTGGCCGGGCGCGGTCGGGGCGGTGGTGTCACCGGGGCCGGGGCCACCGGCGTAGCGCTCGGCGAGGCTCATGCCGGTGGTGGAGTCGGCACCGCCGAGGCGCACCTGGTGGTCGAGGCCGACGAACGTGCCGTTGTGCTGCCACAGCGCGGGCTTGAGCATCTGGTTGTACTTCGTCTCGTCCCAACTGGCCCAGTCGTCGAGCAGCAGGCCCCCGGTGTCACCGGAGTTGGGGTTGAGGCACCAGAACGTGTGGTGGATGCCGTTCTCGATCATCAGGTCGCGGAGCGCGGCCATCCAACGGTCCTGCCGGGCGTCCTGGCCCAGCCGGCCGCCCCACTCCCCGATCAGCAGCGGCGCGATGTTCTGCTCGTGGATGTAGAACCAGTTCGGCCGCCACACGTCGTTGGTCAGCGAGTCCTTGTCGAAGTCCCCGGCGAACCACGGCTGCTCGTAGACCAGGGGTCCGTAGTCGTGCGGCGAGTAGACGAGCTGGTCCTGCTGGGCGCCGAGGTTGACCGGGTGTTCGGCGACACCGCGCAGGTTGCCGCCCCACCAGTTGTAGTGGTAGTTGGGGCTGCGGTCGGGGTTGGTGTCGGGCGAGTTCCAGGTGGCGCCGGCCCGGGGGTAGATCTCGATGCCCTCACAGAGGATCAGCAGGTTCGGGTTGATCGCCAGGATCCGCCGGCCCGCCGTCTCACAGGCGTACTTGAAGTTGTCCTGGTCGGTGCTGGAGTCCCACTTGGCCCGCTGCGGATCGTTCGGGGTGCCGTGCGGCTCGTTCTTGATGTCCATCGCGACGATGGTGTCGTTCGTCCGGTAGCGGGTGGTGATCCACTCCCAGCCCTGGAAGAACAGCTCCGGGGTGACGCTGCCCTTCCACCACACCGGATAGACGTGGCCGGAGTTGTCCGCCTCGGCGCTGTGCACGTCGAGCATGACCTTCAGACCGTACTTCTCGCACAGTGCCAGCCAGTGGTCGAAGACCTGGAGGTTGTTCAGGCCCTCCAGCTCCGGGTTGACGAACGTGTTGACGTTCGGCCGGATCGTCTGCCCGGCCTTCCACTCCAGCAGCAGCTGCGTGGAGATGGGCACCCGGACGATGTTGATGCCGCGCTGGGCCATCTGGCGGGTGATCGACTCCAGGTTGCCCGACCACAGGCCGTGGAAGACCCGCTCGCTGGCGTTGAAGCCGAACCAGTTCGCCCCGGTGAGCCAGACCTGGTTGCCGGCCTCGTCGACGATCCGGTTGCCGTCGGTGTGCAGCCAGTCGGCGGTGGGCGCGGCGGCGACAGCCGCTTCCCCGGGCGTCGGGGCCGCCGTCGCGGCGGGCGCGGCGGCGGCCACGCCGAACGCGACGACGGCCGCCGCCGCGACGGCCGTGAGTTTGGTACGTGCGGACATGCGACTTCCTCTGGTGGTGGTTGACGAGGAACGTCGACGACGACCCGTGCCCAAGGGTCGTGGGAGCGCTTCCATCGACACCCTAGGCGGTCTTGGCCACCAGGGGAAGTCTCACACCGCGAGCGCCTGCCGAACCGTGTGCTCCGCGGTGGCACCGCCCTCCCCGGCGGAGGTGACCCGACCGGACTCCAGAACGTGGTAACGGTCGGCCACCCGCAGCGCGAACCCGAGATGCTGCTCGACCAGCAGCACGCTGAACCCCGTCTGTGCGATCAGCGCCACGATCCGGTCCTGGATCTCGGTGACCACCGACGGCTGGATGCCCTCGGTCGGTTCGTCCAGCATCAACAGCCGGGGCCGGGTGATCAGTGCCCGGGCGATCGCCAGCTGTTGCCGCTGACCGCCGGAGAGCAGCCCGGCCCGCCGACGCAGCAACGGACCCAGCGCCGGGAACAGGTCCAACACCTCCGAGGTGACCGACGCGCCGTCACGCCGACCGTCGGCGACCAGGCGCAGGTTCTCCGCCGCCGTCAGGTGCGGAAAGCACTGCTGGCCCTGCGGCACGTACGCGATTCCCCGGGCGACCCGCTCGTGCGGGGCCAGTCGGGTGATGTCATCGCCGTCCAGTTCGACCCGTCCGGCGCTGGGGCGCAGCAGGCCGGCGGCCACCCGCAGCAGCGTGGACTTGCCCGCGCCGTTGTGGCCGAGCACCGTGGCGACCCCGTCTCCGGGCACCACCACGTCCACGCCGTGCAGCACCCGGCTGCGCCCGTAACCGGCGTGCACGCCGCGCATCGCGAGCATCATGCCTCCATGGACGTCGGGGCCAACCCGGCGTCGACCGGGTGACCGAGGTAGACCTCCTGCACGCGCGGATCGGCCTGCACCTGGGCGACGGTGCCCTCGCTGAGCACCCGACCGGCGTGCAGCACGGTGACGGTGCGCGCGAAGCGACGCAGGAAGTCCATGTCGTGCTCGATCACCACCACGGTGCGGTCCTGGCTCACCTTCTCCAGCAGGTGCCCGGTGGCGTCGCGTTCCTCATGACTCATCCCGGCGACCGGCTCGTCGAGCAGCAGCAGCCGGGTGTCCTGCACGAGCAGCATGCCGATCTCCAACCACTGTTTCTGCCCGTGGGCGAGGGTGCCGGCGAGGTGGTCGGCGCGACTCGTCAGGCCGATCACGTCGAGGGCCTCGGCCACCTCGTCGGGCACCCCGTGGCGACGGCGCAGCAGCGTCGCCCAGCCGCGTCGGGCACCGGCGGCGATGTCGAGGTTCTGCAGCACCGTCAACTCCTCGAACACCGTCGAGGTCTGGAAGGTGCGGCCGACACCCATCCGGCTGATCCGGTGCACCGGTCGACCGAGCAGCTCCCGGTCGCCGAAGCGTACCGACCCGGTGGCCCGGACCAACCCGGTGACCGCGTCCACCAGGGTGGTCTTGCCGGCCCCGTTGGGTCCGATCAGGAACCGGATGTCACCCGGGGCGACGTCGAGGGACACCCCGTCGACGGCGGTGAACCCGTCGAAGCTGACCCGCAGGTCACGCACGTAGAGCCCGTGCAGCTGCCCGGTCATGCCGTGCCCTCCCGTCGCCGTGGCCGAAGCCGGCCGAATCGGCCCGGGCGCGCTGCGTCGTCGTCGCGGCGGCGGACCAGGCCGATCAGCGACGCCAGGCCGCCGGGCAGGAACGCCACCACCACCACGAACAGCAGGCCCTGAAGGTACGTCCAGGTGCCCGGGAAACGCTCCGACAGGGCGGTACGCGCCCAGGCCACCGCCACCGCGCCGAGCACCGGCCCGAGCAGGGTGGCCCGGCCGCCGATGGCCACTCCGATGACGAACTCGATGGACGGCACGATCCCGATCAGCGCCGGGGAGATGATGCCCACCGCGGGCACGAACAGCGCGCCGGCCAGCCCGGCCATGCCGGCAGCGACCACGTACGCGACCAGCTTGACGGTGGCCGGGTCGTAGCCGAGGAATCGGACCCGTTCCTCCGAGTCCCGGACGGCCACCAGCAGTTCGCCGTAGCGGCTCTGCGTCAGGTGCCGGGCGACGGCCAGCAGCGCCAACAGGGTGCCGGCGATGACGAAGTAGACCATCCGCTGGTTGACCGGGTCGTCCAGGTCGTAGCCGAAGAAGCCCTGGATGTCGGTGAGCCCGTTGGTGCCGCCGGTGGTGCCCTGCTGTCCGATCAACAGGATCACCATGGCGGCGGCGAGCGCCTGGCTGAGGATGGCGAAGTAGGCGCCCCGCACCCGACGGCGGAAGACCAGCGACCCGAGTACGAAGGCGACCGCCATCGGCAGCAGCACCGTGGCGGGCAGGGCGAACCATGGGCTGGCGAACGGTCGCCACCACAGTGGCAACTCGTCGAGCTGCCCGTACAGCAGCATGAAGTCGGGCATGGCGCCCGGGCCCGCGTCGGCGAGCTTGAGATGCATGGCCATCGCGTAGCCACCGAGGCCGAAGAAGACCCCCTGACCGAGGGTGAGCATGCCGCCCCGGCCCCAGGCCAGGCCGATACCGACCGCGACCATGGCCACGCAGAGGTACTTCGCCAGCAGGGAGAGCCGGAAGTCCGACAGCACCAGCGGCGCGACGGCGAAGAGCAGAGCCGCGCCGAAGGCGAACCCGGCGGCGGCGCGGATCCGGTGCCGGGTTGGGCTGGCCGCCGGGCTGGTCGGCGGTTCCGGGGCGGGGTCGGCGGCGGTGACGGGATCTCGGACGACGGTGGTCATGCCAGACTCCTGGTACGCAGCGTGAACAGACCCTGGGGTCGCCACTGGAGGAACGCGACGATGGCGATGAAGACCATCACCTTGGCGACGCTGAGGGTGGTGAGGTACTCGCCGGTGGCCTGGAGCACGCCCAGGGCGAAGGCGACGATGACGGTGCCCCTGAGCTGGCCGATCCCGCCGACCACGACGACCAGGAAGGCGTCAATGATCAGGTTGGTGCCCATGGTGGGACCGATCGGCCCGAGCAGGGTGAGCGCCACTCCGGCGATGCCGGCCAGGCCGGATCCGACGAAGAAGGTCGTCCGGTCGACCCGGGCGGTGGCGATGCCGGAGACCGCGGCCAGGTCCCGGTTCTGGACGACGGCCCGGATCCGGCGGCCCAGCGGGCTGAACCGCAGGGCGACGGTCAGCGCGACGACCGCGCCACCGGCCAGGGCGAGGATGAACAGGCGGTTGTTGGCCACCGTGATGCCGCCGGGTAGTCCGATGTTGCCGGTCAGCAGGTCCGGGGCGCGGGTCTGCACGTTCGGGCTGCCGAAGATGTCCCGGGCGAGCTGTTGCAGGATCAGTGACACCCCCCAGGTGACCAGCAGGGTGTCCAGCGGGCGGGCGTAGAGGCGGCGGATCAGCAGGGTCTCCAGCAGCACGCCCATCGCGCCGGCCACCACGAAGGCGACCGGCAGAGCGATCAGCAGCGACCAGCCGGCCGCGGTGATGACCTGTTGCAGGACGTAGGTGGTGTAGGCCCCGGCCATGATGAACTCGCCGTGAGCCATGTTGATCACGCCCATCTGGCCGAAGGTGAGGGCCAGGCCGAGCGCGATGAGCAGCAGCACCGCTCCGATGCTGACGCCGGTGAAGAGTTGACCGAAGAGAACTGTCACGGTGCGTACTCCGAACTGGTGGTGGGGCGGTTCGGGCGGAACCGGGGGTTCCGCCCGAACCGGGTGACGCCCTAGCTCAGGCCACCGGCCCACGGGTAGCTCTTGAGGAACGGGTCGGGGGTGATCGGTTGGCCGGAGTTCCAGACCTCGGTGATCAGTCCGTCCGCGCCGACCTTGCCGACGCGCGCCGTCTTGGCGATGTGCTGGGTGGCACCGTCCACGGTGACCAGTCCTTCGGGCGCCTCGAAGGTGATGCCGTCGGCGGCCCCACGGACCTTCTCCACGTCGAAGGCGCCGGCCTTCTCCACCATCGCCTTCCACAGGTGGACCGAGACGTACGCGGCCTCCATCGGGTCGCTGGTCGGCTTGTCCGCCCCGAACTTGGCCTTGTACGCCGCGACGAACTTCTCGTTCGTCGCCCCGGGCGTGGTCTGGTAGTAGTTCCAGGCGGTCAACTGGCCCTCCAGGTACTGGGTGCCGATGCTCTTGACCTCCTCCTCGGCGATCGACACCGACACCACCGGCATGCTGGCGGCGGTCAACCCGGCGGACTTGTACTCCTTGAAGAACGCCACGTTGCTGTCACCGTTGAGGGTGTTGAAGACCGCGTCCGCGCCGGAGGACTTCACCTTGTTGGTGATGGTGCCGAATTCGGTGGAGCCCAGCGGGGCGTAGTCCTCCCCCAACACCTTCATCCCGTTGGCCTCCGCGTACGCCTTGATGATCTTGTTTGCGGTACGCGGGAAGACGTAGTCGGAGCCGACGAGGTAGAGCGAGGTGGCGCCCTGGGCCTTGAGGTAGTCCAGGCCGGGGACGATCTGCTGGTTCGTGGTGGCCCCGGTGTAGAAGATGTACGGCGACTGCTCCAGCCCCTCGTACTGCACCGGGTAGAACAGCAGCGCCTTGTTCTTCTCGAACACCGGCTTCACGGCCTTGCGGCTGGCCGAGGTCCAGCAGCCGAAGACCGCCGCCACCCGGTCCTCCCGGATCAGCTTCTCGGCCTTCTCCGCGAAGGTCGGCCAGTCCGAGGCGCCGTCCTCGCCGACGGGTTCGATCTTCTTGCCGAGCACGCCGCCGGCCGCGTTGATCTCCTCGATCGCCAGCATGATGGAATCCCGGACGGTCACCTCGCTGATGGCCATCGTGCCGGAGAGGGAGTTCAGCAGGCCCACCTTCACGGTGTCGCCGGAGATGTCGGCGCTGACGCCCGCTGCGGTGTTGCCGTCGGTGGTCTTGCTGCCGCACGCGGCCATCGCGGCCACGGCGACCAGGGTCAAGGCACCCGCCAGGATGCGGCGGCCCCGGATCGATGTCATCAAGTCTCCCTGCGTCGCGCGTACGTCATCAGTGCCGGGAACGGTCGTCGGCCCCGGTTCGGAATGCGGATCTGTCCAGCTGCGGTGCGGTCCGTCGAACATTGCGCACTGCCCGACACGGCGGGTGGACACCGATCGGGTGGCGATTCGGATATCGGGCAGGGAAAGCTTCGATCCGCTTCATTACGCGGGTGTTTCCCGGTCCTCAATAGGCTGTTTCCGCTGGCCGCAGTCTGGCCACAGTCGCCGATCGGGAACAGAAAATGCCGGCACCCCGCCGGGGAAAATCGGCGGAATGGCACCGGCAAACGATTTCAGGCCGCGGTCCGCAGCACTTTCCGTCCTTCGTCGGACGGTTGGTGATATCCGGCTCGACAGCCGGATCCTTCACGCAGGAAGCATCTTATGGGTCGGGTCGGTCGACCTGTCAAGGCACGGTCCGATCACACCGGAGGGATCACAGTTCGGTCAGGACGCTGAAGTCCAGGCCGACGGCCTCGGCCAGATAGATGCGTTGGCGCACGTGCCGGCGGCGCAGCCGCAACTCGCCCCTCGGCCCGTCGTACGACACCACGTCGGCGGAGGCCTCCACCGCCCGTACGTCCAGCGTGCCGGCCTTGGCGATCAACGCGGCCAGGAGCATCACACCCTCGTAACAGGACTCGCCGAGGCTGCCCAGTGGGGGCGCCTCCAACCCGAAGCGGCGGCCGAAACTCCCGTGGAAGTCCAGGTTCTCCTGAGTCACCAGGCCGGCGAAGAAACCCGCCGTGCTGAACAGCCCACGGGTGCTGGCGGCGCCGCTGGCGAGCAGCATGTTCTCGTCCATCAGGGTGCTCAGGCGCAGGCACCGTTGGTCCAGTCCGGCAGCCGCGAACGCCCGGTTGAACCGCACCGCGTCCGCCCCCACGAGCAGCACGAGCACCGCGTCGGCGTCGCTGTGTTCGATGCGGCGCAGCACCTCGACGTAATCGTGCGTCTCCAACGGCAGGAAATGCTGACCGACGACGCGACCACCGCTGCGCAGCGCGTACCGGTGCGCCGCCCGGGTCGTCCGGCGCGGCCACACGTAGTCGTTGCCGACCACGAACCAGCGCCGCACCCCGAGATCCCCGGCCAGCACCCGCATCGCCGGCCACAGCTGCGCGTCCGGTGTCTCGCTGGTCAGGAAGACACCCTCGGTACGCTCACCCCCCTCGTACAGGGCGGTGTAGACGTACGGCACCCGATGCGCGACGCGCGGGGCCACCGCCTGGCGTACCGAGGAGATGTGCCAGCCGGTGACGCCCTGCACCGCGCCCACCGACACCAGCGCCTCCACCTCGGCGGCCACCTCGGCCGGCGGCGCTCCACCGTCGACGGGCACCAGCCGCAGTTCGCGGCCGAGCACCCCGCCCCGCCGATTGATCTCCTCCACCGCCAGTTGGGCGCAGAGTTCACAGCTCGGGCCGAACATGCCAGCCGGCCCGCGCATCGGGTACACCAGGGCGACACTGACCACGCCGCGGTCGACGGTCAACCAGGACGCCCCGGCGGTGATGCTCTCCCCCGCCTGCGGACGCCCGGACCCCGGTGCCGGCGCGGACATGAACACATGGTGGCCAACGCCGCTGGTGAAGACCAGCACTCCCCAGCCAGCGGGACATCTCGTTACGATGACCGCAACTCGCGAGGCGGGAGTGCCATGTCAGACCTGCCCCATTCCGCAGCCGACCTGCTACCCCTGCTGACCCGCGCCGAGCGGCTGCTCTCGCGCCGGGTCGGCGCAGTGCTCGCCACCGAGTCGCTCAGCATCGAGGCGTGGCGGGTGCTCTGCCTGCTCGCCGACGGCCTCGGGCACCCGATGAGCGAGGTCGCCGCCGAAACGTCGCTGCCGCCCGGCACCCTGACCAAGCTGGTCGACCAGCTCGTCGACCGCAACCTCGTGTTCCGCCGGGTCGACCCGCTCGACCGCCGTCGCATCCGCGCCTACCTCACCGCCCGGGGCCGCCGCGAGCACGAGCGGATCGACGCGGACATCCGCACCGACCTGGCCGAGTTCGACACGTCGAGAGACGGCGACCTGGCCGGGCTGCTCGATGCCCTGATCACCCGTCTGCACAGTCGCCGCGCCCCGACTCCGGTCTGACACCGAGCAGTTCCGCGGTCCTGGTATCCGGTTCGAGGTACCGCCGGAGGGTGTGCGCGTCCGGTGCGGTGGCGCTCCACAGGGTCGCCGGGCCACCGGCCAGCGGCAGCCGGGCGTGGGTCGGCCACACCGCCGGTGGCTCGGGTGGCCGGGTCGGGTCCACGACCAGCAGCGAGCCGGTGGCCGGTGCACCGGCCAGCACCGCCGGACCGGCCCAGCCGGGCGCGTTCGGCCCGACCGCCAGGGACTGCCGCAGCAATGGCCGGCCGGCCAGATCGACCCACGTGTTGATCTCGACGTCGCCCGGCTGCTCGCCGTGCCGGCCGCAGATCAGCTCGTCGCGCCAGTGCAGCGTGCCGCCCGCCGCAACGTCGACTTGCGCGTCGGCCACATGCGCGCAGCCCGCCGCCGCGACCAGTTGCTCGGGTAGCCAGTGCAGGACGGCCTGCTCCGACACGCTCGCCCGGACCAGCATCCGGGACACCGCGCCGGGGCGACCGGGCAGCGCGATCGAGGCGGCCACGGTGTGCACCCGGACGCGCGCGCCCTGGTCGACCTCGATCTCCAGCCGCAGGTCGTCGCCGGCGAGCGGCCCGGCCGCACCGCCGACGACGTACACCGTGACGCCACCGTCCGACGCCGGGACCTGGCGCAGCAGCAGCGGGCTCTCCCCGCGCAGCTCGGCCAGGGTGGTGCGGCCGTGCCGGTCGGCGCGGGCCACCAGCCGGGCGGTGGCCCGCATCAGGCCTGCCCGGCGGGTACCGGGTGGTCCGCGTGCGCGGTCGCGGACCGGTGGTGGGCCAGTTCGTGACGGATCCAGCCGGCGACCCGGGTCGCCAGCGGGTCCTCGGTGATCGACTGGAACACCGTGGGCAGGTCGCCCCGGCGGGCACGCGCGTCGCGGTCCATCACCGACAGGTCGGCACCGACCATCGATGCCAGGTCCGTCTTGTTGATGACCAGCAGGTCGGCGGCGGTCACCCCGGGGCCGCCCTTGCGGGGCACCTTGTCACCGCCGGCCACGTCCACCACGAAGATCTGCCGGTCGACCAACCCTCGGCTGAACGTGGCGGTCAGGTTGTCGCCGCCACTCTCCACCAGCACCAGATCCAGTGGTCCCAGCGCCTCGATCAGTTCGTCGATGGCGTCGAGGTTCGCGCCGATGTCGTCGCGGATGGCGGTGTGCGGGCAGCAGCCCGTCTCGACCGCCCGGATCCGAGCGGGGTCGAGCACCCCGGCCCGCTTGAGGAAGTCGGCGTCCTCGGTGGTGTAGATGTCGTTGGTCACCACACCGAGCCGCAGCTCGTCGGCGAAGGCCCGGCACAGCGCCGCGACCAGTGCGGTCTTGCCGGAGCCGACCGGCCCTCCGATGCCGACCCGCAGCGCCCGCGCCGCGGCGGGCAGCGGGGCGTGCGGGTCGACCCCCGGCTCGGGGTGGGTGTGGGGAACGGACTCGTCGTGGTCGAATTCAGGACGCAAAGAGACGCACCTCCCAGGTGACATGCGCTTCGGCATGGATGTCGGCGAGCGGAGCGGCGGCGGCCGGCAGCCGTTCCGGTGGTTGTTCGGCGGCCCGCGCCGCCCGCGCCGCGACGGCGTCGCAGTCTCCGGCGAGCCGCACCAGCAGTGCCTGGACCTGGTACGGGTCCAGGCCGAGCAGACGTACGGCGGCGCTGGCCGAACCGGTCACCGTCGCGTAGGCGGCGACCGTGGCCACCTGTCCCGGTTCGAGACCGGCGGCGACGCCGACCAGCCCCAGCACCAGCGGCTGGTGCGGACCGTCCGAGGTGGCGGGCAGGTCGTCGAAGGTCGCCTGCGGCCAGATCTCCCGGCCCGCCCGGCGCAGCGCCCGGCCCTGCCGGCGGGAGACCGTCCGCTGGGCCGGCGAGGCGGTCCGGGCGTCCAACTCGGCGTCGAGCCGGGCGAGCGCGGCGCGACGCGCGACACCGAGGTGGGTGAGCTCCGCCGGTCGGTGGCCGTCGACCGCCGACGGGCCCGGGGAGCCGCTGGCCGCCCGGCAGGATGCCGCGGCGAAGGCCGCCGCGACCAGGCCGGCGGTGGCGAGCCGCCCGCGCAGGTACTCCCCCAGCGTGGCGAGATCCCTGACCCGACCGGCGGCGACGGCCGCCTCCAACCCGGCGGAGTGGGCGTGCGCCCCGGCCGGGAAGCGCCCATCGGCGAGGAGCAGCAGCATCGTCGGGGTGGCCATCAGAACAGGAAGTAGCGCTGGGCCATGGGCAGTTCGGCCACCGGGTCGGGTTCGACCACCACGCCGTCGATGCGGACGGTGAAGGTGTCCGGGTCGACCTCGATCCGCGGCAGCGCGCCGTTCTCCGGCAGATCCGTCTTGCCCCGGGACCGCACGTCGGTCACCGGCACCACCCGGCGTCGCACGTCCAGCCGCAGTCCGGCCTCCAGCGCGGCGGGGGCCACGAAGGCCAGGCTGGTGGCGGCGGCCGCACCGCCGTACGCGCCGAACATCGGCCGGGGCAGCATCGGCTGCGGGGTCGGGATCGAGGCGTTCGCGTCACCCAGCTGGGCGTACGCGATCATGCCGCCCTTGATGACCAGGTGCGGGCGTACGCCGAAGAAGGCCGGCTCCCACAGCACCAGGTCGGCGAGCTTACCCGGCTCCACCGACCCGATCTCGTGGTCGAGACCGTTGGCCATCGCCGCGCAGATGGTGTACTTCGCGACGTACCGGCGGGCCCGGTGGTTGTCGGCGGCGCCGTCGCCGGGCAGCGTGCCCACCCTGGCCTTCATCACGTGCGCGCTCTGCCAGGTACGCAGCACGATCTCCCCGATCCGGCCCATCGCCTGCGAGTCGGAGCCGATGATGGAGATCGCGCCGAGGTCGTGCAGCAGGTCCTCGGCGGCCATCGTGGATGGCCGGATCCGGCTTTCGGCGAAGGCCAGATCCTCCGGCACCGCCGGGTTGAGGTGGTGGCAGACCATCAGCATGTCGAGGTGCTCGGCGAGGGTGTTGCGGGTGTACGGGCGGGTCGGGTTGGTCGACGAGGGCAGCACGTTCGGCTCACCGGCGACGGTGATGATGTCCGGCGCGTGCCCGCCACCGGCACCCTCGGTGTGGTACGAGTGGATCGCCCGACCGCCGATCGCGCGCAGCGTGTCGGCGACGAACCCGGCCTCGTTCAGGGTGTCGGTGTGGATGGAGACCTGCACGCCGGAGGCGTCCGCCACCCGCAGGCAGGCGTCGATCGCCGCTGGGGTGGTGCCCCAGTCCTCGTGCAGCTTGAAGCCGCCCGCCCCGGCTCGCAGCTGCTCCCACAGCGCCTCCTCGGAGACGGTGTTGCCCTTGCCGAGCAGCAGGACGTTGACCGGAAACGTGTCAAGGGCCTCGTGCATCCGGGCCAGGTGCCAGGCGTTCGGGGTGACGGTGGTGGCCCGGGTACCCTCGGCCGGGCCGGTGCCACCGCCGACCAGCGTGGTGACCCCGCTGGCGAGGGCCTCGGTGACGATCTGTGGGCAGATGAAGTGCACGTGGGTGTCGACCGCCCCGGCGGTGAGGATCCGGCCGTTGCCGGCAATCACCTCGGTGGCCGGGCCGATGACCAGCTCCGGATGGACACCGTCCATGGTGTCCGGATTGCCGGCCCGACCCAGCGCCACGATCCGGCCGTCCCGCAAGCCCACGTCGGCCTTCACCACCCCCCAGTGGTCGAGGACGACCGCCCCGGTGATGACGGTGTCCAGCGCGCCTTCGGCGCGGGTCGCCCGGGACTGGCCCATCGACTCGCGGATCACCTTGCCGCCGCCGAAGACCGCCTCGTCGCCGCCGGCACAGTGGTCGTGCTCGACCTCGATCAACAGGTTGGTGTCGGCCAGCCGGATCCGGTCGCCGGTGCTGGGTCCGTACAGGGCGACGTACCGGTCCCGGTCCACGGTGCTCATGCCGTCCGTCCTTCGTCCAGCGCTCCCGCGCACTCGCCACGCAGACCCGGCACGATCCGTGCGCCACCCAGCGGCACCAGATCCACCGGGCGGCTCACGCCCGGCTCGAAACGCACCGAGGTCCCGGCCGGTACGGCGAGCCGCTGCCCCCAGGCGGCGTCCCGATCGAAGTCCAGCGCCGGGTTGGCCTCGGCGAAGTGGTAGTGCGACCCGACCTGCACCGGCCGGTCACCAGTGTTGACCACCGTCACCACCGTCACCGGCCGCCCGGCGTTGATCTCGACGGGTCCGGTCGCCGGCAGGATCTCCCCGGGGATCACGGGATCGGGTGGTGCACCGTCACCAACTTGGTGCCGTCCGGGAACGTCGCCTCCACCTGCACCTCCCTCAGCAACTCGGGGATGCCGTCCTGCACGTCGTCGCGGCTGAGCACGGTACGGCCGGCGGCCATCAGATCGACCACGGACGCACCGTCGCGCGCCCCTTCGAGCAGGAAAGCGGTGATCACCGCGACGGCTTCCGGATAGTTGAGGCGCAGGCCGCGCTCGCGGCGACGCCGGGCGACATCGGCCGCCACATGAACGAGCAGGCGGTCCTGCTCGTGGGGGGTGAGATACACGGGTGCTCCCGGTGGATGTCCGCGCCCGCCGGCTCGACGCCTCGACGCGCCGCCACACGGTTCGGGGTTCGCCCGCCGGTACCCCACCACGCGCGTCGAGCCTGGGAGTTCCACCCTCCCGGCCCACGTGGTGAACCACCGGCGGTGTCTTCGGATGCGGACCGCACCGCCCACCGCTGACCAGACCGTAAGGGATCACGCGGTTCGTCGGCAACACCCTCGACGGGTGTACGCACCCGATTCCGCCTGGGTTGCCCCAGAGTGAGGCCGGTCATAACGGGTGGACGTTGGCCCATCACGGGCTGCTAGCCTCGGCGGCAGGTCATGAGCGCCAGCGTCAAGCCCCGGCTCGCTGGCCGGCAACCCTCCACCGCGCAGGGGTGCCCCGGGTGAGGACCAGGCATCGGAGCGACCACCGGTGCAAGCGTGGCCTGGATCCCCAGGTCATCACGACCTTGAGGAGAGCCATGTCGTACCGTAGTCGATCCGCTCCCGTGGCGATCCGCCTCGACCTGACGGAGCGCCGGCACATCGACATGATGCGGATTTGTACCGCCGCGTGTAGCTGACCGCGTCGCCGGTCGCCGGACCCTGACGGTTCGGCGGCCTCCCTGTCATCGATCCATCCCAGCGGTCCGCCCACCGGCGGACCGTCGGTGCGGCACGTCCGTGCCCACCGTCGCTCATCCAGGAGAGACCTGTGCGATTCCTTCCTACCCTGAGCCGGGCCGCCGCCGTCGGCGTCGCCGCGATCCTCGCTGCCACCACCCTGACCGCCTGCGGCTCGGACTCCGCCGGCGACGCCGCCGACAACCCGTACCAGCTGCTCCAGCCGGGAGTGCTGCGGGCCGGCACGCTCACCGACGCCCCGCCGAACGTGTACCTCAAGGACGGCAAGTTCACCGGCTTCGACAACGACCTGCTGGTCGCCGTCGCTGACAAGCTCGGCCTGAAGGTTGAGTTCGTCGGCACCGACTTCTCGGGGCTGCTCGCCCAGGTCAACAACCGCAAGTTCGACGTCGGCAGCTCCTCGATCACCATCACCGAGGCGCGCAAGAAGACCGTCGACTTCGGCAACGGGTACGACTTCGGCTACTTCGGGCTCGACGTACCCGCCGGGTCGGCGTTGCGCAGCTTCGACGAGCTGCCCGGCAAGCGGGTGGTGGTCGTGCAGGGCACCGTCCAGGACGACTACGCCACCGGCAAGGGCCTGGACCCGGTACGGGTGGCCGACTACAACGGCGCGATCAACCAGCTCAAGGCCGGCACCGCGGACGCGTGGATCGCCCCCGCGGAGATCGGTGAGAAGACCGCCGCGGACAGCGGCGGCAAGATCACGGTCGCCGCGAAGGAACTCAGCCCGGCACCCACCGCGTACGCCTTCGCCAAGGGCAACGACGCGCTGCGCGAGGCGCTGAACAAGGCCCTCGACGAGGTGATCGCCGACGGCACCTGGACCCGCCTTCAGCAGCAGTACTACCCGGGCCGACCGATCCCGGCCGACTTCACCCCGGGCAGCGGTGACGTGACGGTGCCGGCTACCTCCTGAGGTAGGACGACCAGCGAGCAGGGCGGAGGTTGACCGTGGATCCGTTGCGCACCCTGTGGGAGACGTTCTTCGACTGGGAGTCGATGCGTGAGGCGCTCCCCGAGATGATCACCGTCGGGTTGCCGAACACGCTGATCCTGGCGGTCACCGCCGCCCTGCTCGGCTCGGCGATGGGCATCGTCCTGGCGGTGGCGGGGATCTCGCGTACCCGCTGGTTGCGCTGGCCGGCGCGGGTGTACACCGACGTGTTCCGGGGCCTGCCAGCGGCGGCGACGATCCTGCTGATCGGGGTCGGGCTGGCGCCCCTGGGCATGCAGGTGTGGGGACCCAACCCGTACCCGCTGGGCATCCTGGCGCTGTCCCTGATCGCCTCGGCGTACCTCGGGGAGATCTTCCGCTCCGGCATCCAGTCGGTGGAGGCCACCCAGTTGGAGGCGGCCCGCGCGTTGGGGTTCTCCTGGCGTGAGGCGATGCGGAGGGTGATCATCCCGCAGGGGATCCGGCGGATCCTGCCGGCCTGGGTGAACCAGCTGATCGCCCTGATCAAGGACTCCAGTCTGGTCTACTTCCTCGGCCTGCTGGCCAGCCAGCGGGAGCTGTTCCGGATCGGGCAGGACTACGCGGCCAACACCGGCAACCAGTCGGCGCTGCTGCTGGCGGGCCTGTTCTACCTCGTGCTGACGGTGCCGCTGACCCACGTCGTCAACTGGATCGACAGGCGTCTGCGGCAGGGTCGACCGGCGACCGCGCCGACCAACGACGACCCCGACGACCTTGACCTGGCGCTGCCCGGCGCCGCCGGAGGCAACCAACGATGAGTACCTCGGTCAGTCTGAGCCTGCGCGACGTGCACCTGGCCTTCGGGCGTCACCAGGTGCTGCGCGGGGTGGATCTGGACGTCACGCGCGGCGGCACCGCGTGTGTGATCGGCCCCTCCGGCTCGGGCAAGTCAACCCTGCTGCGCACCATCAACCGGCTGCTCGAACCGGACCGTGGCGACGTGCTGCTGGACGGGCGCAGCGTGCTGCGCGACGACCCGGACGCCCTGCGCCAGCGCATCGGCATGGTGTTCCAGCAGTTCAACCTCTTCCCCCACATGAGCGTGCTGCGCAACATCACCCTGCCGTTGCGCCGCATCCGCAAACTCGGCGAGGACGAGGCCGTGACCCGGGCCCGGACCGAACTCGACCGGGTCGGGCTGGCCGCCAAGGCCGACGCCCGGCCCGCGCAGCTCTCCGGTGGGCAGCAGCAGCGGGTGGCCATCGCCCGCGCGCTGGCCATGCAGCCGCAGGTGATGCTCTTCGACGAGGCCACCTCGGCGCTGGACCCGGAACTGGTCAAGGGGGTGCTGGCGCTGATGGCGGAGCTCTCCGCCCAGGGCATGACCATGGTGGTCGTCACCCACGAGATGGGTTTCGCCCGTCAGGTCGCCGACACCGTCGCCTTCATGGACGCCGGACGGGTGCTGGAGGCCGGCGAACCGCAGGCCGTCTTCGAGTCGCCGCAGCACCCCCGCCTGCGCCGCTTCCTCTCCCAGGTGCTGTGACCTCTGACCGTCGTTGATCAGCGACGGCGGCCGGCGAGGATCGCGGAGGTCTCCCGGCGCACCTCGTCGGGCTCCCGCACGAGGCGTCGCTGGCTGAACCTGACCACCAGGATGCCGACCGTGGCGAGCAACGCGTCGCGCCGCAGGTCGATCTCGCGCTGGCGGGGATCGCCGTGTGAGGTGGCACCGTCCAGTTCGATGTTGACCCGCTCCTCCTCGGCGAACAGGTCCAGGTACATGGTCCGCTTGCCCACCCGGACACGTACCTGACGCATCAGCACCGGCAGCTCCGGGCCGGTGAAGACGCGGTCATGTCCCCAGATCTCCAACGGGCTGCGGCAGCCGACGTCGAGCCGGTCGACGAGTGCGGACAGCGCCGCCCGCCCGGTCAGCTTCGGAGCGATCGCGCTGCGGAGCCGGGACGCCGTGGTCATCCGGTCGTTCACCGCCCGAACGATCGGCCCGATGCGGCTCTCCTCGGGCAGCAACGGCCACGAGTGCGCCAGCGCCTCCTCCAGCCGGACAACCGGCACGCCCCGTCGCACCACGACGTGTGGTGGTCCCGCCGCGAATCCGGTGCGATGCCGCACCACCAAGTTCGTCCTGCTGCGTAGTCCCACACCGGCCGGCACGTCGAGGTACACCGGCTCACCGGCTGGTTGAGGCCGAAGACCGTACACGTCCAACGCGGTCAACGCGCTCAAGGCCGCCCGGCCGTCGGCGTATGCGAGTGCCGCCCGCCGAGCGACCTCGGGTGTCACCCTTGCGAGCAGACTGGCCGATTCCGGGCCGGCGAGCAACGAGTCTTCGACATAGACCGCCGGCAACACGCGACGCAGCCAACCGTTGCGGTACGCCCGCCGCAGCGTCCATGGCGGTACCACCTCAAGTGCCCGAGCACGGGTCACCACACCCCCATGAGCCTCGACGAGTGATCGGAGCAGAGCGTCCACAGCGATCGAGCCTGCCCCAGAGCAGGCACACCCCGCCGCCCCCTGTGGACAGCCCTGCCCACTGTGGACAACCCCGCGCGCCCCTCGCGCGTGTGGTAGGCGTTCCTGATCGTCTGCAATCGAGTGACCGGAACAGCGGCGTGTCGGGTCACCCGATCGCAGACGATCAAGGTTGCACCTCAGGTGGGGGTGTCGCGGCGGCGGAAGGTAATGAGGCCGATGGCCAGCAGGGCGGCGGCTGCGGCGGTGAGGAGCACCAACGGCAGCACGGTGACGTCGACGGCGGGCACCGACGGCACGTGGGTGTACGGGGAGAGGTTCAGCGCGGCCTGCGGCAGGTCCAGCGCAGCGCCCAACTGGCCGAGCAGCAGGAACGCGATCAGCACCGCCCAGCTCAACGCGACCGACCAGCGCGGCAGCGCTCCGAACAGCGCGGTCACCACCCCGGCGACGACCAGCAGGGCCGGCAGCCACAGCAGCGCGGCACCGGTCAGCTCGACGGTCCAACCGACCGGGTCACCGGCGGCCAGCCCGTACCCGAGGCCGGTGGTGACGCCGGCCAGCAACATCAACGCCAGCGCGCCGAGCACCGCGCCGACCACCTGCGTGCCCAGCCACCGGTGGCGGCTGATCGCGGTGGCGAGCAGCGGTTCGAGGATGCCGTCGGACTCGTCGCCGCGTACCCGCAGCAGGGCCTGCACGACGTACGCCCCGATGGTCAGGGCGAACAGTCCGAGCATCGCCGCCAGGAAGGCGTCGACCAGCTCGTCTCCGCCACCGAGTTGGGCGATCGCCTCGGCGGCGGCCGGGTTGTCGGCGATCATGTCGTCCACCTCGTGGCCGGCCAGTCCCATGGCCAGGCCGAGCACCGCCACCCCGACCGCCCAGCCGATCAACGCGCCCCGGTGCAGTCGCCAGGTCAGTCCGGCCGGACTGAGCAGGCCGGCGGCGGCGCGGGCCGGGCCGCGCCGCGCGGCGAGCAGGCCAGCGCCGACGTCACGGCGTTCGGCCAGCGCGTACGCGGCGGCGACCCCGGCGATGAGCAGGACGGCCGGTAACGCGAGCACCCACCACCGTTCGTCGCCGAAGGCACGGATCTGGGTGCCCCAGCCCAGCGGCGACAACCAGGTGGGCCAGGCACTGTCCAGTCGCAACCCGTCTGTGGAACGCTGACCCAGCACGTCACCGGTGGCCCGGAGCAGGAACGCCACCCCGACGGCGGCGGCGGCGAGGGCGTTGGCGCCCCGGGAGGTCACCGAGAGCTGCGCGGTGACGGCGGCCACGCCGGTGAAGGCGAGACCGACGCCGACGATCGCCGCGGCGGCGGCCACCGAGCCGGCGGCGGGTAGCCCGGCGCCGATGAAGGCGACCGCGAGCAGCGCCCCGGCCAGCGCGTTGGCACCGACGACGACGACCAGCGCAGCGGTGAGCAGCGCGTACCGGCCGACGGCGGCGGCACCGAGCAGCTCGGCGCGTCCGGTCTCCTCGTTCTGGCGGGTGTGCCGGATCACGGCGAAGGTGCTGAGCAGCGCGGTGAGCACAGCCAGGGTCAGGTAGGTCTCAGTGACCACCACGGCACCGAGATCGCTGCTGGCGACCGGCCCGTTGAAGGCGCGGGCGACGACACTGCTGTTGGCCACCTCGACGTAGCCGAGACGGTTCTGCTCCTCGGGGTAGATGCTGGCCACGCTCTCGGCGAGGGCGTAGCCGATCAGGGGGCTGCCCAGCGTCCAGATGGCCAGCCGGACCCGGTCGCGACGCAGCGCGAGCCGGGCGAGCCGGCCGGTGCCGGTGAAGGCGCTCATCGGGTACCTCCGGCCGCCGGTCGCTGCTCACTGTCGGTGGCCTCGCCGTAGTGCCGTAGGAACAACTCCTCCAGGGTGGGCGGGGTACTGGTCAGCGCGCGGACCTCGAAGCGGACCAGGTGGGCCAGGAGGGTGTCGAGGTGTTCGGGTTCGACCTCCAGCCGGACGCGACCGTCGACCGGGCGGACCTCGTGCACGCCGGGCAGTTCCGCCAGGCCGGTCACCGGACGTCCGGTCTCGACGGTGACGGTGGTACGCGCCAGGTGCCGCAGCTCGGCGAGGGTGCCGGATTCGACGATCCGTCCCTCCCGGATGATGCTGACCCGGTCGCAGAGCGCCTCGACCTCGGCGAGGACGTGGCTGGAGAGCAGGACACTCGCGCCGGCCTGGGTGAGCTGGCGGACCTCCTCCTGGAACACCGCCTCCATCAGCGGGTCGAGCCCGGACGTGGGCTCGTCCAGCACGTACAGCTCGACGTCCGAGGCGAAGGCGGCGACGATGGCGACCTTCTGTCGGTTGCCCTTCGAGTAGGTGCGGCACTTCTTCGTCGGGTCCAGATCGAAGCGTCGCAGCAGTTCGTCGCGACGACGCCCGTCCAGTCCGCCACGCAGCGCACCGAACAGGTCGATCGCCTCTCCTCCGGATAGGTTGGGCCAGAGGTTGACGTCGCCCGGCACGTACGCCAGACGTCGGTGCAACGCGACCGCATCGCGCCACGGGTCGCCGTCGAGGACGCGGACCTGCCCGGAGTCGCGGCGCAACAGCCCGAGCAGGATCCGGATGGTGGTGGACTTGCCCGACCCGTTGGGTCCCAGGAACCCGTGCACCTCCCCCGGTTCCACCCTCAGGTCGAGCCCGTCGAGCGCGCGTACGCCGCCGAAGGTCTTGACGAGGTTCTCGATGGAGATCACGGACATGGGTGCCTCCCGCCATTGTCTGCCGCACCGCTGCACTGACCGATGGTAAGGGATCGGCGCGAGCGGCACCGTACGGCGGTCAGGACCGACTACGCTGTCGCCATGACCTGGGAGGAGGCCGACAGCACCCGCGGCCGGATCCTGCGCACCGCGTCGACCCTCTTCTCCGAGCAGGGCTACCAACGCACCTCGTTGCGGCAGATCGCCGAGCGGCTGCGGCTGACCAAGGCTGCCATCCTCTATCACTTCCCCAGCAAGGCACACCTGCTCGCCGCACTGGCCGAGCCCCTGGTTCGCGACCTGGAGACACTGCTCGACGTCGCTGGGCAGCTACCCGGTCGTCGGGCGAGATGGACGCTGCTGGAGGGGTGGGTGGACACGATGCTCGCGCACCGCGGCCCGCTGGGCATGCTCTTCCACGATCTCGCACTTGTCGACCGGGGCAGCACCTACCACCGGCTGATGCAGATCGCGATGCGGGCCAACGAGATCGTCGCCGGCCCGGACGCCGGCCGTCGGGAGCGGGTCCGGGCGGTCCAGGCGATCGCCATGTGCAGCGACCCGGTGGTCTTCCTGATCGACGTGCCCGCGTCGGTGCTCCGGGCCGACATGCTCGACGGCGTCCGCCGCCTGCTGGGTGAGACACCGCCCGGCGAGCAGGAGAGGCCCGGCGAGCAGGAGACGGCCGGCGACGCCGTCGGCGCGCCGTCCGGACGGGTGGGTCGGCGACGGCCGGGCCGACCCCGGTCGATGAGTCCGGAGCAGGTGCGGGCCGCCCAGCGGATGCATCTCGCGGGCACTCACTCGGCTGACGAGATCGCCGCCGAGTTCGGCGTCTCGCGCGCCACCGTCTACCGACATCTTGACGCGGTCGACGATAACGAGATAGTTCTAAGATAGTTTCGAGACAGGGTGTTGGTGTTCATCGGCGGTGGCGCGCGACACGTCCGCGAGCCACCGCCGACGGCGTCACCGCACCAGGCCGATCCCGGCGTACGCGCGCTCGTGCGCCGGGAACTCCTCGTCGGTGTGTGGCGCGTAGATCCAGGTACGCAGCGAGTTCGCCGCCGCGTCGATCTCGACCAGCCGCACCGGGTTGGTCCGCCGGGAGTGGAACGTCTGCAGGAATGAGTGGATCCGGTTGCCGTGCACGCCGGTGTCCACCCGGGCCGCCGCCGTCCCGGTGTGGCCCGAGAAGACGAATCGGACGTTGGGGTACCGCGCCACGAGGTTGTCGAAGAGGTACTGCGGGCTGGTGGAGCCGTAACCGGGCGACTGCCCGATCGTGGCGTCGCTCTCCAGGTAGTGGTGGGTGACGATCACGACGTTGTGTCGGGGATGTGCGGCCACCACGGCCTGCGCCCAGGCGACGGCCGCCCGGCGCGGCCACAGTTCCAGGTTCAGTACCAGCCACCGCACCCCGCCTGCGGTGTAGGTGGCGTACGTGTTGTCCACCTTGCCCGCCTCGAACTGACCACCAACCGCCCCGAACCGTCCAACCGTGAAGTACCGGTTGAACACCGTCGTGTCGCGCAGCAGCTGCCCGGCGGGACGGCGCAGCTCCCCGCCCGGACCAGCCGCCTGGGTGTCGTGATTGCCGACCGCAAGGGTGTACGGCATCCCGGCCGCCTCCAGCGGACGTAGGGCGGCACGCGCGCGCTCGTACTGCACGTGGTCGGGGGTGTCGTAGTTGACCACGTCGCCGGAGTGCGCCACGAAACGCAGGTCAAGGGCGGCGCGTTGGGCGACCAGCCAGTCGACGCGCTGACGCAGCCGGGCGTCGTCGGCGGTCAGCACCTCCTCCTGCGTGTCCGGGACCACGGCGAAGGTGAAGCTCGTGTCGGCGGTCGGGGGCGGCTGCGTCCGCACGTAGGCCAGGTGCGCGTTGCGATCGCACGTGCCCGTGTACCGGTCGTTGACCAGCTCGATCCGGACGTCGTGCCGGCCCTCCGGCAGCTCCGCGCCGACTGGATAACTTCCGTAGTCGGTGGCGCTGGCCACGGTGACCTCGCCGGCCAGGTCCCCATCAACCCTGACCCGCAGGATCGGCCAACCGTCGCAGTGGTCGCCGATCGCACCGAGGACCAGGCGACCCGCGCCCTGTACCGGAATGGTGGCGTAGCTGGCGTTGTGCCACAGCGTGGCGTGGGTGCCCGACGCCGGCCGCGGCGTGCCCGTCGCCGGCTGGATCGAGCCGTTGACCACGGTGAACGGTGACGCCGCCTGCGCCGCGCCAGCCAGTACGCCAGCCGACAGTACGACCACGACCGCCATGATCGCGCGCTTGATCCGCATGGATGCCCTCCCTGTCCGCGCCTCCGGCAGACGCCGGACATCGGGATGCTAAAGCAGACTGACCGGACATCCCGGCACCACGACATCGACACGCAGTGACATCAATTATCCGAAAAGTAATCGGATGGGACTGCCAGCTCGATCAGTCGACGTCGACCCAATCCAGGGTGCGCTGCACCGCCTTACGCCAGCCGGCATATCCGACCGCACGCTGCTCCGACGACCAGGACGGCTGCCAACGCCGGCTCTCGTTCCAGTTCTCCCGCAGTTCCTCGGTGTCCCGCCAGAACCCGACGGCCAACCCGGCCGCGTAGGCCGCGCCCAGGGCGGTGGTCTCGGCGACCACCGGCCGGCTGACCGGCACCCCGAGAATGTCCGCCTGCAACTGCATGCACAGGTCGTTGACGGTGACGCCGCCGTCCACCTTGAGGCACTCCAGCGTCACCCCCGAGTCCTGCGCCATCGCCTCGGCCACGTCGCGGCTCTGATAGCAGATGGCTTCCAGGGTGGCCCGGGCGATGTGCCCGTCGGTGTTGTAGCGGGACAGACCGACGATCGCGCCCCGGGCGTCGGAGCGCCAGTACGGGGCGAACAGACCGGAGAAGGCCGGTACGAAGTAGACCCCACCGTTGTCGTCGACCTGCCGGGCGAGATCCTCGCTCTGCCCGGCGCTACTGATGATCTTCAGCTGGTCGCGGAGCCACTGCACGGCCGAACCGGTGACGGCGATGGAACCTTCGAGAGCGTAGACCGGCGGTTGGCCGGCGAACTGGTAGCACACGGTGGTGAGCAGTCCCGCCTCGGAGCGGACGATCTCCGAGCCAGTGTTCAGCAGCATGAAGTTGCCCGTACCGTAGGTGTTCTTCGCCTCGCCCGGCGCGAAGCAGACCTGACCGACGGTGGCCGCCTGCTGGTCGCCCAGATCTCCGGTGATCGGGACGGCGCCGGCGAACGGGCCGTTCGGCAGCGTGACCCCGTAGGCGTCCGGATCGGACGACGGGACGATCCGGGGCAGCATGGCGCGTGGGATGCCGAAGAACGACAACAGTTCGTCGTCCCAGTCCAGGGTCGCCAGGTTCATCAGCATCGTTCGGCTGGCGTTGGTGGGATCGGTGACGTGCGCGCCACCGTCGGTACCACCGGTGAGGTGCCAGAGCAACCAGGTGTCGGTGTTGCCGAAGATCGCCTCACCGCGTTCGGCGGCGCTCAGTACCCCGTCGACGTTCTCCAGAATCCACTGGATCTTCCCACCGGAAAAGTAGGTCGCCGGCGGTAGGCCGGCCTTGCGCCGGATGACCTCGCCGCGCCCGTCACGCTCCAACGCCGAGGCGATCCGATCGGTTCGGGTGTCCTGCCAGACGATGGCGTTGTAGTACGGCCGACCGGTACGCCGGTTCCACACCACCGTCGTCTCCCGCTGGTTGGTGATGCCGAGGGCAGCCAGGTCACCCGCGGCCAGGCTGTTCGTGTTCAGCGCCGTACGAACCACGGTCTGGGTGCGTTCCCAGATCTCCAGCGGGTTGTGCTCGACCCAGCCGGCGCGCGGCAGGATTTGCTGGTGTTCGAGCTGGTGGCGACCGACCTCGTTGCCACCGTGGTCAAAGATCATGAACCGGGTGCTGGTGGTGCCCTGGTCCACGGCGCCGACGAAATCCGCCATCCGGGTCTCCTTGTCGTGGTCCTCGCTGCGGTGGCCTCGGGGTAGATCCTTCCCGATGTCCGCGCCGCTCACCACGGGCGACTGACGCGCCGGGCAGGTGGACACGCACACCCGGCGGTGCACCGACCGGTTCGGCGGCGCGGACCCGGCCGAGCGGCCGGCGGCGGAGGCAGACCGCTGGGCCGGTCCCGTGCTCCGACGCCGATGGCGGAACGACGTCGGATGGTTGCTCCGCTGCAACGGTCGCGGATGTCCGGGAACCACGTACTCTGCCTGCATGAACAACCTCGGATCGCCGGACGGTCGGGATTCCGGCGATCCCTCCCCCGGTGGCGACGAGGCAATCCCGCTGCTGTCCGAGCCGTTCACCGCGCAGACCGTGACGGCGCTGCGGCACCTGCTCAGCGCGCGGGTGGCCACCGCCGGTCTCACCGGCGACGTGGCCGAGGATCTCGTCCTTGCCGTGCACGAACTGGTCACCAATGCGGTGCTGCACGGCGGGGGTCGAGGGCGACTCGATCTGTTCCGGCGGGCCGACCTGCTCGTCTGCGAAGTCACCGATCATGGTCAGGAAAGCGGCGGGGACCTGCCGGTGCACTTGCCGGCGACGAACACCCCGGGTGGCCGGGGCCTCTGGCTCGCCCATCACCTGACCGGGGCGTTGACGCTGACCCGCCGACCCGACGGTCTGACCGCGACCGTCACCGCCAGTCTGCACACCAAACCGTCCGCCACACCCGAGTCGCCCGAGGTGGCCACGGACCGGCCGCCGCACCCGTGAGGCCGGCGGCCGGTCGCGTGGTCAGCGGTTCTGCTTCTGCTGGCACGGCACGCAGAACCGCGCGTGCGGAAGAATTTCCAGGCGCTCCCGAGGGATGTCCGTCCCGCACTTCTCGCAGCGACCGTAGCCGCCGGCGGTGAGGCGTCGCAGTGCCCCGGAGATCTGTTCGATGCTCTGCCGGGTGGCGGCGATCAGCGCGGCGTTGGTGTGTGCCTGCGCCGGGTCGCCGGTGTCGGCCGTCAGTTGCGTCAGCCGAGCCGTCTGGGCCTCGAACTCGTGGTTCAGCGTCAGCTCAAGGTTGGTGAGCCACTGCTGGTCGTAGGTGTCGGTCCGTTCGCTCATGTCGGTTCCTTCCCGGAAAAAGAAAAAGGGCCGAAGCTGTGCGCTTCGCCCTCGGCCGTCACTCTGTCGGTGAACGGTCTCCGGAGGGCTCCGACCGGCGGGGCGGGGCTGGCCCTGACCAGCCCGCGCCGGAACTCGACGCGCCCGGGTCGCCGCAGCCTGCCCGCGCAGCACAACCGGCGCCGCCGCCATGACGGCGGCGACGCGGGTGAGCAGCACGGCGGGTCGCATCAAACAACCATAGGCGGCGGCGCCCTGGAAACCAATGCCGATCTCCACCGCACCAGTCGAACCGGCACCGACGTCTACGAACCAGCACTAGAGCGGACCAAAGCCGTTAAAGTGACCACGGCGGAGGAGTTCGACCGGCGCTTCGCCGCCGGCTCGGGCCAGCCCAGAACCGGCCGCCGGCTCGGGCCAGCCCGGAGCCAGCCCTCGGCCGGGCACGGCCGTAGGAGGTTCCGGCATGTCGGAGGCTGTGCACGCCTTCTTCGACGGTCTGGTCAAGGGTGGGGGGCGGATGCTGCGCCAGGTGTCCGGCACCGTGCGCTTCGACCTGCGCTACCCCGACCGGGTCGACCACTGGACCGTCAGCATCGACCAGGGTCAGATCACCGTGGCGCACGGCGAGGCACCGGACGTCGACACGGTGATCTACACCGATGAGGAGCTTTTCCTGCGGATGGCGTACGGCGAAGTCAAGCCCGTGTCGGCGTGGCTGCGCAACGACTTCACCGCTGACGGCGAGTTCCGTCTCGTGATGCTCCTGGAGCGGCTGTTCGCGCCGCCGCCCAACGCTTACCACCCCCGCGAGGTGGCCGACTGCCGGCACTCCCGGACAGCGGCCGAGTGCCGGAACCCCCCGCGGGCCACGGCGGCGTCCGCGACCGATGACGGGGAACCGCGATGAGAGGGCTGGTCCGCATCCTCGACGGCAACATCTTCGCCCTGAGCGAGGAGAACGGCGACATGGTCTTCAGCCCCGCCAACCCGAGTGGATTCTTCGCCCTCGACACCCGCTTCCTGTCCACCTGGCGGCTGAGCCTTGACGGGCAGCAACTGCATCCGCTGGCCGTGCACGACGCGAGCTACTACAAGATCCGCTTCTTTCTCGTCCCCGGAAATCCGACCCACTACGTCGATGCGAAAGCCTCGGTGATCCGCGACCGGTGGATCTCCGACAGCGCCTTCATCGAGCGCCTGACCCTGCTCAACCACACAAACGAACCCGTCGACTATGTGCTGCGCATCGACGTGGACAGCGACTTCGCTCCGGTCTACAACGTGGTCTGGCCCCACGACTCGACGTTGCGTGGCTACCGGAAGGTGTCGGACGGTGGTCTGCGGCTCGGCTACCGACGGGAGAAGTTCCACCGGGTGACCGACGTGTCGAGCAGCGAGCCGGCCGAGCTGGACGAACGCGGGATGACCTTCCGGATCCAGATCCCCGCGCAGCAGCGGTGGAGCACGACGCTACGAGTGGAAGCGCGGGTGCTACGTCCGGACGGGGCCGACGTACGGGAACGGCTGGGACATCCGCAGGGCAGAGTGGGCGCCCCGCTGGACGACGACCTCAGCCAGTGGCTCGCCGACGCGCCCCGCCTGCGCTGCGACTGGGAGCAGGTGACCACGACGTACCAGCAGGGCCTGGTCGACCTGGCCGGCCTGCGCTTCTCCCCCCTGGCTCTGCCGAACGAGACCATGCTCGCCGCCGGGCTGCCCTGGTCAGCCACCATCATCGGACGCGACAACATCCTCACCTGTTTCCAGACACTTCCGTTCGTCCCCCGGATGGCGGCGACCACGCTGCGTCTGCTCGCCCTGGACCAGGGCACGGTGCTCGACGACTTCCGGGAAGAGGAACCCGGGAAGATGCTCAACGAGTTCCGGTACGGGGAATTGGCCGCTTTCGAACATCGCCCCCAGTCGCCGTACTACGGCGCCGCCGACGTGACACCGCTGTTCGTCGTGCTGCTCGACGAGTACGAACGCTGGACCGGCGACGCCGCGCTGGTGGGGGAACTGGAGGACGCCGCCCGCGCGGCGTTGCACTGGATCGACGAGTACGGCGACCTGCGCGGCGACGGCTATCTCTGGTACCAGCCGCGCAACGACGAGAGCGGGGCACAGAACCACTGCTGGAAGGACAGCCCGGAGGCGATCTGCTACCAGGACGGCCGGGTGCCCGGACTACCGCGCGCCACCTGCGAGTTGCAGGGCTACGCGTACGACGCGAAGCGACGCGGGGCACGGCTGGCCCGCGAGTTCTGGGGCGACCCGGCGTACGCCGACCGGCTCGAACGGCAGGCCGAGGAGCTCAAGCAACGGTTCAACCGGGACTTCTGGATCGACGGCAGCCGGTATTTCGCGTTGGCGCTCGGCCCCGACGGCGACCAGGTGGACGCACTGGCATCGAACATGGGGCACCTGCTGTGGAGCGGCATCGTGGACCCGTCCCGGGCCGCCGCGGTCGCCGACCACCTGCTCGGGCCACGCCTCTTCTCCGGCTGGGGGGTACGGACGCTGGCCACCGGGCAAATCAGCTACAACCCGCTCGGCTACCACGTGGGTACGGTGTGGCCGTTCGACAACTCACTGATCGCCTACGGGCTACGCCGCTACGGCTTCCTCAAGGAGGCGGGGGCCATCGCCGAGGCCGTCTTCAGGGCGTCCCAGCAGTTCACCGGACGGATGCCGGAAGCCTTCGCCGGCTACGAGCGCGAGTTGACCCGCTATCCGGTGCCCTACCCGGCCGCGAACAGCCCCCAGGCCTCCGCGACCGGCGCCACGTTCCTGCTGCTGCGTACCGTTCTCGGGTTGGAGCCGTACGGCGAGCATCTGGTGGTGCGCCCCGCGGTCCCGTCGAGCTTCGGCCGGATCGAGCTGCTGAACATCCCCGGACGCTGGGGTCGCCGGGACGCGATCGGCAGTCCCCGCGCAGCCGCGTCCTGATCGGGTCCGGCGGTGACCACCCGCCGGGCCGGGCGAGGTAACGTGCTGCGGCATGACCGGCGTGGCGTACTCACATTGTTCGTACTGTGGCGCGGTCTACCCGCCGCAGTCCGGCTGGCCCCGGCTCTGCACGACCTGCGGTCAGCAGGTCTGGCGTAACCCGTTGCCGGTGGCGGTGGCGGTGCAGCCGGTGCAGACCGCCACCGGCCTCGGCGTGGTCGTCGTCCGGCGCGACATCGAACCCGCCCGTGGGCTGCTCGCGCTGCCCGGCGGTTTCATCGAGTACGGCGAGCAATGGCAGGACGCGCTGGTCCGCGAGCTGCGCGAGGAGACCGGGCTGCGCGCCGACGCGACCGGGGCGAATCTGATCACGGTCCTCAGCGCGCCGGCCGGCGGCACCATGCTGATCTTCGGGGAGCTGCCGGTACGTCCCGCCGAGGAGCTTCCGCCATCGACGCCGACGGCGGAGGCCACCGAGTGGCTGGTGGTGACCGAGCCGACCGAGCTGGCCTTCTCCACCCACACCCAGGTCCTGGCTGACTTCCTCGCGCGTCACTGAGCCTCGCCCGGCTACCCGCGCGCAGGCGTGCCCAGCCGCTGCGCGGGTAGACGGGCGAGGCCGCACCGGGACGCCGGCGTGCCGGGTCTGCGCCGGGCGGGTCTGTTGACACGTGCCGGGGGTGCCGATGACCAGCGAACCGGAGGCGCCGGACGACGACGTCGTGGAGCTACGGGTGCACGGGGTTTCCGGCGCCAACGCCGAACAGATTCTCGACCGCCCGCACAGTCGCCAGGTGGCCGGGGACCGCAGCGGCGGGTTCTACCGGCCGCGCCCAGGCTATCCGGACACCAAGGGCGCGGCGGGCGTGACGCTGGAGGCGTACCGCTGGAGCGACCTGCCCTCCGGCACCACCATCCGGACCCTGTCGCTGATGTTCCTGCTGCCCTTCATGCTCTGCAACGTCGCGTTCTGGATGAGGCCGACCCGCCGCGACAGCAGCTCCGGTGCGGTACTGAAGGCGATCTGCCGGCTACTCGCCCTCACCCTCACGATGCTGTACGTGCTCGCGGCGATGGGCGTGGCGTTGGACCTGATCGCCTGGCGGTGTATGCCGAACCCGTCCTGTCTGGCCGGACGGCCCTGGCTGTCGTGGATCGGTGACCGCCCCACCGGTCTGACGCTGGCCACCTTCGCACTTCTACCGGCGGCTGCGCTCGGGCTGGTCTGGCGGCTCGCTGCCCGCCCCGGCCGCGACTTCGACGCCTTCCACACCTCCGCCACCGCCTCGGGGGCCCATCAGCTCAGCGCGGTAGCCCAGTGGGACGGCGCACCGACCGTGGGCAGACTGCGCTCACTGCATGTCGCCGCCGGCCTGATGACCCTCAGCATCGGTCTCGTCACGGCCCGGATCAACTCGGGTCCGTCGAACCTCGGCGTGGCCCTGGCCATCGTCACCGGGGCGCTGCTGTTGACCTGCATCGTGATGGTCTGCGTTCACTCGTTGATCGACCTGGTTCCGGTCGACTCGTTCGCGGATCGGTTCGTGCGTGGGCTGCGCACCCTGGCCTGCGTACTGGCCGTGGTGGTGCTGGTGGCGGTCGCGGTCGATCCGACCCCGTGGCGGGTCAGTGAGGGGCTGCCCGGCTACGCGACCGCCGTTGGGCTGACCATCCTCACCCAGACGATCCTGCTGTTCGCGCTCGGCGCCGGCGCGCTGCTCAATCGGAATCAGGTGAGCCGCGGCCACGCCGCGACCGCTGGCGCCGCCCGAGGTGCCGGACCGTCCGACCGCCGTCGCGCCGGTCCCGATCCGACACCCGCCGTCGGCATCGAGCCCGACGAGGTGAGGCGCGGGATCGGCCACGACGGGCTCAACGCGGGGCCGCTGCGAGGGCTCGGTGCGCCCGTGATGGCGGCCGTCGCCACCGGTCTGGCAGTGGCGATCTCCGCGGACCTCGTGTACCGGGTCGCCGACCTGCTCAACCGTCGCGCCAGCGTCGGCAATGACCGGGCGATCAGTCCACCCCTCGGTTACAAATGGGCCGTCTTCGTGTTCCTCGTGGCGGCGGCGACCACCCTGGTGTCAGCCGTCATCATCATCCTGGTCAGCCGTCACGCCCGGATACGCACCGCCCGGGCCACCGTCGCACACGACTACCCCGACGCACCGCCGGCCGCCGGATACCGGCTGCGTCAGATCGAGCGGATGATCGCCCGGGCGAGGTTCACCGAGCGGATCGAGACCATCGCGGTGGTCTACGCCTGTGTCGTCGGGGTGGGCATGCCCAGCAGCCTGCTCGGCATGTTGGAGCTGGCACCGAACACCACGGTGCAGCGGTTGACCGGAATTCCGGCTGCGGCGATCGACTTCGCCATCCAGGTCGGCAGTTTCGTCATCGCGGCCGTCGTACTCGCGCTGCTGGTCGGCGGCATCTTCGCCTACCGTACGTCCGAATTCCGCAGGTACGTCGGCGTGCTGTGGGACCTGGGGACATTCTGGCCACGGGCAGCGCACCCCTTCGCGCCGCCCTGCTACGCCGAGCGCGCGGTCCCGGAGCTGACCCGCCGGATCGTGCACCTCACCGGGCAGGGACACGGGGTGCTGCTCACCGGGCACAGCCACGGCTCCGTGCTGCTCGCCGCCACGATCCTCCAGCTTCCGCCCAACGTGTGCAGCCGGTTGGCCCTGCTGACGTACGGCTCACCGCTGCGCCGGATCTACACGCGGCTGTTCCCGGCCTACGTCAACGAGGCGGTGCTCTGCGAGGTGGGCAACCGGGTCCACTGGCGGTGGATCAACCTGTGGCGGGACACCGACCCGATCGGCGGCTGGGTCTTCTCGCCGCACCGGCCGGGTCGAGCGCCAACCGTGTCCGGGCCCGCAGACGGGGTGGACCGCCGGCTACGCGACCCGGTCGACGTCGTTCCGCCTCCCGGTGACAGCGTCCCGCCTCCGATCGTCGGACACTGGCCCGGCGAATCCGATCCGCGCTTCGCGGTCGCGGTGGCGGAGTTGGCCGGCCGGCTGCGGAACCGGCTGCATTGACCTGAGCGCGGTACGCGCGGCCGAACAGCGCGGCTATCCTTCCCGGATGGGCACCTCCCCCAGCGCCGAGCGGACCCTGATCGCGTCGAACCGCCGAGCCCGCCACGACTACACGGTGCTCAAGACCTACGAGGCCGGCATCGTGCTCGCCGGCACCGAGGTCAAGTCGCTGCGGGCGGGACGTGTCTCGCTGGTGGACGCCTTCGCGCAGGAACGCGACGGGGAGATCATGCTGTACGGCCTGCACATCGCCGAGTACGGCTACGGTAGCTGGACCAACCACGCACCTCGGCGTACCCGCAAACTGCTGCTGCGCCGGGTGGAGATCGCCCGGATCCTCGACCGCGTCCGCGAAGGCGGGATCACCCTGGTGCCGCTGTCGATGTACTTCTCTGGCGGCTGGGCCAAACTCGAACTGGCACTGGCCAAGGGACGCCGGACCTACGACAAACGGCAGGCGCTGGCCGAACGCGACGCGAACCGGGAGATTGCCCGCGAACTGGGCCGCCGGCTCAAGGGGCGCTCGGCACGCGAGGGCCGCTTGGCGCGCGGCTGAGCCGGGTCGTGGCTCAGCCGCACGCCAAGGCTCCGCTCGGGTCGGGTGGCGCGGCGCAGACCCGCACCGGGCCGGGGACGACTCAGCCCGCGAGCAGATGGGCGTGGGCCGCACGCAACCGGGTCAGCGCGGGATCGGTGCCCGGTGGGGAGCGGCGATCCAGCTCGGCCCAGACCTCGGCCAGCGCCGCGGCCACCGTCCGCAGCTCGGCGGCGTGGCGTTGACGGCTCTGCTGCCGCTGGGCGTCGAGCCGTCGGGACCACCCGGCGGTGACCTCGGCCAGGCGCCCGGCATCGGCACGAGCCTCCGCGACGGTGCGAGCGGCCGCCGCTGGCACGATCGCGGCGACCGGCCGAGGATCACCATCGCGGGTGACCACCGTGACCGTGTCGGTCAGTTCCGCCATGGCGACGAGTTGGCTCAGTCGGGTGCGCGCCTCGCGAAGGGGCAGCGAGCGCGCCGGGGCGTTTCGCGGAGTGAGGGCGGGGACAGCCATGAATACATGGTCCGTGCCGGGTACGACACTTTCCGCGACCGTCAGCGCGGCGGATGGTCCCGGCGGGACGGAAACTGGGCGCCGGGGCGGGCCAGCGTCGACCGGGCGCGCAGCCCTACCGGATCGGGGGCGGTGACGTCGGGCGGGCCGCCGGCCGCGGCCGTGGACGGCTCCGTCCGCCGGGCGTCCAGGTACGCCAGCGCGGCCTTGTCCTCGTCGTCGGGTGCGGCGAGCAGCGCGTACACCAGACCGACCACGCCGAAGATCACCAGCAGCACGATCGGGATCAGCAGCGTGCCGACGCCGGCTCCGGTGATCTCGGCCGGTTCCTCGTGCAGGTGCACCGACAGGGCGCTCATCCCGGTGAAGTGCATTCCGTTGACCGCCACGCCCATCACCAGCGCCGACGCGAAGATCGCCATCGGCTTGCGGACGGTCACCGCGAGCCAGAGCGCGACGGAGGCCGCGACCACGGCGATCAACACCGACAACCCCACCCGGAGGTTGTCGTAGAGCAGCCGGCCGTCCAACCGCATCGCCGCCATGCCCGTGTAGTGCATCGCCGCCACCCCGAGGCCGGTGAACAGGCCGCCGCCGAGGATCCGCCCGACCGAGAGCCGACCGGTGCCCACGATCGCCAGCCCGATGCCGACCGCCACCACAGCGATCAGCGCGCTGCCGACCGTGATCGGCACGTCGTACCGGATCCGCGTTCCGTCCACGGCGAAGCCCAACATCGCCATGAAGTGCATCGTCCAGATCGCCGTGCCGCCGAGCGCCCACGCAGCGAGGCTGCCCCACCAGAGCTTCTGCCCCGTGCTGGAGGCGGTGCGGATGCGGCCGGCACAGACCAGGCCGAGAATCGAACCGAGCACCGACAGGGCGTAACTCAACGCCGGTGTGATCCAGCCGTACTCGAAGTGATTGATGTCTGCCACGTGGGCTCCCCCCAGAGCTGCTACCGGCGCGTAGCTCACGCGCCGATGACATGATCCGGGACGCTCTCACCAGGCACAACACGGCCCCCCGAGCACTTCGCGCCGTGCCGCCGCAGTGACACAGCGATGCGTCGGTTGACGACTCGACCGACCGCCGTCGGGCCGGTTCAGGCCGGCGAGTGGTATGCCAGCACGCCCCGGTTGACCGCGGTGATCGCCTGCCGTGCGGTGGCCCGCAACTCGGTCGACGCACCACCGGAGTCGGCCAGTTGGCCGAGCAGGTCCACCACCTGGCGGGCCCACCGGACGAAGTCACCGGCCGGCATCTCACCATCGAGCTCATGTCCGCTGGTCAGCACCTTGGCCAACGCCTCGCCCCGAGCCCAGCGGTAGACCGGCCAGGCGAAGCCGAGATCCGGCTCGCGAGTGACCGCGAGCCCGCGCGACGCCTCGTCAGTCTCGATCTCGCTCCACAGCTTCAGGGTCGCGTCGACCGCATCGGCGACCGCGCCACGCGGCAGCGAGGCCCGTTCGTCGACGTCCCGGCGGGCCTCGAAGACCACCACCGAAACCGCGGCAGCCAGCTCGGCCGGTGACAGGCCGTCCCAGACACCTCGCCGCAGGCACTCCGCCACGAGCAGGTCCGCCTCCGTCCAGATCCGCCCGAGCATTCGACCGGCGTCGGTGACGGCGCCGTCGGCAGCGAGATAACCGCGCGCGGTGAGCAGCGCGACGATCCGATCGAAGGTACGCGCCAACGACCCCGTGCGGCCGGCGACGCGCTCGCGCAGTTCCTCGGTGTCCCGCTCCAGCCGCCGGCGGCGCTCGGCCCAGCGAGCGTGCTCCTCCCGCTCCGGGCAGGCGTGGCAGGGGTGCCGACGCAGCTCGGTACGGAGCTGGCTGAGCTGCTGGTCCTCCCCCGACCGCCCGCCTCGGGACCCCCGGCGGGAGTGCCGGTCCAGGCCGGTGCCGCTGACCTGAGCCGCCAGGTCACGGCGGGCGGCCGGATTGCGATGGTTGAAGTGCTTGGGCACCCGGATGCGGGCCAGCACCTCGGCCGGCGTGGTGAAGTCGCCGGGGCTGATCCGGCCGGCCCAGCGGTCCTGGGTGAGCACCAGCGGACGGGGCTCGCTGAACCCTCCGGCCGCCGGGTCGAGCACCACGGCCAGCCCGGCCCGACGTCCGGACGGCACCCGGATCACGTCGCCCACCCGTAGCCGCTCCAGGGCCGTCACCGCTGCCGCCCGACGCTGGCTCTGCCCCTGCCTGGCGATGGCCCGCTCCCGGTCGGCGATGGCGACCCGCAGGGCGAAGTACTCGTCGAAGTCACCGTGGTGGCATTCCGCCTCGACGCCGTACGCCTCGATGGTCTCGGTGTTGCGCTGCACCTGCCGCGCCAGGCCGACCACCGAGCGGTCCGCCTGGAACTGGGCGAACGACGACTCCAGCAGCACCCGGGCCGGCTCCGCGCCGACGCTGCCGACGAGGTTCACCGCCATGTTGTACGACGGTCGGAAGCTGGACCGCAGCGGATACGTCCGGGTGGAGGCCAGACCCGCCACGTGCCGGGGATCGGTCTCCGGGGACCAAACCACCACGGCGTGCCCCTCCACGTCGATGCCCCGACGCCCGGCCCGCCCGGTGAGCTGGGTGTACTCCCCCGGGGTCAGGTCGACGTGCGCCTCGCCGTTGTACTTCACCAGGCGTTCCAGCACCACGCACCGGGCCGGCATGTTGATGCCCAGCGCGAGGGTCTCGGTGGCGAAGACCGCCTTGACCAGACCTCGGACGAACAGTTCCTCCACCACCTCCTTGAACGCCGGCAGCATCCCGGCGTGGTGGGCGGCCAGCCCGCGCTCCAGGCCGTCGAGCCACTCCCAGTAGCCGAGCACCGACAGGTCCTCGCCGGGGATCGCCGTCACCCGGGACTCCACCACCCGGCGGATCTCCGCCCGCTCCTCGGGTGAGGTGAGCCGCAGCCCGGCGGCGAGGCACTGCTGCACCGCCGCGTCGCAGCCGGCCCGGCTGAAGATGAACAGGATCGCCGGCAGCAGCCCCTCGCGGTCCAGCCGGTCGACGATGTCGGGGCGCATCGGCCCGCGCCAGCGCGGACCACGCCGCCCACCCCAGCCGGCGGCGCGGCCCTCACCGAGGTCGAGCCGGCGCAACGTGTCCCGCGTGTAGCGCAGCAACTCCGGGTGCACGTCGTGTTTGCGCGCGGCGGCGGCATCGTGGAACAGGTCGAACATCCGCTTGCCGACCAGCATGTGCTGCCACAACGGCACCGGCCGGTGCTCGCTGACCACCACCGTGGTCTCGCCCCGAACTGTGATCAACCAGTCGGCGAACTCCTCGGCGTTGGACACCGTCGCCGACAGCGACACCAGGGTCACCGAGGCGGGCAGGTGGATGATGACCTCCTCCCAGACCCCGCCACGGAACCGGTCGGCCAGGTAGTGGACCTCGTCCATCACCACGTACGCCAGGCCTTCGAGGGTGGCCGAGCCGGCGTAGAGCATGTTGCGCAGCACCTCGGTGGTCATCACCACCACCGGAGCGTCGCCGTTGATGGCGTTGTCGCCGGTGAGCAGGCCCACCTGCTCGGCACCGTACCGGTCGACCAGGTCGTGGTACTTCTGGTTCGACAGCGCCTTGATCGGCGTGGTGTAGAAGCACTTGCGCCGGGGGCCGTCGGCCGGTTCCGGCCGCCCGGGCGCACCCCGCAACGCGAGGTGTACGGCGAACTCGCCGACCACCGTCTTGCCGGCCCCGGTCGGCGCGCAGACCAGCACACCGCTGCCCCGCTCCAGGGCCTGACACGCTTCCCGTTGGAAGTCGTCGAGGTCGAACCCCAGGTCAGAAGTGAACTCTTCCAGCGCCGGAAACTGTGAGGCCTGGGCGGCCCGGCGGCGCGCCGCGGCGTACCGCTCGGCGGGGCTCGACATGTCCCCAAGATTAGTGCGTGTCCCTGACGAGCACCCGGCAAGGCCGAGCGTCGGGGTGGTCGGGGTGGGTCGGTAGGGTGCACGACGTGCCGGATCATGCCGAACCGACCAATCCCGTACCCGACGTCACTCGGGACCCGTCCCGTCGGCAGGTGCGGGCAGTGCTGTTCGACTTCCACGGCACGCTGGCCCAGGTGGAGGAGCCCAGTCAGTGGGTGCTGGCCGCCGCGGCGGCGTGCGGCGTGGAACTGGACCGGGCCCGCGCGACGGCCCTGGCCGATCGGCTGCTCACCGCCGGCCGCGCCGGCGGGCCGCTGCCCGCCCGGGTGCCGCCCCACCTGGCCGAGCTGTGGGCCGACCGGGATCTCTACGAGCACGCCCACCGGGGCGCCTACACCGGGTTGGCCGACACGGTCGACGCCGGCATCGACGGCTTCGCCGAGGCGCTGTACGAGCGGATACTGACGCCGCAGGGGTGGGTGCCCTACCCCGACACCGCGCCGACCCTCGCCGCGCTACGGGCCGCCGGCGTACGGGTGGCGGTGGTCAGCAACATCGGCTTCGACATCCGACCACTCTTCGACACCTGGGGACTGGCCGACCTGGTCGACGCCCACGTGCTGTCGTACGAGGTGGGCCGGTGCAAGCCCGACCCGGCGATCTTCTGGCGGGCCTGCGGCATGCTCGGCGTCGACCCCGAGGAGTCCCTCATGGTCGGCGACACCCCCGCCGACGCCGGTGCCGTCGCCGCCGGCTGTGCCGCGCTGATCCTTCCCGCCGCCAACCCCGGCCACCCCAACGCCCTAGGCTCCGTCCTAGACCTCCTCCCCACCCCCTAACCCCTAACCCCCCACCCCCACCCCCTGACCCCCGCGATCATGCAGTTGTGGCACCCGCCTCACCCGGATATGCCGCTTTTGTTCGGTACCACAACTGCATGATCGACGAGATGTGGGGGTTGGGGTGGGGGTCAGCGGAGGAGGTGGAGGGCTTGGGGGACGGCGGTGATTGTGAGGGGGAGGGTTAGGGAGCGCTCGCCGTCGGCGTAGGTGGTGATGCCCTGCGCGGCGAGGGTGACGGTGCGGGCCCGGTAGGTCCGCACGAGCGGGTGGGCGACGTGGGTGCCGGCATAGATGCGCGGCTTGACCCGGATCAACGTACGCCGGTCGAACCGGCCGCCGACCACCACGTCGAGCAGGCCGTCGGTCGGGTCCGCGTCAGGGCAGATCCGCATGCCGCCGCCGTAGCTGGGCCCGTTGCCGACGGCCACCAGCACCGAGTCGACCTCGACCCGCTCACCGTCGAGAGTGAGGGTGTACCGGCGCGGGCGCAGCCGGGCCAGTTCCACCAGGATGGCCAGGTCGTAGCGACGGGGACCGCGCGGCCAACGCATCCGGTTGGCCCGCTCGTTGACGATCGCGTCGAAACCGGCCGCGAGCACCGCGCCGTACCAACGGACGGTGCCGTCCGCCCCGGTCATCCGGGCCAGGTCCACCGGCCGGGTGCGCCCCTCGCGTAGCGCTGTCGCGATGACGTCGACCGCCGCTCGCGGGTCGGCCGGGAAGCCGGTCTCCACCGCGAAGTCGTTGCCGGTGCCCGCCGGGACCGGCCCGAACGGCACCGAGGTACCGGCGACTGCCTGCATGGCCCGGTGCACCGTGCCGTCGCCCCCCACCGCGACCAGCGCGCCGGCCCCCTCGGCCACAGCGGCACGGCAGGCCGCCTCGGCCCCCGTCGCACTGTCGGCCCGCAACAGCCGCACCGGCCGGCCCGCCGCAGCGAGCCCGTCCAGCAGATGCGGCAGCCGTCCTCGGTGCCGGCCACGCCCGGCGGTCGGGTTGGCCAGCACGGCGACGGGCCCGACGGGCGCCGAAGGGTGATCGTCTGAGGTCACGGCGAGCACCGTACTGCCTGGACCGGCGCAAACGCGAGCATGCCGCCCCGTCGCCCGACGCCGCCGCACGTGCTGTCGACGCGACCGGGAACAGCGCCACGGCCTGCGCCGCAACTGTCATTTGTCATGACCGGTCGTGCGGCACGCATTCATCTCCATGACCGAAAGCACTGGAGACGCCATAGGCCGAACGGACAGACTCGAATCCATCAACAGGACCACACCGGCGGACGGATGGGAGGGGAGACACAGTGGACGAGCGCTACGACAGCTACTGCGCCGCCGACCCGCTGTTCTACGACTCCCTCGGCAGCGCCGTCGCGCAGCCCACCTTCGCCGCGGCGCGCCGGCCGCTGCCACCGGGCTGGCGGCGGGAACCACTCGACGACTGGCTCATCCAGGCCCCGGACGGCGAACGCCTGCCGCAGCAGGGCTGGAAGGTGCACGTGTCGGCCACGATCGCCAACGCCGAGCGGGTTCTGGACATCATCTGGGACTACTGCGTCCCCCGGGGCCTGTCCTTCAAGTTCCTGCGCGGCCCCCGTACCCTGCTGCTGCGCAACTCCAAGTACGCCACCCGCGCGGCCAGCGGCAAGTTCGTGACCGTCTACCCCCGCGACGACGCCGAACTCGAACTGGTCTGCAAGGAACTCGACGAGCTGCTCACCGGCCAGGCCGGCCCGTACATCCTCAGTGACCTGCGGTACGCCGCCGGACCGGTGTACGTCCGCTACGGTGGCTTCGCCGCCCGGTACTGCCACTCGCCGGACGGCCAGGTGGTCCCGGCCATCGAGGACGCCGACGGAACCCTGGTGCCCGACCGCCGCGACCCGGTCTTCCACGTGCCGTCCTGGGTGACGCTGCCCGAGTTCCTCACTCCGCACCTGGCCGCTCGCAACGCGACCAGCACGGACGAGGTGCCGTACCGGATCGACAAGGTCATCCACTTCTCCAACGGCGGCGGCCTGTACGTCGGGCGCGACCTGCGTACCGACACGCAGCTGGTGTTGAAGGAGGCCCGCCCGCACGCCGGCCTGGACGCCGACGGCACCGACGCGGTCACCCGGCTCGCCCGGGAGGCAGCCGTGCTGCGCCAGCTCGCCGACCTGCCGCAGGTGCCCCGGGTGCACGACGAGTTCACCCTCGGCGACCACCGGTTCCTCGCCCTGGAGTTCATCGAGGGCCGCCCGCTGAACAAGGTCCTGGTCGACCGCTACCCGCTGATCGACGCCGACGCCACCGACGACGACCGCGCCGCCTACGCGAGCTGGGCACTGGACGTGCACCGCCAGGTCGAGGAGATCGTCCGGGCGATCCACGATCGCGGTCTGGTCTACGGCGACCTGCACCTGTTCAACATCATGATCCGTCCGGACGACCGGGTCGCGCTCGTCGACTTCGAGGTGGCCGCCCCGGTCGACGGGCACCGCCGCCCAGGCCTGCGCAACCAGGGCTTCGCCGCACCCCGGGGACGGACCGGCGTGGCGGTCGACCACTACGCCCTGGCGTGCCTACGGCTGGCCCTGTTCCTGCCGCTGACCCAGCTGGTCCGGCTCGTTCCGGCGAAGGCGGCACACCTGGCCGAGATCATCGCCGACACCTTCCCGGTGCGGAGGGAATTCCTCGACGCGGCGGTAGCGGAGATCACCGCCCCGGAGTCGCACTCCGATGAGCGCGTCCCACCCACCGCTGACGTGCCACCCGTCGACCGGGAGCGGCTCGCTCGCGCCGTCCTCGCCAGCGCCACACCTGAGCGCTCCGACCGGTTGTTCCCCGGCGACATCGAACAGTTCCGCAGCGGCGGGCTCAACCTCGCCCACGGCGCCGCCGGCGTGCTGTACGCGTTGCACCAGGGCGGTGCCGGCCGGTGGCCGGAACACGAGCAGTGGCTGGTCCGCCAGGCCACCTCACCCCCGTCGGGCACCCGCTGCGGCTTCTACGACGGCCTGCACGGCGTCGCGTACGCCCTGGAGGTGCTCGGTCGCCGGCAGGACGCTCTCGACGTGCTCGACATCTGCCTACGCGAGTCGACAGCCGGGCTGGATCACAGCTTGGCCGGTGGACTGGCCGGAATCGCCCTCAACCTGGCCGAACTCGGTGGACGTACCGGCGAACCGGCGCTGCGGGAGGCGGCCTGGCGGGTCACCGGGCAGTTGGTGGATCGACTCGCCGACGACCCCGGCGGCGACCTCAGCGGCGGACGGCACCCGTACGCCGGGCTGCTGCGCGGCCGGACCGGAGCGGCGTTGCTGCTGGTGCGCCTGTACGAGCTCAGCGGCGACCCGGTGCTGCTCGACCACGCCGCCACCGCGCTGCGGCAGGACCTGCGCCGCTGCGTCGTACGCCCCGACGGCGCGCTGGAGGTCAACGAAGGCTGGCGGACCATGCCCTACCTGGGGCAGGGCAGCGTCGGCATCGGACTCGTCCTCGACCAGTACCTGCGCCACCGCGACGACGAGCAGTTCGCCGAGGCCAGCGCCGGGGTGCGTCGCGCCGCCCGATCACCGTTCTACGCGCAGTCCGGCCTCTTCGCCGGGCGGGCCGGCATCATCGTCTACCTCGCCGCCCAACCCGACGACCCGCAGCTGCGACCCGAGCTGGAGCGGCAGATCCGGCGGCTTGACTGGCACGCCCTGCCGTACCAGGACGGCACCGCCTTCCCCGGCGAGCAGCTGCTGCGGCTGTCCATGGACCTCGCCACCGGCACCGCAGGGGTACTGCTGGCCCTGGCCACCGCCCGACCCGACCGGCCGGCGACCCTGCCCTTCCTCGCGCCCCTCACCGGCGCACCAGACTCCCCCGCGACGGCGGGGGCGACAACTGACCCCGACGCCCGATAGGAGGTGACACGACATGGCGCTCCTCGACCTTCAGGGACTGGAGGCGGCTCCGGCCGACCGTACCGGCGGTGGTAGCCGGGCGAGCCTGCTGCTCTGCGGCGACAGCTCGCTCTCCGTCACGACCTGCAACTGATCGGATCGCACCACCCGTGGCCCTGGACGGTGACCTGACCGTCCAGGGCCACGCCGTACGACCGGGAGGACCGATGCGAACGCTGGCCGGCGAGGACCGCCTGCTGTTCCAGGTGGTCCGCGACGGTGGCGGCTGGACCGCCACGCTGGTGGTGGTGGCGCTGGCCGGCGCAGCCGCCGAGCTGGCCCTGCCCGCGGTGCTGGGGCTGGCGGTGGACGCCGCCGTCGGCGGCGACGCCTCCCCTCGCTGGCCCGTGGTCGCCTGCGGTCTCGTCGTCACCCTGCTGGTCACCGACATACTCGGCGACCTCGCCGGCGGGTACGGAGCCGCCCGGGCCACCGCCCGGCTGCGCCGACGGCTGCTGCGGCACCTGTTCGCGTTGGACGTGCGGGCCGTCCGCCGCTACCCGGTCGGTGATCTCGTCGGCCGGCTCGCCGGGCAGGCCGCCGACGCAGGGCAGGCCGGCACCGCCGTGGCGCTGGGCGGGATCGCCGTGCTGCCCCCGCTGGGCAGCGTCGTGGCGCTGATGCTGCTGGAGCCCGTCCTCGGGCTCACCCTGCTCGCCGGTCTGGCCGTGTTGACCGTCCTCATGGCCACCTTCGTCACCGATGCCTCGGCGGCCGTCACCGGGTACCAGCGGGTGCTCGGCACGATCGCCGGCCGACTACAGGAGGCACTCGGCGGTTCCCGCACCATCGCCGCAGCCGGCACCATCGACGTGGAACGCGACCGGGTGCTGGCGGCGCTGCCGCAGCTGCAGAGTCACGGCCGGCTCGGCTGGCGGCTGTTGGCCCGAGCGAACGCCCGGGTCGCGGCCGTGGCGCCGCTGCTACAGGTCGCTGTCGTCGCCGTCGGCGGGTACGCGTTGACCGTCGGCTGGCTCACCCCCGGGCAACTGGTCGCCGCCGTCCAGTACGCCGCGCTCGGCGCCGGGCTGGGCGCGGTACTGGCCACCCTCAACCGGCTGGTCCGCAGCCGCGCCTCGGCCCGCAGGATCGCCGAGCCGCTGGCGTGCCCGGCGCACCCCGACGGCGACGAACCACTGCCGCCCGGCGACGGTCACCTGCGGTTGCGGGGAGTCGGTGTCCGCGCCGACGACGACCGGCCGGTCCTGGACGCCATCGACCTGGACATTCCCGCCGGGGCCACGGTCGCCGTCGTCGGGCGTTCCGGCGCCGGAAAGTCCGCCCTCGCCGCCGTCGCCGGCCGACTGTACGACCCGGACACCGGTGAGGTGCGGCTGGACGGGGTGCCGCTGACCCGCGTCGACCGGACCGCGCTGCGTCAGGCGGTGGGCCACGCCTTCGACCGTCCGGTGCTGGTCGGCGAGACCGTGCACGAGGCGATCGGCCTCGGCCTACCCGAACGGTCGGCCCGGCCACCGTCTACCGGCGCGCCCGCCACCCCCGCCGTACTGACGGCGGCCCGGGCCGCGCAGGTCGACGCGGTCATCGAGCGGCTCCCCGACGGATTCCGCACCCCGACCGTGGACGCGCCGCTGTCCGGAGGTGAGATACAACGGCTCGGACTGGCGCGGGCGTTGCACGCCGAACGGCTGCTGATCCTCGACGACGCGACCTCCAACCTGGACACCGCCACCGAACACCGGATCGCCCGCGCGCTGACCAACCCGGATGCGGGGCGTACCCGTCTGGTGGTCACCCACCGGGTGGCGACGGCGGCCGCCGCCGACCTGGTCGCCTGGCTCGACGGCGGCCGGCTGCGCGCCCTGGCGCCGCACCGGCGGCTCTGGGCGGACCCGAACTACCGGGCAGTGTTCGCCGCCGACGGTGTCCCCTGATGAGCGGCTCCGACATCGGCCGGACGACCTGGCGGGCGCTGACAGCCCGTCGCGGGGACGTCGGTCGGCTCGCCGCCTGGTCGTTGGTCGAGTCCCTGCCAGCGTTGCTCGCCGGGCTGCTGGTCGCCCGCGCAGTCGACCAGGGCTTCCTGGCCGGCCGGTTCTCCGTCGGTCTGACCTGGCTGGGCGGGCTCGCCGTGGCTGTCCTGATCGGCGCGACCGCCACCGGGCGGGTGTACCGCAGCCTGGGTGCCGTGGTGGAGCCGTTCCGCGACCACCTGGCCCGCCTCGTGGTCGACGGCGCGCTGCACGACGCCACCCGGGCCGGCGCGCATCCGGACAGCGCCCCGGTGGCCCGCCTGACCCACCACGTGGAGATCGTCCGGGACACCTTCGGCGGCCTGGTCATGGTGGTGCGCGGTTTCCTGTTCACCGCCGGAGCGGCCCTGCTCGGCCTGCTGGCACTGGATCCGATGGTCGCCGCGCTGGTGGCGACTCCGTTGCTCGCGGGACTGGTGGTCTTCGCCGCCGCGTTACCGGCGATGCTGGCGCACCAGCGGGCCCAGGTGACCGCCGGCGAGGCGCTCGGCCGGTCGGCAGCGACCGCGCTCGCCGGTCACCGCGACGTGCGCGCCTGCGGCGCCGAGGAGCGCACGGTGGCCGAGGTCGACCGGAGGGTCAGCGACCACGCCGAAGCCGAGCGGACGCTGGCCCGGATGTCCGCGCTGCGCAGCCTCAGCCTCGGGCTGGGCGGCTGGCTGCCGGTGCTGGTCCTGCTGCTCGGCGCGCCCTGGCTGGTGCGGCGCGGGCTGAGCACCGGCGCTGTGCTCGGCGCGCTCGTCTACGTCACCACCAGCCTGCAGCCGGCACTGCACGCCCTGGTGCAGGGCCTCGGTGGCGGAGGGCTGCGCTACGCCGTCACCCTGGACCGGATCCTGCGTACCGGCCGCACCCCGACGCACGGCGACCCGCCAGCCGACCCGACGCCGGGCGTGCCCGACCCTGCGCCGCCAGCGGTCCGGCTGGCGGGCCTGACCTTCCGGTACGGCCCACGTGCCCGACCGGTCCTGCATGACTTCTCGATGACGCTGCCCGAGGGGGAACACCTCGCGGTGGTGGGGCCCAGCGGCACCGGAAAGTCCACCCTGGCCGCGTTGGTCGCCGGAATGGTCGTGCCGGAACGCGGCACGGTCCACCTCGCCGGGCGGCCGGTGGCCACGGTCGCGCCCACCGGCCTGGCCGGGCTGCGGGTGCTCGTGCCGCAGGAGGCGTACGTGTTCAGTGGCTCCCTGGCCGACAACCTTCGCTACCTGCGCCCGGACGCCGACGACGCGACCATCGAGACCGCGCTGGCCACACTGGGCGCTGACGATCTCGCCCGGCGGCTGGGCGGCCTCGCCGCCACGATCGACCCCGCCACGCTCTCCGCCGGCGAGCGACAACTGATCGCCGCGGTGCGCGCCTACCTGGCCCCCGCACCACTGGTCATCTTGGACGAGGCCACCTGTCATCTGGATCCGACGCGGGAGGCGACGGTCGAGTGGGCGTTCGCGCGACGACCAGGCACCCTGATCGTCATCGCCCATCGGATCAGCTCCGCCGTCCGGGCCCGACGGGTGCTGGTGTTCGACGAGGACGGACCACTGCTGGGCAGCCATCACGACCTGCTCTCCCACTCGTCCGCCTACCGCGACCTGGTCGGGCACTGGGACGGTGTCGCGGCGACGCCCGGTGGCGCCGCCGCCGCGGTCACGTCCCGTCTCGGCTGACCCCGGTTCCGAACCAGGGGACGCGGGTCAGATCCACCCCGCCTCGCGGGCGACCCGGACCGCCTCCACTCTGGTGCGGGCCTTCGCCTTGCGAATGATCCGGGCGAGATGGTTGCGCACGGTGCCGGGGGCGAGACCGAGCGATCCGGCCACCTCCGCGACCGGCGCGCCGCCCGCCGTCAGATCGAGGATCTGCTCCTCACGCGGGGTCAGTGGGCTGTCCCGGCTCAGCGCCGCCAGCACCAGGTCCGCGTCGACCACCGGTTCTCCACGAGAGAGCCGGCGGATCCCGTCGACCACCCGCTGCGGCGCGACGTCGCTGCCGAGGATGCCGACGGTCCGGGAAGGGGTGAGCCTCGTGGGCAGGCTTCCGGCCCGGCGCGGCTCGGCGAGGACCAGCAGCGGACAGGCGTCGGCCACCGGCAGTCCCTCGACGAGGTCGAGGTCGACGACTGCCACGTCCGGGCGACGCGTGCGGATCGTCCACGTGACCGCGTCGCCGCGATCGACCTCCGCCACCACGCTGATGTCGTCCTCCGCGGCGAGCACGAGAGACAGGGCACCCCGGACCAGGGCCCCGTCGAGAGCGAGCAGAGTGCGGATCACCGTAGCTCCCCGAGCATCGTCGGCTGCATCACGGACCGTCAGCATTCAAACACGTACCCACCGGTTCCGCCTGTCGACGGTCAGCCGTCGGGAAGGTCTGGGCCCGAGGGTTTTCCTACCGGCTGTTCGCGGTGTCCGTGCCGACCGCACGCGGTCAGGCCGACGTGCGGTCGGCACGACCAGATGTCACATCCAGCCCTCGCGGCGCGCGAGCAGGACCGCCTCCATCCGGTTTCGGGCACCGGTCTTGCGCATGATCGCCGACAGGTGGTTACGCACCGTGCCGTGTGCCAGGAACAGCCGACTGGCGATCTCCTTCAGCGGCAGTCCCTCGGCGGCCATCCGCAGCACCTCGGCCTCCCGTGGCGTCAGCGGCCCGGTGGCGGGCCGGAGCGCCGTCGCGGCGGCGGCCACGTCGATGACCCGGTCCCCCGCCGCGAGCGCCCGTACGGCCCGGACCAACTCGTGCAGCGGCTCGTCCTTACCGACCAACCCTTTCGCCCCGGCCGCCAGTGCCTCCTCCACCAAACTACGGCCCCACCGGGCACTCAACGCCAGAACCGCCGTCGCGGGTGCCGCCTCCGTGATCGCGCTGACCACTTTCACCGACTCGGGGGTGCCCGATGCCAGATCCACCAGCACCACGTCCGGCAGGTGCCGGCGCACCATCGCCGGCAACTCGCCGGTGCCCGGCACCTCGCCGACGACCTCGATGTCCTCCTCACCGGCCAGTGCCGCGCACAGCGCACTGCGCAGCAGACCCATACTTTCGCCAACCACAACGCGGATCACCACGTAGCTCCGATCTCAGGTACGCGCTGCAGCCCTTTCGGTCTCGTCAACGAGACCACGCCGGCCGAACATGCGCGAACGGACTGGGCCCGGCCCGTGACACGTCGGTTGCGACGGCCACGGGCACCCGTATGACCAGCCGGCGGAGCGTGGGTAGCTCCGGCGGGCGGGTCAGGGTGGACTCAGCCGGGTCGGGCGGCCACGCAGGGGAAGCGGCCCGCGCGTCCGTGACGCGCAGCGACGTCGGCGCGGGCGTTGGCGGTCGCCGGCACGTGCCACCCGTCGATGGTCACCCCGCGTAACGGCCCGAACCCACCGTCAGCGCTGGTGACACCGTCTCCACCGGGTATCGACGGGCGGTGCGGGAGGGTGGGCGGCGGCGCGGGCGTCGATCCCGGCCTCGCCCATGACGGGCCGGTCGAGGAACGGTGCCAGCCGGGTGCCGCCCCGGTCACGGACGCGGCAGGCGTCACCTCCGCCGGAGATGCGGCGCGCGGCGCTGTCGCGGGCGGCGGTGCGGTGGGCGGTGGGTCCGGTGCCAGGGATCGGCCTGGCGGCCCGACCTCCGCAACACCCGGCGCGGGAGCGGTCCCCGGCCACCGAGGTGTCGGTCTCTCCACGATGGACGTACCCGTGCCAGGACATCCCGACCCGGCGGGAAGCGCAGGTACGACCAGGTCCACCACCCGCGCGATCGGTGTCACCACCGCCGTCGCGCCGGACGACACGGTCGCGACGACCGTGGCCAGCACCGGCCGCGCGACGGCCGTCGCGGGCACGATGATGGTTTCCGCCGGTCGCGTCGCCAGGCCCGTCACGGTTTGGGTCAGCTCGGTCAGGGATGGCGGCTCGAGCTGCCCGCCGGGAGTCGGCGTCGCGTCAGCGGTGATCGGTACGCTCGACCGGCTCGGCGGTTCCATCGGCGCCCGCCGGCTCACTCCGGTGTTCTCCGGTGAACGGAGACCCGGAGAACGGCCATCCAGCGAACGGTCGGCCGGATAACGGTCACCGGGTGCACGGCCGGTCGGTGGGCCACTCGTCGCAGGCGTTCGACCGGCACGGGCGGTCGAAGGTGAATGCGCCGGACGGTCCTGATCCGACCGGCCGCGCGGCGACGTGCCTTTCCCCGCGCTGGCCTCGTCAGCCGGCCGGCCGGTCACCGCTGAGCCGCGCCTCGGGGCTCGGCCCGGGTCGGGCTGCCGGGCCTCCGGTCGGTCGACGAGCCCGGCGATCAGATCGTCGACCGGCAGGGCCGGCCCCGCACGTTCCGGGCCCCGTTGAGCCGCGCCGGTCGACGCCACGTCTGCGATGTCCACCCCGACCGACGGCAGGTCTCCGATGTCCGCGCTGGCCGGGTCGCTCGACAGGGCGCCGACGAGGAATCCGATGCCCACGGCTGCGGCTCCGATCAGCGCGAAGCGGGCGACAGGGGCCCCCCACCGTGCTGCCGGTGCGTGCGCCTTCCACCGGGCGGCGGGGGGACGGCGGAACGTCGGATGACGCACGAGGCCCCTCTCTCGCCAAGGACGTTGACATATCGTATTGAGTCGCTTACCCGGTTGCAGGCCGTGCAGCACCCGTTGACGGATTGCCGACTATCCGGCTGACGGCGGCGCTGCTTACCGCTAAGGCGGTCACCGAGCGTCCATCGCCGATCGAACCAGCGAACGCAGCAAGCCTTCCACCTCTGGAAGGCTTGCCGCGTTGTTCCGTGTGAGGGTGTCGCGTCAGGTGACGTCGTCGTAGCGTCGCTCGATCGGCAGCGGCCGGGTCACCGGCTCGGGAGCGTCGAGCGGGCTGACCGCGCTGACGGGCTGCCCCGCCTCCACCGGCTCCCGGTCGAACTCCAGCGGGGACGCCTCGTCGTCGTCGACGCCGGCGTAGATCTCCTTGCCGCGTCCCTTCCGCTTGTCGTTGAGGAACGCCACCCCGACCGCGATGAAGTAGAGCAGCGACAGACACAGCGCCAGCAACGTCATGCCGAACGGCCCCGGGTCGGGCGTGGCCACCGCCGCGAACGCGAAGCAGACGAACACCACGACCCGCCACCAGCTGAGCAGTCGCCGGGCGCTGACCACGCCCGTGAAGTTGAGCATCAGCAAGGTGAGGGGAAATTCGAACGCCACCCCGAAGAGCAGGATCATGGTGGTGACGAAGCTGATGTAGCGGGTCACTTCCAGCTGCGAGTCGGTACCGGTGACACCGGCCTCCAACAGGAATGCCAGGCCCTTGTCGACGACCAGGAAGGCGAGGACCGCGCCGGCGGCGAAGAGCGGCGCCGCGATCGTCACGAAGACGTACGCCCATTTGCGCTCGTGCCGGTGCAGCCCGGGAGCGATGAACGCCCAGAGTTGGTAGAGCCAGACCGGACCGCCGAGGATCAAACCGATCCAGAGCGCCAGCTTGAGCTTGAGGATGAAACCGTCCGCCGGGGCCAGCATCAGGAACTGCTGGCACTCGCCGTCGACCATCATTCCCGGCAGTCGACAGTACGGCTGGCTCAACAGGTCGAACGCCGGCTGTGCGAGAAGGTACCCACCGACCAGCCCGACGAGAATCGCCAACGCGGCACGGAACAGCCGGTCACGCAACTCGCGGATGTGCTCGACGAGGGTCATCGAGCCGTCGGCGGCCCGCTCGAAGTTGCTCGGTCCGCGCTTGCGGAGTCCGAAGGCCACGGTTACCGGACCCGGGGGTCAGTTCTCGCGGACGCGCTGCACCGGGTCGACCGGCGGCTGCACGGTGCCCTGGTAGGGCTGCTGCTGCGGTGCCGACTGCTGCGGCGGGTACGGCTGGTAGCCGGCCTGCGCGTCGGCCTTGCCGGCGAGGTCACGGTCGTCGTCGGCCAGGCTCTTCGTCTCGGCCTTGATGATCCGCAGCGAGCGACCGAGGGAGCGGGCGGCGTCCGGGAGCCGCTTCGCGCCGAAGAGCAGGATCAGCACGACCACGAGTACGGCGATGTGCCACGGCCTGAGGGCACCCATGTGAAGCTCCAGTCGCTTGTGCCAACGGGGGTGGTTCCGCAGCCCATCGTACGTGCGACGAAGGCCCTTGCCACCCGCCGGGGCGGTAGGGGTTCGTCCCGGTGGGTGAAGTCTCGGGCAACCGCAACTGTCCCGTCAACCAGGCGGCTGGATCATTCTGCGCGAAGTCGAGCCGCCACGAGCAGCAGAACGCACCGTGCGGGCAGGAACGCGCACCGCGCCGGGGTTGGCCGCCGGTAAACCGCGCCTCAGTCGCCCCGGCGCGCCCGGATCAGGGTGAGCCGCTGTTCGGTCGTCTCCAACCGGCTCTGCAGCCCCTCCGCCCGCTGCTGGAGGCTCTCCGCCGCCTCCTGCAACGCCGTCGCCTCGTCGACGCGCCGCTGCAACGCCAGCGCCGCCCGACGCAGCCGGGGCAGCCGCGCCAGCACAGGTCGTACGGCGAGGGCGAGCAGAATCAACGGCACCAGCACCAGCGCGAGCACGATCCACTTCAACACGCGGGCCAGCCTACTGCCTGTCCCCGACCGCCGCCGGGTCCGCGCCCGCCGGCACCGGCCGCGCGTACGCCTCCAGGGCCGCCGCCGCCGACTCGCGGATCTGCTCGGCCAGCTCGGCCGGCGCGACGACCTCGACGTCCGGGCCGAGGCCGAGCACGAACCGGCGGGCCCAACCCAGATCGGTGACGCGCAGCGACACCACCCACCGTTCACCGTCGGACTCGACCCGCTCGCACGGGTAGTACTCGGTGATCCACCGTTCGCCCCGACCGATCCGCAACGTGATCAACGGCAGGTCGGGTGAGGGCCGGAACGCCCCCTCGCGCAGGTCGTGCGGTCGGGCCTGCGGCGGCACCACGGCGGGTTCGGTCAGCTCGGTCACCGCGTCGATCCGGTCGGCCCGGAACAGCCGCACCGCCTCGGCGCGGCGGCACCACGCCTCCACGTACGTCCGGCCACCCACCATCAGCACCCGCAGTGGGTCGATGACCCGCTCGGTGGTCTCGTCACGGGCGGCCGCGTAGTACGTGATGCGCAGGGCGCGACCACCCTCCACCGCGGCACGCAGCTGCTCGACCCGCTCGGTGTCGCCGGGCAGCCGCACCTCCACCGGCGCGGCGACCAGGTCACCGGCGGCGTCCTCGATCTTCGCCAGGGCCCGCTCGACCGCGTCCCGGTTGGCCACCCCGGGTGTCTCGGCCAGCATCCGCAACGCCACCACCAGCGCCAGCGCCTCGTCCGGGGTGAGCCGCAGCGGCCGGTCGATGCCCGCGTCGTAGGTGATGGTGACCCGGTCACCGTCGAACGCCATGTCGATCAGGTCACCCGGGCCGTACCCGGGCAGCCCGCAGACCCACAGCAGTTCCAGGTCTTCCCGCAGCTGCCGCTCGGTGACGCCCAGGTCACCGGCCGCCTCGGCGATCTCGATGCCGGGCCGGGCGAGCAGGTACGGCACCAGGTTCAGCAGTCGGGCCAGCCGGTCCGCGGAGGCACGGGAGCCGGCGCGCGCCGCCGGCCGGGTCGTGCCGCTCACGGGATCACCGCCAGGGTGTCGTGTCGGGCGGCGATCTCCTTGAGCCGCTGGATGACCGCCTCCCGCACCTCGGGCGGGTCGAGCACCCGCACGTCGGGCCCGTAGCCGACGAGGTGACCCGCCAGCCAACAGGCGTCGCCGTACGGCAGGACCAGCCGGTCCGCCTCCGGCCCGGCGGTGACCTCCACCGCCCAGCGGCGCAACCCGGCGGCACGTCCCGGAGCGACCAGCACGGTGGCCCGACCAGGTCGCTCCACCGGGCCGGACCAACGAGCCACGTGACTGATCAGGTCGACTCCGGTCGGCGGCTGGTAGGCGCCCGGCTCACCGGTGACCCGCACCTGGCCCACCACCCGCGACAGGCGGAAGCAGCGGGTGGCGTCACGGTCGAGGTCGTGACCGACCACGTACCAGCGGCCCCGCCAGCAGACCACACCCCACGGTTGCAGCCGACGCCGGGCGGGCGCGTCGCGGTCCGGAATCCGGTAGTCGAAACGGACCTCCCGCCGGTCACGGGCGGCCGCGGTCAGCGGAGCGAACGCCGGGTCGACCGTGACCATCGGCTCCAGGCCGAGGGTGGCCTGCGGGTCCACGTCCACACCGGCGGCGCGCAGCTTCGCCAGGCCCGACGAGGCGGCGGCGGCCAGGCCGGCGTGCTGCCACAGTCGAGCGGCGATGCCGACGGCGGCTGCCTCGTCCGGCTTGAGGGGGATGTCGGGCAGCGCGTACTCCCGGCGGGCGATCCGGTACCCGAGCTCCGCGTCGAAGGCGCTCGCCGTCCCGGTCTCCAGTGGTACGCCCAATTCCCGCAGCTCGGCCTTGTCCCGCTCGAACTTGCGCTGAAATGCCTCGTGCTCCCGGGCGTCGTCCGGATCGTGCTCGTAACCGGGCACGGTCGCGGCGATCTGCGCGGCGGTCAGGAACCGCCGCGTGGACAGCAGGCAGATCACCAGGTTGACCAGCCGTTCGGTGCGACTACGCGACACCCGGTAGACGCTAGCAGCCCCCACCCCCCACAAAGCCACCCCACACCACGCCCCCTCACTCCCACCCACCCCGTCTCGCCGATCATGCAGTTGTGGTCGTCGTAATGTACTTTTTGCCCGCTTATGTTCCTGCCACAACTGCATGATCGGCGGTGGCACCCGGTGGGTGGGGGCGGTGGGGTGGGGGTTAGCGTGCGGGGGTGGTGCGGTGGCGGGCGGGTGTGGTGACGCGGGTGCGTCGGCGGTGGGTTGGGGCGGTGGAGCTGGATGTCGAGGTGGATGACGGGGCCTCGATGCGGGCGCTGGCCTATCCGGCGCTGGTCGGTGAACCCGAGCCCGGGGATCGGGTGCTGCTCAACGCCGGTGCGCTGCTGATGGGCCTGGGTACCGGTGGGTACGCGCTGGTCGTGGCGCTGCCGGAGCGGCTGCCGGCCGACCCGCCGCAGGCTCTCGACTCCCGCGACGCGGGACACCTGGTCAAGGCCCGCTACACCCCGCTGCAGCCGATCCTGCTCGGTGTCGACGAGGAAGCGTCACCGCACCGGGAGGTGCTGGCCGCCGCCGACGACCTGGGCGGTCTGCCGGTGGTGACCGCCGACCTGCACTCCGCGCTGCCGGCGATCCTCGCCGGGGTCCGCGTCGACGCGCCCCAGGCCCGGGTGGCGTACCTGCTCACCGACGGCGGGGCGCTGCCCGCCTGGTTCTCCCGCACCCTCGCCGGGCTGCGTGACGAACTGGTCGGCACGATCAGCGTCGGGCAGGCTTTCGGTGGCGACCTCGAGGCCTCGACGCTGCACAGCGGGCTGCTCGCCGCCCGGCACGTGCTCGACGCCGATGTGGCGGTGGTGGCGCAGGGACCGGGCAATCTCGGCACCGGCACCCGGTGGGGGTTCTCCGGGGTGGCCGTCGGCGAGGCGGTGAACGCCGTCGCCGCCCTGGGTGGTCGCCCGATCGGCTCCCTGCGGATCTCCGCCGCCGACCCACGTGCGCGGCACCGGGGCGTGTCGCACCACAGCCTCACCGCGTACGGCCGGGTGGCGCTGGCCCGCGCGGAACTGGTGGTACCGGCGGACCTCGACCCGACGCTGGCCGCCGAGGTCGACGCCGCAGTGGCCCCGCTCGCCGAGCGGCACACGCTGGTGCGGGTGGACACCGCCGGGCTGGACGCGGCACTGCGGCGCAGCCCGGTACCGCTGTCGACGATGGGGCGCGGGCTCGACGCCGATCACGCCTACTTCATGGCCGCCGCCGCGGCCGGCCGGCACGCCGCCCGCCTGCTCGCCGCCGACACGGCCTGAGCCCAACCGGGCGTACGCGTTAACAAGGGGCCCCTGCTCTACCGCAGGCGTTAAGAAGGTGCCCTTCCTTACACCTCAGGCGAGGATGATCAAGGCGAGCCAGGCGCCGACGATCAGGGCCAGCGCTGTCGCCAGCACCCAGGTCGGGACGGTGTACTCGCCTCGGCGATTGCGCTCGATCTCGGCGCGGACCTTGTCACGACGCCGTTCGAGCCAGCCCTGCCGCTGCGCACCGGAGGTGGAAGGTTCGGAAGGAAACATGGTCCGGCCAGCCTACCCGGGCCCGCCCGCAGCGGACGGGCCCGGTGCAGCCGGTCACATGCTGGCGATCAGCCGCTCCACCCGCTCGTCGTACGCCCGGAACGGGTCCTTGCACAGCACGGTCCGCTGCGCCTGGTCGTTGAGCTTCAGGTGCACCCAGTCGACGGTGAAGTCCCGCCGCTTCTCCTGGGCGTGCCGGATGAACTCGCCGCGCAGCCGGGCCCGGGTGGTCTGTGGCGGCGTCTCCTTCGCCTCGAAGATCTCCGGATCGGTGGCCACCCGGTCCACCGCGCCGCGCCGCTCCAGCAACGCGTACAGGCCCCGTCCCCGGCGCAGGTCGTGATACGCCAGATCCATCTGCGCCACCCGGGGGTGCGACAGCGGCAGGTCGTGCTTGCGCTGGTACCGCTCGATCAGGCGCAGCTTGGTCACCCAGTCGATCTCCCGGGAGACCGGTTCCAGGTCGCCGGTCTCCACCGCCCGCAGCACCCGACCCCAGAGCTCGACCACCCGCTTGGCGGTCTGATCGCCGCCGCGGCGCTCGACGAACTCGGTCGCCTTGGCGAGGTACTCCTGCTGGATCTCCAGGGCGCTGATCTCCTTACCCGAGGCCAGCCGCACCTTCCGCCGACCGGTGATGTCGTGCGACACCTCCCGGATCGCCCGGATCGGGTTCTCCAGGGTGAGGTCGCGCATCACCACGCCGCCCTCGATCATCCGCAGCACGATGTCGGCGGTGCCGACCTTCAGCAGCGTGGTGACCTCGTTCATGTTGGAGTCGCCGACGATGACGTGCAGCCGGCGGTACCGCTCCGCGTCGGCGTGCGGCTCGTCCCGGGTGTTGATGATCGGACGGCTGCGGGTGGTCGCCGAGGAGACACCCTCCCAGATGTGCTCGGCCCGCTGGGACAGGCAGTAGACCGCGCCGCGCGGGGTCTGCAACACCTTGCCGGCGCCGCAGATCAGTTGCCGGGTGACCAGGAACGGGATCAGGACGTCGGCGAGCCGACCGAACTCACCGTGTCGGGACACCAGGTAGTTCTCGTGGCAGCCGTACGAGTTGCCGGCCGAGTCGGTGTTGTTCTTGAACAGGTAGATCTCACCGGCGATGCCCTCGTCGTGCAGCCGCTTCTCCGCATCGATGAGCAGCCCCTCCAGGATCCGCTCGCCGGCCCGGTCGTGGGCGACCAGGTCGACCACCGAGTCGCACTCCGGGGTGGCGTACTCGGGGTGTGAGCCGACATCCAGGTAGAGCCGAGCGCCGTTGCGCAGGAAGACGTTGCTCGACCGACCCCAGGACACGACCCGGCGGAAGAGGTACCGGGCGACCTCATCAGGGGACAGTCGCCGCTGTCCGCGGTAGGTACAGGTGACGCCGTACTCGGTCTCCAGACCGAAGATTCGCCGTTCCATGATGAGACATTAGCCGTACGGAGGCCCTGTTCGTCACTGTCGGGGCAGGTGCCGATCTCAGGCGTCGGTGGAATTCGCCGCGGCGGCGAGCGTCTCGGCATACCGCTGGCAGGTGTCGTACGCCGGCAGCAGCCCGGCGGCCCGGGCCTGTGCCAGGGTCGGCGCGGCGGCGTCGCGGGCGGACAGTTGCGGCACGGCGGCCGGCCAGTCGATGCCCAGCTCCTCGTCCAGCGGATGCACCGCGTGCTCGGCCGACGGGTTGTACGTGGTGGAGCAGAGGTAGGTCAGCGTGGCGTCGTCGGTCAACGCGCAGAACCCGTGGCCGAGCCCTTCGGCTAGGTAGACCGCACGCCGGTCCACGTCGTCCAGGCGTACGCCCTCCCACCGGCCGAAGGTGGGCGAGCCGACCCGCAGATCGACGACCACGTCGAGCACCGCACCCCGGACACAGGTGACGTACTTCGCCTGCCCCGGCGGCACGTCGGCGAAGTGGATCCCCCGCACCACGTCGCGGGAGGAGACGGAGAGGTTGCCCTGCGCCAGCCACAGCGGATGCCCGACCGCCTCGCTCAACCGGTCGAAGCGGTACCACTCCAGGAACAGCCCACGCGGGTCACCGTGCTGCTGCGGGGTGGCCTCCCAGGCGCCCGCGACGCTCAGCGGCCGCAGCTTCACCGCGCCACCCCCGCCCCGCCGAACTCGCCGGTCGGCTCCTGCCGGCCACCGGCGAGCAGGTCGAGCAGGTAGTCGCCGTAGCCGCTCTTGGTCAACGGCTCGGCCAGAGCGCGCAACTGCGCGTCGTCGATCAGCCCCGCCCGCCAGGCGGCCTCCTCCACACAGCCGATCTTCAGGCCCTGCCGTTCCTCGATCACCCGAACGAACTCGGCGGCCTGCATCAGCGAGGTGAAGGTGCCGGTGTCCAGCCAGGCGGTCCCCCGGTCCAGCACCGTCACCGACAGCTCCCCCCACTGCCGGTACGCCTCGTTCACGGCGGTGATCTCCAACTCGCCCCGGGCGCTGGGGGTGAGCCCTCGGGCGATCTCCACCACCCGGTTGTCGTAGAAGTACAGGCCGGGCACCGCGTACCGGGACGTCGGCCGTTGCGGCTTCTCCTCGATCGACAGCACCCGACCGTCGGCGTCGAAGTGCACCACGCCGTACGCCTGCGGATTGGCCACCGGATAGGCGAAGATCCGGCCACCGACCGGATCACCCGCCGCGGCCAACTGCCGGCCCAGGCCCACGCCGTGGAAGATGTTGTCGCCGAGGATCAGCGCCACCGACTCGTCGCCGATGAAGTCCGCGCCGAGCACGAACGCCTGCGCGATGCCCTCCGGCCGGGGCTGGGCGACGTACTCCAACCGGAGCCCGAACTGGCCGCCGTCACCGAGCAGCCGTTGGAACTGACCCTGTTCCTCCGGCGTGGTGATAACCAGGATCTCGTGTATCCCGGCCATCACCAGGGTGGAGAGCGGGTAGTAGATCATCGGCTTGTCGAAGACCGGCATCAGCTGTTTCGACACCGCCCGGGTGATCGGCCAGAGCCGGGATCCGGTGCCACCGGCGAGCAGGATTCCACGCACCCGGGGAGCCTACCGGCAAGCCGACGAGCAGCCGCGCCTCGCCTGCGCTGCACAAGTGGCCGTTTCGCGTAGACTTCCGGACCCGTGAGGATCCTGGTCACCGGCGGTGCCGGTTTCATCGGTTCGGAGTACGTCCGGACGCTGCTCGGTGTCCCCGGCGGCAGCGCGGCCGGAGTGCCGGCACTGGAACTCGCCCACGTCACCGTGCTCGACGCGCTCACCTACTCCGGCAACCTGACCAACCTCGCGCCCGTGGCCGACGACCCGCGCCTACGATTCGTCCACGGTGACATCCGTCACGCCGATGTTGTCGACCAGGCCGTCGCGGGGCATGACGTGGTCGTGCACTTCGCCGCCGAGTCCCACGTCGACCGCTCCATCGCCGGCGCCGCGCCCTTCGTCACCACCAACGTCGTCGGCACCCAGCATCTGCTCGACGCCGCGCTACGCCACGGCGTCGACCGGTTCGTGCACGTCTCCACCGACGAGGTCTACGGCTCCATCGACGAGGGTTCCTGGACCGAGGACTGGCCGCTGACCCCCAACTCCCCCTACTCGGCGTCGAAGGCCGGCTCCGACCTGCTCGCCCTGGCCTACCACCGCACCCACGGCCTCGACGTGGTGGTGACCCGCTGCTCCAACAACTACGGGCCCTACCAGTACCCGGAGAAGGTCATCCCGCTCTTCGTCACCAACCTCCTCGACGGACACACCGTCCCGCTCTACGGCGACGGCGGCAACGTACGCGACTGGCTGCACGTGCACGACCACTGCCGTGGCATCGCCCTCGTCCAGCACAAGGGACGCGCCGGCGAGATCTACCACATCGGCGGTGGCACCGAACTGACCAACAAGGAACTCACCGCCCGACTCCTCGACGCCTGCGACGCCGACTGGGACCGCGTGACACCCGTCGCCGACCGCAAAGGACACGACCGCCGCTACTCCCTCGACATCACAAAGATCAGCAATGAGCTCGGGTACGCCCCCAGCATCAGCCTCGACACCGGTCTCGCCGACACCGTCCGCTGGTACCGGGACAACCGGGCCTGGTGGGAGCCGCTGAAGGCGGCCGCCGCATGAGGTTCCTGGTGACCGGCGCCGGTGGGATGCTCGGCCGAGATCTGGTCGACATCCTCGCCGCGCGGCCACAACACCGGGTCACCTCCGCCACCCGCGCCGACCTGGACATCACCGACGCCGCCGCCGTGCACGCCGCCGTCGGCGGCCACGATGTGGTGGTCAACACCGCCGCCTGGACCGATGTCGACGGCGCCGAGACACGCGAGTCGGCCGCCACCGCCGTCAACGGCGACGCGGTCGCCCACCTCGCCGCCGCGTGCGCCGCACACGACGCCCGCCTGCTGCACCTGTCCACCGACTACGTCTTCGACGGCACCGCCATCACCCCCTACCCGGAGGACGCGCCGACCGCCCCGATCAACGCGTACGGTCGGAGCAAGCTCATCGGGGAACAGGCCGTGACCCGGCTGCTACCCGACACCGGATACGTGGTGCGCACCGCCTGGCTCTACGGCGCCCACGGCCGAAACTTCGTCGCCACCATGCTCGACCTGGCCGACCGGCACGACACCCTCGACGTCGTCGACGACCAGCGGGGCCAACCAACCTGGTCCCGCGCCCTGGCGCGCCACCTGGTCATGCTCGCCGAAGCCGCGCACACCGGACACGCCGCGCCCGGTGTCTACCACGGCACCTGCTCCGGCGAAACCACCTGGTACGGCCTGGCCCGTGCGGTGTTCGCCCACCACGGGCTCGACCCGGAACGGATCCGACCCAGCACCAGCGCCCGGTTCGTGCGACCTGCCGCGAGACCGACGTACAGTGTGCTGGGGCACGGCCGGTGGGCCGAGGCCGGGCTGCCGCCCCTGCCGGACTGGCACGCCACCCTGGCCGACGCGTTCGCCCCCGCCGCTCCACTCTCCCCGTGGAAGGTCGTATGAAGCTCACCCTGGTCACCGGCCTGACCGGTCTGGTCCTGCTGGCCACGATCGTCGAGCTGCTGCGCCGCCGGCAACTCCGCGAGAAGTACGGCATGCTCTGGCTCGGCCTGCTGTTCGTGGTGATCCCGCTCTCACTGTTCCCCCGGCTGCTCGACGGCGTCGCGGACCTGCTCGGCGTCGCCTCCGGCGTCAGCCTGGTGCTCTTCCTCGGCATCGTCTTCCTGCTGCTGGTCTGCATCCACCTCAGCTGGGAGGTCAGCGCGCTGGAGGAAGAGACCCGCACCCTCGCCGAGGAATTCGCCCTGCTCCGCGCCGAAGTCGAAGCCGAACGAGCGGAACGGACGCAATGGGCTGCCCGCCACCCGGACCACACGGAACTGGTGTCCCGCGATGGTTAACGGCAAACGACTACTGATCATCATCCCGGCGCTCAACGAAGCCGCCTCCATCGGCGACGTCGTCGGCGAGATTCGCGGCGAACTGCCCGGCGTGGACGTGCTCGTCGTCGACGACGGCTCCACCGACCACACCGCCGCCGTCGCCGCCGCCGCCGGTGCCCGCGTCGCCCGACTGCCGTACAACCTCGGCGTCGGTGGTGCCATGCGCCTTGGCTACCGCTACGCCCAGGAGCACGACTACGACGCCGCGGTGCAGGTCGACGCCGACGGGCAGCACGACCCCCGGTACGTGCCGAAGCTGATCGACCTGCTCGACGACTACGACCTGGTCATCGGGGCCCGGTTCGCCGGCGAGGGCGAATACACCGTACGCGGACCCCGCCGCTGGGCCATGGGCATGCTGTCCCTGGTGCTGTCCGGCCTCTCCGGCGCCACGCTGACCGACACCACCTCCGGCTTCCGGGCCGCCAACCGACGAATGATCGACATGTTCGCCCGCTGGTACCCGGCCGAGTACCTCGGTGACACCGTCGAGACGCTCGTGCACGCCGCCCGCCGCGGCTACCGGATCCAGCAGGTCCCGGTCGCCATGCGCCGCCGGATGGCCGGCACTCCCAGCCACTCCCCCGCCAAGGCGATGATCTACCTCGGCCGGGCCCTGGCCGTCCTCACCCTCGCCCTCATCCGCCGGTGATCCGCCGCCTGCTCCGTCTCGTCCCGCCCGGCACCCTCCCCGTCGGTATCGGCCTCGCCGTGGTCGGGCTGGCCTCGTACGTCCACCTCGCCCTGGCCGGGCACAACCTCGACGCCGCCGACTACTCCTCGCTGTCGGTGCTCTGGTCCGTCGTGTTCACCCTCGGCATCGGCGTGTTCTTCCCCGTCGAACAGGAAGTCGCCCGCCTCGTCGCGGCCCGCCGCACCCGCGGCCTGCCACCCGGACCCGTACTGGCCCGGGGCGCCGCCGTCGCCGTCGCCCTGCTCGGCCTGCTCATCCTGCTCACCATCGGCACCGCCGACACCCTCACCGAGCAGCTCTTCGGCGGCGACCCCACGATGGTGCCTGCCCTTGCGGGCGCGCTGGCCGCACTGGCCGTGGCACACACCACCCGTGGTGTGCTCTCCGGCCTGCGCCGCTTCGGCTGGTACGGCACCCAACTCGGCCTCGACGGCGGACTGCGCATCGGCCTGGTCACCGCCCTCGCCGTCACCGGTGTCGACTCACCCGTGGCCTACGCGCTGGTGCTGGTCGCGGCACCACTGGTCGCCGTCGTGCTCACCGCCGTACCGGTCGCCCGGACGATCGGTCGAGGACCGACGGTCCCCTGGCCGGCACTGCTACGCGGGCTCTCGCTGCTCACCGTCTCCAGCCTGCTCGCCCAGGTGGTGGTCAACGTGGGCGTGATCAACGTACGGCTGCTCGACCCGTCCGACATCGCCACCGCCGGCGCGCTGCTCTCCGCGCTGGTGCTGGTCCGCATACCCCTGTTCGTCTTCGGCTCGATGCAGGCCGCGCTGCTACCCGGCCTCTCCACCGCCGCCGCCACCGGCGACGAACCGGCCTTCCGCGCCCTGCTGCGCCGATCCCTGGCCGTCGTCACCGCCCTCGGGATCCTCGGCGGCATTCTCGCCGCCCTGCTCGGCCCGTGGCTCGTGCGGATCCTCTTCGACACCCCCGACGTCCTCGGCCACGACGACTTCGCCTGGCTGTCGGTGGCCACCCTGGCCTACCTGTGGGCGATGGTGCTCGGACAGGCCCTCCTCGCCCGCGACCGGCACCACGCCCAGGCCCTGGCCTGGACCATCGGCGTCGCCGCGCTGGCCGTGGCGACCCTGCCCCCGCTGCCCGTCGCGCTGCGCGTCGAACTCGGCTACACCGTCGGTTCCGTGGTGACCGCCGCCGTCATGGTCACCCTGCTGCGCCGCCACCGCAGGCCCCCGCCCACCCCACCGGTCGCGGCCCCGATACCCGCCACCACCAGCGGAGGAACCCCATGAGACCGCCCCGCGTCACCGCCGTGATGCTCGCCTACGGTGCCGAGCCCTGGCTGGTCGACGCCGCCCAGGCCCTGCTCGCCAGCACCGGCGTCGACCTCGACCTGATCGTGGTCGACAACGGCTGCACCGGCGACGGCATCGACGTCGTCAAGGGCCTGCCCGGCGTACAGGTCATCCGGCCGGAGGCGAACACCGGCTACTCCGGTGGCTGCAACATCGGTGCCGCCGACGCCACCGGCGACTGGTTGGCCTTCGTCAACTCCGACGCCATCGTGACCCCCGACGCGCTCGCCAAGGTCGTCGCGGTGGCCGCCGAACCGGGCGTCGGCGCGGCGATGGCCTCCATCCGGCTCGCCCACGACCCCGAGCTGATCAACACCTCGGGCAACCCGCTGCACTTCACCGGCCTGTCCTGGGCCGGTGGCAACGGTGAGCCGGCCAGTGCCCACGCCGAGCGCACCGTGGTGCCGTCGTTGAGCGGCTGCTGCTTCGTCATCGACCGCCACCGCTGGCAGGAACTCGACGGCTTCCCCGACCAGTACTTCGCCTACCACGAGGACACCGAACTCAGCCTGCGGCTGTGGCAACGCGGCCTGCGGCTGGAATACGTACCCGACGCCGTGGTCCTGCACCACTACGAGTTCTCCCGCAACGACCTCAAGCTCTACCTGGTCGAACGCAACCGCCTGCTCACCCTGCTCACCGCGTACCAGGGCCGGACCCTGGCACTGCTGGCGCCGATGCTGGTGCTCACCGAGGTCGCCATGCTCGCCGCCGCGCTCGCCGGCGGCTGGGGACGCCAGAAGGTCCGCGGCTGGAACTGGCTGTGGCGTCACCGGGACTGGATCCGCGTCCGACGGAGCCGGCTACAGGCCGAACGCACCGTCGGCGACGGCACCCTCGCTGACCTGATGACCGCCCGGGTAGCGCCGTCGAACGTTGCCGCACCACCCGGGATGGGCGTCTTCAACGCGGTCGCCACCGCCTGGTGGGCACTCGTGCGGCCACTACTCAACCGCCACTGACCCGCCGGAAAGCGAAGCGGCGCCCAGCCGGTCGAAACCGCTCAGGCGCCGCCCCTGCCCGGTCCGAGGCCCGGGGTGAGACTCAGCTGTCGGACTTGTCGCCCGGCTTGTCCTCCAGGTCGGCCGAGCCGGCCGAGGTGGTCGGCTTGTGCGCCTCCTCCGTCGGCGTGCTCGGCGTCTGCGCCCGGTCGCCCTCCACCGCCCCACCGTCCGCATCGCCATCCAGCAGCGAGGTCAACGCGGCCCCGGTGATTCGCCGGAAGGTGCGACCCACCCGGTTGCGGTCCAGGACCGCGACCTCCAACTGGTTGGCGGCGATCGTACGGGCGGCACCACCCTCGCCACCGACGCTGCTCAGCGCCTGCACCGCCACCTTCACCGCCTCGCCGAGCGACATGTCCGGCCGGTGGTTCGACTTGAGCACCCCGGAGATCGCCTCGGCCTGACCACCCATCGCCATCCGGCCCGGTTCATCGGTCACCGAACCGTCGTAGGTGTTCCGGTAGAGCGAATCGTCATCGGGGGTGGCACCCACCTCGGCCACACAGATCTCCACCTCGAACGGCTTCGACTGCTCGGTGAAGATGGCACCGAGGATCTGCGCGTAAGAGTTGGCCAACGCCAGACCGGTCACGTCACGGCGGTCATAGCTCAGACCGTTCAGGTCGGCCATCCGCACGCCTGCCCGGCGCAGGTTCTCGAACTCGTTGTACCGGCCCACGGCCGCGAACCCGATCCGGTCGTAGATCTCACTGACCTTGTGCAGGGCGCTGGAGAGATTCTCGGCAACGAAGAGCACCCCACCGGCATAGCTCAGGACCACCGTGCTGCGCCCCCGGGCGATGCCCTTGCGGGCCAACTCGGAACGGTCGCGCATGATCTGTTCGGGCGAGGCGTAGAACTGCATGGCCACGGCGGCGGCTCTCCTTCGGGCGCGTACTCAGGGAAACGGGGATCAGCTGCGGGTGGGCGGCTCAGCCACCCGGATTCTCCATCCGGCCGGCGACCACGCTCTCCGCGATCACCGAGGTCTCCGCGTCGGTCAGTCGGTGCGTACCCTCCGCCGTCGCGGTCATCACCACCGGGTAGATCCGCCGCGTCAGGTCGGGCCCGCCGGTCGCGGTGTCGTCGTCCGCGGCGTCGTAGAGGGCCTCCACCGCCAGCCGCACCGCGTCCTCGACGGTCAGCCCGGCCCGGTACCGCTTCTTCAACGCCGACTTGGCGAACAACGAACCCGAGCCGATCGCGTCGTAGCCGGTCTCCTCGTACGGGCCGCCGGTGACGTCGAAACTGAAGATCCGCCCGGCCCGTGCCGGGTCGCTGGTTGCCAGGTCGAAACCGGCGAAGAGCGGAATCACCGCCAGCCCCTGCATCGCCGCACCCAGATTGCCGCGGATCATCGAGGCGAGCCGGTTCGCCTTGCCGTCGAGCGAGAGCATCGCGCCCTCGATCTTCTCGTAGTGCTCCAACTCCACCTGGAACAGTCGCATCAGCTCGATGCCGACACCGGCGGTGCCAGCGATGCCCACCAGCGAGTACGCATCCGCGGGGTGCACCTTCTCGATGTCCCGCTGGGCGATCAGGTTGCCCATGGTGGCCCGCCGGTCACCGGCCATCACGACGCCACCGGCGGCAGCGATGGCCACGATCGTGGTGGCGTGCGGGGCCATGTCAGCGGCCATGCCCGGGGGCAGCGCTCGTCGGCCCGGCAGCAGCTCGGGGGCCGCCTTGCTCAGGAATGCCGTGAAGGAGGACGTCCCCGCGTTGGTGAACACATCTGGAAGACGCCCGGATGGATCAAAACCCGCTGCCACGTGGTTCCTCTCAGGTACGTGATCGCCCTGGCCAGCCTCGTCGGACTGTCACGGAACTGGCCAAGACCACCGTTGCAGTTGAAGCAGAGTATCCCGCGCACCCACCCGGTGCGATGATCGTGGTCCACATGTTCCGGATCGGGGTCACCGCACACCGCGCACACCCCGCCCTGCTCGGCCAGCAACTCGTCGAACTCCCGCTGCCCGATGCCGTACCGCCGCCGCAGGTGGTACTCGCGGCTACCGCCGTAAAGTCGCTGGACGGTTTCCTTGCCTCGTGCGTTGTGGCAGGGCTTGCAGTAACTGTGCCGGCCGCTCGCTCTCCGGGTGGTGCTCCGAAACTCTTCCAACGCCTTGACCTGCTCGCAGTCCGGGCACCACTTCAGCCCGTGACCCACCGGCTCTGCCGGCTTTCGCGCGGGTGCCACACCGCGTCTGCGGCGGCTGGCCGCCGAGCGTGCGATCGCACACGCCTTGCAGCAATAGCCGAGACCGTCGGCCCGACGGCGGTTGCGGTGAAACTCGGTGACGGGGAGTGAGCGTTTGCATTGGGGGCATACTTTGCCCGACCGATCGGGCAAAACGGACATATGCCCTACTCCCCCCCCTTCTGGACATATCCCCTCACGAACTCTTCGGCGTTTTCTTCGAGGACGGAGTCGATCTCGTCGAGCAGGTCGTCGACATCCTCGGTGATCTCGGCGTGCCGCTCGGCGACCTCCGGGTTCGCCTCGACGGTGACGTCCTCGACCTCTTCGCCCTGACGGGACTTGCCCGACTGCGACTGACCGCCGCTGTCACGAGTGGCCATTGTTGCCTCCTCCACGATCTCCCTGCGATGAACTTACCTCGCGGGAACGACGAAACGACCCCCGCGCGCCAGTACCGACGCGCGGGGACGGACACACCTGGACGCGGCCGGCGGCTCAGCCGCCGGTCAGGGTCTCCAACAGATCCTTCGCGCTGACACAGCGGTCGAACAACGCTCCGACGTGCCGCCTGGTGCCGCGCTCCGGCTCCATCATCGGCACCCGTACCAGCGACTCCCGGCCAACATCGAAAATCACCGAGTCCCAGCTGGCGGCGACCACTTCGGAGGCGTACTGAGCCAGGCAGCGACCCCGGAAGTAGGCGCGGGTGTCCTCCGGAGGCTCGGTCATCGCCGTACGGCTCTCGTCGTCGCTGAGCAACGTCTTCATCGACCCACGGGAAACCAGCCGGTGGTAGAGACCCTTCTCCGGGCGTACGTCGGAATACTGGAGGTCGACCAGTTGGAGCTTGTGCGAGCCCCAGCCGAGTTTCTCCCGTTCCCGGTAGCCCTCCAGCAGTCGCAGCTTCGCCACCCAGTCCAGCTCGTCGGCGCAGAGCATCACGTCGCGCCCCAGCCGGTCGAGCACGCTCTCCCACCGGTCCAGCACGTCGGCGGTCTGCTCGTCCACGTCGTCGCCGTACCGGTCGTCGACGAAGGCGCGCACCCGCTCCAGGTAGGCCCACTGCACGTCCATCGCGGTCAGCCGACGGCCGTCACGCAGCCGCATCAGGTGCGACAACGACGGATCGTGACTGACCGCGCGCAACTCCCCGACGGGGTCGGCGATGCCGAGGTCGGGGCCGAGCGCCTTCTCCTCGATCATCGTGAGGATCAACGCGGTGGTGCCCACCTTCAGGTAGGTGGAGATCTCCGAGAGGTTGGCGTCGCCGATGATGACGTGCAGGCGGCGGTACTTGTCCGCGTCGGCGTGCGGCTCGTCGCGGGTGTTGATGATCGGCCGCTTGAGGGTGGTTTCGAGGCCGACCTCGACCTCGAAGAAGTCGGCGCGCTGGGAGATCTGGAAACCTGCCTGGCCGCCGTCCTGGCCGATGCCGACGCGGCCGGCGCCGCAGACGACCTGCCGCGTCACGAAGAACGGCGTCAGGTACGCCACGATGTCGGCGAACGGCGTCTGCCGGCGCATGAGGTAGTTCTCGTGCGCGCCGTAGCTGGCGCCCTTGTTGTCGGTGTTGTTCTTGTAGAGGTGGATCGAGGCCGTGCCGGGAATGGTGGCGGCCCGGCGCGCCGCTTCCGCCATCACCCGCTCTCCGGCCTTGTCCCAGCGGACGAGGTCGCGGGGGTTGGTCACCTCGGGGGTGGAGTACTCCGGGTGCGCGTGGTCGACGTAGAGCCGTGCCCCGTTGGTCAGGATCACGTTGGCCAGGCCGAGGTCCTCGTCGGCGAGCGCCTCGGCCGGGTCGTAGACCGCGCCGGAGTAGGTGAAGCCGCGGGCGTCCCGCAGCGGTGACTCCTCCTCGTAGTCCCAGCGGGCCCGGCCACCGCGGTTCAGCTCCGGGCGGGCACCGTAGGCGTTCACCACCTGGGAGGAGGTGACCATCGGGTTGGCTCCGGCCTGGCCGGGCACGGAGATTCCGTACTCGACCTCGGTGCCCATGATTCGTCTTACGCTCATCGACCTACCCGCTTCGTTTTTGCCCGACCGGTCCCGTCATGTCGAGGGTAGTCGCCCCTCGACCCACCAGGGGCGTGGCGGGCCCCGGGGGTCGCACCTGCCGGTTGCGCCGCTTGTCGATTCGAGGATGGCCCGGGTGACCTTGGTGAGGGGCGCGGGCCTACGGGTGGGGCCCGCGACGCGTGGCGTCACGGGCCCCGGTGGCGCGTACCGGTCAGAGGTACTGACCGGTGTTGCTGGCGGTCTCGATGGAGCGCCCGGCCTCGGTGCCCTTGCCACCGGAGACGAGCGTGCGGATGTAGACGATCCGCTCGCCCTTCTTGCCGGAGATGCGGGCCCAGTCGTCCGGGTTGGTGGTGTTGGGCAGGTCCTCGTTCTCGCGGAACTCGTCGACGCAGGCGTCGAGCAGGTGTTGTAGGCGCAGCCCTTTGCGACCGGAGGTGAGGAACTCCTTGATTGCCATCTTCTTGCCTCGGTCGACGATGTTCTGGATCATCGCGCCGGAGTTGAAGTCCTTGAAGTACAGGACCTCCTTGTCACCGTTGGCGTAGGTGACCTCCAGGAAGCGGTTCTCCTCGGTCTCGGAGTACATCCGCAGCACCACCGCGTCGATCATGGCGGCGACGGTGGCTTGGGGGTCGCTGCCGTGTTCGGCCAGGTCGTCGGCGTGCAGCGGCAGGCCGGGGAGGATGTACTTGGAGAAGATGTCCTTGGCCGCCTCGGCGTCGGGACGCTCGATCTTGATTTTCACGTCAAGTCGTCCCGGGCGCAGGATCGCCGGGTCGATCATGTCTTCCCGGTTGGATGCACCGATGACGATGACGTTCTCCAGCCCTTCGACGCCATCGATCTCGCTGAGCAGCTGCGGCACGATGGTGTTCTCCACGTCGGAGGAGACACCGGAGCCGCGGGTGCGGAAGACCGAGTCCATCTCGTCGAAGAAGACGATGACCGGCGTGCCTTCACCGGCCTTCTCCCGGGCTCGCTGGAAGATCAACCGGATGTGCCGCTCGGTCTCGCCGACGTACTTGTTGAGCAGCTCAGGACCCTTGATGTTGAGGAAGAAGCTGGTGTGCTTCTCCTCGCCTCGCCGCTCGGCGATCTTCTTGGCGAGCGAGTTGGCGACCGCCTTGGCGATCAGCGTCTTGCCACAGCCCGGCGGACCGTAGAGCAGGATGCCCTTTGGCGGGCGCAGCTGGTGCTCTCGGAACAGGTCGGCATGCAGGAACGGCAGCTCCACCGCGTCGCGGATCTGCTCGATCTGGGAGTGCAGGCCACCGATGTCGCCGTAGTCGACGTCCGGCACCTCCTCCAGGACCAGTTCCTCGACCTCGCTCTTCGGAATCCGCTCGTACGCGTACGCCGAGCGAGGTTCGATCATGAGCGAGTCGCCGGCCCGGATCGCACTGCCGATCAGGGTGTCGGCCAGATGCACGATGCGTTCCTCGTCGGAGTGCGACACCACCAGCGCCCGGTCGCCCGGTGCGCCGTCGGGGCCCGCGAGGATCTCCTTGAGCATGACCACCTCGCCGACCCGCTCGTAACCGAACGCGTCGACGATGTTGAGCGCGTCGTTGAGCAGGACCTCCTGGCCACGGCGCAGTTCGTCGACGTCGAGCGAGGGCGAGACCGCTACGCGTAGCTTGCGTCCGCCGGTGAAGACGTCGACCGTGCCGTCGTCGTGTCGGGCCAGGAAGACGCCGTAGCCACTTGGAGGTTGAGCGAGCCGGTCGATCTCCTCCTTGAGCGTCACGATCTGCGCGCGAGCTTCCTTCAGGGTGCTCACGAGCCGTTCGTTGTTCTCGGTCAGCCGCGCCAACTGCGCCTGGGTGGCGGCCAGCCGCTCTTCGAGCTGCCGGACGTGTCGGGGGCTCTCGGTCAACTTGCGCCGCACCAGAGCGAGTTCCTCTTGAAGGAACGCGACCTGCGTGGAGAGATCGTGGGCCTCCTTCTCCCACCGTGCGGCGCGCGAGTCCGCGTCGTCGCTGCGTGCCACGTCCCACCTCCCCGGGGGGCTTGAACGTTCTGACCTAACACTAGCCGCTATGAGCCCGATTCGGTCCTCCGCAACGCGCCCGTCACCGAAGCTTGATCGCCAAGGGTGGGTCGACGGGCGGGTACGGGCATTCGGGTACCGTCGAGGGGTGGGACGGGAGAACATGGGGGGTGCACCGGTGGCCGAGGTCGCGACCGACCAGCTGCAGGTCTGGGTCGACCAGGATCTGTGCACGGGCGACGGTCTGTGCGTGCAGTACGCGCCGGAGGTCTTCGAGTTCGACGTCGACGGGTTGGCGTACGTCAAGGGCCCGGACGGCGAGCTGGTGCAGGCGCCGGGCGGCCGGGTGGACGTGCCGGAGCACCTGCGTCTTGAGGTGATCGACTCGGCGAAGGAGTGCCCCGGCGAGTGCATTCACGTCGTACGCGGCAGCGACGGCGTCGAGGTTGCCGGCCCGGAGGCCGACGACTGACCCGGCATCCCGGCTGATCAGCGGGATCACCCACCTGGGCGGCGACGCGCAGAGGGCCGCTACAGCAGCGGGCGGCCGACCACCGAGGCGACCAGCCGGGCGAATTCCTCCAACCGGGCGATCTGCCCGGTGCCGCCGTCGTCGAGGGTCTTGCCGAAGCGCAGCGCGTCGTGCCGCGGCCCGCCGGCGGTCTCCTCGCCCGGCGGCGACTCGTCCAGCGAGGTCAGCAGCAGGTAGACGTCGATGCTGTCGACCCGGATCTCGCCGTTGTCGTGCCGGAACAGCCGGCGTCGGCAGCCGACCTCGGTGACCGAGGAGACCGGTACCACCCGCAGCGACGAGGTCATCGAGCCCGGCGGTCCCTCCCCCGGTGGCACGTCCTCGCCGTGCCAGAGCACCAGGCGGCTGCCGTCGCAGACGACGACCTCCTGCCACACACCGTTCACCTCGTTGACGAAGCGTTCCAGGGTGAAGCCGAGCACCGACGCGCCACGCAGGACGCCGCCGAGCGCCTCCAGGGCGACGTCGGGGTCACGCAGGTAGGCCCGCGCCGCCGATTCGAGGTCGGTGTACGGCGACCAGTCGGGAAAGACCGCCGGCAGGTCGCCACCGCCGAAGCCGGGACGGCTCATGCCGGCCCTCCGCTGCGCTGCGGGCCACCATGAGGCACCA
>NZ_BOPB01000027.1 GCF_016863535.1 Micromonospora lutea
CCCAGCCGCCCCATTCCGCCGTCACGGCCTGTCCGTCTCCTGCGCCACGTCGGGTCGTGTCTGCTCGGCCGGCGCCTCGTGCGGCACCACGCTCGCCTGCCGGGCCGCCTCCGCCTCGCGCAGCGCCTGGCGTCGTTGCGCGTACGCCTCGCTGCCCTTGCTGGGCTTGCGACGCCGTGGCGGGGCGGTGACTCCGGGGGCGAGCTTACGCGCGGAGACGAGAAACGCGGTGTGGGCGATCATCCGGTGGTCGGGGCGGACCGCAAGCCCTTCGGCGTGCCAGTCCCGGACCAGCGATTCCCAGGCTCGGGGCTCGGTCCAGCCGCCGCGCTCGCGCAGCGCCTCCACCAGCTCGGACAGCTGGGGGGTGGTGGCCACATAGCCGATGAACACGCCGCCGGGCAGCAGCGCGCGTTCGACCATGTCGAGGTTTTCCCAGGGGGTCAGCATGTCCAGGATGATCCGGTCGAAGCCGGTCTCACGGCATTCGGCGACGTCACCGACGTGCAGGTGCCATGCGGGGTGCGGGCCGTGGAAGAACGACTCGACGTTGCGGCGGGCGATCTGGGCGAAGTCGTCGCGCAGTTCGTAGGAGTGCAGCTCCCCGGCGGTGCCCACGGCGCGCAGCAGCGAGCAGCTCAGCGCTCCGGAGCCGGCGCCGGCCTCGAGAACCTTGGCGCCGGGGAAGATGTCACCCATGGCGACGATCTGCGCGGCGTCCTTGGGGTAGATCACCTGTGCGCCGCGGGGCATGGAGAGCACGTAGTCCGACAACAGCGGGCGCAGCGCCAGGAATGCGGTGCCGCCACCGGAGGTGGTCACGACGCTACCGTCGGGCAGGCCGATCAGCGTGTCGTGCGCCAGGATGCCGCGGTGGGTGTGGAACTCCTTACCCGGTTCCAGGGTCACCGTGTGCATCCGCCCCTTGGGGTCGGTCAGCTGCACCCGTTCACCGGGCTGGAACGGCCCACGCCGCACAGCGGGCGGCTCCACCTTCTCCTCGGGTTCGTCGCTGGCCGGCTGGGCGGAGTGGGTGACGGTCACGTGTTCATCTTCCGGTGAGGTTCGAGCAGTTGAGCCAGATCCGCGATGTGCAGAACGCCGACGACATCTTCGCCTGCGGTCACGACGTACTGTGCGCCCGGGTGTGCCTGTACGGTCTCCAGCACCCGTTCGCCGTCGGTGGCCACCGGGATGGCCGGCAGGTCGGCGAGGATCCGGGCGACGGCGTCCACGGCCAGCCAGGGCCGGCGGGCCGGTGGCACCGCCGCGGCGGCGGCCGGGTCGACCAGGGCCACCGGCCGTCCGGCGGAGTCGGTCACCAACAGCGCGGCCGTCTGCTGTTGCTCGGTGGCCGGGTGCGCCTGCTCGGCGCGGCGCTGCGCCTCGGCCAGCGGGGTGCCGGTGGGCACGGTGTGCACCGGCCGGGCCAGGCTGGCCAGGTCGACCAGCGGAAGCCGCCGGCTGATGCGGGACATCCGGATCGACTGCCCGGCGCCGTGCCAGAGGGTGAGGGCGACCAGCGCCGTGAGCGGCAATGCCAGCAGGCTCAGCACGTCGGTCGCGTAGAGCGCCGCCACCAGCAGCGCGGTGCCGACGGCCAGGGCCCGTCCAGCCCATCCGGCCACCTCGGTGGCTCGGTGCCGGTCCCGGGTCACCGACCAGATCACGGCGCGTAACGCGCGTCCCCCGTCCAGCGGCAACCCGGGCAGGATGTTGAACACTGCGACGATCACGTTGCTCGCCGCGAGTTGGAAGGCGAGTTGGTCGGCCACGGTGCGGTCCGGCAGGGCCAACGTCGCGGCGACGGCGGCCGCGCCGAGCACCGCGGAGACGGCCGGTCCGGCCAGTGACACCAGCAGGTCCACCCGTGGGGAGGGGGCGTCACGGTCCATCTCGGTGTATCCGCCGAGCAGTTCCAGGGTGATGCCGCGTACCCCGATGCCGAAGCGGCGAGCGGTGAGGGCGTGGCCGAGTTCGTGGGCGAGCACCGAGCCGAGCAACGCGAGGACGAACCCGGCGCCGACGAGGTAGCCGCCGAGCGGGGACAGCTGCAGCCGCTGGCCGGCGAGTTCGCCGTAGAGGACCGTGATCAGCAGGGCGAGCAGCAGAATCGAGGCGTTCACGTACAGCGGCACCCCGAGGATCCGGCCCACCCGCATGCCGGGGCGCTGGCTGGCTCGTGGTCGCCTGCGCTGTTCCATCGGGCTGATGCTACGCGGCGGGAGATCACGTACCGGAACGGCGGCGGTGGGCCTGTCATACCAGTGGCCTAACCTTCCGGGGCATGACGGCGGATCCGGTGATCACTCAGCAGGCCCCGACCTCGACAGAGTTGCCGGCGACGGTGCGAGCCTCGCTGTCACCGTCGCGGGCGGCGGATTTCAAGACCTGCCCGCTGCTCTACCGGTTCCGCAGCATCGACCGGCTGCCCGAACGGCCCACCGTGGAGCAGGCTCGGGGCACGCTGGTGCACGCGGTGCTGGAGCGGTTGTTCGACCTGCCGTCGACCGCCCGTACCCCGGAGGCCGCTGGTGATCTTGTGGCTGGCCAGTGGGACCGTCTGGTCGCCGAGCAGCCAGAGTTGGCCGGGCTGTTCGCCGACGACGATCCGTCCGCCGTGGCGGAGTTCCTCCGTTCGGCGTCGGCTCTGTTGGTCGGCTACTTCGCGGTGGAGGATCCGCGCCGGTTGGAGCCGGCCGAGCGGGAGAGTCTGATCTCCGCTGTGGTCGACGACGAGTTGCTGATCCGTGGCTATCTCGACCGGCTCGACGTCGCTCCCGACGGCGCGCTGCGGGTGGTGGACTACAAGACCGGTGGTGCTCCGCGGGAGGCGTTCGAGGCGCGGGCCCTGTTTCAGCTGAAGTTCTACGCGCTGGTGCTGTGGCGTACCCGCGGCGTGGTGCCCCGGGTGCTGCGCCTGCTCTACCTCAAGGACGCCGAGGTGTGTGACTACTCCCCGGACGCGGAGGAGTTGGTGCGCTTCGAGCGGACGGTGGTGGCGTTGTGGCGGGCGATCGAGCAGGCCACCGCCGCTCGGGATTTCCGGCCCCGACCGAGCCGGCTCTGCGACTGGTGCAGTCATCAGGCGCTCTGCCCCAGTTACGGCGGGACGCCACCGCCCTTTCCGGAGTCGGCGGCGACGCCTGCTCCGCTGCATGACGCCCGGTCCGTTCCGGTGCAGCCCGGAGCCGACGAGTAGTCGCTCTCCTTCCCGGGGATGAGGGCGGAGTCACCATCTCAGACGATCTTTCGGCGGTGCCGGCGGCTAGCGTCGGGGCGTGGGTAACGGGCTGAGGCAGTGGCTGCGTCGCAATCCGCTGGTCGGTGACGCGCTGCTGGCCGTCGGCCTGGTCCTGGGGGAGGTCGTGTTCACCCTGCTCACTCCCCGGGAGTTCTGGCCTCGGCCGCTGCCGACGGCGCTGGGGTGGAGTGTGTTGTGCGCGGTGCCGGTCGTGTTGCGCCGGGTGACGCCGTGGTCGGCGCTGCTGGCCGTGTTGGCGACGTTGTCGCTGCCCTTCCTCGTCGGGGCGGCGCCGGCCACGCAGAGCTTCGCCCTGGTGGTGCTCACCTACACGATGGCCGCCTATCGTCCGATACGTCCGGCGCTGCTGGCGGCGGTGGGGTTGTGGCTTCCGGTGGCCGTCGTGAACGCGCTGCTGCCACCGGAGGGCATTCCCCAGGTCGGTTCGGCGTTCCTGATCGCGAACAACATCCTGGTGGGGATCGTGTCGTTCTCGGTGGGTCGGACGGTGCACGCGCGGCGCTCCTCCACCGAGGCGCTGCGGGAGCGGGCCCGGGTTGCCGAGGCGAACCAGCGGGCACTGGCCGAGCAGGCGGTCGCGGACGAGCGGCGACGGATCGCCCGGGAGTTGCACGACGTGGTGGCCCACCACGTCAGCGTGATGGGGGTGTTGGCGACCGGGGTGCGGCGGGTGCTGCGCCGCGACCCGGACGGTGCCGACGAGGCGATGGCCACGATCGAGGAGACCAGCCGGGCGACCCTGCGGGAGCTGCGTCGGCTGCTCGACGTGCTGCGTACCGAGGCCGAGCCGGCGGCGGAGTTGGCACCGCAGCCGGGCATCGCCGGTATCGAGGCGCTCACCGATCAGGTCCGTGAGGCCGGACTGCCAGTGACGTTGACCGTGACGGGTGTGCCCGGGCAGCTTGAGGAGGGGGTGGCGTTGACCGTGTACCGGATCGTCCAGGAAGCGCTGACGAACGCTCTCAAGCACGCCGGTACGGCCACCGCGCAGGTACGGGTCGGTTTTGGTGACGACGCGGTGGAGGTCGAGATCACCGACACCGGTCGCGGGCCGTCGCCGCGCACCGATCAGACCGGACACGGCCTGGTCGGAATGCGGGAACGGGTCGCCCTCTACGGTGGGATCCTGCACATCGGCGCACGGAGCGGCGGCGGTTACCGGGTGTACGCCCGGATTCCCGTCGAGCCCCTACCCGACGCGAGCCGGCGATGAGGTGGGTCCGGTGAGCGATGCAGCCGACAGGGAGGACCAAGATGGTCGATTCGACGGGCCGCGCCCGGCCGGTGCGGATTCTGCTCGCCGACGACCAGCCGTTGCTGCGTACGGGTTTCCGGATGGTCCTCGGTGCGGAGACCGACCTGGACATCGTCGCGGAGGCGGGCGACGGCGTGGAGGCGGTGGAACTGTCCCGTCGCCTGCTGCCGGACGTGGTGCTGATGGACATTCGGATGCCCCGGATGGACGGGGTGAGCGCCACCCGGGCGATCGTGGACGCCCGGTTGCCGGTGCGGGTGCTCATCCTGACCACCTTTGATCTGGACGAGTACGTGGTGGGTGCGCTGCGGGCCGGGGCGAGCGGTTTTCTGGCCAAGGACGTGCCGGCGGAGGATCTGGTCACCGCGATCCACACGGTGGCCGCCGGAGACGCGGTGGTGGCGCCACGGATCCTGCGTCGGCTGCTGGACCGTTTCGCCGACGTGCTGCCGGACCCGGCCGCGACGCCGGCGAAGGCGCTGGGCGCGCTGACCGAACGGGAGCGGGAGGTGCTCGTGCACGTCGCCCGCGGGTTGTCGAACGCCGAGATCGCCCGGGCGCTCTCGGTGAGCGAGACCACCATCAAGACGCATGTGGGACATGTGTTGACCAAGCTCGGGCTGCGTGACCGGGTGCAGGCGGTGGTGTTGGCGTACGAATCGGGTCTGGTTCGGCCTGGGGCGTAACGCGGCCATTGCATCCGTCACCTACCGTGACGGCCTGCGGGGGAAATCGGTTGACCCTCACGCGGCGGCAACGTCCAGGATGACCGTGACCACCGGCTGCCGAACGACCGCCGGTTGCCGGGGTCGGGGACAACCCTGACATCGGTTGGGGGGTACCCGCAGCCAGAAATCCGCTCCGGCTCCGCCCGGAGTCGGACGGATCGGCGGTGGGCGGCACAGATGATGGACTCGCACCGGACCAGCGGGGGCGGTGCGAGCAGACTCGACGGAGAGGTACGTGACGTGACCGCTACGACAGGCTATTCGGCATCGGCCGCAGCCCGGGCGAGCGATGTGTGGAAGGTGTACGGCAGCGGCGAGGCCCAGGTCATCGCGCTGCGGGGGGTCAGCGCGGAGTTCGAGCGCGGACGGTTCACGGCGATCATGGGCCCGTCGGGTTCCGGCAAGTCGACGTTGATGCACTGCCTGGCCGGGTTGGACTCGGTGACCCGGGGCACCGTGGCGATCGGTGAGACCACGGTCACCGGGCTCGGTGACGCGGGTCTGACGAAGCTGCGCCGCGACAAGGTCGGCTTCATCTTCCAGCAGTTCAACCTGCTGCCGACGTTGACCGCCAAGGAGAACATCCTGCTCCCGTTGTCGATCGCCGGGCGCAAGCCGGATCCGGCCTGGTACGACGTGGTGATCGACACGGTGGGTCTGCGGGACCGGCTGGGCCATCGGCCGGCGCAGTTGTCCGGCGGTCAGCAGCAGCGGGTGGCGTGTGCCCGAGCCCTGGTCGCCCGCCCCGAGGTGATCTTCGCGGATGAGCCGACCGGCAACCTCGACTCGCGCTCCGGCGCGGAGGTGTTGAACTTCCTGCGCAGCTCGGTCCGCCAGCACGGGCAGACCATCGTCATGGTCACCCATGACCCGACGGCCGCCGCGTACGCCGACCGGGTGGTCTTCCTCGCCGACGGTGAGATCGTTTCGGAGCTGATCGAGCCCACCGCCGACACGGTGCTGGACACGATGAAGAAGCTCGACACGCCGGCCGAGGTGACCGGCTGATGTTCCGGGCGACACTGAAGAGTCTGCTGGCTCGCAAGATCCGGCTGATCCTGTCCGGTCTGGCCGTGGTGCTCGGCGTCATGTTCGTCTCCGGTGCCTTCGTCCTCACCGACACCCTGGGCCGCTCCTTCGATTCGCTCTTCGCCGACGCGTACGCCGAGGTCGACGTCAACGTCGCGGCCAAGCCGAAGCTGGAACTCGGTGAGATGGAGGGCGAGCAGCTGGCCACTCCGTTCCCGGCCGCGATGGTGGAGCGGGTGCGCGCGGTGGACGGGGTGGCCGAGGCCACCGGTGTGGTCACCGCCGACGGAGCCCGGTTGATCGGCAGCAACGGCAAGGCCGTCACTTCGTTCGGGCCGCCGCAGTTGGGTGGGAACTGGACCGGCGAGAGCGACCTGGTGCGGCTGCGGGAGGGTCGGGAGCCGCAGGCCGACGACGAGATTGTGATCAACAAGGGGTTGGCGACCGCCGGCCGGGTGGCGCTCGGCGACCGGGTGGGCGTGCTCACCCTGGAGCCGCGCAAGGATTTCACCATCGTCGGCATCTTCGGCTACAGCGGTGACCGGGACTCCCTCGGTGGCGCCAACGAGGTCATGTTCACCACGCCCGTGGCGCAGCAGCTCATGCTCGGTGCGCCGAACTCGTTCAGCAACATCGTGGTCACCGCCGCCGCCGGGGTATCCGCCGACCAACTGCGCGACGACGTGGCCGCGGCGGTCGGCGACGGTTACGTGGTCAAGACCGGCGAGCAACTCTCCGCCGACGCCGCGGCCGGCCTGAAGGAGGGGCTGTCCTTCTTCAACCGGATTCTGCTCGGCTTCGCTGCGGTGGCCCTGCTGGTCGGCACGTTCCTGATCCTCAACACGTTCTCGATCATCGTGGCGCAGCGCACCCGGGAGCTGGCGTTGCTGCGGGCGGTCGGGGCCAGCGGCAAGCAGATCATCGGCTCGGTAGTGCTGGAGGCGGTGGCCGTCGGCTTGATCGCCTCGGTGTTCGGCCTGGCTGCCGGCATCGGCATCGGCGCGCTGCTGGCGTACCTGTTCGGCAACCTCGCCGGTGGGCTGGCCCTGGCCGGGGTGGCGGTGCCCGCGTCGGCGGTGATCGGCGCGTTCGGTGTCGGTCTGGTGATCACGGTGCTGGCGGCGCTGCTGCCGGCGCTGCGGGCCGCGCGGATCCCACCGATCGCGGCGATGCAGGACGTGGCGACGCCGGATCGGCCGCTGACCAAGGTGACAGTCGGCGGTGCGCTGGTCACCGCGATCGGTGCCACCCTGCTCTTCCTGGGCCTGGGCGGGCATGCGGGTGACAGCACGCTGGCCACCATTCTCGGTGGCGTGCTGTTCTCGTTCATCGGGGTCGCGCTGTTGACGCCGCTGATCAGTCGTCCGGTGGTGGCGGCGCTGGGTGCGGTCTTCTCCGGCTGGGTGCCGGGCAAGCTGGGCCGGCTCAACTCCGGTCGCAACCCGCGCCGTACCGCGATCACCGCCGCCGCGCTGATGGTGGGCATCGCCCTGGTCACCGGCATCACGGTGATCCTGGATTCGGCCAAGAGCAGCATCAGCGGACTGGCGCAGGACAGCATCAGCGCCGAGCTGGTGATCGCCGGGGCGCAGTCCGGTCCACGCCCGCCGACGTTTGACGCGGCGGTGCTGGACGAGGTGAAGGCCATTCCGGGCGTCCGCCTCGTCGACGGCGAGTACGGCGACATGGCGATGGTCGGCGGCCGGACCACCTGGGTCGGTGCCAGCAGTGAGCCGAGCGCGCTCACGCAGATGTTCGGTCTCACCGCCACGGCCGGCGACATCGACCGGCTGGGGCCGGGCCAGATGCTTGTCAGTTCCGACGCGGCGGAGTCGCGTGGCCTGTCAGTCGGCTCGACGGTGCCGGTGCAGCTGGCTCGCGGCGAGGAACGCACCTACACGGTCACCGGCATCTACGAGAGCACCCCGCTGTTCGGCGGCGTGACACTGCCGGTCGACGCGGTGCGTGACTTCTCCATCCCGCAGCCCATTCAGGGCTACATCCAGTTGGATGCCGGAGTGCGGGCGGCCGACGTGCTGCCCCGCGTGGAGACGCTCCTGGCGGACAGCCCGGAGGTGTCGGTGGCCGATCGGGACGCGTTCATCGAGGAGCAGGCAGGTCAACTCGACGGGCTGCTCCAGATGATCCAGATCCTGCTGGCGCTGGCCATCGTGATCGCGGTGCTCGGCATCGTCAACACCCTCGCCCTGTCGGTGTTGGAGCGGACCCGGGAGCTGGGTCTGCTGCGCGCCATCGGCCTGCGCCGGTCGCAGACCATGGGGATGATCACCGTCGAGGCGGTGGTGATCTCGGTGTTCGGCGCGCTGCTCGGCGTCGTGGTCGGCGCTGGTCTGGGTGCCGCGGTGGTGGAGGCCCTGCGCGACGAGGGCATCACCCGGCTGGTCCTGCCGTGGGGTCAGATGGGTGTCTTCCTCGGCCTGGCCGCGATCGTCGGGGTGGTGGCGGCGGTGCTTCCGGCGATCCGGGCCGCCCGGATCAACGTGCTGGGCGCCATCGCCCACGACTGAGGCGACCGCACAAGCGGCCCCTGTCACCGATTGGTGGCAGGGGCCGCTCGCGGCGCGTCCGGTGGTCGGTCGGACCGGACCGGCCGGTGGGACGGGAGCAGTGTCAGACGGTCCTGCGTCCCAGCAGCCCGCTCAACAGCTCCAGGTCCGCCGAGAGCAGGCTTTCCAACTGGTGTACGCCGTCGGTCGGCGGCAGTGGCACCTCGGCGGGTACGGCCAGCACCGCGGCCCCGGCGGCGACCGCACTGGCCACCCCGGTCGCCGAGTCCTCGATCGCCACGCACCTGTCGATCGGCACCCCGAGCAGCCGGGCGGCCGTCAGGTACGGCTCCGGGTGCGGCTTGGCCGAGTCGACCTCGTCACCGCAGACCACCACGTCGAAGCTGTCGCGGCCGAGGGTGTCCAGGGCGATCTCGACCAGCGCCCGGCCGCTGGAGGTGACCAGGGCGGTCGGGATCCGCGCCTGCCGCACCGCGCCGAGCAGCGCCAGCGCCCCCGGCCGCCACTGCAGCCCGGTGCGGAACAGCTCCAGGATCCGCCCGTTGATCCACTCCGCGCTGGCCTGCGGGTCCCGGTGCGGCTGTCCCAGGTCGTCGTGCAGGATGCGCATCGAGTCGGCCATGCCCGTGCCGACGATCGCCCGCCGGGCGGTGGTCGACAGGCTGCCGCCGTAGCGTTGCGCGAGTTCGACAAGGGCGACGTCCCAGAGTCGTTCGCTGTCAACCAGGGTGCCGTCCATGTCGAAGAGCACGGCGGCGGGATACGTGCTGCTCACCGGATCCTCCTCAGGCTCGGTCAACCGGTGAATCCTGCCAGCCGGCGTGACCCGACGCCCGGCGCAGTGACCAATCTCAACCGAGACCGCAGGCGGACAGGGACCGTTCGTAGCCGCGGAAGAACGCCTCGACCCGCTGCTCGGGGGTGCCGTGCGAGCCCTCGGCGAACCACGGTTGACCGGAATCGTCGCCGACGGCCAGCAGCCCCTCGTTGAACTCGTCGAGATCACCCTCCTCGAGGGTGAGCCGGCCGGCCCGCACCGAGTCACCGAGGAAAGCCCCGGCCATGCAGTCGGCCTGCAACTCCTGTTGGATGGTGAAGGTGTAGCGGATGCCCAGCCGGGTCTGGATGCCGTGCGCGTACTCGTGACCGAGCAGGTAGAACACGAATGCGTCACCGATCTGGCGGAAGGCTCCGAAGGACCAGTTGATGTCGTACGCGATGAAGTCGCTGACGGTGCAGTAGACGGCGTTGTTGCGGGGCACCTCCTGGCCACCGCAGGAGACCTCACCGTCGCGCTGGTACGGGATGACCTGCCGGATCGGCCGAAAGGACCGACCCGACGCCTGGAACTGGTCGGCCCAGTACAGCTCGGCGAGCCGCTGCGCGTCGGCCATGTCCTGCCGGAACTCCTCCACCGTGTCGGTGCCGTCGGCGCGGGTCACCTCGCCCGTCGGTGTGGCCGGCTCCCGTTGACCGGTCGGGTCGGCCGGGCCACCCACCGGTTCCAGCATGCAGGCGGCCCCTGCCACCAACGCCACCGCCAGGCCGGCGAGCCTGCCCCGACGTCGTCCACGCCCACCTGCCGCCACCTGTTCCTCCTGCCTCGACATCGCCGTTGAAGTACCCCGACGGTACGACTGTCACGCCCGTTGCCGTCAGGTACGCCTTCCCGCCCCGTCCGGTTCAGTTGCCGGGCGCCACGAACGGGTTTCCCGAAGAGCGTGCCGCAGCCCCGCCAGCCCTATCGCCGGTCGCTCTATGCTCGGCAGCGGTGCGGTGGCCCGTGTCCGGAACAGACGTCCGGCTCCGACGTCCCTGGTGAACCGGCACCGGGATGGTGGCGGACGTGAGAGGGAGACACCCGTGAAATACATGATCATGTTGTACGGCTCGCAGCGGGACTACGACGCGATGGCCGGGCACAGCTCCGACCGGCCAGCCATGACGGCCGAGCAGGTCGCCGCGATGCACGCGCACATGGGCAAGGTGCACCAGGACCTCGCCGACGCCGGTGAGCTGGTGGACGCCCAGGGCCTCACCGCGCCGGTGCACGCCCGCCGGGTCCAACTGCGCGACGGCACGCCCATGATCACCGATGGGCCGTACCCGGAGACGCAGGAGGTCCTCGCCGGGTACACGGTGGTCGAGTGCGCCAGCTTCGATCGGGCTGTCGAGATCGCCGCCACCCTGGTCAACCCCGACAACCCCGGTGAGTACGTCGATGTCCGCCCGGTCGCCGAGGGTGTCGACGACCTCGCCTGATGGATGAACCGACCGTCGAGGACCTGCTGCGCCGGCTGACGCCGCAGGTCCTCGGCGCGCTCGTACGCCGCTACGGCCATTTCGACACCGCCGAGGACGCCACCCAGGAGGCGTTGATCGCCGCGGCCACCGGCTGGCCTCGGGACGGGGTGCCGGCAAAGCCGCGCGCCTGGCTGATCACGGTGGCGTCCCGGCGGCTGACCGACCTGCTCCGTGCCGAGCAGGCGCGACGGCACCGGGAGGACGTCGTCGGCCGGCGGGTGTTGGCCGAGTGGCGGCTGCCACCGTCCGGTGAACGCGCGGCGGACTCCGACGACACGCTGATCCTGTTGTTCCTGTGCTGCCATCCGTCGCTGCCTGCGGCCACGCAGATCGCGTTGACCCTGCGGGCGGTGGGTGGGTTGAGCACGGCCGAAGTGGCCCGGGCGTTCCTGGTGCCGGAGCAGACCATGACCCGGCGGATCACCCGGGGCAAGCAACGGATCCGCGACAGCGGCCTGCCCTTCGCGATGCCCGCGCCGGTCGACGTCCCGGCGCGTCTCACGGTCGTGCTCCGGGTGCTCTACCTGATCTTCAACGAGGGGTACGCGAGCACCTTCGGGCCGGGGCTGCTCCGCGCCGATCTGTGCGCCGAGGCGATCCGCCTGACCCGACTGCTGCATCGGGTGCTGCCCGACGCCGCGGAGGTCACCGGCCTGCTCGCGTTGCTGCTGCTCACCGACGCCCGTGCGCCGGCACGCGTCGGGCCGCACGGCGAACTGGTGCCGATGGGCGAACAGGACCGTTCGCGCTGGCGCGCCGATCAGATAACCGAGGGCTCGGCGCTGCTGGTCGAGGCGCTGCGCCGGGGGCCGCCCGGGCCGTACCAGGTGCAGGCCGCCGTCGCCGCGCTGCACGACGAGGCACCCGGCCCGGACGAGACCGACTGGTCGCAGATCGCGGCGTTGTACGAGGTGTTGACCGCGATGGACGCCAATCCCCTGGTCACGCTGAACCGTGCGGTCGCGGTGGCCATGACGGATGGTCCCGACGCGGGACTGGCGCTGGTCGACACGGTGGCCACCGACGGGCGGCTGGCACGGGATCCGAGGTTGTCTGCGGTACGCGCGCATCTGCTGGAGCGGCGCGGCGACCCGGCAGCGGCCCAGGCCGCGTATCGGACCGCCGCCGCCCAGGCCGTCAACCTGGCGCAGCAGCGCTACCTCAACGCCCGCGCCGATCGCCTCACCGGTGGCTGACGCGGCAGGAAGGCGACCAGTGCGGCAGCCGAGCGGGATCCGCCCGGCCGGGTGGGCAAGGTCGGATCACGGTCGCGGACCTGCCACAGCGCGAGGTGACCGGTCAGGCGTGCGGAGGGCCGGGTGGCTCGACGGGCACCGCCACGGTGATCCGGATCTCGGTGGTCAGACGGAGCCCGCCGCCAGGAACGCGGGCGGCTTCCAGCGCTGCGGCGGCGTCGGCCGTCGCGGCGGGCAGCCGGTCCGTCGGTAGGTGTCGCAGCAGGGCCCGTGCGCCGTGTGACCACATCCATCGCATCCAGTGGTCCGCGTCGTCGAACCGGCTCTCGACCCGATGCTCGACGATCGAGGTGACGGCCAGACCCGCGCCGGTCATGGTGGCGGTGATCGCCTGCTCGTCGGCGAACGGACCCGCCGGGCGGGTGGGTCGTGGCTCCTCGGTCGGCAGATGCGCGGCCAGGGCATCCGTGGCGGCGACGAAGGCCGGGTCCTGAACGCCGAAGGTGCTGATCACCACGCGACCGGACGGCCGGACCAGCCGGGCGTAGGCCCGCAGTGCCTGCTGGGGCTCGGGCAGCAGGAAGACGACCAGCCCGGCCAGGACGGCGTCGAAGCTGCGGGGTGGGAAGTCGGGCTGCTGGGCGTCGTCGACCCGGACGTCGACGTGGTCCAGACCGGCGCGTGCGACGTCTTCGGCGGTGAGCGCGATCATCGCGGGAGCGAGGTCGATGCCGGTGACGTGCCCGGTCGGGCCGACGGCGTGCGCGGCCGGGAAGAGGACCGCGCCGCGGCCGCACCCGACGTCGAGCACGCGCTCACCCGGCCGGAGGTCGGCCTGCCGGACGAGTTCGGCGCCGAACGGACCGAAGAAGGAGACGCCGGTGCGGTCATAGCTCGGCGCGGCCTCCTCGAACACCTCGGCGGCCCCGCTGGGCTGAGAACTGCTGGTCATCGACGTTTTCCTTCCTCGTCAAGTCGACGATGAGAATCGTAACCGGCCGCAGTTGCCCGGCCTCGGTCAGTGAGGGGCCGCTCAGGCGAAGAGCGTGTGGTAGGCGTTCAGGGCGGGTTGGCCACCCAGATGGGCGTAGAGGACGGTGGCGTCGGCGGGGATGTCACGGGTACGGACGAGGTCGATCAGTCCTGCCATCGACTTGCCCTCGTACACCGGGTCGATGATCATGCCTTCCAGCTCGCCGGTGAGCCGGATCGCATCCAGGGTGGACTGCACCGGGATGCCGTACCGGTCCCCCGCCCAGCCCGGCAGGACGGTGATCTCGTCGTCGCGCAGGTCCCGCGGCAGACCGATGAGTTCGGCGGTGTTGCGGGCGATCTTCTCCACCTGGGCCCGGGTCTCGTCGAGCTTCGCCGAGGCATCGATGCCGAGCACCCGCCGGGGGCGGTCCTGGCCGGCGAAGCCGGCGATCATCCCGGCGTGGGTGCTGCCGGTGACGCTGCACACCACGATGGTGTCGAAGAAGATTCCCAGCTCCCGTTCCTGCTGCTGGACCTCGTAGGCCCAGTTGGCGAAGCCGAGTCCGCCCAGCGGATGGTCGGACGCCCCGGCGGGGATCGCGTACGGTACGCCACCACCGGCCCGGACCTCCTCCACCGCCCGTTGCCAGCTCTCCTTGATGCCGATGCCGAACCCCTCCCGTCCGAGGCGCACCTCGGCACCCATCACCCGCGACAGCAGGATGTTGCCGACCTTGTCGTTGACCGGATCGGGCCAGTCCACCCAGCTCTCCTGCACCAGGACGGCCTTCAGGCCGGCCCGGGCCGCGACGGCGGCCACCTGCCGGGTGTGATTGGACTGCACGCCGCCGATGCTGACCAGGGTGTCCGCGCCGCGAGCGAGGGCGTCGGGCAGCAGGTACTCCAGCTTGCGGGTCTTGTTTCCGCCAAAGGCCAGGCCACTGTTGCAGTCCTCCCGTTTGGCCCAGATGCGGGCACCGCCCAGGTGACGGCTGAGCCGATCCAACGGGTGGATCGGGCTGGGGCCGAAGAGCAACGGATAACGGTCGAACTCGTCGAGTGACATGCAATATATTGCACGTTGCATGCTGGCGAGTGTCAAGACCTCGTCGCGTACCAACGGACGCCGACGCCGAACGATTCGCCCCGCACGAGCACAGCAACGGGGGCGTGACGTCGTCGACGTCACGCCCCCCGGGCACCCGGTGCCGCAGAATCAGCAGGTGTTGAGCATGGTGGTCAGGGCCGACTTCTCCGCGCTGTTGACGGTGAGGCCGTAGTACCACTTCACCTGGATCCAGGCCCGGGCATAGGTGCAGTGGAACGCCGCGCGCGGCGGCTTCCAGGCGGCCGGGTCCTTGTCACCCTTGGACGAGTTGACGCTGCCGGTCACCGCCCACAGTTCCGGGCCGCCCAGGTCGTTGGCGTAGGTCCGACGTTGCGCGGTGGTCCAGGACCACGCTCCGGACCGCCATGCCTCGGCGAGCGGCACCACGTGGTCGATGGAGATCTCCGACGGGTTTGTCCGGGTCACCCCGTCGTACGGGCTGTACCAGGACCCGGACGTCGGATAACAGTTGGAGTCGACGACGACGTTGCTGCCGTCGCGCTTGAGCACCTGCTCCCGCGTGTTGCAGGTGCCGGTGACCGTGATCCAGTGCGGGAACAGGTCGCGGCTGTAGCTGGACTGGTGGGACTCGGCCGCGACGGTGAGCGAGTTCAACCGGCTCACCGCCGTGCTGTACGAGGGGATGTTGGGCGGGGTGGCGTGGGCCGCCGACGGAACGAACACGACGGACAGGACGACGGCGATCACCGAGACGACGGCGACCTTGCGTAGGTGAGCCACGGGGGCGACTCCTGACTGTCTCCTGCAACGGCGGGTGGGGGAACCCGGCTTGGGGGCGTGGCAGGGGACATGAAGCATTCTTGCAAACATCTCGATCAACAGATGTCATCGCGTCGGAAACCCGGTGAACACCACGTGACGACCGTCCGGTGGTGTCACGATCGGCGGCCGGGCGGGGTCGAAGAGCTGAACCCATCCGAACGGAGAAGCCATGAACGACGCGGCGACGAACGCCCCTGTCCTGGTCACCGGCGGCACCGGCACCCTCGGCGGTCATGTCCTGCCTCGCCTACGCGCGGCCGGACGGCGCCTCAGAGTGCTCAGCCGCACGAGCCACCGGAGCGGTGACGGTGTCGAGTACGTGACCGGTGACCTGCTCGCCGACGAGGGCATCGCGTCCGCCGTGGACGGTGTCCACACGGTGCTGCACCTGGCAGGCGGCCCGAAGGGCGACGACCGGGCCACCGCGAATCTGGTGCGGGCCGCCACCCGAGCCGGAGTGCGGCACCTCGTCTACATCTCGGTCATCGGCGCCGGTCGAGTCCCGATCGGCTACTTCAAGGCCAAACACGACGCCGAACGGGCGGTCAGCGAATCCGGCGTACCGTGGACGACGCTGCGGGCCGCGCAGTTCCACGACCTGGTTTTCACCGTCGTGCAGAAGATGGGTGCCATGCCGATCGTGCCCAACCCGAAGGTGGTCCGGTTCCAGCCGGTCGACTCCCGGGACGTCGCCGACCGGCTGGTCGACCTGGTCCAGGGCACCCCGTCCGGCCTCGTGCCGGAGCTGGCGGGTCCACGGGTCTACCCGATGGCCGACCTGGTCCGCAGTTACCTCGCGGCCCGCGGGCGGCGCCGGCCCTTCCTACCGGTGCCGGTGCCCGGCGCGGTCGGCCGGGCATACCGCAACGGAGACAACCTCACCGTCGACGGCGTAACTGTCGGCAGCCGTAGCTGGGAGGCGTTTCTCGCCGAGAAGCTGGGCTGATCGGGACACCGGCTCCGGCAGGACCATCGGACGTGCCCTGAGTGGCATCAGTGGCCTGCGGTGAGGGTGCCGGCGAGGCTGCCGTGGATGGCCGCGCTCGGCTTGTTCAACTCGCCGCACCTCGACGACCGGCACGAACCTACCCTCCGGAGAGGGTAGGTTCCAGCCGGCGGTGCTGATCATCACCCTGGGCCACCCGACCCGGTGTACGTTTCTGGCTACGCTCAAGCACCCACGTAGTCGGCGAGATGCTCGCCGGTGAGGGTCGACCGGGCGGCGACGAGGTCGGCGGGAGTGCCCTCGAAGACGATCCGGCCGCCATCGTGGCCGGCGCCCGGCCCCAGGTCGATGATCCAGTCGGCGTGCGCCATGACCGCCTGATGGTGCTCGATCACGATGACCGACTTGCCGGAATCGACCAGCCGGTCGAGCAGGCCGAGCAGGTGCTCGACGTCGGCGAGGTGCAATCCGGTGGTCGGCTCGTCGAGCACGTAGACCCCGCTCTGCTCGGACATGTGGGTGGCCAACTTGAGCCGCTGCCGCTCGCCGCCGGAGAGCGTGGTGAGCGGTTGGCCGAGGCTGAGGTAGCCGAGCCCGACCTCGGAGAGCCGGTGGAGGATACGGTGCGCGGCGGGCGTACGCGCCTCGCCGGACCCGAAGAACGCCTCGGCCTCGCTGACCGGCATCGCGAGCACCTCGGCGATGTCCCGGCCGCCGAAGTGGTACTCCAACACGGATGCCTGGAACCGTTTGCCCTCGCACTCCTCGCACATCGTCGCGACGCCGGCCATCATCGCCAGGTCCGTGTAGATGACGCCGGCACCGTTGCAGTTGGGGCACGCGCCTTCGGAGTTGGCGCTGAACAGCGCCGGCTTCACGCCGTTGGCCTTCGCGAACGCCTTACGGATCGGGTCGAGCAGTCCGGTGTACGTCGCCGGGTTGCTCCGCCGTGAGCCGCGAATCGCGCCCTGGTCGATCGACACCACCCCGGCGTCCACCGGAATCGACCCGTGCACGAGGGAACTCTTGCCCGAGCCGGCGACGCCGGTGACCACGACCAGCACCCCGAGCGGGATGTCGACGTCGACGTCGCGCAGATTGTGCGTCGAGGCCTTACGGATCGGCAGCTTTCCGGTGGGCGTACGCACCGACTTCTTGAGGGTGGCCCGGTCGTCGAGATGCCGGCCGGTGAGCGTACCGCTGGACCGCAGTCCCTCGACGGTGCCCTCGAAACAGACGGTGCCCCCCGCCGTGCCGGCCCCGGGGCCGAGGTCGACGACGTGATCGGCGATGGCGATCATCTCCGGCTTGTGCTCCACGACGAGCACGGTGTTGCCCTTGTCCCGCAGCCGCAGCAGCAGGCGGTTCATCTGCTGGATGTCGTGCGGGTGCAGCCCGATGGTGGGCTCGTCGAAGACGTAGGTGACGTCGGTCAGCGACGAGCCGAGGTGGCGGATCATCTTGGTGCGCTGCGCCTCGCCGCCGGACAACGTCCCGGACGGCCGGTCCAGGCTGAGGTAGCCGAGCCCGATCTCGACGAAGGAGTCGAGGGTGTGCTGCAACGACGCCAGCAGCGGCGCCACGGAGGGCTCACGCAGGCCGCGTACCCACTCGGCGAGATCGCTGATCTGCATCGCGCAGGCGTCGGCGATGCTGACCCCCTTGATCTTGGATGACCGGGCCGCCTCACTCAGCCGGGTGCCGCCACAGTCGGGGCAGACGGTGAACGTGACCGCCCGCTCCACGAAGGCGCGGATGTGCGGCTGCATCGCCTCGACGTCCTTGGACAGGAACGACTTCTGGATCTGTGGGATCAGCCCCGAGTAGGTCAGGTTGATCCCGTCGACCTTGATCTTGGTTGGTTCTTTGTGGAGCAGGTCGTGCAGCTCCTTCTTGGTGTACTTGCGGATTGGTTTGTCCGGGTCGAAGAAGCCGCAGCCGCGGTAGATCCGGCCGTACCACCCGTCCATGCTGTAACCGGGCACCGTGAGTGCGCCATCGTTGAGCGACTTGCTGTCGTCGTACAACGCGGTCAGGTCGATGTCCGTCACCCGCCCGGTGCCCTCGCAGCGCGGGCACATGCCACCGGTGATGCTGAAGCTCCGCCGTTCCTTCGTCGTGGTGCCACCCCGTTCGATGGTCACCGCGCCAGCGCCGCTGATCGAGGCGACGTTGAAGGAGAACGCCTGGGGAGAACCGATGTGCGGCTGGCCGAGCCGGCTGAACAGGATCCGCAGCATGGCGTTGGCGTCGGTGGCGGTGCCGACGGTGGACCGCGGGTTCGCGGCCATCCGCTCCTGGTCGACGATGATCGCGGTGGTCAGCCCGTCGAGGACGTCGACCTCCGGCCGGCCCAGCGTCGGCATGAAGCCCTGGATGAACGCGCTGTACGTCTCGTTGATCAGCCGCTGCGACTCGGCCGCGATCGTGCTGAACACCAGCGAACTCTTGCCCGAACCCGAGACGCCGGTGAAGACCGTCAGCCGGCGCTTCGGCAGCTCGACGGTGACGTCCTTGAGGTTGTTCTCGCGGGCGCCCTGCACCCGGATCAGATCATGGCTGTCGGCGGCGTGCGGTGCCGTCGCCCGGTTGTCTGAGCTCATCGCACTTCCTGAATTCGAATCATGTTGCCGGCCGCGTCCCGGACGGCGCAGTCACGGACTCCGTACGGCTGGTCGATCGGCTCCTGCACGATCTCGGTGTCACCGGCCTGCAACCGCTCGAAGACGCCGTCGACGTCGGGCGTGGCCAGCACGATCGCGGCGTAGGTGCCCTTGGCCATCATCTCGGTGATGGTCCGGCGTTCCTCGTCGGTCACGCCGGGGTCGGCGGCCGGTGGATGCAGCACGATGGAGGTGTCGGGTTGACCGGGCGGACCGACGGTGATCCAGCGCATTCCCTGGAAATCGACGTCGTTGCGGACCTCGAACCCGAGGAGATCCCGGTAGAAGGCCAGCGCGGCGTCCGGGTCGGTGTGCGGGAGGAAGGTGGCGTGAATGGCGATGTTCATGACGGCCACGCTAACGATGGCGCGCGGGCGCTGCTTCTCGATTCCTGACCGGTCTGGTCACCTGTTTCACCACGCAGGAGGGGATTCCCTTCGTCGCGCGGGCCGCGTCGCGGCGGTAGCCGCTGGGCGAGACGCCGACCAGCTCGGTGAAACGGGTGCTGAAGGTGCCCAGTGACGAGCAACCGACCTCAAAACAGACGTCGGTGACACTGAGGTCGCCCCGGCGCAGCAGCGCCATGGCGCGCTCGATGCGTCGGGTCATGAGGTAGGCGTACGGAGACTCGCCGTAGGCCAGCCGGAACTGGCGGCTGAGGTGCCCGGCCGACATGTTGACTCCACGGGCGAGCGCCTCGACATCCAGCGGCTGCGTGTACTCCCGGTCGATGCGGTCTCGCACCCGGCGTAGCCGGGCGAGATCGTCAAGTCGCTGCTCTGGGGTGGATCTGCTGGTCACCCACACGATCCTGCCACGCCGGTCCGACACGCCACGTGCCCGTCGCCGCCCGGCGCGCCGCCGATCGCTCAGGGCAGCAGGATGACGTGCAGGGTGCGGGGGCCGTGTACGCCCTCGACCCGGGTGAGTTCGATGTCGCTGGTGGCGGACGGTCCGCTGATCCAGGTCAGCGGTCGGCGCGGGGTGAGTCGGGCGAGCGCCGCCGGCACCGTGGCCACGACCTGGGCGGTGTGGACCACGCAGATGTGCAGGTCCGGCAGGAGGCTGAGCACCCGGCGTCCCTGATCGGATGAGCCGTCGAGCACGACGGTGCCGGTGTCCGCGATGGCGACGGCGGCGGCGGTGACGACAGCGTCGGCGGCGGCGATCCGGGCATTGTCCAGGTCGTCGTCGGGTAGGACCGTCACGGTCGGGGGCAGCCAGGCCGGCGGTAGTCCCGGTGGCACGACGATGCTCGCGGCGGCCGGCACGATGCCGGCGATGGTGTCGGCGACCTCCGCCTCGGCGACCTGGTGCACGTGGGCGCGGTAGTCGGTGAGCCGGTCGACCAGCCGATCGAGGTCGGCCGGGCCGTCACGCCGGTAGTCGCGCGGTACCTCGACCGGGAGCGGTGCGGCGGTGTCGAGGGCGGCGCGTAGCCGGGCGAGGATCACCTCCCGGGCGGTCACCGGCTCGCCCACCACTGCCGGAAGGTCTGCGTGGGCGGGTCGGGCAGGTCGCGGCCGGCGGTCCAGCCGGACAGCGGCGGCGGCAGAGCCTGGCCGCGCCGACCAGTCAGCCGGCGGAGTCGCGTCGCGCGCTGCGCCGCCGCGAACAGTGCCGGGTGGTCCATGGCGTACGCGGCGGCGGCCATCACGGCCGACTCACCGGGTGGATGCGGCGCCTGGTCACGCAGGTGCACCAGCAGCTCCGGAATGTTGATCTTCACCGGGCAGGCGTCGTAGCAGGCCCCGCAGAGCGATGACGCGTACGGCAGCGAAGCGTTGTCGGCCACCCCGGTCAACTGCGGAGACAGCACCGCGCCGATCGGCCCCGGGTAGACCGACCCGTACGCGTGCCCGCCGGTGCGCTCGTAGACCGGGCAGACGTTCAGGCAGGCCGAGCAGCGGATGCAGTGCAGCGCCTGCCGACCCACCTCGTCGGCGAGCACCGCGCTGCGGCCGTTGTCCAGCAGCACCAGATGAAACTCCTGCGGCCCGTCGCCCGGGGTGACCCCGGTCCACATCGAGGTGTACGGATTCATCCGCTCCCCGGTCGAGGCTCGGGGCAGCAGTTGCAGGAACACGTCCAGGTCCCGCCAGGCCGGCACCACCTTCTCCACGCCCATCACGGTGATCAGCGTCTCCGGCAGGGTCAGACACATCCGACCGTTGCCCTCGGACTCCACCACGGCGAGGGTGCCCGTTTCCGCCACGGCGAAGTTCGCCCCGGACACCGCCACCGGCGTGGACAGGAACGCCTGCCGCAGAAAGCGACGCGCCGCGGCGGCCAGGACCGCTGGCTCGTCGGTCAAGGCCGGATCCACTCCCGGCATCGCCCGCAGGAAGATCTCCCGGATCTCGGCCCGGTTACGGTGAATGGCCGGCACCAGGATGTGACTCGGCCGATCGTCGCCGAGCTGCACGATGAGTTCAGCCAGATCGGTCTCCACCGGCACGATTCCCGCGGATTCGAAGGCCTCGTTGAGGCCGATCTCCTGCGTCGCCATCGACTTGACCTTGATCACCCGGTCGCTGCCGGTGGCACGGACCAGGTCGACGACGATCGCGTTCGCCTCGTTGGCGTCGGCGGCCCAGTGCACCACACCTCCGGCCGCGGTCACCTGCGCCTCCAACTGCTCCAGCAGCTCCGGCAGCCGGGCCAACACGTCGGCCTTGATCGCCGAACCGGCCGCCCGCAACTGCTCCCAGTCCGGCACCTCGCCGATCACCGCGCCCGACTTCGCCCGGATCGTCGCCGTGGCGTGCCCGAGGTTACGGCGCAACTGTGCGTCCGCCAGCGCCCGCCGGGCGGCAGCCGGGAAGGGCTCCGCGCCACGCAGCTGCCCGACGCCTTTCGGTGCGGTCGCCGGCATGCCGAGGAAGGTCCGCGTCACGACCGCACCACCAGCTCCGCCCGCTCGTGCACGGCGCGATCCCGCTCGGTCGACGCCAGGATCTGCGCCAGGTGCACCGTGCGCACTCCGCTTCTCAGCCGTGACAACCCGCCACCGATGTGCATCAGGCACGACGAGTCGCCCGCCGTGCAGACATCGGCGCCGGTGGACAGCACGTGGCGCATCTTGTCCGCCAACATCGCCGTCGACGTGTCGGCGTTCTTCACCGCGAAGGTCCCCCCGAACCCGCAGCACTGCTCCGCCGCCGGCAGCTCCACCAGATCCAGCCCACGCACCGCGCGCAGCAGCCGTACCGGCCGGTCCCCCACCCGCAGCATCCGCAGGGCATGACACGTCGGGTGATAGGTCACCCGATGCGGGAAGTACGCACCCACGTCGGTCACCCCGAGCACGTCGACCAGCAGCTCGGACAACTCGTAGGTCCGTCCCGCCACCGACTCCGCCCGGGAGGCCAACCGGACGTCACCGGCCCGCCGTGCCACCATCGCGTGCTGGTGCCGTACCGACCCGACACACGATGCCGACGGTGCCACGATCACGTCGTAGGGATCGAATACCCGTGCATGCCGACGCACCAGCGGCACCGCCTGCGCCTGGTACCCGGTGTTGACATGCATCTGCCCACAACATGTCTGCCCCGGTGGGAACACCACCTCGTGACCCAACCGCTCCAGCAACCGCACCGTCGCCTTCGCCGCCTCGGGAAACAGGGTGTCCGCCAGGCACGTCACGAACAACGCGATCCGCACGTCACACCTCCGCCCGCCGACGCCGCCACGGACCCACCATCGGGCTCGTGACGCAGGATCCGCTGAGTCTGCCGTACCGCAAGCCACAGCACCACCGCGCGCACCCCGCCGCTCCGGTGGGCCGTCGAGGTCACCGACCGCGCGCCGTGACCAGGCCGGACTCGTAGGCGATGACCACGAGTTGCGCTCGGTCACGGACATGGAGTTTCGTCATCGCCCGGTTGATGTGGGTCTTCGCGGTCAGTGGGCTGATCACCATGCGTTCGGCGATCTGGTCGTTGGACAGACCCTGCGCGAGCAGGACGACCGTCTCCCGTTCGCGGTTGGTCAACTCCTTCAATCGCGCACCGGTCTGCACCCGCATTGGCTCGGTGACGTACCGATCGATCAGCTTGCGAGTGATTGACGGTGCGAGCAGGGCGTCGCCGCGAGCCGCCACCCGGACGCCGTGCACCAGATCCGCCGGCTCGATGTCCTTGACGAGGAAGCCGGCGGCACCGGCACGCAGCGCGTGGAACACGTGTTCGTCGAGACCGTAGTTGGTCAGGATGACCACGTGTACGCCGGCCAGAGTCGGATCCGCAGCGATGCGCCGGGTCGTCTCGATGCCGTCCATGACCGGCATCTGGATGTCGACGAGCGCGATGTCGGGCAGGTGTTCCCGGGCCAGGGTCAGCGCCTGCTGACCGTCGGCGGCCTCGGCCACCACCTCGATGTCGTCCTCGATGTCAAGCAACGCGCGGAATCCGCTGCGCAGCAGCGGTTGGTCGTCGACCAGCAGGACGCGGATCATGCCGTCACGCCCATCGGAAGTTCGGCGTGGACGGTGAACCCGCCCCCGTCACGCGCCTCCGCGCGCAGCAGGCCACCGAGAGCCGCGACGCGTTCCCGCATCCCGAGCAGTCCGACGCCCGCTGCCGTGGCTCCGCCCGGCGCCGCATCACCGTCACCGTCGTCGTCGACCCGGATCGCGAGGACACCCGGCCGGTAGTCGATCCGGACCGACGCCGTGGCGGCGGACGCGTGACGGGTGATGTTGGTGAGTGCTTCCTGCACGATTCGGTAGGCGGCGAGATCCACGGCGTCCGGCACGGCCGACCGTTGTCCGTCGATCGTCAACGTCGCGTCCACACCGGCCATCCGGGCGCGCCGCACCAGATCCGGGAGATGGTCGAGTCCGGGCAACGTGGTGGTGCCGTCGGCGCGCAACGTCTCCAGGGTCGCGCGCAACTCCCGGGTCGCCGCACGGCTGGCCTCTCGGATGGCCACCAGAGCCTCCGGTACCGGCTCACCCCGCCTGCTGGCCAGGTGCACGGCGACCTCGGCCTGCACCTTGATGATCGAAATCTGGTGGGTGAGGGAATCATGCAGTTCCCGCGCGATGTGCAGCCGCTCCTCGTCGGCACGGCGCAACGCCGTCTCCTCCCGGGTGCGCTCGGCCTCCTCCGCGCGCCGCTCGGCCTGCCGGAGCGCCTCACCCGCGGCACCGGCAGCAATCAGCCAGGCCACTTCGAGCGCGTCGCGAGCGCGCGCGAGCGCTTCGCCGACGGGCAGTGCCGGCGGCAGGACCAGGGCGGCAAGCGGAAGGGAGACCAGCACCACGGCCGCCGCCACGGCGGTGACCGCGCGATGTCCGGCACGTACGGCCGCGTACACCGCGAACAGGAACGCGACGGCGGGCACCTCGATGCCGGCTGCCTGATGGCCCACCGCACACCCGCCGGTGACCACCAGCACCGCGACCGGAGCCCGTCGGCGTGCCACCAACGCCAGGCCGCCGGTCACCAACCAGACGTACCCGATCAGGTCAGCTCCCGTGGTGACAGGCGCTGCGGACAGTCCGGCGATGAGCAGCACCACCGTCACGCCGACGGCAATAGCCCAGTCCCTGATCGCAGTGAGCCTGAGGATCCGCCCGCACCGCTCGCCCATGCGCGCACCCTAACCGGCCCAGCCGGCCCGGTGACTCCTGCTCGCGGACGACTGCCGCCTACCCCGTACGCGGTACTGGCGCGGCCCGCTACGGCGTACGCGGCAGCAGGTCATGCCGGCCGCGGCAGCGACAAGTGCCTGCGTCGGCCGGATGACCGCCGGCACGCCCGGCGACAGGATCGGAGTCACCCAGAGGCAACCACAGAGGAGAGAACATGACGATTGTCGACCTCGTGCCCGCCACCGCCGTGGCCGCACTGTCCGGAGCGGTCGGACTCGCCGTACCCGCCGCGTTCCACCCGGTCGCCGCCGAGGGTCTGACCATGAGCGCCGGTCGACTCGGATCGACCGTGGCCGCGCTGCTGGGACTCGCGGGTGTGCTCGTTGGCGGCCTGGCGCTCGCTCGTCCCCGCGCGGGTGAGACGCGTCGGGGCTCGCTCGCTCTGGCTGCGGGGGCTGTCGGCCTGGCCCTCGGCGGTCTGGTCGTGATCACCTCGGACAGCGGCATCGGCACCGGCAACGGACGAGGCGGCGGCTATGTGGCACTGGTGGTGGGGCTGGCGGCCGTGCTCATCGGTGGGGTCGTGCTGGCCCGCTCCCGGCGCGCCGGCTGAGACAGCGGCCGCCGCGAATCCATCCGCCCGGCTGTCAACAGCGGTGGGGTGCCGGCGAGTCGCCGACACCCCACCCTGGTTCACCCAGGTCAGCCAGTTGAGCAGGTGGCGGTGGGCGTGGTGTTGTTGCCGTTCTTCCAGAGCGTGATCCCGAAGTTGTTGCCGTTGCCGTTCGGGCGTGCGGTGATCGTGCCGCTGTTGCCGCTGATCGAGGCGTTCCAGCTGTTCTGCAGGCTCTGGCCGCCGTTGGTGCGGATGGTGACGACCCAGTTGTTGGAGCCGCTGACCGAGAAGGTCGTGTTGAACCGGTCGTTCCAGTCCTCGGCGCGGTTCACGCTGACCGAGCAGCCACCGTTACCGGGCGGCGGGGGGTTGGTGGTGGGCGGA